>CALVBT010000019.1 GCA_944325885.1 Candidatus Gastranaerophilales bacterium | reverse complement strand
AAATTTGCACCTGCATACGATATTTTATGCTCTCAAGTTTATCCTGAATTATCAAATAAAATGGCAATGAAAATCGGCGGACATTATAAACATGATGAGATTTTATTGAGACATTTTGAAAAACTGGCAAATGACAATGATATAAGTTTTACTCAGTTAAAAAAGGTTATAAAAAATCAGTGCGAAACCCTTCCTGATATTGTCGAGGATGTTATAAACAGTTTTGAAAATAAAATAGGGAAAGATGTTTTGGCTGTAGTACAAAAAAATTGTACTAAATTGTTAAAAGAATTTTAATATACAGAATACAACAAAATGAAGTTGTGTTGTATTTCTACCCAACCCGCCCGAATACCGCTTAAACATTGTTTAAATAGTGTTTAATTTTGTGTCATTGGACTTTACTTTTCTTATGGTAGAAGCAATCATCGTCTGGGATTAAGCGAATTTGAAATGAACATAGTACAACCTATAAAAAAGATAGAAAATATACAAAAGATTAGAAAATATCTGGCTAAAAAGCCAAGAAATGCATTACTTTTCAGCTTTGGAATAAATACCGGACTTAGAATCTCTGATATATTATCGCTTGATGTTGGGGATGTAAAGGGCAAAAATTATATTGAAATTAGAGAGAAAAAGACGAATAAGTATAAGAAATTTCCGCTTAATAGATTTTTAAAAGAGGAGATAGATGTATTTGTAGAAGGATTGCCGAGAGAGCAACCTCTTTTTTATACTCAAAAACATTGCAGGTTGGATAGAGCACAGGCGTATAGAATTTTGAATAAGGCAGCACAAGCTGTTGGGGTAAAGGAAAGAATTGGAACACATACACTAAGGAAGACATTTGGGTATCATCATTATAAAAAATATAATGATATAGTACTCCTGCAAAAAATCTTTAACCACTCCTCGCCATCAGTAACGCTTCGCTACATCGGAATCGAACAAGACACAATAGATGAAAGTTATATGAATTTTTATTTATAGAAATACAAGAAATTTTATTGTATCTTTAAACACATCGGATCTGATAAATAATTAAGATATCCTATTGAATAAAATTTTTGACCAAGACATCCACAATTACATTGTTTATATGTTGTACACTGTTTATAATTTTTATCAGTTGAAAATTTTCTGATTTCATTTAAATAATTTGATTTTTCCCAACATTCTTTTAAAGAGTTATTTTTTAATGAATAGTACTTATCTTTAATTCCTAAATCTTTTGGTGTAATTCCTTTAAAAGCATCGCAAGGACATATGGTCAAATCTGGTCTTATTGTTAATTCTTCAGTACCGGAATTACAAGGTTTACTATCTTCAAGACCTAAAAAATTATAAGGAGAACCAACTCTTATATTATATCCTTGTTTTCTAAGAGTAATAATAATTTCTCGCAATTCAATATTCTGCTCAATACTGAGGAATTCTTTTTTATGTTTAGTTGCCCTTCCCTGTGGTACTAAACGTAATATACTTATATTACTTACACCTATTTTTTTCCCAAGCCAAGCTATTTGAGGTAATTCTTTATAATTACTTGCTAATGGGACAAAATGAATTTCCGTTGAAATATTCAAAGACACGCATTTTTCTATCGCAGATATAGTTTTATTATAACTACCTTTTATTTTTGTTACATCTTCGTGTTGTTTTCTATCTGATGAAAATAAGGTGAATATTATCCTATTTAATCCCATACTTTTAAGTATTTCTATCTTTTCATTGAATAATGATATATTCCCAGTTGTATAAACACAAGTTTTAATATTATTATTATTTAAAATATTTATTAATTCATCAATTCCTTTCCATAAGAGAGGTTCCCCGCCAGAAAATTTAATTTCTTCCACTCCCATTCTTATTGCTTCTTCAATAATTATTTTAGCTTTATTAAGGGAAATCTCTTTTGTAGATATTTTCTTCGCCAGACTAGAACAATGCTTGCAACAAAGATTGCATGCATCTGTAAGTTCTATTTTTAATTCTTTAAGATGAAAATTTTTCAATGTGATCTCCTATTATTTCTTTATACCAAGATTATCATTAATATTCCATTTGGGTGGAAAATAAAAATCAATTTTTGAAGAATTACATTTGTATTTCTGTTTTATTCTGGTTCTTGCTTGTTTTGATTTTACATTAGGAAATGCAACTCTTGAGTATTTATCAATTTCGCAGAAAAGATTTTGACAATCTATTAATTGTAGTTGTCGACCTCCTAACGTCCTAAATTTTATACCACGTTTTTTGAACTCTTCATCTTGTCTCTCTGCAACTAAATATATTAAATCTACCTCATTTAATCCTCCAAAATCTGAAAAACATTTTTGAATTCCAGAATATGCACCTGGACCAGGAACTACAAATGACATTTCGGAGAAGTTAGTTAATTCACTATAATTTATATCTATAGCATATTGAAATGCCAAAAAATCACCTAACATTGGGAATTCTCTCAAATGAGTAAAAACTTGCTGTAAAGACTTTGCCTTCACTATTTTTATCAATGATTTTGGACTTATGATTTCTTCAAGCATTTTTAGGTTATTTTGATGCTTTTTGTGGTAACCAAAGCAATTACCACCTGATGGCATTATATATGCTGCAGAATATATAGACTTTTTTTTCATCGTTTCTTGTAATATTTTATCGTAAGTCTCAAAGGAATACGTTTTATACAATATTTCGCCTAGTTTGTCTTGTAATATTTCCCATGTATTAATTTTATTAAAAATTTTAAATAATAATATCCTAAACAATAAATCTTCTTCATTATATTTGTTTGAATAAATAACATTTCGTATTAAATATTGGCTTACACGATCTGAAGCACGATAAGCATTCGTAAATTTGTATGTATTTAAAATTTCATCATGTGTCCAAGGTTGTTTTTCATTATAAAATTTTTTAAAAAATATTTCTTGTCTTTCTGCTGCAAAATACCAATATGCATCAAAAACTTCAGTTGTTTTTACTGGATACCAAGAATCTATATTATATTTGTCTTTATATTTTATTTTCATTTTATTAACCTACTAATACTTCATTATTCTTTCATAATATTAACAATTGCGTTATAAAGTTCTTTTAAATTCTTTTTTGTACTACCTAAAACATAATTGCTAGCAATGCAACAAACACTTTTAAACGGTATACCCATTGCCTCAGCAACAAATTTACCAAGAGAATATAACCCCCAATAATTACCAAAAGCTTTGCTAAAACAGTCTTGGGAAGCATAAAAACCAACAATAGTAAGACCTTCTTGCCCATTAGATCCTTCGGGGACAAAGACCACTTGTTGCAAACATGGGAACCCCCTTCTAGGAGCTTTAGATATATCTTCATACGGATTAAAAATTGTAGCTTGAAGAGCTGATTTTCTATGAGTACCCTGATTCCATGTTTTAATAATTTCTTCTAACTGATTTTTTTGATTTTTGGCATCGCCGAACGCAATTAATCTTTTAAAATAACTGCCTAATCGGTTTTGTTGAGTCTTTTTCAACTTAGGCCATATTTTCAAATATCTTGCATATAAAGTTTCACGATCATTATTTGATGTTTGCCATAAATATTCCGGGAATATGGTATTTCTTACAGTTTCTATAGGAAAATTCTTAGTACGCTTGAGATTCAGATTTAAAATTTTGATAATATCTTTATCCCAGAACTCATCAGCAGTTGCATCAAACTTAACAATCATAGGTAAAATATTTCCTCTTGGAGCATTATAGCATTTTATGAATGCTTTAGCCCAAGCAGTTGGTAAATCTTTTTCTTCTATAGTATGTATCATAACTTAATCCTCTTCGCTTAAAAATCTATATCTTGCCAAACCAGAATATTCTCTTCTTGATATTCTTATATTTGCCGCCCAGTTATTATTCAAAATTCTTGAATAGCCCACATTTTTTGCTTTGTAAAAAGAAAATTCAGCTGATTTAGCTTCATATGATATTTCTAAAAAATGATTATCAATTTTAAAACTTTTAGGACAAGCGATATAATCATCAACTTGTAAATCAACTGGTTTATTCGGCCAATTATTATCAACTATTATTAAATCGTTAGAGGTATCAACACCAAGCTGTCTTTTTATATCTTTTGGTGTAAATTTTTTCAGATTCCGAAGTTGCTCTTTTGTAATCATTTTAAGCGAGTATGTTAAATGATTTAGGATTGTTCCATAACCTACACCAAAAATTGAGGAAAGTTTGAAAATTTCCATGGCAGTTACATGTTTGATGTTGATGTTTTGTTTTGATAACATATTCATTACTATTCGTTTTGGCATCAATAAAAAACCTGCGAAACAATCTACTAAAAATTCATCAGAGTCAAAACCTGAAACATTTTGAGTTGTTAGTTGATCAATCTTTGTGCCATGATTAAAATAATGATGTCCTAATTCATGTGCACAAGTAAAAACTTTTCTTCCATTTGGACGATATGACCCTATAATTATTGTTGGGCTTGGTTCTTTTGCATACATACCCTCTAGTGATTCTATGTTTTCGTATCTCACTGAACAACCCATTTTTAAGGCAATATCAACAGGATCTATTATGGACAGAGAGTTAATGTTAAGTTTTTTCCTAAGCTGTTCTGCTGCTTTCAATGCTTTTAAAACCAATTGATCACGATTTTCCATTAATGACTATCTCCTTTGGGTTTTAAAGAATTTAAAAGATCAACTATTTTATCTATGTCTTCAGATTTAAGCCCTGATAGATTTCGTGCTGCTAACTGTATTTTATCTCTTTGTTCATCACTTTTATTTTCTCCTTTACCTGCAAGCCAATTAATATCAACTTCAAATATGTCGGACATTGATATCAATTCTTCTGCAGAAACTTTTCGTTTTCCAGATTCAATTTCTGCTACCGATGGCCTTGGGATATTCAATAATTTAGCTAACTGGTTTTGAGTTAATCCGGCCCGTTCTCTTGCAAGTGATATTCTATTTGCAATAATTTTTCGTTTCTCGTTTTCTTTCATATATTTGACTCCTAATTTAGATAAGTAGAAATTTTCTCAACAACTTGATCAATATTTAAATAATTTGGGTATTTTAACTTATCATTATCTGTAAATATAGATTGAATTTTTTCATCGTTAATATTGAAGCCGTCTAAAATGTCTATAGTGAGTTCAACACTCATTAAACTATCAATAGCAAGTAGGTCAATTAATGCCTCTTTACTTGATGAAATATCTGGCATAGAATTACTAGGATATGTTTGAGAGTAGTAGTGCTCAATTATTTCTATAAGTTTGAGTTTTATATTTGCTTTAGTCATGTTTAACCTCCTAATGTGTAGTATAAATTATTTTTTTATTTTTGTCAAATTATCTTACAACGTGTTAGATTTTCTTACATGTATCTTTGGATTTTTGTGTTACACTAATAAAAAGGGATGTTTTCTATGAGCAATTTTGAATTTTTAAAAAATGAATATCCTGAATTGGCTGAACTTGGAGCTATAGCAGAGGAGTTAATAGACACTGACGCTGCGTCTTGTCTTACAAAATTGCGTTTAATTGCAGAATATATCGCAAAAGATATTTATTTTAGATATTTCCAAGAAAAGTCTTATGAAAAACAAATAGATCTTTTAAAAGAATTAGAACCCTATATTGATTCTAAATATATGGATGTGTTTCATATTATAAGAAAAAAGGGAAATTCAGCAACTCATGCAAATATTGGGAGCAAAGAAAATGCACATATTCTTCTAAAATATGCTTGGGGTTTGTGTGTTTGGCATTATGTAACTAACTGTGGCGGAGATAGCTCTCTTATTAAGCCTTATGAAAGACCTGTAAGTAGAAAACTTTTACTTGAAAAAGAGCTTGAGGAAGCTAAAAAAAGAAGTGCTGAACTTGAGGCAGAACTAAAAGTTAAAGATGAGCAGTTAAGTAAAGTAACTGTCTCATCTAAAGAAGAATTTATAAATAATCAAAACGAAAACAGAGAAACGACCGATAGACTTGGTGATTTAACTGAAGCTCAAACAAGAAACTATATAATTGATGAAATGCTTATTGAAGCTGGTTGGAACATCAAAAAAGTTGAAAACTTTAATAGTGAAATCAAAGAATATGATACAGAAGAAGTTAAACGTGAAGTTGCAGTAAGCAATTTGCCAAATACACCTTCCGGTAAAGGTTATATTGATTATGCTTTATATGATGCAACGGGTAAAATTATTGCAATTATAGAAGCTAAAAAGACTAGAAGAGATCCAAAAGAAGGTAAAACACAAGCCTTCTATTATGCAAATTCTGTTGAAATGGAAACTGGTTTTAGACCTTTAATTTTCTATACGAATGGTTTTGAGACTTATTTTTGGGATGATGTTAATTATTCTCCTAGACGCATTTATGGAATGTTTTCTAAAGACGATATTGAGACAAGACTTTTCCAAAGACAAAACCGTATGCCGTTAGAAAACGTTGAAATTGATACATCAATAACAAACAGAGATTATCAAATTTCTGCTATTAGAAAGACCTATGAAGCTTTTAGCGTAGGTCAAAGAAAAGCACTTATTGTAATGGCAACAGGAACAGGTAAAACTAGAACTGCAATGTCAACTATTAAAGGCTTAGTTAATGCTAATTGGGTTAAAAGAATTTTATTTTTAGTTGATAGAGATGAATTAAGGAAACAAGCAGATAGTGCTTTTAACAAACATTTGAACTCATTATCAAGAGTTCTATTGAATTCTGAAACCAGAGGCAATATGAATTCAAAAGTCTATATTGCAACTTATCCTGCAATGCAAAAGGCTTATCAACTATATACACCAGGATTTTTTGATTTAATAATCGCAGATGAATCTCACCGTTCAATTTATAATGTATATGGCGAAATCTTCAAATATTTTGATGCTTTCCAAATCGGTTTAACTGCAACACCTGTTGATTATATATCAAGAAACACATTCTCAATGTTTGATACTGAAGATGGAAACCCAACTTTTAGCTACGAACTTGATGATGCAATCAAGGAAAAATATCTTGTGCCTTATAAAGTTCAAAAAGTTCAAACTCAGTTTCTTGAAAGAGGTATCAAATATTCTGACCTAAGCCAAAAACAAAAACAGGAACTGGCTGAGCAAGTCGAAGACCCTGAAAAATTTGATTTTGAAAGTAGTGAACTTGAATCTCAAATAACAAATAAAGATACCAATAGAAAAATAATAAAGAACCTTATGGATAATGGGCTAAGAGATTCTAACGGTAGACTAGGTAAAACAATAATTTTTGCAAGAAGCCATAAACACGGTGAAATTCTTGAAGATTTATTTAATCAAATGTACCCTGAATATAAGGGAAAATATGCAAGGCTAATTGATTCACACGATCCTAATGCATCGCTTTTACTTGATGATTTTAAAGGAGAAGAGCAAGAAAATAATATCAATATTGCAATCTCAGTTTCTATGCTAGATACAGGTGTTGACGTTCCTGAGATTTTGAATCTTGTATTTGCAAAACCTATTTATTCAAAAGTTAAATTCTGGCAGATGATAGGCAGAGGCACAAGACTTTGTGAAAACTTACTTGGGCCTGGCAAAGATAAAGAAGGGTTTGTAATTTTTGATCATTATTCTAATTTTGAATTCTTTGGAGAAAATCCGGAAGGTTATGTTCCAAAAGAACAGCTATCCTTATATGAAAGACTCTTTATGTCGAGGATTTCTCTAGCAGTAACTGCAAAAGAATTAGGCGATGAAAAGATTCTGAATAAGACCATTGAACAGTTAAAAAATGATATAAAAACACTCCCTAAAAAATCAGTTGATGTTCAAGAACACGCAATGAAACTTGATGAAATCTTAAAAACTGATTATTATTGGCAAGACTTGGATGATGATTTTTTACATGTTCTTGATACTATTGTAAGACCATTGATGAAAAGACATCAAACAACATTTTCGCAAGATAGGGCAATGCAGTTTGAAATCAATGTAATTCAATTGGAAGTGCTAGAGCTTGAAAGGTTAATTCTTCAACAAAGACAAATTGAAACAACGCAACAAGATAAAAAAATAGAACTTGTAAAAAATAAAATAAGAAAATCAGTTTTCCATCTAAGAGAAACCATTAACAAGGTCAAGGAAAAAACAGAGACGATAAACAAAGTTAAATCTCAAAATTTTGGCACACCTTTTAATTTTGATGAAATGGAAACTATCAAAGATGAACTAGCTCCGATTATGCAGTATAGTCAAAGAAGTGCATTGGATGATGATATTATAGAAATTGATATTACTGACGATGTCGAGATTAATGAAGAACTTCAACTAAATCTTTTTGCAGCGTTTGGCGAAGGCTTTAAATATAATATTGAACAATTCCTAAATAAAATAGCGAGCGAAAATATAGTTCTTCAAAAAATCAAAAGAGGGCAAAAAACAACAGAACAAGATATTCAATCCCTTGTTTCAATTGTTCTTGAACAAAACCCGCATTTTACCTTGAAGCAACTGGAAAAACTGTATCCGGATAAAGCTCAAGATATTGATTTATTAATCCGCTCAATCATTGGCGTTGATGAAAATGAAGTTAAATCAAGAATAAAGAATTTTATTGAAAACCATACAACGCTGACATCTGTACAATTACAATGCCTAAAACTAATTGAAAACCAACTGAAAGCCAATAAATATTTTAAATTGGGTTCATTATATGAGGCGCCTTTTACTCAACTTGGATATGATATTTTCAATGATGAAGAGCTCCAAGAATTAATGAATGCTCTTGATGGCTATGTAATAAAACAAAAAGTTGGTTAATTTATGACAGATAAAGAATTTAAGGCGATTATTGACGAATTATGGGACAAATTTTGGTCCTCAGGTATAAGTAACCCAATATCAGTAGTAGAACAAATGACTTATTTGATATTTTTTAAGATGTTTGAATCTCAAGAGGATTTGAAAGACAAAAAAGCAAAACATTTTGGCAAAACAAGAAAATCATTTTTTGCAAAAAGAGAAAACTTAAGATGGAGCAATTTCAAACAACTATCTGCTGATGAAATGCTAAAAACTTATCGCGAAAAAGTTTTTCCACTCTTAGGCGAAATTAACCCTGCACTAAAAGATTCAGTTTGTTTAATTACAAAACCGTCACTACTTGATACCGCTGTTCAAACCCTTGATAAAATGGATTTTTCTGACGGAAACGACAGAAAAGGTGATATCTATGAATATATGCTGAATAAACTTGCAATAGCAGGACAAAACGGGCAGTTCAGAACTCCTCGTCATATTATCGAAATGATGGTAAAACTAATGCAACCGACATCACAAGATAAAATTTGCGACCCTGCATGTGGTACAGGTGGCTTTTTATGCGGTGCTTACAGATATATTTTAGAACAAGGCACATCTGATGATTTCAAAGAAATTTCTCCTATATTTGGGGACCTATTGAGTGATGAAGATAGAAAAAATATTGATGATAATGTTTTTTTCGGCAGAGAATTTGACCCTACAATGTATAAAATTGGTCTTATGAATATGATTTTGCATAACATAAAGCCTAAAAACATAAAACTGCAAGATTCTTTATCAAAAGACGCTGATGAAAAAGATAAATATACTTTGGTACTTGCAAATCCACCTTTCACAGGTAATTTAGATGAAAATGATGTATCAGATAAAATAACTTCAATCGTAAAAACTAAAAAGACAGAACTTCTTTTTATGGCAAAATTTATGCGAATGCTTGATATCGGAGGTAGAGCTGCCGTAATTATTCCAACAGGTGTTTTATCTACTGATTCAAAAGCTCATAAAACATTGAGAGAAAAACTCATTGAGCAAAATAGGCTTGATGCAGTAATTTCTATGCCATCAGGAGTTTTTAAACCCTATGCAGGTGTAGCAACCGCAGTTCTTATCTTTACAAAAGGCGAACCAACTAAATCAACTTGGTTCTACGAAATGGAAAATGATGGCTTTACTCTAGATGATAAAAGAAACGAAATCGAAGAAAACGATATTCCAGATATCATTGAAAAATACAAAACAAAAGCAGAATCAAACAAATCTTTCAATGTATCAATAGAAGACTTGAGAGAAAATGAATACAATCTGCTCCCATCAAGATACAAAAAAATAGAATATACTCCTCCAACTTTTGAGCACACACCGCTAGAGTATGTTCAAATTCTTTTGGACTCAGAAAGAAAATCAATCGAACTTCTTGAATCCTTAAAAGAAAAACTTGGAGGGAAGCTAAATGTTTGAAAATATACCTAAAAACTGGGAAAAAGTCGCATTAGAAAATCTTTTAGAATATGAACAACCAACAAATTATATAGTTGCTTCTGAAGAATATAATGATAGTTATCCAACACCAGTTCTAACAGCAGGAAAATCTTTTATCTTAGGCTATACAAATGAAACAGAAGGTATTTATCAAAATACACCTGTAATTATATTTGATGACTTTACAACAGAGTCAAAATTTGTTGATTTTGAATTTAAAGTAAAATCTTCTGCAATGAAAATATTAAAAGCAAAAGACAATGATACTTTAAAATATTTGTATTATTTAATGCAAATATTGCCTTTTAATAACACTCAACATAAACGATATTGGATTTCAGAATATTCAAAAATAAAAATAGGAATACCTAAAGATATAAATGAAGTAAAAGAAATTGTAAAAGTATTAGATGCAGCGAGTGAAATAATTCGTTTACGCACTGCCTGTATCGAAAGTGCCCAATCCCTCATCCCCGCCCTCTTCCAAGAAATGTTCGGAGACCCTATAAACAATAATAAAAATTACCCTTGTGAAAGTTTAAAAAAATTATGTTCTAAAATCGGTTCTGGGGCTACACCAAGAGGAGGTAAGGAATCATATTTAAAAGAAGGAATTTCTTTTGTAAGAAGTATGAATGTTCATGATGGTATTTTTCAGTACAAAGATCTTGCTTTTATCAATGATGAACAAGCAAAACTTTTAGATAACGTTGAATTACAAGAAAGTGATGTTTTGATCAATATAACAGGAGCTTCTGTTGCAAGAACTTGTATTGTTCCAAAAGAGATTTTACCGGCTAGAGTTAATCAACATGTGTCAATATTAAGATGTACAGGGCGTTTAAATCCTTATTTTTTAAATGTATTATTATACTTTCAAACAACAAAGCAAAAATTATTGGATTTAGCAAATTCAAAAGGTGCAACCAGAGAGGCTATTACAAAACAACAATTAGAATTATTCAAAATAATTCTTCCACCAATAGAACAACAAGAACTTTTTGCGGAAAAAGTGCAAGAGATAGAGGAATACATAAAATCACAACAAGCTGAACTGGAAAATGCCAAAATCATGTTCCAATCCCTCCTCCACCACTCCTTCTCCGGCGAACTAACAAGGAGGGCTTATGGAGAATAAAGACGCTCTACAAAAATTATATAAAATTGCTGATAGTTTCTACAAAAATGGAAAATATGGACTAGAACGCATATCATTAATTTGTAACACCATAAAACAGGTGTTCTTTGCTAATAAATTTAATCATTTTAATACACTAAAAGAGATTCATAACCTTTCTGATGCTGATATTCGAGATATTTTAAAAGAAGTATATGCAGATTTATATTCAATTTTTAATCAGGCACAAATCAGAGAGCTTGTATACTATGTTATTGAGTTAATAAAAAACTATCCTTCAAAGGATATTGCTCAAGCAATTCAACAATTAATTGATAATGACATAAAAGCATCAGGTTTAATTCCGACAGATGAATTTTCTATAAGAATTATGCAAGGTTTTGCTAAAAAAATGAGCAACAGATATTATATTGATCCCTGTGTCGGTACAGGCAGACTATTAGCTGGATTAAATGCAAAAAATTTAATAGGATATGATATTAATTCATATTGCAAAGATATTGCAGATACATACTTAAATTTATTAGAAAATAAAGCTGAAAATACCAGATTTAGTTTAAAATTATCGACGGAAAATTTCTTATACATGGATTTACGCTTTTCTAACAGTATTGTTGGAAGAACATTTGTATTTGACCCTCCGCTGAATGATACACTCGAACTATATGGGGAAATGTACCAAAATTTGAGTGCAAATAATATATATAGTGCGAACAATAATATTCCATCAGAGTATGCTTTTTTGTCCAAGATATTATTTAGTGTTCCAGATAAAGAAAACACAAGTTTTATTTGCGTATTTGCAAATAATTTCCTATCTGCTCAAGATAAATTTAAAATGACTTTTAGAAGATATTTAATGAATAATTCATTAATAGCGGTAATACAATCCAACTTTTCAGAAAGAAATAAAATTCAAAAAATAATCTTGGTCGGGAAAAACAAATTAGATAATCCACACAATAGTTTAAGATATTTCATAACACCTAAAGATAAAAATATTTCGGAAGATGATATTTCAAGAATTGTTCAAAAATGTCTAAATAATGAGACTTTTGATGAAAAAGAATTTTACAATATAGCGAAAATCAAAGCTTATACATTACAAGAAATAAGAGAAAATGATTATCAGATTTCAATGCCTCAATATTTTGAGGACGAAGTAAATCCAAATGAAATAAAATCATTAAGTGAAATTGTTGATGATTTAAAAACTTCAAACCAAAACTTAATTAATACTTCACATGATTTAGAAAATTTATTAAATAATCTGCAAACCGGAGAGAAAAATCTCAAAAAGCCTTTTATACTTCAGCCAAGTAAATATACGATGAAAGGCAAAAAATGGTACGAAATAGAAAAATCAGAAGAAGCTACTGCTTTAAAACAAATAATTGAAACTGCACAGATAATAAACGAAGATAGTAACTTGTTAGAAATATGTTTTGAAACAAATGAAAATTCTATAAAACAAGTGCTTGAATGGATAAAAATATTAAATAAATATAATAGAATTGATACAAAGCCAGATAAATTATATATAAATATTTCTAAAAAATGTAATAAAAATAAAGAAAGACTATACAGCATTATAAAAAGATATTATGAGAAAAAAACAGAATTTCTATCGAAAGAACAGTTTAATATATATAAAATCCTAGTTGACTACTATTTAAAGTATAAATTTAATGATAAAAAACATGCACTAAATTTAGATGAATATTTTGAAAGTGATATTTATTCTGCATTATATACTTTAAAAACTCTTGGGATATTGCAACAAATATCTACCTCTAATAAGAACATTAATATAAAAAATATTGATCTACTATCAGAAATATATCTACCTTTCAAAGGAATAGTATATTATCATAATCTTGAAAAAGGAGAAGAATCTTGGAACAAATAACAGAAATATTTATTAAAGATTTTAGATGTTTAAAATATTTTTCGTTAGAGATTTCTCCGAAGGATAAATTAAATATAAATGTTTTTGTTGGGAAAAATGGTTCTGGAAAAAGCACATTACTTGATGCTTTATTTGAAATTGGTAGTAATTTTAAGAGCCCAACAACAAAATTTGCATTTTACATAAAAAATAAAGACAAAATTATATTAGGAAACAGAACAGAAAATAATTTAGATTCAGTTAAAATAACAGAACTCAAGGATAAAATCTGGAATAAAGTTTTTCGTTTTTATACTGGCGGTTCAGAGCGTTGTCTTGAGATAAAAGAGAATATTAATAAAAATGCAACATCATTTCAGGGTAATAATTTAAAATGGGTTTTATTTTCAACATTTTTATCTGGTGCATGGAAAAATCCTCAAAATGAAAAATTAATAGAAAAATTTAATTCATTATTATTAGATTTAAAAGGATTTACTTTAAAAAACATATATGTTGATATTAAAAATGAAGAAAAAAATGAAGATATTATAAATTTAATGAGTTTAGCAGAAACAACTGATAAACTTTCAGATAAAGTTACTAGATACATTATAAAATATGATGATATAAAGTATGATAAAGATTTTTCTACATCAATATTAGAAACTTTTACACGCAATGACAATGTTATTGATACAGGTTTTTGGTATACAAAATTAAATTCAGGTTTATTACATAGTGAAACATTATCAGATGGAGAATTAGGCTTAATAAGAAGGTTTTCTCTTATCTTATTACTAAAAGAATTAAAGGGGCAAGAGCAAAGATGTTTAGTTTTGTTAGATGAACCAGAAACTCACTTTAATGAAAACTGGAAAAGGCATTTTATTTATTTAATAGAAGAGGCACTAAAAGACACATATCACGACATTTTTATAGCTACACATTCTGCAATGTTGATTACTGATGTAAAGAGGGATGAACTATATCACTTCGAACTTGTAAATGATAAAATCAAAACCTTCCCTGTAAGTTTGAATACTTACGCAACAAACATTGTCGATATTGGCAAAGCTTTATTTGACCTCGAAGCTGATATTGGTGAACGTTCAAAAAATGAATTAGAAAATTTAATTAGTGGTATTGATAAGAATACAAATCAAAGGTTTAAGACTATAAATAAACATAAACAAGCTTTACTGAATAAATTAAAAGAAGTTGGTCCTGGTGAATGGCGTTGGAAAATCAGAAATAAAATTAATCAATTAGAAAAAGCTGATTTGTGTTGCAATTTCAGTCCAAAGAAAGTGGAAAGTGATGACAGCACAAGATCTGATTAAAAATGAAGCAAATATGGTTATAGAAGAGTTTAAAAAACTAACTTATACAAATTCAGTGGAAGTATTGTGCGACTATAATAATGATCTTAATAATTTTAAAAATTTACCAGAAAATTTTTCTTTCAAAAAAAACAAATCTGATGGACATGAAAAATTGGCGCAAATGCTTATAGATGGGTATAATAGTTTAAAAGCTGATATAAAAAAACAATACAAAATGGAATTTTTCAAAAATATAGAAAAACGTTGTCCATTTTGTGGGCAACTTCTAGAATCATCTGGTAAGGCTGACTCTGATGTCCCAACAGCAGATTTAGACCATTTTTTCCCAAAATGTGATTTCCCTCAATTTGCATTATTCCCACCGAATTTAATTCCTACTTGCATGGAATGCAATAGAATAGAAAAGCACACGGATAAGATTTCTCCAAAAGAATTTAAATTGGCATTACAAGAATTGAACTTATTAAATGATTTTCAAAATCATCCAAATAAAAGGACACATTTTAGAATATATTCATCTTTGAGTTTTGATTGTAATAATAAATTATTTATTAAAACAACTAATATATATGTTCAAAAATTAATTAAATTATATGGATTAGAGGAACGATATAATAATATTAGAAATAAATCTTTTCAGATTCTTTGGGGTATGGTTCGTAATTTTGATATACAATCACCTGAATCATTGGAAAATTTTTTGAAAAACATGGCATCAAGCAATTGGCATGAAATTAATGATGGGTATTCTCTAAATAATAGTCCACAAATCTGGCAAGAATTTATTGAAAATATTTTATATGATGAATGCAAACTGATGGCACTTTGGGAAGAGGTAAAATCTATTAATATGAGTATTTTTTAATATGAAAGAAACATTTGAAAAGCAAAATATAGGAATATGCAAATTCTGTGGTCAAAAAAAGAAACTAATAAAAGCTCATATTATTCCTAAAAATTTTTATTTATCACGAAAAAAAGATAGATATTTATGTATAAATTCTAAAACTGGAGAATACACCTTCCAACAAAATGGTGGATATGATTCGAATATTTTATGTTCCAATTGCGATAATCATATTTTGGGTGATTTTGATAAAGAAGGTTATCGAATTTTATTAGGTAATTTTAATAAATATAAGTATATACAATTACATCCACAATATAAAATTTATCAGCTTGATAGTAATGATTTTGATTATACAAAACTTCGAAAATTCTTTATTTCAATTCTTTGGCGGGCTTCTATCTCTCAATTAGAAGAATGGTCTAATATAAATTTAGGAGGATATGAGAAAAAAGCGTATGAAATTTTAAAGGGTAGAAAAGAACACAGTGAATTATTCAAAATTTTAATCTATAAAAACTGTTACATTGAAGACATAAATCAAGAAGTTCTTATTGCTAAAGGAAAAACATCAAAATATAAAAAATATGTTATTCAAATGGCTGGGTATCGTATTGAAATTATGGTAGATTCGGCTAGAATCACTAATAAATATAGATTACAATATGAAACATACTTTTTAAATTCTACTTATGCTCATATTATTGAAACCACTGAAGTGTCAAGACGAGTAAACCACGAATATAATTTGCGAATGAGAGAATTATATGAAAAAGGATTTGTCCCACCAAAACCTTCTGGCATTAAATAACTTGATTATCTTTGATTTCTAAGTGATGAATACGACAACCTAAAAAGGAGGTCGTATGAGTAAGAGTAAGAAATACAAGATTAAACAAAAAGATTTTAGAAAGTTAGAAAAATTAGCTGAGCGGATTTATAACACTCTGTTGTTATTGATTATTTTTGCAGGACTCAACAAGAGATTGAAGAGCTATATAATCTTACTCCAGTCGTCGAAAATTTAAGACGAGATACTGATACCGTCAACGCATTTTTTATAAATTATCCTGACAACAATAATTTTTAAACGGTATTTAACTCCTTTTTAAATAGCGTTCAAAAAGTGTTCAAAAAATGGAGTGTGTCTGAATGATACATTTTGAAAGAGTTTACTTGATATTTACTCATTAAGAGTAATGAATGTCATTGCTGATAAGAGGTAGCAATGATTGAATTAGGCAAAAAATACAGACTTAAAAAGATTAAAGGCTTTGAAAACTATGATAGTGAGTGTTACAAAGTAGTCGGTTTCTACAACTTCGACACTGTAATTTGTGAAACCCCATACGGAGAAAGGTTTGTGTTTATGAAAGAGTTTTTAATAGACCCACAAAAGCCTGATGAAATCTATTCAGATTTGATACTTGAAAGGAATAAATAATGACAGAAAAAGATTATCACTTATACGGAACAAAGGTTTTAAACTTAAAGACTCAAGAAATCGGCTTGTTAATCTGTATTTGGAAAAATAAGTTTGCAGATGCAGAAATAGATTATGCGACTTGCGTTGATAAACAAGGCAAAAGATACAACATAGAGCTTGATAACATACGAGGATTTGAAGATGATTTTGAAAAATAAGCTTACAAGAGAAACTTTAGAAATAACTTATTCTGAATTTAGAAAAAAGTTTGCAAAAGAAATCCGAACTGCTTTTGAAAGTTATCGCAGAACACAGCTAAATAAATATTCTTACAATTTTAAAGATGATAATTCAATGGAATACAATTTCTACTTCCAATTACAATGGAATTTCAATCACTTTGGAAATTCCAATTGGTATATAGAGCAATTTTAATTTGTTGATTTATATTGTTATCTCTGTTTCAATAATATTTTTTGCCTCATTTTCCGTTTCAATTTCAGATTTGACGGCAGTTGAAATTTCATTATAAATAGAAATATCACTATCTACGGCCTCTATTGTTACTGCAAGGGCATAGTTAGCTAAGGAGTAAGGATCATTATCCCAACCTCGATGACTTCTTACTGCTATTGCGAAGTACTTTTCTAATTCATATGACTTTAAATAAGTCCAATCTTTTTGGGTTGTACTGTTACTACGTTGGACTCCCTTGATTTGTCCCCAACCTATATTATTATCAAATACCCATTTAAAATTTTTATTATCGTTTTTATCTCTTTCGAAAATTCTTTTTTCAAAATCTTCAGGCAACTCATATTTATTTATAGAAATCCAATCTAACCAGGTTGACAGATACCCTCTTTTGTATAGACGAGTTCGTCTAGGCTTGGCTGTATAACACAATGTAACAGTAATTTTAATATTTTTTTCGACTTCAGGAGTTCTAATACTCTCAGGTATAGGAATATAATGTATTCTTGCATCTTGAGAATAAAGTTCCATAGATTCTTTTGTAATAAATGTAATTTTATGTTGATTATTATGAAGTGCATTATTTTTATCAGGAATTCCGTATCCATAGCTTCTTATGATTTCAAGCTTTTGTTCATCATTTAAATTATCAATATTTATCCAAGTTGGCCATTGGGCAGAATGAACAATTAACGTTTTATATAATAATGCAGAATTTTTAGGAAAAACTTTTTGAAGTTCAGCTGCTAAGTTTGAAACAATGGGAGTACTATATGACGTTCCAATGTCATCTTTTGCAAAGGCAGGACCTTCTGGGGACTTCCTTATCAATTCAATTGCAGTTTTCTTGTCTAAACGAACATTTTTATTACTATCTACAACCAATCCTCCCCCTACATCTACGACTTCTGGCTTAATTGAACCCCATAAACCCAAACCACTTCGAGAAAAAGACGACACTGCATTATTTTTGTTTTCAATTGATTTTATTCCTAAATTTCTATTGTTATATACTTCTCCCAAAATGGATCCTACGGTCAATGCAAATAAGCTTTGTGCAGGATTTGCAATTCTAGAACTTTCTGAATTATATAAATAACTCGGATAATTATTACTATTATCTATATGTTTTTGAATACCTGTACAAGGAAATCCATCACTGTAACTAATATTAATATTTCCTGCCGATTGAATAAACAAAATATCTCGTTTGTACATTTCCATATCTATTTGTGCGGCCCAAGAGGTCATGTGTTTAGTTTTATACGGTACAGAGGAATTGATTGAACTATTATAGATTTTTACTATATCAATATTTGATGTTACAACTTGTTCATATAAAGAAGCTGGGATTTTGTTTTCAGGAATTTTGCAATCTTTATTAAGCACTTTTGCACTTATGAGCCAGCATGGTAACTCATAAGTTCCATCTGTTGGAATTGTTCTAGGGTATAAGATCTTTCCAGCAACTCTTGTACCATGTCCACCACCGTCAACCTCATCAAATAATGTCCTATCTTCAGTATAATTTGTAGAATTTTTATTTAATATGGCTTTTTCTAAGTATTTGTGTCCTTCTTGAATACCACTATCTATGACACAAACAACAGGATCAGTTTCATGAGGTTCTACTAATGTAAGTTGTTCCTCAATATTATCTTCATTTAAACAGTCTTTAGTATGCTCAATATCATCAGGTTCTGAAATTTCAAATACATAAGGATAGTTTTTGGTAATATCTGTTAAAATTTTACCCTTTAATCTAATTCTGAAATCAATACTTTCAGGAATATTATCCGTAATTGTATAGTCACAAGTTGTTTGATCTAAAATTTCATATTCTTCATTGCTATAATCAGATAAAAATTCAAAAAATGAATCTGCTCGTTTATCAAGAAATTCATCCCATTCAGCATATTTTTTTTGTTTTTCATCATTTGCACGTATTTGATATTGTGCGATTGTTTCATTTTTTCTCTGTTTAGTAATATGTAGTGGTACAAATCCTTTACAGTCAATACTTATATCGACTACATAATATTTTTTATCATCAAATGGGAATAAGGATAGTAAGTATGGTGAAAGTCGTTTATTGGGTAATTGTTCGTTTTTTATAGAATGAATTTCTGCTATTATACTTGAGCCTTTATTTTCTTTTTTGTCATAACTTTTGAATTTGGACAATTTATCTTTAAATAATTTTATACCATCTAAATTAGTTGCAACTAGTATAAAACCATCTTCATCTTCACATATAAACTCTAATCCATATTTATGTAAATCATCAAATATGTTAGAAGCAGGATCTATTTGCAATAGTAGAGGTATCTCTACAGAAATATTATCTTTTAATAATTTTCTTTTTTTCTTGGAAAAATAAGCATTGTAATATCTTTCAAGGTGGCTAATACTTTTATTTAAATTATTACTATGTATTTCTCTGTTTTGTTTATTATATAAAGTCGTCAGATTTGGCGGTCCATATTTTGGGGCATATTTAACTTTTTTATTAATAGTTTTATAAAATTCTAAATGTACATATTCCATAGCTAATATCAAACTCCTATGAATTCATTTTTGAATCCTTAATATATAGATATACTGTTTGATTATCTAAAACATGTTTACCTGAAAGGATAATGTTTTTTGCGCTATTTTGAGCTATTTTAACGATTTCAGCATAGGACATTCCTTGCATTTTTTCTGCGATTCCAATCCAATCAAAATTTCTACAAGTTTTAATAGATGATAGTGTCATTTTCAAAACGCTTTCAATTTCCCTTAAAGATGGTTTCATCATTTCAAATGACTCATCGAATCTCCTAAATAGTGCTTTATCTAGTTTATTTTTTAAATTAGTTGTCGCAACAATCAGACCAATTGGTTCATATTCATCAAGAAGTTGTAAAAACATATTTACTATTCTTGAAGCTTCACCAATATCTCTCCCTGAATTTCTAGCAGTTGCAATAAAATCGCATTCATCAATTAATAATACGCAAGGTATAGTAATTGATGTATCAAATATAGTTCTCAAATTTGATGCAGATTCTCCAAAATATGAGGACAATAATGAGTCAAATCTCACTTTCAACAACGGAAGTCCGATGTTCCAAGCTAGCCTTTCTGCACTCATTGTTTTGCCACAACCAGACTCTCCATATAAAAGAATTTTTTTTATTGGTTTTAAATTATATTTCATTAATCTTTCTTGAGCTGTATATTCAGCTTCTATTTTTGTAAACTTGGTCTCAATTGACGTAGGCAAAATCATGTGATGTCTTAATTTTGAATGCTCAATAAATGAAAACAAAGGAGTATTATCACGTTTTGATGTAGGTAGTTCAATTAGTGTAGAATCTTGTTTCTTTACAACAGATAATATATTATTATTTGTTGCTTCTTTCATTCCTCTTGCTCGTTGAGCTTTTGTATTCAGAAGAGTTTGTAGTTGTTCGGCTAATTTATAATGTCCTTTATTTTGTTCTTCTTTAATAATGATTTGAGCAATTTTATTAATTGCCTCTACATTATCTTGATTTATTGCTTTAAATAATCTTTTTAATAAATCCGAATTCATAGTAACTCCAAACCCATTCTACTATAAAAATCTACAAAATTTAAGTTTATCAATATTTTTTAACAGTAATTTGTGAAAACACTATCTGTGTATAATTTTATACTAATATCGCAAAATGATTTAGAAATCATTATTTAAGTAAAAGATTTTTGTTAAATTTAAGTTGTTGATTTATCACTTGCTTATGCAAAGAAAATAATTTCTTTCTGGTTTTTAAAATCTCTAACCTGTTGCAAAAACCTTTGTCTGTCATTTTGTTATGAATATCTCTATTGCAAGAGGCTCTATCATCTAACAAAAGACCTTTACCTTCTGCTACAGAAACAAAGGAATGGCATATTGCATTTCTTAATCCATCTAACGTCATGTTAGAAATGGATCCATCTTTATTGTAAACTCCTGTAAATACCGATTTTATATCAAGTTTAGGAATATTACATTTATCATTTGGGGTGCATAACTGATTATTGGTTATATATGGGACTAATAAATACATTGCTATTATTTCGCGCACACCTTCCAAATTTAACATATTATTATTTCCTTCTAATATGTTAATAGCCAACCTTGACATAAAAATTGCATGTTGATTAAAACTTATTGCTTCTTCGAGTTCTGATTTATTATTATCATCAATAGCAGTACAAGATAATTTATTTTTCATATAACCATCCTTTTATTTTATTATTTTATAATACATTTTTTCATTACTCAATCCCTAAAATTTCACGCTCGATTTGGCGGATGAAGTCCAGAGAAAGTTCTTTTTTGACTTGGGGTGTTTTGTTTTGCGTTTCATGCTCTTTCAATTCCGGGAATAATTTCAAGATATTCACTAGCGAATAATATTCAGCTTGGCTTATTGGGATTTCTTGTTGTTTGCTGTTTGCAATCCTAGCCATAAGTTTTTGAGCAAATTTTTGCAAAGCCTCTTTAAATTGAGTTTTGTCATACATAGCTTCTTGCCGTTTTTTATCCCAATCATATTTCTTTTTCCAATAAAACAATGTTCTTTTGGCAATCCCTAATTGCAAAGAAATTTCATTAACGGATAAGCCCTTTAGATACATTTGTTCGGCTTGTTTAAATAATTTCATTTTACTCATTAAAATCTCTCAAAAATCAAATTTTCTATCCCAAAATGGTTTTTATCCTGCACCTTTTTCACCTGATAAACGCAGGTTCTGTCAATCACTCCAAGGTGTTGAAAATACTTTAGCAACTGGTTTAGAAGTGCCATTGTATTTTTAATTCTGCGAGGCTTTAGGCGTCTTAATTCGCAGACTTTAAAAAGTTCTTTTATTGACTCAATATCAATTTCGTGCAGGTAATAGCAGTTTATAAACGGTATAATATTGAAATTAAAAATTGCGTTATAGTTTCTATAAGTTTCAAATTTGCAGTACTTTTCGACATAATTTTTCATAAAATATTCTTTTGCATCTTCTATACTAATTTTTAGGTGTTTATTCTTTAGTGGGCTGAATATTTCATAATTTTCTCCTGTTTTCGTTTCATCATTGTATTTATAAATCCCGTTTTCAAAAAGTATTTTATTGCTGTTCAAAAGCTGTTCAAGTTTTGTTTTGCAATCGCATTCTGCTATCAATTCAATATCATCAAGGGTAAATTCTTTTAATCTCTTAGCTAATTTTTCAATGTTCATATAATTTGCTCCATAACTTCTTTTGTAATTTCTTCTAAATTATTTTCTTTTGCAAAACTTTCAAGTTTGCTTATAAGCTGTACAATTTGTCTGAACCTATTGTATTTTTTGTGGATGTATTCTATTGAATCAGGGGTAAACGGTATTTCAGATAGTTGGCTAAAAATTTGGCTCAAATCTTCTATTTCAAAGGTCTCAAATTTTACAATCTCACTAAATCTGTCATACAGGTGCTTGTATCTTTCAAGTTTTCTAAGAGCCAAGCCCATCCCGACAAAGACTATCGGACAATCGGTTTTATCGTGGATATCTCTTAGGGTTTCGACACTTTTGTAATTGTTCATCAGGTAGTCGATTTCATCTACAAAAATAATTTTTGGCTTTTGAATAAGTTTGCTAATCACGACATTAAAGTTGTCCGAGGTTAAATACCGAGGGAGTTCGTCCATTTCTCTAACAATTTCTTCAACTAGCCACCTGCTTGTCATAAGATTTGAGGCTCGAATGTAAATCCCGTCATATTTGCAGGCTAGCCAAAGTGCCGTTTGCGATTTTCCAAGCCCCGGCTCGCCATATATAAGTCCCATTTTAGGAATGTTTTTAGGTTTGCTTTTCAGGGCTTCAACTAAGCCTATAAAATTCCTTACATTTCGGGTCTTTACAAAGATTTTTTTCATTTTATCCTTTCTTGGTTGCTCGCAATAAACGGGTATTCACCCTCTGCTCGCAATCCGCTATTCATATAACAGTTTGTACTCCTTTGTTTGTTTAAATTCTGTAATCCAAGCGTCGCTTGGGTTATGTTTTATCAAGTATTCGTATTTTTCTGAATTGTTTTTGAAAATTGGGAGTGATTTTTCTCCGTTGTTTATTTTTTGAACACCATTTGAACGAGGTTTGAACTCTTTTTGAAAATTGTTGGAATTTTCCAAATCTTCTTGGTTCGACCTTGCTTCAATCAGTTTTATTTCATCATTAGTCAATAACTTTTTAACCGAGTTTATCGTTTTCCGTTTAAGTTTTTGCTGTTTTTGAATTTTTTGTTTGTAATCCTCTAAATCCTCAACAGTTCCTAAAATCTTTGCCATCGGGTGAGTTTCGGTTACTCGCTCTGCGGTACATAAGTATTCGCCTTTCGGGGTAAAAACTTTCACATTAGTTAGATCAAACAGGTTGTATTTTACCAGAACTTTTCCTCTTAGTCCGTATAATCTTTCGTCAAAATAGTCACAGTTTAAGAACCTTACGCCGTTTCGCTGAATTGTTTTGACTTCAGTTGCCAGCATCAAATCGTCAAGCAAGCTTTTATCTATATTCTGTTTTTTACGATTTTCCAAAACCTCTGCGATTGTCATATTCGGTGCATTTGTGCAGGGCTGAGAGTTCTTGAACTTAAGCCACATATCAATCAT
>CALVBT010000018.1 GCA_944325885.1 Candidatus Gastranaerophilales bacterium | reverse complement strand
ATACCTCCATTACACCGATTGTAAATCAAAAATATTATTTCAAAAACTTACTTTATCTTTATCTCTTAGATAATTTGGGGTATCTCAATTTGCAAGTAAAAATAAAATTGCACTTTTTTGCACATTCTTGCACTAGGTGTAAATAGGCTTTGTGAGCCGGATAGACCCTGAAATAAACTCAGGGTGACAGAAAATTAGTGCAAAAGAGTGCAAGAAATGAGTACTTGAGTGCAAAAAATGTTCCATACATCTCAATACTAAAAAACAGCCTCAATCGTGCTGTCTGTTTGATTTTTTATTAAATTTTCTCCGTCTCAATGTCCCAGAAACCTATTAGCATCCAATAAAGGTTCATAATATATAGATTTATATATTTATACATGCACTCAGTGGACTGGGACCATCAGCCCATATCTATTCAGTTAAAAATTTAATTTATCTTAATTTGTTATTTTTTAATACCTCCTTATTAACTTTTACATACACATTAATCGCTCTTGTAGCAATAAAAGTCAAGTCATTTGCTCAAAACTTTTTATTAAGAACTTATTAAGAATAAACACCACAAAATTGACAAAGTGTCTGCTGTAGTTTACACTATATTTTTGAAGCAAAGAGTCTAGTTAAGAATGGTAAATAATGAAAGAATTAAAACATACAATAGATTTAGAAAATTATATAGTTAACGACTTAAAAACTGATGAAGATATAAAATTATATCTAAATACAAGTTTAAAAGATTATATTGAAGATGGCGATTTTAATTCTTTTTATCGAGCATTAGAAATTGCCATCAAATCAAGAAATTCAATTTCAGGTTTTGCAAAGAAAATCGGCATGTCCAGAACTCATTTATATAGTTTGTTTAAAAATGAAAAAGAACCTAAGTTTTCAACCATAGTAAAAATATTCCATGAATTAGGTTATGAACTTGAAATTGCGTAAATATCCTAATCTCATTGATAATTTGGGATATATCAATTTACAAGCAAAAATAGAATTGCACTTTTTTGCACTTATTTGCACTGGCTTAAAATAGGCTTTGTGGGCGGGTTAGACCCTGAAATAAATTCAGGGTGACAAAATTTTAGTGCAATTTAGTGCAAAAAATGAGTAGATGGGTGCAAGAAATGACCGGTACATCTCAATACTAAAAAACAGCCTCAATCGAGCTGTGTGTTTGATTTTTTATTAAATTTTCTCTGTCTCAATGCCCTAGAAACCTATTATCGGCTGTGTGTTTGATTTTTTATTAAATTTTTCTTGTCTTAATGTCCCAGAAACCTATTAATAACCTGCAAGAATTTCACAATCACCATAGGTTCACTAGAGATTATCATGCACTCAGTGGACTGGAACCATCAGTATATACATATTCAGTTAAATGTAATTTATCTTATTTTATCCTTTCTAATACCTCCTTATTGACTATTACACACACATTAATCGCTCTTGTAGCAATAAAAGTCAAGTCATTTAATCAAAATACTTTATTAAGAACTTATTAAGAATAAGCACTCAGAAAATTGACAAAGTGTCTGCTATAGTTTACACTATAAATATGAACAAGCGAGTTGTAAAAATTGCCCAATTAGCAAATAACAAAGCTCCATTTATTGAATGGATGAATTCGCTTGATAAAAATACAAAAATAAGAATTCAAAGCCGGTTAACAAGGTTATTAGAAAATAATTTTGGAGACCATAAGAAAATAGACAATGAAATATCTGAACTAAGATTTAAGTTTGGAGCCGGTTATCGGATTTATTATACTGAAATAGATAATATAATCGTATTACTTATTAATGGTGGCGATAAATCGACACAAAGCAAAGATATTATAAAAGCAAAAAGTATACTTCAAGAATGGAGAAACTTACAATGAAAGAATTAAAACATACTATTGATTTAGAAAATTATATTGTTAATGACTTAAAAACTGATGAAGATATTAAATTATATCTAAATGCGAGTTTAAAAGATTATATTGAAGATGGTGATTTTAATTCTTTTTATCGAGCATTAGAAATTGCAATAAAATCAAGAAATTCAATATCAGGTTTTGCAAAGAAAATCGGCATGTCAAGAACTCATTTATATAGTTTGTTTAAAAATGAGAAAGAGCCTAAATTTTCAACTATTGTAAAAATATTCCATGAATTAGGTTATGAACTGGAAATTGCTTAAATATCATAGTCTCATTGATAATTTGTAATATCTCAATTTGCAAGCAAAAATAAAATTGCACTTTGTTGCACTTATTTGCACTGGCTTTAAACGGGCTTTGTGGACGGGTTAGACCCTGAAATAAATTCAGGGTGACAGAATTTTAGTGCAAAAGAGTGCAAGAATTGAGTAGTTAAGTGCAAGAAATGACCGGTACATCTCAATACTAAAAACCAGCCTCAAATCGGCTTGGTGTTTGATTTTTTATTAAAATTTCGCTGTCTCAATGTCCCAGAAACCTATTACCGTCCAAAACGCAGATTGAAACTTGAAAAGCCACTAAAAAAGAGCCTTTTCGGCTCTTGTTGTAAAATATGGGCCGCAGTGGACTCGAACCACCGACCTCACGCTTATCAGGCGTGCGCTCTAACCACCTGAGCTAGCAGCCCACATATTCAATTTTCAACCCAGTGTTAGAGCGCACGGCGTGCGTAATCTAACTTCAAAAAGCTTTCGCTTTTTAGGCCACCTGAGCTAGCAGCCCATATATTCAATTTTCAACCCAGTGTTAGAGCGCACGGCGTGCGTAATCTAACTTCAAAAGCTTTTCGCTTTTTAGGCCACCTGAGCTAGCAGCCCATATTCTTTTGTCAAATATCTAACTTTAACAGCTAACTGCCTCAATTACAGTCCGCTTTTCAGCCAGTAAATATATTAGACCATGGACAAAATTTGAAATCAAGTTTTTTGTTCAAATTTGTCACATGCCTGTTTTTTCGTCAATACGTAATACCTCTATAACAGAAAGCACCGTTATCAAATCCATTAATATCTTTTGATAAGTTTTTAAATCAGTCAGACTGTTTTGGATTATATCAACATCAAACCAGTTCTTATCAATATTTATAGCAATATACATTTTGCCGTTTTCAAAAGAACATGTTACTGTTGTTTTTAATTTTTTTTGAGCGGTTAACAACCTTTCCATAAACGATGTTGTCAAAAGATATCTGGCCTCTATCTGATCATTTGAATAAACTTCAAAAGATTCTTCAAAAATCGGGTCCTCGAGTTTGACTTTCTCCAGACCATCCGGAGCATATAAAGAATTAACCAGCGCACCCTCTTCTTTTTTTATTACCGTTGTAGATTTAAAATTTTTATTAGAATCACAACAAACAAGAACACCGCTAAATACTGTATCCGGTGTTGAACTCGTGCTGGTTGTGGATTTATACTCAAGCTTAATATCGCCAATACAAACATTTAACCCGTTATAAACGCCTTTTATCAGGTCATCGCAATAAAATATATTGTTTTTTGAAAAAAGTTTTAAATTTGCAACTTCCTGCTTTAGAGCGTCATACACCCAGGAATCAATCTCTCCTTCAAAATAACTAAAATCACCCAAAAAAGATAACAACTTATTATAAAAATTTTGCTTAAATTCTTTTTCAATCGAATCTTTTTTGGATTTCATAAACCCGCTTGCATATACTAATAAGACAGACGTTAACAATACCAAGCCGGAACACTTTGTAGATAGCAGTCCTAATTCATTATTCATATTATTACGAGAGATTATTGCAAAAACCAACGCAGCAAAGAAAAGTATTAACATAATAAAAATACCGGCTTTGTTGCATAGCGCAAAAAGTTTTAATGTTTTCGATTTTAGAATTCGCTGTTTTTCCAAAGGAACAAGCTGTGGAACCAGATTTTGATTGCAAAAATCCAAAAACTCGCTTGTTGTAAGTTTCAAAATTAAATCTATATTTTTTACATTATCCTGCATATAAAACTCCCTAATCACATACCGGTTTTATTTTCCAGTTTCAAAGCTTTTACAAGCTCTGCAGCCTGTTTCAATTCTTCAATTAGCGGCACAAAAGTATCCTTGTCCGTAAGCGGCTTTGACAGGTCAAGCTCAAACAAATCCTCTTTGCTTTCCACACCTATATACACATTTCCCTTTTCAAAAGAGCCTACTATCTGTTTACCTTCTTTTGAAACACTGTTTACAAGCCTTTCTATAAACGCTGTTGTCAAAAGATATCTCGCCTCTATCTGGTCAGTAGAATATACATCGAAGAACTTTTCAAACACAACGTCCTCAAAATTTATACGCTCAAGCGAGGTAGAGATATCTTCTATCGTCTTCAATTTTTTATCCGCCTTTATTACGGTAACTCCGGAGAATTTTTTAAATGACGGAGAAACAATTAACATCCCCTCAAAAATTTTTCTTGTAATTTTAGTTTTGTATCCGGTAGCAATATTGTACACTCCGATGTCATAAATTTTGCAGGTTATATCATCTGATTTGTAAACAAAACAGTCGTCACAAACAAGCCTGCTAAAGCTGCCGAACAAATTCAGTTCCTGCAGTTTGTCAAAAAGCTCTGACACTTTAGAATCAGTCATGCTTTCATACTCAAAATCATTAACATCTTCAAAAATAATTTTATAAACTTTTTGTTTTATCTCTTTTTTATATTTCAAAAGTTTTGAATACCTGCATGTATCCACACTGCCAGCAACAAGCAAACAGACCAGTGCAAACAAAAATCCAAAAGATGCAGCCTGCATAATGTTCATCAAAGCACCGTAACAAAACATGGCAGCAAAGCACCAGAACAAAACCTTGCTGACAATGACAGTAAAGTGCAAAAACCTGTTTGCAGAGTACATTTTAGAACGTACCTGCTCCAAATCAGGTAATCCGACCAAAGACATAGCCTACTCTTCGCTGCATGTAGGGCGCAAGATGATAATAGAATTGATATTCAGCTGTACAAAATCATGGAACTCAGTTCTTCTGTTGGGCAGCTGTCTGTATGCGACTTCGCAGTCTTTGATAGCAACAAAACGTTTTTTTCCGTTCAAAATATCGGAAAGTACACGGCTTCTTTTACCGATTTTCGGCATAAATACATAGCCCTTGATTTCATAATCCTGAGTTATAACAAGGACACGTTCTGACCAGACACCGTTTGTAAAGTCGTCATTACCCAACTCTTCTACCTCAAAAGGTTCCATATGTTCAAAATTTTCTGTCATTTTCGCTCCTTGTAATTTCGTATCTCATTTATTCTGAACGTATTTTTTCCTAAGACAACTGGTAAGATTGGAACAACGGCAAATACAAAGCCAGTGCCAGGAACATTACTATACTACCGATAACAATAAGCATTAACGGTTCAATCATTTTTGTCAAAGCGTCAATAATATCATCGAGCTTTTTATCGAGGAAGATAACGCTCTGGTGTAACAATTCACCGAGTTTACCTGTTTGCTCACCTGTAGCAATCATAAACAATACCATAGAAGGAATAATGTTTGCCGACCTCAACGCAGTAGAAAGGTGAGTACCCTGTTGAACTTTGCCTATAGCATCAGTAATTTTATCTTTAATTGTTTTGTTATCAAGAGTCAAGTTCCCCAGATGCAGACAGTCTACAATCGGGATACCTGCTTCGTAAGCTACGAACATAACCGTAATAAAGTTAGAAAAGTTTGCATACTTTAACATATCCCCGATTAAAGGAACTTTTAAGAAAAAGTCATCAAGAATTCTTCTTGAATATGGATTTTTAAACGCAGTATAAATCAAACCGCCGATAGCAAAAGGTGCCATAAGAGTCATATACCAGTATTTTTTCAAAAACTCGCCCAAATCAATACAAATCTGTGTGAATATAGGCAATTTTGCTCCGGACTGGTCAAACATTTCCTTGAACGCAGGGAATACAAACATCAACATAACAGTAACTACTATCGCAGCAAGAACGATTACGAAACAAGGATAAATCAATGTACCGATAACACGACCCCTGATAGCAGCCTGTTTTTTGAGCAGTTCGGCAAGACGGTCGAGGGTTTTTTCCATTTCCCCGGAGTCTTCCCCTGCTTTTGTCAAACCAACGTAAATACTACCGAAAATTTCCTGATATTTTGCAACGGTATCAGCAAAAGTAGCACCCGCAATTACCTGTTTTCTGATTTCTCTTGCGAGCAGTCTGATACGAGAGGATACAGCATCTTTTTCCAAGAACACAAGACCCTCGATAATAGGTACACCTGTTTGGATAAGCGTTCTAAATGTTCCCGTAAAATCAATCAACTCCTGCAAAGACAGAGGACTCAGCCTTACCTTTGGAGCAGCTGATTTTTTGCCTTCATCAAAAACTTTTGTCGGCATAAGCCCCAAAGCTCTGATAGCCTCACGGGCAGCTTTAATATCTTCAGCTTCGATTTTACCGTTTACAATTTCTGATTGATTTCTTAATGCTATATAGTTAAAGATTGTCATTTATTTATTTACCTATTCAGTAACCGGACCAAGTACACGTACAAATTCGGATATTGTTGTCTCACCTCTTAAAATATGACCCAGACAAGACGCCTGCAGCGTTTTCATACCCATACCGACAGCTGCCTCTTCAATTTCTACATCATGTGCAGAGTGAGCTATCATCTTTTTGATTTCTTTATTAATCAACATAACCTCATAACAGCCGATACGACCTTTGTAGCCTTCGTTATTGCAGTCAAAGCAGCCTTTTGGTCTGTAGATTGTACGTTTCATAAATTCCTGCTGTTCTTCCGGATTTGCGACAACAAGTTTTGCCTCTTCCAAAGACGCATGGTAAGCTTCCTTACATTTTGGACAAAGTCTTCTTACAAGACGTTGTGCAATGATACCTGTCAATGTAGAAGAAATCAAATAATCAGCAGCACCCATCTGAATCAAACGTGTAATCGTTGCAGCAGCAGAGTTTGTGTGAAGTGTTGACAACACAAGGTGACCTGTCAGAGCAGCTGCGATAGCTGTTTCAAGTGTTTCAAAGTCACGAATCTCACCGATAAGGATGATATCAGGGTCCTGTCTTAAGATAGCTCTCATACAGCTCGCAAACGTAATGCCCGCTTTGGGGTTGATTTGCGACTGGTTCAAACCGTCAATTTTAATTTCGACAGGGTCTTCGAGTGTTGTGATGTTTACACCTTCGTTGTTCAAGCTTTTCAATACAGAATAAAGAGTAGTTGTTTTACCTGAACCTGTAGGTCCTACAGCGAGAATAATACCATTCGGTGCAGCGACCATTTTGTTAATTCTTTCCAGATCCTCTTCCGTACCGCCTGAAAGTTTAATAACTTTGTCTTCTGTTTTAATACTTGCGGCCGGAGCCAAGATACGGATAACCATCTTTTCTTTACCGGCTACAGGCAGTGTATTGATACGGAAGTCGTACGAAACACCCTTGTATTTTACGGTAAACGTACCGTCTTGAGTTCTTCTGTGTTCCGCAATATTCATTCTTGAAAGAACTTTAAAACGTGCAATCAAAGAAGATTCTACTTTCTGAGGCAAATCCAGCACACGTCTTAAGATACCGTCGATTCTGTATCTAACTGTATAACAGTCCAGACGAGGCTCGATGTGAATATCGGATGCCTTCATATCAATACCGTCTGTAATAATTTTTGAAGCAAAGTTTGCAACAGCACCTGTTGTATCCTCGAGTTCTCTTTCTACCTGCTGCCAGAGAGATTCTTCTACTTCAAACTCGAGAGCTTCTTCTTCAATTTTACGGATAATTTCTTTTGTTTCTTTTCTTGCACGGCCAAAGTACTTGGTCATACAGCTTTTGAATTCCATATAACTCATCAGATAGGGCTTTGGCCTCATACCTGTGAGGTATACGATTTCATTCAAAGCTTTTTTATTCCCGGGATTGACCATCCCAACTTCTATTACCTTTCCGTTAGAAGACAAAGGGAATAATCTATTTTCTCGGATAAAATCCTCCGGTAAAATTTTTACAACACCTTCGGAGATATTGAGCTGTTGCGACGTTACATGTTCAAACCCCTGCTGAGCGGACAGAGCATCTTTGAGCTGGTCAACAGTAATATATCCCAGCTGAACAAGCATTGACCCGATAGGAGTATTTGTTTTTTTACTCTGTGTCAAAGCTTCAACGAGCTGTTCTTCCGTCAGCTCACCGTTTTCGATTAATATCTCACCTATTCTTTTTTTGGGAGCATTCGGGTCAAAGTGTAATTCTTTATGAAGCGGTTTATTTTCCTGTGCAGGAGCCTCCGATTTATCCGATGCCTGCTGCTCTTGTTGTTCTGCCGGAGTTTGAATTTCTTCATCAACAGTATCGGAAGAACCCTCTATATCGATAGTATCTTGAGAGGAAGGTTCTTCATATGTTTCTAAATTTTCTTGATTTGAAAAATCAGAAGATTCTTCAACTTGGTTTTCATTCGATTGAGAAGCCTGCCCGTCTCCGTAAAAAGTGCTGATATAATAATCAAGAAGCGCATTATACCCTTCTTCATCCAGAGAAATAAATTTTAATGCGTCAGAATCTTTTACTGCTATAATTTGAGACAATTCAGTTTTGTTGGCACCTTCTTTTACTACAATGAAAAAGAAACCGCCCTGTTTGTTAATAGGAATAAAATTATTGTTTAAAATATCTTCTTTAGTAAAAATTGAAGAGTATTTGTCACTTATATTATTTTTTATTTTGTTAATTGTCTCAATATTCATATCAATATGTTTCGCCGTACTAATTCCACAATTCAATAATTCAACCTGAGCAGAATATTGCTAAGTCCTGCCGGAAAGTAAAATCTCCGGCAGGATTAAAAGCTTAAATATTACAGATTTTCTGTTTCATTGTTTGCCATATCTTCAGTATCTTTTACGATATGTGGTGTAATCATAATTACAAGTTCATTTTTAGTGTTTGTAGTATTTGTACTTCTAAAGATAGAACCTATAACAGGGAGATCACCCAAGAACGGAAGTTTTGTAACATCTTTACGTTCTTCTTCCTGAATCAAACCGCCAAGAACAAGAGTTTCGCCGTCTTTGATTCTGATGTTGGAAAGGTCAAGGTTACGTCTTTGCAGCAATGTTGCAGCAATAATAGTACCGCCTGAAGAACTTGGAGATGTAACCTGTTCAGAAATTGTTGCATAATTCGGTTTCAAGTTCATTGTTACATATCCGTCAGGGCTGATAAACGGTGTCATTTCTACAGAAATACCGTTATCTTCACCGATTTCATACGTTCTTGATACACCTGCGCCAATACCGGTTGTACCTGTTGTCAGGATTTCTTCATCTGTTGTTTTGATGTAGTCGGAAGTCAGGTTGATAAGCGAAGTTTTGCCGTTTGTAACCATAACTTTCGGGTTGGCAAGAAGTCTGCCTTTGTCGTTTTGAATCAAATAGTTGATTGTCCAAGCAACAGTCTTTTTGCCATGCCATCTTGTGTAATTTGTAGTAGAAGAACCGCTCTCACCTGAACCGCCTTCACCTGAACCGCCAGTTGTAGTAGTAACAGAGTAAGGTCCACCGGTAAAGAATGTTTTCGTATTATCAAATGGTTTCAAACCGCTTGATCCGTCGAATGTAGCAGAGATGAACGGAGTAAGCAATGTCCAAGTGTTTTGCATTTCTTTTGAACCGTCTTCGCTCAATTCTACGATTTGCATTTCTACATAAGCCTGAGGCTGTTTTTTATCGTTAGCTTGAATAAAGTTTTTAATCATTTCTGCTTGAGAATCAGAACCGCCAGTTACATTGATTGTACCTTTTTGAGGGAAGTAAGTAACAGTCAATGAAGTACCGGAAAGTGATTTCAGGCTCTTTGCTGTAACATCGCCTTTGATAGTACAAGCAACAACTCCTTCACCAAGAGCGATATCACCGCCGCTTGCACCAGAGCCGCCTGATGAACCGCCTGAGCTGCCACCGGAAGAACTTCCGCCAGATGAACCGCCAGATGAACCGCCTGAGCTACCGCCGCCTATTGCAGAAGCACCGCCTGTAGCAGAACCTGACGGTTTGGAAGCACCGCCTGAAGAGCTGCTAGATGAGCCTTTTGCACCTTGTGCAGAAGATCCGCCGGCACCTGATGTGCTTGCTGTCGGGAACAATGATTGACAAATCAATGTAGCCATTTCTTTAGGTGTTGTATGGTTTACTCTATAAGAAGCTGTTTTTGGAGCTACATCGATTTTAGAAACGACTTTTTGTGCCATTTTATAATCGTTGTCTGTACCAAAAATAATCAGCTCGTTTGTTACCGGATTTGTAACAACAATTTCGTTGTTAGAAAGACCGGGTCTGTTTGTGGAAAATATATTGCTATTCAAGAAATCTGCGACTTTAGAAGCATCAGCATATTTTACAGGGATAGTCATCATATTTTGTTTGCCGATGTCTGATTTCAAGCTGGCTTCTTTAGACATTACAAGCAAAGTGCCTTTGTCAATAAAGAACGAAAGGTCGCTGGCCTGCATAATCATCTTGAATGCATCGTTAAGTGTAACGTTTACCAAATCGAGCGTAATCGTACCTTCTACGGAATTGTGGAAGACTATGTTCAACCCTGCTTTATCCGCAATCATTCTCAAGGTCTGTCTCAAATCAGAATCTCTTAAAGAAACGCTGATTTTGCGAGTACCGTTGTTCAAATTGATAGAATTATCAAGATTGATAGAACCTGAGCTTTTGTACTCTGTTCTCAATGCGGGTTTTGATATTGAAGCCTGCATTTGCGCATTTGCAATAGTTGCAATTGAGAAAGACACTGCCAGTGCTACGGCTGCCGCACCAACCGTTAAAAGCCCTGTCTTTCTTGTTGTTTTTTTGTTTTTGTCACTAAACATTTATTGATGACTCCTTTAATTATTTGATTTTAATTATTAAACTCTATTACATTGTTACCGGACTTTGAGTACAAACCGCCAAACTGTTTTGAAAGATTTGATACAGGGTTGAGATTTACACCTTCACCCAGTGTCTGTCCTACAGTAGCCTGATAAACGTTGTTTTTGTATTTTATAACTACACTGTTTCTTGTAATATCAAGAACCTTGCAATCTTTAAATGTATCTCCTTTATGAACAAGCTGGTCAGCACCGCCGACATTGATAATAGCAGAAGGTCTGCTGCTGTCGTACATAATACCTGATATCTTTGTTTGAACGACCTGATCAACAACAGGATCTTCAGAAGGAACTGTTGTAGGAGGAGCAATGATATCAAAGGCAAGACTCTTAGCCATTTTTTCCTGCTGAATTTGAGTATAAGGCAAGAACGGGTCAGGTCTTCCGCCTGCATTTACAGGTATAATAACAGGATTTGTGCCAAGACCGAGTTGTTTTTCTTTAGATTCATCCTGTTTCTTTTTAAGCATGGCTTTTTCAATAGCATTCAACGGTTTGCCGTCTTTACCGAGGACTTCACCATCTTGTGCAATAGCAGCTGCAGGGTCTTCAGGTTGAGCAGCAACAGAAGCTGCATCACTCGGCTGAGGTGCAGCACCTTCTGCAGGAGCAGGTGCCTGTGCCAAATCTACATCCACTGTAGCCGTAGCTTCGCCGGAAGGATTTTGTGCGCCTTCTTGAGTTGCTTTGTCAAAAAAGTCCTGTGCTTCAGAATTTTCCTGTGCCGGAGCAAGTCCCGGTATCATGTTGTTTTTGTACATAAACATTCCGCCTGCAGCCAGCGCAAGTACAAGCAACAAAGCAATATAAATTATACTGCCGTTTTGTTTTTTAGGCTGCTGCGCATTTGGCTGCGGAGATTCCATGCCTGCCTGTGCAGCACTCTGATTTGTCGCTCCTGCGCCGAGGACTCCGTCTTCTCCGCCAAAATCCATCTGCTCGTCAGCAAACAAACTGTCATTTGCACTGTTCTGTTGAGGTTCTGCCTGAGCAGCACCCATATTCTGTGCAGGATCAGCAAAACCGGAATATCCGTTATCATCTTGCAAAAACGAATCATTCTGGCTGTTGTCAAGAAAACCATCTGATGAGCTTTCGCCAAATGAATCTAAATCTAAAAATCCATCGTCTGAGGATGAGCCTCCGGTTGTGCTATCCCCGAATGAAAAATCGGAATTTGAGTCAGAAGAACCGCCAAAGCCGCCGCCCTGGTTGTTTTCATATATATCCGAATCGTCTAATTCTCCAAACATTTACACTCTCTTCATACTTCTTCTAGTACCACAATTTGTTTTTATTTTATAACGGCAACTTTTTATTCATAACATACGAATAGCCGATTTTATTATAATTTTAATATATTAATAAAATTATGGCAAATTTTCACATTCATTAACATATTACTTTAAATTTAATAAAAAACAATTATAATAAAAAAATGAATGAAATTGTAATAACAGCACCGCTCAAAAAGCCCGAAGATATTGAAAATTTCCTGCCGCATGTAAAGTGCAGAAGCTTTTATGTTTATCATCACAAATTCTTGCAGGGCAACTTTGAATATGTTAACAAATTTATAGAAACCGCTCACAAAAACGGCTGCAAAATTTATGTAAATTTCAAACATAACATTACAGAAGCGGATTTAATAGAGATTAAAAAATTTATTACATTTTTGAAACAAACAAAAATTGACGGGATTTTCATAAACAGTTATGCGATTTTAGAGGCGATAAAGACCCATTCTCTGCCTTACAAAGTAATAATAGACTCGTATTTTGACATACACAACCTTGCGGGTATTGATTTTGCCAACATGTTCCACAAAGTGGATCAGGTAATTATTACAGAAGAAATTTATCTAAAAAACATTGCAAAAATAAAAAAATACAAAAATATTTCACTGGCAATCGACTCTGACAACCTGCCATGGTGCGCAGAAGACATAAAAAAACTCAACGCCATTGATTCTGTAGTAATAAAAGGAAAGTTCGCCACCTCGGAAGAGATTCTCGAGGGTATAGAGCTTGTGGAAAAAATTCTGGCAAAGCCAAAGGTATTTAAAAATCAAAAACTGCCTTTCAAGCATGTCAGAAAAAGCATCTATCAGACAAACCACTTTTGCGGAGAGATAATGAGTGCGCAGGGTGCTGATTTCAAATTTGCAAGAAACATTCAAAAATTCGAATGGGAAAACAGAAGACCCAGACTAAAAAAAGATTTTGACTATTCTACACTCCGGATTCCACGCATAAACTTGAGGCTCTCCTCGATTGCACAGGTGGAAGAGGTCAAAAAATTCTCTCAAAAAGTCGGATTCAATCCCGTATACAGCATAGAATACGGCGAAATCCTCAACACAGCCGACCTGTCAAAAAGCAGTTTTAACCAGATAATTACAAAGGTAAAAAAATTCTGTTTTCAAAACTCCATAAAACTGCAGCTAAGCACGCCGAGAATCCTTATTGAGCGTGATTTTGACAGGGTTTATGAGTATGTAAAAAATCTCTGCCTTACAGAGCCTCTGCCCTCTTCTATAATTATAAACAATATCGGCTATCTCTGGGCTTTTATAAACGATGACGAACTGCACCGCATTCCTGTCGAAATAGGGCAGGGCATAAACCTCCTAAACAGCATGTCAATAAAATGTCTAAACAACCTGCACCCTATACAGACAGTAGATTTCAGCACATTTGAAAAAATTACGAACATTCGTGACTGCATAAAAAAAATCAAAAACATTATCCCCGACAGAAAACTGACAATAGCAGGCAATGTCAGGGTTCCATCACTCGGGCTGTGTCCGTTGAACAATGACAGTGCGATAGTTTCACGTCTTTCTTGCAAGGCACCGTGTCACAACGGCAATTATGCGCTGAAAGACCCTTCTCTCAACAAGGTGCTGCCTTTTGTTGTGGACGGTTTTTGCAGGATGCACATGTTTCAGGATTACATTCTTCATTTGTATGAATATGTGCCAAAGCTCGAAAAAATCGGCATCAACGAGTTTGTTATAGACCTGTCAGACCTTCCGCCAAAATATGTTTCTATTCTTTTGACGCATTTTCTAAACACTCTGGCAGGGTTTGAAAAGCCCTGTGAAAATAAAATAAATGAATATTGCATTGCGGATTTGGGCTAGGACTGCACTTAGAAACAAAAAGGCCGCACCTTATAATAATATATGGTGCAGCCTCAACGGTATCAGACAAAGTTCTCTTACTAAGCCTCCATCATCCTCGGGCAGCCGGCTCCTGTGTACACCGATATAAGAGCTATACCGGAAAGCAACATGCTGACACCGATTAAGATACCGATTGTATAAAGGGCTGTCCCCGGAAGGCCGAACAGGATTATAAACGCCAGCGCAAACTGTGCCAGCCCTGCAAAAATTCCGACCCACCAGTGTTTCAGGACACCTTTGCCTTCAAAGGCCATTATCATAGAATTTACGCCCTCAAGCACAAAGTACAGTCCAACAGCCATTGTCAATACAAACAAACTGAACAACGGTCGTATTGTCAAATACACACCGGTCACTATCATCAACAGTGCAATCATTGCACTGAGCCAGGATTTTTCTATCTCATCACGGCGTATAACAGAGCTTATAAATTTATAAATACCGCCTATTATCAATGCGACACTAATCACAAGCCCCAGAGCCATTGTCGACACCTGCGGAAGTACAAGCAAAAGCATACCTATGACAAGTAGAAACACCCCCTCTACCAAAAAGGTATTACAAAATCTTTTTACCATATCTGCCATATCTTTAACTCCTTTTTTTCTGTTCCAACACGTTTTTTGTCACTGTTTTATTTTATAAAATTAAAAAAAGCGTTTCATTATACGCAGGGATAATGTTTATTTATTAGCATTTCAGCCCATTTTTAAAAATTGTACCCAAATGGCTACGCAAAGTGTGGTATATATAAAAAAGTAAAAGGTTTACGAAAAAAGTCCTAAGCCCACTTTACACAAACAGGGCAAGCCATGCCCGTATTTTTCATATAGTCAACTGACACCGACTTATACAAAATTAGAAAGATATATACTTCAAAGGAGAGGAGCAAGATGAAATTCTATTGCTGCGGTCTTACCTATTCCACCCAAGACCCCGAAACTTACTGGTGCATCGAAACCTACATTCTAAAAAGACCTGTAGACGCTTTTATCGGCAACAAAAAGATTGTAAAACAGATAATCTACACCCTGTTTTGCAAAAAGAACGGCTGCACAAAACTCGAACTGCACAGTTTTGCGCATGTAAACGGCACACTGAAACTCGTTTGTACACAAGCAATGAAAGGCAAAAGCGCAAGAGCGTTTTTGGAAAGGACAAAAGACATGAGAATAAGACAACCGCAATGCTGTCCTTTAAAAAAGGTTCAGTATTCAAAAAAAATTCCGTGGGTTTATGGAAAAACAATAGACTCCCAAACTCAGGTTGCACGCTACATTGACGAATCCGGCAACCGTCAGGTTTTTAAAGGCGACATGTGGCAGCCGGAAATTATTACCTCAAAAATCACAACCAAATAATTTCATATAGTCAACTGACACAGGCAAAGCAGTGCCGGTATTATAAAAAGGATACACAGATGAACATAGATATTTTTAATCCGCAAACACAAATAGAAATTGAAGGCGAAAAATACACCATTTTATACGACAATCAGACCTATGCCGCTCTCGAACAAAAAACAGGAAAAGGCGTGCTGGCTCTTTTTGATGAAATTTTAACAAACAAAGCTGCTCTTTCTATCTACATTGATATTGCTGCATTCGGCGTAAAAAACGGCACCTCAACAGAAGCTGCGGAAAAGATAAAAACACTGTTTGAGCAAAAGCCGTATCTTATCATGCAGAATCTGCAGACAATTTGCGCAGCATTTTTGGTACCGCTGACACCGCCGGAGAGTTTGCAGAATCTTCAAAACAAAAACAAAGACGGGTTAAAAAAAAAGAAAACCCGAAAAACACCCCCGAAAAAACCCTTGATTGGGTAGAGATGTATACGATAAGCAGGTGCATTTTCGGCTGGAGCCATGAAGAGTTTTGCCGTTCCACGCCGAGAATGTATTTTGCTGTGCTTTACAAATTTTCCGAGCTGAAAGGAACACTATACGCACAGCCTCAAAAAGCACTTACAGGCAAAGAGGCTTTTCAGGCACTGGCCTCTCTTGCAGGGAAATTGCGTTAGATAGGAGCATAACATAACACCACTATTAACAGTATTAAATACTTTTTCATTTAAAATTTCTAACTCCAAAAACAATGCCATTTTCATCATACCCATTCTTACCAATCCAATGAACACAAAGCTTACCATTTGTATCAAAAATAAATTGTTCATCAACACTTACAGATAAAACGACAGAATCAATATTCCCGTTTATATCATATGTAACAGATTTTTGAGGAAAGGTTTCTTTATAAGTAATATCAACAAACTCCAATAATCCTATTTTGCTATAATAATATGCAATTCGCCTATTCTTTGTATAACAAACCGAATAAGTCTGATTAGAAAAAAAAGCTAATATTCTCCCTCTATACCGTGTTTTCCCTTCATTTAAAAGCTTCATATTCTTTTCAAAGTTTTTATCTACAAAGTATTCTTTGTATTTACTCATATCAATTTTTTTAGGTACACCGTCAAAGGCTATCTGTCTTGCCTCATTGACCGTATACGACACTCCGCCGCTTAAAGTTACACTCTGAGCAGCACATCCTGTAAATACAAAAATTATTAACAAACATATAAACTTTTTCATTTGCTATTCTCTTGTTAAAATTAACTCGCCTTTTTCGTTATAGCAATTTTTTCCTATCCAGTGCGATCTAAGTTTTTTATTTGTATCAAATATATATTGCTCATCTGATGATATTATTAATATTACAGACTTAAAACTACCCTTTTTGTCATATTTTATAGCACGTTTTGGATAATCCCTATCTTCTATAAAATCTATTTCAAATAATACACCATCTTTATTGTAATAATAACCGATTTCAGAATGAAGTTTATATCTTACTGCATATGTATCATCAGAAAAATACATAAAAAATCGATTCCAAAAACTATTTTTACCATTTTTTAATGCGTTTATATTCTTTTCAAAGTTTTTATCTACAAAGTATTCTTTGTATTTACTCATATCAATTTTTTTAGGTACACCGTCAAAGGCTATTTGTCTTGCCTCATTGACCGTATACGACACTCCGCCTTTGATTGTAAATCCAATAGCTGTTTGTGCTACACATAACACCGCTATTAACAGTATTAAATACTTTTTCATTTATTACTATTTACCTTCTGGTTTTTATCAGTTCCCCTTTTTCGTTATAGCAATTTTTTCCTATCCAGTGTGCGCCTAATTCACCTGTTGGTTCAAACAGATACTGCTCATCTCCTGATATAACAAGATCTATTGAATCTAACTTTCCATTTCTATCATATTTAAATGATCGTTGAGGATAATCACTGTCTTCTATAAAGTCAATTGCTTCTAAATGACCTTTTTTATCATAATAAAAGCCAATAATCGTATTGTCTTTATAACTTATTGCATAATCACCATCAGAAAATTTTGTCAGATATCTGTCTTTATATCTTTTTTTACCTTTTTTTAACAGTTCTTGATTCTTTTCAAAGTTTTTATCTACAAAATACTCTTTGTATTTACTCATATCTATTTTTTGTGCCACACCGTCAAAGGCTATCTGTCTTGCCTCATTGACCGTATACGACACTCCGCCTTTGATTGTAAATCCAATAGCTGTTTGTGCTACACATAACACCGCTATTAACAGTATTAAATACTTTTTCATTTACCAATTATATCATATAGAAAGGATTAATTATGGTTGATTTCAAAAA
>CALVBT010000017.1 GCA_944325885.1 Candidatus Gastranaerophilales bacterium | reverse complement strand
AAGTGTTTGTTATAATTACCCAGCCCTCAGACACACTCGCCCTGCAGATGTTTTGATAAGTTGTTGTACAAAGCTTCATAAAAGGTTTCAAAATCAAATTCCACTGCAGCGATAAAGAGGTGTAAGATGTTTGCTTCGGAGTGACTGCGGAACTCTGCCGAGCAAAACAATCCGGTGAATTGTTTTGCGAGAGGTCAGACGACGAAGTCGGAACGAAGAAGTAAATATCTTATACCTCTTATTTTGTATTACACTTTGTTTGAACGACGCATTAGATCGACTTTTAACAATTATCTGTAGCAACTTTCAGATTGAAAAACAAATTTAATACAGACAAATTTGAGCGCAAATCACCGGCATGACATGATGTTATCTTTGTTATAAAATGCACTTATAAATTTATGAACACGATAAAAAGGACAGAATAATCATGAAAATTTCTTTAGAATGGCTTAATGAATACGTTGATTTGTCAGATACTACACCGGAACAGATTGCTCACGAGCTGACTATGAGCGGTCTTGAGGTAGAAGATATAGAAACTACAGGCCCGAAATTTTCAAATATAAGAACAGCCCAAATAAAACTAATCGAACAGCACCCCAACGCCGACAAACTCCACCTCGTAACAGTGGATTTGGGCAGCGAAACAAAAACAGTCGTCTGCGGTGCGCAAAATATAGAAGAAGGCCAGATTATCCCCTACGCATCCGTAGGGTCAAAGGTTCTGGACAGAAAAACAGGCGAACAGTTTGAACTCACACCCGCAAAAATCAGAGGGGTGGAATCTCAAGGTATGCTCTGCTCTCAGGACGAACTGGGTCTCGAAGGTATGCAAGACGAGGACGGAATCCTTATCCTGAACAGAATTTATAAAGATATAAAACTCTGCCAGCCGCTGGAAAAACTGCTGGATATAAAAGAAGATATCGTCTTTGACGTTGCCCCGACAGCAAACAGAGGGGACGAAATGTCTATAATAGGCGTGGCAAGAGAACTGTCAGCTATTTTTAACAAAAAACTCCAGTTTTCACCACTGCAGGCCACTCAAGATACCTCTACAGACAAATTTGAAGTGGAAATTCTTGATAAAGAAGGCTGCAAATACTACAGCGTAGGGCTTTTGAACGATGTTGAGATAAAACCTTCACCGGACTGGATGCAAAGACGCCTCGCAGCCTGCGGTATCAGAGCGATAAACAATGTCGTAGATATCACAAACTACGTGCTTTTGGAATACGGCTGCCCGCTGCACGCATTTGACAAAGACAAACTGAACGGCTATCTGTGCGTAAGACGTGCAAATGAAGGCGAAACAATCGTTACTCTGGACGAAGTGGAAAGAAAAACAACCTCTGACACCGTGCTGATTGCCACAAAAGAAAAAGCAGTGTGCGTAGGCGGTGTTTTTGGCGGCGCAAACAGCGAAGTGGATACAAACACAAAAAACATTGCGCTTGAGGCAGCATATTTTACTCCGGCACAAAACAGACGCTCTGCAAGAAGCATAGGCTACAGAAGCGAAGCCAGCGCAAGATATGAAAGAGGCGTGGATATCGAGATGGTCAGACCTGCTTTGCTTAGAGCAATGCAGCTTATGGTAGACTATGCAGGTGCAAAAGTCGACGGCATCGTCGAAACAGGCGACAACAAACTGCCGGAAATCGATATCACACTGCGTTTTGCACAGATAAAAAGAATTTTGGGTTCGGAAATCCCTGTGGACAAGTGTCTTGAAATTGCACAGAACCTCGGATTTGAACTGCTCGGCAAAAACGAACTCGCTGCAAAATTCAAGGTGCCTTCCTTCAGAATCGTGGATGTGTACAGAGAAATTGACCTTATCGAAGAAATTTCCAGAATCTACGGCTATGACAAAATCGACCCGACCCTGCCTGAAAATTCTCAACCGCCTGAAATAAGCGAAGAATCAAGAATTTTAAGAAAACTGCAGAACATGTTTTTGGGTCAGGGATTTATGGAGATAGTGACCTCATCGCTTGTGGGCGACGGAATTTACAAAGACTGTTTTGTAAAATATGACGAAGCAAAAGCGGTAAAAGTCTGCAATCCGCAGAGCGAAGAACACACAATGCTGCGCCAGTCAATGATTCCGAGCATAATGTCCGTTATCAAAATGAACTTTGCCAACGGTCAGAAAAACTTTTACATATATGAAACAGGCAGAACATATTTTGTTGAAAAACCTGCTGATGAAATGTACTCCGGCGTTTGTGAAAAACGAATCCTCGCAGGTGCTATGACAGGCGACATCAACAACGACAAATGGACAGCCGGTGCAAAAGCTGACGTGCTGGACTTTTACAAGGTCAAAGGTATTGTGCAGAATATGCTCTCCATTCTCGGACTGGAAAACAGAGTCCAGTTCAGACCCTGTTCAACTGCTGACGGGCTGGACTTTTTGCACCCCGGAAAATCCGCAAAACTCGTAATGCTGGGCAAACAGCCGCTCGAGGTCGGTTTCTTCGGCGAGGTTCATCCTATTTTAAAAGACAGAGAAAAATTCCAGCAGAATGTTTATCTGTTTGAGATAAATCTTGACGAACTCTTAAAAGCAGTGCATACTGCCGCTATCAGATACAAAAAGCTTTCTCAGTTCCCTGAGGTGCAGAGAGATTTGGCTTTTGTAGTACCTGAGAGCGTTTCTCACGAAGAGATTGCAAAAATCATCAAAAAATCCGTAAAGAGCAATTTGTTCAGCGGTGAAGAACTCTTTGATGTTTATCAGGGTGAGCATATACAAGAGGGATTCAAAAGTATGGCCTTCAGGATTAAAATGCGTGATAATGAGTCGACCCTGACAGACGAGATTGTGGAAGAACAGATGAATTCTGTCAGAAACAACCTCAAAAAATCGATTAGTGAACTGAGTTTTAGAGAATAACAATGACGCAAAAAGAACAGTTAGTAAAAGAATTGACGGCAAAAGACGAGGCAAAAGCTCTAAATGCCGCAAAATATATGATAGACAATGCTGACACAGAGATGTTTCAGCTTCTGGCAGACAAAAGCGAGTTTTTGTTCGATTTTGTAAAAAACAATGTGTCAAAACGCCTGCAAAAAGCCGTTAACAAGGACAATTTTATGAATCTGACAGCGTTTTTGAAGATTTATTGTCCTGATTTTGAAGACACGATAATGGGCATTTTTGCGGATTACGCTGATGAAGAGCTGACGGACAAAATGCTCGAGCTTCTCGAACACGGCACGGAAAGCGAAAAAACTTACAGCGCAAAGTATTTCAACTATATTCCGGACACGATTGCTTCGGATTTGCTTGTGGAATACGCTCTTGGCGACAATGAGGCACTGGCTTTTAACGCAGCCAGAGCGTTGGGCGTTATGCAGATTGATACTGCTTTTAAAAAAGCTCTTGAAATGCTCAAAAGCGATGATGATTTTACTGTTTTAAAGGCTGTAAAATTTCTTGTCGCTTATGAGGACAAATCGGCGGTGGATGCTATCTTAGAGGCAATGGAAAAATCCTCTATGTCCGAAAACATCGCAGGCGAGGTGCCTTACCTTGAGAGTTTGCTTGATTTGATGCAGACAAAAAAAGAAGCTGCAATGGCCTGCCTTGACAACATTCTGTCAGGATTGGGCGAGATTTTGCCTTTGTCGCAGATTTTCAGCTTTGAGCTGTATGAGGTTCTGGCTTATTTAATTAAATTTAACGAGTCTAACAAAAACTCTCAGGCCGCAGTCGTGCTGCTAAAATCGCTGTCAAAGTTTGATACTCTGGCAAACAACGAGGAGTACACCTTTGACGAGGACAAAAATACAAAAGAAGAAATCAACGAGATTTACAATCTTTTGAAACGCCAGAAAGAATATTTTTGGAATGCTCAGAAAAACTTTGTCAAAAACGAACTTGATGAAGAAAAAGCAGGCTTCCCTCGTGTGATGAGCGCATTGAGGATGATTGCCGAGTACGGGCTTGTTAATGCAAAAGACGAAGTAAAAGCTCTTTTGGATTCCAAAAACGAGATAATCATCTGCGAGGCTCTGAATACGCTAAGGCAGATAGGCGGTTTGGACGGGATAAACAAACAGGATATCCTGAATAAAGTAACAGACGAAAACAAAAAAGCCCTGATTGAGAGTTTGTTCTAATTTTTTTATGTTGGGAATTTTATATGAAATTTAAAAAGTTTTCATTAAAAATACTGCGAGAAATAATAAGGTTATTTCATCCGCCTATACATATTCAATATTATATAATGGGTCTTATTGATAATGACTATGCACATTTATATAATGTTGAAACCAGAAAATTTTCATTGGATGAAATAGACAAACTCTATGATATTCAAAGAATTTATCCTAAAAATATTTTGAATTATGATGACACGATTGATGAAATAGTTGTAAATAAAAAATCTATTGCAAGACTCGGAGATGGTGAAGAGTTTGCATGTAATCTTTTTAATGACAATCCAAAATATCCGTTATTAAAAGAAAAATTAATAAATATTTTATCCAACGGTTCCAATGATAGATGTTTGGTTTGTATGAACAACTTTAATGTCTTTGATAAAAATGTACCTATGTTTTATAGAAAACATTTTGCGGATTACTGGTTGGGCTTTAATTTTTATAAACTACAGGAAATAGTTTCTTTTAACAAAAATACAGCTTATGGCGATGCATACAGTTTTTTGTTCTATTTTGACAAAAATGATGATAAGCAAACAACAAAAAAGAAACTAGAGCATATAAGGTCTATTTGGGAAAATAAAAAGTTATTGTTTGTTGTGTCGAAATACTCAAAAATATTGTCTGACAAAAAATATTTTTCTAACGCCTTAGAAAAACAATATGTTTTTGCTCCTGCAGAATGGGCTTTTTCTGAATATGACTCCATTTTAAAAAATATAACCCAAAACTATGATAAAGAGTGGATTGTCTATTTAGAGCTGGGTTCTTGTGCAACTGTTTTGAGTTATGAATTATCACAAATGGGCTATCAGGCACTTGATATGGGCAGTTTTTATTCTAATAATATTTTGGATAAACGAAATAAGGATTTGTTCTAAATGCTGATAGACACACACACGCACATTGACCTTGAAAATTTTAAAGACCGTTTTGAAGAAGTGCTGAAAAATGCGCACGACAACGGGGTGGAAAAGCTTGTCATACCGGGAACAACGCCTCAAGGGTTCGAGCGGATACTAAAGCTGTGTGAAAAATACGAAAACGTCTACGGTGCTGTGGGCGTGCATCCGGAGGATTTGGACGCATACAATGACAGCGTGCCTGATATTTTAAGGCAGTATTTAACCCATCCAAAAATCGTTGCAGTGGGCGAAATCGGGCTGGATTACTACTGGGACAAATCCCGAATCGAAAGACAAAAAGAGATTTTTAAACAGCAGGTACTGATAGCAAAAGAGGTAAAAAAGCCCGTGCTTGTGCATGACAGAGAGGCGCACTCAGACAGTTTTGAAATTTTGAAAAAGACAAATGCTGCCGAGGTCGGGGTGGTTATGCACTGCTTTTCCGGCAGTCCGGAGTTTGCGATGTTGTGCGTAAAAGAGGGATTTTATATTGCGCTGGGCGGTGTTGTGACTTTTAAAAATGCAAAAAAAGCCAAAGAAGTGGCAAAGGCTGTTCCGCTGGACAGGCTGCTTTTGGAAACGGATGCTCCGTATATGGCTCCCGTGCCTTATCGTGGCAAGGAGAACGAGCCTGCTTTTGTAAAGTTTGTAGCGCAGGAGATTGCGGATTTGAGAGGCATAAGCTTTGAAGAGGTTGCGCAGGCAACGAGCCAAAACGCTCAAAAGCTGCTCGGAATTTGAGAGTTTTTTATTTACTTTAGTGTGTAATAATGACGCCCTGCACCTCTTTTTGTGCATTGAGCGAGCTTTTGAGGCTTTGCATAAGCTCGGCTGCAGTATTTGCGCTGTAGAATTTGCCCTGCGTGACCAGTGCCGTGCATTTTAGCTGGTTGTTGGCCTCCTGGTCATAAATATTAAATGCTATTACATCTATGTAAATGTCCTGCCTTGTCTTTGTAAGCTCAAGTACATAATCACACGGGCTTTCGTCGCAGTTTTCGCCTCCGTCTGTGAGAAGGATTATCCTCTTTTTACCGCTAACGCCTGCAAAATCAGAGTTCACGGCCTGTTTTAGAGAATATGTTATCGGAGTCCAGCCGGTCGGTTTTAGCGAAAACAGTGCGCTTTGAATCTGTGCTGCGCTGTTTTTTACCATAGGTACAATCAGACTGCTGGCCTTGCATGCCAGACCCGGGACAACATATCCGCCCTTGTGTCCGTAGACCCTCAGCCCTACACGCTGATTCGGGGGGATTTGCGGCAAAAGTTCCTGCATTGTGTCTAAGACCATGTTTATTTTCTTTGTGCCGTGCAGTTTTTCTGTCATACTGTTGGAAAAATCGACAATAAAAAGCACAAATTCTTCTTCTTTGTCATTTTTCTGAGGCGGTTTCGCTTGTAGAAGTGTACACGGAGTGCGAGTGACGCCAAGTCTAGCATTTTGCGACTCTGCCGAAGAAACAATTAAGTATTGTTTCTGAGAGGAAGACCCCATGTACTGTCTTGAAATCAGACGCTTCGTCCCCCTGAACGTGGGACTACGCATGGGGCAAGGCCCCGTCTGATTCCGCTTGTTGCCTGTGCCGGACTTGTTTAACAAAACGGACTTGCCAATTGCACAGGTTCTACAAGTAGTCGGAGTCAGTTGACTATATGAAATATTTTGGCAAAAAGCCTGCTCCGAAGAGGTATTTTGCCATGCCCCCTTTACAAACAGCGCAAAAAATAATATAAATATAATAATAAGTTTTCTGTAAAAAAATTTAAATGAAAATATGTGTCTGAAATTGTTAGGAGTCATTTTATGTCTTGTAACGTGTTTGAAATGCCCAGTCGGGATTTTTTTGATGTAATCAACACCCGTAAGACTATCAGAAAGTATAAAAAAACAATACCCCCCATTGAGGCAATAAAAATTATAGCCGATGCGGGCAGGCAGGCTCCCTGCGCTACCAACAGCCAGAACTGGGAGTTTATAGCGATTTTGGACCCAAAGATAAAAGAGCGTATGGGCAAAGTCGTTGAGGAAAAATACGATGAACTGCAGCTAAAGGTCACAAATGACATTGACAGGGCAAAACTCAACGGATACAAGTATTATTCCATGTTCTTTACGCAGGCACCGGTGATTTTTGTCGTGGTGGAAAAGCTGCGTCCCTCGTCAATCCTTACTATTCTTGAAAAAAACGGAGTAACAAAAGAAGAACTCGGCGAGTATGACACCCGCTCATCAATATTGAGTATGGGTGCGGCTATAGAAAATATGTCGCTCACAGCACACGCACTGGGGTTGGGTACCTGCTGGATGGGTGCGCCGCTTGTTGCGCACAAGGAGCTTGCGCACATTCTCGGGCTTTCACACGGGGACAGGGCTGTGACGCTGCTCACGGTCGGTTATCCTGATGGCGACAGCTTTGTGCGCCCGCACAAAAAGAACCTCGACGAGGTCTTTCGCATTTTTGTGTAAAGGGTTGCGTTATGATAAAAAATAATTTATCGGAAATGCAATAAAATACGACAAAAATGGTATAAAAAAAGAGGGATTTTGAACCCTCTTTTTATACTAAGCCTAACATTTTTTTGTACCAGCTGAAAGTTTCAAGTTCCAGACCGTTGAATGTTGTTTTCAGGCACTGTCTTTTCAGATAGTTTTCAAATTCATCATTGAATTTTGATTTGAGTTCTTTAATTTCTTGTGATGCAGTTTTAGTAGACATACAGCCTCCTTTGTAAGGTTTTGTAAAACATTTATTAAAATCAAACCCACCTTTGATGAGATAATTATACCACACAATTTCAGAGTTTGCTACAACATTTACTATAATTGTAAAACTTCTAAACGTAAAAATTTGCTAAAAATCAAGCTATTTTAAAGTTTTGTATCGTTACATTTTTTAATATTTAGTGTAGCGAGTACAATATTTTATATAGTCAACTGACTCCGACTACTTATTGAACCTGTGCAATTGGCAAGTCCATTTTGTTAAACAAGTCCGGCACAGGCAACAAGTACATGGGGTCACTTCACAAGCTACAAGAGCGGCCGCCTCAATTTTTTTACCGAAAACAAAACCAATATCATGCGGACTTTGCGGCTCTGGCAATTTTCCCCGGCGGATGCAGTCTGTCGCCGGCAGGCAGGTCGCCGTATTTTTCCTTTATGCGGTTGACCAGATTTCTTTTGTACGGGTCAGGTTCAAAAAACAGCTTTGCATAAAGGCTTACGCCGTCATTTACAATGGGTTCTTTTGTGTCGGAGAAAATATCTCCGTACTTCTTTATAAAAGCACGATGTGCAACAGCGTTCATTCCCAGAAAGTTTAACTCCTCCTGTATAGAGCTGTCGCTGTCTTTGTCCTTCGCATGGCCTGCCTCATGGAGGATAGCCTCGGCTATAGCGAGCATGATGGCAAAATCCGTTGTACCCTTGTAGCGGTCGTTTATTGTGACAGTGTTTTTCAAAAATTCGTACTGGGCATGGACATCGTTTTGTGCGGGTTTGTCAAAAAGTATCCTGATGTTTTCTTTTTCAATAAAATCCACACACTCCTTGCCGGACTTGAATGGCGTTTCTACGCCCATTGACTGCAAATAGCGCAAATCATCGGGCGAAAAAGTGAGCGACCGAAGCTCTGACAGTGCTGTTTGTATAGCCTTGTCCGTAAGCCAGGGCATTTCTTTGGAAAAATCAATGCCCATTGCTCGCCTTTGTTCCACAGGGTCTGTATAAAAGACGGGCTGAGGATAAGACATCACAGGCTGCAGCTGCTGCGGAGCCTGCGGCTGTACAACTTGAGGCTGAGCAGTCGGCCTTTTTGCAATCCACGGCGGGACTATATTTACGAATATTGGAGAAACAGGTGTCATAATTTTTTATTTATTTGACATATAAAATTAATTGACTATATGAAAAGACGGGCTGACAGCGAGCCAGCGGAAGGTTTCCTGTGTTTCGTCTTCAGGAATATCCGTGACAAAAGTTCCGCCGTATCTGCCTCTGGAAAAGTTTACATAGCCCTGTTTTGAAATATTTTGAAGAGCTTTTCTGATGGTGTTCGAGGACACATCAAAATGTTTTGCCAGCTTGTCCATTGCCGGTATTTTGTCGCCTATTTCAAAATTTTCTCTTATGTAAGCTTTTATGTTGTTTTCTATTTTTTGATAGCTGTAGAATGCGGCCTCCTGTGCAGAAGCAAAGATAGCCGACTCTCTTGGAACAGCTTTTATAGAAGTTTCGTTCACGGGCTGCAAGAGTTCTGTGCCGGGGATTTTTATAACGGTCGTGCCGTATCTGCCTCTTCTTGTGAGTAGATATCCTTGTGTGACAAGGCTTTGCAAAGCATCGTGAATGGTTTTTATACTTACCTTTAAAATATCTGAAAGCTCCTGATGCGAAGGCATTTTGTCGCCTACTTTAAGGTTTTCTTTTATATAATTTTTGAGTTCTGCCTCGATTTTTTCAACAAGAGTGTCAGCACAAATCCCGTCTTCCGAGAGAAAAGCCTTTTCTTCATCGTTCAATACAGGCACGGCAGAAAGTGTCCAGTTTGCCTCGTTTGTGCGGAAAATCTTTTGCTCCAGCATACCCTGAGATGCCAAAAACTCCAGTGCCAGACGGGTAGTGTTTGTGGAATTTCCGAAAATATTAGACAGCGCACGAACAGAAGGCAGAGTGTTGCCTTTTTTCAGGTTTTGCTGCAGGATATACTGTTTTATTTGTGCAATAATTTTTTCTCTTTTGGAAGAAGCTTTTCTGATAATAGGGTTTGAGCTGTTAGAACTGCGAAGGATAGTGCCTATACGCTGTTTTGATTCGAGCAGCCCGGAGTCTTCCACGCAGCGGATAGCGTTTTGGACAGTGCCGACACTCACGCCAAGGTAATAGGCAAGGTCCTGTTTTTTTGGCAGCAGGGTGTTTTCCTGCAGTTTGCCTTTTGCCAGCCCTTTTGTTATCCAGTCTGTGAGCCAGTTTTTGATAATGGAATCTTTTTTGTCAAAAGAGTTTTTAAAATCAGGAATCTCTTTTGGAAGCTGGGAAATTTCTATTCGTTTTAGCTCGGATTTTTCGAGTTTTTCAAAAGAGTTATCTAAATTGGACGCAGTTTTGTCTGTCATATTGATGGAACCTCACACCTTAAATCTATTATTAATATTTTTTTTTAAAGACCGCTTTTTTTATGCAGCCATTCCATGATGATACGGGGTCTGTTGACTATATTAAATATACCATAATTATAAATAAACAACAAGAAAATTTTTTGCTGTTTTATCGCAAAATTATAAACATTTGTTAATAAAATTTTGCGCATCTTACATATAATTGACCCCATGCACTTGTTGCCTGTGCCGGACTTGTTTAACAAAACGGACTTGCCAAATGCACAGGTTCTACAAGTAGTCGGAGTCAGTTGACTATATGAAATATTAAAAGAAGACCTTTGCATAGTGAATTACAGAATATTACTTGAACAATAGCAAGCGAGGTGTGTCTGAGGCTGTTTTAACAGCCGAGTTGTCGAGCATTAAGTGAAAGTTATATTCTGTTTGAACGGAGCAGCAGGTCGACTTTTAATAATTATATGTTTAAAAAATTTTTAATTTATAATTATCTGGCAACACGGCCCCACCAGCGGATTTCGCCAATGACTTCAAAATCGTAGGTGGGTTCTTTTTCAAGATTTATTTCAAAACTGCGGTACTTGTCGTTGTCAGACACAACACGGATTGTGTGAGGCGGGATTTTTTGGAGCCTTTTTGCGTATAGCTGACCTTCTATCCTTACGCAGTAGATTTTTCCGTCGTAGATTTCACGCCTGTTGTGGTCAACGAGCAGACTGTCGCCGCCTTCTATGGTCGGGAGCATGCTGTCGCCTTGTGCAAAGATAATTTCTGTTTCGCCGCTGGTGAGGCCAAGGTCACGCACCAGCTTGCGGCTGATGGAGTAGGTGGCTGTCTGCTGTTCGTTGTAAACCGTAACACCGTAGCCCATGCTGGCTGATACCTCGCCCAGAATAGGAATGGTTACGCAGTCATCATCAGTTTTGATTTTCATGATTTTGTTTGCATTTGCAAGGTTAACTTTAAAATATTTTTCGAGTTTTGCAAGTTGAGAAAATGAAAGTTCTCTGTCTTTAATTTGGTTTGCATATTGTCTTGTTACATCCAGAGCAGCTGCAATGTCAGTATAACTAATCTTTTTGCGAAGTTTTGCCGTGAGTTCTTCAATGGCTTCGTACAGTTTCATGATGTTTTACGCTCCATTTTGTCTGTAGTTTTATTATAATCTGTTACTTGACAAATGTAAAGTAAATCTTTATAATTAATATTAATAAAGTAAACTTCAAAAAAAATGCCTGACCTTGCGTCAACCAAAGGTAGAATAAAGTAAGTTTCAAAAAAAATGCCTGACCCCCGAGATCAGGCAAGATATATACTTCAATTATTAAAGTATCATAAAAAATCTTTTTAGGCAACATTTTTAATTTATACTTCACACAATCCTATAGAGAGGGAGATTTACGATATATACTTTGCAACAAAAAAACAAAATTTATACAAAAAAAATGCTGCTTCGCATGCTGGAAACTGCAGTGAGTGCGCTTTGCGAAAACGAAATCTGCACTTTGTGCGCACGCAGAGGAAATTTTGACCCTGCCTGCGAGGATGTGGATTTGTGCAGGAACCTGATGTTTGAAGGTTTGTATAGAGCGTCTTTGTAGCCAGTATAGCATGTGCGGCGTTTTAAATTTTCGGCAGTGCCGATTTAGCGCAATCAAGTTTTTCTTGAATAATTTTGCGCAGGATAGAGAACAGTTTTATTAGATAGGAAAAAGACATGCAGCCATATTTTTCACACGATATTTTTACAAGAGAAAACCTGAAAATAAAAAAACTCATAAACAAGCACAAAATGGCAGGCTACGGCGTGTTCTGGGGGCTTGTTGAATTTTTGCACAACAACAATAACAGCATTAACGTTGACGAAATCGATGTGCTTGCAATCGATTTGGGTGTGGAAAAAGAAATTGTCGAATCTGTTTTGTTCGATTTTAATCTTTTTTCAATAAAGAAAAATGTGATTTCATCAAAGAGAATTGCGCAAAATATTAAAATTCAAAAAGAAAAAAGTCAAAAAGCCAAAGAGTCCGCAATGCGCAGATGGCAAGAGGTTGAACCCGATGCGAACGCATTGCGGTCGCAATGCGAAGGCAATGCTATAAAAGAAAAGAAAGTAGAAGAAAAAAAAGAAAAGAAAAAAAATAAAAAAAAAGAAAAAAAAGCAGAAGAAAGTAAAGAAAAAGAAATAAAACACACAAACAGCGAGGAAAAACCGGAGAATGAGCAGATAGTCTTCTACGGCAAAAACAGCAACGTCGGCCTTACACCGTCACGGTACAGCGCCCTTGCCTCTCTTTACGGGCGGGCGCTGACCGACACTGTCATCGACGAGCTTTCTTACAACATCGGGGTTAAGAAGGAACAGAACTTTGATTCGGAGTATCCGGATATGCATTATCTGCGGCTGGAGCGGTATCTTTTGCGCAAACAATCTTTGAATGCGAAGAAGGGAAGTCCTTCGGAAAGTCCGCCTGAGAGCAAGTCAGGCAGCACGTCTTTACAAACGAAGGATGCTCTCCCTCAAGAGTCTGAAGCGCATGAAGAGGAACAGGGGGTTCCGCCGCCGCCGGAGTTTTATGCTTCGATGATTGCGCTGAAAAAACGTATGGGGCGCTGGTAAATTTCATATAGTCAACTGACTCCGACTACTTATTGAACCTGTGCAATTGACAAGTCCGTTTTATTCAACAAGTCCGGCACAGTCAACAAGTGCATGGGGTCACTTCACAAGCTACAAGCATAGCCGCCTCAGGCAGATTTTACGGGAATTTGCGGGATTTTGAACGAAGTTTTTAAGGATTACAAGGGAAAACAAAAAGAATCGGGGGATTTTATGAAACTTACAAACGAACAAAAAAACATAATAAATCTGGTAATGAAAGGACGCAAAAATATTGATATTGCAGAAGAAATGGGCTATAGTCCGGCAACGGTGAAAAAGCGGCTGAGTGCGCTTTACAAAAAATTTTACGTAACCGGCCGCACAGAACTGATTTATAAAGTGTTGTGTGATAAAATAGTCTGAGTCAGACCTGCTTATGCAGGCTGAGGCGCAAAGAGGAAATAACAAATGAAGGCAGTAATTTTTGACCTTGACGGAACACTTTTGTACACGCTGGAGAACCTTTTTGAGAGTGCAAATTATGTTTTGAAACAGCACGGGTACAATGAGCGGACAATTGAAGAAATAAGAAACTTTGTGGGCAACGGTGTGGAAAAGCTCATAGAAAGATGTTTGCCAAACGGAGCGGACAGCCCTGATTTTGGAGTATGTCTTTCTGAGTTCAAGGCTCACTATTCCCGCACAATGTATGAAAAGACAAGGCCCTATGACGGGGTTTTAGAGCTTTTGGGCAGACTGAAAGAGCAGGGGATAGTTTGTGCTGTTGTGTCGAACAAATACGATGCGGCGGTAAAAGAGCTGTGCAAGAGGTATTTTGGCGATTTAATCGAGGTGGCTGCAGGCGAGCGTGAGGATGTACGCAAAAAGCCCGCTCCGGATGGTGTCTTTGCGGTAATGGACAGGCTCGGAACAAGGGATTGTGTTTATGTTGGTGATTCCGAGGTGGATATTTTAACGGCAAAAAATGCCGGTCTGCCCTGTGTGAGTGTGTGCTGGGGGTACAAGGATGAGGCGTTTTTGGTTTCGCACGGGGCAAAAAAGATTGCGCACAGCATAGAGGAGCTGGAGCGGATTCTTTTGCTCGGCAGAGTTCCATAGCCGCTTTGAGGCAAACCTCTTACGCCTCACACAAAACAAAAATAAAAACCAAAAACTGCATAATAAGCTTATTTATTTTAATGTTATAATTGTCTAAGCCGTATACTGAATAAAAACAGGGAAAATTATGGAAGAAAAAGAATACAAATCACAGCTCGACGATGCAATGCATCAGTTTAGAAGAAGAGATTATCAAAAAGCACTGGAAACTTTCAGCACACTGCTCGAGCAGGACAATAAAAATGCACATTTGTACAACAACATAGGGCTGTGCTACGCACATCTTTCACAAAACGAGCAGGCGGAAGAGTATTTTAAAAAGGCAGTATTTTTAGATGACAAACTCGTGGAAACCTATATAAATCTGGCTGATTTGTATTACAAAGAAAACCGCCTGTGGGATGCAATAGAAATTTTGCAGGGCGCAATTGCGATTATCCCTGACAATGCAGCGTTGAGGCATTATCTTGGCAGGATTTATATCGAGGACAAACGCTATGACGATGCAATAGATGCACTGGATTCCGTGCTGGAGCTTGCGCCGAAAAACTATGATGCCAACTGGGATTTGGGCATGGTTTATTTTGAACTCGGGGATTATGACAGCGCAATCGCCAATTTTGAAGAAGTATTGAAATACATTGAGGACAACGAGCTTATTTACTACCAGACAGCACTGGCTTATGAGGCCAATGATGAGGTGGACAAGGCTATCTCGAACCTTTTGAAAAGCATCGCTGTCAATGACAAATTCCCTCTCGGATACAAGAGGCTCGGGATGCTGTTTATGGCAAGGGGCGACAATGCCGATGCAAAAGAATACTACGAAGACTATTTGAAATTCGACATCCCGCAGGAAGAAAAAGACAAAATCAACAAGCTGCTGGAGCGTTTGAGCTAGGGTATTACGATTTAATCTATTAAATACAATCTTTTGAGGCTAAAAAAATAAAGCTCAATAGTTCTTTTTCTCCACTTTTTGCCGGTTGTTTTTTGTCAAAAATAAATATAAAATATAATTAATAAAAACGGGCAGGGGGAAAAATGGAAGATTCTTATAACAAAAGATGGTATGACAGACACAAAGAAACAAGAGATGCTCTTGAATTGTTGAAGAATTTGCACAAAACCATACAAAGCAAACTCTCTGATGATATCATCAATGTCGCCAGTGCAATAAAAACCGTACACAGAGAAAACGACACAGCCCCTTTGAGCATAGGGCTTGAACGGGTTCTCGGGCTGTATCAATCCAACAAAGGCCGCAGATGGTATGACAAAAACCCCGACCTCTCTGTCGCTATAAAAACAATCTCTACTCTGCCTCAAAGTGATTATGAAAACATCATGGAAGGCATCTGCATGTCATTGAAATAGGCGGGTTCTGGCAGTGGACTTTTCTCGTAACGAGCTTATCTGGGGCAAAGAAAATCAAAACAAGCTGAAAGGCAGGCATGTCGCCGTGTTCGGTCTCGGCGGAGTGGGCGGAACTGCTGTCGAAGCTCTTGCCCGTGCAGGGATAGGCCATCTTACCATTGTGGATTTTGACACTGTGTCAGAGTCGAACATAAACCGCCAGATTATTGCGCTCAATTCCGTCATCGGGCAAAAAAAAGCTGATTTGTTCGCAGCGAGGCTGCTTGATATAAACCATGATTTAAAACTCGATTGTATTTGTGATTTTTACAGCAAAAATATGGAGCAGGAACTTTTTTCTACAAAGCCTGATTTTGTCGTGGATGCAATTGACACGATGCGCTCAAAGATTGATTTGCTCGTTTTTTGCAAAGAAAATAACATCCCTGTTGTGACCTCGATGGGTGCGGGGAACCGCTTTGACCCCACGCAGCTTTATATTGCCGACATAAAAGATATTGAAAACAAAAAATGCACTTTTACAAAAAACGTACTCTATCAGCTGAAAAAACGAGGCATAGAAAGCGGTATCACAGCTGTTTGCAGCAAAGAAGCCCCAAAAGTAACGGAAAAAATCTCTACTGTAGAAAATATAGAAACCAAAGACGGCGAGCATATAGAGTTTACAAAAATCACTCCGGGGTCAACGCCTTTTGTGCCTGCGGTTGCGGGGTATTTTATGAGCTTCTGGGTGATAAAACAGCTGCTTCAATGATACCTGTAAATGCGGTTAGATAATGTTTATTATGTAAGGTGTCTGAGGCGGCTTCGCTTGTAGAAGTGTACACGGAGTGCGAGTGACGCCAAGTCTAGCATTTTGCGGAAGTGACCCCATGCACTTGTTGCCTGTGCCGGACTTGTTTAACAAAACGGACTTGCCAAATGCACAGGTTCTACAAGTAGTCGGAGTCAGTTGACTATATGAAATTTTTTGTTTTTTATGTGTTGATTTTAATACAGATAATTATTAAAATCAGACCTGCTGCGTCGTTCATACAGAAAGTAGCATATACCTGTCTCGGCAACTCGGCACGTCAAAATTGCTAAAGTACAAATATTATTTGTGGTTCAAATAATTTCCCCGTGCCTCGGACAATACCTCGTTTGCAGTTGTATATGCAACATTCTGTAATTCACTTTGCAAAGGTCTTTTTTTAACAATTATCTGTATGCAGTGAAATTTGATTTAGAAACCTTTTACGAAGCTTTGTACAACAACTTATCAAAACATCTGCAGGGCGAGTGTGTCTGAGGGCTGGGTAATTATAACAAACACTTTTATTTTTGTTAGAAAATCTATTTTGACAGCCCGAGTTGCGAGCCTTGAGTTTTGATTAGTTGTTGTAAAAGCGTAGTATCAGGTTGAAAAATTAAATTTCACTGCTTGAACCAAACAGCAGGTCGATTTTTAATAATTATCTGTAACTATGAAATATTTATGTTGAAAAATCAAATTTCACAGCAAAAAAGAAAAGAAATGAACATATTAAACAACAATTAAAAACAAAAACTTACATAATAAACATTATCAATAGTAACAAAATGTTGTATGAAAATTAGTTAAACTTTGTCTGGGCGGGTTGAAGCCCTTCTGCCAGATAAGTTTCCACGGCGTCTTTTATGCGGGGAAGCTCCTCTTTCAGCTCAGCGAGCTGTTCTTGCGTAAAATTTTGCAGTACATACACTTCGGAAGGCAAATTCGGTTGCGGGCCGATACCAATTTTTAAACGGTCAAAGCTGTTATTTCCGCCCAGCACCTGTATTATGGATTTTATCCCGTTATGCCCGCCGTCAGAGCCTTTTGCACGGAACCTCATTTTGCCGACCGGCAGCGCAATATCGTCGTATATTATTATAATGTCTTGCGGCTGGATTTTATAAAAATTCATCACGGCAATAAGCGACTGACCCGACAGGTTCATAAAAGTGTGCGGCTTTAAAAGCAGTACAGACTCGCCGTTGCGGTTTGTTTTTGCAAATTCTGCGTTGAATTTCGATTCAAACTTAAACTCGAAACCCCACTGACAGCTCAAATAATCCAGTGCCATAAATCCTGCATTGTGTCTTGTAAATTTGTATTTGTCGCCGGGGTTCCCCAGTCCTGCAATCAGTTTCATCTGTTATCTTTCCGTTTAAAGTTTTTAAAAAAATAAGATAGCCACGAATGTTATCTTCATCTTACCAATAACAAAAAGCTTAAAACCGTTTATCTATATAATATAAATTTTTTAATTCATATAATAATCGATTTTAAAAACACTTTTATATTTTAGGGACGGAGGGGACTAATGTCAACCAAGAGTAAAGCAATAGTGAATCTTAAAAGCAGTGAAAAGGTCGCAAATTTTTTGGAATCCAATCACCTGCACAAAAAAGATTTTGCCGAGATGATAGGCGTGACCCTGTCATATATATATAATTTGATAGACAGCGCAATACCTTTTTCTACAAGAAGCATCACCCTTGAGCGCATTGCTGCTGTAATGGATGTGGAACCCGAGGAGTTTGTCGAGTACAAAATTCCTCAAGAACCTATTGCCATGGATGAGGCAGTGGAGTTTTTAAAAGAAAAACAAAAAGAAAAAGGTATCTCAACCGTGCAGCTTTTAAAAAGCTTTCCCCGAAAAAAACGTGTGGAAATTGTTGATATTTTAAGAGGAGCAAGACCCATTCCGCTCGACTGGAAAGAGCTTACGCTCATTGCGCAGGTTCTCGATATCAGCAAAGAAGAAATTTATCCTTTCTGGGAAGACAGAGTCAGACAGATGTTTCAAACTGCAGGCATGAACCTGCAGACAAATCAGGCTCTTGTGGACGCAATGTTCAACTGCGCAAGAAAATTTGTGGAAAAATAATTGGTTGATCCGGAGTCGGTTGACTATATAAAAATGTCTGAGTTGACGCTTGTATTTGCGGAAGTGACCCCTTGCACTTGTTGCCTGTGCCGGACTTGTTGAATAGAACGGACTTGCCAAATGCACAGGTTCTATAGGTGACCGGAGTCAGTTGACTATATAAAATTACTTGCCGATACAAAAATGCTCAAATATATTTTCCAGAATCTCGTCTGTAATGACCTCGCCCGTGATTTCGTCCAGCGACATAAGAGCGGCCTTCAGGTCAATAGAGATTAAGTCCTGCAGCTCGCCGTTTTGTGAGGCATAGAGAGCATTTGTCAGTGCATTGTGTGCGTTTTTTAGACATTCCTGCTGACGCTGGTTTGTGACAAATTCCGTTTCCATTGCGTCTTTGTTCAACACAGCCTCTTTTATCTTTGACTTCAATTCTTCTATGTTAAAACCTGTTTTTGAAGAAATATTGATTGCCTCAGGGTTCGGAACCTCTGCAATGTCCGCCTTTGTGGCAATTTTTATGTGCGGCTTTTCTTCTATCATTTCATAAATAAGAGCATCATTTTCATCAAAACCCTTGCTCCAATCGAACAAAAACAGTATCAAATCAGCATTTTTCACACAGTTTTTTGTGTAATCAATACCAATAGCCTCGACCTTGTCTACGTTTTCTTTGTCCCTAATCCCCGCTGTGTCTATGAGCGTGGCAGGGATTCCTCCGAGGTCAAAGCTCTCCTGAATGATATCTCTCGTTGTTCCTGGGATTTCTGTAACAATCGCTCTTTCGAGGTTCAATAGTGCGTTAAAAAGCGAGGACTTGCCCGCATTCGGACAGCCCGCAATAGCTATTTTTATGCCCTGGCGCATGATGTTCGAGGCGTTTGCGTTCTTTAATATTTTATCTATATAATTGAGATTCTTTTGTATTTCTTCAATAAGATACCCGTACTCAGGCTCTGCAACATCTTCCGGAAAATCTACCGCCGCAATAATGCGTGAATACAGCGTGAATAAAGAACTTTTGATGTTTTTTATCTCTTTTGCGAGCGCACCGGAGAGATTGTTTGCACTCTTTTGAGCAAAATCAGAGGTCTTTGCATGGATAATGTCCAGAACAGCCTCTGCCTGTGAAAGGTCAATTTTTTTGTTTAAAAACGCTCTTTTTGTGAACTCGCCTTTTTGAGCAAGCCTTGCACCGTTTTTTATGGTCAAATCAAGAATCTTTTGCACAACTTTTGGTCCGCCGTGGCACTGGATTTCGATTACATCTTCACCCGTATAGCTGTTGGGGGATTTGAAGGGAAGCAGTATTACCTCATCAATTTTCTGGTTTTCGTCCAGTATCCAGCCGTGGTGAATTTTTCCGGATTCCAGATGTTTTTTGCCGTCAGCTGTTTTGGAAAACATTTTTTCTGCAATATCAAAGGCCTTTTCGCCAGACAGACGAATGACCCCTACCCCGCCCATGCCAAGAGGGGTTGCGATTGCTGATATTGTTTCAAATTCGTAGTTGATGTTCATACCACAGATAGTAGTATCAACATATAGTTATTGCAATATCGGCACATTGTTAAGAAATATTAAACTAATTTGACCTAAAAAGGCAATTATTTAACTTGTAAATACTTTATATATATACGAGAGATAAAAAGAGAATTAAAGAGAGAAAAGATTTTCAATAACCATACATACACTGACCTACCACACTACTAACCTACACACTTACTACTTACTTACACACGAGGAATCAAAAAAGATTCGACGGGAAATCCATTGAGGGTTTCCCTTTTTTTTGCGAAATCAGACGGGGCTATATTTATACAGATAATTATTAAAATCAGACCTACTGCTTCGTTCAAAGAGAATATAACTTTCACTCAATGCTCGGCAACTCGGCTGTTCAAACAGCCTCAGACACACCTCGCTTGTAGTTGTTCAAGTAATATTCTGTAATTCACTATGCAAAGGTCTTTTTTAACAATTATCTGTATCAAAGTTGACTATATAAAATGTCTGAGGCGGCTTCGCTTGTAGAAGTGTACACGGAGTGCGAGTGACGCCAAGTCTAGCATTTTGCGGAAGTGACCCCATGCACTTGTTGCCTGTGCCGGACTTGTTTAACAAAACGGACTTGCCAAAAGCACAGGTTCTACAAGTAGTCGGAGTCAGTTGACTATATAAAATACAAAATAAAAAAGCATGCTCTTTCGGGCATGCCTTTTTATATCTGACTATATTAATTATTAATAGTTCATGTTTTTTCTGATTTTTTCTTTTGTAGAATCCAGTTCTTTAATCTTCTTTTCAGTTTCTTTTACGAGTTTTGCCTTTGCAGCACGCTGTTCTTTAATAGTTTTGTACTGATTGTCCAGCGTAGCGTATTCGCTCTTGTATTGAATAAGCTGATTTCTTATTTCAACCTGCGCACTGTCAAGCTGCATAAGAGCGTTTTGCAATTTTCCTGTTTCTAAAGAGGTTGCAGAAGCAGCAGGGGAAGTGCTTGTTGTTTTGGCAGCAGATGTGCTGGAGGCGGGAGCAATGCTTTTTACAGCCGGAGTTGTAGAAGTCTGAGTGCTGGCTGTAGTCGTAATAGCCTCTGTAATAGGCACGTTTTCAAATACAGGTTCGTAAGGCATGTCAGAAGCGCAAAAACCGAGCTGCGGGCATGCTGCGAGAGTAGCTGCTACAATAGCTGCGTTAATAATACTTTTTTTCATCTGGGGAATTCTCCTTTTTATATATTTATATACATGTGTACTAATTGATACATGTATATTTTATAAAATAGAACCGCATGCTGCCTCATCTAACATGCGTATAAATTCAAAAAAGCATGAAAATAAGCATGCAAATCAGAATAAAAATTTTAAAAACAAGAGTAAAAAAACGTAATTATAAAGAAATGTAAACCCAGAAATCCTTACAGCACAAGGGTTTTTAAAATTACATAAAAATACTGAAAAATTTTTCAAAAAAAATGCTTGAAATAAAAAAATCTTTGGGATACATTAATAGAGTGGTCAGCGGGCCACGGGGCCAACGCCAAAGAGAAGGGTTAAACCTCAAAGGGTTTCAAAATTTCCCGACTCACTAAAGCGAACCCGAAAAAGATTTAAAAACTGATTCTTGTTTGGAATGGTTTGATAAACGAAAAAGCTGAAAATTAAATTAATAACAAAATTTAAAAAATCACTTGACAACAAAATATGAAGTGTTACGATGAAGTAACGTCTTGAAGGATGAGTTGGAAACCTAATAAGGTTGACTAAAATCTGAAACAAAGTTTCCGCTAAATAAGTTCCGTCAATTAAGTTGAAGAGTTTATTTAGTAGATTTTGAACCTTGAAAATAGAATAGCTAAAAACGACAATACCTGTTGATTCAACAACAAATAAAATTAACGGACACGATTTAAGCAAAGTCGAGCAGGAAGCGAAAGCTTCCGATGGACATAAACTTTCTGACAATGGAGAGTTTGATCCTGGCTCAGGACGAACGCTGGCGGCGTGCTTCATACATGCAAGTCGAACGAGAAGCAGGAGCTTGCTCCTGTGGAAAGTGGCGGACGGGTGAGTAACATGTAGGAAATCTGCCCTTTAGCGGGGGACAACAGTTGGAAACGACTGCTAATACCCCATATGAGCTAGCCTGAAATGGCTATCTTGAAAACTCCGGTGCTAAAGGATGAGCCTGCACCTGATTAGCTAGTTGGCGGGGTAAATGCCCACCAAGGCGATGATCAGTAGCTGGTTTGAGAGGATGATCAGCCACAATGGGACTGAGACACGGCCCATACTCCTACG
>CALVBT010000016.1 GCA_944325885.1 Candidatus Gastranaerophilales bacterium | reverse complement strand
ATCAGCTGTTCATCAAATCTTGCCCAAACAAGTACATAACTCAGTCCGATACCGTGTTCGGGGTCAAAATCCCTGTTGAACAGCCATAAAATGGATTGCAGAACAATAATTGCTCCGAGCCATTTTGCATTAAAAATGTCGATTTTGTCTTCAATAAAATGTCTGTAATAATACCCCAGATACACAAAAAATACCGAGAACATTGTCCTTATAACAACAAGTGTCAGCGGGTCGATTTTTATAATTTTGCACAGAGGAATGGCACTTATGCCAATAATTGCAAATACAGCGAGGTGAAAATATTTGTTGTCTTTTGCTGCTTTGAGTACTCTGAACAAAAACAGAAACACTATCATTGTCACAAACAGCTGCGTAACAAACCACAGAGGACATGCCAAATCAAACTGATGCCCGTTTAAAAACGGAGTAATAAAAAAGTTTTTTAAACTCAAAGGCATACCCCAGAATTTTCCTGTAAGTTTTGCAATCAATACAGTGACCCCGAGGTAAAAAATGTTGTACCAGAAATAAGGGATAAGAAGTGTAGTAAATCTTCTTTTTACAAAAGTAACAACATCGGTCAGATATTTTTCTTTGAACAAATAACCTGAAATAAAGAAAAAGAATGCCAGCTGAAAAGAATACGGCGTGAACATCCCGAGAAGCGAAAACTCCAGATGTCCCGAAACAACAAGCAAAATAGCCAGTGCTTTCATAACATCGACTTTTGCACGAAAGTCATCTTTATCGGGTGTTATATCAGTATTGTTCGCAATATCAGTCATTAATATTCTCCATTACAAATTCAGAAATTTTTTCCAGTCCTTTTTCAAGTTCTTCTTTGCTTTTGCAATATCCGATTCTAAAGCAATTTTCTTCTTCAAAACAGAAACCGGGAGTTAAGAATACACCTTTTTCTTTAGCCAGTCTATCACACAGGTGTTTAGAATCCATATTAAAATCATAATACATAAGAGCTGTTGTTCCTGCCGCAGGTTTTGTGTAATAAAAATGCGGCTGCTTGTTTACCCAGTCATCCAGCACCTCAAGACAGTCTTTTATAATTTTTTTGTTGCGGTCTGTTATTTTTTGCGCATTTTTGAGAGCAAGCGCAGAGATTGCCTCATCCAGAATAGAACACGAAATCATGTTGTATTCTCTGTGATGCAGGCACAAATCAATTACATTTTCATCTTTGCTTGCCAGCCATCCGAGCCTTGCTCCGGCTAAAGAAAATATTTTTGACATAGAGCAGACACTGATTCCTTTTTCATACAAATCAGCCATTGATGGGGTGTAATCTTCTGTTGTGTTTAGGCCTCTATAGACTTCGTCGCTCAGGATATAGGCGTTTATACTTTGTGCAATGTCTGCAATCTCCTGCAGCAGCGCCTGATTCATTAATGCGCCTGTCGGATTGTTCGGGTTGTTAATGCAGATGAGTTTTGTATTTTGGGTAATCAGGCTTTTTAATTCTTTTAAATCGGGCAGAAAATTATTTTCTTTTTTTAAATGCAAAAGTTTTACCTCTGCTCCGAAAGAGTCCGGTATCGAATAAAGCTGCTGATAGGTCGGGATTACCGAAATAACTCTGTCCTCAGGCTCCACCAGCGAATAAAAGACAAGATGGTTTGCGCCGGCTGCGCCTATGGTCGGGATTATGTTTTCGGGTTTTATTGTTTTGTATAATTTTGAGATTCCGTTTTTTAAGTCCGGACAGCCTTTTATGTCGCCATAGCCCAGCTTTTTTGTACAGAGGTTGTCCAAAAACTCTTTTTTGTCGGTGTTTGATAGTTCAAAAAGTTCGTCTAAAGAAAGGTTTTTGACAGTGGTATTGCCAAGGTCAAAGCGTGAGTATTTTTCGTACTCGTTCATCCATTCTTCAACTTTAAATATATCAATTTTCATACAATTATTATTGCAGAAAAATAGATTTTTATTTTATATAGTCAACTGACTCCGACTACTTCTTGGATTTTCTTCCTGCTCGGACAGTTTCGCCTTTTGTGCTTTGCACAAGCCGGCTCTATGTCCTCGCTCCCCGGGTTTCACCCGTCCGAAAATCCGCTTTTTGAACCTGTGCAATTGGCAAGTCCGTTTTGTTCAATAAGTCCGGCACAGGCAATAAGTCCAGGGGGTCACTTTAGCAAATTTATGCTTTTGCGTCCTTGCTACCTCTCGCAAATATGCCACCAGCATATTTACTTGGCCTGTACACTGCTACATGCGAGGCTGCCTTAGACATTATTTTTAATCATCCGTGCAGGGCTTTTTTTAACATTGTACAGGCCAGAGCCATAGCCCCTCTGGCCGGCAGTGTGTCTGCTAGAGCATTTAGCATCAAAAAATCGTGAATAGTGCCGTTAATGCGTACATTCAGCACATCTACCCCAGCAGAATCAAGCTTGCGGGCATAGGCCTCGCCTTCATCTCTCAGGACATCATTTTCCGCTGTGATAATAAGTGTTCGGGGTAATTTTGAAAGGTCTTCTTCTTCGGCTTTTAGAGGGGAGATATAAATATCATCTCTCAATTTTTTGTCCGGAACATAAGCCTCCCAGAACCATTCCATTGCTTTTTTGCTGAGCCACGGGCCGTCTTTGAAAAGGTCATAGGATTTTGTGTCCATATCAGAGTTTGTTACGGGATAAAACAGGCATTCAAAAAGAATTTTCGGCCCGTTTTTATTTATTGTTCTCAGAGCTGTAACCGTTGCCATGTTTGCGCCTGCGCTGTCGCCTGCTATTGCTATACGTTCGGGGTCTATGTTGAATTCTTCAGGGTTTTGGAAAATATATTCCAGAACAGCATATATTTCATTGAGTGCTGTCGGGTATTGAACCTCGGGTGAGCGTGAATAATCAGGGAAAATAACGGTAGAGTTTGTGAAAACAGCGAGTTTTTTTATGAGCATATCAAAACTTTCTTTGCCGCCAAGAATCCACCCACCGCCGTGCAGGTATAAAATCACGGGGAGTTTTTCTTCTGTGTGTTGTGGTTTTACAACACGGATATCTACATTTCCCGCTTCTGTCAGGATAGTTGTATCTGTTGTGTTTGCGGATATTTCTTTGTGGGTTTGTGATTGCAGATTTTTCAAAAAATTTCTTGCTTCCTGCGGGGTCATTTTATAAAGCGGCTGGCCGTCAGCAGCTTCGATTTTTGAGATGAATTCTTCTGTTTCGGCTGTTAAATTAGGTAGTTTTGAGTTTGCTTCCGACATGTTTTTTCCTTTTTTATACTGGCTTTTTGATAATATTAAGAGAGTAAGTTTTTTACATTAGAAAAGAGTCTAGTTTTGTTTATGTAATATAATAATGTCAAAGATGGACAATTTTAGTTTTTTAAAAGAAATAGACAAAGATTTGTATGCGCTTATAAACGAGGCGCAGAAGCTTTTTTGCGACGGTTATTTTGAACAGTGTATGGCTCAGACAAGACGTTTTGGCGAAAATTTATGCAGACGGGTAATGGCGGATAGAGCAGATGTGTCGGATACTTTTGATGAAATGCTTGCTACCCTGAAAGATACGCCCAAACCCTCGGAACAGGAAAAAGAGTTTTTAGAGGATTTGTATTTTTTAAAAAAAGCAGGCAACAAAGCTGTACATTCCTCACGGCTTCAATCTGCTGATGAGGCGGGAAAAGACGCTCTGGAGTGTTTGGAGCGTTCGTTTGAGGCTTCTATAAACTTTGCTGTTTACTGCTGCAAGGTTGATAAGGAGATTTTGAATCTTGTTTTTGACGAACAGCTGCTTATGACAGGTAAAAAAAGCGACAGTGCAAAGCTTCAGGAGCGTTATACCGCAGCAAGAAAAAAAGCTCAAAGCGAAGCAAGACTGGAAAAAACAAAGAAAAAAGCAAAAAAACAGGAGCAGACTCTGGAAGACTGCTATGCGGAATACAAAAAAGAAAAGGAAAAACAAAAATCTAAAAAGCATAACAAAAAATCAATGCTGAGAGAAATAGCGGAAACACTGCTTGCCGGTGTTATTATTTATGTTGTGTATTTGCTTTTTTATAACAAATAAAATATGAGATATAAATATATAAGGGGAAAAATATGAAGGTATTACTAGTAAACGGAAGTTCAAATCTTAAGGGTTGTACATATACAGCACTGTGCGAGGTCGCAAAGGTGCTGGAGGAAAATGAAATAGAAACAGAAATTGTCCAGCTTGGAAACGGCCCAATCAGAGATTGCATTGGCTGCGGTGCATGCAGAAACAACGGCGGCGTATGTGCTTTTAATGAAGATAATGTAAATGCTTTTATCGAAAAGGCAAAAACAGCGGACGGATTTGTGTTTGGTTCTCCCGTTTATTATGCACATCCGAGCGGAAGACTGCTTTCTTTTATGGACAGAGCATTTTTTGCAGGCAAAAAACATTTTGAATACAAACCTGCTGCGGCTGTGGTTTCTGCAAGAAGAGCGGGTACAACAGGCTCTTTGGATGTAATTACAAAGCATTTTACTATCAGTAATATGCCTGTTGTTTCGTCAAGCTACTGGAATATGGTGCATGGAAACTCTCCTGACGAGGTAAGACAGGACCTTGAGGGTATGCATACAATGCGCAATCTCGGACTTAATATGGCTTGGCTTTTAAAATGCATAGAAGTCAGCAGATTGTACAATATAAAACTGCCTCAGCCTGAAGAAAAAGTCTGGACAAACTTTATTCGTTAGTTTGTTCGTCAGGATTTATGTTGATTTTTGTCGACATAACATTAAAGTGTTTTAAATTAAAGCCGTAGTATGACATTCTTTTTATTACGGCGAGGTCTTTTTGTATAACATTTTCTTCCGGATTTAAGATGTACAAAAGGTCCTCAAAATTTGCCGTGCCGGAATTTTTTACATCTTCGTTGACCCAGTCTTTGATTTCGTTAAAATATTCCGTATAGCGTCTGCTTATGCTTTTTATGTCAGGTCTTTTATATGCAGTAATAGTAACAGGTGTTTCTATTTTTTGCAGGGTGTAGGTTCTTTCTTCCGTCGGGTATTTTTTTATCATCAAAAACAGTTCGATATTGTCGCACAGTTCTTCAAACTGCATCAGGTAGACATCGCTGTTTCCTGTTGCTTCATACAGGACATCTGCCAGAGCCTGTTCCATTGCCAGCATTTTTAGTTTGTTTTCTGTACGCATAGATGATTTTGCAACAATACCCAGTTTTGCATTGTCTTTTGGTGTTTTTCTTTTTGCACAAGCCAGTTCCGAATAGTTTTTGATTTCTTTATCAGAGGCACTGCAGCGCAGGGTCCTTGCTGCTTCTTTAAAATACACATCCATAAAAGCAGTCGGTATAAAATCAAAGCGTTTTTCAAGACGGAATTTTGCTTTTTTTATTTCTGCTTCTTTTTGCATATTGTCCGGCTCAAGATAACAGTTTATGTAATGCAGACTTTCCGGCATGTTCATCAGGAATTTTTTGTAAAAATTGTTTTTTACATCGTTATTATATGTGCTTTTGTCAGAAAACAGTATTAGCGCGGATTTTCCGTACTGGTTTATGTATTCTTTGAGTTCTTCTTTTCTGTTGTTGTCTTTTACCTCAAAATAGAGGTCTGTAATTTCATCCAGCTCCTCATCCGTGAGGCTTTGTTTATACATTTCATAGAGCATGTTGATTCTTGCGGGGTTGATTTTGTTTTTGTCTATACGTAAAACAAATTCTCTGCCTGTTTTGTGAGAGATTATATGTATCGGAGATTCGTTTCTTTCCAGATGATACATAGCGATTTTTACGTCAGAGTTAGACATTTGGTATACACCTGGGTCTTTTGTGCAATCATAGAGAGTGTCTGCAAAAGCTGCCTCCAATGCTCTGTTGAATCTGGCTGTTTGAGGGAGTTCTTTGCCTACTACATCTTTTAGTTTTTTCTCATCAGCAGAAGAGAGCTGCTCCCCGTTAAGGTTTTTTATCCAGATTTTTACAATATCTTCCGGCAGTGTATCAAGATAACTGTCGTAAAGGTCATTGTATGCATTTTTTGGTATTGATTTTATTTTGCCGTATACGTGGTTGTCGTATGCTTTTTTGAAATCTTTTTTGTATTGAGGTTCTTCTGTTTTTGCTGAGGAAGAGTCATTTGTCTTTGGCAATTGGGCTTTGAACTTTTCAAGTTCTTTTGTGCGCTGGTTTTTGTCACGCATTATTTGCTTTTTCAGTTCTTCAAATGTTCCTCGAGAAATTGCGTCTTTGACTTTTGCTTGAGAGTCAGTGATATTTTCTCCGAGCATAGTTGCATATTCAGGATGGTTTTGCCAGAAGTCCGTCATTACCTGTGACTGGAACTGGCTGAACTCATCTGTTGAATAGATAAGGTCTGCCGGTTTGTAGATTTGATTTTGTTTTAGATGCAAAGAAAGGTCTTTTATCAAATCCATGCTGTGATTCCACGCATCTATCATGGTGAAGCGCAGAGGCTCTGAGCCGGATTTCATTTTGGAAATGTAATCTGTTTTCTGCTCGGGGGTCATTTCTTTCCAGCGGGCAGAGAGTCTTTGCATACGTTTTATGTGCAGTGTGTCTTTGTCTGCTTCTGTCATTGTGGCTTCAAAAATCTTGAGGTTGTTTGTTGCCCATTTTATGAACAGTTCGTCTTGTTTAAGGATTTTTGATTCTATTTTTGTATGTTGTCTTTGCGGTTTTTCTTGCCGGGTGGTTTTTTGTGTTGTTTGCTGTGGTTTTGCTTCATTACGTTTGAATTTTTTGTAATCCTTCAGCATATCCAGTGTAGTCAGCTGGTCTGCTATCATGTCGAGTTTTTTATTTTTGGATAGAGAGTTCCACCAGTTTTCAAAATTTTGGACAGATTTTTTGTTGCGGGCTGTTCTTTCTTCTTCCGGCAATGCGTCAAAGAAAGCCTTTATCCCTTGCGAAATTTTTTCGCCCACCATATCGGAATATCCGTCACGGGTGTATCTCAGTGACTGCTGGTATTCAAAATCAGGTGTTTTTATGCCGAGGGCTTTTAGCGTAGAGCCGTAGATATAGTGAGTTTCTGTTGTTTTGTCTTTGTTTTTGAATTTGAAGTCTGCCTTAAAGTCTTCGTCAAGGTCTGTTTCGAGGTCGTTATTGATTTCTTCTATTGTTTTTCCTTCAAGAAAGATTTTTTTGACAAGATAAACGGTCAAATTTGTTTTGTCTTTTAAGACACCCTGATTTGAAAGTGCAAGAAGTTCTTCGTTTTCTTTTACGGAGTTCAAAAGACCTCGTGTGGCTTTTGATTCTGTAGGGTTGATAAGGTTTTGAAAAAGCGGTTCATCCGGGTAAGCTGTTTTTATGTCTTCTATTGTTTGTGCTGTTTCGAGTTTTGCAAAAGCGTTTTTTTGCGCTTCGGTCGGGCTGAGGGTGGTTTTGTCGTTGAGTTGTTCTATGTAATTTTTTACGGTCACAGGCATGTGGTCTTTGTTGGCTTCGTAGAATCTTTCCAGCCCTTTGTCCACACGTGCGCCAAAGGCTATCAGATGGTCATTAAATTTTGACGTGAGTTCAAAAGGTTTTGTTGCCTGCTGGGTTTGGGGGGCGTTGTTTTCTTTTTTGTTGTCGTTGTTATGGTTATTGTAGTTTCTGTAGATGTAAAGTGATGGATTTATTTTCATATATTTCGGCCTCTTTTTCGTTTATGTAAAAGCTGATAAAAAAATATATTTGCGCTAAAATCCGCTTTTGTTAAGGAATTGTAAATATGAATGTCTGAGGCGGCTCAGTTTGTAGCTTGGGAAGTGACCCCATGCACTTGTTGCCTGTGCCGGACTTATTGAACAAAACGGACTTGCCAATTGCACAGGTTCTACAAGTAATCGGAGTCAGTTGACTATATGAAATAATTTAGTTGACTGTTAAAATACTTGACTGAGAGCAGAGTCTAAGGTGTAAAGTAAAATATGGAGAAAGATTTTAATGAGGTGAATTATGTCAAAAAAGGTTTTGATACTTTCAGCAAGTCCGAGAAAAGGCGGCAATTCCGATGTTTTGTGCGATGAGTTTTTGAAAGGTGCAAAAGAAGCCGGAAACGATGTAGAAAAAATATTTTTGCGCGATAAAAAAATAAACTATTGTCTTGGCTGCGGTTTTTGTACAAACAATGATTACACAGGATGTTCTCAGAAAGATGATATGACAGAGATTCTGGAAAAAATGATAGCAGCCGATGTTATTGTAATGGCTACGCCTGTGTATTTTTACACAATGAACGGCCAGATGAAGACATTGATAGACAGAACTTGTGCAAAATATACAAAAATCGTCAACAAGGATTTTTATTTTATAGTAACAGCAGCAGATGAGGACAAATCCGCTCTGGAAAGAACTGTTGAAGGGTTTAGAGGTTTTAGCGACCTTTGTCTGGAAGGTACAAAAGAAAAGGGTGTAATATATGCGGCCGGTGTCTGGAAAAAGGGCGAAATCGACGGCACTCCTTATGTAAAACAGGCTTATGAAATGGGCAAAAATGTTTAACCAGCCCCTGAACGGATATATCGCATACCTGAATTTTTTGAATGAAAAACTGGAAAAGTTTTTTGAAAGCCAGAAGCCTTTTATATTCTGCAAAAAAGGCTGCGCAAAGTGCTGCAAAAATGCGCAGTTTCCGTATTCTGTCGTGGAAATGAAATATCTGCTCGAAGGGCTTGCGATGCTGGATGCGCCGACACAGGCAAAAATAGAGCAGAATTTAAAAAATATTCTGGAAAAAAGAAAAACATTTAAAGGCAAAAAGTTCCGCTATGATTGTCCGTTTTTGATTGATGACGTGTGTTCGGTTTATGAGTACAGAGGTGTCGTGTGCAGGACTTTCGGGCTTATGACAAAATATGAAACAGGCAAACTCCGTGCGCCGTTTTGTACGTTTGAGGGGCTGAATTATTCTAATGTTTTAAATTTGAAGAAAAAAACTATCTCCCCGAGAAAATACAAAAAGCTCAATGTAACTCAGGAGCCTCTGGGGTTTAATATAAGTTATAAATATTTGACTGATGAGGCTTTTGAACAGACTTTCAATTTTAAATTCGGAGAACAAAAACCTTTGATAGAATGGTTTTTATAGGAGAAGAAAAATGGCAGAGAAAAATTTGTGTATAGATAAAGAAAAGTGTATCCACTGCGGGTTGTGCATAAAGGATTGTATAGCCTATTCACTGGAATTTGACGAAAACAATGTCCCTAAGTTTGCACAAGGCGGCGAGGACAGATGTATCCAATGCCAGCACTGTCTGTCTGTGTGTCCTGTCGGGGCTGTTTCTATTCTGGGCAAGAATCCTGAAAATTCTGAGCCTTTATATGCGCAAAATCCTGATATGATTTTGAATTTGATAAAATCAAGAAGGAGTTTCAGACATTACAAACAGGAAAATTTATCCCCTGAAATTGTTCAAAAGTTGAAAGATATGCTCAACTGGACTCCCACAGGGTGCAATTTTCACAAATTGCATTTTGCTTTTGTCGAAGATAAAGCTGTTATGGATAAAATTCGAGATTACGTAAATACAAAAATTATTAATATAATTAAAAAAGTTCCGTATCACAAAGCCGCAAAAAAATTTGCACACTATCTTGATGCAATGGTTGCGGGCGAGGATGTAATTTTTAGAAAAGCACCGAATATGGTTGTTGTTTCTGTTCCTCTGAATGCGCCTTGCGTGTCTGAGGACCCTGTTATTGCATTGAGCTATTTTGAACTTTATGCTCAGAGCCTCGGTGTGGCTACCTGCTGGTGCGGGTTTGCACAGCTTTGTATGCAGTTGTTCCCCGAGCTGGGTATTCAGATGAATATTCCTGAAGGGTACAAGCCCGCTTATGTAATGCTTTTTGGCCCTGCGGATATAAAATATTCCAGAACAACTCAGCCCGAGCCGTTTGAATTTTATACGGTGGACAAATTTGAGCCGCAAAAGACTGATTTTCTAAAACGGGTAAAATATTACCTCGGCGGAATGTTCAGGTAAATGTCTGAGGCGGCTCCGTTTGTAGCTTGGGGAGTGACCCAATGAGCTGTCTTGAAATCAGACGCTTCGTCCCCCTGGACGTGGGACTGCGCATGGGGCAAAGCCCCGTCTGATTCCGCTTATTGCCTGTGACGGACTTATTGAATAAAACGGACTTGTCAAATGCACAGGTCCTACCAGTAGTCGGAGTCAGTTGACTATATGAAATATTTGACAGATAGTTGCTCTAAGGTGCAAAAATTATGGAAATTAAAGAAATTGGAGAAAATAAATTTGAGTTTATCGACCTGTTGTTAATCGGAGATGAAGAGGAGTCAATGATTAACAGATATTTAGAGCAGTCAACTCTTTTTGTACTGTATGATAAAGGAAAACTTGTGTCTTTATGTGCAGTTATAAAGGCAGATTCCGATATAATAGAAATAAAAAATCTTGCAACTTATCCTCAATATCGGAATAAAGGATTCGCTTCTGCTCTGCTTGATTTTGTATATGACAAATATAAAAATGAGTGTAAAGCTTTAATACTCGGAACCGGCGAGAATGAAAAAACACTTCGTTTTTATAAAAAGAGAGGGTTTACGGAATTCGGCAGAGTAAGAAATTTTTTCACCGACAATTATACCCATCCTATCTTTGAAAACGGGAAACAATTGATTGATATGATTTATTTAAAAAAATCTGTGAGCTAAAAAGGGAGGCTCGTTAAAGCCTCCTTTTCTTCGGGTATTGCATATTTTTAGTTTTTTATTCTGCAAGAACTTCTTTTAATGTCCTCAATGCAGCCAGTGTGTTTGGAAATCCTACATAAGGCAGGCACTGGATGATTGCCGCAGTGATTGTTTCTTTGGAGTTTCCTGCTTTTAACGCACCTTTGATGTGGCTTTTAAGAGTGTAGGTGTTGCCTGTAGTGACGAGAGCAGAGATAAAGAGCAGTTCTCTTGTTTTGATGTCCAGACCTTCTCTTGTATAAAAGTCGCCAAAGCAGACTTCTGTCAAAAATCTTGCAACATCTGCGCCCATATCGTCAGGCAGACCGGTCATTGACTGTTTTATTTCGTCGCCGTACAAAGGATTTTGTATAGCCAGACCTTTTTCGTATCTTTCTTCTTCTTTAACGGTTTGTGTTGATTTTAGAGGAGTTTTTATGCCTCTTTCTTTAAGAACTTCATTCAATACCCCGAGTGCATTAAGCGTTTTCGGGAATCCGATAAACGGTGCAAGCTGATAAATAGCTTCTCTTAGTTCAATCGGAGTTGCTCCTGCGTTTAAGGCTCCGTTTGTGTGGGCTTTTAGCTGCGGCAGAGTCTGCTGAACAGCAAGAGATGTGACTGTTATTAATTCTCTTGTTTTAATATCGAGTTCGCCTACCGTAAAGACTTCACCAAAAATATATTTTTGCAAAATCGCCATCATCTCAGGATCGTCACCTGTAGGGGTGAGGGCTTCGCCTTTGAAGAGAGTTCTGTAGTTTTGTTTACAAATATCTGTTCTTGTCATATTTTTGTCCTCATTTTTTGCTGCTTTTGCAAAAACGCAGCATTGTACAATAGTTAGTGCAAGAAGCAGTGCAAGTATTTTTTTTATCATAAATTTTACCTATTTATATTCCTTGTCTGTCACGGGGTCGAGCCAGGTTGTCCGGTTGTTTGGCAGATTCGGCTCTATTGAAATGTGGGCAAAATCACTGTCCGGTGCTGCACCGTGCCAGTGTTCCACATTCGGCGGAATTTTTACAACATCGCCTTTTTTGAGGATTTGGATTTCTTTACCTTTTTCTTGATAGCGGCCTTCGCCTGCTGTGACCAGAAGAATCTGTCCGCCAGAGTGTTTATGCCAGTTTGTTCTGGCACCTTTATCAAATGTCACGTTTGCGATTGATGAATTCCAAATGTCATCTTTTTCCACAAGTCGTTGAAGGTGAGTAGTTCCTGTGAAAAATTTGCTGTAAGGATTGAGTTCTCCTTTTGCAAACGGCTGTTCAAGTTCTTTTGCCATTGTTATTGTGCCTCCTGTTACTATTAACGCCATTAATACAAGTAAAAGTTTTTTCATTATTTAGACTCCTTCAGGTATGTATCAAAGAATTTTTCGATTTTATCAAACGGAATTTTTTCAAGATTGTCATACAGGTCGACGTGGTTTGCGCCTTCAACAATCAAGAGTTCTTTGTTGTCGCCTTTTAGTTTTTTGAAGGCATCTTCACTAAAATAGCGGCTGTGGGCTTTTTCACCGTGAATCATTAAAACTGCATTATGGATTTCATTGCTGTAAGCTAAGATAGGCATATTTATCAATGCGAGAGAGGCTGTTGTGTTCCAGTTTCCGTTAGAGTTTATGGAGCGTTCGTGGAAGCCTCTTTTTGTTTTGTAATATCCGTAGTAATCTTTTACAAACTGCGGTTCTTCACCTGTTAATTTTTCCGGCAGACCTGCTGCTTTTGCATAAGAGCCGTTTTTAAAGTCTTCGGTTCTTTGTTTGTTCAAGGATTTTTTTAATTCATAGCGTGCTTTTTCATCCATTGAATCAAAATATCCGTTTGCTGTGACTCTTGTCATATCGTACATTGTTACAGTGACGGTGCCTTTGATTCTTGTGTCAATGGCTGCAGCGTTCAGCCCGAATCCGCCAAATCCGCAGATGCCTATGATTCCGATTTCATCAGGGTTAACATCTTTTTGGCTGCTCAAAAAATCCACTGCTGCGCTAAAATCTTCCGTATTGATTTCCGGAGAAGAAACGTTTCTCGGTTCGCCTGAACTTTCGCCGGTATAAGAGGGGTCAAAAGCAAGTGTCACAAAGCCGCGTTCTGCCATGGTCTGGGCGTATAAGCCGGAGGCCTGTTCTTTTACTGCGCCGAAAGGCCCTGCAACTGCAATTGCTGCCATTTTTTCTGAGGGTTTGTGTTTCGGTGTGTACAAATCTCCTACGAGAGTGATGCCGTAGCGGTTTTTAAAGCTTACTTTTTTTACATCGACTTTATCGCTTTTGGGGAAGGTTTTGTCCCAGTCATTATTTTTTGCCATAGTCATAGTTGCACCTCCAATTACTAAAATCATTGCAAATAATGAAATTAAAAGTTTTTTTAACATTTTCTACCTCATCTTCAATATATTTTATAACTTTTTTAAGATTGTGTTTCAGGCGGAGAGTTGCTGTTCTCTAATTATTACTCTGCCGCTGCATTTCATAATTGCGTCTTGCGAGATTATTTCGCCGACGGAATCAGCAATAATTGTGCCTGATTTCGGGTTTTTAATAGAGTCTATATGCCCTTTTATATCTGCTTCAACATCAGAATATTCAAAAGATAGGTCTGTGGCTTCCATTTCGCAGTTTATTAATTTTAAATTTTTGCAGTAGCATAATGGCTGTGTTCCTATGATTTTGCAGTTGATAAATGTCAGGTTTTCGCTGAACCAGCCTAAATACTCGCCTTTTACAACGGAATTTTCGACAACAATATTTTTGCTGTGCCAGAAAGCGTCTTTTGTATCAAGGTTTGAATTTTTGATGCTGAGGTTTTTCATATACTGAAAGGAATATTTGCCCGTCATTTTTAGATTGTCAATTTCAACGTCTTTTGACTCAAATAAAAAATACATTGAGTCTATTGTAGAGTTGGAAATTTTTAGATTTTTACATCTCCAGCCAAACTCGGCAGATGCAATATTGCAATTGTCCGCTTTGATATTTTTGCATTCTCTTAGGCATTTGATTCCTGTGATATTGCAGTCTGCAAGGGTTCCGTTTGTGCAATACCATAGGGGCGCTCTTGTTTTTTCATCGAGGATAGAGTTTTTCAGGCAGAATTTTTTTGCGTGCCACATCGGATACCGCAGAGAGAAGGAACAGTTTTTTACAATATAGTTTCTTCCTTCTTTTAGGACGGATTCGCCATCGGCAGGGCCTTCAAACTTGCAGTTTAAAACCTCTGTATCTTTTATATTGTACAGGGAGCGTTCTTCATCAAAAGTTTGGTTTAGTATGCTTTTTTTCATAAAGTTCTCCTTTAAAAAATCAAACTATTAAATGACTAGACAAGAGCAAAATCATTTTTGTGGAGATAGGATTTTATGCATTTTAAAACGACTTCGGAATACTCTTTGTGTTTTCCGTAGAATATGTGAGAAGCATCTGGAACTTCTATTACAGTGTTGTGTTTGGGGTCTTTTGTCCAGTTGTTTAGGGCTTCCATAAAGGCTTTTGGACTTTCGCCCGTTACGGAATCTTTTGCCCCTATTACAAAGGCACCGTTTGGCTTTATGTTGTACAAAGAGTCTGTTTCCCCTTCATTGCTGAGTACGGGGCAGTTTTTGAGATTGTCTGCATTGTAGAATCCGAGAACCGTATTGGCTGTCATTGGTGAAAATCCACCGAACAAAAACGGCAAAAGGTCATCGCCTCTGCCTGTTTCGGCCCAGCTTTTTGCCATATCAAAGCATTTGTCAATGTTGGGCATAATCTTCCACCAGTGCATAATATCAACGGGCGAAGACACTATAAAATAGTCCACAAAATCATCCGGCGTGTTGCCGAGATAATGGATTATTTTGTTAGAGCCGAGGGAATGACCGCCTAAGATTATGTTTTTGAAGCCCATTTGTTCTTTTGCATACTTAACATAGATTTCGACATCTTCGTATACCATGTTAAAGTCGTCGTTAAAGGTGCCTGCGTGTTTTTGTTTTCCCGTGGAAAAGTCAGTGTATGCAAAGCACGAAAACGAGTCGTGAGCATGGGCAATTATGCAGGTGATACCGTTTTTTTCCAGCAGTCTGCCTGTTGTGTACAAAAGTTCGTTTTGAAAAACGTTTGAACAAATGCCTGTCAGCATAACCAGTGCTGTGTCGTTAGTGTCGTCACCAAAGATTGCGCCTTTTAGTTCAAGGCCTCTCGGGGTTGTTACTTTTAATATGTCCATTGAAAAATTCTCCTTTAGTTTTTTTTGTGTGAATTGTTTATTTGAAAAATCAGGTAATCAAGACAGTCGATTTTCTTTTGAAAATAATGCAAATCTTCGAGCAGCTGTTTTTTGTGTTTGTACAATAGTTTTACTAGTGTTTTGTTGTTTCCGAGTTCTTTTTGTCTGAAAAATTCTTGTATAAGCTCGGCGGAACAGGCTGCATCTTTGAGATTTTGAACTAAGTCGTTGTTATTTTCCAAATCCATACAAGACCCTTTCTTTTTTTATTATTTATCAGTTTTTGAAAATAGCAAATACTTATATTACATAATCAATAATGCCCAAAAGGCATAGTTGGGCGCAATTTTTTTTAGCCAAAATTTTTTATATTATTATGAAAGTCGATTTTTTGAACAAAGTAACAAATTTGGCAGCAGCTTCAAAAACAGCAGCAAAGACAAAAAGTGCTTCTATTGACACAGCTGTGAGCGGAATAAAAAATGATGCGTTTGAAAAAGCTTGCGAAATCCGTTATTATTTTGACGATTCAAAATGTGTTGTTTTTGGCGACTTTCCAAAAAATTATGTTGATGTTGATAAGGTTTTTGTAGAAGCACAACCGGAGCGATTTTCACGTTTTACAAAAAAGCTAATTCCTGCCGTGGATGCGCACTGGGACACTGTCCAGACTTTAAAGCCTAATTATTATATAGAGCATCTGTTTTCTCACGCAAAAGGTCAGGGCAGCGAAGCCGTAAAAAATATTGTTAAAAAAAGTCTTGAAGATTCCAGAACACAGGGGCGGGTTGTTATTCACTGCGATGTGATTGACGGAAAGACTTCGCCTGCAGGCTTTTATTACAAATTGGGATTTAGATTCCCTTCTGAACAAAACAATACACTCCTGAAAAATTGGCTGGAAAAAGGCGGGCAAAGACAAAATGCGCCTATGATGACAGGCATGATGTATTTGCCGTCTGAAAATATTACACATTGCTTAAATTATTAAAAAATTTTTTATCACGACAAACCGTCCGGCTTTAATAGCAAAAAAATTTTTTACGTGTTTTGTAAGTGGTAAGGAAAAATTTTTATGAGCGAAATCAGTTTTAAAGGAAATTTTATTTCTCACTTAAATATCCAGAAAATATACCCGATAAAAATGCCTTTTAAGGTATCTGTTGTTGAGTTGAACCCGCTTGATAGCAAAGATTTGCGAGCATTGAGAGATGTTGACGATTTGTGGGAGGCGAGTTTTTCGGGAAATATTTATAAAGAGGCTGCCTCAATACACAATATCGGAGAGGCTGATGAGGCTCAAAAATTTTATGTTTTAACTCGGCAGATGAAAAATTTTGAAAATATTTTCCCCGAGGATATTCTTGCCGAGGCAAAAATAGCAGAAGATTCTTTTAATGGACGCAGCGTAAATCTTGATTATCTTCAGGTTCATCCCGAGCATCTGTATGATTCTGAGGTGCGGGAGTTTAAGGGATTGGGCAGAGGATTTTTAGACTTTTTTAAACAGTTGTATAAAGGCAAAGAAATTGACCTGCATTCTGTATTTTCAGCAAGAGATTTTTATTTTAAGAATGGTTTTCATCCTGTAGAAAGAGATTCCAACAATTTGTATTTTATTGCATAAAGCATTTTTTTAGGCTTTTTTCTTTTTTGCAGGTTTAAAGTCTTCGTGCAGGAAGTAAACAAAAGGCAAAATAAGAACAACAGCCAGAGCAAAATATCTGAAGGTTTCGACATATCCCCACAAAGTGGCTTGTTGTTTTAGCATGTTGTACATTTGTCCTTGTGCCATATACATTGCGTTTTGATAGTCCAGATTTGAAAATGCTCCGGCCATGGCGTTTAGTCTTTCTGTATAAACATTGTTTCCGTCGTTCAAGAACTGAACCATGGTCATCTGGTGAATTTGAGAAAATCTGGAAATCATTGTGGTTGCGATAGAGGTACCTATTGCAGCACCGACGTTTTTCACAAGGTTCTGCAGACCAGCGGCATTTGTCTGGTCTGCATTTGATAGGGTTGAACATGAAATATTTGCTAAAGGAACCATGGATAAAAGCATCCCGAGTCCGAAGGTAAAGTTTGGTATGGCAATGTTTGCGAGAGCTATTGTTGTGTTTATTTCGCCGAACATCAAACTGCCGCCTGCCAGAATCACAAGCCCTATTACAACTACCGGTCTGACACCGAGTTTTATTACTAATACACCTGATAACATAGAAGCAATAAGACAGCCCGCACCTCTTGGCATCATAGAAATACCGCTCATAAATGCGGAATATCCCATCAAGGATTGCAACATGGAAGGCAAAATTGATGATGATGCCATCATTACACCCATCAGGACTATTTGACCCATTGTACCGATTAGAAAGTTGTGATTTTTCAGTATGGACAAATTGATAAGACCTGTCTTTGTTTTGTTCTTTTTGATTTGAATCCAGATAAAAAGAACAAGGCAAATCATAGAAAATGTAAACAGTTTACAAATCCATGGCGAACCAAACCAGTCGTTGTCATTACCTTTTTCCAGCACTACCTGCAAACTTAAAAGCCATAATGCCATACAGGCAAAGCCGGAAAAGTCCATTGTTACGCCTTCTTGTTTTCTTGAGTATGGAGGCTCTTCAATGTATTTTACTGAAAGATAAAGTGCTATTATACCGAACGGAATATTTATAAAATAAATCCACGGCCAGGAATATGTTTCTGTAATCCAACCTCCGACAGCAGGCCCCATGATAGGGGCAAGCACTACACCAAGACCAAAAACAGACATAGCGGCAGGGAGTTTTTCTTTAGGAAATATTTCAAAAATTATAGCCTGCGCAATAGGCATAATTCCGCCGCCTCCTATACCCTGCAGGATTCTTGAAACTAGCATCATAGGCATTGACGTGGAAAGTCCGCACAGTATAGACGAGGCTGTAAAAATTACTATACTGAGTAAGAAGTACTGTTTTCTTCCTATCAGTTTGCAGAAAAAATCAACCGTAGGAATAATAACACCGCTGGCTACAAGGTAACTTGTAATAATCCATGTGGATTCGTTATGGCTTACGGAGAATGAGCCGGCCATGTGCGGCAGGGCTACGTTTGAGATTGTTTCATCCAATGCGAACATAAATATGGAAAGCATGATAGGTATCATTGCAATCCACGGGTTAACTTGAAAGTGCCATTCTTCTGCTGCAGCTGTGCTTTGTGCCATAATTTTTCTCTCTTGTAGATTTATCTACAAGTAGATTAAAAAACAAATTTGATAAAAATGCAAGGTTCTATTTAATCAAATTTTATATCAAATTTGTCAGTACAGTTTTTTCTTATTTCCTGCAGCAGCCTTATTACATCGTTGACCTGTATATTTAATTGCGGGTTTGTGTCTTTGATATATTTGTCAATTTGTTTCCGCATTCTGTCATAAAGTTCAAGACCTTCTTTTGTAATGATATTTTTTGTAATTGTTCGAGAACCCTGTCTGACCGGTTTTCTTACAATAAAATTTTTTTCTTCCAGTGATTTTAAAAATCTGCCTGTGTGCGCTCTGCCTTTTAGAATCATTTTTGCCAAATCAATTTGTATAATATCCGGTTTTAGATAAAGGCAGTCCAAGATGCTAAATTCTTCCGGCGTAATAGGAAAATTGCACTGGGCAAAGTAGCATTTTGTGGCCTCATGCAGCACTCTTGAGGTCAGCTCCAGTTCATAGGGCAATGTTTCTGTATAATGTTCCACTATTTATTTTTCCACACACTACTTTTTCCTTTATATTATACAATGATTGTTGTCAGGTCAATTTCTACATGATTTTTGTCGGGAAAAATTTTTATAAATTCATCCAGTTTTTGTGAACTGTGAGCAATCGCATCATTAGTTGCACGCATTGCAACTATGCCGTTTTCTCCGCCTCTTTGCTTAAAACCTAGCGACATGTATTTTGCAACAGCATTGAACGGGCCGTTTGTGATTGCGTCTATATCCATATATCCTGCTTTTTCTTTTAAAAAATCTTTGAACAGAATTTGGAACATTGTTTTTCCGGCCAGCGGAACTTTTTTGTCTTTTTCAGCAGGCCATGTGCAGATTGTGTCTATTTTGTATTTAAATTTATCTTTTGTGTAATTTATTATAGAACAAGGTCTGTTTTTAAAAAGACCGATAAGGCTTTCCTGTCTGGAATTTTTTGCCTGAGTTATTGAGATATTAAAAATTTCCTGCCATATATCAACCATATTCTGCGGAACTTTTGACATCAGGTTGTCCATTTTTGTTGTGTTTTTTAGATGGTTCAAAAACGGAATATCTTTTTGCGACAGAAGATAAACGCTGATAGGTGTTTCCAGCCCTTTTATACAGTTTTTTGTGTCGGCAATTTTTATTGCACCAAAAACAGGCCTGTAGTTTTGCGAGTGTTGAACTTTCATACAGGTATAAAAACCGTAAAAAATTTTTTTGCCTTTTTAAATTTATTTATCTTTCGCTAGAGCCTGTCAACTGCTGCAGGATTGTGTAGGAAGCATCCCAGCCGCTGAGGCCGCCTGTTGCTTTGTATTGAGAAATGTTTTTTGCTCTTTCTGCTTTATTTTTTTCTTGTTCTTTGTTGAATTTTTCTAATTTGCTTTTGCTTGCATTTCTTTTTTCAACAATCGGATTTGCGTATTCCAAAAAAGCTCTATATTCCTGACAGCCGTATCCTGCTTTGACTTTTGAAGGATAGTTGTATGTCAGATAATTGAATACATTCATTGCTCTGTCAGTGTTTGCAGGTTTGCCAAAAAGAGCTTCCCAGACACTGCCCGGCATTTTTGTAATAACAACAATCATAGCGAGCGGATTGTAGCCTGTTTTTATCATTAAATCCACACCTGTGATATCAGCATCCTGTTCGTCTGCTGCACTTGCTTTGTTAGCGAGAAATTCGCTGTTTGCAGCTGTAGCAATGATATTGCCGGAACTCAGGTTGCTTGTCAATGCGTCTTTAGCAGCTTCTCTCATTATATTCTTGGAGTATGTTCCGTTTATGATATAGCCCATTTCGTGTGCAATTACGGCAGCTACTTCGCTGTCATTGCCTGTGTAAGACAAATCAGTGCTTGAAATTTGGATGACATTTGTCTTTGATGTGTTGGAATTGTCTGCAGTGCCGTTAACAACTTTGAAAGTTGTTTTTGCAGGCAGATTGTTTTTTGAAATAAGAGTTGCTCCTACTTCGGAAACTCGGTCTGCTGCCACCCAGGTAGCAGCGTACGAAGCGGATGCCATAAATAAAAACGTAAATACAGATAAAATAATTTTTTTCATATACCCTCCTATTAATTCTATTTGATTTTAGCATTAAATTTGAACTTTAGAAAATAAAAATTTTTGGTAGCAAAAAATAAATTGTTGGGTTTTTTTACTAATAACCACAAGGAGGCAATTTGTTTTTTGTTCAGAATAATATAAATTCTAATAATATAAGCTTTAAAGGCGCAAGACTAACTAATGAAATGCGCACAATGATTTTTGACAGAATAAATTCGGGATATGCTGTTTCTGAAATTTCGAAAGAAATGAATATCCCAAAATCTACAATCAGATTTCAGCTTAAGAAAGAAAATATGACGGATTCTGTCAAACTCACTCAGCAGCAGGTTCGTCACAAAAAAATTCTGGAGCTTTTGAATAAGGGAGAGGACATGAAAGATATTGCCAAAATCCTCGGTGTTTCTGCCGCAACGGTTCGCAGGATTGTGGCAGAATTTTCTCCGGAGTTGAATGTTCTTGAATCTAAAAAAACAGGACTGGCTGACAGAGTCAAAAATTTTGTTAAAGAAGGCTATACTATAGAACAAATGGCAAAAGAGCTGGGCTGCTCGAACTATACAGTTAATGATTACATTCAACAGAATAAACTCCGAGCAGAATACAAACTGCAACAACGAAAAAAAGAAGCAGATGTTATTCTTTCTATGTTAAGAAACGGTGCAACTATCAAAAAAATTGCACAGGAGTTAGGCTCTTCGGCTACCAGAATCAGCCGTTTGATACAGCAGTTTGATTTGTTTAATTTGATAGTGTAAGTTAAAGATGAATATAAGGTCAACTAATAGTATTTATTCGCCATCATTTAAGGCAAATATAAATAAAATCTCAAAGGCTATACAAAATAACGAATGTTTGCAAAATGTTCCTGTAATGTCAAAAAACGTCTTGTTACAGAAGTTTTTTGAATTGTACGGGGAGCCTATAGCTGCTGAATTTGTTCAGCATTTAAAAACTGAAAATCTAAAATATCTTTATTCGCTGGCTTCAAAAGTCGATTTGAGTGGTTATCGCAGGATAGAGATGGACAAGCTTCCGCAGTTTTCGAATATGGAAATGTTTAAATTGAAAGAGATTGAACCTTTATTGTTGTCCAAAAATGATCTTGGTTTGTGGAATTATTCTGCGGATTACGTGCTAAATGTCAGCAGTCTGAATAAAAAGCAGCAATCAACATTATTGAATTTGGTTCAGTGTAAAGTGACACCGTTTAGTGCAAAAGGTATTATTGAATATCCTGATTTAAATTGGGATAAACTTGTTGAAAAGGCAAAAGCATTAAAAAACTATTATGGAGATGATTTGCGTGAAATTGAGTTTTACAGCAATTCAAAGGGAGAAAATTTCTTTCTTGCAGATGTGCAGCTTCATGATAACAAAAAACCGGCATGGCTTAATTACAAGCGTATTACAGTAAAACTTGATGATGATGTGAATGCCTTTGCAGGACTGAAAAAGCAGACAACAATAGGGTCGATTGTTGATAAATTGTATTCAAAAATGATTAAGCAAATGAATATCTATTCAAAACAGAATCTTGAATCTGATATTGCAAAAATATCGAAAGCTGTTCCGGATGCTACACCGACTGAGATTTTAACTACAATTCAAAAAATTACCCAGTTTGCAAATTATCAATCCCTATCAGATATGGCTCAACAGTTAACCCGTTACGAAATTACGGCATTTGATTCTGTCGGAGAATTGTATAAGTATTTTGAATATTTTCACGAAAGTAAGGGCCTTTTTAATCTGAGTAAATCAGAAGAAAGACTCGGCTGTATTGTAACTTTGAATGATTTAAAAAATGAAAATACTCTTCAAAAAATTAAGGAACGAGTTGCGGCTAATGATTTGACATTAATAAATTTAGAAGGGTTCAGCGATGGTGTAAATTTGTTTGAGGATGATAGAATTTTGCCGTCGAGAGCTGTGAATGTTTTGAAAAAAGCTAAAAAAGTTCAGTCGATATATCCTGATGCGGATTTTGCGGAATGTGTTTCTTTTGTTTTGAATAACCCCGTTGAATCAAGATTGAAAGAGCTGGGTTTGAGTGCTATTCGTGTCAGTATTGAAAACCCTGCAACCGAAACCGGTGTATTAAAACAACTCCAGCCGATTCTTCCGTCAAAAGAAAGAATCAAAACAACCATTGAAGCTATTGCAGATGACTCTTCAATTACTAATAAGTCTTACAAACAACTGAGTAATTCTATCGCAGAGTATTTTGATTCAAATATTCATGTGTATTCAAAACAGTCTATGATAAAGACTTTGGAAAAATTGAATAATAAGATTGATGATTATTTGCAGAGTCACAATATTCCAAAAGAACATTTGTATCTCCTCCAGCATAGGATGAGAACAGTGAAAAGCTTTGATATATTGGTGAAAATGTATAAGGATATGTTTAGTTTCCCTGAAAGCAGAATAGTTCATGTTTGCGATGTTCAGGATTTAAATAAATATCCTAAAAACAGTGCCTTTGTAATAATTGATGATATTGTTGGAAGCGGTGACTCAATGATAGGCACTGCTGATTATTGTACAAGTGCAAAAAAACTCAACAATAATAAATTTATAATTTTTGCACCAATAACCGCAACTAAATCCGGTTTGGACGCTATTAATAAATATATAGAAAAACATTCAAGAACAAAAAATGATACTGTTATTTGTCTTGATGAAAATGTCTTAGAAAAAATTGACGATAATAAAATATTTAAAAATTGGTATATGAATTTTAAAAATTGGATATTCTATTCGAAAATCAATGATAAGGGTTTTAAAGGACAGGCATTGAATGTTTCATTTCCATATATGGCACCTGATAATAATTCATTTATTTCTGCCAATTTTCAAGATTTGTTTTTGATTAATGATGCTTGTATAAAAAATAAACCGTATTCTTTTGATGAATTGAGAAAGAAAGCTGCAGATTATGATTTGTTCGGTCAGGAGGAAAAATATCTGCACCAAAATTCTGTGAATGACAAAGCTCCGACATTGTTTGATAAAATAAAGTTTCTGGTAAAAACAAAGTTGAGAAAAGAAAAATAAAACGGTTTTTTTGTCGAGGGATTTTTATCCTTTTTTCGTGTTCTCATCTTTCCGCATTAAAAAAGACCCTTGTGTAAAAGGACACATGGTTTGATTATTTGTTCCACATGGTTTGATTATTTTGGGCAACATAAATTTGAAATATTAAATAAATGAGCAAATTTGCAATTTTAAGAATATAAAGTTACTGTCATAAAAACAAATTAAAATATATAAGTTAACTCTGCATTTTATCAAGCAGAGTTTTAATTTCCATAATTTTTTCTTTTGCAATTTCAGAATCAGAAAAAGACTTAGCAACACATTCTTCAAGATGTGTTTTCAATATATTGCTTTCAACATGTTTTATTGCTGAACGTACAGCCTTGAGCTGCACAATAATATCCGGACAATATCGTTGTTCTTCAATCATTTTCTTGATACCTTCCAACTGACCTATTGCCCTGTTTAGGCGAGGTATCTCATGTTTATGGCTCGGATTTTCTGATTTTTTTATGTTCATATCGTTTGTAAACTCTTTTTTCATTCTTTCATTATACACAAAAAGGAGCAGCAACGCCGCTCCTTAATCCCAAAATAATATTCTATTTTTTAGGAAGTTCATTGCACTCAGGCGGGCAATTACATTTGTCTTCGGTGCAAGTACAGTTGTCTCCGCATTTGCAGTTAACGCATTTGCAATGTGGATTTGAACATTTAGCCATATTAGCCTCCTTTTTCTTTTATACCCACAGGGGGTATCTAACCACATGTACATAATACCCTATAGGGGTATATTTGTCAAGTGGTCTTTTTATGATAAATCGTGTATTAATCCATCTCACCCTTGTAGGCGCAGGGGATATTTTCTTCTTTTAAATAATTCATTCCCCACTTGTTTAACTCAATAATTGCAGGAATAAGTGTTTCACCTCTTTTAGTGAGAGAATATTCAGTTTTTGGCGGCACTACGGGATAAAGTTTTCGTTTGATTATTCCATCTGTTTCAAGTTCTTTTAACTGTTGTATAAGCATTTTGGGAGTTGCGTGTGAAATCAATTTTTGTAGTTCATTATATCTCAATGTTTTATTTATAAGGTGTCCGATTATAACTCCTTTGTATTTCCCTCCGATTATATCCATTGTTGCCTCAAGCGGACATTTATATTCATCTTTCTTATGCTTAGTCATAATTAAAGTCCCTAATTTACTTTTTGGTAAGTATTATACAAAAAAGTGCATTCTTGTCAAAATAACAATCACTGTATAAAATTGCTTTATTATAAGGAGGACATTTAAATGAAAATTACACAGATAAGAAGTGCAACAATTATAGTTGAATATAATAATACAAAATTTTTAATTGACCCATGGCTTATGCCCAAAGATTATATGCCCGGGTTTGATGTTGCAATAAATTCCGATGTCAGACAGCCAAGAGTGGAGCTGCCTTTTGGAATTGAAAAAATTGTTGATGTTGATGCTGTTATTATCACTCATATCCACCCTGACCACTGGGATGAATTTGCAGAAAAAGCTCTGGATAAAAATATAAAAGTTTTTGTTCAATCTTCTGTTGATAAAGACTACGTTATCTCAAAGGGTTTTACAAATGTTGAGATTATACAAGAATCCGGAATAGAATATAATGCCATAACCCTATACAAAACAGGAACTCAACATGGCAAAAGAGAGATAATAAAACCGTTATGTGATTCTGTTGGCTTGCCTTATGATGCAATGGGTGTTGTTTTTAAATCAAATAATGAAAAAACATTGTATATTGCAGGCGATACAATTTGGTGTGAGGAAGTAAAAGATGTCTTAGGCAAATACAAGCCTGAAGTTATAGTAGTAAATGCCTGTGCGGCAACTCTTTTGAACGGAGAACGCATAATTATGAATATTGAAGATGTAAAAAATGTTTTGGATGCTGCGCCTGACGCAAAAGTAATTGCAAGTCATTTAGATACAGTCAGCCATCTTTCTGTTACAAGAGAAGATTTAAAAGAATTTAAAACTAAAAATAATATTGGTAATCTGTTAATCCCTGATGATGGAGAAACGCTTGATTTTATAGGCAATAATTAAAATTTTATACTAATGAAGTTGCTCAACCCAAGGTCGGAAAAATTTTCCCGACCTTGTTTCAAATTCTCAAACCTTATGATATTTTTGTGAAAATTTGCGGAACTGGACTATTCCTAAATAATCAAATTATCCGTACAGTTCAAATTTGGTGCGTATCTCACTGATAATATACAAATCTCAATCTATCCGTACAGTCCAGAAAAAGTCCAGTTTTCCAGTTTGATTTTTTTGGAACACTTAATTTTTCCGACCCGAAAACGCCCACACAAAGCCTGCTTTACCAAAATAATCTATCTAGCCGTACAAATCAACCTGGACAAAAAACTACAAACTTCCAACCCAATCGGACTTTAAAATACATTCTCATCCTTCCGCATTAAAAAAGACCCTTGCGGGTCTAAATATTATTGCAAAGAAACACCTTAAATGATTATTTGTAACAGCTAAAATGACTATCGCTATTTGTTTATTTTATAAGTTTTTTATATTTTTGCCATAAAATCAATGCAGTATCCTAAGACAAATAAATGACTATAGGTCATTGACTTTTAGTCATTTATTTGTTATAATATTTTATAATCAGGAGTATTTTATGAATAAAAGACAAAAATCAGCCGTTGAAACTAAACGAAAACTTATATCCGCAGGGTTGGAGCTTATTAAAGAAAAAGGCTTTGACGCAATTAATGTCGAAGATATTACAAAAAAAGCCGGTGTTGCCAAGGGAACTTTTTATACTTATTTTAAACGCAAAGAAGATATTGTTATGGAAATCAGCAGAACACCATTCGGTGAAATTGCTGATGAAATTGAGCAAATGGAAAACGCTGAATTGTTTGACAAACTCAGGCATTATTTTCGCCGTTTTATGGAACAGGTTGAATTTTGTGGAATTCAAATCTGCCGTGAATGCTCATGTACGGTAAGGAAGCAAGCAACCGAAAACAAGAGATAGACCGCCAGCACTACACTATTCCGAACCA
>CALVBT010000015.1 GCA_944325885.1 Candidatus Gastranaerophilales bacterium | reverse complement strand
GGACTTGTTTAACAAAACGGACTTGCCAATTGCACAGGTTCTACAAGTAGTCGGAGTCAGTTGACTATATGAAATATATGTACAATCGGAAATAACCCTTTTTGGCAATGAAATTTTTTAAAAAACGCCTGATAATCTCAAAAGAGAACAATAACGGAGAAAAATAATATGGGCGTAAATGTATTGGAAAGAATCTACAAAGCAGTTGAAATGGCCGGCGGGGTAAAGGATATTGTTGTTTTTACACAGAGTTTCAAGTGTTACGGAACAATAGTAAAAGACCACAAAGACAACCTGAAAGACATCCTTACCCTGAAAGATGCCACAATCTGCCACCACTTCGACGAGTGCAGCTGCAACATCGAAAGCCCGAAATACGAATGGATAAACATAAACGAAGAAAAAATCATCGCCTTTAGTATTTTAGGCTATATGACGTGCGAAAACTAAAATCCAAATAAAAAAATGTATGTTTATTCAAAATCTCGATACTTCACTTTTAAAACAACTAATTTCAACTCGAGGCTCGCAACTCGGGCTGTCCCAGCCCTCAAACACACTCGCCATGCAGTTGTTTCAATAAGTTGTTCTACAAAGCTTCGTATAGGATTTTTCACAAACATACATTTATGATTCGGATAAAAAGCATTGTTCTTTACAAAATCTGACTAAAACCGCCTAAAAATCAAAAACTAAAAATTACTGTAACAAATCAAGCACGTATCTTTCGGAGTTCATGACGGTTTTCATAACCTTTGCCATAATCTCCATGGAATACTGAGCCTTTTTCAAATCAGCAATGGCAGAAATATAATCAGTGTCTTGAATATCGCTCAACGCAGCAGCAGAAGACATCATGTTGGTCATCTGCTGGTCAATAGCCCCTTCAAAAGCCGACTGAACAGCACCGATGTCGCCTCGTTTTGAGGTAATGTCACCCAGCATTGTATCTACCTGAGCGAGTGCTGCCTGTGCGCCTTCTACAGTGCTGACATCAAAGTCCATAGCATCCAGCGCAACATTAGGGTCGTAAGAAATTGAGGAAGAATTTGACGGGTCGACCATAAAATCCACCACCGGAGCAGCGTTAGGGTTGTCCGGTGTAACGGCGTTGATGGTGGGTTTGCCGTTAAAAGTGGCTTGAGCAAAAGTTTGTCTGATTTGCTCAACATTCTGGTCAATTTCCGCCTGCATTGCAGCACGCTGTGAATCCGAATAAACCCCGTTCGAAGCTTGAATACTAAGTTCTCTGATTCTTTGCAAATTTTGAGTTACGTTTGACAGCGCACTATCCGCAACAGCAGTAAAGTTCAAGCCGGATTGTGCATTCTCCATTGCTTTATGAGCAGAACGCATAGTAGTGTCCAGACCTGTGGCAACATACAAATCCGCAGGATTTATATAAGACTTTATCCCCGAAGCAATGCTCTCGGCCGCATTGGCAAACGTCCGCTGAGCCTCGACCATTCCGGTCTGGGCTGAGGAGTATATTCCTATTGGCATTACCACACTGAGTGACACTAAAATCTCCGTTTCTTTACGATACACATACGGCTCTATTTTCATTATGCCCGTTTTTTAGAAAAATTATTCACTTTTTTCAATTTTTTTTACAATTTGCAATTATTTTATAATATAATTTTTTTAGAATTAGGGATGTTGGAGCCATTAAAAATATCATGGATAACAAAAACAAAAAATTTTATTTTATAGCAATAGGGGGAATCGGGATGAGCGGTCTGGCAAAATACTTGCTGGAGATGGGCTGCAGCGTTTCCGGTTCTGACATAAAAGAGAGCAAATACACAAAAAAAGTCGAAGCACTCGGCGCAAAAGTCTATATCGGCCACGACGCAAACCATATCGAGCCTGATATGACAGTCGTTGCCTCTACGGCGATAAGAGATGACAACCCCGAAAAAATCAGAGCAAAAGAACTCGGGCTGCCTGTTTTGCACCGTTCCGACGTGTTGAAAATGATTTCGGAAGGACTCGGACACGAGGTTCAGCAGTTTATAGGTTTTTCCGGCACACACGGCAAAACCACAACAAGCGGACTCTGCTCTTATGTTCTGGAAAAAGCAGGGCTTGACCCGTCATATTGCGTGGGCGGGATTATTCCCGATTTGGACACAAACGCAAAATTCGGCGGCGGAAAATTCTTTGTTGCCGAACTCGACGAATCCGACGGCACTATCGTAAAATATCACACCAGTGTCAGCGTAATAAACAACCTCGAGGTCGACCACGTTGATTTTTACAAAAACGGTTTTGACGACCTTTTAAAAACCTTTAGAAAACACATAGACAACCGTGTCGAAGGCGGAAAAGTCATTGTAAACAAAGACTGTAACGGCATAAAAAAACTCATTGCCGCAAACCCCGACGTAAAATTCACCACCTTTGGCATAGAAAGCGGAAATCTTGACTACAGCGCAAGGAATATGAAGTTTACGGAATTCGGCTCGGAGTTTGATGTTTACCATCATTCGCAAAAGCTTGTTTCACTCAAGCTTACAATCCCCGGCAAACACAATATCTACAACGCTCTTGCCGTAACAGCAGCACTCAATGAAGAGAATGTCGACCTTGAAAAAGTCCGTCCGCATTTTGAAACTTTCTCCGGTATGGGCAGAAGATTCCAGAAGGTCGCAGAGTTCGACGGGATAAGAATCTTTGACGACTACGCACACCACCCGACAGAAATAAAAACAACCCTCGACAGCGCAAGACTGTGCAACACAGACAGGCTCGTGGCTATTTTTCAGCCTCACAGATACACAAGGCTGAAAGGTCTCTGGGAGGATTTTAAAAAGAGTTTCGGTGCTGTGGACAAACTTATTGTGGTGGATGTTTATTCCGCATCGGAAGATGCTATTGAAGGCATAAATTCAAAGGCGTTTGTCCAGAGTTTTCAAAACGAAGACGTGACCTATGTCGGCGGAAGTATGGAAAACGCCGCAAGAAAAATCCTTCCGCTTTTAAAATCCGGCGATATGGTCATTACGCTGGGCGCAGGCGATGTTACAAGAATCGGCGGAGAACTCAAAAAACTCCACGATGAGCAGACTGCAGGGGTTTAAAATGGTTTGTGAAGTGATTGAAAACTACGACTTAAAAAAACATTCCACCTTCAAAATCGGCGGATGCGCAAAACGTGCCTTCTTCCCCGAAACAGAAGAAGAAATGGTGCAGCTTTTAACGGATTTAAAAGAGCCGGTTGTGCTGGGCGGATGCTCCAATGTGCTGGTTTCGGACAACGGAATCGACGGGGATGTCATCATCACAACAAAGATGAAACACTTTGAAACCGAAAACAACAGAATCAAAGCCCGCTGCGGTGTAAAAGTCCCTATGCTCGCCAGAGAGGCAGAACAAAAAGGCCTGAGCGGGTTCGAGTTTATGATAGGGTTTCCGGGTTCCGTGGGCGGAGCTGTCTATATGAACGCCTCTGCGCACTCTCAATCGATATCAGACACTTTTAAAAAGTGCTGTGTTTTTGACACGGACAACAAAAAACTGCTGGAGCTGAACAAAGACGAGATGCAGTTTTCTTACAGAAAATCCGTTTTGCAGACAAAAAATTATGTGCTTTTAAACGCAGAGTTTGAGCTGATACCGCAGGCAAAAGAGGAAATTTCCGCCATAATGCAGAGGAATCTGGAATTTCGAAAAGGCAAACAGCCCTCTTTGACAATGCCCAATGCCGGCAGTATTTTCAGGAACCCGCCTAACGATTCAGCCGGCAGGCTGCTGGAAAAAGCAGGGGTCAAAGGGCTTAAACAAGGCGGCGCACAGGTCTGGCTCGGTCATGCAAACTTTATCGTCAACCTCGAAAACGCTGCTGCATCAGATGTTTTAAAACTGATGAATAAAATGTATAATGAGGTTAAAAACAAATATACTATAGAACTTGTACCGGAAGTAAAATTTGTCGGTACAAAAACGAAAGAAGAAGAAGAGTTATGGAATACACTGTTGAATCAAAAATAGACAAAAATACAAAAATTGCAGTGCTGGTAGGCGGCCCCTCGAGCGAAGCTGAAGTTTCCAGACGTTCCGGAAAAAATGTATTCAAAGCATTGCAAAATCTGGGATACAAAAACGCTCAAATCATCGAAGTAACAAAAGACATTGCAAAAGACCTGAGAGAAAACAACATAGAACTCGTCTACAATGCAATGCACGGCCGCTACGGCGAAGACGGCTGCATACAGGGCATGTTAGAGGTTATGCAAATCCCCTACACAGGCTGCGGGGTCATGAGCAGTGCTGTTTGTATGAACAAGGAATACACTAAAAACATCCTGAAAGAAGCAGGTATTCCGCTCATAAAATCTGTTCTTGTCAAAAAAGGCGAGCCTTATGCCGAAAAAATCAAGGGGCTGAAATATCCATTTATGCTAAAACCCGTATCCGAAGGCTCCAGCATCGGCATGTACAAGGTAAATACGCCCGAAGAAATGGAAGAATGCTTTAAAAAATCAGCGCAGTGCGGACAGGATGTAATGGTAGAAGAATATGTTCAGGGCAAGAGCCTGACTGTAGGCGTGTTAGAAGACGGAGAAAAGACTTTTGCCACAGAGATTCTGGAGTTCCGCACAAAAACAGAATGGTATGATTACGAGGCAAAATACACTGCAGGCATGACAGAATTTATTCTGCCCGCAGAGTTAAATGAAGAAACAACAAAAAAAGTAAAAGAAATCGCAATACAGGCGTTTAGAGCCTGTGCGTGCAACGGTGTGAGCCGTGTAGATTTTATGGTATCACAGGACAACGAGCCTTTTGTTCTCGAGGTGAACACAAGCCCCGGAATGACAGACCTCAGCGACCTGCCTGCCCAGTCAAAAGCTATGGGTATCAGCTATGACACGCTTGTGCAAATCATTTTGAACAAAGCAGGGCTAAACAAATAGGCACAACCTGAAAGCAGAAAATCTCTGTTACATATATGGAACAATACGACAACAATGACAACATAAATATAGAACGCAGGGTTAAAATAAACCAGATGCAAAGAAACGTCAGACGAGGCAAAGAACGCCTGAGATGGCTGCGCTGCTGGCTGCGTTTGTTTATGATAGGGTTGTTGATTTTTGCGGCGTACAAGGTGTACAAGCTGCCGCAGTGGTATTTGAATAAGAACATATTTTCTTCTGCAAGCAACAACACCCTGCAGATTGTGGGCAACAACATCACGCCCACTTACCGTATAATTTCCATACTCAGGCAGTATCCGGTTCCGCAAAGGCCGATTTATCTTTTTGACACAACAAAAATTGAAAAAGAAATAGAAAAACTCCCGCCCGTAAAAGAAGTCTACATAAAAAGGCTCTGGTTCCCTGCGAGGCTCGGGATAATAATTGTTGAAAGAAGACCGGTGCTGAGCATATCTCCTGACCCTAAAGTCCCGCCGATTGCATTTTTTGCCGAAGGCGGAAAACTCATAGGCAGAGAGTATCTGCCGTTAAAAAATGTGGAAAAAACTATCCTTGTCCTGACTTACGGCACAAAAGGCGATGACTACAGAAACTGGGACGAAAAGAAAATCCGAAAAATCGAAACCATTGTGCATGCAATGGAGCAGTTTTCCGGACAGAAGGTCGAATATATTGACCTCAGAAACCCCAAAGATATTTATATAAAGCTGCCTTCTGTCAACGTAAGGCTCGGGGAGCTGGATTATATGGCGTTGTCGAGGGTGCGCAACATTTCTGCTATTTTGCCTCAGATAAAAACACTCAAAAAGAAGATAAAATATATTGACCTCAGATGGGAAGACACCCAGTATATCAAGCTCGAGGACTGATAAAAAAGCATGAAAAAAGTTCTACTCACTTTACCAAACAGCATTGCAGGCACGCTCATCCTGAAAGGTTACAAACAGGGGTTCAAATCCTGCGGCGCATTTGTAATGGAAAAAGACGCAAGAGAGCTGACCATTGAGGACATAAAACGATTTAAGCCGGACATTATCTTCGGCTATGACTATGGTTTTTTGTTCAATGCAAAAGACGAAGTAAAGGAATATTTTCTGAACAATGCTGACAAATACAGATTTGTCCACTATTTTGCGGATGAGCCGGACAGCAAATACGCCTGTGTAAACCAACCGGAGCTTTTTGAACAGTACAAATCACTGTGCGAAAAATACAATCCGGAAACTTCAACGGGCGGGTTTTATTCTTTTGTGTGGGACAGGGATTTTGAAAAATCGCTGCCACGTGCAAAGTATCTGCCTCTGGCTGTGAACCACAAGGCCTATGCCCCTTCGCCGGACGACTTTGGGCAGTATTTATATGATATTTCTTTTGTGGGCAGGCCGCTCGGTGAAAAACGCCAGAAGATTCTGGCCGCTCTTGTCCGGACTTTCGGCAAAAAGCTGAACATCTTTTGTTATGAAAAACACTTTTTGCAGAGCCTTGACGATATGAAAGAACGCCAGCTGCTGGATGATTTTGAGCTGGATATTTACAAAAGTGCGTACAGAGGGTTTTTGACAACGGAAAGAGAAATTTCCCGTGTTTACAACAATTCAAAAATAAACATAAACATCACGCTTCAGGGCATTTCGGGGTTGAATTACAGGGTGTTTGAGGTGCTTGCGTCAAGAGGATTTTTGCTCACGGATGATATGGCTGATATTGAGCGCAACTTTATTGTGTCAAAGGAGCTTGAGGTTTACAAAAACATTGACGACCTTATAGACAAGGCCGGCTTTTACTTAAAATATCCTGAATTTGCGCAGCGTATTGCGTTTATCGGTTATGCGGATGTTATAAAAAACCATACCTACACAGCCCGTGCGTATGAGGTGTTAAAAAAATAAATCCGGTATACCGACCCGACAAAAATTTCATATAGTCAACTGACTCCGACTACTTCTTGGATTTTCTTCACGCTCGGACAGTTTCGTCTTTTGTGCTTTGCACAAGCCGGCTCTATGTCCTCGCTCCCCGGGTTTCACCCGTCCGAAAATCCGCTTGTAGAACCTGTGCATTTGGCAAGTCCGTTTTGTTAAACAAGTCCGGCACAGGCAACAAGCGGAATCAGACGGGGCCTTGCCCCATGCGTAGTCCCACGTTCAGGGGGACGAAGCGTCTGATTTCAAGACAGTGCATGGGGTCACTTCCGATATACTTATGCTTTTGCGTCCTCGCTACCTCTCGCAAATATGCCACTGGCATATTTACTCGGCAGAGTGTGTACACTTCTACAAGCGAAGCCGCCTCAGACATCTTCTTATCTAGCCTAGATTCATGTTGTCGAGGGTGTTCTGGCTGGCCAATATCGAGGTAATGGACTTGCCGTCAAAAATATAGCGTGCAGCCTGCTGCAGGTCGTCAGGCGTAATCTCATCCACGAGCGCAAGCGTCTTATTAACCGCATCAATGCCCGAGGGCGAATCTTTTGAAGCACTCAGCACAATGGTCTGGGATTCTGACGATTCCAGCGTGTTGAGCAGTTTTGTTTTTATTCTCAATTTTGCGGCCTCGAGTTCCTGCGGCGAAACTTTTTCGTTCTTCAATTTTTCAATATGGGACTTGAACCCGTCCAATGATTTTTTGACATTTTCATACTGCTGAATATTTTCTGTCGGATTGTCTGTTGTTGTTTTTATGGCAAGAGTCATAACACCGGTGTTGCCTGTGTAGCTGATGTCTGATTCTACCCTGTAGGCGAGTTTTTGTTTTTCTCTAAGGTCTTCAAATAATCTGGAAGACGGGCCGCCGCCGAGTATTGTGTTCAACAGCGTAAACACTGCGTGGTCTTTCGGGTTGTAGTTTGTTTTGAATTTGAAAGCCTGAACAATGTCTGCCTGATTTCTCGGCTCGGCTTTTTTGAGCAAAAGGTCTTCTTTTATCGGTTCATAACACTGAAAATAGTCGAACTTAAAGGGTTTGAAGGTTATTTGACCCTGCGAAAGTTTGTTCAGTACAGTTTGTTCTAATGCCGGATTTTTTTCGACAGGTGCCGTCAAAACAGCCTTTGCCATAGAGTTTTGCATTACATAGTTGTAAAAAGTATTGACTTCATCGAGGGTAACGCTGTCTATGGAGTCGAGAACCTCTTCTTTTGTGGCAAATTCGTTCAAATTCGGGAACAAATTCTTCAACACAGGCTCAGAGGCGGAGTCGTCAATGTTGGAAACAGCTTCTTTTACCAGTTTTTTTGCATAATCAAGGCTGGAATCCGTGAATCTCGGCTGGGTAAAGACTTCTCTTATCAGGTCAATGGACATTGGCACGTCTGCTGAAAGTGACTCTGCAGATGCACTGATAGAGTGAAAATCAGCGTTGAACTTTAGCGTCATGCCTGATTTGTGTACGTTTTTGTAAAACTGGTCGTAGTTTTTGTTTTTTGAGCCTTCGTTTAATATAACCCCGAGAACAGCCGGCACAGCTGGTTTTACATTTGCGGGTGCTACTGTATCCAGCACAATGCTGGAGTTTGCAATGTCAGAGCTGTTGGAGTTTATAATAACATCCATATTGTTGGCCAGCCTGTACTGTTTTACTCTGGAGAGGTCAAACTTTTTGTCCTGAAGATTGCCCTTGAAGGCTATCTGTTGGGCTTTTGCGGGCTGGTATGACTGTGTTAATTTTACATCAAACTTTTTGTTGGCGTTCTGGTAGTTTGCCATAATGGAAGAATCTTCAAGGGTCTGCGGGTGTACTACAGACAGGGACGCTTTGTTAAGATTCAGGTATTTTGCGGCAAAATTGCTGATATCCTGAGGGGTGATGCTGTCTAAAATCTGCAGATAGTTTTCCACATAGGCGATGTCGTCGTCCAAAATAGCGTTGCCCAAAAGCATGTTGAGCATTTGAGAGTTTTCGGAAATTTTGGAGAACGTCATTTTCAAAATCTTTTTGGCAGTGTCGAGTTCATCTTGCGAGAGCGGTTTTTCTGCCAGTTTGTTGATTTGTGTGTAGATGGTTTTGATTACGTTTTCTGTTTTTTGAGGCGTTGACTGCGAAACAATCAAAATCGCTCTGGGGTCAGAGGGTCTGTTGCCTACTCTTTCGATATTCATCATTGCAGAAGACTGGATTTTGTTGAGTTCTCTGCTTATACGTGCGTTTTTGTAGCCCAGAAGCGCCGTCATCAGGACTTCCATCTCAATATTTTCTTTTGTGGAGCTGTTAGACGGGCCTGCAAACCCGAGTGCTGCTATGCTGGAGTGGGCTTTTGGCATTTTTACGTCCACTCTGACGGGTTTTTCGATTGTGTTGAACTCTTGATATTTTCTGTTTTGTACAGGCACGTAGGCTGATTTGTTAAAGTATTTTGCAATGGTATTGATAGCCTCTGTGACGGGAACCTCGCCCGTAACAACTGTTGCGCTGTTGTCGGGTGTGTACCAGAGGTTGTAATAGTCCAGAGTATCTTTGTTTGTGAGCTTGTTTATGTTGGCTATAGTGCCTGCCACCAAATCAGGCGATGTGGACTGAATCTGAAAAAGGTTGCGGATACAGTTGTTGAGAGCCATGTTCTCGGGCTGGTCGCCCACCATGCTGATTTCTTGGGTTACGGGGCCTTTTTCTTTTTCTATCATATCCTCGCTGTGCTGCGGATATTGCAGTTGTTCGGACTGGATGTAAGCCGAGGTGTCAAAGACATTGCCCTTGCCCAGAAGCTGGGATGTTATAAAGTAGTTTGTCTGTGAAAATCCCGTAGACGCGTTTGTTGAGGCACCCATTTCGTTAACTATACGGAAAAAGTCGCCCGAGCCGAGGCTTTTGCCGTAAGGACTCTGCGACCCGTTAAAGGCCATGTGTTCGTTAAAGTGGCTTATGCCTCTTTTGTCGTCAGGCTCGTTCATGGAGCCTACATTATAGTAGGTTTCCAGAACTGTCGGGCCTTTTTTCTCAAGGATAGCAACCTGCTGGCCGTTTGCCAGTTTAAAAAGCTTTGCGCTGTTGGTAAACGGCAGTTTTATATCCCTTACATAAGTATAGGAAATAGGCGCCTGCGCCAGAACCTGTGCTTTTAATGTTTCTGCGGCTTTTTGATTGGCTATTGGGTTTGAAGCAGCACTTGAGCCGGTATTTTCAACTCTTTGAGAATCCGTCTGTGTCGGTGCCGTCGGAGTTTGCTGTTCTATTGCGTTAGAAACATTGTTGCGCACATTGCCCTGCGCAGGCGTTTGTATATTATTTTTTAGATTTAACACATCCAGCTTCATAAAATAATAACCACTTACATCATTTATAAAACACTGCAAATGAAAAATTGCTACATTTTAATTTAATGTTACAGCTTAGTGTGTAAATCTTAACATAAAAATATTTCATATAGTCAACTGACTCCGACCACTTATTGAACCTGTGCATTTGACAAGTCCGTTTTGTTCAACAAGTCCGGCACAGGTAAAAAGTCCAAGGGGTCACTTCCGTAGATATAAGCAAGGTCGCCTCAGACAATATTAGACAAAAAGGCAATGAAACGCTCTCGGGTTTAGTTTATATGTTTTTTATTGCATGCCATGAAGCAGACACTTTTGAACCCATTGATAAGTATGCACAAAAAAATGAAAAAAGGAGAATAATATGCACAAACACGAAGAAATCTGCAAAGCCGTCAAAGATACAAAAAAGGCAAAAGAGTTTTTCTTAAGCCAGCTCGCCTACACAATAGGCCCTGACAGGCTCCAGCATTTGAGCGAACATCATCTTGATGAATACAATCTGTTCGACGTTAGAGAATACGATGATTTTGTAAAGGGGCATATCCCTTATGCCTCGCATATTCCGCTCGAGCAGTTTAAAGAACAGACCGTACAGTTTTCAAAAGACAAGGTAAATATCTTTTACAGTTATTGCCCTTTGTGTCAGAGAGCCTGCAAAGCTGCGTATATGGCGGCTGACGAGGGGTACCCCGTTATGGTTTTGAAAGGCGGTTTTAAGGGCTGGAAAAAACGTGAATTTGACGTGGTAGAGGACGACGTGTCCGATTATCCCGGATAGAAGTCGGGCAGAATATTTATAAAGAGGTGTGAGATGTTTGCTTCTCACACCTCTTGTTAATTTCATATAGTCAACTGACTCCGACCACTTATTGAACCTGTGCATTTGGCAAGACCATTTTGTTCAATAAGTCCGGCACAGGTAAAAGCGGAATCAGACGGGGCTTTGCCCCATGCGCAGTCCCACGTTCAGGGGGACGAAGCGTCTGATTTCAAGACGGCACATGGGGTCACTTCACAAGCTACAAGAGAAGCCGCCTCAGACATGCTAACAAAATTTTAACTATTTTATTTTGGCTGCTGTTTTGATAATATTTTTTTATGAACGCAACAATCAGAAGAATGGAAAAATCAGACGTTGACGGAGTTGTAAAACTCGAAGAACTCTCCTACGGCCCTCATCACTGGTCAAAGGAGTCGTTTTACAACGAGCTTGAGAACAACCTTGCCCATTATTACTGCGCAATGGATGAACAAAACAACCTCATCGGCTACGCAGGCTGCTGGCATATCTTTGAAGAAGCTCATATCACGACTCTGTCCGTGCATCCTGATTTCAGAAAACAAGGTGTGGCGCAAAGGCTTTTGTTTGCTATCATTGACGATTGTTACAAAAACAAAATAAAATACATTACTCTTGAGGTCAGAGAGTCCAACATAGCTGCAATCTGCCTTTATGAAAAAAACGGATTTAAATCCATAGGCACACGCAAAGGCTACTATCAGGACAACAACGAGAATGCGCTCATAATGTTTACGGAAAATATATGGTACGAAAAGTTCAAAACACGTTATAATAAATTGCATGAGGAATTGAGGGTGCAAAAGTGAACACAAAACGACTGAAAGAAGAACTCGATGCCTTTAATGCAGAGAACAAAAAGCTGAAAATCACACTGGGGACACTCGTTGTGATGTGTTGGTGCGTGTTTTTGATAGTGATTGCGACATTTACGCAGCTTGATTTTTCATATTATTTCCCTGCCACGTGGAACCCTTATGACCCTGCGTTTTTAAAGCTCAAACACTGCGTTTATATCCCGCAGGTGCCGGTGATATTCTTTATTGCAGCACTCATAGGCAAGCGTTTTGGCATCACTGCCGTGACAGTTTATATCCTGCTCGGGCTGACTTTGTTCCCTATTTTTGCGCTCGGCGGCGGGATAAAATATATTTTTCAGTACAATTTCGGTTATATTCTGGCTTATATTCCGGCAGTTTTTATTGTTTCGTTTTCCCTGAAGGACAAATTTAATTATGCAACCATTGCAAAAGCTGATTTGCTCGGGGTTTTGACCATACATATCATAGGCGTTTTTTATCTTATACTCATGGCGATAATCCATCAGGATTTATTTTCAAACGTTGTGAGCTGGATATCTATGCAAAGCGGAACAAAAATGCTGTATGATTTTGTTTTCGGGTATCTGGCAATACTTTTGTCAAAGCCCGTAAAACAAATTCTCTGGCTGTCCATGGGCTAACTTATCGGGCTTATGAATGCTTTATAGAATAAATAGTATCTGTAACAACAAGCGTCAACAGCTGTTATAAAATTTGCATACTTTATTACAAACATAAATTGTATTTAAATATTTTCTCTGATAGAATACAGCTATTATAAAGATTATGGATATATTACATGTCAGGATTTGAAATGCCAAAAAAATTTAAAAACCCGAAGAAAAACAGCCCGATAAAGCAGTTTTTCGTGATGCTGTTTTCATTTATGCTTGCCGGATTTATCGGCGTAAACCTGTATCTGGCTTCGCAGCCGCCTATACAACATCTGGAAGACTTTAAACCCAATGTTGTCACAAAACTTTATTCCAGCGACGATGAGGTGATAAAGACCTTCACTGCATACAAGTTTGAAAAAGTGGACATAAAAGACGTCCCGGATAATATAAAAAACGCAATCATTGCCACAGAGGACAAGAATTTTTACCACCACCACGGCTATGACCCGATAGGCGTAGCACGCTCCATGGTAGTGAACCTCGCAACAGGCGACCTGAAACAGGGTGCCAGCACTATCACTCAACAGCTGGCAAGGATTCTGTTCTTGAGCAATGAAAAAACTTTTGACAGAAAGATAAAAGAGTTTATCGTTGCAGCAAGGATAGAAAAAACCATCTCCAAGGACAAAATTCTTGAAATGTATCTGAATAACGTATACTTAGGCTCCGGAGCGTACGGTGTCGCCGGTGCTGCACAGATATATTTTAACAAACCGCTAAAAGACCTTACTCTGGCAGAAGCCGCACTGATAGCAGGTTTGCCTCAGGCTCCTTCTGTTTATTCACCGTATAACGACAAAAAACTCGCTCTTGAAAGACGCAATCAGGTTCTCGGCCGTATGCTCAAGATGAGATATATTACTCAAGAGCAGTACAATCAGGCAAAGGAAGAAAAACTCCACCTGAATCCGAATCCGAATGTCTACTCTTTAAACAGAGCGCCGTATTTTGTTGATTTTGCGATGAAAGAGCTTGAAGAACTGGGCTTTGACGAAACAGAAATTTCTCAAGGCGGCTATAAGGTCGTGACTACGCTCAACTACGCTGCACAAAAAGCAGCAGAAAACGCTGTCAACGCAAATGTCGGCAACAGACAGGCTGCAGTGTTTTCCTTCTCGCCTATTACGGGTGAAATTTATGTGTATGTGGGCGGAAAAAACTATTTCAAAAGCCAGTATGACCGTGTAACCCAATCCGTAAGACCGCCCGGGTCCGCTTTCAAACCGCTTGTTTATGCTGCGGCTATTGAAAAAGGCTGGGGGCCAAACGACATACTGGACGACACTCCGGTTAATATAAACGGCTGGAAGCCTCACAACTACAACAACCGTTACAGAGGCAGACTGCCGTTGTTTATGGGGCTTACTGTTTCTTCTAACGTAATGGCTGCAAGACTCATACAAGATGTCGGTGTGCGCTCCGTAATCGGAATTGCACGCTCACTGGGCATCACAACACCTATTGAATACGATATGACCATTGCTCTCGGCTCTAACGGTGTAAAACTCTACGAAATGACAATAGCTTACGGTGCTTTTGCCAACGGCGGCTTTAAGGTAAAACCTTATGCTATTGAAAGGGTCGAAACCTCTAGAGGAAAAGTTATCTATCAAGCTCCAAAGACTAGAGTGATGAAGGTATTGAACCTTAATACATCTGCTGTTGTCACTGCAATGCTAAAAACAGTAATAGAAAACGGTACAGGCCGCAGTGCCAGCATAGGCAAACCCGCAGCCGGCAAGACAGGTACAACCGACGACAACAAAGATGCTTCCTTCTACGGTTATACACCTGATGTTGTCACCGGTGTGTGGGTCGGAAACGATGACAACACAAAGATGGGCAGCGTTTACGGCAGCACAATCCCTGCTGCTATCTGGAAAGCAACAATGAAGGCGGCTACACAAAAATTCGGAAACTCCGATTTTGATTATCCGGAAATAGTTCTGAAAAAATCAGGTGCAGCCGATACAAAAGAAATTAAGCCGGAAGATATTACGGAAGAACCGCCAAAACCGGGCATACCGGCACAACAGGCTGATATTACAGGCGACATGATTAATACATCTCAGCCCTCGGCTCCTGCTGCGCCAAATCCTGTTTCTTTTAACAACACGTTTTTGGAACCGGCAAAACAGCCTGCGCCTCAGCCGGCAGCTCCTGTTGCACCGCCTGTTCCACCCGTGCCGGGAAGATAATTTTATATAGTCAACTGACTCCGACTACTTGTAGAACCTGTGCATTTGGCAAGTCCGTTTTGTTAAACAAGTCCGGCACAGGCAACAAGTGCATGGGGTCACTTCCGCAAAATGCTAGACTTGGCGTCACTCGCACTCCGTGTACACTTCTACAAGCGAAGCCGCCTCAGACAATTTTATATAGTAACTTCACGCTAAAGAGTCAGGGCGAGTTTGTACACTTTGTTCTTGTTCAAAGAGAACAACGCTGACAAAATAGCAGAAATATCCTTGTCCGAATAGTTTAGCGACTTTAATATTTTTATTTTTTCAACAATTTCGCTTTCGTCCTGCTCACTATCCTGTTTTGCGTACAAAAGACAAACAATCTCACCTTTTAACACAGCAGAAGAATAATAGTCGATAATCTCCTGCACAGTGCCTGTTTTCACCTCTTCGTAGAGTTTTGTGAGTTCTCTTCCGACGGCTATTTTGGCATCACTGCCTCTTGAGGCTTTAATATTTTCAAGAGTTTCCAAAAGTCTTTGGGGTGATTCGTAAAACACGAGGTCTGTATTCAAAAATTTTTCAAAAACCTTTGTCTGCTGGTTCTTTACTCTGGGCAGAAATCCAAAAAAAGCAAACTCTTCCCTATCTCTCGGCACCATGGAAACAAAAGTCGTAATCGCACTTGCACCGGGGATTGCGGTTATTTTTGTTCCATATATGTAAAGCTCCTGCACAAGTATCCTTCCGGGGTCAGACACGCACGGAGTGCCGGCATCAGAGATGAGAGCAATTGTTTTGCCTTCTTTTATCAGGTTCAAAAACTCTTTTGTGCGCTGTTTTTCATTGAATTTGTGGTAGCTTATGAGCTTTGTTTTTATGCCGTAAGCCTCAAGCAGTTTTGCACTCGTTCTTGAGTCTTCGCAGGCGATTACATCCACGCTTTTTAGAGTTTCTACAGCCCTAAGGCTCAGGTCTGATTTGTTGCCTATGGGCGTTGCCACTATATAGACCTGTGGTTTTTCTTCCTTAGTCAAAAGCCAGCCCCTGTCTTTTTCTTATTTTTATTTCGGACGAATATTCAAATGTGAGCAGTTTATACAGCCCTGTTTGTTCAAAAACTCTGGAGATAGCAGGTTTCATGTTCTCTACGTGGAGTTTTATTTCGTTAAATACTGCTATTTTTTGCAGGTCCAAAAGTTTTTCTATATCCTCAAGACCAATGCTCTCTACATTGGAAAAATCAAGTTCGACCTCATTTTTTGCATTTTGAATAACCCCTGCTGCCGGAACAGGTTTTTCCAGCATGGAGCGGATATAAATTTTCTGCATTGTATGCAACCCAAGATTATTTATTACACAATAGATATTATAGATATCCTCAACACTTTTATAATATCAAAGAAATTCCCCATGCCAATTTTTTAATATTTTTTAATAATTATCTGCGCAGCTCCAAAACAAATACAAATGTAACATTATGTCAAAGATTAGACAAAGTGATATAGAAAATATAACTTTTTGATGTATAATAGTGTTGAAGTTGCTGAAAGTAAACTCAAAACTAATCGTCAAAGGAGAAATAATGGCAAGAATATTAGTATCAATGCCCGATGAATTTTTAAGCAAAATCGACCAGGTCGCTGGCAGCGAACAAAGAACCAGAAGCGAACTCGTTCGTGAAGCTTTGAGAAGTTATATAAAAAGAACAAAATTACCAAGTCCCCAAAAAGCTATAAGCAACGCAAAAATCCTTGAAGAAATTCTTGATTAATCCGTTTTGGAATAAGCAGGACTATATAAAAATGTCTGAGGCTTTGCGTGTAGATATGCGGGTGTCAGCTGACTATATAAAATTATGAAAAAATTAGAAGTTCTTGCGATAATTCCGGTACGAGGCGGCTCAAAGGGAATCCCCGACAAAAATATAAAGCTGCTTGCCGGCAGGCCGCTTGTCGCTTATTCAATTGATGCGGCTAAAAATTCCAAATATGTAACAAGGACGGTTGTTTCTACAGAGAGCAAAAAGATTAAAGAAACAGTCCTTGCGCTTGGTGCAGAGGTGCTGGACAGACCTGTAGAGCTTGCTCAGGACGAAACAAAAACCGCACCCGTGCTTTTGCACGTACTGGAGCAGCTGGAAAAACAGGGCTACTGCCCTGATGTTGTCGTGCTTTTGCAGGCCACATGCCCGCTGCGTGACGCAAGAGAGCTGGACAAGGCTTTTGAACTGTTTTTAGAAAAAGAACCCGAAGGCTGTGATTCTGTTTTTGAAGGGGTTATGCTAGGCACCACACACTCAAAATGGCGCAAAGACCCTGACACAGGCCGTTACGAATGTCTGTACGACTATCGAAACCGCCCCAGACGTCAGGACAAAGACAGGCATTTTGCTCTTCTGGCAGAAACAGGTGCCACTTACATAATAAAAACCTCTGTAATGAAAGAGGTAAAAGACTTTATAGGCAAAACGCCCGAGGTGTATTTTACGGACGCAAAGATTGATATAGACACAGAGGCTGATTTTGACAAAGCAGCCGAAATCCTCAACAAACGCACGCAATCAAGGCAGGCTTACGATGAATGATGAGATAAGATACACAAATTTTGACAGCCTTGAAAATGTAATGTACAGCGTGCTGAACCAAAACGGACTGCAATCAGGGTTAAAAAAGGCTACGTTCTTTAAGTTCTGGCCAAAAATCGCAGGCAAAAAGTTTGAAAAATATTCAAAAATCGTATCTCTCAATGAGCGCAACATACTTACAGTCGCCTGTGCAAACTCTGCCGTAAGCTCTGAGCTTTTGATGTACAAGGCTGATTTGCTCAAGAAAATAAACGCCTATGCAAACCCGCTCGGGCTGGAGGTTGAGGATATAAATTTTTCGCACAAGCTGTGGAAAAACCCTTCAGCGAAGAGCGATGCAAGCGGGCCAAAAGAAGAAGTAAAAAACCCTTATGAGCATGACATGACAGGATTTCGGCCTGAGGAGATAGACCTTGAGCCTGATGAGGTGGAGCGGATAAAAAGAAGCGTTGAGAGCAACACTTTTGCAACACCGGCGCAGAGAGAAAAGATGTTCAATGCGATAATACTGGATTTGAAGGCACAAAAATTTATAGCAAAGAAAAACGGGTAATGAAAAAATCATTACCCGTAATAACTTATCAGTGTTTATTAGTATTTCATATAGTCAACTGACTCCGACTACTTTTTGAACCTGTGCAATTGGCAAGTCCGTTTGTTAAACAAGTCCGGCACAGGCAACAAGTACATGGGGTCACTTCCGCAAAATGCTAGACTTGGCGTCACTCGCACTCCGTATACACTTCTACAAGCGAAGCCGCCTCAAACAGTTTACAGAATTTTTTTGCTTATGCATTGCAGCAGGCAACCTTTTTGCAAGATTGGCCGTTGAATGCTTTCAATCCCATATATTTTGCTGCAGAACCGAGTTCTTCTTCGATTCTGATTAACTGATTGTATTTGCAGATTCTGTCTGTTCTAGAAGCAGAACCTGTTTTAATCTGGCCGCAGTTTGTAGCAACAGCGAGGTCAGCGATGAATGTATCTTCTGTTTCGCCTGATCTGTGAGAAGCGATTGCTGTGTAGCCAGCTTTGAATGCCATGTTCATAGCGTTCAATGTTTCTGTCAAAGTACCGATTTGGTTAACTTTGATAAGGATAGAGTTAGCAGTACCTGTTTCGATACCTTTAGCCAATCTCTTAGTGTTTGTAACAAACAGGTCATCACCAACGAGCTGACAGTGAGAGCCGATTCTGTCTGTAAGCATTTTCCAGCCTTCCCAGTCTTCTTCAGCCATACCGTCTTCGATAGAGATGATAGGATATTTGTCAACCCAGTTAGCGAGGAAGTCAACCATTTCTTCACGAGAAAGAACTTTGCCTTCGCCGGCGAGGTTGTATTTGCCGTCTTCGTAGAATTCAGAAGAAGCAACGTCCAAGCAGATTTTAACCTGGTCAGTTGTGTAGCCTGCTTTTTCGATAGCTTCGAGGATAACTTTCAAAGCTTCTTCGTTAGAAGAAAGGTTCGGAGCGAATCCGCCTTCGTCACCTACAGAAGTAACCATTCCTTTGTCTTTAAGAACTGTTTTGAGGTTATGGAATACTTCAGCACCCATTCTGATAGCTTCTGTGAAAGAAGAAGCACCAACAGGAGTAATCATGAATTCCTGGAAGTCAACGTTGTTGTCAGCGTGTGCGCCGCCGTTCAATACGTTCATCATAGGAACAGGCAGTGTAGTAGCGTTGATACCGCCAAGGTATCTGTACAATGGCATTTCGAATGCTAAAGCAGAAGCTTTTGCACAAGCCAAAGATACGCCGAGGATAGCGTTTGCGCCTAATTTTGATTTATTTTCTGTGCCGTCAAGCTCGAGCATCAATTTGTCGATACCTTGCTGGTCAGCAGCGTTTTCACCGATTAATTCCGGTGCGATAATGTTGTTTACGTTTTCTACTGCTTTCAAAACGCTTTTGCCGCAGTAGATAGATTTGTCACCATCTCTCATTTCAAGAGCTTCGAAAATACCTGTAGAAGCACCTGATGGAACAGCTGCACGGCCTACTACGCCGCAAGAAAGTGTTACATCAACTTCAACAGTCGGGTTTCCTCTTGAGTCAAGAATTTGTCTTGCTTTTACGTCTTCAATAGTTGTTGGCATAATTTTCTCCTTTGTTTTTGCCTAACTTTTTTTATCCATTCTTGCCATAATTATTATACGAAAATAAACTTTTGACAAGGATTTCATATAGATTTTCGTCAGGCAGGTATGCAAAATTTTCTTTAGCGTTAAAAGAGGAATAAGACGTTTATTATTTTACGGATAATTGTTAAAAGTTGACTTGTTGTTTAGTTTTTCATTCTTGCAGTGGAATTTGATTTAGAAACCTTTTACAAAGCTTTGTACAACAACTTATCAAAACAACTGCAGGGCGAGTGTGTCTGAGGGCTGGGTAACAGCCCGAGTTGCGAGCCTTTGGTTTTGATTAGTTGATGTAGAAGCGTAGTATCAGGTTGAAAAATCAAATTTCACGGCATAAACAAAGAACATCTCAGCAGGTCTGATTTTAATAATTACCTGTTTGCCCCTGCATCAATTGACAAACTGAAACAACTCTTTTGTGCTGTAAATATCCTGAACAACTTTAACCTTGCAGCCGAGAGCATTTTCGACATCAGAAATCGTAATGTTGTCCAAAAAATCATTAGTAAACGGCCTTAGCATAATCGATGGCAGCACAAGAGTTTCTATATCCTTGCCTTTTAGCTGGTTTATCAAATCCTGACCGGTGATGAGGCCCGCAACAATAACATTTTCGCCAAAAAAGTTGTTGCGAAGCACCACAACCTCGCACTCAAGATTGTTTATCCCGTTCAATTCTTCCGAAACCTTTTTGATAACATCAGCCGCACTAAAAGTTGTAGCCAGAGTAAGCTTTTTGGGGGTATCGAGAGTTTTTGTGCGAAGGTGTTTTTTGTTCTTTTCAAAATCATCCATCAAAAGCCTCAACGCACCCACCCCGTCTTCGATTTGAGAAAAACTGCCGTAGTATTTGCGCTCAGGCACAGGATAATCCGCCTTTAGAAAAAACTCGTCGCTCGCCATTGCAAGGTGTTTTTTGACCTTTTTGTTAAAGTCTTCCACCTGTTTTATCACATGCAGTGCGTTTTCTTTTGTTATTTCTTTAAGATTGTTTTTGTGAAACTTTGTGATTCCGACAGGCACAATGGCAACAGAGCGGATTATGGATTTGAACTTTGCAAAATCATCGAGCGTGCGCTCCAATTCTTTTCCGTCGTTGTACCCCGGACACAGCACAATCTGTGCATGAACCGGTATATCGGCTTTTTTCAGCCATTTCAAATCCTCAAGAATATTTGCGGCCTTGGGGTTGTTGAGCATTTTTGCCCTGAGGTCGGGATTTGTTGTATGGACAGACACATACAACGGCCCGAGATGAAGCGACTCTATACGCTCTCTGTCTTTTTGCGTAAGGTTTGTGAGTGTGACATAGGTGCCTTGAAGATAAGACAGCCTGTAGTCATCGTCTTTTATGTAGAGCGATTTTCTCAGCCCGTCAGGCTGCTGGTCGACAAAACAAAAGATACAGCGGTTTGTGCAGGGTTTTATCCTGTCAAACACAGCTGACTCAAACACCACGCCGAGGTCCTCGTCAAAATCTTTTTCTATTTCATAAATTTCCACCTCGCCGTTGAGTTTTTTTATCTCGAGGTCGAGGTTTTCTTCGCACATCATATAGCGAAAATCAATGAGGTCTTTTGGCTTTTCGCCGTTGATTGAGATTATTTCATCGCCTTTTTCCAGCTCCAGCTCGCTTGCGATAGAATCCTTCAAAACATTGGAAACAATTGCCGGCATCAGTTATTCTCCAGTTGCTGCAAAAAGCTTTTGTACTCTTCAACATTTTTCAAATTCTTTTTTAACAAAGCCGTCTGATATTTGTCAAACTCTGTATACTGGTCATCGATTGCGTTTTGCAAATCCAGAGCAAAAGACTCCAGTTTTATTGCCGAATCTTCTATAAAGGTCTGTTTCAATTCGTCATCAAGAAGCGACATAACAGCGATGCGAGCCTGAAGCTCCGTAAAAAACTGTGAAGGGTTCGGGCTGAGCGGGGTAAAAAACAAATCACGGAATTTTTTTTGCCAGTGCATAGCAAGCCCGTAGTAGGTAGACTTTTTGCCGCCCTGAGAAAAATCATTGCGCACAGTAACGACACCCGCAGCGAGCAGTCTTTTGAGCGCAGGGTGCAAGGTGCCTATGCTGGGTTTTGTAAAATAGCCGAATCTTTCCGTTATATCCGAGCGCAAAGAATACAAAGTGCGTTCACGATTTTTTAGGCTGTATAAAATCAAAAGGTCTATCATAATATTTATAGAATATCATAAAATTACGGTTTGAGTTTTATTGTGGATTTTATAATCTCTTTTGCCCATTTTTCCGGCAAATGCAGCTCTTTCATAACTTCTTCCGGAGTGAGGAATCTGTCCTCCATAGCAAAACCGGCAATCTCGCCTTTATCATTCTTTAGTGCGTTGCATTGAGTTTTTTTGCCATTGCTGAATATTGTAAACTTCCCGTCAGCATCGGTTTTTATATACTTGTTTTCATCATTAGTCATTATCCATTCATAACGTCTGGCGATACTGTTTTGCACTTTGCCGTCAGCTGTAACCGTTTGTACAAGCTCGGAGCTGTCACCGCCCAAAGGCAGCCAGGTTTCTATTTTGTTTTTGATAGTTGTATGGTCTTTGTCCATATATTCTTTTGGCGGTTTGCCTGTCATAGCATCTTTCCAGCCGTTGCCGTTGGGGTAATGATGCACGCTCGAAAAATATGTTATTGTTCTGTCTTTTTCAAAATCCGATATTCGCTGCAAAAACTGACGTCTTGATTCTCCATTTTTCATATTAAAACTGTTCGGCCCGTTTTTTGTACAAAAACCGGGAAATACGACCTGTGTTATTTCTCCCTCTTTTAACTTTGCCAGAATTTTGCCCTGCTGTGTTTCCAGATTGTAGAGGTGTTTGCCGTCTTGCAATTTTTTCAGCAGGTTTCCGTTATTCAAAATTTGTGTTTTCAAATTTTCGTATTCTTCGGGTGTCAATTTGTGGTCATAGTATGATGAAAAATCCGGAAGGTGACTGTGTTTTGCTGCCAGTTTGTGTCGGAATTTTGTTTCTGCTGTTTTGCTTGATATAGATTTAATCAAATTTTGATAATTAACTTTGACGGTTATTGGCATAGTTCTTCTCCTGTGTTTGGTGAAGTAAAATGCGTAAAAAAAATTTTTTGCGTACTAAAAAAATATTTTTTTGCATAAGTTTACATTATTAGTATAAAATTATTTTTTTACAATTTTTGATTCCAGCTTTTTAAATTCTTCGTCGAGGCGTTTTTGTTTTTCCAGTCCTGTTTCTGTAAGCCCGTTTAAATTTAGCCTTGTTCTTTTTACAATATCCAAATTGTCAAAATTTTCTGACAAAATCTTCATGTATTTTGAAATGTTGTTTAATATTTTGTTCCACGACGTCATAACAGGTTTGTAATAATCAATAATTTCGCCGTTTTTATTATTTATAACTACCTGAACTTTACCTACATCAAGCATTGTTTCTTTTTGCATTTGCTGTTCTTCAGGAACACGTTTTATCAAACATCTGCCGTCAGTCAATGTAAAACTGTCCACCTGCAATTTTTTCAGGAAAGAAGACTTGAAATTGTTTTCATTTTCGACATATACGGATTGTTCATTCATCTTTGTCAACAGGCCTTTTAGATAGTTGTGGCTCTGTTTGTCTATAAATCTTTTTTGTCCGAATGATGTGATTTTGTTCATATTAAAGAATTTTTGTTTTGTTCGATGCTTTCTTCCTTATATCATAAAAAATGATGCCTCTCAAGAGCATTGTTAAACATAAACGCCGTGGTTAAGGCCTGAGTATGCTCAAATTGAATATGGTACAAAAGGTTATTTCATATAGTCAACTTCTTTTATTGACATTCAAGTTAAAATTTGATTCTTTTATAAATAGCATTTTGCACTTCATTTGGCAGTCTAAATAATAAAGTTTGCCCTTTTAATTTTATTTCCAAAAGTTTGCCCGTAAACAAATCACTTTTAATCCTGCTGGCCGATTTTGGAACTTTAATTTTATACGACGCCGCAGAAGTTCTAAGAGTCAGCACATCAAAAGTTTTATGACATTCAAGATAAAATTTATTTTCAAACAAAATACTCTGATACTCGCCTCTATAAGAAGGTAAAAATCCCAGATTTGACAAGGTAAGCTCAAAACTGTCCGCAAAATCATCAGAATTTTGCAATATAGCCTCTTTATCTAAACTAAAATCATTATCTTTGAAGGTTTGGATTAGTTTTTGTTCTTGGCTTATTCCAAATAAAAATAAAGCAACAAATAATACGACTACTAATAAAACAGCAACTACAAACATTATCCCTCCCTACAATATTTTATAAAAAATTGTAGCATAAAAATACTCCGTTCAAAAGTGTTGAAACACAAGGCTTGTTTCGGGGATGGAGTTATGCAAACTTAACTTCGATGTCAGCACCCAGACCTCTTAAAATTTTCATTGTAGTATCAAAACTGGGCTGCACTTTACCTTTTAAAATATTACATAAATTTGAGCGATTGAGGTCAATCTCCTGTGCAAACTTGCTTACAGACCCCCTTGCTTTTATTACACGTTCAAGGGATTTGAAAAACAGGGTATAGGCAGTTTACTGGTCAAAACAGGTCACAACATAGCAAAAAACATGGAGTTTGAATATTCTATTTTGTTGGGAAATCCTAAATACTATTCCCGTCTGGGCTACAAACCTGCAATTGAGTTCAATATTATATCTCCTTTTGATGTTCCGCCAGAGTATTTTATGGCTATAAATCTTCAAGGTAAAAACTCTTTGCTTAATGCAAAAGTTGAATATCCAAAAGAATTTTTAATATAACATACTATTTAATCCATTAGCTGAAATATCAAAATATATTGGAGAAAAGAATGCGCCTTGCGGAGTTCTGTGTTCCAACACAATCAACAAGCATTAAAAAAGACTCCTTTTGGAGTTTTATATATGGTGTCGACGGCGGGACTTGTCTTGGTCGCTCGCGTTTAACGGCAATTCCGTGTTTTGTTTTTGTGATTTCATCACTTCAAACAAAAGCACTCCAGCCTCAGCTCGCTCCCGCTGAACCCACAAAAAACGGATTAAAGTCCTCACCAATCTACAAATAAAAAAGACGATAACAAAAGTCATCGTCTTTTTTATGGTGTCGATAAGCTCCCGAATATGGAACCTTTCGATAAGATTATTTTACCAAAAAATATCCTTTATTCCAATTTGGTTTATGTATTGAAAGACTCTACTTTTGAATACTTTAACATGAGAATTATTTTGGGATTAGACAGTGTCTAACCAACTCGCTATGTATTTTCTTTATTCAAAATATTATTAATTATGAGTAGAATCAAATATGCAACTATCGTTATTAAAATAGGGTAGAAATATAACACATAATAAATCAGCATTAAACAAAGTATTATTTTCCCTAATAAACATATAAATTTATTTTCGTAAATTTTATATTCTTTTTCAAGAAAATATAATGTTAATACCCTATTTTTGTTGTATTTAACAAATAAATAATATGCTAGTAGTATTGCAAAAACAAATATTGAAATCAGCATAACGAATATTGGTACAGCCCAACCTGCTATTCCCCAATTTTCGTCAACGAATACATAAGCATAACTTAACATAAATGACACTACAACACTAAGCAAACTCCAAAAAGCATATATCTGTAAGAATTTAATACAGTTATTATTCATTGTTATTATTTAATCACCTCAGAGCTCGTAGGTTGGGCATACTTGCCCAACAACTTAAAATGGTGTCGTGAAAGTTTAAACTTTGGAACTTTTTGACAAGAATAACTTAACATGAAATAAACTTGTAAATAACGTCTATCAGAGAATTGTGTTAGCTATGAAAGAGTCAATACAGGAATACTATAATATGAGAATAGCTTTAGGGTTAGAGTGTGTCTGATTTTTATATACTAATATCTATTGTATAGCAAACACATGTCCCAACTATAAACAACAACATAACAAATAAAACCACAATAAACACAATTGCAAAGTGCCTTAAAAACAGCGTGAACTGCCTCTGGTTTAATGTTTAATGAATTGACGAGGCAGGCATGATTTAATAGTATAAGTGTAAGGAGAAAACGGAAATGACGGATGAGTTAAAAGATATAAAAACGATTTTTCGTATAATTCAGTCTGTACCTTCTAAAAAGCTGAACCCATCAAGCAGTGGTTAGCTAAAGTAGGACAAGAGCGAGTGCAAGAAATGGCTGACCCATCAACTGCTATAGACCGTACAAGAGAAAACTATAAAAACTCGCTCGTTCCAAAAAATGGATACAACAGCGTATGACGGGGCAGGAGACCAGAAACAAACTTACTGACTACTGGTCTGAACACTATATTAAAGAAGGTGAAGCAGATTAAGAAGAAAGATTAGATTTAATTCCCTTGAGCTGTGGAACATTTGAGCTTTACTCTAAGAAAGTGTCTTAATCCTACTAAAACAAGCTGTATGTGTAGGTACTGTGCTGGTATGGCAAACTCATCTTAATGCTTCTTAACAAAAAAAACAATTCCCGACAGGAAAATGACTTTATATATACATAGGGAAAAATTTAGGTAAGCAAAAGGAGATATTATATGTTCAAATTCTTAAAAGTAATTTTCGGTAAAGGTAAAGAAATACCAAATGTTTGTATGCACAAAGATATAGTAAAACAAATATTTATGCAAGAAAAGTATGTTCCACCATGTAAATTTGCACCTCCAATATCGCCAAAGTATCTGCCGCACAAAGTTGTGAAGCCTGAATACACAACGAGCATTGCAAATTTAAAAAGATGTGCTTCAATCACAAAGTTAAACATTTAATATATTGAGCAAGTAAAATCAATATGTATTTATTATTAACTCTGTTCCAGCATATTCACAAAATGGTTTGTCGGTTGGGCATACTTGCCCAACAAATAGTTTATAAAAATAAAAGTGGGATAAAGCAACTTTACATTTATGTCGTGGCGGGACTGTCTTGCTACACCTCGCATTAGACTGGTCTACGCTTTTTGCTTTAAACGGCGTTTGCCGTAAGCAAAAAGGTTCTGCCCTCTGCTCGGCTTGCGTTGTCTTGGATTTGCTCCACGCTCGGAAAGTTTCGCTTTTGATCCTGCGGTTCAATTCCGCTCAATTTCCTCGCTATCCGGACTTGTTTCACTCCGTCCGTCCGCAAATCCGCTGAACCCGCTAAACGGATTAAAGCCCTCACCATTCAAGCATATTAAAAAAGAGTAACAAAAGTTACTCTTTTTTTTATTGTCGTTAAACTCCCAACATTGGAACTTTATAAGTCTATTATTAGCACAATGAAAGAGTCAACGCAAGTTTATTACAATATGAGAATGGTTTTAGGGTTGGAATGTGCTTAATGCAATTTTAAACAGAATTTTTATAGTACAATTACAAATATATATAGGTTAAATAAATATGAGGAATTTATGACAGATACACAAACAAAAGAATTGTGTCCTATATGCGGGCAAGTGCTGAAACATAAAGCTAGAAGTACTACTTACTTTGCAACATTTTATAATTGTCCATATTGTAAAAGATTCCAGCTTGAAGATGATTTTGAAAACTATTATCTTAAAGATATATCTCAAATTGATTTAGCTTTATTAAGAAGCGTGTTGTATATTTTACCTGAAAATTCTAATCATAGACAAGTTCCAATATGCGAAGACAACTTGAAAGACTTATTATCATTAGCAAACTCTCCAAAAACTTTACTTGATAAGATAGATAATACTCTTGCTTATTTTGTAGATAAAACAACACACTTTGGAGAGAGGCTTAATGTAAATGGGGAAACTCTGTACAGGGAATTATTTTGTGTTGATAAGCAAGAATTGTCTAATATTTTTGAAACACTTAAGGGGCATATATCTTTTAATGGTTTGCCTCACTCTGGTAATACTTTTCAAGTTTGGGTTGAAATGGATGGGTTGAGATATTACGAGGAAAACTTACGCCAAAAGCAAAGAAATAATCAAGGCTTTGTAGCAATGTGGTTTAATGACAAAGCTGACCTTGAAAATCATAAGCCCGATATGAGTTATGTATATACAAAAGCCATTAAACCTGCTATTGAAAATGAAAACAGATTTAATTCAATTAAAATTGACTGTGTTGAATACTGTAACGATATAAATGACGAGATGATAGCTCAAATAAGAAAAAGTAAATTTATGGTTGCAGATTTAACTGGATATAGAGGTGGTGTGTATTATGAAGCTGGATTTGCTGAGGGGTTAGGTTTACCTGTAATTTACACTTGTCATAAAAAATGGTTAGAGGGTGTTCCTGATAAAAATATTGAAAAAGTGCATTTTGATATCAACCATAAAAATATTATTATATGGGAAGAAGATAAACTAGAAGATTTCAAAACAAAGCTAATTAACAGAATAAATGCAGTAATAGTATAATTATTAAAAGGAATTACGTATTATGGACGAGGAAGATAAAAAAACTTCAATAAAACTGTTTGAAGATTATAAGGTCAGAACGAGCTGGGATAATGAAAAAGAAACATGGTATTTTTCGGTCGTTGATATTGTAGGTATATTGTCAGGAAGTACAAATCCTAACAATTATTGGAAAGTTCTTAAAAACAGACTACGCAAGGAAGGTAGTCAGTTGGTTACAACTTGTAACCAACTGAAAATGAAATCTTCTGATGGAAAGTATTATAAGACAGATGTCCTTGATACAGAAGGAATATTACGGCTTGTTCAGTCTATTCCAAGTCCAAAAGCCGAGCCTTTTAAATTGTGGCTGGCAAAAGTCGGAAGTGAAAGACTTGATGAAATGCAAGACCCTGAAATAGCTATTAACAGGGCATTGCAATATTATTTAGCTAAAGGTTATTCTCCTGAATGGGTAAATCAGCGTTTAAAATCTATTGAAATCAGAAAAGCACTAACAGATGAATGGCAGAGAAGCGGTGTCAAAAACTCTGAATATGCTGTACTTACAGATATTCTTACACAGGAATGGTCTGGCATGAAAACTCGCGAATATAAAGATTTTAAAGGTTTAAAAAAAGAAAATCTTAGAGATAACATGTCAAATATGGAACTTGTTTTGAATATGCTTGCAGAAGTATCAACAACAGAAATCTCGAAGCAAAGAAATCCTAAAACTTTAGATGAGAATAAATCTGTAGCTAAACAAGGCGGAAGTGTTGCAAAAGAGGCACGTAAAAGACTTGAAATTGAAACAGGCAAGCCGGTTATAACAGATGAAAACTTTTTACCTAATCATAGAAATATCAAGCAAATAAAGAAAAAAGATTAAAAATACGGGCTTTACTTGACATCTATATAAATAATATTCTGCATTTCATTAGGCAATTTAAATAATAAATTATGTTGCTTTATCGATATTTTTAAGCACTTACCGCTAAATATGTCTTTTTTTATACTGCAAGCATCTTTTGGTATTTTTATTCTATAAGATGAAATTGTGGTATTAAGAGTTAATATATTAAATTCTCTATAGCATTCCATTTGAAATTTATTGTTAAACAATAAACTCTGATATTCTCCTCTATATGAAGGCAAAAAGTCTAAATTAATCAGCGTAAGTTCAACATAATTGACAAAATCATCAGTATTTTGCACTGCAGTTTCACTATCTAAGATTTCGTTATCTCTAAAAGTGTTAATTAAACCTTGTTCACGCTGTATTCCCATTAAAAATAAGGTTATGAATAATACAATTATTAAAACTGCAACAACAAACATAGTTCAATACCTTAAAAAATGTCGACGGCGGGACTTGTCTTGCAATGTAGGCGAAGAATGAGCCGTACAGTGCAGGATGCTCGT
>CALVBT010000014.1 GCA_944325885.1 Candidatus Gastranaerophilales bacterium | reverse complement strand
CTTTTTCTTTTCTTTGGTTCGTTTCTTTTCTTTTTCGTCGCAAAAAAAGAAAAGAAATGAACATATTAAACAACAATTAAAAAACAATAAATTAAATAAAATAAAACAAAACAAAACTACACAATAAATATTATTTATACCCAGCCGCTGCATGGCAATTTTTATTTTGTTCATGTGTTTATATAAATATAATTTTATAAATAGGTTGATAGGAAAGGTTTGGTAAAATGGCAATTAATCCTGAAAGCATTGCAAAAATTACACAAGACGCATATTCTGCACTGAAAAGTAAAGCTCTGGGCGGTGTTTCTAAAGAAAGTGCGCAAAACGCTATCTCAGACGCAGTAAATAAAGCAGTAAAACTGGGCGAAGACGCTGTCGGAAAAGTCCAGCAAGAGATTCAGACACTGAAAGGAAAAACAGCACAGGAGATTGCTGATATTACTTCGCAAAAGGACGCTTTTGTATTCCAAACAAGACAAAACGCACAAAAAGAAATAGAACAAGCAAACCAAAAAGCAGCTGAGGCCGTAAAACAGGCAAAAGCTACAAAAAGCGCGCAAAAAATTCTGCCAAACGGACATAAACAGGTAAGATGCGTCAATAAAAACGGTGCTGTAATGGTAAAAGAATATAATGAAGCAGGCCAGCTGTTAAAATACAATGTCACTACACTGGACGGCACAATCAGACGCACCTCTTTTGACCCTGTGTCAGGCAAACCTGTTAAAACATTTACAAATACTCCGGGCAAGGATGTCCTCGTAGAATATCCCCAAAACGCTGCAAAAAGAATAAAACAGGTTAATAACAAAAAAACAGCCCCCAAAAAACCTGAACTCGTCACACAAACAAGACCTGAACCGGCAAAATCAGAATGGTCAGGTGAATACGGACAAAAGTTCGACAGAATATATTCTGACGGCTCAAAAGAAACTGTCTCTCGCTTTTCTAACAGCAATGGCAAAGTCGAAAGAACCGTGGTGGAAAAGTTTGATAAAGACGGAAACCGTGTCGCAGACAAAATAGTATGGGACGACAGTGAGTCAGCACGTGAACATATATATAAAGAAGGTAAAACAATAAGCAAAGAAACAGGAAACTACTATGGACAAAAATATGAACGTGCTACAGAAACAGTTATCGACCCTAACACGGACAAGAAGGTGATTTCTAAGGCAAAAACGGTTGATGGAGAAAAAACTGTTACATATACAGCTATTAAAGACGAGTTCGGATTTTATACCGATAAATATACAGCCAAAACCACTTACCCGAAAGGTTCAGGCAAAAAGCCGGAAATCGAAACAGTTGATGCTTCAAAATTGCCGCATGTGTTTTAATAATCTGAAATAAAATAATAAAAGGCTCCTGCAAAACGCTCTTCAAATGTATAGTAAAAGCAGGAGCTTTTTGCTGCAACAAATACAACGAATATATGATGTTGCAAAACATCTGCAACACTAAAATTAGTATAGGGGAAGTTGTAATAAGATTAGGGGACAAAACTTTGCCGTTAAGGGAAGAGAGAGATATTACATCAGAATTTTCACAAGGGTTGAATCTAACCTTTGACTGGTTTGACTCCAATTTCACAAAAATAGTATCAGAGGCTATTGCTGAATTCTGGGGGATTTCTGCTGATGTAAAATTAATGAGCATAAGCGAAAACACAAACTTTCTCGCTGAGGGCGAAGAGTTTTTTGTTACCCAGATTAGATTGAATAAAGAATTGTCCGTGTTCATAAGACTGTCAAAACAGCTTGTGCGCTCGCTGTTGGAAAAGATACTCGGGCCGAACGGAAAAACTTTTAATATAGAAAAAATATCAGAGCTTGAGGCAAAAATTCTCACCGGCTTTGACAATTATTTGTATAAGAATTTTATAGACCTTGTAAAATCAGGCAGCGACCTTCCCTCTAACAACAATAATTACAACGAATGCAACCTCACCTTTTATGTAAAGGCCGAAAACTATACTCTGGGCAAAATTGTCGTAAAACTCCCTGTTGTGGCAATAACCCCTGTCCCTGTTGAATTAGAGGAAGAAACTTTTAGTATAGCCGATTTTCTCTCTACCACGGCTCTGGTAAACCTCAGTGTAGGGCATACGAGAATAAGGCTCAATGATTTAAAACATCTGGAAAAAGACGATATTGTTGTGCTGGAAAACAGCAATGCGTCTATGATGACACTAAAGTATGAAAACTATTCCAGACAGATTCGTGTGGTGCCAAACCCCGCTATCATGACGGAATACGACGATTTTGAAGATAACGCATCAACCCCGAAAGGAGATAAAAACATGCCGGGTTCTGATATATACAATATGTGGGATTCGATTCAGGTAGATATAAATGCCGAATTTGAAAAAGTAAAACTTACACTGGGAGAGCTAAAGCAAATCTCCGAGGGTCTTGTTGTTGATATAGGCTCTGTTTATGACAACAAAATTGATTTGAAAGTAGAGGACAAAATTGTTGCCTCTGGCGAATTAATCATTATAAATGACAGGTACGGGGTAAAAATAAACCAAATATTTACGGAAGAAAAAGAATCTGCCTCTGCCAATGCACAACAGGCAGAAAACCAGAACCTCGAAGAAGAAATCCAGCAGCAGCTCGAAGAGCCTGAAGAAGGGCCGGAACAGGAAGAATTTTTGCAGGAAGAACAGCCTCAAGGTCAGGAAGAAATCAATGAAGAAGACTTTGACTACAGCGATTTTGATGTAGATGACGAAGATATCTAAAAATAAAAAGGGAAAAACAAATGGGAACGTATCTTATAAATTTTTTGGTATATTCAATGGCAATGGTGGGCCTGCTTTTTGTGTGCCTTATGGTTTATAAAAAAACAATGGTCACAGGCAAATGCAAAAAAGATAACGAAAAACTCGATATCGAAAATGCCCTCAATATCTCGCCGAGAAAAACTCTTTATGTAATAAAAGCAGGCAAAGAAAGATTCCTGATAGCAGCAGATGCGGAGAGAACAACATTTCTGTCAAAACTCGAATCCGAAAACAGTGCCTATGTAAACACTATAGACCAGCCGGCACAGGTTAGAGTTATCCCGCCTGCTCCGCCAAAGCGTAACAAAAACGTGGATTATAGTGAGGTTATGAACGCAATAAATATAAACACAAATAAAAAACCGTTTATGAAAGAAATTCTAAAAAAATTAGACGAAATACCAGAAATGTCTGAAAACGCTCGAACAGAAAAATGTCTGAAGCGGCTTCGCTTGTAGAAGTGTACACGGAGTGCGAGTGACGCCAAGTCTAGTATTTTGCGGAAGTGACCCCTTGCACTTGTTGCCTGTGCCGGACTTGTTAAATAGGACGGACTTGTTAAATGCACAGGTTCATTAAGTAGTCGGAGTCAGTTGACTATATGAAATGTTCAGGGCAGTTAGTGATTGTCCTTCGGGGCTAAACAAGAGGATGTATAAAAAATGGAAACCATATTAAAAGATTTAAATCCGGTTTTGCAGCTGCTGTTAGTAATGACAGTGTTTTCAATGCTGCCGTTGATTTTTACCTGTATGACCAGCTTTTTGAGATATACAATAGTCTTTTCAATGCTAAAGCAGGCACTGGGTACACAGCAGGTTCCGCCGGGGATTGTGTTAGTCGGGTTGTCAATGATTTTGACAATTTATACAATGAGTCCTGTTTTTTCAAAAATGTGGGAAATGGGTTCTGTCCCGTATCAAAAAAACGGTGATATTGTAGCGGCTCTGACAGAAGGGTCAAAACCGCTCAAAGAATTTATGATGAAACAAACAAGACAGTCTGATATGACGTTTTTTATACAGCTGTCAGGCGCACCAAAGCCCAAAACACCCGATGACATCACTATCTGGCAGGTTGCTCCGGCTTATATAATCAGCGAACTCAAAACAGCCTTTGAGATAGGGTTTGTTATTTATGTTCCGTTTATTGTTCTGGATTTGGTCGTTGCAAACGTGCTTCTGGCATTAGGTATGTTCATGCTGTCGCCGACAATTATCTCGCTGCCGTTTAAGCTTTTGATATTTATTGCGGTGGACGGCTGGAGTATGATTGTCCACGGTCTTGTGATGAGTTTCAATTAATAAATTAATAAAAGGAAAAACTATGGAAATGTTATTGGAATATATGGGCAAAGGTCTTATCACAATGTTGATGATATCAATGCCGTGCGTACTTGTGGCAGCGGGTGTCGGCCTTATTGTAGGTATTTTGCAGGCTGTTACACAGGTACAGGAGCAGACTATTGCAGCCGCACCGAAAATTCTGGCAGTATTTCTTGTGCTGATGATTATGGGCGTGGGCTACATAAAACTTTTGACAAACCTTTTGACAGAAGGCTTTCAACTCGCTTTCAACCAGATTCCGGCAGCGGACAGTTTTGTGCTTTCATCAAATTATCATAAATACACACGACCCTTTGACGCAGAGTTTAAACAGGGTGAGGGCAGATTTGATAAACAGGAAATCGGCGATATCATGCGCAATCCGGGGAAAATTCCGTTTATTGATTACAACTCAAAAATCAAACACTATCCCTCTGACAGAATGCCGAATCCTACGCCCAACCTTATTGAACGTAATGCAATCATGAACAGATAGAAAGTGAGAAAATGATATGAAAAAAATGATTTTAGCACTTGCTGTTTTTTTGAGCGTACAGACTTTTTGCAGCGTTTTTGCAGTAGAAGTGAACAAAACAATCAACCTGCATTCAGGTTGTGCGTATTTGTATAATCTGGATAAAAGACCGATGGATATGAAAGTGTCCAATCCAAATGTGCTAAAGTCAGAAGCGGTAACAGAAATTTATTCTCCCGAGTCGCAGCTTGTTTTGACGACGCTTGAGGAAGGGATTTCTTATGTAAGTTTTAAACAGGGCGGCAAACCCTATACAATAAAATTTCTTGTGGATGACAAACAGCCCGTGGACGCTTCTGTTGTAGAAATTGATATGATAAAGGATACGGCAAAAAATAAATGATAGAATCCGTTTTAGAAAGTTTTCCAAAATATTTTCCTGAAATAAACAGTGCCTTGAGTGCTGGGATATTTATTTTTGCACGTGTAATCGGTTTTGTGAGATTTGCTCCGGTTTTGAACAGAAAAGAGATTCCGGGGTTTATAAAAGTTTCCTTTGCACTGATTTTAACAGTGATACTGATGATGACAGTCAAAACAGGCGGAAGCATTCCGACAGGCAATTCGCTTATCCTCGGGATTATACTCAACGCTGCCGGCGGGATGATAATAGGTTTTATCGCAAACTGTATTGTGTGTGCAATTTCTGCAGCCGGCGATATGATAAATATGCAGATGGGTCTTTCTTCCGCAATGGTTCTGGACCCGACAGCGGGTGCGCAGGTGTCTATTCTTGGGAATTTCTTCGGATTGCTTGCTGTTATTTTGTTTATTGACGTGGGCGGCGTGTACTGGCTGATAAACGCTCTGCACAGGAGTTTTGAGGTGTTTCCGCTTTATGCGAATGCAATCCCTATGGACCAGATTGTTAACAAAGAGTATCTTGTGACTCTGACCTCGAACGTTCTTTATATAGGGCTGCAGATAGCTTCTCCTGTTCTTCTTGCCACTTTGGGGCAGGATTTGATTCTTGGGATAATTTCTAAAACAGCTCCACAGGTAAACGTTTTTCAATTAAGCTTTTTGTTCAAGCCTGTTTTGGGTGCAGCAATTTTGCTGTGGATTATGCCTATAATTGTCAACGTAATTAATGATTATTTTATTTCTTTTGCAAAAATTTTCTAGGCGGTTTTAAAATTCCAGCCCTGCCTGTAGTTTTGCCAGTAGGTTCTTTCTTTTTGCGTGTATTTTTTCATCTCAAATTCAAAGTAATCTTTTGGACGGAAGGGTCTTCGCAAAAGTTTCATGCCTGCTTCTTTCGGAGTTTTGTCGGCCTTGTACTGGTTGCACTCTTTGCAGCAGGTCACTATGTTTTCCCATATATCGGGGCCGAGGCGTGATTTTGGATAAACGTGGTCGAGTGTAAGCTCTGAATAGTGAAATTTTTTGCCGCAGTACTGGCATGTGTAGTCATCTCTGACAAAAATATTTTCCCGAGAAAAAGGCAGTTCCTTGTATGGAACTGCCACGTTGTAGTTTAGTCTTATGACTTTAGGAATTTGAGTATTGTCAATATTCAAATAGTCCTCAATATTTTTTATGCTCTTGTCGCACTCGGCTTTGCCTTTTAACAACAATACCAAAGCCCGCTTCCAGCTGCAAATTCGAAGCGGTTCGTTTTCATTATTCAATAAAAGCACCCTGCTTTGCTCACTGCTCATGTTGCGGCTCTTTCTTGCTGTTACATTTGTAGTATAACATATTTTTATAAAAAAAATAAGGGTAAAAGCAGGATTTATTAAATTTTATTACAACAAAGATGCATTTTATATCTGTGGGTTTTAAAATTAAATATATGAAAAAACTTGCAGGAATTTTGGGATATACGGTGCTTGTGGCAGGTGCTTTGTCTATGCTGGTTCCGTTTTTGTGGATGGTTTGTGTTTCTTTTATGAAGGAATCCCAGATATTTTCCGGCTCGCTGCAGTTTGTGCCGCACCCTTTTGTTACGGAAAATTATACTGGAGTGTTTGGCTCAATGCATCTGGCACGGTTTTTCTTTAACAGTTTTTTTGTTGCTCTGACCACGACTGTGTTTCAGGTTCTGTTTTCTGCCATGGCAGGATATGCTTTTGCCCGTGGGCGTTTTAGGTATAAGGATTTTATCTTTTTTATTTTTCTGCTCACAATGATGATTCCGCCGCAGGTGAATATCATCCCTCTGTTTTTTCTGATGAGAGAGCTAAACTGGGTGGACACTTATCAGGCACTAATTATTCCGGGGATATTCGGCGGTCTGGGCGTGTTTTTGATGAGGCAGTGGTTCAAAAATATGTCCGCAGAAATCGAGGACTCTGCCCGCATAGACGGGTGCAACATGTTCCAGACCTTTTTTAAAATAGCCCTGCCTCTGGCTGTGCCTGCTGTTGTTACGCTGGCTTTATTTACTTTTGTTACAACATGGAACAGTTTTATGTGGCCGTTGATTGTGACAAATTCCACTGATATAACAACGCTGCCTGTTGCGCTTGCGCAGTTCAAGGGCAGTTTTAGAGAAACTGTAAGGTGGGGCGATTTGATGGCGTGTTCCGTTGTTTTGACCCTGCCTGTTGTGGTTGTGTTTTTGCTCGGGAAAAAATATTTTATTCAAGATATTTTGTCAGGTGGAATAAAAGAGTAGGCAAGGGTTTTAGACAAATATAAATTTTTGATATTCTCCATGTGGGTAATTTTTATTTTTGAAAAAACATTGTAATATATACATCCAGCCTATGAATGGAGCCAGAGGTTTTGTCATCATGAAAACGACAATGTATAAATCAGAAGATATTAATCAAAAATTGCTGGAAAAAGAATCACAGCTGGAAAATATTTTGAAATTTTCCAGCAATGAAATAATTTTTACAGACACGGAGTTTAATATTCTTTTTCAGAATAATAAAATACTCGGACAAAAATATGCGGGAGCGGATTTTGTTGAAATATTGAAAAAGAACAAACAGACAGACGCACTGGAAACGCTGGAAAATTTTGTAAAAACTAAGAAAAATCAGGTGACGTTTCGTTTTATTGTAGAAAAAAAGAAATATACAAAAACGAGCGTTTCTAAAATTTATACACGCAAAAAACACACGGGCTACCTTATTGTAATGGATGATATTACGGAAGAAATAAAAGCCGAACAGCAGAGGGATGCTTTTATAGAAACTTTGAGCCACGATTTAAAAACTCCTGTAAGTGCGGAAAAAAGAGCGTTGGAGCTTTTGTATGACGGAAGTTTCGGAGAGCTGACGGAGAGTCAGAAGGATATTGTAAAAGAGATTTTGAACTCTTCAAAATATATGATAAGAATGACCGATAATATACTCACCCGCTACAAACTCGACAATGGCAGATGCAGGATAATAAAACAGCCTCATTCAATAAAACAAACTATCCAGACCTGTGTCGAGAGTCTGCAGTATCTTTTTGAGGCTGCGGGCCAGACAGTCAAAGTTTCTTCACAGATTGACGATGCGGTTTTTGATTATGACGAAGAAGAAATCAAAAAAGTCCTGTGCAATGTCATTGCCAATGCTTCCGAATATTCTCCGAGAAATTCCGTTGTGTACATAAATTTGGACAGAAAAGACAATGATGTGGAAATTTCCGTCAGGGATGAGGGTGTCGGGATTTCTGAAGAAAAATTGAAGGAAATTTTTGATGAACACAAGACAATAGAATCCAGATTTAAAAAAATAGGGAGCGGTCTGGGCGTGTTTATCACAAAAAAGATAGTAGAAGCCCACAGAGGGTCTGTTTTTATTCATACTGAACCCAATCACGGGACAAATTTTGTTATACTTTTGCCGTTAGAAAAACAGGAGTCTTTAATTAAATAGTTCTTCCATAAAAAGGCTCTTGCGTTTTCGCCCCTCCGGTTTCAGAGGGGCAGCGGCATGTATTTTGTCTGAGGCGGCTTCGCTTGTATCTACGGAAGTGACCCCATGCACAGTCTTGAAATCAGACGTTCACGAAAACTGAACGTTTCCGTTCACAAGGGGCAATGCCCCGTCTGATTCCGCTGTTGCCTGTGCCGGACTTGTTTAACAAAACGGACTTGCCAATTGCACAGGTTCTACAAGCGGATTTTCGGACGGGTGAAACCCGGGGAGCGAGGACATAGAGCCGGCTTGTGCAAAGCACAAAAGGCGAAACTGTCCGAGCGTGAAGAAAATCCAAGAAGTAGTCGGAGTCAGTTGACTATATGAAATTAATAAGCATTTAGATACACCCAGTAGCTGCGGTAAACTTTTTTGACATAATCTCTTGTTTCTGGATACGGGATGTTTTCTATAAACTCATCAAAATTTTGATAATTCAGCGTGCTTTTCCAGCTTCTGACCGCATTAGGCCCGCCGTTGTAGGAGGCAACAGCCAGCATATCGTTTTCGTACAGCTGATTTTTTGCATAATCCAGATAAGCACAGCCGAGTTCTATATTTTTCACAGGGTTGTACAAAGAGCCTGCGCCGCTGTAATTTATATTGCTTTTGTATGCAATGTAAGAGGCTGTGGCCGGCATGAGCTGCATAAGCCCTCTCGCTCCCGCACCGCTGCCTGCCTGCGGGTTAAAGTAGCTTTCTTCCCTAATCAAAGCAGTAACGAGATACGGGTCTAATATATAAATTTTTGCATAATCGTTGATTGTGTCCTGATAGTGCATTTGGTAGGCAAGTTTGTATATGCTGTCAGAAAAATTGGGCTTTGTTTCAAGTTTTTCTATCGTATCTCTGGCGAGCATAGCAGATGTTGTGTACTTTCCTTCTTGATAGAGAACCCAGCTTTGTACGGCTTTGTTGTCTTTGTCTATTTCGTTTAGCAGGGTATAGTCCTGAAGTTTTAGTATTGCGTTGATTAATTTTATGTTGTCATCAGCCACATTCGTGTGCGCAAAAGGAAAAGCTATTATCTGATTTTTTTCGGGAAGCCTGTGAGTGTATTTTGTGTCCCAGTTTCTATTTTTTACGCTGCTCAAGTGTTTGCTCGCTCTGTAAGCGTAATAGCTGTCTGGGTATTTTTCCAGCACCCTTTGAAAATATGCTCTGGCTTCGTTTTTGTTGCCGGATTTTTCAGTAAGTTTGCCTGTCCAGAAAAGCACCTTGGGCGCAGCAATGGTGTTTGGATAATCGTGGATATGGATTTGGCCGAGTTTTAGTGCTTCTTTGTAGTTCTTTTTTTGATAAGCGTTCCAGAACAAATTAGACAAAGAGTCTGAGGCATACTTGCTCTGGGGGAATTTTTTATAGATTCTTTCGTAGAGAATATTTTTAATTTCGTTGTTTTCGTATTTTGCGAGATTGTAGAGGATGTAGTCTTCGCTTTTCAGGTTGTTTGTCTGAGCCATATCAAGAGCCTTGTAATAGCCCTGTTTTGGCCCTTGCGGATAAATCATCGCATAGTTTTGTATAACTTCTCGCAAAAAATCTTCTTCCAGATTTGCGGCATATTTTGGATAATTTTCTTCAAAAATTGCAGCAGCTCTGGAGTAGTCGCCCTGTTTTGTATAAATAAGGCTCAAATATCCCCAGGCTATAGACATATAGGATTTGTTAAAGCAGTCATAAGCTGATTTTATAAATCCGTTTTTGTAATATGCACGTGCTAAAATAAAATTGTCTTTCTGGGTCAGATTTGTGTTGAGGACGCTGATTTCCTTCAGCGCATTGACACTCAGACGGCCGTCAGGAGCTTCTGTCAGATATTCGACAAAATAATTTTTTGCTTTTTCAAGTTTGTCTTTTATTTCTTTTTCGTCTTTTTCTGTTTTGGATTTTTCTGTATAAATTACTCCGAGATAATAAGATGAGGCGATTTTGTATTCGCTGTCCTTGAACAATTTTCTTATATCATTAAAAGTTTTTTCCGCTCTGTTGTAATCTTTTTGTCTAAAATAATTTTGAGCCAGAGAGTAATATGCTTTTTTTACAAAAATAGACTCGGGATATTTTTCTATAAACATTTTGAATTTTTTTACTGCCGTGTCAAAGTCGTTCAACTCATCGGCGCACATTGCCTGCCGCAGGAGGGCTATTTCGTACAGGGCAGAGGTTTTTGAAACATTTGAAAAATTGAAATATGCGTTTTCAAAATCTTTTTTTTCTATATAAGAAAGTCCCTGATGATAGGTTTTAAAATCCTTGTCAGAGATTTGAGTCATTTTTACGACATTGCTCAACACAATCAAAATCAATACGGCAAATGCAGAAGTTATGAAAATAAATTTTGCTTTCTTTTTCCAATCCAAAGCAGATATCCTCTATAATTGTCGGCGGTTTTTAGGATTTAAAACTCTTTTATAAGTATCCTTAAAATGCGTTAAAAGAGCAAGGCTTTTTATCAATATATGTAGCATATTTTGGTAAGAAAAAGCCATAAGGTTTTGTTTAAGAGAGGGAGAAATTTTGGAATATGCACTATGTAAAGAATGAAAAAAAACAATACCCGATAAAGCAGAAGCTCACCCCCCGCCGCCGGGGCAAAAACAATGTATTTAAAAACTACATTTTTTATGACAATGCAGTGTTTTATATTTTTTAGAGGCAGCCCGGACATATCTGCTCAACAATATAAAACGTTTAATAAAACTATAGCCTGCAGCATATATCCATAATCCGCACAAACGGGTATAATATTAACATGCAAAAACTTTTGGAAATAAAAGACCTGAATATGTATTATCCCGTGCAATCGGGCTTTTGGGGAACATCAAAAGAATATATCCATGCCTTAAACGGTATAAATCTTGATATTTATAAAGGTGAAATCCTCGGCCTTGTGGGAGAGTCCGGCTGCGGCAAATCCACACTCGGAAAATCAGTCCTCAGATTGATTGCGCCCGAGGGGTTTGTGTTTTTTAAGGAGGAAAATGTTCTTGATTTTGATTCAAAGGAACTCAAACAGTTCAGAAAACAATCACAGATGATTTTTCAAAATCCTTATTCCAGTCTTGACCCGAGAATGACGGTATACAGCCTGTTAAGAGAGCCTCTTGTCGTCCATGGAATAAGAAATAAACAGGAAATCAATACCCGTATCCATAGAATTATAAACCTCACAGGCCTGAGCGAAGAAGATTTGAAACGTTATCCGCATGAGTTTTCAGGCGGCCAAAGACAGAGAATCGCTATCGCACGTGCGCTTATTTTGCAGCCGAAGTTTCTTGTCGCAGATGAGCCTGTGTCTGCGCTGGATGTCAGTATACAGGCACAGATTATTACGCTGTTGAAAAAACTTAAGGATGAACTCGATTTGACAATTCTGTTCATCTCGCACGATCTCGGGGTGGTAAAATATCTTTCTGACCGCATTGCAGTAATGTATCTCGGTGATATAGTAGAGCTGGCAAAAACGGAAGAACTGTTTGAAAATCCGCTGCATCCTTATACAAAGGCTCTTATCTCTGCAGTGCCTTCCATACACAAAAAACAGGACGAGAAGATAAATCTTTCCGGAGATTTGCCTTCTCCAAAAAATCCGCCGCAGGGCTGCAAATTCCATACAAGATGCCCTTATGCAGCGGAAAAATGCTCGCAATTGCAAAAAATTGAGCCTGAAATTGTAAAAATTTCAGACTCTCATTATGTAAAATGTAATTTGTATTAAAGTAATACCGGCGTTTTGTGGACGTCAGTTGACTGTATCAAATAATTATTTTGCGTATTTCAAGAATTTTTGTTGTTTTGTGTACATCATTTCTTCTTTGATTTTCAGCTTGCCGTTTGCATCAGGCCCGATGACAAAGTGGGCAGGAATTTTGTAATCACTTGTAGAAGGCTGTCTGAGACAGGTGATTTTGTAGTCTTTGCCCTGTTTTGTGATTTTGCGGTCTGTATAGTAGTTTTTGTATTTGTTAATTTTTGCGAGGTTTGCACCAATTCTCATCTGGTTAAAATACTGTTTTGTGTTTGCAGTGACAGTGGCTGTTGTGCCGTCAGGCTTCATTACTACCCTGATGATTTTTGCATCGGGTGCATAGTAGGAGGTTACTGTATCACTGTATGTGTTTGCTGCGTTAACATATTTGTTGAAAAATGTAAGAACTTCTTCCGGAGTAGCAGCGTTTGCGCAGGTCATTACCCCTGCTATTATAAAAAGAGCCAGTGTAGCAAATAATTTTTTCATTCGAGTTTTCTCCTTCTAAAACATTAATTTATAGAATATATTAATACACATATTATATAACGAAAATAGCTCCGGTTTGTTCATTTGTTGTGATATTTGGATTTTTATTAAAAATCTAAAAAGACATTTTATTTTCTGACTATATGAAATATATAGCCTGTTATAGAAATATAATGCTTTTTTCTAATGTTTTCTTAAAAAAAACAGGCTATTCTAAACACAGGAAATTTGGAGATTATTTTGTTATGAAAGAGAAAAAAATACTTGTTGTCACAACAAACACATCCTTTCTGGATGATTTGAATAATAATCAAAAAATACAAACAGGGGTCTGGCTCGAGGAGTTTGCGGTGCCTTTTTATGCTTTTAAGGACGCAGGCTTTGATATAACGGTGGCCAGCCCCTCAGGCGGGGTGTCGCCTATTGACGAAAACAGTCTGGAGTGCAAAAATCCCACGGAATGGGATTATACAAAAGAATATCTGGACAGTACAAAAAAACTTTCTGATGTGGATTATAAAAATTTTGATGCAATATTTATCCCCGGCGGGCATGGGCCGATGATAGACCTTGCAAATGATGAGCTTTTGGGTGAGATAGTTTCTTATTTTTATAATAGCCACAAAATTGTTTCTGCAGTGTGCCACGGGCCTGCCGGATTGTTAAAAGCCAGAACGGAAACGGGCGAGCCGATTGTAAAAGGTATGCAGCTTACGTCTTTTACTAACGAAGAAGAAAAAATAGTGAAAAAAGACAGGCTGGTGCCGTTTTTGCTGGAGTCAAAACTCAGACATCTGGGGGCGATTTTTAATGCAGCACCGCCGTGGGAAGAGAATGTAATAGTGGATGAAAATCTGATAACAGGGCAGAATCCTGCTTCTGCAAAAAAATTGGCACAGGCTGTGATTAAAAAATTGAATTTGCATAAATAGCGTGTATGTTTGAGGCGGCTTCGCTTGTATCTACGGAAGTGACCCCATGCACTTGTTGCCTGTGCCGGACTTGTTTAACAAAACGGACTTGCCAATTGCACAGGTTCTACAAGTAGTCGGAGTCAGTTGACTATATGAAATTTAAAGAACCGGAAACTGTGTGTAGAGTTTCCGGTTCACGGCTTAATACGGTTTTAGTAGCCGGTTTTTATTGGTTGTAAAATCTTCTGTCCTCATCGCTTTCATTCATAAGCTCGCCTTTGTGGTTTGTTACCATTGGTTTTCCGTTTGTGTCGATGATTGTTCCTTTTTCTGCATTCACCTGTGTAAAGTGGGTGCCTTCTACTGTGACACCTGTTCTTGCATTGTCACCTTTTGTATGTGGTGAGGATTTTACTGTTACATTAGTAGTTAATCCGCCGTCTTTTACGAGTGTTCCCTGATATGCTTCTATATTAACATTCTGTGCATCAGCCGTAACAAAGACATTGTTGCCGCTTCTTGCGTATATGTTCATATTTTTTCCGTCCATTGCTACGATTTCGTCACCTTTTGATGAATCTTCTGCCCAGTTTGCTTTGCCGTCTACGGTTTTTCTTGCTGCGTTGTAGCTTACATTGTCGCCATAGAGCATGATTCTGTCAGAATAATTGTTGCCGTCGTTTTCTGCACCGTCAATGATATCAATGTTGCTGGAGTTTCCGTAAAGACCGCCGGATAGTTTGTTAAAAATAGAATTTCCGCCGCCTGTGATGATTTTTGATGCAGTGTTTTCAGGAAGATATATGCTTACATCTTTTGCTTTTATGTGTACATAGCCGTCTTTTTCTTTATATTCAAAACTCGCATCTTTTGAGTCTTCTTTTGGTTGATATTTAATTACGCCTTGCGATGTTTTAACTTCTTTAATGCCGTCTCCCATGTAAAATCTCCTTTTTAAAATAATAATCCTCTATAGTCATGTAAAAACATTTTTGCATGACAAATTGCCTGAATTTGTAAAACTCGGGTTTACATTTCTTTAAAATATGGGGAAAAGTTAAAGTCAGAGGCGTTTTTGAACTATTTGCTTATTTGTTTTGACTTCTTTGTTATTTTTAAACATTACTCTTTATTCATGCAGTGAAATTTGATTTTTCAACCTGAAAACAATGAACAAATAAAAAAAGATTATTTTCTTTAATTGTTCATTTCTTTTCTTTTTTTGCGACGAAAAAGAAAAGAAACGAACCAAAGAAAAGTTCACTATCTATAAATTGTTGAAACAAACAGGTTTTAAGATTAAATCGTGAAGCCATTTTGCACGCTTCGTCACAACTCAGCGGCAAAAGAAGGCAAAAACACGCTAATTAAAAACAGACTCTAATATATTTATCTCCAAAATTTTCTAAACGCTTACGCTAACGAAAATTTTGTTCGTAAATACAAAGAGTCTGTAGTCAAAGTCACAACGGCAGAGCCGTAAAACACTTTTGTGTGCAGCTTCGCTGCATATAATATAAAGTTTCAAAATCAAATTTCACTGCAGCAATAAAGAGGTGTAAGATGTTTGCTTCGGAGTGACTACGAAACTCTGCCGAGCAAAACAATCCGGTGAATTGTTTTGCGAGAGGTCAGACGACGAAGTCGGAACGAAGAAGTAAATGTCTTATACCTCTTATTTTGTATTACACTTTGCTTGAACCAAACAGCAGGTCGACTTTTAACAATTATCTGTATAAGCTTAAATTAAGTAATTATATCATCGACTCATCGAAGACAACGACACGGTTGCGGCCTCGGCGCTTTGCCTCATAAAGAGCAATGTCCGCACTCTGGTGCAGTTTTTCCGGCAGCTCTTCTTTGGGGTCGAGCTGGCTCACCCCCACACTAATCGTTACATTCAAAAAGTCTGTGCCGAGAACCTCGTCTTCTGAAATGTTTATGTCTGCTTTTTCCACTGCTTTTCTCAGCCTTTGGGCAACAAAAGCCGCCTCATTTATTTTTGTGTCGGGCAAAAGTATGCAAAACTCCTCACCGCCGTAGCGGGAAGCAATATCGTATTCACGCAGCTCGCCAGCAACTATTTTTGCTACATTTTTTAGTACGCAATCCCCAGCAGAATGCCCCCACGTGTCGTTTACGTGTTTGAAATAATCTATGTCTAGCATAATGCAGCACAGCGGCTTGTTGTTACGTTTTGCGTTTGCAACTTCCTGTTTTAAACGGATTTCAAATTGTCTTCTGTTGTTCAATCCCGTAAGTGCATCCAGTGTGGCGTATTTTAGCACCTGAGCGTAAGCGTTTGCCCTTTGTGTAGTGACAGAGGCCTGCACGCTCAATTGGGACAGGTAGTCTATTTCTGTTTTGGAAAGCTTGTCTATATTGCTGCTTGCGGCTATTACTCCGACTGTTTTTTCTTCATTTCTTATTGCGAACAGTCCTGTTTTGCCGTCTTTTGAGATTATGCTGGCTTTTGACTTTGTCATTTTGGGCAAAAGCGAAAGAATGCTTTCGTCCTGACAATCAAGCGGCCAGAACAGCTTGAATTTGTTGTTTTCGTCTTTTACAAATATGTAAATCAAATGCTCGGAAACAAACCTGTCTATAAGCTCTCCGATGATAGGCAGTATATAGTTCAGGTCAAACTGGGTTTCTATCAGTTTTGCAATACTTTTCATTACATTCTGGAACTTTATATGCACACACAGGTGTCTGTTCAGGATTTTGTTTACGATAACAGTGTTTATTTGCGAAACAGCTATTCTCAAAGCAGTCAAAAACTGTGAATTTATAATATCTTCGCTTATGCCGTCAAAGTTGATTTCTATTATTCCTATAAGTTTTTTTTCATTGAAAATAGGGAAATATATCAGATTTTTTTCTTGTTTTATAAGGTCAAAAAATACTGTTTTGTTTTTAATATCGTATTTTATTGTTGTGTTGTTGAGGATAAAACCTCTGTCACAGACTGATTTTAGCCGGTTAAAAATATTTTCTACCAGCTCTTGCTGCTGGTTTTTTTCTATGATTATCCAGTTTTTGACAAAATCACGAAGCGTCGAGGTGGTTTCGTCTTTTATAAATATTTGAAAATTGTTTACGCTCAAATATTTTTGAAAAATGTCTTTTAAATTGTCTATCAAAATTTTTGCATCAGTGCTTGAGGCAAGTACGCTCGAAACTTCCCACAAAAAGTTCAATTCGTTAAAGCTGTTTTTAGAAATCCCTGTCATATCTGCCATTGTAGAGATTGTCCTCTTCGTATTCTTCGAATATTTTTTTAGATGTGCATTTTTTAAAGCTTTTTTTCATAAACTTGTCAGCTTCTTCAGAATCAGCAACGACCTTGCCGTTTACGTATGTGATGTGATTTACACCGAGCGGGTCGTCTTCGTTTTGGACTTCTTCAGATACGATTTGGGGTGTTTTCATTCCTTCTTTTACCTGAGATTCCGGAGCTGTTGCACGCTGTGTGGTTTTGTATTCTTCGTTTATTGTTGATTTTTCTACAACAGTAGAATAGATATCAAAAATGTATTTTGCAATATAAGGGTCTTGCTGGGTGTTGACGATTAGCATTGCTTTTTCGAGTTCTTCTTGAGATTCTCTCAGTTTGCCGATTTTTTTGAGCAGTATGGCCAGGTTGTAATGCGCATCAAAAGCCATCGGCTCTTCTTCAATTGCTCTGCAATAGCTAAGACCTGCTTCTTTGTAGTTTCCGTACAGGTGGTTGGCCAGTGCGTAGTTGTAGTTTATGTTATAGCTGTGTTTTTTGCGTTTCAGGGCTTTTTTGTAAGCTTCTATTGCTTTTTCCAGATATTCGTTGGCAGCGTGTGTTTTTTCGCCTATGAGCATTGATTTTCCACGATAGGCAATGCCCATGTTGTACCAGGCAATTGTTTTGTTTTCTCTGGTGCTTTTTACACTGTCAAAAATCAACGGTATGTGGAAGGTCACTCTTTTTGTGTCTATTATGGTCTGGTATTCTCTAATGGCTTTGTCAAAGTCAGAGAGCTTTTCTGCTGACACAATACCGAGGTTCATACGGCATACGATAAATTTCGGGTCGTATTCAAGAGCTTTTTCGTACTGTTCGACAGCGGAGAGGTAGTCTTCGTATTTTACGTATATGTTCCCGAGGTTGCATCGTGCAAGCGAGTGTTCCGGATATTTTTCCAGTCCTTGTTTGTAGAGTTTTATTGCTTTTTCCAGTTTGTGGGCTTTGTAGGCTTTGTCGCCCTGATATACGTAATAAAGGCCGAAACATTTGTTTATCTGCTTTTCATACCAGCCGTAAAATACAAATACGGACAGCAAAAATAAAAGTATCATTACAAGCGCAAATACTTTTGATATTGTTTTTTTTAAAAGTTTTTTTAAGAATCTCATAAGATTATTTTTATTTTAGGCTCACGGGTTTTCGCTCAAGGGTTTTCTTTTTTTGACCCTGATTATTTAATTTTATACTTTTCAGGGCGCAATAGGCAACTATATGAAATTTTTTGTAAAAAATATATTTAATTTAAATAAATAGAAATATGTTTGGAAATGGACTTTGTTCTTGCACCTGTTCAGTGGTGTTTCGGGGTTAGTTGACTTTAAGGTCTAAGCGGCCTTGTTTAAATCTATGGAAGTGACCCCATTGTCTTGTAAAGGTGCCGGACTTGTTTTAATAATCGGACTTTGTTCTTGCACCTGTTCAATGGACATCCGGAGTCCGTTGACTATATTAAATTGTTAAAAATTGGTTAATTTTTAAAGGTTTTAAAAAAAACAGAGCAATAATAACAGTGTAAGAGGTTAGAGGCTGTGGCTGACACAGTGAAGATAATAACTCCTGTTTCAGTTGACAGTATGAAAAGATTGAAAGGAGTAAATTATGAAATTTTTAATAAGAAAAACACCGGACAGATTTTTGAAATCAGTAAACGATGAAATCAGCTCTATTTTGAGCAGAAATATGGAAGATTTGTTCCCTGATTATGGTTTCCCTGAAGAAGACAAGCTGGCAATGCCTGTTGAATTGAAAGAAAAAGACAAAGAATATACAGTAAAAGCAGAGCTGCCGGGCGTTAAAAAAGAAGACCTTGATATAGATATTGATAAAAACTATATCACTATCAATGCTAAAAAAGAAGAAGAAAAAGAAGAAGGTGACAAAACTTACAAGAAAAGCGAATTTAGTTACGGTGAATTTTCCAGAACAATCTATTTCCCTCAGGAAATTGATGTTGAAAATACTAAAGCAAAACTTGAACACGGCGTATTAAAAATTGATGCACCGAAAATGGCTGCCGAAAAAGACAACAAGAAAAAATTAACAGTTGACTAATTTGGGGCAAAAGTTGATGTAATTTAACTATCGAACCTGATTAGTGCATTTAGATTCTTATCTGATAAAATCTCTGCGTTTCTCTGCTTTTTTGCATAAGCGCAGAGATTTTTGTATTCTGCGGGTTTGTCGCCGGAATGTGTAAAAAGAATGTAATACGTCCTGCCTTTTGGCAGGCTGTCAAAAGCCTTTGAGATTTCTTCAGGTTCGTACAGAGCAGATTGAACCAGAAGCACACGGCTTTCATCGAGCGTTGTTGTATTTTTGTACATTTCATAGTTTATTTTTGTCAAATACGGCACAATCAGTATGTCGTTTTTGTCTGATTTTTGTTCAAAAGTCTTTAATAAAGCAGGCGTGGACTCAAGATAATAGTTTTTTAAAAATATAAGATTGAAATCCGTTTTGAAAGTACAGACAAAAAAGTGCAGAAAAATAAAACCGCCAAGAAGGTAATTGAGTATTTTGTTTTTGAAACTAAAGCAGTCAAAAGACTTTGCCATAACAAGAATAGCAATAGGGAAAAGGTAGAGCATTGTCCTTAAATACATCGGATAAATTGAAAAATATGACAAAACCAGTGCGCATACAAAAGGCAGTAAAAGCAAAAGGCTTTGTTGTGTGTCGTGTTTTTTTATAACAGATTTTAGTAAATAAAACAGCCCTGCAAAAAATAATAGCAGAACAAAAAATTTCCCTGCAAAATCCGGAAAAAAGAAGACGAGATTGTTGTTTAAAATCGTGTTGAAATTGGAAAAATCTTTTGCAATAAAACCGTCAGCCCAAAAATTGTGCAAGTATGTGTCTTTTTGCAGCCTGATAGTGTACAGCCCTAGAGCGGCAAGAGAGCAAAAAGGCGCAATCGCAAAGGGGAGCATTCTTTTTTTGTATTTAAAAAACAGTAATACAAGTACGATAAACACAGCAAAAACAGCACTGTAAGAAAACCATATACATAGTGATAAAAACACACTCAGTGCGGAAAGTGCGGCTTTTTTGCTTTTTTCACAATCAAAATAAAAGTATGTAAGCAGTACAGATATAAATAAAAATACGTCTGCAGAGTATTGTTTTAGCTCTTGAGAATAGTAGACAAGCTGAAAATTCAGGCAGAAAAGCAAGAGGGCAAAAATTTTAGATACGTTTTTTTTCAGAACCTTGCAGCACAATATAAAAAATGCCGGCACGGACAAAAGCCCGAATATAAAAGCCGGAAGCCGAAGAGCGTATTCTTTTGCAGCGGGAAGAAAGTCACAAAACTTGCACAATACCGAAAACAAAACAGGTGCTGCCTGCTGATAATCCAATGGGGCAAAAAGACCCGTAATGCTTCTGTTTATAATATTCAGCGCAAGTGCGGATTCGTCATTCCAGAAGGGGCGTGCATAGGAATAAAACAAAATTCTCAATACAACACCAAAAAGTATAATTACCCCTACTGCAGCGTAAAATAGCCAATTTTTAGTCTTTTCTGTCATAAACTGATTATATGTTATTATATTTTATATAGTCAACGGAGCGGAACTTTAATGATAAACAACGTATGCGTATTTGCCTCATCTTGTAATTTTGTGGACAAAAGCTATTATGAAGCTGCTGCAGAACTGGGGACGCTGCTGGCTAATGCAGGCATGGATATGGTTTATGGCGGAAGCTGTCTGGGGCTGATGTGGGCGTGTGCAAAACAGGTCAAAGAACACGGCAGAAGGCTCATAGGGGTAATGCCTCAAAAGCTTAGAGATATGGATGTTTTTTCTGATTATTGCGATGAGTTTTATGTCACACCGTGTATGCGAAGCAGAAAAGCAAAAATGGATGAGATGTCAGATGCGTTGATTGCGCTGCCCGGCGGATTCGGGACGCTGGAAGAATTGAGCGAGATGATTGTGCAAAAACAGCTGGGGTATAATCAAAAAGCTATTGTAATTTTGAATACAAACGGGTTTTATAATGACCTTTTGAGATTTTTTGATGAAATTATTGAACAAAAATTTGCAAACAAAAAAGCGGCAAATCTTTATTATGTAGCAAACACGCCTCAAGAAGCGGTAGATTATCTTATTTCTTATGAACCTTCGGACTTTGCAGTAAAAAAAGAAGATATCTACGCAAGGTAATCAGTTGACAATATTTTTTATACAAATTAAGAAAAATCTATTAAAAGTGACCCCTTGAGCTTGTTATGGGTGCCGATATTGTAGTGCAATGCTTGGACTTTTAATATTTGCACCCATTCTGTGGTATAGCGGAGTCAGTAGACTATATTAAATTACTTGAAAAATGAAGGTCTGAAACTTGCTGGCTGTGAGTCTGTTTTTGGAGCAGAAGACGTGTTGCCCGTTAATTTGTCAAGGATAGAGTTGTTTGCTGCAGCTTTTCTGTAAGTGTCCGCATAAATCCCTGTGCCGATGTCTCGGTTGTCTTCGCCTCTTTTGAGGCTTTGGAGGCGCAGCTGGGCAGCTTTTATTGCTCTGTCCAGAGTCCTGAAGTCGATAGCGTTCATGTCGTAGTTGTTGTATAGCGCAAAATATTTTATGGACTCAGCTTCTCTAATCATATTTTCTATAGCGGCTCTGTTTTTTGTCGCAATGTTTGCAATGTCAATGTTTGCGAGTCTTTGCTGCAGCACATCTGTGTTTTCATGGCGTAGTTGTTCTTGGTGGGCCATTTCTTGTTGTGCCATCCTGATACGGTATTCTTCCGGTGTTTCTGTAACCTTTCTGATATTTTTTGCACTTTCAAAAGCAGCGTCACGCTGTTTTTTTATATCAGAGGCAAAAGGCGACGTAATATAAGCATCAATATTCATATCATCTGACATAGCACAACCTCACTATGGTCTTCCTACTTCACTTATTTATTATAAAACATAAAACGCAAATTTTTTGCTAGAAACGGTAAAAATGCTTAAACATTTGTAATCGTTTGAGGGAGCATTGTTTGAAGCTTGTGAAATGCAGCAGGAAGGGTATCTTGATGCGGTTGGATAGGTGGAGTGTTGATAGTGGCTTGTGTAACTTCTTTTTGAGGCGGAGTTTTTGGCTTTTTATTTTTGACCAGAACAGCAAAAATTGCAGCTCCGGCACAGACAACTACTGCGGCAACGGCAGCGAGTTTTTTATTTGAACGGAGTTTTTCGGGTTCTTTTTCAAGGAGAATATCTCTGTATTTAATTAATTTTTTGTAGAGTTCCGGCTCTGTTTTGTCCAGCCCTTTGGCTTTGAATACTTTTTCCAGAGAATCCATAACATTAAACCCGAAACCCTCTTGTACTGCTTTTATGTAAGCATTTTCAAAATCGTGAGGGATTTTGTGAGAATAGGCAGAGGGGTTGTTTAGGTTTTGCATGTCAAATCGTTCTTTTTTGCCGAAAATATCCATGTAAAACACCATGTTGTGCATTGCCATCATAGGTTCTGCAAACTTTGCTTTTGCAAACTCAACAGGGTCTTTGAGAAGCTGAGGCGGAATTTTTAGGATTTTAGCCAGAGGCTCTATCTGCTGGAGTTTGTAGCGTTTTTCCACACGTTTGCCGTCTTCTGTAACAATATCAGGGATTTCAAGAGCAATTTGTCTGAGTGGCTGCGGGTCGTGGTTGCCTACACCAATGACAAATTCATCCGGCGACCATTTTCTGTAGTTTATAAAAGCATCGTTGGAACCCCAGTTGTCGCTCATGTGCGTAGCACTGTAAACTTTTTTGCGGCCTTTGAGCGGTTGTATCAGCTCTGTGTCGCTGACCATTGCTTTGAAATCTTTTGGACTTGCTTCAAATTCGTGTATAAGATTGTTTACATCAAAGTCATTGCCCTTGACCTCTTTTACCCAGCCTTCAATGAGTTTTAAAAGCGAGTCGCCCATTTCTTTTTGTGTGACCGTGCCGTTTTTGTGTGTCAGCTGGGGAGTGACATACGCCCACGAAACATCAAAACGGATGGAATCATATCGTCTTGCGGCAAGCTGGACTTTCTTTTTTAGGAGTTTGTGCGCTGCACTGTCGTGGTTGAGAATATTGTCATAATTCAACGCCGGAAGCCCCCATTCTCTAAGTCCAATGTAGGTGTCTTTTATAAAAGCATCGGGAAAGGCTGCCACCTCGCTTTTTGAAAACCCTATTTCGCAATCGCCTATGAGTTTTAGTCCACGTTTGTTGAGTTCTTGTCTTGCTATTTTCAGATGTTCATCAGCAAGGAATTGTTTGAACTTAAAAAACTCAGGATTGTCAGGCCGTTCGTATGCGGCAACGGTTTCCAGCCAGCCGGAGTTTTGTTCGATAAATTTATTGTATCGGTTTTTTAAACCATTATCGTTCTTTAGATTTTTAAAACGTTCAAATGCTTTTTGTAGCATATTGTCGAATGGGGAGCCGTCATCAAAGACATTTTTGTAGTTTACGATAGAATCTTTTTGTTCCAGAGTGTTGGATTTTACGACTTGTTTAAGCTCTTTTTTTGTAATCAGGTTGTTAAAATCTTTTGTCAAAAGCAGTTCTGGGTTTATTACATGGTTGCCCAAAGACAGGGCGGAAGAAACATAAGCGCAATAGAAACCTTTTTTTGATTTTATAGGCCCCTGGGGCAGAATTTCTATAGTATTTATGCCGAGATAGTTTTTCATTGTTTCAAAAAACTTTAGTGCATCTTGTGAAGAAAGATTGCCTGCTCCTGTGTTTGATTTGGGGCTTTGCGGCAGGCAGGGGTCATGCACAATCAGGATGGACATCCCTCTTTGGCCGGCTTTTTGTTTTGCAGTTTGGAGCGTTTTTGTGTAGTCCGATATTTCTTCTTTGTTTAATCTGCGTTTAAAGCTCACAGTCCCATGGACGCCGTTAATTTGCATATACTCTGCCCTTTGCGGTTACAATTGTGCTTATTTTTTTGAATAGATGTCTTGGATGCGAAAACAAAAATTAACATCAATATTATTATAAAGCAGAAATTAAAATTTTTTGCTAGAAAAAGTGTAAAATTTTTTATACAATTTGGTAGAAATAAGAATGATTTTGTGTGGAGCGGGGCGGAATATGGATTATGAAGAAATTTTTGAAAAACTTGAAAAATCTGACTTTAGGCGCAAGTTTAAATTGAAAGACAAGGATAGAGAATATCTGGAAAAAAAGGGGTTTGATACAATAAAATCGCACGCAAAAGATTTTATAGCAAAAAGGATTGCACCGGCTGTCATCCCCAATGACGGAAAACAAACCCCGATGAAGGGGCATCCTGTTTTTACGGCCCAGCACGCAACAGCTTCCTGCTGCAGAGGCTGTATAAACAAGTGGCACCATTTTCCGAAAAATGTTGAGCTTACGCAATCACAGCAGGACTATCTGGTGGGACTCATCATGGAATGGCTAAAGAGGCAGGTGTAAAGATTAGTTTTTGCAAATGTAAACTATAAAATCGATATCCATTTTTATTTTATTCTTTGGAATAATTTTATATTTAACTTTATTATAGTATTTTGAAAGAATAAAGGGGATATCCCCTGTCGGAAATTCTTCACAGCCGGTTACTGCAATATCATAATCTTCTTTTGTCGGCGGTAAATAGTTTATTCTTTTAGGAACAAAAAATATGGCTTTATTAGCGAGCTTTATAAAATGTTCAAAGAAAAAATCTTTTTGATTATTGTTTAAACATTGAATTAATCCACTACTCCATAACATATCATATTTTTCGTTATGGTTTAGTACATTTCCTGTTATAATTTCAAACTGTATATTTTTTTTGTTTAAAAACTTATTCGTTTTGTCAACGATTTCTTTTCTTATTTCTATTCCTTTTATATTGAACCCTTTTTGTTTAAGTACAAGGCTAATGTGTGCAGAAGAACAGCCTACTTCAAGTATTTTTTCTTCTTTTGTTGTATTTTGTTTTATAGTGTTATATATAATTTTACTTATTGGCAAAAATTTATTTTTAAACATTTTCAAAACATCTTTCTAATTGGCAGTAATATTTTGTTCCCCAAGAGTTAATCTCTGTGTGAACATGATTATCCAAATCACCATCTTTTGTCGCATATTGGAAAAGCCCGCCGCTTTGATGTTTGGATTGTACTAGACGAGCATAATTTAATATTCTTTCTGCTTCTTCAAAAAATCCTGTTTTATAACACATTATGCCAAGTTGAATAGTTCCCGACACATATGCATAAGGAAGATTTTTTGAATATGGAATATATCCGTTATCTTGGATTTGAGGTAGAACTAATTTTTCTATTTTGTCCTTAACTAAATCTTTTTCCCCGCCGGCATATAACCCTTCAAGAAAGTATCCCATTGGATGTGTGTAATCTATGTCGGGTTGATTTTTATAAAAAGAAATTGTTTTTTTGATTTTTTCCTTATATTTTTCATCTTTGGTTATTTCATATAAAGCTTTATATCCTTCAGTTAATTTACACATAAGTCCGGAAAAAGGTCCATTCCATATTTTGTATGTATTTTTATCTATTATAAATTCTTTAGTTTTTTTGTTGTATATAGGCGTAAATGCTCCATTGTCAAGCTGACAAGAAATAAGAAAATTTCCTGCTTTTATTGCTGCATTATAGTATTTGAAATCATTAGTTTTTTTATAATATTCACAAAAGCCAATAAGTATTTGACTAGTATCAAATGCGAATAATATATGTTTGTCAAAAAAAGATGGAAATCCACCATTTTTGTCTTGATATTTAAGCAATGTGGATGCAATTTTTTTTAATTTTTTTTCATTGTAGTTATTAATACACATATATTCAAGCAAGTATCCTGTTACCTCTGGATATGGCTTTACCCATTTTTGAGTAGTTGTGTCGAATGAATGTGCTAAACCATCATAGGCACATTCATATAACCAGTTTTCTGCTTTTTCTATATATACGTTTTTCATTAAATTTTGCTCCTAAAATTATTTATATCTACTAGCATTTTTTCTGCTCTTTTATGATAAGTATGCTCATCTAAAAATTTTTTATATGATGACTGTCTGATTTGCTCTCTTTCTTCTTCGTGTGACAGGTAATATTTTATTAAATTCACAAGTTCATCTTCGTTGTGGTAACAAACAACTTCTTTTCCTATTTTGAAATAATTATTCAGTTCATCCATGTATCTTGTTATTACAAAAGTATTACACGCCATTGCTTCAAATAGTCCTACTTTCACATTGTTGTAACCCGCAACAGTTTCTGCAAATGACAAATATATTTTTCCGCTATTAATAGCTTTTGTATGAGCTTCTCCCTGTACTTTGCCAAGTCCGTTTTCCCAACCATCGCCATATAATCCAAGATTAAATTCGGATAATTTTTTAATGACTTCTTTCCTATTTTCTCTTGCATGACCAATGACTACTACGTCATATGTTTTGGGTATTTCAGGCATGTAGTAGTGATGTTTTGTAGAAGCAGCAAATGGTAAGAGATTTATATTTACTTTGTTTTTATCATATTGATTTTCTAAAGAATAAAGGGAATTTGTGTAAAACAGGTCGAATTTGTCTGCATATACTGCGCCATTGTATGGATATACATCAGGGTCGGAAAGAGCTGTTCCAACAACGATTATGTTATTGTTTCTGCAATATTGAAAACAATCATCTTCTAATGTAAAACTGCCGGAATTAAGTAATATAAAATCAGCATTATATTTTTGTATGTCTTTAATTATTTTTTTTGTATCAAGATAATTAATATATCCATTCGGCGTTTTTATTGATTTTTTTATACGATTATCTTTTTTCTTTGAATATAGTTTTAGGTCTATTTTTTGTAAATTACACAAATCTGATAAGTCATCAGACATCACATTAATAACATCATTTTTACCCATCCAATATGCGCCGTAATGAATTCCATTAAGATGTTGAAATGGTTTTATGTATTTGTTTATTTTATTTTTAGCAGTTATAATGTCTTTTTGAATTGTGTCAATAGCCTGTTGTCGGTATTTATACTGCTTTTCTCTGATTTCTGAAACATTTTGTTTCGCTTTTTTTATCAAAAAGTCTAATTTATTAACTTCTTCCATCTTTATGCAATATTCTTCAAGATTGCAATCTTTCATTAATGCTCTGATTTTTGGACAAATATCAATTCCAATACATGGAATACCTTTTTGTATTGCCGCAATGATTCCGTGGTATCTCCCTGAAATTACAAATCCTGCATTTTTAATTCTTTCTTCTATGTTGTCTTGATAAACCTGAAAATCATCATATTTAATGTTTTTAAAATTTTGTTCTATTATGCTGACAAATTCTGAATAGTTATCTTTATATTTGCCATATTTTATAAAATTATCTTTTTCTTGTTCATAAAAAATTTTTCCGTCACGCCATACAAAAAATAAAGTACTGGTATCAATATTATTTTCTGCTTCCCATTTTAAGGGAAAAGAAAATGTTATATCTCTAGAGGGTTCTTTATCAATAATATGCATGCAATCAAGAGAGTATTTGTCACGAACAAAGAAAAATTCTGCTTTATTTTTAATTGCGTTTGCCGAATCATCCGTATATGGAAATTCTGCGCCCAGACCAATTGCCCCAAATGGTACTTTTAACTTTTGCTTAAATGTTTTATGTACATCATCTATCCATAATCCACCGCCCCCGCAGATTATAAAAGCTGCTTCATTTAATCTTTTTTCATCTGTATCAATAAAAACAGCTTGGGGAAAAAGTTTTTGCATACATTTTTTTATCCATTGGTCACCAAGGTTTTCTCCCTGCCACCATCCCCATATAGCAAGTTTATTTTTAAAATAATTTTTATGATGAGTTGTTTTTATCCCTAATACTTTATATTTTGTTTTTGTTTCAAGGTCTTGTTTTGAATATAAGAAAGAAGAAATCTGTGGTAAAAGTATTTGAGAAAAATAAAATTTTTTATTTATTTTTTTATACTTCTTAATCAAAGCCTTTTTGTATTTTTGTTGTACGGTCAGAGTTTTTTCTTTGATAGTTGCCTGTTTTGTTGCAGTCAGGCTTTGCGAATTCAGCCTGTATTTGTACAGATTCTTGTCGCTGTAGGCAATGCGCCCTGCCAGTGCAATTTTGCACCAGTAGTCATAGTCTTCTGCGCAAAACATTTCTGTATTATATTCGCCGGCTTTTTCTGCGATTTCTTTTCTATACATAAAACAAGCACCTATATTGCATTGTTTTGCGAGTTGCAGCGGGCATCTGTTTTTTACCAGCGTTGTAAATTCATTGATAAAAACTCCATTTTCATCTACAAAATCGGCATTGCAGGAGATTAAGTCTATTTCTTGATTGTTGTCCAAAAATTCGGACATATATTTTATTGCATCTTTCTTATAAGCGTTGTCGTCGCTTGTCCAGGTATAATAATCCCCGCTTGCGTGTTCAAATCCGATATTTAAAGATGCAGGTAGTTTTTTGTTTTCTTTGTTGGTTATGACTTTAATTCTGCTGTCTTTTTGCGTATATTCTTCTATAATTTTTGCGGTGTCGTCTGTAGAACAGTCGTTGACTATGATAAGTTCCCAGTTTGTATATGTCTGGTTGATAACACTTTCTATGGATTCTTTAATGAACTTTGCGCCGTTGTATGTCGGCAGTATTATTGAAACTAATTTCATAAGCTTATTTTGCTCCCGCAATATAAATCAAACTTGCACAAATTAACAATACAAAAACTAAATTTAGCGCAATAGAAATAGCAAAAAGTTTCCTGTACTTTTTCAGTTTTTTATAAGACGATTTGAACACTTTTTCTATAAAAGAATCTGCGGCAAGAAACAGTCCCGTGTGATGTTTTACAATGTTTTTGTAAATTTCCTGCATGTGGTTTTTGCAGGTGTTTGAGCGGGAGAGTTCTTTGTATTTTCGATAGTTAAAAAGAAACTCGTCCAGCCTGTAGACCTTGAGTCCCTGTTCAAGAAAGCTAAGCCACAAATCCCAGTCTTCGTATCCGTGGTTCATATATTCTTTGAACCCGCCAGCTTTTTTGAAGTCGGATTTTCTAAATAACGAGCAGCAAAAAATACTGTTTGTGTAAATTATTTCTTTTGGGTCAAATTCCGGCAGTGTCCATTCTCCATTTTGCGCCCCGAATAGTTTTGCCCTGCAATATACAATGCCTATTTGCGGGTTTGCATCCAGTATCCTTGCTGCCTTTTCTACATAAGTCGGCTCGATTGTGTCGTCAGCATCGAGCGGCAGAATGTATTCTCCTGTTGCTGCTTCGATGGCTGTGTTTCTTGCGGTGACAACGCCTTTGTTTTCTTGCAGGTTTATAAAAATGATTTTTTGATTGTTTTTTGCGCAGTTTTCTATCACTTGTGCGCTTTCGTCTGTTGAACCGTCATTTATGCAGATAATTTCTGTATTTTTGTAAGTTTGTGACAGGGCGGAGTTTATTGCTTCTTCAACGTATTTCGACTGATTGTAACAGGGGATTATAATTGATACTTTTTTTGATTCTTGCTGCATGCCCTAAATACCTACTTGATGTTTTACATTGAATTTTAAAAATAATTTGATATTTATTGTATGTTTAACGCCCAATCTTGTCAATATATCTTTAAAACTTGATATGAAACATTGTTTAGAATCTTTGTTGCTACTGCGATAATAAACATTATGGAAGATATTAAGTTACTGGGTAAAAGAATAGGCGAATTACGTAAAACAAAAGGCTTTACTCAGGATGCCCTGTCCGAGCTTGTCGGTATTGACCCCAAACACCTCAGCAGGATAGAGTGCGGAAAGAACCGCCCTTCTTTAGAGCTGCTTTACAAAATTTCCAGTGTTTTGAAGGTGGATTTGGCTCTGTTTTTTCAGAACAATCATCTTCAAGACAGAGAGGAGCTTATTGACGATATAGACAAGATGATGACGGACGTTTCTACGGACAAGCTCCGTATGTATCACAAAATTCTGCAAGACATAGTTATTTAATCCGTCGTGTGTCTAATAGTGCCGGAGTCAGTTGACTGGATTGTCTTATGCGTGCTTGCAAGGGTGCTGCGGAAGTGACCCCTTGGACTTTTAAAGGTGCCGGGCTTGTTT
>CALVBT010000013.1 GCA_944325885.1 Candidatus Gastranaerophilales bacterium | reverse complement strand
TGTGATAAATGAAAAAGCCGAGTACGTTACTCCTAATGAAATTATTGCATTATTGCTCGGTCATTTGATTAAAAACAAAGGTTATACGGGAAAACTTGTGAAAACGGTAGGTGCAAGCCGGATGTTGGATATCATTGCAGAAAAATATAATGTTGATGTTGTGGAAACACCGGTCGGGTTTAAATGGGTCGGTGCTGCAATGAGAGAGTATGACACAATAATCGGCGGAGAAGAGTCAGGCGGTTTGAGCATAAAAGGTCATATTCCTGAAAAAGACGGTATACTGGCTGATTTGCTTGTATTGGAAATGCTCGCATACGAGGACAAACCTATGTGGGAATTGCAGGAAGAATTAAGACAGGATGCCGGCTGCAGTTTTATTAATGAAAGAATTGATGTAAAGTTGCAAGATAATACCCAGCTGGAAATTTTGATGAAGAAGTATTCTTCTCTTGATGAGATAGCAGGATTTAATGTTCTTGAAAAAGACACAAAAGACGGTGTCAAATATTATCTTGATGACAACAAAACATGGGTGCTGATTCGTCCGAGCGGCACTGAGCCTTTATTGAGGATTTATTTTGAATCTGATGCTAAGGATAAGATTGATGAATTAAAAGAGTTTTTTAAATAACTAAGATTATTCTTATTTATTGTTTTTTTAATATGTTCATTTCTTTTCTTTTTTGCAGTGGAATTTAATTTTTCAACCTGAAAATTGCTACAGATAATTATTAAAAATCGACCTGCTGCGTCGTTCATACAGAAAGTAGCATATACCTGTCTCGGCAACTCGGCACGTCAAAATTGCTAAAGTACAAATATTATCTGTGGTTCAAATAATTTCCCCGTGCCTCGGACAATACCTCGTTTGCAGTTGTATATGCAACATTCTGTAATTCACTTTGCAAAGGTCTTTTTTTAACAATTATCTGTTTTTAAGCAGCGAAGCTGCACACGAAAGTGAATAAATATTATTGTTATTTTGCCTGAGGAATCATTAATTATTCATCAAATTCAGCCCGTTGAATATCGCTTTGACATTTGCTTTTGAGGTGCTTTCGTCTTTTGCACGAGCAATTATTGTGCGGCCTTCAAGGTCTTCAAAGTGGATTACCGTCATAGCTGTTGCACCTGCGCCAAAAATCTGTCCGTCAAGCGCATATTGTTCGTAATCGACAAGCTTTTGCGGGAATCCGGCCTGCTTCAAGGCTGACAGGCATGCATCCACAGGCCCGTTGCCCTGTGCATTCATATCAAAAAATTCTGTTTTGTGGAAGAATTTTAAATTGAATAAATTTTCAGCGAGTTTTTCAAACGCAACGAGTTTGAAATCACCTTTAACGTTAAAGACTTCGTTAAAGTAGATGTCGATAATGTTTCTTGCGGGCAGCTCTCCGACTTTTTCGGCTGCTTCTTTAACAATAGGAGTGATTCTGACTGCCTCTTGAATAGTGATGGGATATCCTGCGTCAGATATGATTTCAAAAATAGCAGTTTTGCCTGACTGGCTGGTGAAGCCGATTTTTTCGTCGTCTTTTCTTCCGATGAGAGTAGGATGTATGGGTCTGTAAGCACCTTTTTCCATATCTTTTGTTTTGACAGCACCGTCTTGATGAATACCGCTGCGGTGTGCAAGTGCCTCCGGCCCTATCAGTGGGGCTTTTTCCGGAATCGGAACTTTTGACATATCTGCTATTGTCAGTGCAAGCTCATATATTTCTTTCAATTTTAAAGGAACTTCGACACCGCTGTTGTGCAGCGCAATTGCTACTTCGTAAATATTTGTGTTTCCTGCACGTTCTCCGAGTCCGTTCAGACCGCATTCCAGCTGTGTTGCACCTGCAAAGTAACTCTCTACAGTCGCTGCGGTTGCCATCCCCAAATCATTGTGACAGTGAACGGCAATTATTATATCTTTTGGCAGTGCATCATAGACCTGTTCTACCATATCCACAAAGGTTTTTATCCTTGTGCGCTCAACGGTGTTCGGCAGATTTATGACAGTGGCACCTGCTTTTACAACTTCTTGTAATGTATCTATTACAAAAGGAAGATTTTCGCTGCAATCTCCAAAATGTTCTACAGAAAATTGAACTTCTCCGTTTTGATTAATTTTTTTTATTTGTTCTTTTGCAAATGTTACTGCCTCAATTGCAATATCACGTACCTGTTGGGGCGTTTTATTGAGGACATATTTCATATTGAACGGACTCATCGCAATAAAAGTGTGCAATCTTGGTTTTTTACAGGGTGCGATAGCCTCAATAGCCGTTGTTATGTCATGTTCAACCGCTCTGGCCAGTCCGCTTATGACAAGATTTTCAGGTGCAATTCGGGAAAGATGCTGCACTGCCTCAAAATCCATTTCCGATGCAGCAGGGAATCCTGCCTCTATAGCCTGCACACCAAAGTCTACGAGTTTGTTAAAGACAAATTCTTTTTCTTTTAAATTCCACGGTTTTTTGAGGGATTGGTTGCCGTCCCTTAGTGTAATGTCATAAAAAAACGGTTGTCGTGCCATTAAAAATCCTTTATGTTAGTGTGCAATGAGCCTTTTGCTGACAAGATATTATAACTTTTTTATTCAATTTATTGCAATATTTGTATACAATGTTTAATTTTTAGCAAAATGTGGAATCATGATATTATAATAGGCATATAGAAAATTAGCGGAGTTTGATTTGGACGCATACAGTTTTTTAAAACCTTCCAACAAATTGGAAATAATAGTAGACGGCAAAAGTTATTTTTGTACTATTTATTATGTTGAAAACGATAAGCTGACAGTCTTTTTTGAAAAACAGACTGATTTGCCTGAAAAGGAAATCGAAATAAATATTTATGCGGAAGACGGCATATATAATGCTACCAGCAGAATACTCTCGAGCAATTATTTGAATGAAACGACTTTTTATATGCTTTCATTCCCTTCAAATATAAAACATTCACAAAGACGTGAATACTTGAGAGCGGATATACAGACGGATTTTGCTTTGACGATAGAGTTTGAGGGTACGCAGGTAGACAAAATTATTGCTACAACGAAAAATATCTGCGCAAAGGGTCTGGCTTTTGTCGCTGACAAACAGATGAGCGCATATACCAAACTCGAAGTTGATTTGTTTTTGGCTGGAAAAGAAATTAAAACAGCTGCAGAGCTTGTTTATTCAAACCCCATCAGGGTGGACAATACGTTTAAATTTTTGACAGCGGTGACATTTACAACTATTTCTAAAGAAGAAATGAACTTTATTACACTGCAGTGTATGAAATTTAAGGGCTAAACCGTTAATTTTTAAGAATATTTGATAAAACAAAAGCTCCTTAATATTTAAGGAGCTTTTTAAATCAGGTTTAATGTCAATTTTATTTTTTAATTAATAAAATTAGGCACCGACTGTTTTCTTTTGCGGAGCAGCACCGGGGATAGCCTGCCAGTTAGCTGCCATTATTTTCTTAAATGATTTTAGAGCAGTGTCTTCGAGTTCGCCGAGTTCGTCTGCTGCCATGATGAGTTCTCTCAACGGCATCAATGCTCTTTGATCTCTCAAAACGCCCAGTGCAGCAGCTGCACCAGCTCTTACCAAATCATTTTCTTTCTTATCCTGCATTACTTCAATCAAAGCAGGAACTGCTTTTTTGTCGCTTAATTTGCCTAATGATGTTACTGCATAAATTCTGACATTTACCCATTCATCTTTCAGCATAGTGATTATTTTATCAACTGCTTTGGGGTTGCCGATTTCGCCCAATGCTCTTGTTGCATCGCATCTGACATTAACTTTTTCGTGGTCTAAAGATTCCATCAAAGCATCAGTAGCAACATCACCGATTTCGATTAAAGCATCAGTAGCAGTGATACAAACTTGTGGATTTTCGTCGTTGAGTGCTTCTACAAGCGGTTCTACAACTTCTTTGCCGCCCAAACGACCCAAAGCACGTGCTGCACGAACACGAACGTCAACGTTTCTGTCTTCTCTCAAAGATTCGATAAGAGGGATAGTTGCGCTAACATCACCGAGTTCGCCCAAAGCTCTGGCTGCATATAAACGGACAGAACCGTTTTTGTCATTTTTTAATACATCAATAAGCGGTTCTACTGCTTGAGAATCGCCGAGTTCACCAAGAATACGAGCTGCATTATATCTAACTTTTTCAGAATTGCTTGTTCTTAAGTCATTAAGTAATTCATCAAATGATTTTTTTGCTTGTTTTTTTCTTGAGTTCACACTAATTGTCATGCCTTTCCTCCGACATTACCTAAAATTTCCTACATATATATTAAAAACATTGTGATAAAAATAATTGACTTTGTTTTTTGTTTTGTAAACAATATCTTTACATATTTTAAATAAGGGTAAAGAGAACACTTATTATTTCTCTGTTTTATTATTATAACATTTTTTGTGGCTTTGGGAATACTTCTAAAGTTTAAATAATATAAAAATAGTAAATTGTTTTTTTAATAATAGAGTTCTTTACGTAAAATTAACATGATATTTTTGTCGAAATTTTGTAACAAAATTTTAACAAAATTGAATATAATTTTGTTTGTGCAATACAAAAATAAAACATGTGCAACGATAGGCTACCAGCCTTTTTTACCCTCGAGCCAATCAAGGATTTTTATAAATAACATTCCCAAAAATGCACCGAGGAAAAATCCGTCTATCAGTCTTATAAAATCATTTGTTACAAATAAATTGAAATACTCTGCTGCAATTTCGCCAAAAGCGAGAGTCCCGATTATTATAAAAATGATTTTGTCCATTTTAAATTTATGCAAGTATGCGTATAAAATTATTGCTGCACTGATATATGAGCCGATACATCTTGCACAAATGCCTATGGGGTGATGCAGTATAGTGAAGATATTTGTGCCGTGCATTTTGCAGAGTTTGTGCAAAAAGTCATACAAAACATTTGCTGCTTGTGAAAAATTTGAATGCGCCAGAACAGGTGCCAAAAATGCACACGCAATTACTACAATACAAAACAGGCAGCCAAGTCCCACCAGTGCATTTTTAAAACTCCACTTTAATATATTGCTCATTTTAATACCCGCTTCTATTCTTAAACAAAATAAATTATAGATATATTTATATCATAAAAGCAGCGTAAAGTTTTTGAAAATTATTTTATAACTTCAAGATACTTGTATTCGTTCAAATAAGGCATGTGGGCTTCTGTTATAAGTTCTCCCGGCAAAAGAATAGAAATGCCGGGCGGGCATTCTGCAATAACTTCTGCAGAAATTCTTCCTACGGCTTCTTCTTTGGGGATTGTTTCTTTTTCGCTGTAGTATGCTTCTCTCGGATTCATGACAATTTGCGGAGTGAGCATTGGCATGTGTTTTCTGTTTTCTATGTAATAAATATCTGAGTATTTTGATTTTGCAATTTTTTCAAAAGCATTAACAAGGTATTGAATTTCTTGTTTTGTGTTGCCTATGTTGATAAGTAACAAAACACCTATGTCGCTTGCTGATTCGACTTCTATGTCAAAGTCAATTTCTAAAATACTTTCAAGACGTTTGCCTGACAGTCCGTCTACACGAACAAAAACTTTTGTAATGTCTTGGTTAAAGTTTTCAGTAGCTTCAAGAACGTGTACTCCTTCAATTTTGTGTAATTTTTTTCTTACATAACCGGCGTACTGGATTGCACGTTTGAGCTGTCTTTTTCCTCTTTTTGATTCGAGGTTTGCTCTTGCAGCGTCCAGACTGGCCATAAGCAGCATAGAGGGGCTTGTGGTTTGCAAAAGCTGGAGCGTTCTTTCTACTTCTTGAGGGTCAAATTTTGAACCTTTTGTAATGTGCAGCATAGAACTCTGCGACATGCTGCCGCCTGTTTTGTGCAGAGAATGTACAACGGCATCTGCGCCGAGGTGCAAAGAGGATTCCGGCAGATTTTTGTTAAAGTTCCACAAACATCCGTGAGCCTCATCAACTATTAACGGCACATCGTATTTTTTACAGATTTGGGCAATAGCTTTTATATTTGATACAACCCCTTCATAAGTAGGGTTTGTGAGCCATACCATTGCTACATCATCATTTTCTTTCAGGGCTTTTTCAATTTCTCTCGGTTCAATTTCGCCCCAGAGCGACCATTCGTTTAATTTTTCCGGCAGAATCCATACCGGTTCTGCTCCTGAGATAATCATCCCTGTCAAAATTGAACGGTGGCAGTTTCTGTTTACAATTACTTTTTTACCCTTTTTGGACATACACATTGCGAGGGTAAGGTTGCCTATTGTGGAGCCGCCAAGAAGGAAGAAGGTTCTTTGCGCACCAAAAGCCTGTGCCGCAAGCTCCTGAGCTTCTTTAATAGGGCCTGTTGCGGGGTGTAATGTACCGAGATTGTCAAATTCATCAGTAGTGTCTAAAAGCAAAGCACGGTTGCCGATGAGCCTTTTAAACGGCTGATAAGAAGCTCTGCCTGCTGTATGCCCCGGAATGTGGAATTGCATCATTGGATTTTTATAAAATTTTTCCAGTGCTTCTACGAGCGGTGCTTTTACGTCGCTTCTTAAATCATCTGCAATTTTTCTGAACTTACGTGTTTTTGTCTTTGCTTTTAACATTTATCATAAAATCTCCATTAAATTTTGGGTCAGTTAATTTTGTACGTGTATTTTATATTGTACAACAAAAATTATATTTGTAGTACCATCATGAATATTACACAAGTATATGAAAAATAAAACACGTAAAAAATAAAATTGCTAACATTAATAACGATAAGGAAGAAAATTTATGCTAATAATTATGAACCCCAGCGCAACAGATGAACAGATTCAAAATGTTGTCAGCTTTATAAAAAGAAAAAACTTTGATGCGCATGTTTCAAAAGGCGAGGTGCAGACCGTAATAGGTGCTGTCGGCGGAAAAATTATCGACCCTCGTGATATAGAACTTTTGGAAGGGGTTAAAGAGGTAATAAGAATTTCTTCCAGCTACAAACTTGCCGGCCGTATGTTCAAGCCCGAAGATACGATTATCGAAGTGAATGGAGTAAAGTTCGGCGGCGATAATATAGGTCTTATTGCAGGGCCTTGTACTGTAGAAAGTTATGAGCAGATGGACGCTACAGCAAAACAGCTGAGTGAAATGGGTGTAAAAATATTAAGAGGCGGTGCGTTCAAACCCAGAACCTCACCTTATGCTTTTCAGGGTCTGGGTGAAGAAGGTTTGAAAATAATAAGAGATGTGGCAGACCGTTACGGAATGGCTGTTACAAGCGAGGTTATGGAAATATCTCAAATCCCTATGTGCTTAAAATATGTTGATATATTGCAGGTTGGCGCACGCAATATGCAGAATTTTAATCTTTTAAGGGAACTCGGATATATTAACAAACCTGTTGTTGTAAAACGTGGTATGTGCAACACTATAGAAGAACTTTTGATGGCAGCGGAATATGTTATGTCAGGCGGAAACAGAGAAGTTATTCTCTGTGAAAGAGGTATCAGAACTTTTGAAAGAATAACAAGAAACACACTGGACTTGAGTGCTATTCCTGTTGTTAAAAAGCTGAGCCATTTGCCAATCATTATAGACCCCAGCCACGGCACAGGACTTCGTGACAAAGTTGCTCCAATGTCCAGAGCGGCGGTTGCTGCAGGCTGCGACGGTTTGATAATAGAGGTTCACCATGATCCTGACACGGCTCTTTGTGATGGTGCGCAATCACTTTATCCGTCACAGTTTGCTGATTTAAAAAGTGATTTGGAAAAAATTGCTCCTATCATTGGCAAACATATAAGCGAACCCGCTGTGAAATAAATTGTCTTAGGCGCCCTTGCTTATAGCTTGTGAAGTGACCCCATGTACTTGTTGCCTGTGCCGGACTTTTGGGATAAAAATGGACTTGTTAAATGCACAGGTTCAATGAGTAGTTGGAGTTAGTTGACTGTATGAAATATTATTTTATTATATAATTTGATTAAGAATAATAATTTGAGGATGAAAAATGAAAGAAACATTAGAAAAGATTCATAAAAATGCGCTCGACGCTATAGCAAAGGTTCAATCCACAGCTGATATCGAAGAAGTAAGAAACACATTCTTGAGCCGTAAAAGCGAATTGAACAACATAAAAAAGAATCTGAAAGACCTTTCTAATGAGGACAAACGTATAGTCGGTTCATTGTCCAATGAAATAACAAAAGATATCGAAGCAAAGCTCGAAGAAAAATATACAGCTTTTTATCAAAAAGAGCTTAATGAAAAACTTGAAAAAGAAAGAATAGATATAACATTGCCCGGGTCTTACAATCCTTATGGCAAAATTCATCCTCTGACACAAACTATTGAAGAAATTACAGAAATTTTTCAGGGCATGGGATTTTCTGTGGTAAGCAATGAAAATTCACCCGAGGTAGAAACAGAGTATTTCAATTTTGATATGCTCAATACACCAAAAGACCACCCTGCAAGAGATATGCAGGATACCTTCTATACAGAAGTAGCAAAAAATGTTGTGTTAAGAAGCCAGACTTCCGGCGCACAAATCCACGAAATGCTCTCTCATACACCGCCTATCAGAGTTATTTCTCCGGGTCGAGTTTATAGAAAAGAATCTGTAAGCGCACGCAAAAACAATCTTTTCCACCAGATTGAAGGGCTTGTTGTGGACAAAGATATTACATTTGCTGATTTAAAAGGTGTAATGAATGAATTTTTAAGACAATACTTTGGCGCAGCCAGACCAACAAGATTTAGAAGCAGCTTCTTCCCGTTTACAGAGCCGTCAGCTGAAGTTGATGTTCAATGTATTATGTGCGAAGGCAAAGGCTGCCGTATTTGTTCCGGTACCGGCTGGTTGGAAATTCTGGGTTCCGGCATGGTTGACCCTAATGTTTTAAGAAACGTCAATGTTGACCCCGAGGTATACAGCGGTTTTGCCTTTGGTATGGGGGTAGAAAGACTCGCTATGCTAAAATGGGGTATTGATGATATAAGACTGTTCTTTAATAACGATGTAAGATTCTTAAAACAGTTTTAATTAACCGCAACCATAGCAGGATTATAAATGTTAGCAAAAAGAATTATACCCTGCCTTGACGTAAAAAACGGACAGACTGTCAAAGGGGTGAATTTTGAAAATTTGAAATACGCAGGCGACCCTGTTGCACTTGCCAAAAAATACAGCGATGAGGGCGCAGACGAGCTTGTATTTCTGGATATAACAGCTACCAATGAGGGTAGAAAAACTACTCTCAATATGGTAGAACAGGTCGCAAAACAAGTTTTTATTCCTTTTACGGTCGGCGGCGGGATAAAAACCATTGAAGATATGCGCTCTATCCTGCTTGCTGGTGCGGATAAAGTGTCTATAAACTCTCAGGCCGTTAAGAATCCTCAGCTTATTAAAGAGGCATCTTCTTACTTTGGGTCACAGTGTATTGTTGTTGCAATAGACGGAAAAAGAGTTGATGATGATTTTTATGTGTTTATTAATGCAGGTCAAAAAAATACAGGGATAAAACTTGTGGACTGGGTAAAAGAAGTTCAGAATCTGGGTGCGGGCGAAATTTTGCTCACCTCAATGGATGCTGACGGTACGCAGTCAGGTTTTGATATAGAAATGACAAAACTTGTTGCACAAAATTCCAAAATTCCTGTGATAGCTTCGGGCGGAGCCGGTGCTGACAGCAGTCATTTTGTGGATGTTTTCACAAAAGCATACGCTGATGCGGCTCTTGCAGCATCAATCTTTCATTTTGGCACACTTCCTGTCCCTGTATTAAAGCAGGAACTCAAGAACAGCGGTATTGTGGTTCGATAATCGATTATACTTTTGCTGTGTCGTCTTCTGTTTCTTCCAGAACATCTTTTTTAGGGGTCATGTGTTCCGGAATAAAACCGGTGTTGAAGTTGCCTGAGATGAATACTTCATTTGTTAAAATTTTCTTGTGATAAGGAATTGTTGTCTTGATTCCTGTGATTACATATTCATCAAGTGCGCGCAGCATTCTTTTTCTTGCATCTTCTCTGTCTACGCCCCAGCAGATAAGTTTTCCTATCATAGAGTCGTAGTACGGCGGAATTTTGTAACCTGTATAAGAATGAGAGTCCACCCTTACACCGAAACCGCCCGGTGCAATATAACCTTTGATTTCTCCGGGGCATGGCATAAAGTCTTTGTCAGCGTCTTCTGCATTGATACGACATTCGATGGCATGACCTCTCAACTGGATATCATCTTGTGTAAAGGAGAGTTTTTCTCCTGCTGCTACACGGATTTGTTCTTTGAGCAAATCTACGCTGGAAACCATTTCTGTTACGCAGTGTTCAACCTGAATACGTGTATTCATTTCCATAAAATACCAGCTGCCGTCGTGGTCAAGCAAAAATTCTATTGTGCCGGCACCTTCGTAGCCGATAACTTTTGCTGCAGTAACAGCTGCAGCACCCATGGCTTTTCTTGTTTCTTCATCAATAGCCGGAGAAGGTGCTTCTTCCAACAATTTTTGGTGTCTTCTCTGGACTGAACAGTCACGTTCGCCGAGGTGTACAACATTTCCGTAGCTGTCTGCAATAATTTGTACCTCAATATGGCGAGGGTTGATAATATATTTTTCGATATACACGCCGGCATTGCCAAAAGCATTTTGTGCTTCTGTCTGGCAGAGTTTTATTGCTTCTTCAAGTTCGTCAGCATTGTTGGCAATTCTCATGCCTTTGCCGCCGCCGCCTGCTGTTGCTTTAACAATAACGGGATATTTGGCTTTTTGCGCAAAAGCTTTTGCAGCTTCCATATCGTCTACGAGGTCTGTACCCGGGGTAACAGGCACGCCGTTTGCTGTCATTGTTTTTCTGGCAGTAGCTTTGTCGCCCATTTTTCTCATTGCTTCTGCTGACGGGCCGATAAATTTGATGCCGTGGTCTGTACAGATATCTACAAAATCAGCACGCTCTGACATAAAGCCATAACCTGGGTGGATAGCATCAGCACCGCTTGTTAATGCTACAGAGATAATGGCAGGAATGTTCAGGTAGCTTTTTGCACTCTGTGCAGGGCCTATGCAGTAGGCTTCGTCAGCCAGACTGACATGCAGAGAATCTGCATCTGCCTGAGAATATACTGCTACTGTTTTGATTCCGAGTTCTCTGCAGGCTCTTATTATTCTTACGGCAATTTCGCCTCTATTTGCAATTAAAACTTTTTTTATCATAATTTTATCCCTAAAGTCTAGTTTGATAGTTTAATTTTATCTCAAACTTACGAATTTTCATAATTTTATTAAATTTTGTAGTTACAATGTAAAGAGTATTCAAAATGTGTTAAAGATATGTATAAAAAAACAGGCTCCCTTTGTTTTGAGAGCCTGTTTTTTTATTTAGTTTATTGCTTATTTAACAAATTCAAAGAACAATTCGCCTTTTTCATTGAAATTAGCATAAATATTATCTGTTTTTTCTATGATATTACCATCTTTGTATTTTATGCTGCCGAGTTCTTTTCCTGTATCTTCCATTATGTTTAATGTTTTTGTGCCGTCTTTAGCTGTAGTTACTTCATTAACATAATGAGAAGAAGGGCTTGATGTCATTTTGTAGCTGCCTTCTGCAGATTTGCCGAGGACTGTTGTCATAACAGGTTTTTTAGAAACTTTGCCGTCTTTTGTTACATAGTCAGTTACAGTAGTGATGAATTCAGGTTTTTGATTAATGTTTACTCTTTCGTTACCTGATGCGGCAAATTCGTTTTTGCCTGTGACCGTACGTACTGTAGGTGCTTTTATTTCTTCAGTAACAGGAGCTTGCAGATGTCTTGGAGTTGTTTTATCTTTTGCTTCCTGCAGAGCATCAGCGAATTTTTTGTCAAGATTTACATCATCTGCTTTTGCTGCCGGTGCGAAATCGATTTTTCTTCTTCTAATCATTTTAATCATTTCGCCGTCTTTATTTTTAATAACAACCAGTCTATCGCCATTTTTACCATCGTAGATTCTGTATTTGTTTCCGTTTTTAGCCGTCATTTCTTTGACGCCTTCTTTGATTTGAGTCCACTGTGATGAAATTTTTGCACCTTTAACGCCTTTGCCTTTAGCAGCTTTAAAGATACCAAAGCCTAAAATAGCAAGAGCAGCAGCACCGCCTACGACTTTAGCTGCAGTGTGTTTGTTTTCTGCTTTATCTGCAGGAGCTTCTGCTACTGCAGCAGCTTTTGTTTCTTCAGCCTTAAAGCTTACTGCCGGTTTTAAAGCTTGTGCATTGATGGCTTGAATAGACATAGTTTTATTCCTTTACTTCTTTAACCTACATGTTATTTTGTATTCATGTTAAACCCCATGAACGCAAAATGTTGCTTTTTATTTTTGTGATATTTACAAACTGTAACATGCAAAAAATAAAAAACTTTAATCAACAGGCTATTCTACGTACATTAAAACCTGTCCGTATTCAACAGCTTCGCCGTCTTTTACACAAATTTGAGTAACTTTGCCGGAAACTTCTGATTCGATTTCATTCATGAGTTTCATAGCTTCAATGATACATACAACCTGTCCTGTAGAAACTGTTGAACCAACTTCCACAAACGGTTTTGCACCCGGAGAAGAAGCAAGATAGAATGTGCCGACCATCGGAGATGTAATCGGTTTGCCTTTCGGGGCATCTTCTTTCTTTTCTTCTGCAGCAGCGGCAGCAGCAACAGGAGCAGCAGCAGGAGCTGCGGCAACAGCCTGAGGCATGATTGTTTGTGCCTGTACAACTGTTTTTTCTTTTCTTACAACAATTGCGTTTTCGCCTTCTTCCAGTGTAAGTTCGCTCAGTTCACTGTCAGAAACCATTTTTACAAGTTGTTCAATGTATTCTAAATCAAAATTCATAACTTAGTCCTTTATCAATACAGTTTTTATAACTGTTATACTCTGTCAAGATATTCGTTTGTTCTGGTGTCGACTCTGATTCTGTCGCCGTTAGAAATAAAGAACGGAACGTTAACAACAGCACCTGTTTCGAGTGTTGCAGGTTTTGTGCCGCCTTGAGCAGTGTTGCCCTTTTCTGCAGGCGGAGTATCAACAACTTCGAGTTCAACGTGGTTTGGCATATCGAGTCCGATGATTTTGCCGTCGTGGAGCAGAATATTTACGTTCATATTTTCTTTCAAATATTTTACGCCGTCACCGATGTGGTCATCTGTTACTGCGAGTTGTTCGTAAGTTTCTGTATCCATCATGATGTAGTCAGCACCTTCTTTGTAAAGGTATTGCATTTCACGTTTGTCGAGGGTAGCTTTTGCTACTTTTTCACCTGCTCTGAATGTTTTTTCAACTACGTTCCCTGTTTCAACGTTTTTGAGTTTTGTTCTTACAAAAGCTGCGCCTTTACCCGGCTTTACGTGTAAAAATTCAACAACTGACCAGAGTCCGTTGTCCAATTCAAGTGTCAAACCTGTTTTTAAATCGTTTACTGAAATCATAGATTGTCCTCAATTATACTGATGTATAGAATCTTAACATAAAAATGAATACATGAGAAACTTTCCGCCTGATTTTTTAACAAAATTGTAAATAATATAAAAAAAATATAAGATTTTGTTATGGCAATAGTGTATTTGTGTTTGGGTTCAAATTCAGGTGACAGACTCAAGCTTATCGAACAGGCGGTAGGCTTTTTGAACCTTGCACAGGATATAAAACTGATAAGAACGTCTGCACTGTATGAAACAGAGCCGTGGGGAGTAAAAAATCAGAACTGGTTTTTGAATATGGCTGTAGAAATCAAGACGTCTTTGAGTCCTCAGGATTTGTTGGTTAAACTGCAGAACATTGAAAGGACTCTCGGCAGAAACAGAGAAAAAGAAATCCGCTGGGGAGAGCGGCCTATAGATATTGATATTATTTTTTACGACAATTTGGTTCTGGAGTCTGATGTGCTGACAATTCCTCACAAATTTATGCACAAACGGGCTTTTGTACTTGTACCTTTGCTGGAGTTGATTCCGGATTTTGTGCATCCTGTTTTTAACATAACAATTTCGCAATTGTATGATAATCTTGAAGAAGTTGAAGAAGTTTATTTGTACGGAACAAGAACAGATGACTAAGGTTTGTATAATAGGCGGCGGGCCTGCAGGGGTAATGGCTGCGATATTTGCCTCGAAAAATCCGGAAAACAAAATTTCTATTTTTGACAGGAGCATTATACTGAATACGATTCTGCCAACCGGCGGCGGGCGGTGTAATCTGGCATATTCTGAGTTTAATTTTAAGGAGCTTGCAAAACATTATCCACGGGGCGAAAAATTTTTGTACAGTATTTTCTCAAGGTTTTCTACGGCCGATACCATAGATTTTTTTGAAACTATCGGCATAAAAACATATACACAACAAGACTCGAGGATTTTCCCTGTTTCTGATTCGTCTAAAGATGTAAAACAGGCCTTGTTAAAACAAATTGCAAAACCGAATATTAAAAAGTTTTTTGAAAAAGTTGTAGAAATAAAGAAAACATCTGACGGCTTTTGCGTTTTAACGGATAAAAATACTTATTCGTTTGACAGTGTGGTGATTGCAACAGGCGGCAGAGGCTCGGGGCAAAAACTGGCAAAGTCTCTCGGGCATAATATCGTTGATTTAAAACCTGCATTGAGTTCTTTAATTACGCTGGAAAAAGATTTTAACGCTTTGAGCGGAATAAGTTTGAAAAATATAGAGGCGCAGGTGTTTTTTGAAAACAAAAAGATAAAGACTCTTAGCGGAGATTTTTTGTTTACTCACACCGGAATTTCCGGCCCTTTGGTTTATAAAATTTCGTCTTATTGTGCGTATTTGAACTTTAACAAAAATAATCCGCTTAAAATTTGTTTGAATTTTGTCGGGAAGGATTTTCACGAATTTGACAGTGAGTTTTTGGAAATATTGAAAACTAATGCTCAGAAAGATATTGTTAATGTGACAGCGGAGTTTGTTCCGAAGAATCTTGCAATTGCGATTTTGGAAAAGGAAAAAATTGATTTGCATACAAAATCCGGCCAGATACGCAAAGTTGACAGGGAAAAAATTTCAAAGTCTTTGACCGCACTAAATTTTAATGCTGTTGATGTCACAAAAGGAGAAGAAATTGTTACAGCCGGCGGGGTTGACCTTCGGGAGATTGATTCAAAAACAATGGAGTCAAAGATTGTTAAGGGGTTGTATTTTTGCGGCGAGGTCATTGATGTTGACGGGCTGACAGGCGGGTTTAATTTGCAAAACTGCTGGTCAACCGGTTTTGTCGCAGGTAATGCGATATTGTGATTGAATTAAATTTTCTTAATTTGGCACGAATTTGTTTTTTCACTATAATTGAAAATGTAATAAGAATTAAATACAAGGTGGATTTATAGTGATAAAAGAACAATATTTTCCTCAGGGGATTGAAAAAGAGTGGCAAAAAGTCTGGGAAGACAACAAATTCGGCAAAACTTACGATGATTCCGACAAGCCGAAATATTATGCACTGTCAATGTTTCCATACCCGTCAGGCAAACTGCACATGGGTCATGTCAGAAACTACACTATCACGGACGTAATTGCCCGTTTTAAAAAAATGCATGGTTTTAATGTGCTTCATCCGATAGGCTGGGACAGTTTCGGGCTTCCTGCAGAAAATGCTGCCATACAGCACAATGAAAACCCTGAAAAATGGACTGATGAAAATATTTCTTATATGAAAATGCAGCTTAAAAAACTCGGTCTTATGTATGATTGGGATAGAGAAGTTGCAACCTGCAAACCTGATTATTACAAATGGACTCAATGGCTTTTCTTGCAGCTTTATAAAAAAGGTCTGGCTTACAAAAAAGAAGCTGCAGTAAACTGGTGTGACGAATGTGCTACGGTTCTTGCAAATGAGCAGGTAATAGACGGCAAATGCTGGAGATGCGACAGCGTTGTTGAGAAAAAATATCTTTCTCAATGGTTTTTGAAAATTACTGATTACGCAGAACAGCTGTTGCAGGATATTGATAAGCTCGAAGGCTGGCCTGACAGCGTAAAAACAATGCAGAGAAACTGGATTGGCAAATCTCAAGGCGCAATTCTTAAGTTTAAAGTAAAAGAAATTGAAGGGCTGGAAATTCCTGTTTACACAACTAGACCCGACACGGTTTACGGTATCACTTATCTTGTTGTGGCTCCTGAATACAAGGATATAGAAAAACTGACAACCCCTGAACAAAAAGAGGCTGTAGAAGCATATAGAGCCAATGCACGCAAAATGACGGAAATCGAAAGACTTTCAACAGAACGTGTAAAAACAGGTGTACCGTTGGGTACCCACGCAATAAATCCGTTTAACGGCGAAGAGTTCCCGCTCTGGACTGCTGATTACGCACTCGTAGAATACGGTACAGGTGCTGTAATGGCTGTACCTACGCACGATGAAAGAGATTTTGATTTTGCAAAAAAATATAATCTTCCGATGAAGGTTGTAATCCAAAGCCCTGAAAATCCTTCTGATTGCAAAGACGCTGCTTATACAGACCCCGGAGTGCTTGTAAATTCCGAAGAATTTAACGGAATGGAAAATGAAAAAGCTAAAAAAGCTATTACACAAAAGGCTGTGGATGGCGGATACGGCGAATTCAAAACTCAATACAGACTGCGTGACTGGTTGATTTCCCGTCAGAGATACTGGGGTGCGCCGATTCCGATAGTTTATTGTGAAAAATGCGGCCCTCAGCCGGTGCCGGAAGACCAGCTGCCCGTAAAATTGCCTGAGGATGTTGATTTTAAAGTGGTAGGAAAATCTCCTATTCTCACTTCAAAAACTTTCCTCGAAACAACATGTCCTGTTTGCGGCGGAAAAGCTACAAGAGAAACAGATACCATGGACACATTTATCTGTTCAAGCTGGTATTATTTGAGATATGCAGATGCAAAAAATTCAAATGCGCCGTTCAGCAAAGAACTTGTTAACAAGTGGCTGCCTGTAGATCAGTATGTCGGCGGTATTGAACATGCTATCTTGCACCTTTTGTATTCAAGATTCTTTACCAAAGCTTTAAAAGATTTGGGTCTTCTGGATTTTGACGAGCCTTTCAAAAATCTTTTGACACAGGGTATGGTGTTGAAAGACGGTTCTAAAATGTCAAAATCAAAGGGCAACACGGTTGACCCTGATGAAATATTTGAAAATTACGGTGCAGATACTGCGAGATTGTTTATCCTTTCAGATTCACCGCCGGCAAGAGATTTTGACTGGTCTGATGCAGGTGTGGAAGGCTGTTATAAATTTTTAAACAGAGTATGGAGATTGTATGCTTCGCAGCAGCAAAATCTTATTCTGGATTACAAACTGCCTGAGGATGTTTCTACACTTACCAAGGAAAACAACGACCTTGTCAGAACTACTCATATCGCTATTAAAGGCATTACACAGGATATTTCTAACGAGTTTCAGTTCAATACTGTTATCTCAAAATACCGTGAGTTTGTTAATGCTATATATGATTATGCAGGCAAGAAATCAGAATTTTCTGAAGAGGACAAGAACGTGTTCAGCTTTGCAATGGTTACATTGTTAAAGTTGATGGCACCGACAACAGTTCACCTTACTGAAGAACTTTATCATCAGATGGGCGGCAAAGGTTCTATACACGAAACTCAATGGCCGAAATATGATGATAAACTTGCAAAAACAGCAGCAATTACACTCGTTGTGCAAATCAACGGCAAGGTAAAAGATAAGATAGAAGTGGATTCCGAATCTTCTAAAGAAGAGCTGGAAAAAGCTGCAATGGCAAGTGAAAAAATTAAGGAAGCTATTGACGGTAAACAGATTGTAAAAACAATCGTTGTTCCCGGCAGACTTGTTAATATTGTAGTGAAATAACGTTTATACCTTTGGGGTAAGCTCCAACCTCCGCTGTCACATGCTGGCGAAGAAAAGGACAGAGAGGAGGTGGGTATATGAAGAGACAAATAATAAGAAGCGCTCTAGTGGTGCTAGATGCGCTTCTTAAAGTTTTATTAATCTTCATATAGGGGGCGAACAACGGTTTAAATGTTATGGCATTTAGACCGTTTCCCTATATTTTTATTATAAACAATTTCTTCAAATATTCAAGTATGTGGCTATGTGCTTGGCCATGTGTGGTCTTAGGTTTGGGTTTAATAGGGAGATATTTCACGATAACTACTACAATCGTGATAGATTGTAACAATTTTTGTTAATTTTGTAAAAATTATTTTGTTTACGTGAAAAAATTTCTTGTTTTTTGTGTTTATATATATGTAGAAAGTGTAGGTGTTCTTTAATGTATAGTCCAATGTTTATGAGATTTTTAATCGGCCGAGACGCAGATGATTTTTTGGTAGAAGAAAAAGAAAAAGAAGAAAAAAGTTTTAGTGATAATGCTATTTATCGCTGCTCAAGATATGCTACTGTCCCTATAGAAATTAAAAAACACTAAAACAGGGCGGAAGGCTGTCACATTACGTCATAGTTACATATTAGAAAGATTTAAAAAAGCACACTATCTAAATAGTGTGCTTTTTTATTATTGATTTTTTTGTTAGGCGTTAGCTTCTATCAGAGCGTTGATTTCTGCTACCATAACATCCGGATCTACACCGTGAACTTTTGCACCTGCTTCAAGGTTTTCAAATCTTGCAGCAGCACAACCGATACAGCCAAGACCGTATTTTGCAAAAACTTCTAATGCTTCCGGGTGATTTTGAACTATATCGATTAATCCCATGTCTTTAGTTACTTTTCCTGCCATAATGAGTTATCCTTTCCAAACTTATTTTGACTTTTTTCTTAATTTCATTAATTAGATTATACATTAAAAAATACGAGTGTGGAGTGTATCGTGTCATTTTTAAAGCAAATCTTCAACAAACTTAAAGACTTTTTTTGCATACCTCAGGCTCCTGTGGGGCTGAAAGCAATGGGGATAAAAGCGAGGTATCTTGATAATGTAAACAATTTCAATTACAGCATGAACCGGTTTTATACGAGCATGGTGTCGCCTGTAAATGAACCGTTTTATTTTTTTAAACAGTCAAAATAATAAGGAAAAGGCTCTTGATAAAACAAGAGCCAATCTAAACACTTTTTAAAATATAAACTATATAAGGATTGTGTTTAGAAAAATTTGATTTACCATTCGATATAAACAAAGCCTGAAGCCCCATCACCGCCTTTACCAAGGATATTAGCAGAATTTAAACTTAGACCGCCTCCGCCGCCGCCGGAGCCAAAACTCAACGCGTTCATTCCGTCAGCTGCAGAAGTATAAATCATAGATTGTCCGTTCATATCTGCTGTTTTGCATTTTAAATAACCGCCGCACGCTCCAACTGAATCAGGCTTTTTTACAAAAGAAGAAGCCTCACCATTGTAACCGTACACTGTTTTTTTATCGTCCGAGTATACACAGTTTCTTGTTGAACTGCCGGCTTTTCCGCCCATGGCTTTTATTAAGTTTCCAAAACTCGACATTTCACCGTTAGTTGCTGGATGTTCTTTATCTGTTGCGCCTTTTCCGCCTTTGCCTATTTTTATCCTGATTTGTTCATTTTTTAAAGTATAAACCCCGACAGTTGATATGTCGCCTGCAGCGCCGCCTTCACCGCAATAATTGTTGTTAGATGCAACAATAGCTATACCGTCAGCTCCATTACCGTTTAATATTTTTGCTACAGCATCATCATTAAACAAACCAATTGTTGCCGCTCCGCTTCCGGGTATTGGTTTCATATTGTCAGGCAGATATTTTTTGGGGACAGATGGAGCTACCGTGCCATCTAAAAATCCTCCGTCACGCCCATTTGGTTCACCACCGCATGCATCGAAAGTGTCCCAACCAAAACACAGCAATTCACCTGTATTGTTTGCATAACCGCCGCTTGCAAGAACTTGCATGGAGTCTGTAGTAATAGAGCTTGCTGCGCCGTTTGTACTGCCAAAACATTTCTTTTCTTTTTTGTAAGACATTTCATATATAGGTATTTCTTTAAAATTTCCATGCAGCAAATCACTCACAACCATTTCTGTATGATAGTCCCATACAGGTTTTTCAAATTCTGTACAGCTGCCCAATTTGCCGCCTTCACCGACTTGAATGGACAGTACATCACCCTGTCTGAGTTCTGCTGTTTTAAGTTCCCATCCACCGGAACCGCCACTGTATTCTCCATCATTATCTCCTGTTTTACCGGCTCCGCCACCTCCTACAACAAGAAGGTCATAAGTGCCATCTTCGGGTATTGTATAGGTATCGGAAGACTGAAACATTTGTCTATCCAAATAATTGTAACCCAAACCGCCTCCGGCACCGCCGCCTGACACCATTATTATAAAGTCTTTTGCATTAACAGGAGGAGTAAATTCGCAATAATCATTTTCAGATGTTCCATTTGTTTCTACACCATCAATATCGGAAACAAAGTTGTGTTTTCCGCTTGCGTCGAGATAACAAAAATATTTGCCTGTTGAGAGCTTTTCGTTTCCGTTAAATTTATTACGATGTTTTTTTGTTATAACAGGAATTGAAGCCAGTGTAATAATACAAACTATTAATAATGTAATCAATGCTTCTGCAAGCGAAAATGCACTTTTGTGAATCATTTGAGGGATGTTTTTTTTCATACTGGCTCCTGAGATTAGTTTATAGTTTAAATAAATACAGCAAATTTAAAGTATTAATATAATATATATATCATTATATAATGTTTAACATTAAAAATCAACATGCATATTAAACAAAAACATTATTATAAAACTTTTGCTTTGAACAAATAATATAAAAACAAACAGGAATGGTTTTTATATGTCAGATTTAAAAAAAGCATTAGGTAAAAAAATTAAGCAGATACGAAAAGAAAAACAGCTTACACAGGAAAGACTGGCGGAGCTTATTAATATTGAAATTCCAAGTTTAAGCAATATAGAAACAGGCAAATTTGCACCGTCTATTGAAACACTGCAAAAATTAAGCGAGGTTTTGGAAGTTGAACCGTGGGAATTTTATTATTTTAATGAAATTTCCAATGAAAAAATGAAAAAAGTTATATATGAAAAAATGGATAAGAATCCTTCTTTGATAAAGGTTGTGTACAATTTTATTATTGCACTGGAAAGCTAGGCGGATTCTTTTTCTTCAAGGTTTTGTTTTTTATATGGAACTGCGTAAAGCTCGCCGTAGAATTTTTCCTGATACAAATCAACATCAGATTCAGGTTCTGCGGTCAAAAACAGCAGTGCAATGTATGCGGAAATTTTGTCTAAACCCAGCAGTGTAAGGGTTGTGAGTTCTACTTTTTCCTGTGTTTCGAAGATTTTTTTAAGGTTTTCGTGCAAAACCTCTACGCTTTTTTCAATATATTCATCGTGCGCAAGGTTTACAATATCATCCGGAGTGAGTCTTGCATAGGAGCGCACACGCCTTTTTGCACGTTCGTGAGCATTTTTTAGAGCCTGTTTTCTGTCCAGTTCTTCGTAGAATTGTAATTGTTTGATAAGGTCTTTTAAGTTGACCATGCGGCTTCTGTTCAGGCGGATGCTTGTTCTTCTTTGCAAAACTTCGTCTAAAGAAATGACATTGTTTGTGTTGATTTCTTCATCATCCCAGCTGTCATCTTGCATTTCAAAATCATCGTATTGCTCTTCTTCAATACCTTCTATCTGGTTTGCGTCAATACCTTCAAGAACATTGGATTTCAGTCTGAGCAAAATAGCAGCAAACAAGAGAGTTCTGCCTGTTAATCTTAGATTTTGTGCTTTCATCTGGAAAAGGTGAGCAAGATATTTGTCTGTGATATCCACAATATCAACGTTCCAGGGGTCAATCTTTCCGGTTTTTGCCATGTTTACGAGAATCTCGATACCATCAACCTGTTCGGCTGCAGCAGCCGGAGTGGAAGAGATGATATTCATTTCTTCGAGAATCTGTTCTCTTGGCATTGCGGCTTCGGGAACATAAAAATCGCTATTCAAATTTGATTCGGCCGTTTCTGTCATTTTTTATCTTCCGTTTGCTTAATCCCTTAATTTTACTCCCGTGACACGGGTAATACCTTTTTCTTTTTGAGTTACACCGATTGTCCTATTAGCTGATTCTATCATAGGTTTGCGGTGGCTAACTACTACAAATTGCGTATTTTCTGCCTGAGTTTTTACCATATCGGCAAGTTTTTCAACATTTATACCGTCGAGGTTTGCATCTACTTCGTCAAAGGCATAGAAAGGTGCTGGCAGGTAACGCTGTATTGCAAATACAAAAGCCAGAGCAGTGAGAGATTTTTCTCCGCCTGACATGAGGTTTAGTCTTGTTTTTTCTTTATCTCTGGGCTGTGCTTCTATGGACATACCGCCTGTGAAAGGCTGATCCGGATTGTCCAGAATCAAGGTGCCTTCGCCTTCCGAGAGTTTGTGGAAAATTTCTTTAAAGTTGTCGTTTATGTTGTTATATGTGTTCATAAACGTGTCTTTTTTAAGGTTTTCATAGCCCTGCATTCTGTCCATGATTTGATTTTTTTCGTTAGACAGAGTGTCTATTTTTGTTTTTAACTCGTTCTGGCGTTCGGAAACTTCGTCATAAGATTTTATCGCACGCATGTTTACATCACCGAGTTCATCCATACGTTTTTGCAGTCTTTGGATTTTGCCTGTGATTTCTTCTACCGAGATTTCGATTTCCACAAGTTTAGAAATATCCACGCCGTTTTCTTTTAGTTCTTCTTTTACGCTTTCAAGCTGCGGTTCGAGTTCTCTTCTGCGGGCTTTGAAGGCTTCTATCTGTTCGTCGATTTTTTCAATGTTCAGAACAATAACATTCTTTTCTTTTTCAAGTTCAAGGAACTGGCTGTTTACCGCATCTCTTTCTGTTTGCAGTTCGATAAGTTTTTCGCCAAGTTCTTTTATTTTTTCTTCAAGAACTTCTATTTGTTTTTTAACTTCTTCTATTTCGCCTTTGTATTTTACTTTGTCCTGTTCATAAATTTGGATATCGGCAGTGAGTTTTTCGATTTCTTTTGATTTTGTATCAATAACATCGTCATGGAAGACCAAAGCTCTGTTAAAACCGTCTATTTCGTTGTTTGCACGGGCAATAGAAGATTCGATAAACTTAATTTCGTTTTCTTTTTCTTCTGTTAATTTTTTGAGATTTTGAAGCTCTTCCGGTGTCATTTTGGCTTCAATTTCTTTTATTTCTTCATCAAGTTTTAAAGCTTGTTCATTATAAGAAACGAGTTTTTGTTCCATTTCATCGAGGTCTTTTTCGATTTTTTGGATTTTTGGTTCTGTTTCTTTAATGTAATCCTGTTTTTCTTTAATGCTGTTTTCGTTGGACTCTGCCTGTGTAATGAGGTTTTGAAGCTCCATTTTTGCCTTGTTATATTCGGTCATGGAGTTTGAATAAGAGATTCTTACTTTGTCCAGTTTTATTTCAAGCTCTTCTTTTTTCTTGTTGAGGTCAGCATATTGTTTTTCAAACGCCTGTAATCGTTCTTTGAATTTTAAAAGCTCATCATCTTGTGTCTGGCTAAATTTTAGACCGCTGCGTTTTTGAGAACCGCCTGAGATAGAACCTGATTTTTCAAAAAGTTCGCCTGTCAGGGTGACCATTCTGTACTGGCCGATTAGTTTTCTTGCAGAATTGTAATCTTCTACAACAAGAGTTTCGCCCAGTGCGTGGAAAAATACGTTCAAATATTCGTCATCAAAATCAATAAGATTTATTGCAAAATCAATAACACCTTTGTCTTTTGGAAGTTTTAGCGCACGTGGAGCTTTGCTTATCTTGTTCAGCGGCAAGAATGTTGCACGGCCTGCGTTGGCACTTTTTAGAACCTCGATAGCTATTCTGGCAGTTTCGTCATCGTCAACAACAACATTTGCCATTCTTCCGCCCATAGCCACTTCCAGTGCGGTTGAATATTCTTTATCCACCTGCCCGAGCTGTGCAAGGGTAGCGTGGACGCCTTTGATTTTTGCGTTTAGCACGGTATCAACCGCTCTGCCAAAGTTCATTTCGTCAAAGGCCTGCTTTTGTGCTTCCATTTGCGAGATTTTTTTGTAGGCGGTTTGTACGTTAAATTGAACATCTATTAACTCATTTTTTGTTTTGTCGAGTTCATAGAGAGTGTTTTCTTGAATAGTTTTAAAATCCTGCAGCTCTTTGCCGAGTTCTTCTACCTGAACCTGTACACGGTCTTTGTTTCCGGCAAAGTTTTGTTTAAAGTCTTCCAGCTCTTTGAGTTTGTTTTTTGTGTCTTCAAGATTTTTTACGAGGTTGCTCAGTTCTGCCTCGAGTGGTGCCTGTGTCTGGATGATTTTTGTTTCTTCGTCTTTAAGAGTTTCGAGTTGTTTTCTCAGTTCGTTCCTCTGGGCAACATATTTGTCGGCACTCTGGTTCAGGCCTGCTACTTCTTGCAGTGTTTTTAACAAATCCTCGTGCTTCAAGGCTTTGTCTTCTTCAAGTTTTTTTATTTCTTGATTTTTTTCTTCGATATTGAGTTTTGTTTGTTCTTTTTTCTTTTTTTGTTCTTCAATACCGTTTTTAGCGTTTTCAATGGTTTTTAAGTTATCCTGAATACCCTTGTCAGCGTAAACAATGGCGGATTCTTTTCTGTCCACCTGACCTTTTAGTTCTTCGACTTGTTTTTTAACTTCGATTTGTTCTGCTTCGCCTTTTGCTTTGACAAGGTCGGAGAGTTCTTCGAGTTTTGTTTTTACTTTTAAAAGTTCTGTATCGAGCTTTTTGGCTTTTGATTCTTCTTCTTTTTTCTTTTTGTTGGCATCCAGTATACTTTCGTGAGAGCGTTCCAGCCCTTTTTTGATTTCAAAGTATTTTACTGTTGTAATTTTGCTTTCCAGCTCTGTTTTTTCGTCACGCAGTTTTTGGTATTTCAGGGCAACTTCTCTTTCTGCCTTGAGTTGTTCAAGCCTTGTTTCTACTTCCGAAAGAATCAAGAGGGAGTTTTGGACTCTTGCTTCTACGGTTCCGAGTTCGTTTTGTGCCTGTTCAATACGTCTGTCAAAGTCTGCAACCCCTGCTATTTCGTCTATTATTTTTCTTCTCTCCGTGTCAGAGCAGTTTGTGATAGACATTACGTCGTTTTGCATAATGACGTTGTAGCTGTTGGGGGTAATATTGTATTTTTCAAGCACCGTATGAATATCTGTGAGAGTGACTATTTTGTCATCCAGATAATATATGCTGTTGTAACCTTGAGAAGATTTTTTAATCTTACGTGCGACGGAAAATTCTTTTTCTTCAGCGTTTTCCGGTGCAAAAGTTACTTTTACAATAGCTTCGTTACGGCGGGTGTGGGTGGAGATTAGCTGTGAAATTTTTTCTGCACGTAATGTACGTGAAGTTGACAGGCCAAGCGCAAACAGCACACTGTCAATAATGTTGCTTTTACCGGAGCCGTTCGGGCCAGATATAGTGGTAAAACCTTTTAAAAACGGTATGGTGATTTTGTTCGCAAAGGATTTGAAGTTGTCTATTTCTACTTCTTTAATGTACATTAAGTTGTTCTAATCCCCAGTCTAGACATTTTCATTGTCTTATAAAGAAAATTGTTAGTCAAAAAGGTTACAATATTTTACTATTTTATTTTGACTATTTTTTGCAGCGCAAAATTTTTAATTATTATGCTTAGGGCTTACAGGCGTTTTTGCGAAATCGGTTGTTTTGAATATTTTTCTAAATTTCATTAGCCTTTAGCACTAGATTTTGAAGGCTAATATTTTTTGTTCTGCGCCGGCGTGTGGCGGATTGAGAGAGTTAAAAAATCCGTTTACTTTGAATTCGGATAAGTATAGTAAACAGGTTTTTCTTATGAAGTCAGAGTTTTTTTATAAGGCAAAAAATTTTTATATTGTTTGTGCGGCGTTTATTTTTACACGTAATTTTTTAAAAAAATGTTTTTTGGCAGTTGCGCTGGCTGTTTTTTTGACTTCCGGTGCTTTTGCTGACAGTATAACTTCAAAATTAAACGAGATAGAAAACAATTATTACGGCTACAACCTGAGCGGGAATACAGAACAGCGTCTGTCGCAGATAGAACAGGATTTGTACGGTGCTGTTTCCAACAAATCTCAAAAACTGCGTGTGGATAGAATTTATAAAGACCTGAGCCTCGGTGTAAATACCGGAGCAGCTGCTCCCGTTGCTCCAGTTTATCAGCAGCAGGACACAATCTCTGAAAAACGTACAGAAGATATCGGCCCAAAAGCAGACGCAGGTATAAAATACCCTGTTGTGGACAGGTTAGAGGAGCAGGTTTTTAAAAAAGCTTATGCAAACGAAGATATTTATAACAGGCTTTCAAGACTGGAAAAGCAGGTCTTTAAAAAAGAAAGCACCGCTTCTTTGAATGAAAGAGTCGATGCTTTGCGGGACAAACTTTTAGGAGGGAATCAAAGTGCGCTTGCTCAGGTAGACCCGTATACCGAGGAGATTGTCCTTGACAACGGTAAAAAATATTACGGAAATGACGGGAATGACTACAGCTACGGTGTTGATGATTCTCATTACAACTATTACAGCTATGAAAATTCTAAAAACCATATACAGCAGCCTGTTGAGCAGCGGGATTATTCTGATTATTCGGATTATTCCGAACGTTATGCTCAGAGTTATGATTTGGATGTGCTGGAAAAGCAGCTCTTTGGTAAAAGATATACCTCAGACCCGCCCTCACAGCGGCTTGCACGACTGGAGAGCAAAGTGTTCCAGCGTACATTTAACGATAATGAAGAGGCCCGCACCCAGCGTTTGTTGGCAGTGACTACCGCTCAAAAAACGTCCAGAGAATATGATTCCAACAAGTGGGCGCAGCGTATCAACACCGGTATTCAAATCGGCAGTATATTGCTGATGGTTCTCGCAATGATACTCTAAACCCGCAAATCGGGTACAATTTAGTACCCGATGCAGGTGTGTGAACAAATTAGAAAGGCTTTAATTAATAAAGTCCTGTAAAGATTTGTCCGAAGGTAGCGTCATAAACGCCCTGGACAGGGGAAAACATTTTGCTAAAAAACCCCTTTTTTGCAGGTTGTGAGTTGCAGCTGTTACAGGCAGGAAGATAGGTTCTTTGCTGCACCGGAGCAACTATGTAAGAAACAGGGGCTGCTGCACCGGTAGGCACTCCTGTGTATCTATGGTTCATAGAGCAACTGTTAATTGTGTTTAACGGACATGATGCAAATGCTGATGTAGCAGCCAAAATCATTGAAACTGCCGTTAAGGCAAATATCTTTTTCATATAACTTTTCTCCTTTTATTGTTACGTGAGTTGTTTCGACTCACATTCTTATTGTTGCATTCCTGAAAAAATTTACATTACACTAACAGGCTAAGTAAATTTATAGCCCTATTTGATTACAATTCTGTACTAATTGACCAATTGCCCTTAAAATATGCTATAATCTCCATAAATTAATTTTTAATATAAGATTTTAAACTGAAATGGAGCCAAAAAGCCTATGTCAAACAGCAAAAATACAATATATTTTGTGGATGTAACAAACAGGGACGGGGTGCAAACCTCACGACTCGGGCTGGCAAAACTGCAAAAAACAATAATAAATATCATGCTGGATGATATGGGGATTACACAGTCGGAATTTGGCTTTCCAACTACAAAACACGAACTCAATTACCTTAACGGCAACCTCGAACTCGTTGACAGAGGCGTGATTAGAAAAACAAAACTATCAGGCTGGATGAGAGCTGTTGCCAAAGATGTGGCAGAGTCTTTTCAAAATGTTCCGAGATTGAAAAATGTGAACCTTTCTCAATCCACATCTGATCAAATGATTAACGGCAAATACGGCGGCAAAAAAACAAGAGAAGATATCTTAGCACAGACCCTTGAGGCTGTTGATACTGCCGTGACCTGCGGCGCACAGATTATTGGCGTGAATGCAGAGGATGCTTCAAGAAGTGATTTGGATTATTTAATAAAATACGCAAAAGAGTGTAAAAAACACGGGGCAAAGCGTTTTAGATACTGTGATACGCTTGGTTATGACGACCCGAAAACAGCTTATGAAAGAATTTATGAAATAGCAAAAGAAGCTCAAATTGATATGGAAATGCATTTTCACAATGATTTGGGCATGGCTGTCGGGTGTTCTGTCCTCGGCGCAAAAGCTGCTGTTGATGCGGGAGTGGATGCTTATATAAACACTGCAATCAACGGTATGGGCGAGCGTGCCGGTAATGCTGATTTGATTTCTTGTCTTCTGGCAGTGAAAAAATCCAGCGGTTTTGCCGGAAAGTATAATGTTGACCCGAATATTGATTTATCAAAGGCATGGAAACTTGCAAAATACACCTCACATGCTTTTGGTGTTCCGATTCCTGCCAATCAGCCTGCTGTGGGCGGGAATGCATTTGCTCATGAATCCGGCATCCATGCTGACGGAGCTTTAAAAGACAGAAGAAACTATGAGCTGTATGATTTTGAAGAACTCGGCAGAGGCGAACCTGAAATTGTAGAAACAGGCAGAATGATTACCGTAGGAGAATACGGCGGTATCAAAGGGTTCAGAAACGTTTATAAAAATCTTGAACTTGAGTTCCATGACGAAGATGAAGCCAGAAATATTCTGGAGCTGGCACGTTATGCCAATGTTCATACACAGCTGCCTTTGACGGATAGCGAGCTTAGATTTATTTATTATTATCCGGACATTGCGGCAAAAATTATGACTGTTACGCCGTATTATGCACCTACTGGTGAGTTGAAAAAACGTTTGGAAGCATCGGCAGGCATGATTTCTTCTTCTATAGTATAATTGGATTGTCAAAATTTGTGAGAGAGATATATGTCATCATTAAAAGCAAAAATTGAAGCGGTGTTGTTCATTACCGCACAGGCATTAGAGGTTAAAGATATTGCAGAGATTCTCAAAGAAGAAGAGGATGTTGTGGAAGAAGCTTTGCTGGAGCTTATTATGGATTATTCCTCAAGAGAAGGTGCTTTAGAAATTGATGACGAAAACGGTTATATTTTGCAGGTAAAAGAAGACTACATGGATATTGTAGAGCAGTTGTGTCCTGTAGAGCTGAAACCTCCTGTCTTAAAAACCTTGACAATTATTGCGCTCAAGGAGCCTATCAGACAGTCTTATTTAAAAGAACTGCGCTCCAATGCCTATGAACATGTGCAGGAGCTTTTGAAGATGGGTCTGATTTCACGCCACAGGGACAAAAACGGCCGTTCTTTCAATCTTAAAACCACACCAAAGTTTAAAGAGTATTTTAAACTCAAGGGTGATGCCAAAACTCTGGCAAAAATTATCGATATAGAAAAACAGGCACGTGAAAACGGCGAGGATATTGAAGATTCTATAGATTTATCCGAATTTGTTGAAGAGAATTAATTTTTAAATTTTGAACGCGGGTTTTCTGCTCATTTCAGAAAAAGCGATAGCGGGTTTTGAGTATCTTTCGTCTTCTTGAATGCGTTTGTAGTAGTCTTTTACAAGCACAATCTGGTTTTTTATATTTTTAAATCCGTTTTCCATCAAATATTTTTCGATTTTATTGCCGTTTGTCTGGAATTTTTTGTTTCTGAAATACAGATTAAATTTTTTCTTTCGCATAAGTATCTGGCTAATCGAAAAATTGATTACATCGCACAAATAATCGTCAAATGCGCTTACCAAATCAACATTCAGGATAAAGTTTTCATTGTCGCTGGTTTGTATTGAAAAGTAGCCTTTGACGGAATGTTTTGAGCGGTCTTCTATTACATATTTAAAGAAAGAAGTTTTGTACAGTCCGCTGCATATAATATTTTCAAATTCTGCGGGAGTACGAGCCAGAGAATATCTGAAATACGGTGAAATCAATTCATTGTGAATGCTGGCAGCAACTGAGGCATCAGAGTTTTTGAAAGGACGGAAAAAGCCTTTGTCCAGAGATTGAGAGGTCAGTTTTACTTCTTCCATTTTCCACAGCTGCTCTGAGGCACAAACTCTGAATCCGCAGCCTTTGGAAAATAGCTCCAGCAGCTCTTCGTGGTTTTCGTCCACCTTTACGGTAAAGGTGTTTGCGCCCATGGCTCCGTATTTTGCTATCACATAGCTGATAAGCTGACGCCCTGTGTCGTAGCCGTTTTCATCAAGAAAAAGTTTTGAAATTCTCCAGCTTTGGGGATTTTTTACCTGCGGTTTCAGTGTGATGAGTCCTGTTATTTTGTCATCTTCTATTGCAACATAAGAATCCTGTGCAAATTTCAGGCTCAAAGGCAGGCATCTGTTGATTAGATTAATCGGAAAAGGAACGTATGCAGTGTAGTCCAGTATAGCGTCTGCACTGCTCAGGTTCGAAATCATAGAAATCATTTTTTTGAGCTTTGGAATATCGATTAAAGCCAAATTTCTAATCTTTGCCATAATATAAATATAACATTTTTTTCTTAAGTTACAAAGCCGTAAATGCATGATACAATAATTTTTGAAATGAAAATAAAGAAGATGAAGGAGATAGAATTATGGCGGCAGAACCAAAATTGATAGCAACTGTTCCAAGAAGTGCAACAGAACAATTACAAATTTCTATAAACGAATATAAAGGCAAAAGCTATCTAGATATGAGAATTTATTACACAACAGATGACGGGCTTAACTGGCTGCCTACAAAAAAAGGCGTTACAGTTTCTCCTGAAAATCTGGAATTGTTGAAAGATGCTATTGACGAAGCTATGAAAGAATTTATGGCTGTAGAGGATGCAGAATAAGAATTGTGTAACAATTGAAGAACAACAAGAGGGCATGTTGAATAAATATGCCCTTGTTCTTACCTGCATAAAGGGGCTGGGAGTAAAGACCTTTAGCTATCTTATCCCCGAAGAGATGAAACCTGTGATAAAAATCGGGCATCCGGTGCTGGTGCCTTTTGGCAGAATGGGGCTTATCAATGCGTATGTTGTCGGGTTTTCAAATTATCTGGCAGAAGGGATAAAGGCAAAAAATATTTCCAAAATCCTTGATGAAACTCCGATTTTTGATATAAAGTATTTGAAATTTTTGGAATGGGTGGCTGATTATTACTTTTGTAATATCCAGAATGTCATAGAATGTGCTGTGCCGATGAAGTTTTTGAACGGTGTGCAAAAAACACAGTCGGAAAAATTTGTCGAGTTTAAAACTTTTGAAGGCGCAACAAAAAGACAGCTTGAGATTTTGGAGCTTTTAAAATCAAAAGGGCAAACAAGATTAATAGATTTTGAAAAACAAGCCAAAACTACCCGTGCAACAATTAACAAACTGGAAACTCTGGGCTGTGTGAAAGTTTTTGAGCAGGAGCTTTTTAGAAACCCGCTCGAAATTTTTAAACAGCAGGAACTGGAGCCGTTTCCTTTGCTTATGCCGGAGCAGGAACACGTCTACGAAGAGATAGAGAAAAGGCTCGGGTCTTTTTGTTCGATTTTGCTGCACGGTGTTACTTCTTCCGGAAAAACCGAGGTGTATTTTAAGGCAATAAAAAAGGTGCTGGAGCAGGGGAAAAATGTTTTGTTTCTGGCTCCTGAGATTGCGCTGGCTTCTGTATTGACGCAGAGGCTCTCAAGACGCTTCGGTACAGAAAAGACTGCTATATGGCATTCGAGTATTTCTGAGGGAGAAAAGTTTGATGTATGGAATAAAATTAAAAATAACGAAATAAATATACTCGCAGGCGCACGCTCGGCGGTTTTTGCTCCGTTAAAAAACATAGGGCTTATTATCATTGATGAGGAACACGAAAGCTCTTATAAACAGACAATGCCTGCTCCGAGATATGATGCGAGAAAAGTTGCGGAAAAACTTGCACAGTTGAATGACTGTCCCTTGCTTTCGGGCAGTGCAACTCCTGATATAAATACTTATTATAAGGCTTTGAATTCCGGCAATTTGCTTGAACTAAAAAAACGCTATAATGATTACCCTATGGCAAAAGTCCGTGTAATCGATATGAGAGAAGAGCATTTTAGAGCCAATCACGGTGTTTTTTCCAGAGCATTGGTTAGAGCAATAGAAAAAAATTTGAGGGATAAAAAGCAGACAATTATTCTGATGAATCGCAGAGGATTTTCTACCTATACACAGTGTCTGGCATGCGGAGAGGTTATCCAGTGTCCCAAGTGCGCTATCCCGTTGATTTTTCATTCCCAAACACAGACTTTAAAATGTCATTATTGTGAGCATGAAGAGCCTCTTGTGACAACATGTCCGAAATGCGGAAGTGATGCATTGAGAAATTGCGGTACTGGAGTCCAAAAGGTAGAAATCATTGCAAAAAAATTGTTTCCGGATTGTACAATAGAACGTCTGGACAGCGATGCAATGGCTAAGAAAAATCAGCATATTCAGATACTCAATGATTTTAGAAACGGAAAAATTGATATCTTAATCGGTACACAAATGCTGGCCAAAGGTCTGGACAATCCTAATGTTACTCTTGTCGGGGTTATAAATGCGGACAACGGTTTTAATCTGCCGGATTTTCGTTCCTGCGAAAGGGGATTCCAATTGCTCACTCAGGTTGCGGGCCGTGCCGGACGTGGCGACAACCTCGGAGAGGTCTATTTTCAGACTTACAACCCAGAGTTTTTTGGGCTTGAAACAGCAAAAAATCAGGACTATTCAAGTTTTTACAAAACAGAAATCGAAGCGAGAGAAGATTTTGACTATCCGCCATTTAGCCAGATTATTCGTATTGTTATTTCTTCAAAAAATCAGTTTAGGGCAGAAAGAAGCTCTCAGGAAATTGCAATGAGGTTGAAAAATATATTGGAACAGCACGCTCTCATTGAACCTGTTGAGCTTTTAGGGCCGACTTCCTGCGTAATCGAGCGGCTGCAGGAGCATTATCGTTTTCAAATTTTGATTAAAAATAAATTGGGGCAAAAAGGCCACAGATTTGTTTTGTCTTTTGTAAAACAAATAAAATTACCCGAGGATATAAAACTTATTGTCGATGTCGACCCGATAGATATTTTGTAATTAATTTTGTAAACAAACCTTAATAAAAAGAGTGATTGTAACAAAATGTAAACACGAGTTTATTGACACCGAAAGTCAAGCCAGATAAGCTCTTCTGTAAGGTAAGGTAAGG
>CALVBT010000012.1 GCA_944325885.1 Candidatus Gastranaerophilales bacterium | reverse complement strand
TGTCGACGGCGGGACTTGTCTTGCAATGTAGGCGAAGAATGAGCCGTACAGTGCAGGATGCTCGTAAGGGTAAACCCGCGATTGTTTCGACAGAAACAATTCGGGTGAAAAGTCCGCATTAAAAAAGACTCCTTACGGAGTCTTAAAATGGTGTCGACGGCGGGACTTGAACCCGCACGGGTTTCCCCACACGCCCCTCAAACGTGCGCGTATACCGATTCCGCCACGTCGACATCAGTGTCATTTGTCGCGTATACCTCCCCTCTCGAAAAACGATACTTAATCGTTCTCTTAGATTGTTGGCGTTCATAAGGTTTTGAATTACATTTCGAATTTTCATTCTAAAAATTCTACATTACATCAACCTTACTCACATAGGCACTGGGGGCTTACGCCCACGGCGTGCCTGCACAAAATCCATTCGGCAGAGTGCCACGTCGACATCAGTATTTAATTGTCAATAAAATTATATTATCACAAATATAATTTTTGTAAAAAATCTGCCGATGAAGGGACTCGAACCCCCATGAGTTTCCTCGCACGCACCTGAAGCGTGTGCGTCTACCATTTCGCCACATCGGCAAAGTCCAAATTAAGTTTACAATGTTCAATCATTGCGCCTCAATGGCGAAGGTACTCACTTCCGTTCGTACGCCTCTCGAAAAACGATACTTAATCGTTTTTCTCGGCAGAGTGCCACATCGGCAAAGTCCAAATTATCTTTCAAAGTTCAATCAGTCTTGGATTATTGCTTCACACCTTCAAGTCATTCGCTCTGTTTTGTAAACAAAACATCCGCTCATTATTTCGGTGCTACTTCAGCGTTCCCTCGTTTCACTCGGTCAGCCTACGCAAAATCCGCTTTCAATGTTCAATCATTGCGCCTCTATGGCGAAGTCCAATGTTCAAATAACAAAGTACAACTATAATAAAATCAATAATAATTTTTTGCAAGCATTATTTTATATAGTCAACTATAGTCAGCTGCCCTCGCCGCAGGCTGATTTCTTAAGATACCAAAAACAAATCCCGCCCCTGATAAATAAGGGCGGGACAATTTCATATAGTCAACTGACTCCGACTACTTGTAGAACCTGTGCAATTGGTAAGTCCGTTTTGTTAAACAAGTCCGGCACAGGCAACAAGTGCATGGGGTCACTTCACAAGTTACAAGCTAAGCCGCCTCAGACATTATTCCAAATTTAGAACTTAACTTCCGGAGCCTTTTTTTCTGCATCGGGAGTGTTAAAGTATTCCCTTGCTTTTATCCCAATCATGCCTGCGATTATCGAGGTCGGGAAAGTTCTGATTCTGGCATTGAGCTGCTGAACAGAATCGTTGTAATCTTTTCTTGCGACAGCGAGCCTGTTTTCTGTGCCGGCCAGCTCGTCCTGCAGATTGATGAACTGTTTGTCAGCTTTCAAATCAGGGTATCTTTCAACGATTAAAAGCAGTCTGGACAAAGCATTTGAGAGGTCGCTGTTGCTCTGCTGAATCCCTTTCATATCGTTTTTATCCATAGCACCGCCGAGTTTTGAGCGGGCATCAGCGATTTGGGTAAACACTTCTTTTTCGTGTGCGGCATAGCCCTTAACCGTTGCAACAAGGTTCGGGATAAGGTCGTTACGTCTTTTCAGCTGGTTGTCGACCTGCGCCCATTTTGAATTTACGTTTTCATCCATCAGCTGCAGGCTGTTGTATGTTCCGATAAATGCCCCAAACAGCATTACCACAAGTAGCAGCACTACCGCCAAAATAATCCATCCTGTTTTTTTCATAGTTTTTTCTCCATTCATCAATTATAAATTATTTATGTATTTCAAAAGTTTGTCCAGTTCTTGCACTGTCTTGTCCGCAATTTCATATGTTTCTTTCCTGTTCATTTTGCAGTGTTTTTCTTTGCGGCAGAGCAGTTTTTCATAAAAATCTTTGTCTACAGGTGTCAGGTCATGGATTTTGTCCAGCACCTCATAGGGTGAAGAAGGGATAGCAATCCCTTTTAACCTCAAGACAGTTTTGAAAATAGCGTTGCAGCTCTTTATCACAGGAACAATGCTTGTTTGCAGTTTTCTGTAATCGTTTGCAAAAAGCAAATAATGCGAGCGAAACCTCATCAAAAGATTCTTTGTTTCTCTTTCGCATTGCAGGCGCAGGTTCTCGCCTGTTACATTTATGTAACAGACAGGGTCTTCGCCGTACACTACCCTGTGATTTTCTTTGATATCAGCGTATTCCATTGCATACACGTCAGCGGAATTTGCCCATTCCTCTTCGCCCATAAACAAGGGTTCGGGATTTCTGCTCCTGTCGAACAAACTGCCGCCGCACCATTTTTTTGCTGAAGCAGAAACTTTTTTCAAGTCCTCACCCGCCAGCACATCCGTTATAACCATAAGGTTTACGTTGTCACAAAGCTCCGAGTCTGCCAGTTTCGCTGTTGAGCCATAAATAAATACGCTCTTGAGCCTATTACCAAAAATTTCTGTTAATTCTTTTATAAACACATCGAGTTTTTTCATAAAAAGTCCTTTTAATCTAAATTTACCAGCCGCCTGACGCACCGCCGCCGCCAAAGCCGCCCCCGCCGCCGAATCCGCCGAAGCCTCCACCGCCAAAGCCGGAATCATACCGGCTGCCATAACCGCCAAACGGTATAAATATCGGGAAAATATTGAATCTTATACACAAAAATATGATAACAAACAGAACAAAAAACGCATTGTCTTCGCTTTTTGAGGGAGCTTTTGGCACAGGCCCCGTGTCAGACAGCGTTACGCCGTAGCCTTTTGCAATATTTTGAGCCAGAGCATAGCTGCCTCGCCAGATTCCGCTTTCATAATCTCCTTTTTTAAAATACGGGAGCATCTCTTCATCACGGATTCTGCCTGCTTTTCCGTCGGTTATGATTCCTTCCAGTCCATAGCCGATTTCAATTCTCAATTTTCTGTCATTAGGGGCTACTAGTATTACTGCACCCGTGTCCTCGCCTTTTTTGCCTATTTTATATTTACGTCCGATGTTCAGGGCTGTTTCTTCAACGCTTCTGCCATCAAGGCTCTTTACCGTCACAACAGCGACATCCGCTCCGGTCTTTTTTTGCAAATCCCACATCAATGCATTTATTGATGCTTTTGCTCTGCTGTTTAAAACCCCTGCGTTGTCGCTTATAAATCCATCAAAATTATACACGCTGTCACAAAAGGCACTCTGTCCAAAACAGAATATAAGGCTAAAAAATATTACGAAGAGCAGTTTTTTTAACATAAAAATTATTATAGCGAATTTATTTTTTATTACAACTAACCATTTCATATAGACGACTGACGCCCGCCACATCTACAAACAAGGCAGCCTCAAACAGTCTACATAGTATAATGTATAGTAAATTGAGCAAAAAACAGGTATAATAATCGGTGTCACAATCAGGAGTTTGTTGTGGAAACAAAGTATAAAAAGAGAATCCTTTTTTTAGGGATGCCGGATATGGCTCTGGTGTGTTTGTCCGCACTGGTAGCCGAAGGGTTCAATATTGTGGGTGTTGTTCCGCCGCACAGCAGCGAGGGAACATACGGTTTGATGTGCAATTTTGTGAACAGCCTCAGGCTCCCTTTGATTACGTATGAAAAAAGACTCGACGAAATCGACTTTTTGCACAAAATAAGACAGCTCGAAGCTGATATTGCCATCGTCTGTTCTTACAACAAAAAATTTCCGCCGGAACTCTTGAAAAGCGTAAAAGGCGGTTTTGTAAACTGTCATCCGTCGCTTTTGCCAAACTACAGAGGTGCAAACCCCTACAGCAATGTTTTGATTAACAATGAGCAAGAAACAGGCGTCACTCTTCATTTTATGGACGAAAACTTTGATACGGGCAACATTATCATACAGAAAAAAATCCATATTGATAAAAAGGAAACAATGGGTACTCTGTTCAACAGGCAGAACTATCTGTGCGCACAAATGCTGACAGGATTTCTTAAAGGTTATGAACTGAACAGCGACATAGAGTCTATTCCGCAGCCAAACGGCGAATTCAAAAAAGCACCGTCCATTGACTCCAGAAATTTCAAAAATTTTATTGACTGGAGCAAAGATGCAGCGTACATAGAGCGTTTTGTCAGGGCATTGAACCCTTTTGTCAGTGCGATGACAAATTTTAGAGGCGTGTTTTTAAAAATCTACACGGCAGACTACTCCGACAAAAAGACAAAATACGCTCCCGGAACTATTTGTTCCGTAAAAGATACGCTGGGGGTTGCAACAGGTCAGGGAATTTTGTATATTAAATCTTTGCAGTTCGGCTCATACATGATAGCCGATGCAAAGGAATTTATAGAAAAATTTAAACCGCAAATCGGGGAAACACTCGGAAAATGAACGAACTAAAATTTGTAACAGCCGGTCAGCCTATTTGTAACGGTTCTGCCGGGTACGAAAACGCCTTTAATATACTCGAAAAACTAAAACTCGACGGGCTGGAGCTGGAGTTTGTCCACGGGGTAAGGATGACGGCTCAAAACAGAGAGCTGGTCAAAAAATGTGCTGCAGAAAAAAACATGGTGCTGACAGCGCACGGGCCTTATTATATAAATTTGAACTCCAAAGAAGAAGAAAAAATAGAAGCAAGCATAACAAGGGTGCTGGACACAGCCCGCATAGGCAGTGAACTCGGGGCATATTCAATCACGTTCCATGCTGCATTTTATATGGGCATGCCACAAGACGCAGTCTACAAAAAAGTGGAAGAATCAATGGCCAGAGTGTGCGCAACCCTCGCAGAAGAAGGCAACACAATCTGGGTGCGCCCCGAAACAACCGGCAAAGGCACACAATGGGGAAATCTCGAAGAAATCGTCAAGCTATCAAAGACTTTTGAGCAGGTTTTGCCGTGTGTGGATTTTTCGCATCTTCATGCCCGCACAAACGGAAAATATAACACCTATGACGAATTTTGCGCTATTTTTGACCACATTGCAAAAGAACTCGGCAGCAATGCCATAGAAAATTTCCATGCGCACATAGCAGGCATAGAATACGGCGAAAAAGGCGAGAAAAAGCACCTTATGCTAAAAGAAAGCGACATGAACTACAAAGATTTGATGAAAGCATTTAAAGAATTCGGCGTAAAAGGTGTTGTGGTTTGCGAAAGCCCGATTATGGAAGAAGATGCCGTTCTGCTGAAGGAATATTACCAGAGCCTCTAGCCGGTATCATATAATTAAATTGTCTGAGCCAGCCACTGCCGTTTACACAAGCGTAGTTTGCTGATTTTCTTCATTTAGCGCAGGAGCAGGGATTTGTTTTGCGTTTTTTGCGCCCAGTTCTGTCAGTCTTTCGCACTGTCTTATCACGTTATCTCTGCCCGTGAGCTTTGTCATGGCTTTTGAGAGGTTTGTTTGCACGCCGTTAAGGTCTTTTACCATATCCGCAAACTTGTCTATCATTTTTCCTGCCAGAGTAGCTATCTCCTGTGCGTTTTTGTTCTGTCTGTTCACCATATTAAAGCTGTTGATGATTTTTAACGCAGCAAGCAGCGTAGACGGAGATACAGGCATGATTCTGTTTTTCCATGCGAGTTCCCACAGTTCTGCATTGTCGGCAAAAAGCATGACATAACAGCTCTCTATCGGGATGAACATAAGCACATACTCAGGTGAGGTAAAGTCCTCGATTTCAAAGTATTCACGTTTTGAAAGCCCTGAAATATGAGTTTTTACGGAATCTTTAAACTGCTTCATGGCTGTTTGGGCTTCTTCTTCACTCTGAGCATTTATATATGCGTCATAAGCAGCAAGCGAGGTTTTTGCATCGATAAAAATAGCCTTGTTGTCAGGCAAAAATATTGTTGCATCCGGTTTTTTTGAGCCGTAGGCTGTCTGGGTTTCGTATTCTTCGCCTTTTCTCAATCCTGATAATTCCAGCACTTTTTCAAGGATAAGTTCGCCCCATCTGCCCTGTTTCATATTATCGCCTTTGAGTGCAGAGGCAAGGGTGTTTGTGTCATTGGAAATTTTTGCACCTGTTTCGATTACTTCTTTTATGTGCATATCGAGTTTTGCGCTCTGCTCAATGTTGTAGGTGGATTGTTTTTTGAGTTCTTCAAACTTTTCTTTAAACGGTTCCAAAATCTCTGCGATACGCTCTTTTGATGTATTTGAAAAGTCCTGTGTTGTTTCTTTAAATATTTTATTAGACAGGTTTTCAAACTGCAGCTGCATTTTTTCGTAGATATCTTTGTAACTGTCAGCAACCGATTGTGCCTGCTTTTGCGATAGATTTTTCATAACAAAAAAGGTCATGCCTGCACCCAGTGCAGCTCCGATTAAAAATATAAAAAGACCTATAATCATTTCCATAGCTATTCCCCTGTGCTTCTCCCTCTGTGTATAAAATCATAGCACAATCTGACAAAGTATCAAAACCGCACGGCAGAGTGCTGTTCAATATATTTTTTCACCCCGTTTGTGATAATCAAATCAGGCTCCGTATAGACAAACTCCTGCAGCTTTGCAAGAGCAGCATCGGTTTTGCCCTGTTCCATCAGTATCATCCCCACCATAACCTGCGAAAGCGGATTTTTTGCGCTGTCTTTTTCGTAATACCTGAGTTTTTGTGGCAGAATCTTCATCCTTTTGTAAACAACGGCAAGGTCCTGATAATATGTAAAATTCATAGGGAAGAGCTTTAACGCTCTTTGCAGAGTGTCTTGCGCCAGAGCAGGATAGCCTATTTTCATATAGCAGTTTGCAAGGTTTGAATAATAAATTGCACTGGCCTGTGTGGTGGGGTCTAACAGCACAGCCATCTGGAATTCTTTGATAGCAGCGGCATAGTAGCGGTCTTGCATGTAAATTACACCACGGTTGTTGTGGTCAACTGCGTTTTTTTGCGCATCAATGTTGTAGACCTCCATTTTTGCCTGTGCGGCAAGAGGGAGCGCCAAAAATATTAAAAGCAAAACAATTTTTTTACAGTACAATTTCCTGACCTTCTTTTGGTACAAAACAACTCTTACAGTTTTCAGTATAATGATTTTCTATCTCAAGTAAAAATTCATCGCTGTAATTCGGGTCAAAGTGGAAAAATGCCAGTGATTTTGCCTTTGCCTGAGAGAAGGTTTCCAGAGCCATATCAAAGGTCGAATGCCCGTAGCCCTGTTTTGAGAAACAGGCGTTGAGGTATTCTTCGCTGGTGTATTGCGAGTCGTGTATCAAAAGGTCTGTATCACGTGCAAAGAGTACGAGTTTTTTGTTCGCTCCGACAAAGCCCTCTGTGTCTGTAGCGTATACGAGCGATTTATCACGGTAGGCGATTTTATAAATCATTACACCGTCTTTTGGATGGGAGTTTGATTTCAGGCAGCTTATAATAACTTCTTCGCCCTGAGGAATGCAGTCCTCGTCGTTTTCGATTTTTATCATTTCAGGCTCGTCGTCGTCATCGTTCAAGACAAGTGCGTAGCTGTCGTTTATGTCATAAAAGCTGAGTTTTGCGTTCAGGTCATTTAGCCCCAAAGGGAAAGACTTGTCAAAAACAAGAGTGGAAATAACCTCGTCCAGCCCCTGTTCGTAGTTGGAAAAGCCTACTATATTGATTTTTGCATTGTTCATGTGGACGGGTTTGAAAAACGGAAGCCCCTGAATATGGTCGTTGTGAACGTGGCTCAAAAGAATAGTAGCTTTAACAGGCTCTTTATGAAACTGTGCAACATAGTCTTTCATCAGCTCGTTGCCGCATTTAATGATGCCTGTCCCTGCGTCAAGAATAATCAAATGGCCGTTGACATTGACCTCGACACAGGCAGTGTTCCCGCCGTATTCCAAAAAATTGAAATCCGGTGTCGGGTGGCTGCCTCGCACACCTCTGAATTTTACAAAAAATTTGCCTTTTGATTCACGCATTATGCCATAAACTCCTGTATTTCATATAGTCAACTGACTCCGACTATATAAGTGCTTGGGGTCACTTCACAAGCTGCAAGCGAAGCCGCCTCAGACATCTTTTATTATACCCTATTTTTCAATTACCACAATCGTGCTTTGGTCTGATTCTTCTCCTTTTAGCGTATTAGAAGAGAAGGTCAGGATTTTTGCCTTTTTTTGCAGGTCTTTTAGTCTTGTTTCTTTAAAATCGATTTTGAACTCAACTCTGTCTTTGTAATTTTTTACCGTAACTATGCGAAAAGCATTGGGATAGCTGGCCAGAGAAGGTGTGCTGACATGGAGCAGTTTGCCCTCTTTTGTGATTTTGGCAGCGTGATAGTGTCCGGAAAAAATCGCTGCAGGCATGTCATATTTTGACAGCACGGAGCGAAACTCCTGCGCATTTATTATCCTGTGATGAAAGCTCGGGAAAGGCTCCTGCAAAGGGAAATGCAAAAATATCAGCGGAATCTGGCCGTTATCTCTGGCTTTTTCAAGCTGTTTGTCCAGCCATTGCAGCTGTTCTTTGGAAATTTCTCCGTTTGCGGTAATCCTTGTATCTATTGAACCGTCCAGCACTATTGCAACAAAACCCTTTTTCGGCACAAATGAGTAATAGAAGGTATCGGATTTTATGGATTTGTTTTTCTTCTTCAAGAACTCAAAGTACTTGTCCTTTTTAAAGTCACTCCCGACAGCCGCATCATGGTTTCCGAAAGCGAAATACCACGGGGCTTTCAGCTTGTTCATCTGAGAGCAGGCATCGTTTAGGAGTTCTTTTTTGGGCTTGTCTATCAAATCGCCGGTAACTATTACAAAATCAATATCCGGTTCTTCGTTTATCTGGTCAATTTCGTCTTTAAAAAGCTCTTTTGTGTGCGAAAGCAGTTTGTAGCTGGTGTCTACCTTTTTGTCCGAAAGATGAACATCTGAAATGTGAGCAAACTTGAGTGTCTGGGCATAAGACAAGGTGCCTGCGCCAAAGTAAATTCCAACAGCCAGCAGTGCTAAAATAATTAGTTTTATGAAATTATGTTTCATCTTTACTCCTCTTGTTGATTTTGCCAACGACTATATAAAATTGTTAGTCTCCTCAACTATTGTATCAATAAAAGCCATATCAAAATCCGACTTGTCGTTGGTGAGCTGCACCAGATATTCTATGTTCCCCGCAGGGCCTTTTATGGGCGAAAATGTAAGCTTTTTCGGGTACAGCCCGAGTGTCTGTGCGTATTCTATAACCTCTGTGATAACTTTTTTGTGGGTGCTTTTTTCTCTGACAACGCCGTTTTTGCCCACAAGCTCTTTGCCCGCCTCAAACTGCGGTTTTATCAAAGAAACAATCTCCTGTTTTTGGGGATTCATCAGTTTTTTGATATTCTCCAGCACCTTTGTAATGGAAATAAAAGACAAATCCATTGCGCAAAAATCAGGCAGGATATCATTTTCGGCATAAATCTCCGAGGCAGCGCAGTTTTTTATATTGGTGCGCTCAACGACCTTTACTCTGCTGTCGCTTCTGAGTTTCCAGGCGATTTGGCCGTAGCCCACATCCACTGCATAAACGTATTTTGCGCCGTTTTGGAGCATGCAGTCCGTAAACCCGCCTGTAGAAGCACCTGCATCCAGACAGATTCTGCCGTTGAGGTCAAGGTCAAATGCGTGTACAGCTTTGTCCAATTTCAGCCCGCCTCTTGACACAAACGGGAGCGATTTTATTTCTATCCTTGTGTTTTCCTTCAGCTCCAGCTGGTAGCCGGCTTTTGTAATCACCTCGTCGTTGATTTTTACATCGCCTGCCATGATTGCACCCTGAGCTTTGCTTTTTGTTTCAAAAAAGCCTTTGTCCACAAGTATTTTATCCAGTCTTTCTTTGTTTTTTGCCAAGGAATTTCTCCGTTATTATTTCATATAGCCTGCTGACTCCGGCCGCTTCTGCACAAGCTGCAAGCGAAGCCGCATCAGACAATTTCCTATAGCATTATGACATAATGTACTTTTTGAATAAAGCGGATTTTTTCGGGAAAAACAGCGGGAGATATTCTTCTATCATGCCGTTTACTCTTTCGTTTAATTCAATATTTTTCTCTTTTGTACTGTTATAGTGTCTTACAACAGCAGAGCCGTATCCTGTAGGTCTTAGCCTTTCATAGGTGAATTTTTCCGGATTTCTTTTGTTGATGTTTATTTTTTCCGTAAAGTAACCCTTTTTGACCTCTAAGAGATAGGAGGATTCGTAATCTTTGTTGAGCGGGCGCAGGGTGATTTCTGCTTTTTTATCGTGTGAGCGTGCGTACAAAACTGAGTCCAGAGCGGGGATTCCTCTTTTTTTTCTGACCTGTTTTGCTTTTTCTTCAATAATATCTTCTACGAGTTTTATATATGTTTTTGCTTTTTTGGAAAAAACAGAAACAATCGGGTCATATTCTCTGCCTTTGAAGGCGGGTGTTTTAGGGTGTTGCATAGATGTAACAGGGCGATTTGCACCTGCTGCGGCAATTGATTGGGGAAGTACTTTTACCATTTTTAATATCCTTTTCTTATTTCTTATAGTCAATTGATTTTGACTACGCCTCAGACAACATTATTTGGGGATGTATTTTTACCAAAACCCGAAAAGAAATTTTTTTGCGCCCTAACAACAAAATTAAATGGAAAGTATGTTTGTGAAAAATCCTATACGGAGCTTTGTAGAACAACTTATTGAAACAACTGCAAGGCGAGTGTGTCTGAGGGCTGGGGAATTATAACTAACACTATAGTTTTTGTTAGAACAGCAATTTTGACAGCCCGAGTTGCGAGCCTTTAGTTGAGATTAGTTGTTTTAAAAGCGCAGTATCGAGATTTTGAACAAATATACTTTCCATGCAATTTTACTTACATACAGTTTATTTACATACTTTAAATGTACATAATTATTTTTATAGTAAAATATTATAGTGACAGGCTCGGTCGTGATATCCGATAAAATTTTCGGGCAATATTTTGCGGCAGAGTTGAAGGATAAAAGGGATAAATAAAGGTAAATATTATGTCAGAAACAGTTGATAATACAAAAACAACAAAACCGCTCACAGGCGCACAAATAAGAGAAGCATTTTTAAAATTCTTTGCTGAAAAACATCAGTCAACAATAGTAAAAAGCTCATCGCTCGTGCCGGACAACCCGACAGTGCTGTTGACAACAGCCGGTATGCTGCAGTTTGTGCCGTATTTTCTCGGGTATGAAGAATGCCCCTACGACCCGAAAAGAATCACAACCTGCCAAAAATGCGCACGTGCAGGCGGAAAAGACTCTGACATCGAAAACGTGGGCAGAACACCAAGACACCATACATTTTTTGAAATGCTCGGAAACTTCTCTTTCGGCGATTATTACAAAGAAGAAGTTATCCCCTGGGCATGGGATTTTGTCACAAATTACCTTCACCTTGACCCCAACAGACTCTATATCACTATCTACAAAGATGATGATGAGGCCTTTGATATCTGGCATAACAAGGTGGGTATCCCTGCAGAAAAAATCTTTAGAAAAGGCAAAAAAGACAACTTCTGGGGTCCTGTGTCAGATGTAGGCTCCTGCGGCCCCTGCTCTGAAATCCACTATGACCTCGGCGAAGAGCTGAAATGTTCTGACGACTGTTCTGTTGCCACCTGCGAGTGCGACAGATGGGTCGAAATCTGGAACCTTGTATTTACAGAACTCTTTAAAGACAAAGAAGGCAACTATACCCCGCTCGAAAAGAAAAATGTTGATACAGGCATGGGTCTGGAAAGAATCGCAATGGTCGTTCAGGGCAAGACTTCTACCTTTGAAACAGACCTGTTGACCCCGATTTTGAACAAAGTCTGCGAAATGACAGGCAAAGAGTACAAAAAAGATAACAAAACAGATATCTCTTTAAGAATCATCACAGACCACGCAAGATGCGTAACCTTTATGATTTCTGACGGAATCGTCCCCGGCAACGAAGGCAGAAACTATGTTCTTCGTATGATTATGCGCCGTGCATTAAGACACGGAAAAATGCTCGGTCTTGAGCTTCCGTTTTTGTACAACATTGTTGATACTGTTGTGGACAACTACAAAGAGGCTTATCCTGAGCTTGAAGAAAACCGTCAAAAAATCAAAGACGTAATCAAAAAAGAAGAAGAAAAATTCAAACAAACTTTGGACAGAGGCCAAAAACTCCTCGATGACCTGCTCAACGCTGCAGCAGGCACTGACGGACAGCAGGCTTTTAAAGAAATAAGCGGCGAAAATGCCTTCAAACTCTACGATACTTACGGATTCCCTCTGGAATTGACTGTTGAAATCGCACAGGAAAAAGGTATCTCTGTTGACGAAGAAGGATTCAAATCCTGCATGCAGGCACAAAAAGAACGTGCTAAAGCCGCTGCACAAAAGATTATCTTAACAGATGACCTTATCTATATCGATATAGAAAAAGAATTCGGCGAAACAAACTTTGTCGGATACGAAAAATCGTGCGCCGAAGCAAAAGTCGTTGCACTGGTGCAGGATGCAAAGAAAATCGAAACTGCAGAAGAAGGCGAAATCGTTGATATAGTCCTTGATACAACACCGTTTTACGCAGAATGCGGCGGTCAGGTCGGCGATTCCGGCGTAATAGAAGGCAAAAACTTTAAAGCAAGAGTCTTAAATACCTTTAAAGTAGACAACCTCTACGCCCACAGAGCCGAAATCACAGAAGGCAGCGTAAAACCACAGGACGAAGTCTGCGCAGCTATTGATGAGTACAGAAGAAAACAAATAACCGCTCACCACACAACAGCGCACCTTTTGCAGTCAGCTTTGAGAAAAGTTCTCGGTGACGGCGTAAAACAGGCAGGTTCTCAGGTTGAACCCGACAAGACACGTTTTGACTTTTCTTTTGACAGAGCAATGACTCCTGCCGAAATCGAACAGGTCGAAATCCTTATGAATGAATGGATTTCTCAAGGTTTAACACAGCATACAGACATTATGGATGCGGAAGAAGCAAAAAAATGCGGCGCAATGGCATTGTTCGGCGAAAAATACGGCGACAAAGTGCGTGTAGTCGGAATAAAAGACAACGCAGGCAATTTTGTTTCCAGAGAACTCTGCGGCGGCACCCACGTCAACAACACAGCAGAAATCAGACTGGCAAAAGTTGTGCAGGAATCTGCCATCTCAGCAGGCTCCAGACGTATAGAGGTGGTTGTTGCTGATGCTGCGTTCAAATTCTTGAACGAAAGAGCAAAAGAAGCCGAAAAACTCGCTCACCTGTTCAAATCTCAGGTTAATGAAATCGGCGAAAGAGTAGACAAGCTTATAGAAACAAACAAAACTCTGACAAAACGCACGGTAGAACTGCAAAAAGAAATTGCAAACGCTAAATTCTCTACGTTTTTAAGCAAAACACAGGAGATTGTTGGCGGAAAACTGTTTATTTCAAAAATAGAAGACTTTGAACCGCCTATGGTAAAAGAGTTTGTGGAAAAATTGTCCGACAAACTCGGCAACAGCATTATTGTTGTAGGTTCGGTTAAAAAAGACGGCGGCGTGTTCATCATGGTCAAAGTTTCCGACAACTTTGTACAAAAAGGTGTTAACGCAGGCAAAATCGTAGGCGAAATCGCTGCTGCAACAGAAGGCAAAGGCGGCGGCAGACCGAATTTTGCTCAAGGCGCAGGCTCCAATGCCGCTAACCTCGACAAAGTCCTTGCTACTGTAGAAAAAGAACTCCAGATGATTTAGCAAGAAAAGGTCGCCTTAGTATCAGATTGAAAAACTAAGCTCCATTGCAATAAAGAAGCTATACCAAAAGGCGGATTGAATTCTATTGAAAATTCTAATAAAATAATTACTATGGAAAAAAATCTTTCTGAAAAAATTTCTACACTTCAAAAGAATTTTTACGACCTTAACAGCTTGTTCGAATTGAGCATTATCGCTACACAGGCGGATTCCATAGAGGATTTGATAGACAAGGTTACGACTTTTGTCACAGAGGCTATGGGGCTAAAGAACGTAAGATTTTTTATCAATCATGACAGAGTGTACTACATGGTTGCCTCGCACAACAGCGAGGACAACGAGTTTTTTCAGTTTGAAAACGACGAAGAAGGCTTCTGGGAAGTTTTGAACAAAAACGAGTTTATCCGTGTGGCAGACCGCAACGGAAACCCGATTTACCGCTCTTTCTGGGAAAAATATGACCTTCAGAATCTGGACAGTTATTATTTCAAACTCTTTCAAAAAGATTCTATCCCGTATTTTATCTGCTCTGTGGGCAAAAAGCTCGATGATACCGAATTTACGTCAGAAGATTTGCACTATCTGAACAAAGTCTTTAACTACATCGGGCCGATACTGATAAAATATATCAAAAGACGTGACCAAGAAAATGACCTGAAAAAACTGCAAAAATCACTGCACAACATTTCTATTTTGTACAATATTTCTCAGGCAGTGAACTTTATTGACGATTTAAAACGTCTTTTGAGAGTAATTTTGAACAAAGCACTGGAAACAATCGACGCAGAAAAAGGCTCTTTGATGCTTTACAATTTTGCGGAAAACGTGCTGCAAACGAAAGTCGTGTACGGTCTTGCCGACAAAAACCTCGAAACCGAAATAAACAACGGGCTTATCGAGTGTTCTAAAATCAAAGTCGGCGAAGGCATCGCAGGTACTGTTTTTGTAGAGAAAAAATCTATTATCTCAAACCTCGGTCAGAACGACCCGAGATTTTTGGACAACGGTCAGGAACTGAACGTAAACTCGCTGCTTTGCGTACCTTTGATAGCAAAAGGCGAGCCTATAGGCGTAATCAATATAACAAACAAACTCAACGGAAAACTGTTTAACAAACAGGACTTGGAGTTTATAGAAGCTCTGGCAAATCAGGCCGCAATCGCCATAGACAACGCAAAACTCTACGAACTTGCGACAAAAGACGGTTTGACAAAACTTTATATCTACAGACATTTCTATACACTGCTCGAAAACGAAATCAAACGTTCTTCGAGATACAATCACGAAATGACCCTGCTGATGATGGATATAGACAATTTCAAAAGCGTCAACGATACATACGGCCACCCTGTGGGCGACCAGGTGCTAAGAGAGATAGCCAGCTGTATCCAGCAGACCGTGAGAAAAATAGATATTGCTTCCCGTTACGGCGGCGAAGAGTTTACGGTAATTTTGCCGGAAACTAACATCAATGACTCAAAAATCATTGCAGAACGTATAAGAAAAAATATCAGCAAAATCAAAATTGCTGTCAAAGACGGAGTGTACATCTGCCCGACAGTGAGTATCGGGATGAGCGAGTATCCGTCTTGCGCTCTGGATGAGCAGACATTGATTGAGCTTGCGGACGTTGCTCTGTACAATGCCAAAAACAACGGCAAAAACTGTATCTGTGAATACAACCCAAACACAGGCTGTACACTTATCCCCAGACCGGAAGAAGAGTAATCTTTCGCTGTTTGTCTGCGGTTTTTTGTATAAAAAAAACACAAGTGCAAAAAATATAGTAAAAATATATGATTTGCCTAAATTTTGAAAATAATATAATATATTTATATAAATTTAAAGTGAGGATTTTTCATGAAAAAATATGCTGTTTTGTTAGGATTGTTGGCACTGGTTCCTGCCTGTGCAAATGCAGAAATTTCTGTTAAAGATACAGTTTCACCTGAATTTATCCACAATCAGGGCTATTCCAGCGAAGTATCAAGAATCATCGATGTAAAGACAAAAGACCCAGTTACACCGATACCTGCAGAAAAAGACTCTGTATGGAAAAAATTCGGCTGGGAAGTTTTGCAGACAGTTGACCCGACATGGACAAGAGAAGGCCGTTTTGTTGACCACAATACACGCTTTGACAGAACAACAGTCGACGACCTATAATCTGTAAATAACAACAAAGAATTAAAAAATACCGGTTCCGTTTTAAAATTGCGAGCCGGTATTTTTTTGTGCATGATACCGCTGTACGGACAAAATTGTCTGAGGTTGCTTCGCTTGTAGCTTGTGAAGTGACCCCATGGACTTTTTGCCTGTGCCGGACTTGTTTAACAAAACGGACTTGCCAATTGCACAGGTTCAAAAAGCAGTCGGAGTCAGTTGACTATATGAAATATCATATAAATGGAGTAGAGCGAAAAACGGCGTTTTTAACCAATTGTTAAGAAATGTTAAGTGTTTTTTATACCCCTCAAAACATGTCAAAAACCATGGCATGCATGAGTTTCGGCGTTAGGAGAAAAAACAAAATTTTGACAAAAACACAATAATTTGTGCTGGGTGTTGACATGCTTTATAATTAAAGAATATTAGCGTTGCTGATATGTATTTTCTTGGGAAGAGGGTTACGGTTCAAATGAGTACAGTTGAAGATAACTTGTCTGACTTGAGAAAAGAGATTGTACCTTATAAACCTACAATAATTGCTGTCACAAAATACTTTGGTGCGGACAAACTCATCGAGGCCTACAATGACGGGCTTAGAGATTTTGGGGAAAACAGAGTGCAGGATGCGCTGGAAAAATTCGGCTCTTTGCCTGAAGAAATAAAGGCAAACTCCCGTTTTCATCTGATAGGGCATCTTCAGTCGAACAAAGTCAAAAAGGCCGTGGGGAACTTTGATTATATCCATTCAATAGATTCTCTAAAACTGGCAAAATCAGTGAGTGAACACGCTATTGAAAAAGGTATTGTGCAAAAGATACTGCTTCAGGTCAACAATGCAAACGAAGAGGCAAAGTCAGGTTTTTGCGTTGAAGACTTAAAAAGGGATTTTAAAGAGATTGTTTCTTTAAAAGGTATCGAGGTAGCGGGGCTTATGAACATAGCTCCTATCGCACCGGAGCAAGAACTCAGACGGCTTTTTAAAGGGATGAGGGAGCTAAAGCTCGAGCTTGAAGAGGCTTTTTCCTATCCGCTTAAAGAGTTGTCCATGGGGATGAGCGGCGATTATAAGATAGCTTTAGAGTACGGCGCAACTATGATAAGAATCGGAAGAAAATTATTTACGTAATATCGGGAGGAGAAAAAATTGGCAGGCGTTTCAGACAAAATTAAATCAATAGTTGGTTTTTTAACATCAGGATTTGAAAACAGAGATGATATATTTGAAGATATGGCATCAGAAATGGATGAGTATCCGGTTTCTGACAATCTCGCATTGGAGCCTATGTATTCTTCAAAACAGCAACAAACACCTTCATCTAATGTTGTAAGCCATCCTGGTTTTAAAGGTTATGAGGTTGTTGTTTCAGAACCACGTTCTTACGAAGAATCTGTTTCTATCGTAAAACAGCTGAAAGACAGAAAAACAGTTATTTTGAATTTGCATTTGCTCGACAAAGAGCAGGCTTTGAGAATTGTTGATTTTCTTTGCGGTGCTACTCACGCATTGAACGGCAATCAGCAAAAAATCGGCGACAGTGTATTTATTTTCACTCCCAGCAATGTTGCCTTGAGTTCTGAATCTCAAAAGAGCAAATTCATCAGAGATGCTTTGTGGAACCAACCGCAGTAGCGAAATCTGTCTGGCACGCCGTGGGCGCAGCCCCCAGTGCCAATGTGAGTGGAAACGTTCAGTTTTGACAAAGCGAACACGCGCAACAAAGTGAGCAGTAGTGAGCCTGTCCTTACGAAGTGCACGAACGACAGATTTCAAGAGAGCGAAATCTGACTGGCACGCCATGGGCGCAGCCCCCAGTGCCAATGTGAGTGGAAACGTTCAGTTTTCACGAACGACAGATTTCAAGAGAGCGAAATCTGTCGGGGCTTTGCCCGACAGCAAAAAAATACATTCATAATCAACAAACAAGAATAGTTGGGGATATTGCCGCGTATCAGTTAAATGTATCGCGGCTTTCTTTTTATGTTGCAGGGGGTACGTGGGCGGCACGCCCCTGTTGTGAGTTTATTTGAAACAGCAAAACAAGGCGGATATACAAATTCGACAAAAAATTTATACAGATAATTGTTAAAAGTCGACCTGCTGCTTTGTTCAAACAGAAAGTAGCATATACCTGTCTCGGCAACTCGGCACGTCAAAATTGCTTTAATAAAAATATTTATAGTCTTGAGTTATTATTTCCCCGTGCCTCGGACAGTACCTCGTTTGATGTTGTATATGCAACTTTCTGTAATTCACTACGCAAAGGTCTTTTTTTAACAATTATCTGTATCAAATATTACAAGCAGCGAAGCTGCAATTTTACAAAAAATATCCTATAGTCACCTGACTAATATCAGGCGTTTTCTGACTTAATCATGTTCAAAAGCTCGTCCATAAGGTCAGCCTCAGGCACACGCTTTATGATTTCGCCTTTTTTAAAAATATAACCCTCTTTAATTGCGCCTGCCACGCCGTAATCAGCATGTTTTGCCTCGCCCGGGCCGTTAACAGGACAACCCATTACAGCCACTGTCAAAGGTTTGTCAATGTCTTTGAGAGCTTCCTCCACCCTTTTTGCCAGCCCGATAAGGTCTATCTGGCATCTGCCGCATGTAGGGCAGGAAACAAAATTTATACCCTTTTGTCTGAGTTCCAGCGATTTTAAAATCCCGAAACCGGCATGTACCTCTTCCACGGGGTTTTCAGTGAGAGATACCCTGATAGTGTCGCCAATGCCTTCTGAAAGAAGCGTTCCCAAGCCCACAGAAGACTTTATCAGCCCGCCTTTCAGCGTGCCTGCCTCAGTAACACCCAGATGCAGGGGATAATCCACCATTTTGGCTATCATACGGTAGGCCTCTATTGTTGTCGGAACGCTGCTTGATTTCAGCGAGATTTTTATCCTGTCAAAATCGTTGTCCTCAAGGATTTTCACATGGTGCATTGCACTTTTTACCATTTTTTCGTGCAGAGGAATGTCCAGCGCTGCCAGCTCTTTTTCCAGCGAGCCGGCGTTTATGCCGATTCTAATCGGGACATTGTTTGTCTTTGCCAGAGCAACAACTTTTTTTACATTTTCGTCTTTGCCAATGTTTCCGGGGTTCAGCCTCAGAGCGTCGATTCCGTTTTCAATACACTGGATAGCCAGCCTGTAGTCAAAATGAATATCCGCAATCACAGGGATTTTTGCGTGTTTTTTAATCTCTTTTATTGCAGAGGCCGCATCTTTGTTCAGCACGGCCAGCCTTACGATTTCGCAGCCTGCGTCTTCCAGTTCCTGTATTTGTGCAAGTGTTGCTTTGACATCACGTGTGTCCGTGTTGCACATGGATTGGACACTCACAGGTGCATCGCCGCCGATTTTTACGTTGCCTATTTGTATTTGTTTTGAGATTCTTCTTTTAATCATAGTTTTCTCCTACCTCGTATAAACCCTTGGCAAACGCACACGCAGTGCGCAGGTGAGTTCGTAATGGATTGTGTTCAGAATTTTTGCCCACTCGTCAATGCCGATAAAAGCACCGTTGTCCTCGCCCAGAAGCGTGATTATATCGCCTTCTTTGGCATCACAGTCGGTTATGTCAAACATCATCTGGTCCATGGTGATGTTGCCGATTTGTTTTACCTTTTTGCCGTTGACAAGTCCGTAAATCTTGTTTGACAGCCCACGAAAAACACCGTCTGCGTAGCCGATAGGGATTGTCGCTATTTTGACGGGTCTTTGTGTTTCAAAAGTGTGGCTGTAGCTGACGCCTTCGCCGGAGCCTGCCGTATGGATGTTTGTAATCCTGCCTCTTAAAGACATTGCGGGTTTTATGTCAGGAGGGACAGTCCCTTCCGTCAAATCCGGCTGAAGCCCGTAGATGCCTATGCCCACACGAGCCATGTTGAATTTAAAATTGTCATAACACACAACGGCAGCAGTGTTGCAGCAATGTATCAAAAGCCCTGTTGTGTCCACATTGTCGACAACGGAGCGGAATTTTTTGTACTGGTCGAGTGCGTAGGATTCCGTTTCTGCAGTGGCAAAGTGGGTAAATATCCCCTCAAGCTCTACAAAGTCACATGCCTGCAGTTTTTTGATAAAATCAACCGCATTATCCGGTCTTACACCGATACGATTCATGCCGGTATCTATTTTCACATGGACTTTTGGTTTTATTTTAAGTTTTTCAAAAGTCTGGCGGCAGGCTTCTATGTGTTCGTCGGAGAATACGGAAATAGAAATATTGTTTTGAGCGGCACGGTCAAAAGACCAGACAGGCACAGCCCCCAGCACAAGAATGGGTGCGTTGATATCGTTTTCTCTAAGCTGCAGCCCCTCATCAATGGACGAAACGCCGAGAAAATCCACACCGCTGGCCAGAAGCACAGGCGCAATCATCACCGCACCATGCCCGTAGGCATCGGCTTTTACAACAGCAAAGAGCTTTGAGTCTTTGTTGTGTGATTTTAAAATCTTTTTAAATTCCAGAATATTGTGTTCTATATTGTCCAGATTTACCTCTACCCATGCATCTCTGTGCGTGTTGAGAAAAGAGCTTCTGTTTAGTTTCACGATTCTATCCTTTTTTCATTTATCTGTCACGGCCGGTAGTGCCACAGACAATATACTACAGCGAAAGGTCAAGTTTTGGAATCTTTATTCTGAATATTTTTTCAATATCCACACTGTTTATAAAAACATTTATAATAGTGCCGGGTTTTGTGCTGTCCAAATCCCCTATATCCGGCACAATCCCGAGTATATTAACATCCGTGTATTCTTCAATGAGCCGCGGGGCTGTTTTTATTGCAATGTCGTCCGTGTCCTGAGGGTATCTGTTGATTACAACGCCCGCAATGTCCAGACCAGCTATTTTTGCCTGATTTATGGTAAGGAGTGTGTGGTTTATCGTGCCGAGGTTCGGTCTTGCGACTATCAGCAGAGGCAAGTCCAGCATCTTTGCTGCATCTATCATCAAGGCATCTTTTGTAACCGGCACAAGCAGCCCGCCTGCCCCTTCTACCAGCACCACGTCACAGGTCTGTTTCAACGACTGATACTCTCTTGCAACAGCAGAAAGATTTATGTTTACGTTCTCCAGCTCCGCTGCTATATAAGGAGCTGTCGGGGCTTTCAAAAGGTATGTGCAGAGCGTTTCTATATAAAAATCCAGCTTTTTTACATAGGACAAATCAGGTGATATCAAAAAACCGTTCTTTTCTTCAGCACCGCTTTGAAAAGGTTTGTACACTCCGGACTTGTACCCGAGCGACTGCATAACCGCAGCAAGTCCTGCTGTCACAACGGTTTTGCCTACATCTGTATCTGTTCCTGTAACAAAAAGCTGCATTTTTGCTTACTTATCCTTACTTTGTGATTCCAGTTTTTTCAACTGTTTTTTCAAATCGTTGATTTCTCTCGGTTTTATATATTTAAACTGGCCTTTTTTCAAGCCCTGCAGGCTGATTGTGCCGTGCGATATCCTCTTTAATGACACAACGGGATAGCCCAGAAAATCGAGCATTTTTCTAATCTGTCTGTTCATCCCCTGATACAAAACCACCTGCAGCACTGTGTTTGTGCCTTCGTACTCCACTATCATTGAGTCTGCATAGGCGATTTTTCCGGGTTCGATTTCTATACCTTTTGCCATTTTCAAAAGGTGTTCGTTGTTCATTCTGCCCTGTGCGCACACTCTGTAAACCTTTGGCAGTTTGATTGACGGATGGGTCATTTTGTTTATAAAATCGCCGTCGTTTGTCAGTATCAACAGCCCTGTGGAATCTTTATCCAGTCTGCCGACAGGTTTCAGGTCTTTCAATTCTTCGGGCAGAAGGTCATAGATAGTTTTTCTGCCTTTTTCATCACTCATTGTCGTGATATAGCCTGCCGGTTTGTAGTATTTTATATAAACAGGTGCTGTCTTTTTGAGTGGCTGCCCGTTGACCATCACTCTGTCTTTTGTGCTGACCACAAAGCCAAGTTCCTTTACTACCGCACCGTTGACCTTTACAACACCCTGCTCGATGAGTTCATCGGCTTTGCGTCTGGAACACAGTCCTGATGCGGCTATGAATTTGTTGAGTCTAACCTGTTCTGTTTTTTTATTTTTTTTGTTGAACATAATATATGAGATAATTATGAGGACATTAAATTATAGAACAATCATGAATAAAAATCGCCAAAAATGCAAGCACTGCAACAAGCGGAATCAGACGGGGCTTTGCCCCATGCGCAGTCCCACGTTCAGGGGGACGAAGCGTCTGATTTCAAGACAGTGCATGGGGTCACTTTACAAATTACAAGCGAAGCCGCCTCAGACATTTTTTAGATAATCACTGAATTTTATTTCCTGCACGGTATAGCCGCAGCCCTCGTGCAGTTTTGCGGGGTAAGAAATTTTTGGCAGCGGATATCTTTTGCACATAGGCAGCCTTTTGTCATATACAGAACACAATCCCTCTTTTGTCACATATTTGCACGCAAATATCAGGTTGCCCTCGCTGTCCTTGCCTTTTATATAAAAACGTCTGTATGCGGGGTAGAAAAACTGCATTATTTTAAACTCTTTGGGTGTATAGGTATCAAAGCTGTACATATAATTGCAGCATTTTCCGCATTTTTTGCACTCGCCCGTGATTTTGTACTCTATTTTTTCCGGTACAAAATACGAAAGTGCTTCATTGTATATGGATTTTATAAAATCTATTATTTTCATAATTTTATAATTTTATATGTGCAACTTACTTTGGACGCCCGTTACGTTTATGTAATATTTCATAGATGTAATATTTCACAAATGTAATGTTACACAAACGTAATGTTACGTTTACGTAACACCGTCTAGTCCAGCTTGCCCGTATTAAGCAGTTTTTCCACATGCTCTATCATAAGATTGTGAATCTCTTCTCTGGGCAAAGTACCGTCTATGCTGACAAAGTTGTACATCGGCTTCATTTTATTGTATTCCTCAAGACACTTTGCCTGATAAATTTTAAAGCTCTCATAAAAATCCGTACTCAGCCCGATATCTCTGCCAGACTCCCAGTAATCCAGCCCTGTTGTACCTATTACTCTTTTTAAAAGCACATCAATAGGCATATCAAGATAAAATACCAAATCAGGCTGCGGGGCATAGTTGTAAAGCTTTTTGACCCAGTCTATGTCCAGTCCTCTGACCACGTCACGGGCAAAAGCCGTATAAGTATATCTGTCCAAAAGCACAACAAATCCGGAATCCAGCGCAGGGATGATTGTGTTTTCGAGTCTGTCGGCAAAATCCGCAGCATACAAAAGACTAAAAGTCGTAGCGTTCAGGAGGTTGCGGTCTTTTGCGTCGTCTATTACATTGGCTATCAATCTGCTGGTTTTCCATTCGGAAACCATACACCCGTAGCTTTTGTCCTCTATCCAGCGGCGCAGTTTTTCTATCTGGGTAGATTTTCCAGAGCCGTCGGTGCCTTCTATTACTATTAACAAACCCTTGTGGTTATGTCCGTTTTTGCAGCTTTCCATCAGATATTAATTCCTTTTTTGCTTAAAAGTTCTGTCACGTACTTTCTTAACAACACCTGTTTTGAGTGGATAGTATTGTTTGCATCGATTTTTACCAGCCCGAATTCGTCTACCATGTTGGAGTATTCTTCGTTCACTCTGTTTTGGAAAATAACATAGCTTTTATACGGGTTGTTGCTGAGTTTTAAATCCATGCCTGCCTCATAAAACGACGGCGCACGGTTTGCGCAGATACGCTCAAGAGAAATTTCTGCAGAGATACTATAATACAGAGCCAAATCAGGTTTTATGGCAAAGCCGTACATGTTTCTGACCCAGTCTTTATCCACGCCTCTGGCAACGTCACGGGCAAAGGCAGTATAGACATATCTGTCAGCCAGCACGATAAACCCTGCCTTTAGTGCGGGGATAATAATCTGCTCGAGCCTGTCGGCAAAATCCACTGCGTGCAGCAGGCTAAAAGTCCTCGGACTCAGCAGGTTTTTCTTTTTTGCTTTTTTTGTTGTTTGAGAAATCAAATCCGAAGAGTTCCACTCAGTAAAGATTACATCAAGGTTTTTGCTCTTTAGCCAATCTCTCAAAATAGCCAGCTGGGTAGATTTCCCCGAGCCGTCTATTCCTTCCACACATATCAATGTACCCGGCAAATCATGGGTTTTTGACAATCTCATTTTTTAAGGCCTCATTTTTATTTCTTTTAAATATAAAATATATCAAATTTTTCGACAAATGTCACCCTTGCTGTCCAAAACACTACGCTTAATTTTACTTTCGTGTGCAGCTTCGCTCTTTATAATATTTGTTACAGATAATTATTAAAAATCAGACCTGCTGCGCCATTCATACAGAAAGTGTAATACAAAATAAGAGGTATAAGATATTTACTTCTTCGTTCCGACTTCGTCGTCTGACCTCTCGCAAAACAATTCACCGGATTGTTTTGCTCGGCAGAGTTACGCAGTCACTCCGAAGCAAACATCTTACACCTCTCTTTATTCATGCAGTGAAATTTGATTTAGAAACCTTATATTATATGCAGCGAAGCTGCGCACGAAAGTGTTTTACGGCTCTGCCGTTGTGACTATGGTTACAGACTCTTTGTATTTACGAACAAAATTTTCGTTAGCGTAAGCGTTTAGAAAATTTTGGAGATAAATATATTAGAGTCTGTTTTAATCAGCGTCCTTTTTCTTTTCTTTGGTTCGTTTCTTTTCTTTTTCGTCGCAAAAAAAGAAAAGAAATGAACAATCAAAGAAAATAATCTTTTTTTATTTGTTTATTGTTTTCAGGTTGAAAAATTAAATTTCACTGCTTGAACTAATAAATAAAAAGGCGTAAGAGGTTTAAACTCAAATTTTTTGCAATATCAAAATAAGCTTTTCAGCTTTTATGGTTTGCACAATCCTGTAATTCTGCCCAACCCAGCTGCAAATCCCCGTTCCCCACGAACGACAGAACGCACCCTGATCATTTTCATCCGTCAAAATCACAAACGCCTCCGGTGCAGCATTTTTGTAATGATTTATAATATTCTGCTCACCGTAGAGCCTTACTAACACTGGGATAAGATAGTTGTAAGTATCGGATTTTCGTCCAGTCAAAAAGTTTATCAACGGAGCCTCGGGCAGCGCAACAACAGTGTCGTTTTTATCCGTGATAAGGTCTATTGTCCTGATAATACTGTTATACACCTGTGCTTCCGGCCCTTCTCTCAGCACTATCCCAGTATCCGTCTGTATTTTTGCCGTACGCACTTCAAAAAGCTCGTTGCTCACAACCAGCCTCAATACAGACATTAACACAAGCATTATTATTACTGTGTTTTTTAAATACGGCTTTGTCTTTTCTTTAAAATAAAAATCAAAAAGAACAACCAGCAAACTCACCAGCAAAAGCGGCAAAAAATATCTTCCGTACTGGTTCATCAAAAGATAAAAATACGTTTTTATCCCGACAAGAATCGCCGATGCACAAAGGAAAAATACAGCCTCGTTTTTAATAATATCTTTTATTTTTACAATCAATAAAATACTCACAACAAATGTCAGAGAGTTTGGAACACACATTAAAACAAATATATTGTATGTGTAAAAAAGATAATAAAGCCCGCCGCAAAGCAAAGCATAGGCACTATATTTCAGCTTTGCATTTTTTATCTTTTCAAAAAGCATTGCCGCATAAAAAACAGCAGCAAACAAAACCGCTGAAATGCCCAGAGATTTCAACATTATCAAAAAATATTTTGAAGAAAAATAAAACGTCCCCGTGTAATAATCCTTTATGTCTGAAGAAGAAGCAAACTTCAGCCAGAAAACAACATAATTAAAAAATTCCGTGAACGTAAGCCCCTGCATAAAAAGAACAGCCGTGATTATTAAAGGCACAGCAGCAAGGCTCAATACGGACAGGGCAACGGTCTTTGGGTTTCTGTTTTTAAAAACGCAATAAAAAAGTACAAATGCACCGTAAACAAAAAAATCATACTTGTTTGCAGCAGCAACACCCGCAAACAAAAGCGACAGGTACATAGGAGCTTTGTTATTTGTTTTGAGATAATTCAAAAACAAAACCACAGACAGCATTACTGCACTCATCCCGTAAACAACGCCGTAAGAATACGGTGTCAGATAGTTCATCAAATGAGGAACAAAAGCGCAGTTGTACAAAACAAATATACAAATCAGCGTGCTTATTGTTTTTGACAAAAAGTTTCTTGAAATAATGTACAAAAGCACCATAAGAAAATACGCATTGAGCGCACCTGCCAGATACAGCACTGTCAGGTGGACGCCAAAAATCTTCATCACAACAGCATTAAGAAGATAAGCAAACGGCCCGAACAAAGGGAGCAAATCCTTGTATATCACCCCGCCGTCCAGCACAGCTTTAGAGAGATATGCCTCTTTGCCAAAATCCATATAGAGTTCTGTCATTTTGTATTTGAACAAAAATACGTTCACCAAAAATAACAGAGTCAAAATCAACAAAGGTCTGTGTTCCTGTATGACCCGGTTTTTTACTGTTTCAAAAACCTGTTTTATGTTCGATTTAACGGTTTGCATTTTATTTTCCAGCATATATAAGTATTCCATCTATATTTTTTTCAAGTGTACAATTTTTTTCAAGCCATTTGCAGATTTCTTTTCCGTATCCGCCGCAATAAGCATTTTTTTCCTTTGAAGAATCAAACACCACAAAATAATTTGGCACTGTTTGTTCAAATTTTTTGATAATTCTTTCTGCAGTATAAGCCCCTGCAACAGCCTCGTCAAAATAGCTGTAGAAGTTTAAAGACTCTCTGTCCGTCATAAAATTGAGCATTGGAGAAGCAGAAAGCACTACGATTTTTTCAGAATTTTTTGTGTTTTTGCTGATGTAATCAGCCAGTTTTTTGTAAGTTCCTGCCTCGGTTTTTGTAGTCATAACAGTGCCTGCAGGAGTTTTTAGAGGAGTGTTTTTCAAAACAAGCGCAACTGCATTGAGCCTGAAAGCCGCAAACGACAAAAATATCAAAACAAAACATACAGCCCTGTCAAAAGCCTCTGTATTTTTAGTGTCAGAAGGAATTTCGCCATACAAAACTCTTTTTAAAACAACTATTGCCGCTATCAGTACAAGAGGCAAAAAATATCTTCCGTAAAAATTTGTACTCAAAAGCCAGAAGGATTTTAACGAGGTCAAAACAGCCGCAGCACCCAAAAACAAAAGCCCCTTATCTTTTTTTATCTCCTTGATTTTGAAAATCAAAAGTGCAGCCAAAAACAACGGCAAATAACTGAAAAAGTCATAACACCAAAAATTCATTGCCCTGAAAGAAAACACAGCACTAAACAAAAGCACTGCACACAAAATCCAGAACCCTGCTTTTGAAAGTATTGTTTTTTTTGAAGCAGTGTCAAAGAATTTGTAAAGCACATAAAACACCACAAGAGAAACAGCAAAAGTCTTTAACAAAAACAAAACAGACGCAGGCTCAAAGAAAAATGTCGTTGCATAAACCTGTTTCAAATACGGCTGATGAACAAATTCCCTGAAAATCAAAAAGTAATTGTAAAAATCAGACAGTCCGAGTCCCTGAAAAATCAACGCAAAAAAGCAGATTGCCGGCACAAAAAGAAAACTCAATGCGCAATAAATTATTTTCAAAAACTTTTCTCTGTTCAAAAACAGAACCAAAAACAGCAAAACAGCATAAAAAGCAAATTCATACTTGTTAGAAAACGCTATGCCGCCAAAGAAAAACGCACCGTACAAAAAAAGATTTTTACCTTTTGCGTGTGATTGATTTGCAGATTTACCGGTTGAAGTTAAAGATAAATTTTTTGCCTCACAATCCGCAGCCCTGCCAGAGCAAAAATCCAAATACTCCAGCATCAAAAATACAGAAACAAAACACGCACCCAGCCCGTAGACCATGGCATAAGAATACGGCAAAAAATAGTTCATAAGCCCTGCATAAAAACAGCAATAATACATTACAAAAACAGTAACAGCGCAGGACAAAAAGCTGCTTAAGAACTTTTTGCAAATAAAAAATACACAAGTCAAAATGACCAGTGTATTAACAGCACCGAGGGCATAAAATGTAGAAAACTTTGCAGAAAAAAACTTCAAAACAAGACCGTTAAAAAGATAAGAAAACGGACACAAAAATGTGTTGAACATATCCCTGTACAAGACTCCACCCTCGGATACGAACTTTGAATAATACAATTCACGGCCGAGGTCTGTGTGCAGGTTTGTCATTTTGTTGTTAAAAAGAACAATGTTGAGCAAAAACAAAACAAATATCAAAATCAGGTATTTGTATTCTCTTTTTATACTTTTCAAAAACTCCATAACGCCCCTTCGCACTATTTCATATAGTCAACTGACTCCGACTACTTGTTGAACCTGTGCAATTGCCAAGTCCGTTTTGTTCAATAAGTCCGGCACAGGCAACAAGTGCATGTGGTCACTTCCGCAAAATTTATACTTTTGCGTCCTCGCTACCTCTCGCAAATATGCCACTGGCATATTTACTCGGCAGAGAGTGTACTCTTCTACAAGCGAAGCCGCCTCAGATATTATTTTAACATACTTAAATATTCAAAAACCTGAACAGTTTTTTTACAACACCCTTCAGCCCTTTTTCATAAGAAATAGGGTCGTCATGGTAATAGGGCTTGTACGCATCAATAATATTCTGCGGAAGCGGGTTTCCGTCCTTGAACTCAAACGCTATCATCTCCAACAGCTCTATCTGCTGGTTGTTATACTCGATATCACGGGCTTTTATATCCTCGTCAGCCTCATAATGACAAAGAGCATGCCACGCAGCATGGATAGAAGGGTCCTCGCACCCCTGAGGGAACAGCAGCAATCCCTTTCTCACGCTGATTGCCTCTGTCAGCACAGAGATAATTATATTGCCCACATACTGCCTTTGTTTAGTAAAATCAGGCTCGTTTTCTGTATTTTCGAGCCTGCTTTTTTTAAGTGATATGAATTTTTCTTTTACTAATTCTTTTAATTTATAAAATAAGTTAGAAAAAATTATACTAATTCTGCTTTTCTGCATTCTTTTACGCTTGCACTCATGCTTCTGATTGTATCAGCCAGAGAGTTCATGTCGTTGTTAAAATACTGGCTGGCCAATTTTTTGATAGCCTGTTGAGCCATTTCATCACGGGAAGAAACTGTTTTGTAGTAGAATTTTTTGCCCTGTTTGTATCTCACGAGCATGTTTTTTTCCACCAATCTGTCCATGACTGTTTTTACTGTAGTATAAGCACGTTTGCTTGATGAATTTCTGTTTATTACTTCTTGAACATCGTTTACCGAGACATCAGATTCGTCAATCTCTTCGAGCATCCAGATGGTTTTGAGTATTTCGTTTTCAAGACTTCCGTGAGTATAGTTCATTTTGGTTCCTTTTTTATTAATCTACAATCTAGTGTCATCTTTAGTCTTCTGCTGAAATTTTTTCAAACAGTCTGACAATTACACTTATAGTAATATAAAAGAAAAGAAATTAAAACAATAATATATTCGCATTAGAAAAAGCTTTTATATAATATAAATTTTAATTACATTTTTTCTGCGTCATCAAAAAGCGGACTGAGTTCGATTTTTTCGTACCCGTCACCGAGATGTATAACGTTGCCAGTGGTTTTTGGCTTTGGAGCAAAGGCCTTGTTTTTGTTTTGTTCGTAGGTGGCAGACCTTTCTTTGAACCCGCCTGTAAAATCACTGCTGTGGATAACAACGCCGCTTTTTGTGTTTACAACAGACGATTGTGTCTTTTGACACCCTGCTGTCACTATCAACAGTCCGCAAAACAAACAGATTAAACTATAGTTCATCCATTTCATTTTTATCACCTGTATCAAAGCCGGCCAAAGCTGTGCCGCCATTGACCCGTTTTGTAAACACACTTTGTATATTACTATACAGCAGAAGGGATATTTCTGCTACTACTATTATAGCACATAGATTTTAAAATGCACTATGTTTTATAAAAAAATCATACTTTTAATGTAAATATTTTTAATATAAGAAGTATATTATTTTTCCGTGAACATGACTTAAGAAAAAAAATCATTAATTTAGAGGAGTGGATTTTATCCCCCAGATGGATGAAAATTTGTGCGAAATCATTCATCGGCGGTTAACTTCTACCGTAATTGATAGTATAATCTTAAGTAGCGAGGCAGGAAAAATTTTTAGATGGATTTTCAAAAGATACTCGAAAATAAGCCATTACTGTATGGGATAATAGGGGGACTTGTAGTCGTGCTGGCACTGTTTGTAACAGTGGGCATTGTCGTGTCTTCCAACAACTCGGGTGCGCCAAAAGCCGTAAAAGAAAAAGTAATCGACCAGCCTCTCGACCTTTTGACTACTGAAAACCTCGGCAAAGCGATAGAGATTCAGGCTCTTCTGGCAAGAGAAGGCATCACTATAGAAAGACGTCTGGACGGTCAAAAGTCCACACTTTATCTTAAAAAATACACAATGTCACAAAGGGACAGAGCTTTGCTTGCTATTGTAAAAAGCGGGCTTATGGACCAGAATATAGGTCTTGAAATTTTTGACAAAGGCGATTTTACCTCTACAAAAGAAGACAAAAGAATCCGTCTGACAAGAGCAATCAACGGTGAGTTGTCACGTTTGATAAGAAAAATTCCGCCTATTGAAAACGCATCTGTATTTGTTTCCATACCGGAGCAGGTAATGTTTGAGCAAGACCAAAAGCCAATCACAGCAACGGTTCAAATCGTTATGCCCAGCGGTGAAAAGCTCGACAACATGAAGGTAAAAGCTATAAGAAACCTGCTTTTGGGTTCGGTAAACGGACTCGAGGCAGAGAATATATCTATCACGGACACAAACGGCAACGTCTATGACTCTATAGCGTCTGCTGATGACGATATGCTGGCAAAACTCGAAGAAAACGACCAGTATATGCAGGCAAAAGTCAAAACCCAGCTGGATAAATTGATAGGCAAGGGCAACTATGCGGTCACTGTCAGCACATATTTAAGGCAGTCACCAATGCAAAGAGATGCAATAGATTTTGACCCGACAAAGAAAACCTCTCTGACAGAACAAACATTTTCCGAAGGGCTGGGCGACCAGACACGTGATACAAACAAAGGTATAAGTGCAGTCAGTGTATACCTGCCCAACGGGCTTCCTGCCAACAATGCTGATTCTGCACAGAACAGAAGCTACTCAAGAACAGCGAGAGAATCACAGTACGGTGTACCGAAAGTTCAGACAAGCGAGCTTGTAAAACCGGGAACAATCGAAGAAATCTCTATCGCAGTAACTTTAGAGGAAAGCGCAATACCTGCGAATATGACGCTGGAAGAATTGAAAGAGCTTATTGCGCACGCAGCTTCGCCAAAAGCAACAGCTGAGAATGTAGAAATTGCGTTTTCAGATTCTGTTGACCCGTTCCTTGCGGGTGACAAACCGGAATCCCTGCCAAAACCTGATTCTACAGGCAACCCGTGGTGGATAGCAATAGCCTTGCTGCTCATCGGGCTGGGCGTAGGGTTAAAATTCCTCTCTGACAGAGTAAAATCTGCTCAAGAACACCAGAGAGCAGAAATTGAACGACTCAGAGAAAAATCTCAAGATCAGGAAAAACAAATCAGAGATGTAAATCTCAAAGCAGCAGAACTCATCGAAAGACAGACCCAGCTGGCACAGGGTATGCTGGAGCAAAAGCAGGCTGCTGCAAGGCCGATTCCTGAGCTGAACTCAACATTGTCAGACATTGCAGCAGAGATGGAAGGTCTGGACAATGACGATCTGGCTGAACACGTAAAAAGCTGGATTGAAAAAAGTTAGCTTGTGTGAAAAATTGAATGGCTTTCAGAAGTGAAAGACATTCAATTTGTAACCGTAAGTGACCGCCGTTGCGAAGGCAGCAAAGTTGCCGGAGCGGACAAATCTAAGATTTGCCAGGCGGAAAAAAGGCGTAAGCCGAGGTGAAGCCCGATACGGTTCGACGAAGGTCGAAGCGGAAAGGGCGAAACTGAACGATGGCGACGTAGGACTGCAGGACGAATGTCCGAAGCCCACAGGAGCAAAAAAGGCGTAAGCCGGTGTGAAACTTTCAGAGGCGACGCTCAGTCGGTGATGAAAGTGAAACAAAACAGGGGAGATAGAAATTGCCTATAGAAGGATTTGATTTTAAAGCATTTGCAAAAAACCTTGCCGAACAGGTAGGGCCGGCTCTTCCTGCCGATATACCCGATGCGGATAAACAGTACATAATAAATATCGTCCACAATTTCTGCTACATGGCGGGCGAGGCTCTTGCCAACGATACAACAATAAACTTTAACGCCGATCAGGCATGTATCGTGACCCAGTTTATCGGCGAGTGGGCGTTTCACAAGGCTATTGACCTTATCCGAAGCCACATAGACCCGCAGTTTCGTGACGGAATAATGCAAAAAATAGCCTTTACCGTCTTTGAAATAGCAAAAACAGCAATAATAAAGAACATGGCGCAGTCTGATATGATTGCTGTCGTAGAGTTTCACGTAAAAAAAGCCTATACGGAAGCACTGGACGAACTGAAAAACAGAGGCGTGCTGACAGAAGATCAGGTCAAAGAAGCCCAGAGCCACTCTAATATAGACGAAATGGCTCAGCAGGCTGCAGAAACGGAACAAATGCAGCAGGCCACAGCACAGGCAGCAGGCGCACAAAACGCCGGCGACGAATATGTAAATCAGGTCAGCGACAACAAAATTTTGAAACTTGCATCTTTTGCAATAGTTTTAAGACACCTTCCGCCTGAAAAAAGAGAAGGACTTTTGCAAAAGTTCAACCCGCAGGATGCACAGATTCTGCGTGATTACATAAGTATGGACGATTTGGAACACAAACTCGACCCGAATGTTGTTTCAAAATGTCTTTCCGAAATCAAAAAGACTCTGCCCGAACCCAAAAAGCTCAATACGAACAGGATTTACCAAAGATTATATAATATTGTTAAGAATTCGGACATTTCCAAAATATCGAATATCATTGGAAAAGAAAGACAGGCTGTGAAGAACTTTGTTTCCGCAGCTTCATCAGGCGGAAAAAACTCTGATATAACACCGAGGATAGCGGATATTATCTGCACACATCTGGAAGAAAAACTTACACGCTAAACCTGCAGGAAAAAATAGCGGATGATAATAAAAAAATACACACAAAAAAGAATAAAAAAACAGGAGCCTGAAATACAGGAACCCGTGCCGCAGCAAGAGCCGCAGACAGCTGCGGAGAATGAACCTGCAGCCGAAGCCGTTACCGAAGAAACTCAACAAAAAATAAAAGAGGACACCTCGGATATTTTTGCAGGGTTCAATTTTGATGAGATAGATTTCAGCCAGAGAGCAGAAAGACGCCGTGGCGACAGGCGCAGAGGCTACCGCAGAATCGATGACAGAAACCTCATCTCACGTGCGCAGCAAGAAGCTATTGCAATAAAAGAACAGGCCTCAAAAGAAGGGTTTGAAAGAGGGCTGGAAGAAGCTCACGCAGCCGTGAACGATTTAAAAGATTCGTTGGAAGAATATTTTGAATACAAGGAAAAAATCTTTCAAAAAGTATCTGAGGATATCCTCGACATATCACTAAAAGTTGCAGAAAAAATCATAAAAAAAGAAGTGCAGACAGACAAATCCGTGCTGGATGCAATTGTTCACGATGCACTGAAAAGTCTTGCTAAAGACGAAAATAAAATTATACTTAAAGTAAATCCGACCGATGTCGAATATACAAAAGAAATTGTACCAAAGCTTTTGTCTTCGGGACAATTTGAAGCTAAAATCTTTGTTACGGGCAACAAAGAGGTAGAAGAAGGGTCAGCCGTCATCGAAACCTCAAACGGTATCATTGACGCAAACATAAGCACCCAGCTCGAATTGATAAAAGAAGCGTTCAAACAAATTTGATATTAATATCAAAGAACGATAAGAAGGAAGTACAGTGGCAGGCGCAGCACCAAACTCAAATCCAATAAGCGAAATATCTCTGGCAGTATTTGTAGTATGTTTGATACTTATACTGCTCATTGAGGTGCCAAACTGGGTCATAAACTTTTCTATTTCATTGAATATAACACTTGGTATCGTGCTGCTGATGATATCTCTGTATATCCAAAAACCTCTGGAACTGGCAGCATTTCCGTCAATCATCCTTATCGGTACAATGTTCAGACTGGTGCTGGGGATTGCATCAACAAGGCTAATCCTTGCAAAAGGTGAGGCAGGCGAGGTAATTCACGCCTTCGGAACCTTTGTAACCGGCGGTAACATGGTCGTCGGCGGCGTAATCTTTATTATCATAACGGTTGTACAGTTTATGGTAATCACAAAAGGTGCGGAACGTATCGCAGAGGTTTCGGCAAGGTTTGCATTAGACGCCATGCCGGGTAAACAGATGACCATTGACGCTGACTTCAACGCAGGGTTGATTTCTCCGGACGAAGCAGTAAAAAGGCGTGAAGACCTGCAAAGAGAATCTGCTCTGTTCGGTTCAATGGATGGTGCCATGAAGTTTGTAAAAGGTGATACCATGGCCGGTATCATCATTGTAATAATCAACATCGTAGGCGGGTTGTGTATCGGTATATTGCAGCAGGGTATGTCGGCTGCTGATGCTGTTTCCAAATACACTATCCTGACAATCGGTGACGGTTTGTCCTCACAGGTTCCGTCGCTTTTGATGGCTGTTTCTGCCGGTATCGTAATGACCCGTGCTTCTGCAGCAAGCCCGAGCTTGGCATCTGATGTTGCTGGCCAGATTTTGAGCAAGCCGATGAGTTTGTTCTGCGCTGTAGGGTTCTTGATATTGATTGCGGTGTCCAGCCACTGGACAGGCTTGCCATGGCTGCCTTTCACCTTCTTTGCAATTGTAATTTTGATTGCGGCATTTTCCGTACTGGTCAATCAGGATGTACAGGCACAGCTCGGACAGCTGGAAAATGTTAAACAGAACATGCAAGACCTTGTTAACCCGAACAAAATGTACGAACGTCTGGGCGTAGACGTATTGAGCCTGCAGGTAGGTTCAGGGCTTTTGCCTATTGCAGACCCTGATCAGGAAGGTCAATTGCTCGCAAAAATTGCCGCACTGCGTCAACGTGTAACAGACGAACTCGGCTATATCATCCCGAATATCAGAATCATGGACTCTTCTGCCCTTGATGCCAACGAGTATTTGATTTCTATCAGAGGCAACAAGGTGGCAACAGGGTTTGTTTACCCCGGAAAACTCATGGTCATTGCAGACCAGTGGGATGCTACGGGCAAACCTACTCCTGCCGATTCCATTGTCAACATTGACCCGACATATCAGGCTCAGGCCTACTGGGTAGACCCGTCACAAATTGACGAAAACGACCACCTCACTGCTGTTGATTCCGTAGATGTAATAGTTACTCACCTGCAGGAGTGCGTAAGAAAATATGTTGACGAAGTAATGACAAAAACCGATGTGCTGAAGCTTATGGAGCTTGTAAAATCTCAAGACCCGACTCTGGTCAACGACCTTGTGCCGGCTATTATCTCCACGAGCGATTTGCGCAAAATCTTTGTTAACCTTATCAGAGAAAAAGTTTCTATCAAGGATATTATATTTATTTTTGAAAGACTTTGCGATTATGCAAGGTTCTCCAAAGAGCCTGATATCCTGTCAGAACGTATAAGAGCAGCACTGGGCAGACAGATTTGTTTGACAAATTCTACAGAGGACAAGGTGCTTTATGCGCTCACACTCTCCAGCGAATGGGAAAAGACACTGGACGACAGCTGTCAGAGAACAGAGCTGGGTACAATGTTCCTCTTGAACCCGATGCAGGTGCAGGAACTGATAGAAACAACTGCTTCGACCTTGATGAGAGCACACCAGACAGTGGGCAGACAGCCTGTTATTTTGTGTTCTCCGAGAATCAGACTGCCTTTGTATCAGCTGCTTGAAAGACATATCCCAACAATCGTTGTTATTTCTTACAGCGAATTGATTACGGATATCAAGGTAGAGGCTGTAGACACAATCGGCGATGTTTATGCACCTGATTATCAATAAGCAGTTCGAAACAAAAAAGATTAAAGGATATTCTGATTTTGAGAACATATACGGAAATTTGTACAACAACTAAGCGAAACAACACCAAGGCGAGTGTGTCTGAGGCTGTGCAGGCCGACAACAATAATCAACAAAGCAGGAAAAAACAATGCTAGAGCAATCAACAGAACGTTCAATAGAATATATGAAAAAACGAGCTTACGAAATCATAGACTCCACCCCTATGTATCAGTACAAAGGCTCGGTATCAAAGCTTCTCGGTCTTACGGTAGAGGTAAAACTTCCGGGTCTTAAGATAGGCGACCTTTGCTTTATAGAAACTTATCAGGGCGAAAAAAAGCCCGCAGAGGTTGTTGCCTTCAAAGGCGACACAGCCCAGCTTTTGCTATTGTATGACGGCGCAGGAATAGGGCAGGGCAGTCTTGTTTCTACCACAGGAACCCCTATCATGCTGCCTGTGGGGGATTTTCTTCTCGGCCGTTTAATCAGTCCGATGGGAGAGCCGATTGACGGAAAACCTCTGGATACAACAAATGCCCAGTTTGTTTCCATTGACGGGCCGGCGCCGAGTCCTTTTGACAGGCCGATTATCAATACAATGTTTTCAACAGGAGTAAGGGCAATAGATGCGACACTCACAATGGGTGCTGGTCAGCGTATGGGGCTGTTTGCTGGTTCCGGAGTAGGTAAAAGCACCATGCTGGGTATGATTGCAAGAAACTCTGATGCGGACGTAAACGTTGTTGCGCTGATAGGAGAACGTGGAAGAGAGGTAAAAGAGTTTATTGAAGACTCTCTTGGCGAAGAGGGTATGAGAAAATCAGTGCTTGTCTGCTCCACAGGCGACCAGCCGCCTTTGATTCGTCAAAAATGCCTGCAGGCAGCGACCTCTGTTTGTGAATATTTTAGAGATCAGGGCAAAAAGGTCTTTCTTATGACAGATACCGTTACCCGTTGTGCAATGGCAGGCCGTGAGGTAGGGCTGTCTATCGGTGAGCCGCCTACAATGAAAGGTTATCCGCCTTCTATATTTTCATGGCTGCAAAAAGTTCTCGAACGTGCGGGCAACAGCCCCAAAGGTTCTATCACTGCACTGTATACCGTGCTTATGGAAGGCGACGATATCAACGACCCGATTGTTGACACGGTAAGAGGTATCACGGACGGTCACATTTTCTTGAGCCGTAAAGTTGCGGAGATGAACCACTATCCGGCTATTGATATTCTTGGAAGTATTTCCCGTCTTATGTCAGCTATTGCAACACCCGAACACAAAGAAGCTGCCGCAAAAATGCGCCGTGCAATGGCTCTTTATCGTGAGAACAAAGACCTTATCGATGTAGGGATGTATGTTGCAGGCTCAAACCCCAAACTCGATATTGCTATAGAGATGATGCCTCAGATTAATGCTTTTTTGCAGCAGAGGGTTTCGGATTCTGTCAGTATGGAAACAACTATAAGCACGCTCATTCAGATGATGGCTCCTGTTGATATCTAACCCTCAGGCAGTTTACAACAGCCAAAACATGGCATATAATTTATATATGAACGATACTAACAAAAAAACATTTTCCCTCACATCAAAAACCGCTTTTACCCTTGCAGAGGTTCTTATTGCTCTGACTATTATAGGGGTAATCGCTGTTATGACTATACCGAACCTTGTCAACTCGGCAAACGACGCAGAATACTGTGCAGGATACAAAAAGGCTCTGTCTGTCGGCTCTGCCGCTATTGAACAGCAGATACTGGACAACAAATATACAACACTGCAAACAAGACAAGAAGCCTCTAATCAGGCTACTGTTATGCAAAATTTTAAAAATTTTTCAACCTATTTTAATGTTTCAAAACAATGTTTTAACAACAACAACGGAGAATGCTGGGATGCTACGGGAGAAAAGCTATACAACTCTCAGCCGACAGCTTCAATGCTGGCCTTCGTTGATTCTTCAGGCATGGCTTGGTCACTTTATGCAAACAATGAAAACATTTTGCTGGTTGACATAAACGGTTTTAAAGGGCCAAATCACTACGGCAAAGACAGATGGTATTTTGTACCCGTAACAAAAGACGGTGTAAGAGAAGCAACTAACGGATATAATGGCGAGCCTGTATCACTTGCGCCATACAATGCAATCGGCGATAATGCAGCCGGTGAAGTTAAAGATATTACATCATACCAGCAGCAGTGGTGCCAGCACCCGCCTTGCAAAATAAGAAGCTGCTTGTTGAAATAAACAAATCGTGGAAGAACTTTACAAAATATATATAAAACAGTGTATAGAGCTTGCAAAAAACGGCGAGGGACATGTTTCGCCCAACCCTCTTGTCGGAGCGGTTGTGCTGGACAAAAACGGCAATTTTGCCGGAAGCGGCTGGCACCAAAAATACGGAGAGCCTCACGCAGAGCCTAATGCAATAAAAAACGCAGAACAAAACGGCTTTGACTGCAAAGGCGGTACGATTTTTGTAAGTCTTGAACCCTGCTGCCACTACGGAAAAACTCCGCCCTGCGCTGATTTGATAATATCAAAAGGGTTTAAAAAAGTAATAATAGGATGCACAGACCCGAACCCGAAAGTTGCCGGCAAAGGCATAGAAAAACTAAAAGCCGCAGGCATAGAAGTAATTTCAGGGGTTCTTGAAGAAGAATGCAAAACGCTAAACGAAATTTTTATAAAAAACCAGCTGCAAAAAGCTCCCTTTGTTGCTATAAAAACAGCTACCACTCTGGATGGAAAAATCGCAACAAAGACAGGCTCTTCAAAATGGATAACCGCTGAAAAAGCCAGAAAGCAGGTTCACAGGCTCAGAAACAAATTTGATGCAATCATTACAGGCTCAGGCACGATAATTGCTGACGACCCGTCTATGACATGCCGGCTGACTATGGAAGAAGACGGCATCTGCGGCCGCAACCCGATACGTGTCATAGTAGACTCCAATGCAAAAACAGACCCAAACGCAAAAATTTTTGCTGACGACGGAACAAAAGTGATTCTTGCTGTTTGTGAAAACATTGAAGACGAAAAAATTTCTAAATATCCGCCAAATGTTGAAATTCTAAAATGCTCTATTGACGCGGCCACAGGCAAATTGGACTTAAAAAAGCTGACTGCGTTTCTTTATGAGAGAGGCTGCTGCAGTCTGCTTGTAGAAGCCGGAGGATACCTGAACGGAGCGTTTTTAAAAGCAGGGCTTGCGGACAAAGTTTACCAGTTCATTGCACCAAAAATCCTCGGAGATGACGATGCAATGGGGTTCGTTAGAGGGTTTGATGTTGCGGAAATTTCGCAGGGCAAGACCTTCAAAATCCAATCCGTACAGAACTTCGACCCCGACATTTTGGTCACGTATTCTTAAATTCATATAATAAATAAATGCAAATGAATATAAAAATAACTGTAGTTCCATTCAAACAGAAAGTAATATAAACCTGTCTCGGCAACTCGGCACGTCAAAATTGCTAAAGTACAAATATTATCTGTGGTTCAAATAATTTCCCCGTGCCTCGAACAATACCTCGTTTGTAATTGTTTATATAACTTTCTGTAATTCATTACACAATGTTATTTTTATATTCATTTGCATTTATATATATTTATATATTTATATGTTTATATGTTTATATGTTTATATGTTCACATATTTTCTTAACACAGCCTTCTTCCCCGACTGTATTGCCTGACTCGGGCATAGATAAAATTGCAGAATTTTATATGATATTTATAAGCAATTTTTAATCAACAGGGGAAGAAAAATGAACAGGCTGAAACTTTTTGGCATATACCTTGCCATTATCACGCTCGCTGTAGGTTACAGCAGTGCTTTTTGCGCAATAAACGGCAATGTCGAAAAAACAGAAGAAGGCAACTCCAACAGAGTAATAGACTCACAGACCCAATCTCCTATTTCGCAGGCAGATGTAATGCTCCCATCCAAAGGCTACAAAACCCGCACGGACGGGCAGGGAAGATTCTCACTCGGAGCAAAAATAGATGCGCCAACCATAATGTCCGTAGAAAAAGAAGGCTACAAGCCATTTTCTCTGACCATTGACGGAAATTCCGTATCAAAACCGCTCGTTATAGGCATTGAAAAAACAAACCCCCACGACATAATCATAGACAAAGACCTCTACCACATAGGCGATGACAACTACTCTGCCACATCAGCGAATGCTGTTGAGTTCAGGATAAAAGCCATAGGCCCGTTTTACACAAAAAACTTTAAAATCGGCGCAATCCCGCCCAACGAAGACGTCTACCTTGTCATAGGCTCTGTTATAGGCATAGACACAAAAATGGCCAGAGATATGGGCCAATCCAAGGTGACAACGACCTTTGCCTCTGCTCCTCAGATTTACTTTAACGGGAACCTGATAGCAGAACTCAACCTCAACGGCGACAACCAGCAGGTAAAAATCCCTCGCAGCCTTTTAAAGCCGAATTCTGACAACCAGCTCACGATAAAATCCGGCAAGAACCTCTTCCAGCACGCTTATGTAGACTATGACGACATTGAGCTTATGAATCTGTTTATTGAAACAAAATCCCAGATTGCCTCTGAATAAAAACTCAAAACATGGCAATTTTTATCGGTAAAAAGTTTTTATATATATAAGGTTAGTTTTTACAGGTAAAATTCTATGGTTTTTTCAATAGGTGTTTTAAAAAGCTCTGTCAACAATTGCAGAAATATATTTGCACCAATTAAACCGTAAACAATTCAAATTAATACCGGTTCAATAAAATACACGCCGGGGCCGGCCGCAGACACCATTGTCTTTAGCAAAAACAGCAGCACTTATTTTAACAAACAGTTAAAAAATTTGTACAATATTGATTCGAATATAAAAGACCCTGCTCTGGCAAGAAAAACCATCGATGCTGTGAGCGATTTTTGCAAAATCAACAAAAAAGACAAATTGTTCTCCGGTCTGAAAATCAATACAGAACCCTTAAACAACTCTACGGGCTATGCAAGTTTTGATACTGCAACAAAAGATTTCAATCTTTATTTTAACGAAAACTTCAACTGGAAAGAACTTGGCAAAATTAAGATTTATGAGATTAATGAAAAATTAAACTCATAAAAATAGATCCAAATAATGTTAACTAATTTGTGAAACATACAACCTACTGTATAATTATAGTTTAAAATATCTATAAAATTGAGGTTATATGATTTTAGTAAATTTATTAATTATCACATTTTTATTATTGGCAAACGGTTTTTTTGTTGCGTCTGAATTTGCATTGGTCAGTGTCCGCCAAACAAGAATTAATCAGCTGGCAAATGAAGGAAACAATACCGCAAAAATAACTGTCAATGCATTAAAAGAACTGGACAGATATATAGCAGCAACACAGCTTGGCATTACAATTGCCAGTATTGGTCTTGGGTGGGTAGGTGAAGCCACCCTTGCAAGAATTATCAGTCCGCTGCTTGATTTTTTACCTCATGTTTCAAATACAATTGCGTCACATGCTATTGCCATTGCTATTGCCTTTGCTTTAATTACTTTTTTGCATGTCGTAATAGGCGAATTAATGCCAAAATCTATTGCTCTGCAATATCCTGAAAAAACAACACTGTTTATTACAAGACCACTTGTATTTGTCGCAAAACTTTTTACACCATTTATCTTTTTGTTAAACGGATTTGGAAACTTTTGTTTAAAACTTATGAATATACCGCCTGCTCATCCATCTCATTCAGTACATACAGAAGAAGAGCTGGATATGATTATTGACGCCAGCTACAAAGGAGGTGTTCTTAATGAAACAGAAAGTCTTTTGCTCAAAAATTCTTTGAAATTTACAGATTTAACTGCAAAACAAATAATGATACCGAGATGTGATGTAACAGCAATTCCAATAGACATAGAATTTAATAATCTGGAAAAAATCATACTGGAAAATCAATATACAAGATATCCAGTATATGAAAACAATATAGACAACATTATCGGAATATTACACGTAAAAGATTTATATTCCTGCAAAATGAAAAACGAAAACTTTGAACTTCGTAATTGTTTAAGAAAACCACTGCTTGTAACTGAAACAATGACGACCGACATGCTTTTGCAAAATTTCAAAAACAATCATACCGAAATTGCGGTAGTTATAGATGAATTCGGAGGAGTTTCGGGAATTATTACTCTGGAAGATGTTCTCGAGGAAATTTTTGGTGATGTTCAAGACGAATTTGATGAAGAAGAAAATGATATTAAAAAAATAGCAGAAAACAAGTATATTGTTAACGGACTTTTAAGAGTTGATGAATTTTTTAAATATTTTAAAATAAATCAACAGAAAGAAGAAGTCGAAACAATTGCAGGTCTCCTGCAAAAAAGACTTGGAAGACTGGCAAAAATCAATGATGAAATAAAAATTGATAATTTGAAAATCAAAGTGATTGAATTTAAAGGAAGAAGAATTAAAAAATTACTCGTAGAATATATTTAGCAAAATCACTAAACAATACAGTCAATTTTAATAATCATTTGTTTTTATTAATATAAGGTTAGACTATAAAGGAGAAACATTGGCTTTGTCAATCAGTATTATAAAAACATCAATAAAACGGATGTAGAAATATTTTCGGCCCGATAAAACCCCGAATTATAAAAAATCTTGATACAAGCAGCATAAAATATGCTCCGCAGCTTGCGGCTGACACAGTTGTATTAAGCAGCAAATGCAGCAATATTTTTAATAAACAGCTAAAAGATTTTTATAAAATTGATGCTCAAATTCAAGACCCTTTAATATCACGAAAAGCATATGAAGCAGTCGAAGATTTCTGCAATATCAACAAAAAAAATAATTTATTTTCCGGTCTGAAAATCACATCTGCCCCTATGGATAATTCATCATCTATATCAAAAATAAACTTTAATGCAGACAAAAATGAATTTAGTATCTGTTTCAATGAAAATTTTAACTGGAAAGAACTGAATAAAATAACCAATGAAATGTACAATCATGGACAAATTGCTTCAAATCATCCCTCCTACTTGATTTATAAAGATTTGGGCGAATTTTTAAACTTAAAATATAATCCTTATGCATACCAAATGAGCATTAACAGAGAGTTCTGTAATACTTCTGCAGATATTGCGAGAAGGATTTCAGATTCTGTGAACATCTCAGAATTTAACAGTCATTATATTGCGGCAAGAATGTCAAAAAAACAATTGCCAAAATCATTAAAAACTTTTTTTGAAGAATAAAACGGAAACACTGACATAAAATTCCCAAAACCGGTAGCAGAAAATTTCAAAACAGGCAGCCTCCACAAATTTAAATCAATCGAAGATGCAAACAAATATCTTTCTAAAAATTACGGCATAACAGCGGATGTAGAAACAACAGCAATGGCAAACCTCATTGCAGGCAGTGCGGACGATTTGTCCAAACTCACCGGCAGCAAAAATTATTTTAACGGACTGACAATAAAAACAGATGCATCAAAATTTTCCAACAACTCTACAAAAGCATCTCTGCACTGGAATAAAGATACAGGAGAAGCTACACTGTATATAAACCCCGCCTACAATTGGAAAAGCAACCAAAAATTTGCGTTAAAAGATTACGAAGACGGTCATCATCCAACAGCAAACCCGAAAGACGTAATAACCCACGAACTCTGCCACTGGCTCGATTTTAAAGGTAATCCGCAGCGATTCGGAACAACAGAATCTGCGTTTTCCAGCGGAGAAAAAATATACAATGACTTTGGAAAATCCATTACAGCAAAAGTTTCGGCCTATGCAACAAAAAGCCCTGCCGAATTTTGTGCGGAATATATCTGCGGCAGAATCAACGGTCTAAAGTTTCCAAACGCAACTAACAAAGAATTTTTAGAACGTTGGAACGGGCCGATATTGAATTTTGCCGACTAAAGAATTTATAGTTTGTACAAAAAATCCAATTTCAAGTATAAATAAACTATCATTATAAGATTCAAAACACAATAAGAAAAGATTGATTTCAAAAAGTTGAAATTTACCGTACGGTAAATTTTTTAATAAAATTTGTTTCCAAGTACGTGATTTTTACCGTTCGGTAAAAATCATTGATTTTTAGATAAAAATAATGTAAAATTTTACCGATAGGTAAAAAATGAATATAACAGATACTAAAAAACTGGGAACATATATTAAAAATGCCCGCAAGGAACAACATCTTACACAAGCGGATTTGGCGATTGCTGCTAATGTCGGGATAAGATTTCTTGTTGACCTTGAAAACGGGAAAGAAACCGCACAAATTGGAAAAGTCATAAATGTTTGTCGCGCCTTGGGGATTACAATAGATGTAAAATCTCCTTATGAAAAAATTTAAGAGGTAAATGTTGGGTAATTCTTTGAATGTATTTTTGAATGATAAACATATCGGAATATTAGAAAAAGACGGCAATGGCGGCATAATTTTTCAATATTCGACCAATGCTGATAGAATCTTATCTTTGAGTTTGCCAATTCAAAAAGCCCCTTTTGATAATAAACAATGCAGAGGATTCTTTAACGGTTTGCTTCCGGAAAGCGAACATACAAGAATTGTTATCGGGAAAAAATACGGGATTAATCCCAAAAACGATTTTTCAATTTTGCAAGCAATAGGTTATGATTGTGCGGGTGCTGTTTCATTTTTTGATAGTTATGATGAGCAAACACCTTCAAAATACTTGCAAGAAACTTATGAAATTGACTATACACCATTGTCAGAAAATGAACTTGAAAAATTTATAAATGAACTTCCACAAAAACCATTGGCAACAGGAGTTGAAGATATGCGGCTATCTTTAGCCGGCGCACAGGATAAAACATCTGTGATTGTTGTTGACGGGCAAATAGGAATTCCAAAAGATAACGTACCGACAAGCCATATTTTAAAACCGGCAATAAACGGATTTAATGAAACTATTGAAAATGAATTTATATGCATAAAAACCGCGAAAGTTTTGGGCATAAATGTTCCCGATGTCAAAATCGGTTATGCAAATAAGATAAAATACTTTTTAATTCAAAGATATGATAGAGAAATAATTAATAACAAAATAAAAAGAATCCATCAAGAAGATTTTTGTCAGGCATCCAACATTCCAAGCGCATACAAATATCAAGCTGAGGGCGGTGTTGATTTTAAAAGATGTTTCGAAATCTTAAGAGCCGCATCGCAGCCTGCAGTTGCAATTAACCAGTTTATTCAATTAATGATTTTTAATTACTTGATAGGAAATAATGATGCCCATGGCAAAAATTTTTCTATACTGCATTATGACAATGGAGAAATAAAATTTGCACCTGCATACGATATTTTATGCTCTCAAGTTTATCCTGAATTATCAAATAAAATGGCAATGAAAATCGG
>CALVBT010000011.1 GCA_944325885.1 Candidatus Gastranaerophilales bacterium | reverse complement strand
TAACTATAACGGTCCTAAGGTAGCGAAATTCCTTGTCAGGTAAGTTCTGACCCGCACGAATGGCGTAACGATCTGGATACTGTCTCGGAGAGAGACTCGGCGAAATTGGATTATCCGTGAAGATACGGATTACGCGTACCAGGACAGAAAGACCCTATTGAGCTTTACTGTAGCTTGAAATTGAATTCGGGTCCTGCTTGTGCAGGATAGGTGGGAGACTTTGAAGCAGAAGCGTCAGCTTTTGTGGAGTCGCCGTTGAGATACCACTCTGGTATGATTTGAATTCTAACGTTCATCCCTCTAACATCAGGGGAACGGACAGTTTCTGGTAGGCAGTTTGACTGGGGCGGTCGCCTCCTAAAGAGTAACGGAGGCGCTCAAAGGTTCCCTCAGGTTGGTCGGAAATCAACCATCGAGTGTAAAGGCACAAGGGAGCTTGACTGCGAGACCTACAAGTCGAGCAGGTGCGAAAGCAGGACTTAGTGATCCGGTGGTCCCGAATGGAAGGGCCATCGCTCATCGGATAAAAGTTACCATAGGGATAACAGGCTTATCTCCCCCAAGAGTCCACATCGACGGGGAGGTTTGGCACCTCGATGTCGGCTCGTCGCATCCTGGAGCGGTAGTACGTTCCAAGGGTTGGGCTGTTCGCCCATTAAAGCGGCACGCGAGCTGGGTTCAGAACGTCGTGAGACAGTTCGGTCCATATCCGGTATGCGCGCAAGAGAATTGATCGGAGTCTTCCTTAGTACGAGAGGACCGGGAAGAGGAGACCTCCAGTGTACGGGTTATCACGCCAGTGGTAAACGCCCGGTAGCTGTGTCTCAAGCGGATAAGTGCTGAAAGCATATAAGTACGAAGCCCACCGAAAGATGAGTTCTCTCACAGAGTAATCTGGTAAGTCCCCACGCAGATCACGTGGTTGATAGGATGCAGATAGAAGTATGGCAACATATGTAGTCGAGCATTACTAATAGGACGAGGGCTTTTCCTATAATAGGAATTATGATTGCGTTTTGCTTATAATTACTATGTAGCTTTTAGTGTACGGTCAGATGACCGGTTTGATTGGTGATGTTTTTCATCAAAAGCCAATCAAAATCGATTTTCTGGTGACCAAGCGGCTGGATCCCACCCGTTCCCATCCCGAACACGGTCGTAAAGACAGCTTGCGGCGAAACTACTTGGCGGATGACCGCCTGGGAAGATAGCTAGTTGCCAGATTCTAATTTTAGCAAAGAAGAGTTTTTGAAGTAATTTCAGAAACTCTTTTTTGTTGCGTTGGTTTGATAATATTTATTATGTAAGTTTTTTATCTTTTGTTTTGATGTGGTAATTTTAATACAGATAATTATTAAAATCAGACCTGCTGCTTCGTTCATACAGAAAGTAGCATATACCTGTCTCGGCAACTCGGCACGTCAAAATTGCTAAAGTACAAATATTATCTGTGGTTCAAGTAATTTCCCCGTGCCTCGGACAATACCTCGTTTGCAGTTGTATATGCAACATTCTGTAATTCACTATGCAAAGGTCTTTTTTTAACAATTATCTGTATGCAGCGAAGCTGCACACGAAAGTGTTTTACGGCTCTGCCGTTGTGACTATGGTTACAGACTCTTTGTATTTACGAACAAAATTTTCGTTAGCGTAAGCGTTTAGAAAATTTTGGAGATAAATATATTAGAGTCTGTTTTAATCAGCGTCCTTTTTCTTTTCTTTGGTTCGTTTCTTTTCTTTTTCGTCGCAAAAAAAGAAAAGAAATTGAACATATAAAAAAACAATAAAAAACAACAATCTTACATAATAAATATTATCAATCGTAAAGGAATGTAAACTTAATTTTGATGGTATTGTATAGGGCTAATAATGTCTAATATATAAAAAAAGACTGCCGTAAAAATTGGCAGTCTTTTTGTTTGTTGTTTTTAAAAAATTATCTTTTTTCGATTTTTTCTTTAATTCTGGTAGCTTTGCCGGAACGTTCTCTGAGGTAGTACAATTTAGCTCTTCTAACGTCACCGCGTCTAACAACTTGAATTTTTTCCAAACGAGGAGAGTAAACAGGGAATACTCTTTCAACACCAACACCCTGGAAAGTTTTTCTTACGGTGATGGTTTTGCCAACGCCTGAGCCTCTCTTTTTAATGATGATACCTTCGAAAGCCTGAGTTCTTTCTTTGTTGCCTTCGATGATTCTAACAAAAACTTTAACTGTATCTCCCGGATTCAATTCAGGAAGATTGTTATTTTCAATGTGTTTTTTTCCTAATGCTTCAACTATCGGATTCATTGCTTTATTCCTTTATTTCTAATTATAAACTTTGCGATAATTACACTTTTAGTGACAATAAATTTATCTTAATTAAAACATGCTTAGATATCAAGAGGGTGCGCAGGTTTTCGTTAAGGTTTAGCAACATTTTGTTTGAGATTGGATATGTAATTTATGCTGGTGTCAATTTTTTTTTGGTCAATATCTTTGTTTTTGACAGCAGTAGCGAGCTGTTCAATAAGAGAGATGGTCATTTCGTTGCAGGTGCGGAAAATAAACATGTTTACACCGGCATTTATTGCTTTTTTGCAGGCTTCAAATGGGGTGAATTTTTTTATCCCGCCCATAACCATGTCATCTGAGATAACAAGGCCCTTGAATCCGAGTGTTTTTCTAAGATAGTTTTCTATTACATTTTGAGAAACCGATGCAGGGATTTTTTCTCTGTCAAAAGCTGTGTAATGCACATGCGCAGCCATTATCGCCGGAAGGTCATTAATCAAAGCTTTAAAGGGTTTTATGTGAATGTTTTCGAGTTCTTCAAAACTCAAATCCACCTCGGGCATTTCAAGATGAGAGTCTGTTTTTGTATCGCCGTGGCCGGGGAAGTGTTTCCCTACAGGGATAATGTGGTTTTGCTTGTAAGTATCTGTGACAATTTTCCCGTATTCCGTGACCTTGTCAGGGTCTGAGGAAAAAGACCTGTCGCCGATAATCGGGTTGGCGGGATTTGTGTCCACATCCAGAACAGGAGCAAAGTTCATATTAAGTCCCAGATATTTTAACTCCTGACTAATCCAGTCTGTTTGCTGTTTTACGGTTTCCGGCCCTTTATTTGCTGCAGCTCTTGCGCTCAGATAGTGGGAGCCGCCATAGAGATTGAGCGTTCTTTCGACTCTGCCGCCCTCCTGATCAATGCTCAAAAACGGCGGAATCAGGGCATTTTGTTTTATTGTTGAAACAGCGTCTTTAAAGTGTTCTTTGTCGTAAATATTTTGTGTAAAAAATATCACACCTCCGAGTCCGGATTTTAGTGCGTGTATGAACTCGGGGCAGGCGAGCGGATTTTCTCCCTCATAGCCCAGAATAAACATTTGATAAATTTTTTGTTCAAGAGTCAGATTTTGCATAACTTTATTTTAGCTTAAATTAATATAAAAAATTCCTACATACGGTTTAGTGCAAAAAATAATTATTTATTATATGATATTTTCAGGGTGGAGTATTATACTTTAAAAGCGTAATCCAGACAGAGGCGTAGCGAATAGATAATGAAAAAGACATTAATTTTATTGTTGATAGGGATGATAGTTTTTTCAATGGCATCAAAGGACTCTCTTGCTGCCAAAAAGTCTAAAAAATCAGCAGGGTCTATAACACAGGAAGATATGACCACAATGTCTGATACTATTGATAAATTGACAAGAAAGGTTTATGCAAATTCGCTGTTTTCGCCTGCAGACAATGCGTCGATGATAGAGATTAAAATAAAACTCGATAACCAGATGCTGATTGCGCCTGATTTGTCGCTTGCACCTTTGTATTATAAGGCCGCAAATTTGTATAAGGCCAGAGAATATAAACAGGAAGCTATTGACTGTTATCAAACAATTCTTGAAAATTTCCCCGATACAGCACTTGCGCCAAAAGCCAGACAGGCTTTGTCAGCAATGGGCGTTACAGTTGTAGACCCTAACGCAGCACAGGAAGAGGGGCAATCTCCCGCAGATGCCGGTGCAACAACAGGTCAGGCCGCTGATGTGCAGGAGCCTTCTGCTGTCCAGTAAGTAGCGGAGTCAGTTGACCGGATTGTCTTGTGCGTGCTTGCAAGGGTGCTGCGGAAGTGACCCCCTGAACTTTTAAAGGTGCCGGACTTGTTTATACAATCGGACTTTATGCTAGCACCTGTCGATAAAGCAGTCGGAGTCAGTTGACTATATAAAATAAAAAAAATATGTTTACTCAAAATCTCGATACTGCACTTTAAAAACAACTAATCGAAAACCAAAGGCTCATAACTCGGCTGTGAAACAGCCTCAAACACATTCGCCTTAGATGTTTTTTTCGATAAGTTGTTCTAAAAAGCTTCGTATAGGATTTTTCTGTAAACATATTTTTTATACAAGTTAAGAAAAAGCTATCGGAAGTGACCCCCTGGACTTTTAAAGGTGCCGGACTTGTTTATACAATCGGACTTTGTTCTTGCACCTGTCGATAAAGTAATCGGAGTCAGTTGACTATATAAAATATATCTTTGGGGGTTAGTTGTTCAGGGCAATTTGTTTTGTCTAAATTGCGTATAGAATAATAGTGATTAATAATCAAAGGAGATATTCTATGACAGCAGTGGATAAAACAAAAGAAAATCTTGAGATGTGCAATTGCTTGAAATGCCCGTCTTATACGACTTCTTGCAAAGTAAAAGAAATGCCTCACAATATGATGGATATGTTTAAAGGGATAGAAAATGTCGAAGGACTGGAGAATTTGTTTTGCGCTTATACAAAGAGCCGTTGTATAGACGAGGATAAGGGCTGCCTTTGCAATGTGTGCAGAGTGCATGACAAGTATGACCTTGAAGACGGTCATTATTGTATTGTCGAGGGCGGTTATTAAAAGCACATATTAAATTAGAGCAATAGGGCTGATTTTAACAGCCCTTTGCTTGCATAGCCTCAAAAAAATCTATATAATAGAACAAACAAGGAGGCATTCTAATATGGCAGTATTACATTTGTGGCAGGTATGGTGCAGTGCGGGTGTTATATTTTGTGTGATAGAGATGTTTACACCGGCAATGTTTTTTTTGAATCTGGGTTTTGCATGTTTTGTCGCTGCAGTTGCTGCTGCTATGGGGCTGGCTGCTATTTATCAGGTGATAACTTTTGCGATTTTCAGTGCAATTTTTTTGATATGGCTCAGACCGCTTTTGATAAAGAAAAGAAAATCGGACAATCCTGAAACAGTGGAAATGTATATCGGCAAAACAGCAAATGTTATAGAAACTGTTGATGCAAACAACGGAAGAATCGCTGTTTTTGGCGAAGAATGGCAGGCAAAATCACTCAACGGAGAGGTTATAGAAAAGGGGCAGCAGGTCAAAATTATTAAAAATGACAGTATAGTTATGTTTGTTGTACCTGTGGAATAGAGTTTTTTATGATTGTTGTTTTGATAGTTATATGCATACTCGCTTTTGCGGCGATTGGGTATAAGAGTCTTGTTTTTGTAGAAAAAAACGAAGAAGCTGTTATTGAGCGTTTTGGCGAGTTCAATAGAGTAGTGGGCGAGGGGACTCATTTGATGATTCCGTTTTTTGAAAAACTGCACGGCCTGCAGTCGCCTGAAAACTACAAAAAAATCTTGAATAACGGAAAAATAAGCCTTGAGCCGGATTATATGGATTTTCCAAAAGACGACAGAATATTTTTCGGCAAGGACAAAGCCCAGTTGAAACTCAAAGCGCAAATCGTTTATCAAATTACCGACCCGTACAAAGCTGTTTATGAATCCGCTTATCTTTTTGATACGCTGAACCAGCTTTTTTCCGGTATTTTGCAAAAAAGACTAATTGATGCACCCGATGGTGCAAATTCTACGGAATATTTGAAAACTAGTACGGAAAATATTCTGGGGATTGCCAATGACTTTAGCACAAACTGGGGTGTTAAGATATTGGAGTTTAACCTAAAACAGATAACAGAAACTAACGGAATAAGGCATATTTATTAAGAATTTGACTATATGAAAAAGAGAAAAGGAGAAAACAAAAATGGGCATTTTATTACTGGTTATACTGGTTCTTGTAATAGCTTATTTTGCTGCGGGTATCAAAATCATCCAGCAGGAAGAAGCTATGATTATTGAAAGACTCGGTGCTTTTGAAAAAGTTTTGTACGCAGGGTTTCATATTATTATTCCGTTTTTTGAATACCCGAGAAAAATTCAGTGGAAATACTCTCAAAAAGGGCCGGATGGCAGAATGTATTCTTATTACAGCGAAAGAACAGCCATTGACCTTAGAGAATCCGTAATGGATATCCCGAGACAAAACGTAATCACAAAGGACAATGTTTCTATTTCTATTAACGCACTTATTTATTTCCAGATTATGGATGCAAAAAGCGCAGTGTATCGTATACAGAACCTGCCCGAGGCGATTGAAAAATTGACACTCACAACAATGAGAAATGTAATCGGTGATATGGTGCTGGATGAAACGCTTTCTTCACGTGATACTATCAACGCAAAGTTGAGAGAAACACTGGACGAGGCTTCTAACAAATGGGGTGTGAAGGTTAACAGAATCGAGCTTCAGGAAATCACACCGCCTGCTGATGTTCAGGCTTCTATGGAAAAACAGGTCAAAGCGGAAAGAGAAAAACGTGCTGCTATTTATGAGGCAGAAGGTCTGAAACAGGCTGCTATTCTTAAGGCAGAAGGTGAAAAGGCATCGGCTATCAATATGGCAGAGGGTGAAAAACAGGCCGCTATTTTAAAAGCAGAAGGTGAAAAAGAAGCCGCAAGACTCGTCGCAGAAGGTCTGGCAGCTGCACGTGTAAAACAGGCAGAAGCAGAAGCAACTGCAATCAACAAAACAATAGAAGCTATTCAAAACCACGGTCAGCCGGACAAGTATCTTATTGCTGTTAGATACCTTGATACTTTAAAAGAAATGGTCGAGGGCGAAAACAACAAGGTTGTTTATATGCCTTATGAGGCTACAGGGATTTTGAGTTCTGTTGACGGGATAAAACAGATGCTGGACGGAACAAAAGTTCAGTAGTAGCGTTCATTATATTAAGCGATGTCGGGCATACCCAAAAGGTATGCCCGGCTTGTGTTTATTTAACCAAATTCTTTCAGGTAATTTTCCAGCTCAATGCATCTTTCCAGCACGTCATCATAAAGCTTGTTAAGATAAAATTCTACGTGCCTCAGGTTTTTGAGTTCTGTATTTTTTAAGAAAAAGCTCTCTTTCAGGTTTGAGAAAAAGTAATCCTTAAACTCCAGCGTGCTGTCATATATAGTTGTGTCAATGACACGCTTTGCCTCGCACAGATAAATAAACAGGTCGCACAGCCGGGATTTTGCTCTCAGGATTTTGTTAGTGCGTATAGCGTTTTTTATTTTTATCAAATGGTCGAGTATGACAGTGTAGTAGGGCAGAATATTTTTCTTTTTTTGCACAAGCGTCTTTTTAAAATATTCCATTGTCGTGTCATATCCGAGCTGGATGAGCTTTTCTCTTTCCGGCTGCGGCAGCGTAAACTGCACGGGCAGGATATGGTCTGTGTCTATTTTTATGTAATCAAATTTGTCCTTGGGCTGGTAGGTTTGCATTATGTATTCCGTTGCAAAGTTGGACATTGTAGCAAAAACCGCATTGAGGTATTCTACGGAGTTTTGGACATTGGGCCAGAATTTTCCGCCCTCTAGTCTGTATTCTATTATCCTGCAGTCTTTTGGACACAAAAGCTCATTCACCCGCCACATCGGCCAGCTTTTCATCATATCACCGTCTATAAGCACGTTGTTGTTGTACTCAAACGGCTCTAAAAGCCCCGGCATGGCTGTGGAGATTCTGACAGCCTGTGCTACTTCAAAATCAGGTGTTGTGTATTTGGAAAAAATAAAAGGATTGCAGCCGTTGATGTTTGTTGTGATTACATAAAAATCACGGTCAATATCTTTAAAAGTTACGGGCGGATTTTTTCCCTTCTGGTAATCCTGTCCGTAATATTTTTTTTCTACACCAGCACGTATCCAGTTGAGGAAGTGTTCTCCCTTGCTGATAGCAAAGTTTTTTGCAAGGTTGAGCTGTACATCTCGAAACAGGTCAAAGTTGACCTCGTTAAAGAGTTCTTTAAATTCGTCATAATCATACTCAAGAGAAGCAAAGGCCGCAAAAACAGCACCTACGGAAGACCCTGCAAAGGCTTTTATCTGTACATTCAGTTCTTTCATTGCCTGCAAAGCCCCGAGATATGCCAGCCCTCTAATCGCTCCGCCGCCAAATATGCACAGATACTGTTTGTTCCCTATTTCGCTCAATATAGTTTCCTCTTGGTATTATTTTCTATTAAAACATAAATGATTTTATAAAAATATATAAGAGGCAAAATATAGGTCTGTTGGGGGATTAGTTGGCATAAAAGCTTAATTATGAAAAAAAAAGAGGCAAAAACTTGCCTCGTATATTGTTGAGTATCGTCTATTATTTTTCTCTCTCTCTTCTTATTGTGTTTTCTTGTTTTTTTAAACAGCTTCAGGATAAGACATTTTTGCTTTTCTTAAGTTGTCTTTCAATCCTTTTGCCAAATCAGACCTGCCGTTTTTTTCATAGATTTTTGTTATTGATTCCAAAAATTTCATGCTGTCCAAATCTGACGGCTCCATTGATTTTTGTTGGATAGTTCTGTTTAAAGTATTTTGTGCTAATTGTTGTTTTGGCATTTGCGCTTTGAGCGGTGTTGTCATTTTTGTTGCAACAGGAACTTTGGATACCGGTTGTTTTTTTATCGGCGCAGAGCTTGTGCTGAGCGGTTTTCTTCTTGCAATGCCTGAGATTCCGTTAGACGAAGCAGCTGTTGTGTAGGGGTTTTTCTGGCTTTGTTGATAAGCTTTCATCCCGTAGCCTGCTTTTAGCGGGTTTGTGTTCAGTGAAGAATTTCTGTTCAAATTCATATTGTCAGCCATACTTCTGTTGAGAGCAATTTCTCTTTGCATTTGAGGTGATTTGTTGGAAAGTATGCCTGTAAGAGTTTGATGTCTTTGAGGATTCTGCGCAGGTTTTTTCTTCTGTGGTTTGAGCATAAACGCTGCAATAATAAAGATAAACCCGAGCAGTGTAATTAAATTTATATCTCCTGTCTGCACCTTGCGGATTGCTTTTTTTGCATAGGTTTTTGCTGTTACTAGCATTCCTTTTGTAATGTGCATTTTTGTCAAAACTTCGTTCAGTTCGGGGTTTGCTGTCTGGTCTTCGTCCATTTCTTCTTGCTGGGCAAGTGCCTGCGGATTGTACACGGGTGTGTAGCTCGAAACAGGGCCGTTCAGCTGGATTGATTCATTTTTTTGTGCTGCAGCAGGAAGGCTGAATGTTGTTTTTGCTTCTTCAAAGTAAATTTTGCTGTTTGATATATCCTGCCCTTTGAACACAATTTTTATATCACTTTTTGATGAAGGCAAAATAGTTACGTTATCAATGTTTGCAACATTATTGTATACTGTGTTGAGTTCGGGAGAAGCTTCTACGTCTTTTAATTCCAGCGTCATTTTGTCGCCTGATGACACTGTCTTTTTTATCTGCGCTGCTTCATCAGTTTTCAGCACAATGTTGTAGCCGTTGTCGTCAGCGTTTATCTGTACTTCTGATAGAGTGTTTGCTCCTGCTGCTGAGATGCCGAGCAGAACAGTCAGTGCTGCAATTGATAATTTTGTGCCGAATTTTACGATACTTCTCATTATTTCCCAATACTCCCCACGGGTTACTCAACTTATGTGATACTCATTGTTTACATATAAATAATACAAATTCGGCATGGTAAAAACATCAATCACGGGGTTAAAGCTTCAAAAAAAATATATTGACCAGATGGTCAATATATTTAGTCTTGTTTGTATAATCGGAGTCAGTTGACTGGATTGTCTTGTGCGTGCTTGCAAGGGTGATGCGGAAGTGACCCCATGCACTTGTTGCCTGTGCCGGACTTGTTGAATAAAATGGACTTGTTAAATGCACAGGTTCAATAAGTGGTCGGAGTTAGTTGACAATATTAAATAAAAAAATATGTTTACTCAAAATCTCGATACTGCACTTTAAAAACAACTAATCGAAAACCAAAGGCTCATAACTCGGCTGTAAAACAGCCTCAAACACATTCGCCTTAGATGTTTTTTCGATAAGTTGTTCTAAAAAGCTCCGTATAGGATTTTTTGTAAACATATTTTTTATGCAAATTAAGAAAAAGCTATCGAAAGTGACCCCTTGAGCTGTCTTGAAATCAGACGTTCACGAAAACTGAACGTTTCCGTTCACAAGGGGCAAGGCCCCGTCTGATTTCGCTGTTGCAAGTGCCGGACTTGTTGAACAAAACGGACTTGCCGATTGCGCAGGTTCTACAAGCAGCCTGAGTCAGTTGACTATATAAAATTGTCGTATTGTGTTAAAAAGTTTCCGTTTTGCACCTGAGAGTATTCGGTCTTCCATCTGCCTTGAGAATCTTTAAACACGAGCTTTTTCACACGTGAAGCTATCGTCGGGTCGCCCAGATGCCCGTATCCTTCGGAAAATGTCCTGCTGATAAAAGAATCATCCCCTATCTGATAGCGGTAGAGAGTATTTGGAGTGTAGATGTTTTGTTCCAGATTTCTCAGCTTGTTGTCAGGGGTAGAAAACACCTTTGTGATGCTTTCTTTAAATACTGCCATACCGTCTTGGAGTATTCTTTTTGTTGCGCTGTATACGTTTACTTCGCCTTCCGGAAGCCTTTGAGGCATTTTGCTTGAGTCTTTTACTTTTATTGTTCCGTCTTTTTTAAACAGCATAAGTTTGTCTATGCTACCCGTTCTTTTAAAAACATTGTACGGGTCCCTGTTTATCATAATGGCAACGTCGCCGTTTTGCATTTTCTTTTCATAAACCCCTTTTATAACAAAAGAATCGTGCTGGATTTTTTGCAAAACGTTTTTTATGCGTTCTCTTGTTTTTGGCTCAATATCAGAAGAAAGTTCTTCTATCACTGGTGTTACTCTGAATTTTCTTCCGTTTATTGTCCTTACAAAAGGTACTGCATATCCGCCTATTTGTTTAATCATTTTTTCTCCTAAAGTTTGTTATTCCTCGGTTTTATTGTGTTACTCTGGAATAAAATTCGTAAAAAATTTTTTTTGCTACTTTTATAATAAATATTAATATTAATATAAAAATAAAAGGGCCGTAACATTTGTACGACCCTTTTGATATGTTGAATAAGAAAAAGTGATTCTTAACGTTTTGAGAACTGGAATCTTTTTCTTGCTCTTTTTCTACCGTATTTTTTACGTTCTTTAACACGAGCATCTCTTGTTAACAGACCTTCTGCTTTCAATACGCTTCTGTATTCAGGATTGTATTCGAGCAATGCTCTGGAGATACCGTGTCTGATAGCACCTGCCTGTGAGCAGATACCGCCGCCAACAGCTTTTACTCTAACATCAAAGTTTTCCATGTTTTCTGTCAAAGCTAATGGTTTGAAAATCATAATTTTCATAGCAGGTCTGTTGCCGAGATAAGCATCGAGTGTTTTACCGTTAACAAAAACTCTGCCTTTGCCTTTTACCAGTTTTACAACTGCAATAGAGGTCTTTCTTCTGCCTGTTGCCATAATTACTTTGTTATCAGCCATTATTTAACCTCCATTTCGTAAACTACAGGTTTTTGAGCTTCGTGCGGATGTTCAGCACCTGCGTAAACTTTCAATTTTGTAAACTGCTGCGCACCTAAAGTATTGTGCGGAAGCATACCCTTAACAGCTTTTTCGATAGCTTTTGTAGGGTCTTTTTTCATCAAATCTTTGAAAGAAATTGATTTCAATCCGCCCGGATACATTGTGTGGTGGTAGTAGATTTTGTCTGTTTCTTTGTTGCCTGTAACCTGAATTTTGTCAGCGTTGATGACGATAACAAAGTCACCTGTGTCAACGTGAGGTGTGTATTCAGGTTTTAATTTTCCTCTTAACAAGTTTGCGCAAACAGTAGCCAATCTGCCCAGAGTTTTACCTTCGGCATCGATTATGTACCATTTTCTTTCAACTTCAAGAGGTTTTGCTGAATATGTTTTCATCTTTCAGTTTTCCTTTTTATTTAATATGGTTACTTGTCTGATTAGTGCGGATTTTTTTGTTGTTCAAAAAAATCACTGTAGCCCACTTCCATAAGGCAAAGCCCGTCAGGGCTAATCGTGGGACCCGCTTTTGTTCTGTCCTTTGCCTCAAGAACTTCTTTCATAAATTCGGGTTCTAATTTATTGTGTTCTATCAACAACAAGGTTCCGACAATCGTCCTGACCATATTGTACAAGAATCTGTTTGCTGCAATTTCGATAATGATAAAGTCACCTGATTTTGTGCAATGAGCCTTGTAGACAATACAATCTTTTGCGGGGTTTTCGGTCTTTGCTGACTTAAACGAAGTAAAATCGTGTTCTCCGATTAAATAAGAAAGACCCTTGTTCATCCTCTCAAGGTCTAATGGTTCTCGAACCAGAAGAGAATGACCGTCCCAGACAGAACGCTGGCTGCGGTTGGCTATACGATATTGATAAACACGGTATCTTGCACTCAGCTGTGCGTGAAAGTGTTCGTCAACTTCGCTGACCGATTTTACACTAATATCATCAGGCAAAAGTCCGTTCATCGAGTTTAAAAACTTTGAAGCAACAATCGGTTTTTCACTTTCAAAATGGACAACCTGCCCCAGAGCGTGTACGCCTGCATCTGTTCTTCCTGAGAATATTGTTTTTATTAATCTGGGGAGTTTTGCGGGTTTGCTCTGAGGCAAACCGCTTTCCCCTATCAATGTACAAAGTGCTTTTTCAATTTCAGATTGGACAGTCGTTTGGTTCGGCTGTATCTGAGAGCCTGCGTAGTTGGTTCCGATATATTCTATTACCATTGAATACTTCGGCATTTTAACTCCGCAGAGGTTTTGTTACACCAACTGAATCAGCGCCATTTCAGCAGCATCGCCGCGTCTTGGTGGCATTCTGTAGATTCTTGTGTAACCGCCGTTTCTGTTGGCATATTTTTTGCCTGTTTCTGAGAAGAGTTTTCTCAAGATAGTTTGTGCAACGGCTTTCTTTTCTTTATCTGCTTTTTCTACGCCTTCCAGAACTTCGCCTGTTTCAAAATTCATGAATTTGCCGGTTTCTTTGTCAAAAATGAATTTTGCAGCCAATCTTCTGGAGTGAAGAGTGCCTTGTTTTGCAAGTGTGATGATGTTTTCTGCATAAGGTTTGAGAGCTTTTGCTCTAGCCATAGTAGTTTTTATTTCACCGTGCAAAATAAGTTCAGTCGCTAAAGAACGCAACAAGGCATTTCTCTGGTCTTGTGCTTTTCCTAAGTGATGTTTTTTAGACTGGTGTCTCATTTTTTTATGTCCTTATTTATTATAATGTACTTTCTTTTTTAAGACTCACTACACGAGTTCGTCCATGTCTACACCTTCCGGATTAGGCATAAGGTCTAAACCAAACTGGTGCAATTTTTCGATAACTTCATCAGAAGATTTTTTGCCGAAGTTTTTGATGTTCAACAAATCGTGTTCTGATTTTTTGAGCAGTTCTGCCATATTGTTGATGCTTGCTCTTTTCAAGCAGTTGTAAGCTCTTACAGACAGTTCCAAATCTTCGATTGAAATAGAAGGAGTATTTGCATCAGCAACTTCTTCTTCCTCAATAACAGCTGCAGCCTGAGGTACAGTGATAACAGGTGTGCCTGTAATAGCTGCAATTTGCATAAAGTGTTCAATCAAGATGTTTGCTGCCTGTGAAAGTGCAACGTTTACATCGATAGAGCCGTTTGACCAGATTTCGAGGTTCAATTTGTCGAAGTCTGTAACATCGCCTACACGAGTGTTTTCTACATTGTAGCTTACACGTTTGATAGGCATAAATGTTGCATCAATCGGGAGCATATCAATAGGCATAGCACCGTTGTTGTTTTTCAATACATCGTGAGCAATGTATCCTTTGCCTGTTTCAACAACGATATCTGCGTGGATAGAGCCGCCTTCTGCTACTGTACAAATCAACCAGTCAGGGTTAACAATTTTTACACCTGCAGGGAGCTGAATGTCAGAAGCAAGAACCGGACCCGGTTTGTCTATGTCTAATCTTAACTGTTGTGGTTCTTTAGAATCTGTTTTTACAACCATACCTTTAAGATTCAACATTATATCAATAACGTCTTCAACAATACCCGGGATAGCTGTATATTCGTGTGTGATACCTTCGATTCTTACTGCAGTAACTGCTGCACCTTCCAAAGAAGACAACAATACACGTCTTAAAGCGTTTCCGATTGTGTTACCAAATCCTCTTTCTAACGGTTCGATTACGAATTTACCGTATTGTGACCCGTCAGAACCGGTTGTTGTTGTTACGTTTTTAATTTTTAATTCCATCTGTTTTTCTCCTAATTGTAAGTTATTCGGAATCTAATGTGGTTTGTGCGATTAATACTCGCCTTGCCTCAGGGCGTCTGCCCTTTATGGGATTATTTTGAGTAGTACTCAATAACGAGTTGTTCTTTGAATTCTGGGTCGAGTTCTTCTCTTTCAGGAATTCTGTCGAATACAATTTTTTGAGCATTAGCGTCAACTGTCATCCATTGAGGAGCTGCTACATCCAGCGGTTCCATAACGGATTTTACGAAATCAGCACTTTTTGATTTGATAGTGATTTCGTCGCCTGCTTTAACTAGGTATGATGGAATATCAACTTTTTTGCCGTTAACAAGCACGTGACCGTGGTTTACGATTTGTCTTGCCTGTTTTCTTGTTGTTGCAAAACCTGCTCTGAACAATGTGTTGTCCAGTCTTCTTTCTAAGAACTGTAAAAGAACTGTACCTGTAACGCCTTTTGTTCTAGCAGCTTTGTTGTAGTATTTTGCAAACTGTTTTTCGCTTACGAGGTATGTAAGTCTGATTTTTTGTTTTTCGTTTAAGTGAATTGCATAGTCAGAAAGTTTTTTTCTAGCAGCACCATGCTGACCTGAAGCAGTCTGTCTTAAAGAAGAAACCAACTTTCTGTTAGATAAATCCGTTACACCGAAGTTACGGAATAATTTATTTGAAGGTCCTGTATATTTAGCCAATTTTGACTCCTTTGTCTTTCTTAATTTTACTTTACTTGTTAAAAAGAGTTTTTGTCTTGGATTATTGACGCTCACAAGGTTTTGAATTCCGTTTCAAATTTTTATTCTAAAAATTTTCACTTCACGAACCTTGTTCGCATGGCTGTTCGCTTCCCCTTCCATTGCGGGGGCGGGGCCGGCTCCACAGCCGTTCAAAATCCGCTATACCCTTCTCTTCTTAGGCGGACGGCATCCGTTGTGAGGGATAGGTGTTACGTCCTTGATTAATGTAATTTCAAGGCCTGCTGCCTGAATAGCTCTGATAGCTGTTTCACGGCCTGAACCAGGTCCTTTGATGTATACTTCTACTTTTTTCATTCCTTGGTCAACTGATTTTTTAGCTACCTGAGCTGCTGCAGATTGTGCTGCAAACGGAGTGCCTTTTCTTGCACCTTTGAAGCCGCAGCCGCCTGCTGATGCCCATGCAATAGCATTACCCTGAGTATCGCAAGAAGTTACGATTGTATTGTTAAATGTTGACTGGATGTGAACAACACCCTGCAATACATTCTTTTTTTCTTTCTTTTTTGTTTTTATTGGTCTTGCCATTTTTATATCCTTTAATTATTTCTCTTGTTATAACTTAATCCGGTTTTGGATTACTTTAGTTCGTCAAAAGTGTGTTTCTGACTCACAAGGACAGCCTCGTGTCCTCACGTAATCCGCTGTCTTGAATTTGCTTTGCGCTCAGCTCTGTCGCTCTTTTGGTTTTACCTTCTTTCGCTTCGAGCTTCGCTTTCCGGACTTACTCCATTCTGTCGTTTCGTCCGTCCGCAAATCCGCTATTTTTTCTTACTTACCGGGCCTGTTTTTTTACCGCGTCTTGTTCTTGCGTTAGTTTTTGTTCTTTGTCCTCTTGCAGGGAGTTTTCTTCTGTGACGCATTCCTCTGTAAGAGTTGATTTCTGACAATCTCTTGATGTTAAGAGATTCTTCTCTTCTCAAGTCACCTTCGATGTGGTAATTTGTGAGTTCGTTTCTTAATTTTTTGATATCGTCATCTGTGAGGTCGTCTGTTCTCAAATCCTGTGAAATTCCGCAGGCTTCTAAGATTTTAGCAGAACGAGTAGGGCCTATACCGTAGATATAGGTTAGAGCGATTATCATTCTTTTGTTACGGGGTAAATCAACCCCTGCCAATCTTGCCATTGTTTCTCCTTATGTTTACTTAGTGATTGTTTTTATATTTTGTAAGCCTTTTGCTCCTGTGGAGTTTTTGCTGCACAAAATCTATTCTCTTGGATTTCTTTCTCGCTCAGCACTGCCGTTCACTTTGCTGCGCAATCGTTCACTTCGTGCTTCGCACTCCGGGCTGGGTTCGCTTTGCTCGCACGGCGCCCGTCCAGAAATCCGCTAGCCTTGTCTTTGTTTGTGTTTTGGGTTTTTGCAAATAACTGTGATTCTTCCTCTTCTTCTGATGAATTTACAGTCTTTGCACATTTTTTTAACTGATGCTCTTACTTTCATTGTTTTTTCCTTATCTAGTGTTTGATTTTTGCCGCGTATGTCCCGAGAGGCGGAACAATTTATATATAAAAAGCCGGAGCTTTATTATTTGAGTCTGTAGGTGATTCTTCCTCTGGAAAGGTCGTAAGGTGTCATTTCCACTTTTACTTTGTCACCCGGAAGAATTTTGATAAAATTCTTTCTTATTTTTCCTGAAATATGAGCCAGAATTTCGTGTCCGTTTTCAAGCTCTACTCTGAACATTGCGTTAGGCAGAGATTCCAGTATTTTTCCTTCAAATTCTATTACGTCTTTTGACATTTTACCTCTTTTTGTTGTTAGTATTGTGTTTCGGCGGGGGGATACGTTATAATTCTTTTATTAAAACGAGGTGCTTTTGACACAATACGCCCCACCTTTTTAATCGTACATGCTAAAAAATCCTTAGCAAGCTTTTTCTATTGATTTTATTAAATTTGGGGCAATTTTTTAGAAAATGTGAAATGATTGTTTATTTAAAATAGCGGTATATTTAATAAAATTGCTATTGTTTCATAGCCCGTTGTTACAAGCTTTTTCAAGATTCATGTAAAGTTATGTTAATGTTTTAATTGTTTAATTGTTATAAAAACAAAAATCCTTGCTGCACGCATAAGTTATACTTTTTTGCACAATTGTAAACAAATATTACAAAAAATAGAAAAAGTTTTTTTTAATAAGGCAATTTTTAAAAACAAAAATACTTTATATAAGAGTAAGGGAAATCAAAAATTTAAAGGAAGAAAAAAGAATAAGGTATTTAAATTATTTGGTTTGACTTATCAATTAAAAAAGACTCAAACGACAAAAGTTTTATCCATATACTCTCTCTCTCTCTTAATATCCTCGTGTTTATTTAATGTTTGCAACGATTTTGCAAACATTTTTTTTATGCGAAAAAGTCATCTTTTGATACTTCCTTGTGCAGGTAGTTCGGGTTCGGGACAAAGAGTTTAAAAAAATTACGCAGCCCCGGGGCGTTTGTATCGCTGCCCATATACGGAAATACAACTGCTGTTGTCGCAAGAAGATGGGTGTCTTTTCTTAGTATTTTCAAAAAATCAAAAAGACCGCTTTGCTTTTTTATATTGTCAGACCAGTTTGTATTTTTTGTGTCAATGTTTATTACAGTATCAAATTGTTCTCTTTTTGCATGTTTTATATTGTTTTCGAGTCTTGTTTTTGCTGTATTTGTCCCTAATACAGAGGCAAAAATCAGGTTTGTATCTTTTTTGTTTGCATTAAGGAAAAAAGCCTCCTGCTGATAGTTTAGCATCTCATACATTACAGTATTTCCGGAAATAAAACAGTCATCGAGGATTACTATAGTGGATTTTTCCGGCGGGTCAAAGTTTATGTTCGGCTGATGACAGGAGCCTATCCAGTAAATGATATTGTCGTCCGGAATTTTGTTGGCTTTTTGAAACTGGTATGCAATAAGCCCGAAACTCTTGTTCGGATGAAGAACCGTATAGTAAATGTTTTTTGAGGGATAGCCTTTTTCTTCGGCTGATTTTACAATTTTTTTATGCAGTTCGATAAGTTTTTTGCTCAAAGTGTGAGGCGAATATATTGCAAGGTTTTTATCGAGATACCCGAATATAAGCTGCTTTGTTTTCTCCTGTTCAAGGTTAGAGTCTTTGGCTATGCTGTTAATGGTTTTTTCAAAAGTTTCTCTGTCCGGTAAGAGCGGGTTAAGTTTGTTTGCGATTGTTTCCGGCGTTGGGGGTTCCTGCTTTTGCGGCTTTATTCTTAGAGGAGAAAATCCCAGTTCTTTAATATTTTTTAGGTTTTTGTAATTCAAAATTATATCAATAATTTTTTCCTGAGGCAGGTTCGGGTTTTTGCTTTTCAGGTTTTTATATTTTTTTATAAAAGAGATTGCTGCTTGTTCAAAAGTTTTTCCTTGATTTAAGAAATTGTAGGAGTTTTCAAAATTATCAATGTAAACAGGCACAAAAGTGTCATTGTTCAGGAATTCTGTTTTGAAATAATCAGGCGAAGCTTTTTTTGTATTTTGAAGCAGTTTTATAGAGTTTTCATCTAAAATAAGTGCGAGTTTTCTGCTTTTAAAATCCATTATATATTTGCCGAAGGTCAAATAATCCAGAATCGTCCCGAGCGGCACACCCAGACCTTTTGGTACCTGTGTTATTGTCTGTGTAGGGTGTTTTGAGGGGATTTTTAGAGTTCTGTTGTTGGTATTTTGTTCATTCGGTGTGTTTGTGTTGATTCGTATTGTTTTGTAGCTGAGTTCCTGTGCAAAGTCGTAGACACCTAAAAAATCGTTGTTGTACAAATTTTTTGCAATATTATTCATCGACCCGTAGCTGCTATAGTCAGACAGTGTGTCCATAATAGTCAGGATTTCGTCATTATTGAGGTCGGGAAAATTTTTGTTGATTTTTGTTATTAAATTTTCAATGTCTTTGCCGGAAACTACCTCGAGCTTTTGTTGAATATCTTTGTAAGCGGAATCAATATCGTATTTGTGTTGATAAGAGGAGAGTTTTATAGAATCGCCTGTGGTTGATGTTTGAACAGACTTGAAGGCACAATATCTCGAAGGAGCGATTTGTGCTATTGAGGAGTTTTTTTGTATATTAAAATTCGTTGTTATAGGGTGGACAATCATTGTTTTTGTTTTAGATAGTGCCTGAGGCTGTATCGCTTGTAGCTTGTAAAATGACCCCTTGGACTGTCTTGAAATCAGACGCTTCGTCCCCCTGAACGTGGGACTACGCATGGGGCAAGGCCCCGTCTGATTCCGCTTGTTGCCTGTGCCGGACTTATTGAACAAAATGGACTTGTCAAATGCACAGGTTCAATAAGTGGTCGGAGTCAGTTGACTATATGAAATATTAAAGCCGTGCTTTTTTTGAAAACAACTAAAGCACGGCTCTAAAAGAATATTTCTGTATTTTGCTTACTCTTTCAAGAAGCTTTCGTAGTTTCTTGCAAGGAGCTGTGTTTTTATCTGGTTGATAAAATCGAGAGCAACACCCACCATGATGATTAATGATGTTGCACCGATACCCTGCAGGGTCGTGATGTTTGTAATGTACGAAGCACCTGACGGAATAAGAGCAACAATACCCAGACAGAGCGCACCGAGAAGTGTTAATCTGGAAATAATTTTGTCCAGAGCTTCTGCTGTAGGTTTGCCGGGTTTTATTCCGGGGATGGAGGAGCCGTATTTTTTCAGATTGTTTGCGATTTCTTTTGGCTGCATATTAGGCATAATCGATGCATAAAAGAATGTGAGCAGTACAATCAGTATAAAATACAATACATAATGAACCCATCCTGACGGGCTAAGTACTGTAGAAAGCCATGTGATAGTGTCTTTTAGTGTTCCTGCGGGAAGGTTAGTTTGTCCTATCAGGCTGATAACAGTCGTCGGGAACAGCAGGATTGCGATAGCAAAGATGATAGGCATAACGCCGCCCGGATTCATCTTGAACGGGATATAGGTGTTTATGCCGCCATAAATCTTGTTGCCTACCTGTCTTTTCGGGTTTACGATAAGAACTTTTCTTACTGCTTCTTGCATAACAACGATTAGAACCATTGTTGCAAAGAAAATAGCGAGAAGTAAAAGCAAACCGAGCTGCAATGAAGAATCATTTGCAACGAGCTGTCCTGTTTTTTCGCAGTAATAAGGTATTCTTGAAATAATACCGACAAAGATGAGCAAAGAGCCGCCGTTTCCGATACCTCTTTCTGTCATCAATTCAGCCAGCCACATTACAAATACGGAACCTGCCGTAAGGATAATGCATGAGCCTATGAAAAATGCTGCGTGCGAAATTCCCGGCATGATAGTAGCCGGTGCCTGATGCAGCAGATATAAAAGGAATATGCTTGCCTGAAAGAAGGAAATAAACACTGTAAAATATCTTGTGTATTGTGAAATTTTTCTTCTTCCTGCTTCGCCTTCTTCTTTTTGAAGCTGTTCAAGATGCGGGATAATAACTGTCAAAAGCTGCATGATGATGGACGCTGTGATGTAAGGTCCGATACCAAGAGCGAGAATAGACACATTAGCCAGCGCACCGCCGGAAAACAGGTCTATAAAACCTATAATATTATTCCCCTGAGCTATTTTTGAAAAAACTTCGTTGTTAATTCCGTATAAAGGAAGCGCAACACCTAATCTAAATACAACAATCATTGCAAAAGTGAAAAGTAATTTTGCCTTTAAACCCGAAGCCTGAAACATTGATACCACGTCATCCATAGTCGGTGGTTTCATTCTTGCATTTTGCATTATAATTTCTCTCCAATTTTATTGTGTTTTAAATATATGTGCCGACTGGTGCCGGCACATATATTTTTGTTACACATTTATACCAATTCGGCCTTGCCGCCTGCTTTTTCGATTTTTTCTTTAGCGGAAGGAGTGAAGTATCTGGCTTTTACCGTAACGGCTTTAGAAATTTCGCCGTTGCCGAGAACTCTTAAAACTTCTGATTTCGGATGAGCTTTTCCGTTTTGGATTAACCATGTCAAATCAATTTCGGAAGCGTCGAGTTTTTCAAGGTCTTTTACGTTAATTTCTGCAGTGTTGAGTGCAGCAAAGTTTGTAAAGCCTTTCAATTTCGGCATCTGTCTGTAAGAGGGCATCTGACCGCCTTCAAAACCTCTTTTTGAGCTTGAGCCGGAACGTTGGCCTTCACCGTTGTGGCCTCTGCCTGAAGTTTTACCAACACCTGTAGCTCTGCCTCTGCCTACTCTTTTAGAGCGGTGAGTAGCACCTTCAGCAGGTCTTAAATCTTCTAATGTTATTCTTTCTGCCATTTTATATGTCCTTTTCTAAAATTATTTTACAACTGTTACAAGGTGAGGAACTTTATTAACCATACCCATGATAGTAGGGCTGGCATAATGTTCAACAACATCGTTTGTTTTTTTCAAGCCCAGAGCTTTAACAACTTTTATCTGGTCTTTTGTAGAGCCGATTAAGCTTCTTGTAAGTTTAATCGAAACTTTTTCAAATTTATCTTTAGCCATTGTTATTATTCCTTTACTTTAATTAATGTTTACGATTGCAGGCTGACTAAGCATTGAGCATCTGATTGAGAGTCAAGCCGCGTTTTTTAGCAACATCGTTGAATGTTCTCAGGTTTTTCAAAGCGTCCATAGTAGCGTTTGCTGCGTTGAGCGGAGATTTTGAACCCAGAGATTTGCTCAAAATGTTTTCAACACCGGCGAGTTCCAATACTGCACGAACAGCACCGCCTGCGATAACACCGGTACCTTGAGAAGCAGGTTTCAGCATAACTGCGCCTGCGCCGGAACGGCCGACAATCGGGTGAGGAATAGTTGTTTTGAAGATAGGTACTGTGATGAGGTTTTTTCTGCCTTCTGCAATAGCTTTTTGAATAGCGATAATAACTTCAGAAGCTTTTGCACAGCCTACACCAACCTGACCTTTTGAGTTGCCGACGATAACAATAGCTCTAAAGCTCAATTTTTTACCGCCCTTAACAACTTTAGTAACACGTCTGATTTGTACTACTCTTTCTTTCCATTCAGATTGCGGAGCATTTTCTACTGTTTCGATTTTTCTTTTTTTACCTTTTTGCGCACCTCTGCCTTTTTTAGCCGGAGCCGGTGCTTTTTCTTCAGTTGTTTCAGTTGCTTCTGCAGTTTCAGCTGTTTGTTCTGCTGTTTCTACTGCTTCAACTTCTTGAATTTCTTTTTCTTCCACTGTATTACCTTTCCTTAGTGTAGTTAGTTAACTTTTTTTAAATATAAAACAATTTATACAACAAAAAAGAAGCCGAAAAATATCAGCCGGGTGTGTATTAAATTGTTGGGTAACTTTTCTGACTTTTTTATCATACACGGAAAATATTTTTGCGCAAGCGGGTAATGGATTTTTTATTAACATTACTATATATATTTATTTTAAATTTCGGTGTATTGTTGTATAGTTAATTTATATTAAATATCCGTTGTTAGAAGATAACAGGGGGGAAGGGCTTCAGCTATGTATAAAAAAAGAATTTTGGGCATAATTTTTTTATTGGCTTTAATGAATTTGACTGCTTTCGCAGATGACAATGTTTCGGACGTGGGCTTTTCAAACTATACTACACAAGAAGACTATTCCTCTCAGGGGTCTGTTTATTACAATAACGGACAGGAGTTTTTGAAGAAGAACCAGTATTCTGAGGCAATAACAGAGTTCAGAAAAGCCTTGAGAGAAAATCCCTCGGACAAATCCTCACGTATACAGCTGGTGAATGCATATCTTGCCAGAGCGCAATACAATAATAACAAGGCTTTTGACTATAACAAGGCAGCTAATGACCTGCGTTCCGCTGTTTTTTATATGAAATATTATAACGATGAGCCGGTAGATGCGCAGTATATTACGGATTTGAACAATATTGAAGAAAGTCTGGACAATGTATTGTATGCAATAAAAGCTGACCAGACACCAAAAGGGCATTATATGATGGGCAAATCTCTCCGTGCGCAGGGTGAGTTTGCTGCAGCAGTGACGGAGTTTCAGCAGTCGCAGACGGATACGACTTACAGGGCTGATTCTTTAGCCAATCTCGGTGCTATTTATTATATTTTGAACCTGAACAATCAGGCTGTATCTTATCTTGACCAGGCTCTTGTTTTGAATCCGAAAAATTCAGAACTGCACCTAAAACTCGCAGGTGCTTATGAGCGTCTTGGCAAACTTGACCTCGCTGCAGAGCAGTACAATCTTTCGCTTTCAAAATCAAGCAACAATCAGGATGTTTTGCTCTCTTTGGAAAATATCTGGAAACAAAAAGTAAGCCAGAACCCTAATGACGCAGAGGCTCATGCAAATCTCGGCGCAGTTTATCAAAAACGCAACAATTTTGAGGCTGCTTTAGCCCAGTACAAAAAAGCAGAAGAACTAAACCCCTCTAACGTTACCACACGTTTGAATATGGGTACTTTGTTTCAGGCAAAAAAAGATTACGAAACAGCTATCGAGGCTTATGACACAATACTGGATGTAAATCCTAATTTTAAACTTGCATATTTGTACAAAGCTCAATGCTACAAGGCTATGGGCAACAAAACCGCAGCTATTGAAAATTACAAACTGGCTTTGAATCTTGACCCGAACAATCAGGAGATTCGAGATGAGCTTTTTGATGTGTATGAAACAAGTATGACACCGGATGAAAAACTTTCTTACATATATCAGCAGGTTCAAAAAGAGCCTAACAACGCTGCTTTGCTTTACAGATATGCTTTTGAACTGCACAAGGCAAACAAACTCTCAGAAGCTGTTACTTATTACAATCAGTCTCTGAAATTGAATCCGAAAAACGAAGATACTTATATGAATCTTGCTCAGGCTTACAAACAGCAGGGCAATTATGACAAGGCAAGAACCCTTTTGACGGAAGCAAAGGGGTTGTTTCCGGAAAATACAACTATCAAAAAACAGCTCTCTGCAATAGATTCTGAAACTGCTTCTTTGCTTTATTCCGATGCAACAAAACTGTTTAACCAGAAAAAATATCAAGAAGCCATTAACCTGTATAACAAAATTGTACCTGCAACGGCAGAATCTCTGTTTGGTACAGGGGCAAGTTATCAGGCTCTTGGCAACAATGCAAAGGCCGCAGAGTATTATGTAAAATCTCTGAAACTCGATGCAAACAATGCTGATACAGCATATTATGCTGCTTTGGCTTATTCAAACGCAGGGGATTTTGCTCAGGCAAAAACTTATGCCAAAAAGTCACTGGCTCTTGAGTCAAATAACAAAAATGCAAAAGACCTTTTAACTTATGTCATAGAGCAGGAAAACACCGTAAAAATGGACAAGGCTATTGACCTGTTCGACAAAAAACAGTATGCACAGGCACTTAATATCCTGAACGGAGTAATATCTCAAGACCCGAAAGACTCCAATGCATATTATTACAGAGCAATGGTCTATGATGCGCAGAAAAAATACCAGCCTGCAATAAACGATTATAAAAAAGCCTTGCAGTACAATTCGCAAATGATTATTGCATACTATTCCATTGCCGTGGATTATGATTATCTTGCGCAGTATGCAAATGCTCTGATTTACCATAAAAAATATCTTGCTGAAACTAAAAAAATAGGCGAAACAAATGACTATACAAGATATTCTGCAAAAAGGATACAGGACTTAAAAGCTTATGAGCCAAAACCAGCAGCAAAAAAATAAAACAAGCCGACTATTTGCGAGCCGGAGCTAGTTGACTGTATGAAAAATATAAAAACAAGGATTGGTAATGTAGAATTTGACAGCTGTGTTTCGCTGGCTCCAATGGCCGGCATTACTGACTTGCCCTTAAGGCAGTTGATAAGAAAATTTTCAAAGACCTGTCTTTTGACTACAGAGATGATAAGCTCGGAATCCTTGATGCAAAATATTGACCATACAAAGATTCTTGCTTATGAAAAAAACGAGTATCCTCTTGCTTTTCAGCTTTCCGGCCACAAGCCGTGGATGATAGCAAAAGCCGCAAAAATGCTGGAACAAAGAGGCGGTGCAAATATTATTGATATAAATATGGGCTGCCCCGTAAAAAAAGTAGTGTGCGGCGGGGACGGTTCTGCTTTGATGAGGACTCCTGAGCTGGCATGTGATATAGTAAAAGCCGTAAAAGATGCGGTTGATTTGCCTGTGAGCGTAAAGTTCAGGCTCGGATATACCGTGCAGGAACAAAACTTTATGGAATATGCAAAAAAAATGGAAGAGGCAGGTGCCGACTTTATGACCATACATTGCCGCACCCGTTCTCAAATGTATTCCGGAAAAGCTGACTGGGCGTCTATTTGCGACGTGAAAAAAGAAATAAAAGTTCCTGTGTTTGCAAACGGGGATGTTGTGAGTCCGCAAAGTGCAAAAGAGTGTATGGAGATTTCCAACACAGACGGCGTCGCTGTAGGGCGTGGTGTTTTGGGGCAGCCGGATTTGATTTATCGTATCGAACATTATTTTAAAACCGGAGAAATCATAAAAGAGCCTGACACCGTGCAAAAAATCGAGTGGCTCAAAGAGCATATAAATGAAGAAATAACACTGAGAGGCGAAAAAGTTGCCCTGCAGTTTGTCAGAAAGTTTTATCCCTACTATATCAGGGGTGTGAGAGATGCAGCACAGTACAGAGCCGCTCTTGTTACGGAAGAAAGCTATGAAAAAATAATGAAACTTTTATCCGAATTACAGGAAAAAGAAACAGAAAGATATGCAAGCTGATAAAAAGTTTTATACATATATAATTTTGACCGAGGACAATACCTTGTATTGCGGTTATACAGATGACCCTAAAAAGCGATTTGAAAAGCACAAAGAAGGTCTGGCTGCAAAATATACAAGGGTGCATAAGCCTTTGAAAATGGTTTATCTAAAAGAATTCGAAACAAAATCCGAGGCAATGAAAGAAGAATACAGAATAAAACATCTCACAAGACCGCAGAAAGTAGCGTTGATAGAGGATTTGTCTTCAAATACTTTGATTAAGTGATTATATATTTTATTAAATTTGCTATATTAGGTTTAATTTATTATTCATAAAGGTTGTGTATATATGGATTATAATGAATATAAAAAGAAATTTGATGTGTTGTTCACAAAAAGAATAGCCCCGTATCTGGCTCCTCTAGAAGCGCAAAGAGCAAGGACTTTTCAACGCTTTAAGATAAATTTTATTGCCGGTGCAGTAGTTTTAAGTGTGATTATGCTGATTTTGCCTCTTCGTCCTTTTGGGATGAAAGTTTTCTTTTTATTAATATTTCTAATCTTTCTTTTTGCTTTATTACATAATCTTATGCTGAATAAGTTTAAGAATTCTGTAAAAAAACAGTTTTTGCCAAGTCTTTTAAAAGTTTTTGGCAACTTTTCTCTGGTAAAGCAGGATTTTGTTTCTTTACGTGAAATAAAAAAGTATAAGATATTCCCTAAAGCAGCACAAAAAAGCAACGATGACACAATAGCAGGAACATATAAGGGGCTGGATGTGTATCTTCAGGAATGTGAATTGATACATTCTTCCGGAAAAAGTTCTTTTACGGATTTTAAAGGTTTGATAATCAAAGTAAAATATCCGAAGAAATTTCAGGGGACTACTGTTGTGCGCTCTAACAGATATAGTGAAGCTGTTAACGGTATGGAAAAGGTAAACCTCGAGGATGTTGAGTTTGAAAAAGAATACAATGTATATTCTACAGATCAGGTAGAGGCAAGGTTCCTGTTGACCACGGCTTTTATGGAAAGACTGAAAAATCTTGAAAACGCTTTTAATAAAAGAGAAAAACAGGAGGTTCTTGACGCACGTCAAAGGCAGATGCGGGAAAAATTGGAGCAAAAAAGACAGGGACTTTCAAAGCCAATAGCTGATGAAATGACAACAAGATTGTATGGCAATCCGAATTCTTATTGCGTTTTTGATGATGGTTTTTTGATTTTGTTTGTTTCAACTAATCAGGATTTGTTTGAAATTGTGGATCCGTGGAAAAATATGAACGACAAAAAACTGTATGAAGATACATTTTTCCAGATGATATCAGTTTTTGAAATGATACAGTCGCTCAAAGCTGATCAAAAAATCGGAATGTAATTACATTTTTAACTGTTTTACTTCTTCGTTAAAATGAACGTCTATGTAATTAAATATTTTTGTCACAATAGACGGAGAAAAATAGTAGTTGTTGTCACAGGGAGTCAGACGGATAAAGGTGTAGTTTTTATCTTTTTTAAAAATGCTGAGCAAAAACTCTCTGTTGTCGGTTTGAAAAATTATGTAGCCGTTTCGTGACTGCATTTCAACGACTTCAAATTTGTTAGCCGGAATGCTCGATAGTGCCAGATAGTACAATTTTTCGTAAGGAAGTTTGTACAGTCTGATACAGTTTTTGTAGTTTGTGTATTCTGCAGCATTCTGGGCATAGGTGGCTTCCAGAATATCTTCGCACAGGGCAGCCTGCCCGATGTTGAAACAACAGAAAACAAGTATTATAAAAATTATCTTTTTCATTATTCTTCTCCGTCTTCCATCCAAGAAGAAGCATACTCAATATCCACAACCAGAGGAACCTTGAGTGGCTGGTTGAGTTCCATTGCTTCTTTTACCAGAGTTTGGACAGTATCAAGTTCATCTTTATAGGTTTCCAAAATCAGTTCATCATGCACCTGCATAATCATTTTTGATTTCAGATTGTGCTGGTCGAGTTTTTTGTCCAAATCTATCATAGCGAGTTTTATCAAATCCGACGCCGCACCCTGCAGCGGAGTGTTTATTGCGGCACGCTGGGCAAATTCTTTTATATTGTGGTTGGAACTCATTAATTCATCTAAAAGATAGCGTTTTCTTCCGTACATTGTGACGGAATAGCCGTGGCGGTAGGCTTCTTGAATAGAGTTGTCCATATACTCTTTGACTTTCGGATAAGTCGCAAAGTATCTGTCTATAAAGTCCTGTGCTTCTTCGTTGGATATGCCCAATGCCGAAGCAAGCCCCCATCTGGTCTGTCCGTAAATAATACCAAAGTTTACGGCTTTTGCTCTGCTTCTCATTTCTTTTGTAACTTTGTCCAAACTTACGTCAAAGACCTTTGCCGCTGTTTGTGCGTGTATGTCTTCTCCTGATTTGAAAGCGTGGATAAGGTTTTCATCCCCTGAGCAGTGAGCCAAAAGCCTCAATTCTATTTGTGAGTAGTCTGCTGACAAAAGCACCTGTGTGAGCTTGTCTTCGGGAACAAAGGCTTTTCTTATCCTGCTGCCGAGTTTTGTCCTGATAGGAATATTTTGCAGGTTCGGATTTGAGGAAGAAAGACGCCCTGTTACAGTGATAGTTTGATTGTAATTTGTGTGGATTTTTCCGTCATAAGGACTGATTAAATCCGGCAGTGCGTCTACGTATGTAGATTTCATCTTTGAGTAGTGTCTGTATTGCAGCAGATATTTAGCAATTTCGTGGTCTTTTGCCAGTTCTTCCAGCACTTTGGCATCAGTAGACTGTTTTTGCGCACCACGTTTTTTTGTCTTGTGTTCAATTCCAAGTTTTTCAAAAAGAATATGTGCAACCTGTTTTGGCGAGTTCAGGTTAAAGCTTTCTCCTGCTATTGCATAGATTTGGGTTTCTATTTCTTTCAGATTTTCGTCCAGTTCTTTAGAAAGTTCTTTTAAATAATCCAAATCAAGCGCAACGCCGTGAGCTTCCATTTTTGCCAGTACGAGGCTCACCGGAATTTCTATATCGTAGAGAAGTTTTTTTCCGTCTTCATCCAGTTTGTTTTGCCAGAATCTTGTAAGTTCCAGTGTGACAAAAGCATCATCGCAGGCATAGTCAGAGGCTTCTTCTATGGATACATCGTCCATGGTAATCTGGTTTTTGCCCTTGCCGATGAGGGTTTCTATCTCAGTCATAAAGTAGTTGAGATTTTCTGCTGACTGGAGTTTCAGACCGTGTTTTCTTGACGGGTCATTGACATAGCTTGCCAGCATTGTGTCAAAAACCACACCGTTTAGGTGAATATCGTATTTTAAAAGTGTATTGATTTCGTATTTTGCGTTTTGAAAAGTTTTGCAGATTTTTTCATCTTCAAGAAGCGGTTTCAGGTTCTCAAGCACATAGTCCATCTCCAGCTGTTCGCCTACTTTGTGAAAGACGGGAATGTAAAAGGATTTTGTCTGCCCTTCTTTTTCTGTCACAACGATTCTGTTGTCTTTGGCCTGTATTTCTTCGTTGTAAGCAATGGATATACCGACCAAGTCCGCTTCCAGCGCATTGACTGAAGTTGTTTCCGTATCCAGAGAAAAAAGAGTCTGCTTTTTTAATGTGTTTAAAAGCGATTCAAAATTTTCTTTTGTTACTATTGTTTTTCTTTCGTTTGTCAGGGAGTTTGCCTGTTTTGGCTGTATTGCAGAAAACAACCCTAGCTGCTGCTGGCCTGACGCTGCAGGCGGGTTTTCTGTATCGGGCTGCTGTGTTGTTTCTTCATTTTGTTCAACGGGTTCTGCTTTTTGCTTTGGCGCAGCTGTTCCGTCTTTTAAACTTATAAAGTCTATAAGTTTTTCATCCATCATCTGCTGTTTTTTCATCTCAGCACAATCTATATTTTCAGGCTTTGACGCAAGAGAACAGATACTGAAAGGCTTTAGAATCTCAGGCAGATTTTTTAAGAAGCTGAAAAACTGGACGTGGGTTAAAAAATCTCTCACGCTGTCAATGTCAGGCATGTCGAGTTTTGTTTTTTCAAAATCAAAATTTATATCAACATCGCAGTTTATCGTGGCAAGATAATAGCTCATTTTTGCATCTTCAACACCGTTTTTGAGCTTTTCTTTAAGGGATTTTCCGTCCACATCATCAATGTGCGAGAGAATATTGTCCAGATTTTGGAATCTGTCTAAGAGTTTTGCGGCAGTTTTTTCGCCAATGCCTTTTATCCCCGGAATATTGTCGGATGTGTCGCCTCTTAGGGCTTTGTAGTCTATTACCTGATCAGGATAAACGCCCAGTTTGTTGTAGACTCTAGCCCAGTCGTAGTTTACGAGTTCGCCTTTTGACGGAATCAAGACACTAATCATTCCCTCTTTGTCTATAAGCTGGAATGCATCTTGGTCGCCTGTTAGGATAATTGTTTTGTGTCCGAGAGCTTTTGCTTTTGTTGCGATGGTTCCTATTACGTCGTCAGCTTCAAAACCTTCTTTTGTATAAATAGGAATATTAAAAGCGTTCAGCCCTTCCATAATCAGCCCCATCTGGCTTTTCATTGTGTCTGGCATCTGTTCTCTGTTGGCTTTGTATTCCTGATAGCATTCTGTTCTAAAAGTGTGGTGGCTGACATCAAAAGCCACTGCAATACAATCGGGGCTGATGTCTGTATTTTTAAGCAGGTCAAAAATGGCCTTGAAAAAACCAAAAACAGCCCAGGTTGGTTCTTTGTCAGATGTTTTCATTCCGGTGCGCTCCAGTGCAAAAAAGCTTCGAAACGCCAGTGCATGTCCGTCTATCAAAATTAAAGTTTTACTTTTTTCCATTACCCCGACCCGTATTGTCTGACAAGAAAATCTTACCATACAAGGGGTTAAAAAGCTATGAAATTATTGAAATTTAGTGCCGGTTGCTTTGTAAAGGGTCATATAGTCTATAAGCCGTTGTGCTTTTGAGTTGTCTTTTTCTGTCTGCAGGCTCAAAAGCGTTTCTTGAAATTGAATCATTTCCAGATAGGAGATGATTCCTTCCCTGTGCCGTTCCTGCACGAGGCTGAAGTTTTTTTGTTCGAGTTTTACCTTTTTTAAATTGTCGTTGTCTTTTGTCGTGTCATATTTTATCAAACACATTGCATCGTTAATCTCTTGAAGGGCTGTCAGGTCAGCCTGTTTGTATTCTTCAAAGAGCTGTTCGTATTTTAGTTTTTTCATTCTCAAATTCGCAGTAAGATGCCCGCCGGTGAAGAGTTTTTGCATAGCAGAAATTGCAGCAAGCCCGAAAACATTCTCCCAGTTGAATAAATCTTCTAATAAAAGCGAATTGTATCCTGTAGAGCCGACAATCATAATTGAGGGCAAAAAGTCTTTCCGTGCTATACGAACATCTATTTTTGCTTTTTGAAGATTTGCCTCGGCTTTCATGATATCAGGCCTTAGAGAAACAACCTCTGATGATATGCATTTGGGGATTTTGCCTTTGTACTCCAGTTTGTCAAAGCTTCCCCTTTTTAGGCTTGCACTTTCGCAGGGAGCCTTGTCAATGTATACGGAAAGTTCATTCAAAAGCAGGCTGCGCTGCCTTTTTAGGTCGTTTAGTTCTATTTGCGATTGTGTGTGGAGCCTGTCAGAATAAGTCACGTCATAAACAGATGCAAGCCCTGCTGCGTGGCGTTCTTTTGTTAGTTTCCAGATTTCTTCTCTTATGTTGTTAATTTTTTCCTGTGTTTTTATAATTTTGTCCAGTTTTATTATGTTTGTGTACAAAGAGGCTACATCTACCGCTATTGCTATTGCAGCGGCTTTTTCTTCGTAGTCCTGGGCTTCGTATTCTTTTTTTGCGGAGTTTGTTTTGTCATGGTTTTTTAAAAAAATATCTGCCTCATAACTCGCAAAAAGAGGGATTGCATAAAGATTTGTCCGTATTTCAGAAGCCTGTATGTCAAAAATCTGGTTTTGCGAGGTTTTTATTCTTCCAAAGGTTGGGGAGAGCATAAGGCCGGGCAGTTCGTGTGACATTTGGAGTCTTATATTTTCTCTGTATTCCTGTGTGCGAAGTGCCGCCTTTTTCAGATTGTGGTTTTTTTCTATGGCTGTGTAGATATAGTCTTTTAAATATTCATCCGTAAAATTGTCCCACCAGTTTATGTTTATTGCAGAGAGCCGGTAGTCATAAACAGAGGAGCAGGAGAGTTTCGGGTTTTGTTTTTGCAGTTTTTCGTGTTTGAGTTCTTTCAGGTTTGCAAATACTGTGTTCTGTGTCGCAAAAAGCAGCGTTATAATTATTGCGGTTATATTGAGCTTTTTAGAGGGCATGATATTTTTACTCATTTGTTGTTGTTTTTTTTTTGGGGGTATGTTAGCATAATAATTGTTATTATGATAACAGTTTTTTATAAAGAAAATTTTAAGGGTTTAAATGGAAAATAAAAATATAAAAGACAATATAGATATAGGCTTGGAAATCGGACTGACGGCTTCTGCCTATCGTGCTGCAGGTATAAAAGTACTAAAAGTTAACAAAATTGATGATATCACCCGTGAGCAATTTGGAATATTAATCTTGTTGTCGATAACAGGCGGATTGTATCAAACCCAGATAGCTAATATGCTGGGCAAAGACAGACCGAATATAACAAGAATGATTGATATTTTAGAAAAAAAGGGCCTTATAAGACGTGAAAAGGACGAAAATAACAGAAGAATTTTAAAAGTATATCTGACAGATGAAGGGTTTAAAAAAGCAGAACTCGCAAGACCTTTAAAAGAAAGAATTGATAAAATACAGAGCAAAGCTCTGACTCAGGAAGAAGTGCAAGTTCTTGGAAAACTTTTGAAAAAAGTCAGAAATAGTATAGCAAAAGAGTACAACTTAGAAATTTAATAAAGACGAGAGGTAAAGATGGAAGAGAATAATAAACAAGAAGAGGTTATGGCCGAAGTTGCAGAAAAACCTGCAAGAAAAAAGAAAACAAAAAAAATTGTTAAGAAAAGATTTCTTGTTCCGACTTTAGTAATAATACTTTTGGTGCTTTTGGGATTTTTGTATTTTTCAACTTTTGAAACAACTGATGACGCTTTTGTGGAAGGTCATATTATCCGTGTAAGCCCTAAAGTTACAGGTATTATTGAAAAACTTTATATAGATGATAACGAACATGTTAAAAAAGGCCAGCTGCTTTTGACTATTGATGACAGAGATTACAAAGTCAAATACGAACAGGCAAAAGCTGCTTATGAAATGGCTCTTTACAGACAAAAATCCGCTGTAGTTGACAAAAACGCTGCACAAACAGACATGAAGGTTGCCCAGCAGGATTTTGACAGATACAAAAATCTGTACGAAAAGGGTGCTGTTTCCCAGCAGGAATATGACAGAGCAAAATCAAAATATGATTTGGCAAAAGCAAACCTCGCAACAGCACAACAGAATGTTTTTTCTAAAGAAAAAAATAAAGTTGCAGATGCCGAGTTAAAAAGACTCGAAGCTCTTATGAATCAGGCAAAACTCGAACTTTCTTATACAAAAATCTTTGCATCGGAAGACGGAAAAATTACTAACCGTTCTGCTGAAGAAGGTGCATATATCAATGCAGGCGCACCGTTGTTTTCTATCGTACCTGACAAAAGATGGGTAGTAGCAAACTTTAAAGAAACTCAGCTGGATAAAATAAGAGTCGGCCAGAAGGTTAAAATCAAAGTTGACGCTTATCCGCACTTAAAATTGTATGGTGTTGTAGATTCCATCCAGTCCAGCACAGGCGCAAAAACAAGTATGTTCCCGCCTGAAAACGCAGTGGGCAGTTATGTAAAAGTTGTACAAAGAGTACCTGTAAAGATTGTATTCACCTCAAAAATTGAGCCGCAATACAGTATCGAACCGGGTATGAGCGTTGTGCCGAAAGTCTACGTAAAATAAAAACTAAAAAATTTAAAATTCAAAATAAAAACCGAACATGAGTAACGAAGGTGTTATAGAAGAAATACAAGAAAAGAGGAATCCATGGCTCAGTGCCGGAGCAGTAATGCTTACAATCTTTATGGTTGTACTGGATTCTTCTATCGCAAACGTGGCCTTGCCTCACATAGCAGGGTCATTTTCTGCTACAAGAGATGAATCCACATGGGTATTGACCAGTTATCTGGTTGCAAACGGGGTAATCATCCCGTCTACCGCATGGTTTTCAACTCTTATGGGCCGTAAAAATTTCTTGTTATTGTCTACTTTTTTGTTCACAACAGCTTCTGCCCTGTGCGGTATGGCTACCAGTATGACAATGCTTATTTTTGCACGTGTTATTCAAGGTATAGGCGGCGGTGCTATTATGCCGATTTCTCAGGCTGTTATGATGGAAGAATTTCCGCCTGAAGAAAGAGGCGTGGCAATGTCTGTGTTCGGCTTCGGGGTAATATTTGCCCCTATTATCGGGCCGACTCTGGGCGGATGGATTACGGATACTTATTCCTGGCACTGGATATTTTTGATAAATGTGCCTATAGGATTTATTTCTTTATGGCTTATTCAAAAATTTATACAAGACCCTCCGTATGCAAAAAAAGGAAAAGTCCAGTCTGTGGACTACTGGGGATTTATTCTTTTGACAGTATGGCTTTTTGTCTTGCAAATCATACTTGATAACGGGCAAAAAAACGACTGGCTCGGCGCAAGCTGGGTCAGATGGTCTGCTGCGGTAGTTGCTGTTACTTTTATAGCTTTTGTTGTCAGAGAATTGATTATAAAAGAGCCTATTGTTGATTTAAAGGTGTTTAAGGATAAAAACTTTGCAATAGGTACGTTTTTGCATTTTATAATAGGTGCTGTACTGTATTCAACGCTGGCTATTTTGCCGTTGTTTTTGCAGCAGTTGATGGGATATACGGCTACTTTGAGCGGTCTGGCTATCAGCCCGAGAGGTTTCGGGTCTTTGACAGGGCTAGTTATTTGCGCTTTTCTTGCAAACAGAGTAGACCAAAGATGGGTCATTGCGGTCGGGCTTCTTGTTCTGGCATTGTCCAATATAATGTTCGGGACTTTGAATCTTCAAATATCAATGTCCAATATTATTGTGCCTAATGTTGTTTGCGGGGCTGCTTTTTCGCTTGTTATGATTCCTCTTATGACAATAGCTTTTGTTACTTTAAAAAATAATCAAATGACAAACGCAACAGGGGTGTTTAACCTTGCAAAAAGCGTGGGCGGTGCTATCGGTACATCAGCTGTTTCTACAATGGTTTCACGCATGAGTCAGGTGCATCAGACACATTTGATAAGGAATTTGACCTATTCTCACAGCGGTTTTGTGGAAAAATTGAACGCACTGCAAGGCGGAATCGCTTCTATGTCGGGGGCTGCTCTTTCTTCTGCAAAGGCTAATGTTGTCGCATACAATCAGCTTATACAGCAGTCAACTTTGATGGCTTATATGGACTGTTTTAAGATTTATGCGGCAATGCTCGTGCTGCTTGTGCCATTGATTTTCCTTTTCCAGAAGGTTAAATACAAAAAACAAAAAACTGCCAAAAATTGATAAATCTTTTGAATATATTTATAATGTTTTTATAATTGTCAGCGGCGGCTTCGCTTGTAGCTTGTGAAAAAAACAAGAGTTGGCGGAGTCAGTTGACTATATGAAATATCTGGGGAAAATTAAATGGTCTTAAAACAACTTTCTGAGGGAAAAAGGCAGCAGAGAGCTGCGAGAAATATTCTTTTGTTTTTGGAAAACAAAACAGAAGATTATGAAAACAGAACAGCCTTGGGGATAAAAACGGCACACGGCTGGAACGAATATACCTATAAAGGTATAGGCCGACTGTCACGAAAAATAGCCTGTCATCTTATTAATGAATGGAAGCTTTTAAAAGGCGAAAAACTTGCAATTCTGTCAGAATCCCGTCCGGAATTCGGTGCGGGCGTTTTTGCTTCTGTTCTTGCGGGGCTTGTTACTGTGCCTCTTGATATAAAACTTACAAAATATGAGTTGAAATCTATTTTGTCGGATTGCCTGCCTTCTGTGATGATTGTTTCGAGGGATTTTGTCCAAACAGCTATGGAGTTGAAAAAGGAAGTCGAATCCATAAAGTATATTGTCTGTCTGGATGAGTGCAGCGAGCCTGATGTGATGGCAGTTTGTGATATGGCGGACAATTATGAGGCAAAGTGGCGTCACAGAAGCAATAAGGCTACGGCTTTAATTATCTATACCTCGGGGACAACAGGCTCACCAAAGGGTGTGGAAATTTCTTTTAATAATATGCTTACACAGCTCGATGATTTGTCGGATTTGTACAGGAGATTTTTCGGCCGCAAAAATATTTCTACCATACTTTCTATTTTGCCTATGAACCATCTTTTTGAGCTTACAGTCGGGTTTTCTATGATATTGAGCTGGGGGTTGTCTATTTATTATACAAAGTCTTTGAAACCCAAAGATATCCTTTCTATCATGCAGGAAAAAAATGTTAACTTTATGATAGTTGTGCCTGCGTTTTTAAAACTTTTAAAAGCGGGTATTGAATCAGAAGTCAAAAACTCGGGCAAGATAGCAAGCTCTTTGTTTTATTCTTTATTGTTTATCTCAAAATATATCCCTTTTTATCCTATTCGAAAATTTATGTTTAAAAAGATTCATAAAAAATTCGGCGGGAATTTTTACGGATGTATCTCAGGCGGTGCGCCGCTGGATGTTTCTGTCGGAGAGTTTTTTGAAAGAATCGGGATAAGAGTTTTTCAAGGCTACGGCCTGACTGAAACAAGCCCTGTTATTAGTGTAAATTATGACAGAACAAAGGATATTGCCTCTGTCGGCCGTCCGCTAAAAAGCGTGCAGGCAAAAATTGATGAAGAAACGGGCGAGCTTTTGATAAAGGGGCCTTCTGTCATGAAGGGGTATTACAACAGGCCTGAATTGACAGCATCGGTTTTGTCAAAAGACGGATGGCTGCATACAGGAGATATTGCTGATATTGATAAATACGGGCATATACATATTACAGGCCGTATAAAAAATATGATTGTTTTATCCGGCGGGAAAAAGGTTTTCCCTGAAGAAGTAGAAGCCGTGCTGGAGCAGAACAGTAATTTTTCTGAAGTATGCGTTTTTGGTGCTTCTCACACAACGGGTGCAAAAGAAGGCAGCGAGGAGATAGTGGCTGTTATTGTGCCGGCTCAGAATCTTCTGGACGAGGCGGATAATGATGATACGCTGGACAAAATTGTGCGCTCTGAAGTGAAAAAGTCCTGTATGAGGCTTGCTCCTTACAAAAGGCCTGTGAATATTTTTGTAAGTAAAGAACCGCTGCCAAAAACAACAACGAGAAAAATAAAGAGAAATGAAGTGAAAGAGGCTGTTTGTTATTTATAAAGAAGCTGTATTCTTTTTTCAAAATCTTTGTTTTCTTTTGAATAATCCTGTATGAAATGCGAGAAAGTGTGGATTCTTTTAAACATTTCTTCGCTCATAATATGTTCCATTCTGCAGGCGTTTTGGGCAGCTTCTTCCTGTGAGAGGTGCAGGATGTTTTTAAAGAAATTTGTCATAACCTCGTGGCGCAGAAGAATTTTTTCTGCTGTTTTTATGCCCTCTTTTGTCAGGGTAATCGGAGAGTAGGGGGCGTAGTTTATCAGTCCTTTTTCTTTCAGACTGCTCAAGGCCCCTGTGACAGAAGCTTTTTTTACATCAAGAATTTTTGCTATTTCCGTAACTTTAGCACAACCGTTTTTTTGGGTTTCTACATAGATTGTTTCTAAGTAATCTTCCTGACTTTGCGTTAGCTTTTTCATAGAGCTATATTAGCATATTTTTAGAGGCTGTACAATTACAGGGCTTCTTTTTTTAACAGCTCCTGAAAAATTTGTTCCAATTTTTCAGAATGCTTTGCAAGTTCTTTTACATCAGCCAGTCTTTGTTCGTCAGAGTCATACTGATTTCTCATAAGCTCAAGTTCGTTTCTGTCAAAGAATTTGCCGCCGCAATGATAGCATTCGTCAATACAAATGTCCTGTTTTGCACTTACGTGGTTTTTGACCATAGGCTTGTTGCAGATAGGGCAGATTCTTTCTGCCGTAGTGTCTACATTGATGAAGGTTTTACCATTGAGAGCTTCATTTAAGGGTGTAATGTCTTCATCTTTTTCATCAACTTTTGCAAGCTCTCTGTTGTCGAGCCAGATACCGCCGCAGCCGTCAAGGCAAATATCTATAAGTATGTTCTGGTTTTCTAAAAATACTTTTTTCATTAATGTGCCGCAAGCAGGGCATTTGATAAAATTTAAATTGTCAGTCATTATTCTTTTTCCTATTTAGTATGATATGTCTAAGTCTTCAGTAAGTTCAATATAGATAGTTTTGCCCGGTTTTGCTTTGTAGTTCAGCCCTTTTGTGAGCGAGCCTGTAATCAAACCGACACCGCCGCCAACAGGCATACCGATAGCCAGACAGCCCGTACCTACCGCACTGGCAGCAGCACCGATAGCTGCACCTACACCGGCACCTACACCGAACAGACCTACAGTCCACAAAGCAGCTTTGCCTGTTGCAGCCCATCCGGAGCGTTTTAGCATAGCATTTTTTGCGTGTACTTTAGCAGAGAGGGTGCCTGTTGTTCCGTCAGGCAGTATTACGTCATTCAGACTGATGAGTGCCTGTGCGTTTCTGTTCCATATTTTTGACGGGATAACTTCTTCTACTGTACCTATTATTTTTGTTCCTTCCGGAAGAAGGACTCTGTTTTCTATGGTTTTTAAAGATTCTTTCAGCACAAATGTTATTCTGTCGCCTTTTTTAGCTGTTTTTGTGGAAAAATGCTGTGCAAAAGCGATTTTTATAACGTTACCTTTGTTAATGGTTGCTTTGTTGGCTGATATATTAACTGTATCGATTTCTGTTTTTCTGTAATTTGGCAAGTGTTCTATTGTGGATTGAACAGAACCTTTGTATATTGTGTTTTGTGATTGTGACTCGGCAGCAGGTTGTTGTACCTGTTCTTGTGCAAGCGCAGTGCAGCTCAAATTGTTAAAAGAAATAAATGCGCACAGCAGCAAAGTAGCATTAATCTTTTTCCAATCTTTTTTCATACCTTATCCTTTCAAATTCAACTTGGGGAAATTTTTATTACAGGGATTATAACACTTTTTTTGAAAAAAAAGAATACATAAAAAGTCGTAAAATATCGAAGCGGAGTCAGTTGACTGTGTAAAATACTTGATTTAAAGTATTCTTGTAGAGTTCTGATTTTAAAGGGTTTTAAATGTTTTTGAGCCGGAAAATTTTTGTAGGAGCAGTGACAGTTATTTTCCTGTTGGCAAATACAGCCGCAGGTGCTTTTGCTGCGCAAATAAAGAAAATTGACCTGGAAGACGCAATACAGCTCTCTTTGTCTAACAATCTTGATTTGCAGTCGCAAAGAATAGATGTGGAGCTTGCAAAAAACAGCGTAAAAATCGCAAACAGACTGCAAAATCCGGAATTCAATTTCTTTTACAACCTCGGAACAGCGGGCAGAAGCGAGCCGCAGCAGATAGGACTGAGAGATGTCGTCGAGCTGGGCAAACGTTCTCCGAGAAAAAAACTGGCAAAATCCGAGCTTTATAAAAAAGAAATCGAAGTAAAGATGTCAGAGTTTACTCTTGAGATGGATGTTAGAGAAACTTATGTGGATTTGGTCTGTGCAAAAACAATCTTGAATGACCTAAAAGAACAGCAGACTGTTTTGGAAGAGCTTTCTCATGCTGCACAAAAGCGTTTTGAATCGGGAAAAACATCTCAGACAGATGTTTTGCAGGCGCAAATTGCACTGAATAAACTTGCTGCAAAGGTAAATATCGCCCGCAGTGCGCTGCAGGCAGCCAGAAATGATTTTAATAAAGCTTTGAATATAAAAGAAGACAGCGATGTAATTTATGACACAAAAGAGGATATGCTCCCCGGGGAAACTGTCTTTATCGCACTAAAAACACCTGATTTCAATACAAAACTGCCTGAGTTTGATAAAATAGCAGCCAAAGCACTAGAAAAAAGACTGGATATCAAGGCTGCAAAACAGGAGATTGATATCGCACAGAAAAATTTGACCGTGGTATCAAGACAAAAGGTTCCCAATCTGGAGCTTGCGGGCGGGTATTCTTTTTTGCCTTCTTCCCATGCGGATTCCGGAAAGTATGAATCGGGCGCATATATAGGCGCATCGTTGATGAATTTGCCTTTGTTGTATTCTTACAAACCCGAAATAAAAAATGCAAAACTACAGATAGAGCAGGCGCAAATAAAATACGAATCCGCAAAAAACAAGGCTCTTAAGGATTTGAATACTGCTTATGAAAGGCTTTTGACCTCTCAGGCAAATTTGATTTTTTATAAAAATAAACTCGTGAAAGATTCTGAAGAGCTGATAAAAATTTCAAAGAAAAATTACCAGGACGGCAAGGCAGATTTGACCTCTGTCATTGTGATGGAAGAATCGTACAGGGAGATTCTTGCCGGATATGACGCTGCTCTGGCAGATTATTATACGGACTGGATAGATTTCTTAAGAGAGGTCAATGCAGAAGACTTCAACCTCTTTAATGAAAATTTGTAAATTGTATGAGGCGGCATTGCTTGTAGCTTGTGAAGTGACCCCATGCACTTTTTGCCTGTGCCGGACTTGTTGAATAGGTCGGACTTGTCAAATGCACAGGTTCTGTAAGTAGTCGGAGTCAGTTGACTATATTAAATAATGTCCTTGCAGGCAAATTGTAAAAAGCTGCCCATCAGATTTTCGTTCCAGACCTTTACTGTTGGCGGAACTTTAAGCACCGCAGGTGTAAAGTTCCAGATGTATTTTATGTTTGAGTCTATTAAAAAATCAGCAACAGCCTGTGCATATTGTCTTGGTACGGTCAAAATAGCTATTTCAACGCCCAGCCTTTCCACAAGGTTCGGCAGTTTTGAGATATGAAAAATTTGTTTGTTGTTGACCTGCATGTCAACTTTTTGCGGGTCATTGTCAAAAAGAGCAAGAATATTCAGCCCGTAGCTGTTAAAACTGTCATATTTTGCCAGAGCAAGCCCTAGGTGGCCTGCACCCACAATAAAAGCATCTTTTGTTTTTGCAAACCCGAGAGTTTTTTCAATAGAATCTTTGAGGTCTTTTACGAGATAGCCGACCCTGCATTTTCCTGCATTGTTCAGGAGTTTGAAGTCTTTTCTTACCTGAGAGTCGTCAATGCCCAGCCTTTGTGCAATCTGCGGGCTGGAGATTGTTTCTATGCCTTCTTCTATGTATTCCACCATAATGCTGTGGTATAGAGTCAGTCTGTTTGATACTTTTTCAGGGATATTTTTGCTCATAAATTTTAACCTCTGTTAAAAACTCTGCACAAATTCAGAAATTATATTAATCAAATTATATACTAAATCAAGAAAAAAATCACGATTAAAAACCCCGATATCATAATCTATTCTGTTGACTATATAAAATAAATAACTTAAAATATTGTTGGTATTGGTGAATTTTCTCACGATAACTGCATAAAAACCTAATGAGGATTAAGTAGGAAAATGGAAAAAGAAAAAACAAAAACTATTACGATTAAAGTGTGTATGGGCAGCTCATGTTTTGCCAGAGGCAACGCAGCAAACCTCGATTTTATCGAAAACTTTGTTAAAGAACACGGTCTTGATGCAAAGATTGATGTAGTAGGTTCAAGATGCGAAAACAATTGTGCAGTAGGCCCTAATGTTATCATCAACGGCGAAAACTGCGAGGCTGCTTCTCCGGTAAGACTGGAAGCTATTCTCAAAAAATATTTATAAAATCCTGCATCTATCGACAATTAAAGGGGTTATAAATGAATACACAGTATCCTATTTATACACTCAAAAATGAGTGTGTGGACTGCTACAAATGTGTACGTCAGTGCAGCATGAAGGCTATCCGTATAGAAAACGGGCATGCTTCCGTAATACCGGAAAAATGTATAGCCTGCGGGCATTGCGTGCTGGTTTGTCCTTCGGAAGCTAAAAAAATCAGAAATGATATAAACAAAGCAAGAGCTGTGCTGACAGCCAAAAAACGGGTGTTTGTTTCTATTGCTCCGAGCTGGGCTGGGTTCTGGCATTGTACACAGGAACAGCTGATTACGGCTTTTAAAAGGCTCGGGTTTGAGGGCGTGTCAGAAACTGCTCTGGGCGCACAGGAAGTTTCTATTGAGGTGACAAAAATACTGTCCCAAAGAGAACACAAAATCCATATCTCGAGCGCATGCCCTGCTATTGTGGATTATGTAAGGCTATATATGCCCGAATATACAAAATTCATTACCCCTGTGGGTTCGCCTGCAATGACCCATGCAAAGCTTTTGAAAAAACGTTACGGCGATGATATCGGTGTTGTTTTTGTCGGGCCTTGTATTGCAAAGAAAAACGAAGCTGACAGAAATCCGGAACTCATTGATGTGTCGTTGACTTTCCATGAGGCTTCGCAGTGGTTTGAGCAGGAGAATATAAAGCCGGCTGATTTGGAAGCGGAGGAAGAAGTAAAATTTGTTCCCAAAAAAGCTTACGAAGGGGCTTATTATCCGATAGAAGGCGGGATGAACAAAACAATAAGGCTTTCCGGCTGTGCTAAAGATATCCAGCTGGTCAGTATTAGTTCTATCCCTGCATTTAGAGATTCTTTGCAGAATCTTGACCCTGCAAAAATAGACAGACCGATATTTTTAGAGGCTCTGGCATGTCCTGGCGGCTGTGCCAACGGCCCTTGTATGGATTCATCAAAACCCGGCGTGCTGGCTATGACGGATATTCTTCGTACAGTAAAATTGAGAGATGATATCCCGTCAGAACCCGAGGTCGTTGTAGAAAAAGAATATAAAGAAAGACCGCAAAACAACCGCCACTATACGCCGGAGCAGATTGCAGAGGCAATGGCAAGTATAGGCAAACACGGTATAGAAGATGAATTGAACTGCGGCGGCTGCGGATATGACACCTGCAGACAGCTGGCAGAGGCTCTGTTGTCAGGTGATGCGGAACCTTCCATGTGTGTTTCTTATATGCGTAAACTCGCTATCAGAAAAGCCAGTGCAATGTTGCGCTCCATGCCTTCTGCTATAGTTATGGCAGATCAGGATTTGAGAATCATTGAAACCAACGAGGCTTTTGTCAGAATGTTTGCTCCGGATTTGCTCGAGATATTTAAAGGCAGACCGGAAGGACTGGCAGGCGGTGCGCTGGATAGAGTCGTGCCGTTTACTGATTTGTTCAAACGTTCGCTAAAATCAGGAAAAGATATTCACAAAGAACGCTATCTCGTTGACAAAAATCTGTATGACATAGCTGTTTTTGAAATTGAAAGAAACAAAATCGTTGGTGCTGTTATCACTGATGTTACACAGACGGAAATGAAACGTGAACAAATTGCACAAAAAGCACACGAAGTTATAGAAAAAAATATTGCAACGGTACAGAATATTGCCTGCTTGCTCGGCGAACACATGGTAGACACAGAGCTGTTGCTGAGCCAGATTGCGCAGGGGTATGAAGAAACTCCTGACGAAGAAGAGCAGGAGTTTAAATAAAGAATGGAAAACCGGTAACAGATAATGCCAGAAGAATCTTTTTTTGTAGACATAGACTGCTTTCAGCAGAAAAAAGACGGACAAAATGCCTTTGGCGACTGCTTCAAATCCAGAAGATTTACGGACGAGGGCAGGCTGCTGGCTGTATTGTCTGACGGTCTGGGCAGCGGGATTAAGGCTGATATCCTTGCTACAATGACTGCTACTATGATTCTGAAGTTTATAGAAGAAGGTAAAGACATCCTGAAGGCAACAGAGGTAATCATGAACTCTCTGCCGGTGTGTCAGGTGCGCAAAATTAGCTATGCTACTTTTTCTGCTTTTGAGTGCATGGACGACGGAAACATCAGAATAGTGGAAGAGGGCAACCCTGATTTTATCCATTTCCGAAATGGAGAGGTCGTGGAGCATACGCCGAGGGTGATTACGTCCAAAAAGTTTACAAACAGGCACATGCACCTTTACAACTTTAAACTCGAGCCTGAAGACAGACTCGTCTTTTGCTCCGACGGAGTTACGCAGTCAGGCATGGGTACTGATGAATACAAGCTCGGCTGGCGAAGAGAGGGGCTTATTAATTATGTTTCCGAAGAATTGAAAAGAAACCCCACTATCTCAAGCAGCCACCTTGCGCATGAAATTGTTAAAGAAGCTATTAGAAAAGAGCCGGAAAGAAAGGCAAAAGACGATGTTTCCGCTTTGATTTTGTATTTTAGAAAACCGAGAAAGCTCCTTATCTTTACAGGCCCGCCATACCGTCAGGACAGGGACAGCGAGTATGCAAAGATGTTTGATGATTTTAAAGGCAAAAAAGCTATTGTGGGCGGTACTACGGCAAATATTCTGGCAAGAGAGCTGCACCGTGAAATTACTACGGAAAAATATAACAAAGGGTCGCTGCCGGCATGTTCTCACATGGACGGTGTTGATTTGATAACAGAAGGTATCTTGACCCTGACAAAGGTGCTGGAATACTTAAACGAGGGCTATGACAGGTGGCCTGATGACGCAGCGGGCAGACTGATTGAACTTTTGCTCGATTCTGACGTCATAGAGTTTATGATAGGTTCGACTTTAAATCAGGCGCATTATGACCCTGATTTGCCTTTGGAATTGGGTATTCGTAAAAATGTTGTAAAACAGCTGGAAAAAATTTTATCAGGACGTTATATTAAAAAGGTAAACCTCAAGTTTATCTGATATAAAGGGAGAATTAAATGGAAAATACTTCAAAAGTATTGGTTGAATTATGTTTTGGAACAACATGTTTTGTAATGGGCGCATCAAAACTGCAGGAGCTGGAATCTTTTATTCCGCCTCAATACAAAAATAAGGTCGAAGTAAAAGCTCATACCTGTCTGGATTTGTGCAAAAATGCAACATACATGAAAGCTCCCTTTGTCAAAATTGACGGCGAGATAATCTCTGAGGCTACAGTTGAGAAAGTATTGAAAGCAATAGAGAGTAAATTAAATGGATAACAGTAATACAACCCACCTAAAACGAGAAGTATTAGTCAGATTAATAAAGGCTTTTATCAATCAGGAAATGGGCAGTGTTAGAGAATTGCCTTTCCAGATGCGCCCAAAAAACGGCGAAGCTCCTTATAGATGTTGTATTTATAAGGAAAGAGCTATTTTGCGTCAAAGAGCAATTGCCGGTCTGGGCTGCAGCATCGAAACTGATGATGAAATGACCTCTTTGAATGAATATTCTAAACAGGCAATGGAAAGAGAAAAACCTGAAGGCGAAATTCTTACTGTTGTGGATGCAGCATGCAAAGGCTGTGTACCGAGCCGTGTTTATGTTACTGAATTGTGTCAGGGCTGTGTCGCAAGACCTTGCGTTTCTACCTGCAAATTCGGTGCTATTCAAATAAAAGACGGACGTTCAGTTATAGACGGCGACAAATGTAAAAACTGCGGTATGTGTATACAGGTTTGTCCTTACAGCGCAATCGTTAAACTTAAAGTCCCTTGCGAAGACGCCTGCCCTGTCGGTGCAATTCATAAAAACGAAATGGGTCATGCCGTTATTGACTTTGACAAATGTATCAGCTGCGGTGCATGTGTAGGAGCTTGTCCGTTCGCTGCAGTACACGAAAAAAGCCAGATAATAGACGTGTTGAAGGCTATGCGTGACGGCAAAAAGGTTATTGCAATGCTTGCACCTGCTGTTGTCGGTCAGCTGCCTGTTTCTATAAACAAGATTGCACAGGCTCTTGTTGATTGCGGCTTTTCAGAAGTTTTTGAAGTGGCTCAGGGTGCTGACACCACTGCAAGAACAGAGGCTGTAGATTTTAAAGAACGTATGGAAAAAGGCGATGAGTTTATGACAACATCTTGTTGTGCAGCTTACAACGAGCTTGTTGAAAAACACATTCCTGAAATGAAACCTTTCCGCTCTGAAACAAGAACTCCGATGCATTATACGGCAGAGATAGTGAAGAAAAAGTATCCTGATTCCGTAACAGTGTTCATCGGGCCTTGTGTGGCAAAAAGAAAAGAAGCCCAAAAAGACGAATACACAGATTTGGTAATGAACTTTGAGGAGATGGGTGCCTTGTTTGTTGCAAGAGGCATTGAAGTTGCAAATTGCGACGATTATCAATTTGCCAGCGAAGCATCAAAAGAAGGCCGCAACTTTGCTATTACAGGCGGAGTTGCAGAGTCTGTCAAAGTGGCATTGAAGGATTTTCCGGAATTGTTCCCGACCTGTGTAAACGGGTTGAATCCAAAATCCGTGCGTGACCTCAAAAACTGGGCTAAAAAAGGCCAGTGTCCTGAGGGCAACCTTGTTGAGATTATGGCTTGCGAGGGCGGCTGCGTTGCAGGTTCTGCATGTTTGAACAACAAGCGTATTACCACCAAAAAGGTTCACGAATACGCTGATTCCAGCAAGTGTATAAATGATTTGGCAGAATAAATTGTCAGTTGATTATATAAAATGTCTGAGGCGGCTTCGCTTGTAGAAGTGTACACACTCTGCCGAGTAAATATGCCAGTGGCATATTTGCGAGAGGTAGCGAGTGACGCCAAGTCTAGCATTTTGCGGAAGTGACCCCATGCACTTGTTGCCTGTGCCGGACTTGTTTAACAAAA
>CALVBT010000010.1 GCA_944325885.1 Candidatus Gastranaerophilales bacterium | reverse complement strand
ACTTGTTTAACAAAACGGACTTGCCAAATGCACAGGTTCTACAAGTAGTCGGAGTCAGTTGACTATATGAAATTTATAAAACAGGCGGTATTGCAGATACCGTCTGTTTTTTGTCTTAATGTTAACGATTGTAACGAAAAACCTTAAAACTGAAATTATATAAATTTTAAATACTTTATATATATGTAAGTGATGTAATTAACGAGGTAAACGAAATGGCAATCTGTCCTACAAATGCAATCGATAAAAAACTCGCTCAAATGTATGCAGAAAAAGTTACCGTAAACCTCGATGACAGATCATCTCTTGATCCAGAAGATTTTTGGAAGACTATGCAGATGATAGCTGTAGCAAATAAAGCTATGATGCATATAAGATAAGTTTAGTAAGATTAAAATCCCCTATAACCAGGGTGTTAATATTGGAGATTTATGGAGTTTTCCCTATTAGTCTAGTTTTGCCTGAGATTGCCTCAGGTTTTTTTTTGCCTGTTTTTGTTGCAGCTGCACGACGGGCGTTGTTTGCAGCCGGTGTCAGTTAACAATATGAAAAATTTAGCGAAGACCTGCAGTTTTTAGCATGTCAATATATTTTGCTTTTTCTTCGTTTGTAAAGCTGCCTTTTTTTGCAAAATGTATGTGATAAATACCTTTTGGTGTGTAGACGATTCTTGCTATTTCTGTTTCTTTCGCATTATCAAACTTCCACTCGTAGAGGATTTCGTTTTTTGTCTGGTAAATTATTTTCTTTTCAAAGGGTTTGTTTGAATTTTTTGCAATAGCTTCTATTGCCCCTATATGGGTGTTGTAATATTCATCGAGTGTGGTCTTAAATTCGTCTGAAATAACAAAATACTGTGTTGTAACAAGCTGTGTCCATTTAAAGTTTTTGACATCTTCGCCTTTCAGACCGTATTCTGTTATTTTTGATTTGTCATCTTTTTGCTCAAGAGCTTTTTCCCATTTTTTTGCATCGAGAATCAGACTTATTTCACCTGTTTGGGCAGGAGTTTCTTTTTCTGCTTTTTGACCAGTGTAGGTGTTTACTATTTCACTTTTTAAATTTTCACGTGATTTTTGTTCTGCAACGGGGTCTTGCATTGAGTAGGCCGCCTGTTCTGTACGTATTTGTTTTAACAGTTTTTTGTAATACATTTTTTCTTTGCCGCCCATAGATTCAAGCGTTACAGCAGTTTCGTAATAATCGATGGCTACCTCGTAGTCTTTTTGGGTTCGTTTTATATCAGCGAGCAGTACATAGGCATTCCATTCGTTGGGGAATAGTTTTATTGCGTCCTGGAGTGTCTTTTCCGCCATTTTTATATCTTTGTTGTAGGCATAGCTGGTACCGAGCAGGCAGAGTGTGCTGTAGGAGTCGGGTTTGTAATTAAGCGCATTGTTAAAGCTTATTATTGCTTCTTCATAGTTTTTTTCGTTGTAGTAGCGCATTCCTTTGTCGTATGCCTGACGAAAATTCAGCGAAGAGCATCCGCATTGAAAAATAATTCCCGTACAAACAACAATACTGATTAAAAATTTGTATAACTTTTTTGCAGTCATTATTACCCCTGTTTTACTTAATAATAATTATAATTATGAATCAGGTATCGGGCAATAAATTAAAGATATTTTTGCTGCAGAAGTTTTTTAAACGCACGAGCATTGACAGCCTCGGGTTCCAGCGCAAGCAGTTTGTCCAGATAATCAAGTGCTGTCTTGTAATTCCCCAGTTTTTTGTGTGCGGCAGCCATGGCATATAATGCATCGAGAAACTTTTCGTCCTGCTCAAGCGCTTTTTCCAAATCGCATACAGCTGATTGGATTTCTTCTTTTGAGGCGGTTTTGTTTGTGAGAATGATTCTGGCTCTGTTGTAGTATGCATCAGTCATTTTTTCATTCAATTCCAGAGCTTTTGCGTAATCTTTTTTTGCTTCGTCAAAATTTTCCATTGCCTGATGGGCTACTGCACGGTAAAAATAGGGGATTTCCCAGTCGTTTTTGAGTTCCAGAGATTTGTTTATGTTCTCCAGTGCTTTTGGGAAATTGCCTTTGTGTAAATCTTCTATGCCATTGTCCAGAAAAAATTTGTAGTCTTCCATTTTGCCGCCTTGTTGTTGTTAAATAAAAAAAGAGCCGTAGTGGCTCTTTTTAGTGGTGGGCCCGGAGAGACTCGAACTCTCACACCAAAGGCGCTAGATCCTAAGTCTAGTGCGTCTACCAATTTCGCCACAGGCCCAAATATTCAGTTGTCAAGGACTGCGTCTACCACCTCTCACAACGATACTCAATCGTTGTTCGGCAGAGTGCCACAGGCCCAAATATTCAGTTGTCAATGTATCAATATTACATTATCAAGCCGTCACGTCAATAGCTAAGGCTGTAACAATTTATTATTGACTTAAAAACTTTATTTACGCTATTATAAAACAGTCACCCACGGGGCGTTAGCGCAGCTGGTAGCGCATCACACTGGCAGTGTGGGGGTCACGAGTTCGAGTCTCGTACGCTCCAATTTCTTAAAAAGCCTTATTTGATAAGGCTTTTATTGTGTTCGAGAATCAATATGCACACCAACAACCCTAAAAAAACCATCATAGATTTTGAAAATATATACGTAAACTATGGAATGACAACGGTTTTAAAGAATATAAACCTGAAAATAAACTCAAACGAAAACTGGGTCATTCTCGGAGCAAACGGCAGCGGAAAATCTACACTTATGAAGCTGTTTTCTCATGATATTTATCCAAATGCTGCGTATAATTTCAAAAAACAAATTTTCGGCAAAGACAGATGGGATATCTTTGAGCTGAAAAAGCATCTTGGAATAATCACAAACGGACTGCAAACGGGTTTTGAAAATTTTGCAAAACAAGAAACAGCACAAGAAGTTGTTTTGAGCGGGTTTTACAGCTCAATGGGCGTTTATAAACACCATGATTTTACAAAACAACAGCTTGAAGAAGCACAAAAGGCAATGGAGTTTTTGGATATAACGCCAATAAAAGATAAAAAAGTCTGCGAGATGAGTACAGGCCAGCTAAGACGCTGTATAATAGGCCGTTCTTTGATACATGAACCCCAGGCATTTGTGCTGGATGAACCGACTACGGGTTTGGATATAAAAGCGCAGTATAGCTTTATCAGACTGCTGCAAAAACTGGCAAAGCAGGTGCCGGTTGTGCTTGTTACTCACAATATTGACGAAATTTTTCCGGAGATTACCCATGCAGCCTTGATGTTCAACGGAACTATCTATAAACAGGGCAAAAAAGAAGATGTTATTACGGATGAAAATCTTTCCGAAATATTCCAAACAAAAATTGAATTAAACAACGAAAACGGAATGTATTCTATAAAATGTCTTAAGGATTTTGCGTAATAAAATAATTTTTTATTTTGTTGAGCAGCACAACTGTAGAGTCAACAGCCTGATTAAAACATTTTTGTTGTATTTGCGGCCAGTTTTCTTTGTTTTTCAATGAAATTTGAAGCTGCGGATTCAGGGAAAATTCTACATTCTTGTGCAGTATTTCTAAAAAACACGGATTTTTGTTTTCGGATATGTTTTTGATGTTGTTTAAATTTGGCGTGTAATTTTTAACAAGCTCGTCATGGTGATGCAGCATCCCTGTCGGAGCAATGTTTTCAAACTTTTTGTGCATCAAAAGTTCATAAGCCTTGCCAAGCACCGGCCTTTTAAAAAGCAGCTTGTACTCTGACCTTTGCGTGTGCATAGGCACTGTCATGTCCTGCAAAAAGTGAAGAGCCATCCCGAGTTCAAACGGCTTGTTGTAAAAAGATTGCTTTGTTCCCTGCGCTTTTTTTATGTGGTCAATAAAGGCACTCAGCGCATTGTTTTTTTCTGTGTCCAGCCCGAAACTCTTTGCCCCGAGCTTTTCAAACGTCGGAAAATAAAAATGCCTGTTTGTAAAAAATCCTGTTTCTTCCCTCATCAAATCGGGCATCATAGAGGCATCTGCGATTTCGTTTTTGAATTTTTCTGCTTTTGTCGTACCTTTGCCGACGGTTGAGCAGATTGAAGCAAAACCGTTCTTGTTCAGAGCAAGACGGCTGATTAAATTGTTGAAGGAATCTTTGCTGTTTGCGCACAGGTCGATGAATCTTTTTACTGACACAAGTTTGTTGTTGTCTGTTACAAACTTCTGGTTGTTAAAGAGTTTTTCTACAGCAAGGTCAAAGTCGGAAATCTGTTTTAGCGCAGTGCGTGTTATGACCCTGTGCGTTTCGTAATTGTAGCCAAAGGAGTTTTTTGTTTTTGCGGGATTGTATCTCGTGTTTGCGCTGATTTTCATAATACCTCTTTATGCTGTATTAAATTTGTCTGAGGCGGCTTCGCTTGTAGAAGTGTACACACTCTGCCGAGTAAATATGCCAGTGGCATATTTGCGAGAGGTAGCGAGGACGCAAAAGTATAAATTTTGCGGAAGTGACCCCATGCACTTGTTGCCTGTGCCGGACTTGTTTAACAAAACGGACTTGCCAAATGCACAGGTTCTACAAGTAGTCGGAGTCAGTTGACTATATGAAATACATAAAGAAAATTTTTTGTTGTTAGTTTAAATAATTGTTACAAATATAGAAAATTTTATAACTGACATTTCGGGGTGTGAAATAATGTTATTGGAGATTTTTGATGAGAAAAGATAAAAGTTTAGTTTTATATCCAAAAAATTATGTTGTTGTAGATATAGAAACAACGGGATTTTCTGCCTTGAATGACGAAATTATAGAACTTTCTGCGCTGAAGGTGGAAGAAGATGAACTTGTGGGAGATTTTTCTACCCTCGTAAACCCGATGAGATATGTCAGCCCTTTTATTTTGAATTTGACAGGTATAGAGCTTAACGACCTTTATAATGCCCCGAAAATCCAGAATTGCCTGCAGGAGTTTATGGATTTTGTAGGAGATAGTATCATAGTCGGCCACAATATAAATTTTGACCTGAATTTTATACATACAAAACTGCAAAAACATTACAATCGCTCTTTGCAAAATGATTATATAGATACACTAAAACTCGCACGTAAATTTTTGCCGCAGATGAAAAGCCACAAACTGGGGCTGCTGGCAGAGCATTTTAGTCTTGATACAGGCGGAATGCACAGAGGTCTGAAGGACTGCAGTGTTACTAATGAATGCTATCAAAGATTTGTTGAAATGGCTGGACAAAAACATGTCCAGAATCCGCTAATAATTCATTAGCAATGTTTCCCAGACATTTTTGTTTGCTTTTGTGTATTTCAAATTTTGTGCAAGAAACATGTTGATTGTGTCGTCTTCAAGGTTGTAGAGCTTTGAAAACCATTCTTCTGTTTTTGCTTTTGGCACGGCAGCTATGTTTTTTGCAAGGACTCGCTGCTCTTCAATATAATTTCTTTGAAATATCATATCGAACATTTTTTCAATGGTTTGAGGGCTGTACATGCTGCTTTTTGTGAACAGTGTTTCTATAAGAGCGGGATTGTTTTTTTGCAAAATTTGCCTCAAATATTCAATCTGCCTGTTTTTTTGTACAAAATAAAGCGATTCTGCCAGCTGCTGCCTGATAAAAGGAGTTGTCTTTTTTAAAAACAGAGGGTAGCTTTTTCGAAAAGCATCAAGATGAAGCCCTGAAAGCTGTTTTACAAGCTCTGTGTCAATGGACACATTGTTTTTGTCCTTTAGCCTTTTAAACTGCTGAGGGAAAATGTAGCCGAAATTTTGCAGATGGTTTAGCTGGATTGCGAGCTGTGTGTCTATTCTTTCATTGTTTTTTGCTATCATGCTGTCGAAAATTTTGTTTCTTATCCCGTGGGGGAATGCTTTTAGCTGATTGATTATAAAAATCGAAAGGTTTTCATCAGCGGTTTCTAACAGAAGCTGTATATTTTTTTGCATTTGCTTTTTATCAAGCAGACGAAGAGAATACACTATCCCCTTTAGCCTTTCTTCTCTTTGTGCAGAGTCTTTCCAGCGAAGGGTTTCTGTTAAAATTTTAAAAGGAGTATCTTGGTTTTGGCTAGCTTTGTTGTAAGCGTAGCGAAAAGTTTTGTTGTTTACATATTCGGCAGGCTCTATGCAGCCTGTGTCTATTATTTTTCCTCCGATATTGTTTCTTGGAGAATAGTGTTCAAATTCTGATATATACAGCCCTATGCGTCTTAGGTCATAGGGGTTGCCTTTAAAGCGTTTTTTGCCGTTTTCAAACTTTGTTACCAGTATGCCGTTTTTTATGTCGCCAAAATAAAATTGAACCCAGTTTTTGTTTCTCAGCGGGATTTTCTTTTGTAAAAAACAGAAAATGTTTTGCTCATAACCGTTTCCGTTCACAGGGTCATACTGGTGTTGAGAGGCTTTTAGGTTTTTAAAGATTTTTACGGCATATTCTTTTTCTTGCAGAGTCAGTTTGTAAACATCAGCAAAGGCACCGCTTTTCAGGTATTCTACTTTTGCCTGTGCATTTTCTTTTTGCAGTCCTGTTTTTGTGAACAAATCCGTAATCTTTTTTGCAACGGTGTTTTGCATATTCTGTGTGTCGTCTGAAGAGCGCAGTTTTGAAAATATTGCACCGAAATTTTTCAGGATGTTTTTTACACCCTCTTTTCTTTTCTCGAATGGGATTTGGTAAATCCATTCAGCAGGAAGTTTTCCGACTTTTCCGTCGGAGTTTTTGTATTTTTTGCACAGGGCAAAAATTTCTTCTTTTTTGTATATGTGTTGTGCAAGTTTTGCACTCAGCCCCCCGAAGCTTTTATTTGCGTTGGGAGCCTGATATGTTCGGCTGTGTGTTATTTTCATTGCTAGATTATTATATGCTAAATATTTTAGACGGGCAGCAAGTCTTTTTGAACTCCATTTTTTCTCAGCGATTTGTACAATTCTATACCGCCTGTCAGACTGTATACATTGGAAAATCCCTTTTGGATAAGGATTCTTGATGCAACGTAGCTCTGAAATCCCGTGTTGCAGAACAGAACAATTTTTTTGTCCTTCGGGAGTTCCTTGTATCTTGTCCTCAATTCCGGAGTGAAAATGTGCAAGGCTCCTTCGATTGTTTCGTTTTTAAATTCTGCCTCAGAGCGTACATCTATGAGCAGGGAGTCTTTTATATCTTCGTAAAAAGCAGGTTTTACAAATCCTTTCAGGATATTGTCTGCATGCATTCCGAGTATGTTTACAGGGTCTTTTGCAGAAGAATACGGCGGAGCATAACAGAGTTCCAAATCAATAAGGTTGGTTACTTTGTTGTTGTTTCTCATTGCTGTTGCAACAACATCCACTCTCTTTTCAACGCCTTCAAATCCGGCTGCTTGAATCCCCAGAATATCTCCGTTTTGGTTAAACAAGAGTTTGTACAGAGTACGGGTCGCATTTGGATAGTAGCTGGCATGTGAAAATCCATAGGTAAATGTTTTGAGATACGGAATGTTCCTTTTTATAAGTGTTTCTTCGCTGTTGCCTGCGTTTGCTATTGTAAGGTCGAATATTTTTACTACAGCAGAGCCGATAGTCTTTTTGTAAGAGGATTTCAGTCCGGCAATGTTGTCTGCAATAATCCTGCCCTGTCTGTTGGCCGGGCCTGCGAGAGGGATAAGACAATTTTGACCTGTCACAAAATCCTCAACCTCTACACTGTCGCCGCCTGCAAAGATATCAGGGTCTGAGGTCTGCATATATTCGTTAACTTTTATGCCGCCTGTTTTTCCGATTTCAAGACCGCATTTTTTTGCAAGTTCTGTTTCCGGTCTGACTCCTATTGAAAGCACCGCTGTATCAAACGGAATTTTTCTGCCGGAAGCAAGAACAATCTCGTCTTTTCCAACGGCTTTTAGTGCGTCTGACAGGATAATATTTACCCCGTGTTTTCTGAGTTCGTTTTGCGCAAATGCTGCAATTTCTTTATCAACCGGCGGAAGAATGTGGTCTGCCATTTCCACAACAGTTGTGTTGATGTTCATTTTTGCAAAGTTTTCTGCCATCTCCAGCCCGATAAACCCGCCGCCTATCACAACTGCATTTTTTACGTTTTCGATTTTTACCTGATGTTTTAGCCTGTTTGCATCAGCGAGCATTCTGATTGTGTGTATTTTAGGGCTGTTTATGCCTTCTATGTTCGGGATAAACGGTTTTGCCCCTGCTGCGAGTACGAGTTTGTCGTAGGATAAGATGTCTTTGTTATTTACCGTAACGGTTTTGTTTTTTCTGTTTATTTCCGTAACTTCTGCATCCATGCGGATATCAACGTTCAAAAGGTTTTTGAATTTTTGAACGCTGGATACGTGCATTTTGTCTTCGCTGTCAATTTCTCCGGAGCAATAGTACGGAAGACCGCAGTTTGCTATTGATATTTCTTTTGTTTTTTCCAGAATTAAAATTTCCGCATTGTCATCGAGCCTTCTCAGTCTTGCTGCTGCACTGGCTCCTGTGGCTCCGCCGCCTATTACTAATATTTTCATAAATAAATCCTCATTTTCTTGATTATTATATATTTTACAATTAAAAAAACTTATTTTGTGCTAAGATTTTATTAAGATATGGTCAATAATAATCCTGTACCTGACTTGTCTGCTGCACAGGTTCGACAGGCAGACGGAGGCAGTTGGCTGTATGAAAAAATGGAGGAAAAATGAAACTTTGTATAGTGGGAACAGGTTATGTCGGGCTGGTTGCCGGCACATGTCTGGCCGAGATGGGCAATAATGTTATCTGCATTGATAAGGATATTGAAAAATTAAAAAAACTGGAAAAGGGCATTGTTCCTATTTATGAACCCGGATTAGAGGAATTGATACTGGAAAATGTCAAGAAAAACAGACTGCAGTTTTCTTCTGATTTGGATATGGCTGTAAAAAACAGTGATGTATGCTTTATAGCTGTCGGCACCCCTCAAAAAAAAGACGGCTCTGCTGATTTGAGTGCGGTTTTTGAGGTTGCTCAAAATATAGCAAAGTCAATGAACGGATACAAAGTAATCGTCAACAAATCTACAGTACCTGTCGGAACCTGTGACAAAATAGCGCAAACTGTGGCTGAAAATACAAAGTTTGATTTTGATATTGTTTCAAACCCCGAGTTTTTAAAACAGGGCGCAGCCGTAAACGATTTTCTCAAACCGGACAGAGTCGTTATCGGCGCAAAAACAGAACGTGCGTTTGAAGTTATGCGCAGTATTTATGCTTCCTTCTTGAGGACGGGAAATCCTGTTATCGAAATGGATATAAAATCGGCAGAGATGACAAAATATGCAGCGAATGCTTTTCTGGCTATGAAAATTTCTTATGCAAACGAAATTGCAAATATTTGTGAGTGCGTGGGCGCAAATGCAGAAATGGTAAGAAAAGGAATGTGTTCTGATAATAGAATCGGAACAAAATTTTTGTTCGCAGGTCTGGGCTATGGCGGGTCTTGTTTTCCAAAAGATGTAAAAGCCTTGATTTCTGTAGCGAAAAATAACGGTTACAGCGCAGAACTCTTGACTGCTACTGACAATATTAATTTGAGGCAGCGTTATATATTTATTAATAAAATAATAAAAAAATATAACGGCAATTTGAAAAATAAAAAATTTGCACTCTGGGGATTGGCTTTTAAACCGGAAACAAACGATATGAGAGAGGCTCCAGCTTTTAATATAGTCGAAGAATTGACTAAACAGGGTGCAAAGATTTGTGCCTATGACCCAAAAGCAATGGATACAGCAAAGAATATCATAGGCGACAAGATAGAGTATGCTGCTTCGGCTTACGAGGCATTGGCTGATTGTGATGCATTGATTCTTGCTACAGAGTGGAACGAGTTTAGGAACCCTGATTTTGATAAAATCAAGTCACTTTTAAAAACACCTGTTGTGTTTGACGGAAGAAATCAGTATTCTTATGAGGAATTGACTAAAAAAGGGTTTGAATACTATTGTATAGGTAAAAAATAATGAAAAAAATTCTTGTAACCGGCGGTGCCGGATTTATCGGCAATCATTTGTGCAGAAGGCTTATTTCAGAAAGCAATTACGTTGTTTGTCTGGACAATTTTTTTACAGGGTTGAGAAAGCATATTGAGGATTTGCTCGGGAACAAGAATTTTGAACTTGTAGAACACGATATTGTGGATGAGATTGATATCGAATGCTCTCAGATATACAATCTGGCGTGTCCTGCCAGCCCGCCTCATTATCAGTTTGATTCCGTAAAAACTATGAAAACTTCTGTTCTTGGCATATTGAATATGCTGGAGCTTGCAAGAAAATATAATGCAACAATTTTGCAGGCTTCTACCTCGGAAGTGTACGGAAACCCTCTTGTGCATCCGCAAAACGAAACCTACTGGGGCAATGTAAATCCGATAGGTATCAGAAGCTGCTATGACGAGGGGAAACGTGCTGCAGAAACTCTGATGATGGATTATCACAGGCAGTATGGTGTAGATGTCAGGATAATAAGAATTTTTAATACCTACGGGCCGAATATGGACCCGAAAGACGGCAGAGTCGTTTCTAATTGTATAATGCAGGCGCTTAATGGTGAAGATATTACTATCTATGGTGATGGCTCTCAGACCCGCAGTTTTTGTTACGTGGATGACCTTGTAGAAGGTATGATGCGTATGATGAATAACAAAAACGGTTTTATCGGGCCTGTAAATCTGGGGAATCCATCGGAAAGAACTGTGCTTGATTTGGCGCAAAAGGTTGTTGAGCTGACAGGCACTTCTTCAAAGCTCAAATTTATGCCTTTACCCAGCGACGACCCTGTAAAAAGAAAACCGGATATTTCTGTTGCAAAAAAAGAGCTGGGCTGGGAACCAACAGTAGACATCATGGACGGTTTAAAAAAGACAATAGAGTATTTTAAGACTGTGTAGCAGGGTTTTTGATAGTAAATATCAGATGTTTCATTTCTTTGTCTTTGACTTTTTTTATGAAATCGCCGGTGAGTTTCATACCCAGACTTTGTGCAACTTTTTGAGAGGCTGTGTTCATGGGCCGAATTTCTGCAATAACGCTTTTTTCTCCGAGAACATTAAAGGCGTAATCAATCATTGCTTTTGCACCTTCTTTTGCATAGCCTTTATGCCAGAATTCTTGTTTTAGAATATAGCCTATTTCGAGGTAAGTTTTGTTGTTTATTGTGTCTGGCATTAGTGCTATTTGGCCTACGACTTTTTGCAGGTTTTTGTCAAAGGCAATAAAGTAGCCCAGATTGTATTTTTTGTATTTTTCTGTGTTTTTGTCTATCCAATCTTGTACCTCTGTGTCAGAAAAGACATATTCCCAGGCGTACATTACATTTTTGTTTTTTAACATTTCTGCAATATCATCAAAATCCGATGAATCCATTTTGTAGAAAGCCAGTCGTTTTGATTCTAAAAAGAGTTCGTTCATATAGAAATTATATAAAATATAGGGAGTGTGTGCCAGATACTTGATTTTTTGTTTTTAGCGTTTAATAATTGAGTGTAAGATACTCTGCCGAGGGAGAAATGACTAAATGTCATTTCGAACGAAAGGTAAGTCTGGAAGACTGCGGCAAAGTAAAACGCAATTGACAATTAAATAACGCGGGATACTCTGCCGAGGGAGAAATGACTAAATGTCATTTCGAACGAGAGGTAAGTCTGGAAGGCTGCGGCAAGGTAAAACGCAATTGACAATTAAATAACGCGGGATACTCTGCCGAGGGAGAAATGACTAAATGTCATTTCGAGCGAGAGGTAAGTCTGGAAGACTGCGGCAAGGTAAAACGCAATTGACAATTAAATAACGCGGGATGGAGCAGTCTGGTAGCTCGTTGGGCTCATAACCCAAAGGTCGTTGGTTCAAATCCAGCTCCCGCAACCATTTATTAAATTTAAAGACTCCGCAAGGAGTCTTTTTTAGTATGTTTTATTCAAAATGAAAGGGGCTTTTCGCCCCTTTCCATTCTGAATAATGAACTAAAGTCAGTATTTTTAACTGATGTATATATAAAGGATTATTTTTTAGTAAAATTTCAAAATTTTTGAATTTTGTAATATTTCTTTACCTGTTCTTTAAGATTATTGAATATATTGTGACACATTCCCTTTCCAGACATCATTCATGATTTGCATCATGTATTTATCCTCCGTAAAATCCTTAAAAACAAAAGGATTTTTTGAAGGGAGAATAGTTTTTCTGTCCAGATTGTAGGTTATCATTTTTGCTCCGATATCAGCAAACATTTCTGCAGGAGTGGATGAGCCGTACTCGGATACTTTCTGATTAACTGCTCTGTTTGCATTTTTGTTAATAAGAGGCGAGCCTGCTTGATTTATCATTGTTGTTTTGAAATCCATTTTCAAAAAATCTCGAAGCATTTTGCTATATAGAGAGTCGACTATCTGCTGTTTTTGTGCAGCAAGTTTGTGTAGATTAAAAAGATGCACACTGTGCATAAATTCGTGAACAGGCGTTGATAAAAAATGACCGGACGAAGACCAGTTTTCCAGTTTTTGATATATCATACAATATTGTACGTCAGACCAGTCCTCATTTGCATTGAAAGTAATTTCTCTTGTATAAGTACTACATGAGCCGGCGATATTCCCTTTTTGGGGGGCAACTTTGATACCTGTAGGCAGAGGAAGTCGCAGTTTTTGAAAAATATTCAATGTAAGAGCGGTCATGCTGGCCAAAAATTTGTTCCCTTTAAAGTCAGCAGGTATATGAAATTTATTGTATATTTGATTTTCAACATTTGTTGTGTTGATTGTCTGTGCGCCTTTATATACAGCATTAAAAGAGTCTATACTGTTTTGCATCACCATTATATCTTCGTCTTTGAGATATGGGTTGATTCTTTTGTAATAATCAACCATTCTTTCAAAATTTTTTCTCATATTTGCATCAAAATAGCGTTTGAAAGAGGGCGTGCTATTTGTATAGATGTTTTTATTTGTGTTATTGATTTTCATAACTATTTTGCCTGAACTTCATAAGCCCCTTTTAAAAGAGACAAACGTTCTTTTTGTCTTTCTGTTGTCATATCAAGTTCGTCTAAATCTTTTAAGAGTTCATATTCTTCTTTTTCGTCAATATCTTTTAGCAATTTTCCCATAGATTCCATTTCTTTTTTGTATTCTTCGAGTTTTTCTGTCGGTATTCTGTAAACTCCTGATGAGAGTAATTTTGCCATTTGGATATTCATATACATATCAGGGTCATCTATGTAGTTTGCAGCGGCTTGTTTAATAGCAGATTCAATTCCTGCCCCGGAGAAAGCCCCTGTTTCTTTTGTTGGTTGGACAAATTTTAAATAACTATTGTAGGGGATTTGGTCTGCATTAATTGTATTTACATTTTTTCCATTTGCTTTTGCTTTTTCTATAGTAGGATTGGCTGAATTAATTATATAAAATTTCATGATATCTTTGATATCATTATCATCCGGAAGCGATACGGGAGATCTTTTACATTTCCCGTTTCTTAATGAAATTTCCGAATCAACCATCGTTGGATAATTTGTTGTAAAAATAAAAGTAACGCCTGCTGCATCAGAAGAAATATTTGCGCCGGGTTTTTCGCTGCAGTTGTCCAAAAGGCCTTTTAAAAGGGTTTTGTTTATGTCAGCAATATCTTCTGAGCTGCCTTTTGTGTTCGGGTTGAAATACTGATCCACCTCATCAATTATGACAATAGTTCTGGGGGATTTTAGACTTACTAAATAATCCGCTTTTTGTTCAATGTTTCCGTTTTTGTATTGAGTATTATTAAATCTGTTGTCAATTATATCTTTTTGTTCAGAATAATAGTCTTTTGCTTCATCTATAGTATTTTGTATTTCACTTACAAATTTTCTCGGGTTGAGGTTTGCAGGGAATACTACAACTTTGCAATTTGCTTCGTCAGCAATGGCTTTTGCCAGTTTTGATTTTCCGCAGCCGATTGGTCCGTACAAAAGTAGTGCCGGCGGCAGTTTTTCGTGAGTACCAAGAGTAGATTCTCTTTGGATAGGGTCAATTATTAATTTTTTAACAGTATCTTTGAGGTTTTTATATCCGGCTATTTTTTTGTCCAGAGAATCACTTTCGCTGAGTTTTTGTTTTACTTTTTCATAAACATCAATATCCTCAGTGTTTATCAGTCCTTTGTAGTAGTCTTCATTTTTTTTAATTTTTTCGTATTCTTCTTTTTCTTTCAAATATTTTTCGTATTGTTCTTTATTTATTCTTCGTCTTTCGACTTCTTTCACCTTGCCGATTTTAGTGTTTCCCGTAAACCAGCCGATGTGAGTGCGGTCTTCGATGAGTTTGTTAATTTCTTTATCCACAAGTTCATGGTAATATGCATCACCACGTTCTATATCTTTAGCTTTGTCACGGTATTCCAGATATTTAGCAATTTCGGCTCTTCTTTTTTTGTCAGTAATTTGATTATTTTCACCAAAAGAGATGTACGCTCTTGGTATACCTCTCAAATTAGTGGATTGAGTTTTTTCTGTAGGAGCTTTTGTTTCTGCTTTTGGATTAGAAACATAGCTGCTCTTTTTTAAATTAAAACCTGTGTTTATAGAATAGATTTTCATATTTGTATAAATCCTTAATTTTTTAATTTTTGTTTCCTAATTGTTCAAGCTGTTCTCTCAATTTGTCCAATTCTTTCTGTTTGTCTTTTAATAGTTTGAGCGGGTCTCTGAATTTGTTCAGTTCTTCTTGACCGTTTTCTAATTGTTTGAGCTGTTCTCTCAATTTTGCCAGTTCTTCGACTTGGTCCGGCATAAGGAAGTCTTCGCCGTATTTTGTAAGTTTTTCAATTTTATTTTGAATAACTTCTTTTTCTGACATTTTAGATGGGTCAATTTTTACTTCTGGTTCTTCTTGTCTCAGGTGGATTTTTTCCATCTGTTCTGTATATTTTTTGAGCTTTTCGGGTCTTATATCTCTTACAGAGTTTTTAAACCCTCTTAAAAGATAAAGGTTAAAATCAAAATGAGGGTTGTCAATGTATGATTCTGCTGCTGATATGACAATATCGCTTATGGCATCGTTGCTAAAGGCTCCTTTTTCGAGTGTTGGTTCAAATTTTTTCACAAATTTTTCGAGGTTTACCTCTTCGGGTTTGATTTCTTCGAGGTTTGGATTAGGTCGTTTGTATTCTCTAATCAGCTCATTTGCCTTTTTCATGTAAAATCTTATAACATCTTGCATATCCTGACCTTTGGGCGGGAATATGCCAAAAACTGAGACCTTCTTGGGGTTAAAATCACCCAGAGGAATCCTTGCCGGATAGTTTGTTGTACAAATGAATGTGACTGCTGCTGCATTTTTGTCGCCGTCTGCTGTCGGTAGCTTTGAACAACCGTCAAATAATGACTTGACAGCATCACGGTTTTGGGTTGTTACAGGCGGTGTGCAAACTAGAGGATTAAAATATCTGTCAAACTCGTCTATAATAACGACTGTTCTTGGTGAGCCTATTTTGTGTATAGCTTCGTCTTTTTGCTGATATGTCATATTTTGATATTCTGCACTTTTTTTGAGCTTTTGCAGAGCAGCCTGTCTGGCATAGTATCTGTCATAAGCCTGATCCTTTTTTTTATATATAAGGTCTGCAAAATCATTTGGATCAGTATCTGTTGTTATCCTGTCTACATAGCAGTATGTTTCATCTGCAATAGCATTTGCTGTGGCTGTTTTTCCGCAGCCTGTCGGCCCGCACAGCAGTATGGAGTTTGCGACTTCTTGTTCTCCGCCATAGAGCATTTCTTCTGTAACAGGAGTGATAAATCTGGCTTTCATATCCCTTTTCAGGTCGCTATAGCCGGCTATTTTTGTGTCAATCTTTCCTTTTGTATTTTGCATGATTTCTGATACCGAGCGGGGACGGTATTTTATATCATCTCTAAAAAGATCTCTGTAGTATGAGATATTGTCCATAACCTTGTTGTATCGAGCCAGCTGTTTTTTATATTTCCAATCATAATCATTTTTGATTGCTTCTTTAGAGCTTTCTTTCAGGTAGACCCAAGCTTCTTTTTCCCTTACACTGATTTGTTTTTGTGCAAGTGCTTCATATTCTTTTTTTGCTTTATCCGGGTCCCAGCTTTTTGCCCAGAGGTAGTCATTTTTGTCCTGCTGGAGTTGATTTTGTCTGTCGATTTCTCTTTGTTCTTCAAGAGATAAAGAAGTATATCCATAACCAAAAGAAGGGTGCAGCTTTATGTATGATTTTGGAAAATCATACATCATATTTTGTTTTTTTGTTACAGTGTTGTTCAAAGAAACTGCTCTGTTTTCAGAATGGTTGTCAGCAGATTTATAAACAGAGTATTTGTATGGAGAAATATTATATATTTTCATCAGCTCTCTACTTCCTTCTCTTCTCTTGTTGTGTATTTATTATGTTAGTTTTAAAACGCAGAAAAAAATCTTTTGCTATTTTTTATTGGATTTGTTAAGTCTTTTTTACAAATAACCATATTTATATCTACTCCAGCATCCAGGGATTATCATCCACAATGCGTTTAGTAATAGCTTTAGCATTATCAGAGATATCTTTGTTGGTATGCTTTGTTAATTTTTCAAATTGGACATATTGTGCATATTCAAAATTTATCCAATGATTGGGTGCTGCCTGATCAACCATAAGTTTTTTAAGAGTTTTCATGATTTCAGTCATAGCATCTTCATTATACGTTTTAAAACTATTAGTCGAAGCATACGGTAAAATTTTAAGACAATCATCTACTTTACCAACAATGCCGACAAGTTTAGCATACTCTTTCATAATGTCACTGTCTTTGGAAAGCTGATAGTTGACATCTAACTTAAGCATATCTTCTCTAGTGCCGTATTTTTGAAGAGCCTGAAGACCGAGAATATTTTTCTCTTTGTTGACAGGTTTAAAAGGCGGATTTACATCCAAAAACTCATCCCAGATTTTGTTTATATATTCAGCCTTTTCTTTTGTAAATTGTTCAGGATTTTCTTTGCCTGCAGTAAAATTAGGCTTAGGCAGTTCGATTTTGGGCTTTACCTGACCTGCAGCCGGAGAGGGTGTCTGTGGCTTTTCTTTTTTTAAGATATTTTTGAAAAATTTGCCGATAGATTTTCTTTTTGCCAGAGCAACAATCAATACAAGTAAAGATGAACCGCCAATGACAGCTGTTTTTACAGGCTCTTTTTGTACCTTGTCTTTTATTGCATTTACAACAGAATTGGATCTGAAGTTTGTATTTTTGTTGTTATTTGTTGTAATCGGGGATATTTCCATATTTATATTTACTCCAGCATCCAGGGATTATCATCCACAATGCGTTTAGTAATAGCTTTAGCATTATCAGAGATATCTTTGTTGGTATGTGTTGTTAATTTTTCAAGTTTTGTATATTTATGGTAATCAAAATTTACCCAGTACTTAGGCGCAGATTTATCAACCATTAAAATTTTTAAAGTTTTAAGCATTTCAGAAAGAGTAGATTCAGTATAAGAAACATCCTTTCTGCCAATTTTTGCTAAAATAGGCAAGCAATCATCTACTTTACCAACAATGCCGACAAGTTTAGCATACTCTTTCATAATGTCACTGTCTTCGGACAATTGATATCTTTTGCTTAACTTAAGCATATCTTCTCTAGTGCCGTATTTTTGAAGAGCCTGAAGACCGAGAATATTTTTCTCTTTGTTGACAGGTTTAAAAGGCGGATTTACATCCAAAAACTCATCCCAGATTTTGTTTATATATTCAGCCTTTTCTTTTGCAAATTGTTCCGGATTTTCTTTGCCTACTGTAAAATTAGGCTTAGGCAGTTCGATTTTTGGCTTTGCCTGACCTGCAGCCGGAGAGGGTGTCTGTGGCTTTTCTTTTTTAAAGATATTTTTGAAAAATTTACCGATAGCTTTTCTTTTTGCCAGCGCAGCAGCCAGTATAACAAGAGCAGCCGTACCTGCTAAAATATATTTTTGGTTTTGTTGTTTTTTTCTCTGTGCTTCTGCTTTTTGTATTTGGGGTAAAGAGCCGGTAGTAGGAGTAACCCATTCTGTGGGAGCAGCAGGCATTATATTATTGAAAGAAGATTTGAAAGATACCGGTGATATAGTCATGGAATGTCCTCCGAGTGTACAAAACATATAATAGTTTTTTTTTGCCTGTTTGTGTTGATTTGTTAAGATTTGTAATCTATTTTACTCCAGCATCCAGGGATTATCATCCACAATGCGTTTAGTAATAGCTTTAGCATTATCAGAGATATCTTTGTTTGTATGCTTTGTTAATTTTTCAAGTTTTGTATATTTATGGTAATCAAAATTTTCCCAGTACTTAGGCGCAGATTTATCAACCATTAAAATTTTTAAAGTTTTAAGCATTTCAGAAAGAGTAGATTCAGTATAAGAAACATCCTTTCTGCCAATTTTTGCTAAAATAGGCAAGCAATCATCTACTTTACCAACAATGCCGACAAGTTTAGCATACTCTTTCATAATGTCACTGTCTTCGGACAATTGATATCTTTTGCTTAACTTAAGCATATCTTCTCTAGTGCCGTATTTTTGAAGAGCCTGAAGACCGAGAATATTTTTCTCTTTGTTGACAGGCTTAAAAGGCGGATTTACATCCAAAAACTCATCCCAGATTTTGTTTATATATTTGGCTTTTTCATCAGTCTGAAATTCTTTTACAGCCTGAATATATTTGCTTCTGTCTCTGTTGATTTCAGAAACCTGTATATCAAAGAAATGGTCGCTCATCTCTGCATCTTTGTATCCAAAAGCTGCTTTTAGCGCAGGAGTGTTGTTTTTTACCCATTTCTTATCAATAGTTTCTATCTTTTCTAAATCCGAAAGGACTCTATCATAATCCATGCTGAAATTGGGCTGAGGGATTATAGATTCAGCTGTTTTTATTGCTATAGGTTCTACTTGTTTTTCTGCTTTTTTCGGTTTTAGAGATTTTGTTGATTTATCCAAAATTTTGTTGTAGATATGGTTTACCTTTTTTTGAACTTTGTCCGCAGCCGTAAATACACTGTCTACAACCTGATTTACGACTTTTTTTGCATTTTTTTTGGTTGAAGAAGCAAACTCATTCACCCCTTTAAAATTAAAGGAGCAGTTTTGATTGTTTTGATTTGGGCTGGACATTGCATTGTTCAGGCTGTTTTGTCTATGCGTATTTTTATATTGGTTGTAAGATTTTGCTTGTGTGATTTGATAAATTTTCATTTTTACCTCGTTATTTCATTGTTATTATTAAATTTCTACTTCAAAAATAATGTCACGCTGCGCACGTTCTAGTTTTTTTGCTTTTTGTGCGGAAATCGCAGCCCCTCCGCCTGCAACCAGAAGAGTCACTGCAGCTATTATGGTAACAGGGTTAGAAACAATTGCTCCCATTGAAGATAAAAGTCCTGTTTTTGCAGTGAGTCCACCAGCTGCGGCTATTCCCATACCTGCATTCTGGATTGCATCCAGAGGGTCAACCTCCGGCATTGCTTGAAAGAATTCGTCAAAGACAGAGCCTTCTGTAGTTGTGTTCAATCCCAGATTTGCCCAGGAAAGATTGTTTGTTATCTTTGTTGCCTTGAAAAGGTCATCAATATTTTTAAGATAGTTTGCACTCTGTGACATTCCGCTAATCAGACAGTGCGAGAGCAGTACACTTTTTGTTCTTTCCAGCATTTGATTTGCCGGTCTTTTTTCTTTTGCCATTTTTGATAAATGGAGCAAATCTTCTTTTACTTTGTCATTTGTGTTTGTATTTTCAAAAGTTTTTACAATTTTTGGAATGATTTCAGAAAATTTTTCATCAACGATTTTTTGCTCTTCCGGAGCAAGCATTGCATAATCCCTTTGCATCTGTGAAATTTGGGCAGAAAGTTTTATTGCCGAATCATCCTGTATTTGATTTGTTATTATTGTATGGTTTTCCAGTGCATCTTTTAGGGACACTGCCATTTCATTTGTTTTTATTTTTATTTCATCGAGATTTATATTTATCTTTTTTAGTTCGTTATACATTTCCAAAAACACGCTGGTGTTTCTTGCCTGTTCGTTTACCTGTGCAAGGAGTGCGTATTTCTGGTCATTTTTATACCAGTCTTTTTTTATTTCTGTATTCAAAAGCATCATCTCATCTTTTGTAAGATGTGAGAGGTAATCCAGTTTTTCTTCTTCGGAATTTCTTTTAAAGTTGTTTATTTTTCCGAGTTTTTCCAGATACAAATCAGCAAAAGAAAGTTTGTCATTGGGGGTGTCGACGTGTCTTTTGGGTATTTTTGTTTCAGGGTCAAATTTTCTTTGCTGCAGCAGGTCATAAAATGTGTCCAGCTGTTCAAAGTAAAAATCCTGTTTTTCTTTTACTGCGAGAGAAAGTTCTTTTATTGCCTGATGAGCCGGCTTTGAATTGTGTCTGTTGTTTATTATTTGCCAGACATAGTCTTTGCTGTCAAAGTTGTATTTGTCGTTTTCTTTGCAGCAGGCATCATAGTATCTTGAAACAAAGTATTTCCCGTCTGTGTCAAAGTTTCTGTAGTTTTGGAATTTTTTTAGTTCTTCGTTTTTCTTTTCTTCTTGGTTATAAAAAATTTCTTTTTTAAGTTTTATATTAAGAGCAGGGACAAGATTGTCTTTTTCCCATTTTTCAAACGCCATACCGTGCAGCAGATTTATTGCATAGCGGGCATAGAATATGGATTCTTTTTCTTTTGCATATTGCAGAATGCTTTTTGCCTTGTCGATTGATGCATAGTCATTGTCCAGCTCGGTGCCTTTGTCTTCGAGCAGTTTTCTTTGTATGTAGGACAACATTAAACTAAATGCGTGCTGTTTTTTATCTAAATCAGTATTCGGTGAAAGTACGCGCTCTTTTGTCTTTTCGTTAAATTCATTGCACAATCTTGTTTGTTCATTAAGTAGAAATGTTTTTGCATACTGTTCATTGACGGTTTGCGCAAGCTCTTTAAAATTTTGTGTTATTGTTTGCGGTTTTTCTTCTTTTATGGCTTTATATGCTGCCTCAAACCATTCTGACGCCAGCGCAGCTTTTATTTTTTCATAATCTTTGTCATCAGATTTTTTTATTATTTTGTTTATGTTGTCGTCATTTTTGTTGACGGCATTTTTTATTATATAAGAGGTTTTTTTGTTTCCGATTTTGCTGTTTTTTTCCCAGTATGGAGAAAAATATTTTTTGTCGTATCTTATATCCTCCAGTGATTTCAGAGTAGTTGCACTGAACAAATTAAATCCGGATGCAATTTTGTCAAAGATTTCCGGTGTTTCTGTAATTTTTTCGTATAGTTCTTTATTTTGTTTTGTATATTCAACGGCCTCCAAAAAATCATTGTCAAAATCTATTTCATAAGAGTTGTATAATATGCTGTTTACTTCATTTACCGCGTTGTCGAGCATATTTATTGCTGTGTTTACAAATTCTTTGTCCTCACGATATCCCTTAAAGGCCGGATGATAAGCAAAAGACTTTGTCCAAATTTTAGCATTGTATTGTGGTTGTACCGGAATTTGGTTTTGTTTTTTTGTTTTGGCCCTGTTTGTTATAATGGGGGTGTTTTTTGAACTTGTTATTTGTGGTGATAATTCTACTATTCGCATATACTTAACTCTTTGTTGTAACATTTAAATTTTTCGATGAGTTTTTCATCTACACCGCCAACTGCATTTCTTATATATTTTCCTGCAGATGCAAGTGTTCTGCCGTAGTATTTTTTATGGAACTCTTCTTCATCTCTGGTTATTTGGTCATTTGGATATTTTGCTTTTAGAATTTCAAGACACTTATTGTGCATTTCTTTGGAAGAATTTGGCCTTTTAGTTTTGAATAAAGTGCTGTTAAAAATGGCAAGCCTTGCCAGTGCAGCATAGGAGTTTGCCAGTTGTTCGTCTTTGTCTTTTAGCCCTTCTCTAATGCTGACAGCCTGACCAAAATACTCCTGAGAATCTGCAAAATTGTGCGATTTTAAATTAATCAGACCGAGTGTTTCATAAGCAGCTGCAATTTTTCTTTTTTCAGTGTCATTTTTTTGTACAAGAATTTTTTTAACATCTTCTGTTATTTTTGTCGGTTTTGTACTTTCAAATTTTTTATCCAGCAAAAGCTCAAGATAACTTATGGCATGTTTTTCTGCGCCGGAATAGTTTTTGGCTTTGTAATTAAATAGTGTGGCTATTATTTTGTCTTTTATAATTTTTTCTTTTTCATAATAGCTATCGTTTAGATATGAAACAGATTCATTTACGATGTTTGCTGCTTTTTGGTATGACATTGCATTAAACAGCAGCACGGCTTCGTTTCTTTGGGCATAATATATGCTTTTTTTCAAATCTTTATTGTCAGGCGATTTTTTTAGTTCTTCTTTTAGTGCATTCATTGCCCTGTCAGCTTTATTTATGCACTGCTCCATATCTTCTCCAAGTTGTATTTTTGCAAGGTTTGAATACAACTTTGCAAGATTTTTGTGTGTTTTGTCACTGCTTTGATCTATGATTTTTTCAGAAATTTCGACAACCTTTTCAAAATTATTTTTTGTATATATCGTCCTCAATGCCTTAGACAGGTAATGTGTGTTGAACAATTCTTCTGCATTAAGATTTTTAATTTCTTCGTCTATTTGGGCGGATTCTTGCGGGTGTATTTTTTTTATTTTTTTGCAGAGTTCAAAGATTCTTGTTTTGTTTGTTTCTTTATCGTCGATAAGCGACTTTGCTGTTTTATAATACTCTGCAGCCTCGTCCTTGTCTGAGGAAGCTGAAAAATCCCCGAGCATTTCATTTAGGTTTATCAGGTATTGTTTGTTTTTTGTTGTATTTAAAAGCTGTTTTGCATGTTCTTTAAAATCTTGTGAGTTTTCTATAAAAAGATTTTTTGCAATGTAGTAATTTGCAATTTCACAGGGCTGTGTAATTCCGATTTTTTCAGAAATGTCTGCTACATTTTTAAATATGTTTGTGGATTTATTTAGGTCTTTTTCTTCTGCTGTATCAAATGCATTTACCCCTAAAAGAAGCAAATAATCAATAAATTCTTTTGTATAAACACGCCCTTCTGTTTTTAGGCGGTTCAGATTTTCTATTAAAATATCATTGCTCTTTTCGTATTCACCCTCTTGTGCTAAAACAAATGCTGTTTTTAAAATAACATCGTCGTCTATGTAGCCTGTGTTTTTCATAATTTGATAGGCGGATTTTATTTCATTGGCTGATTGCAGAGGTTTGTTTTGTATATCATCCACAATCGAGGACAAATACAGATAAATTTCATTTACATAGGGATTAGATATATCTTTGAATATTTCTTGATTTATTTCACCGTTATCTAAAAGTATATTTGTTTCAAAATAGTTTTTTATAATATCCAGTTTTGTTGCATTATCTGCATCGGACAAATGCCGTATAGCCTCTGTATAATCCCTTTGAGCCTGTTCTATATCTCCGGTTTTTTTGTTAATATTGCCGATAGTATTGTTTAAATCGGGGTCATCTGTCAGGTTTGTGTTGTCCAAAAAAGCCTCGTATAGAATTTTTGCATCTTTATAAAGTCCTTTTTGAGCCATAAAAAAAACTGAATTATATAAAATATTATTCAAATTTTCATTTTCTTTTTCTTGTTCTTTTTCGTTTTTTTGTCTTAATTGCTCATATTTTTTTACCACATCAAGACCGGAGAGGTTTTCGATATTTTTGTTCTGTTTAAAGGATACACCTGTTGAGTTTTGCATTAGACCTGCTGCAGAAATCCTCATTTTTATGCCTCCCATCCGTTTTGATTATATTGTTCAAATGTTTTTTCTTTTACTCTTTCAATGTCAAAATCTATATCCTGATGTTTTTTTGTTTTGTCCAGAGGGATATTTTGTTTAATTTTTTCATAAAAACTTTTTGCATTTTGAAACGACCCTGCATTTTCAAAAATTTTACCTATTTTAAAAAACATTTTATTTTCTTCTGATGCAGACGTATTTGGCTCCAGCTCTTTCATTACATTTTGTACTATTTCTACGCTGTCAGCCGGAGCTATTCTGTCGGAGATTTTTTGTTGATAAAAATCAAAATCTTCTTTGTTATAATTCAAAGAATAGTTGTTTTTAAAAAATAAAATTTTCATAATCAGACTCTCTTGTTAGTCATATGATTCGTAATCATAATCATAGTTATCTTCGTGGGAATTATCTTCTGTTGTATCATTGTCTTCATCAATATAAGAATCCGTATCAATATCAGGGTGATTGTCAGCAGTGTTTGTTTCTTCTGTTTTGTGACCCAGTGCTTGATAAGGATCGTTGTCATCGTCTTCCTGATGATGAGAAACGGGTTGTTCTGCTTGTTCTGATTTTTGAGAAGATTTTTGGAAAGTTTCTTTGTATGTTTCTTTAACAGAGTCTATTTGTTTCATGGAGTTTTTGGCCACGTCTGCTGTTTTGTTAATCATATTGTTTATTGTTTCCGGCACAACCTCAACAGCTGCAACTATGCCTCCGCCGGCCGTTAATATAGTCCCGGTTCCGATTTTTTTGGGCTTGTTCGGGTTGGTATTGTCAGTAGAGGTGTTTTGAGTTTCTTGGTTTGTTGAAGTCTGAAATGTATCATTTTCTTCAAAAAGAATAGGTACATAAACCAAGTTTTTGTCTTTTGCTCCATAGTCAACTGTTCTTTTGAAACTGTAATTTTGGGGTTTAATATAGAATGCATTCAAAATTTTCATATACTTGCTCTCTCTGTTGTACCATTGTTCATATAATAATCGTGAATAAAATTTTTTGTTATTTTGTTATAAAATTTTTAATAAAAATTAATAAAATTATGATAATTTATATTTGTATCCTGTAAATATTTGTAAATATATAGTGCAAAATTAACAAAAAAATGTATTCTTGGATGTTCCTTCAAAATAATGTGAGGTGAGAGATGAAAATAAACACGATTTCTTTTAAAAATTTTCGAGTTAATTATTTTCCCAATTTTAAACAAAAGGAAAATGATGAATACGTTGACAATCCTCAGGATTTTGGAAAAGAGGATGCTGATTCTTTTGAAAAATCTGCAGAAAAAAATGAAAATAATAAGGATAAAGAGAATAAAAAATCCAAATATAATAAACTAAAAGCTATAGGCGGAACTATACTGGTTGCACCTACAGCGATAGAAACATTTGCAAATACTGTTGATAAATCGTTAAAAAACACAACCGATGCTGTAAAAAACAGTATCAGAACAATAGGCGAAATCAAAACAGAGGCTGATAATGTTTTTGGAAAACATAATAAAGCGGAAGAAACAAAACTAAATAAGAATGAGCCGGATAATGAAATTGAAAATCCTTACAGCAATATTGACAGAGATACCAATCACACAAATCATATAAATGATTATGAAGAAAACAACGGTGATACTGAATTCGATTTTGATGATTATGACAGTGCCGATGACGGTGTTGATGATTTTGATTAAATTTAAACAACAATTTATTTAAACAAAACAGAGGCTGATTTTATGAAAGTACAAAATACCTCAAGAACCGTATCATTTAAGGGCTTGATACCTGCATCCACCTTAAAAGAACTCGCTAAAAAAAATACAGTGGAATCCAAACGTTTATTAAATTCCTGTCTTGGCTTTAATGCGGTATACAAAGGTGCTGAAAATCTTAATCCCGATAAAGTTGCTCGACAAATACAGGACAAATTCCACATAAATACGGATTTTGGCAACAATCCTATAGTTGCTTCTTTTTGTGCGCTTACGGCAAACATTTTTCAAAAACTCGGCTGGGCAAAGCCGACAGGTTTTTTCTTGAGAGATTTTAACGGAACATATTATCAAAATGCACTGGGAATATGTATGACACACAAGCGAGATGACTCGTTGTATAGTAAATTTAAAAAAGATTTCCCTTTGCGCAGTGTGATTATGAATTCTTTTCCTGACTGGTGGTCTATACAGGAGTGTATGATTCCCGTAAGAGAACAAAATCATTTTTCAACAAATCATTTTCTTGCTCCGTTCATTCATGAGTTTGTGCATAGTGCGCATTATGCACACCTGCTGAAAAAATATAAAGACGGTACAGAAATAATGAATAGAATGCAAAGAGAATTTACAAATCAAAAAACTATAGTAATGATACAAAAAGAAACAAGCAACTACGGCGCACAAAGTCCCTGTGAACTGATTGCAGAAGAAATGACAGAACTTATTGTAAATTCACTGGATCCAAAAACCATTCTGCCCGATGTAAAAGTATTTAAAATGTTAAGAAAACAAGAACCAAACCTCATGGATGAATTAATCGACGCAAGCTGGAATTATGATGAAGAAAAACTTAAAAAATTCGATTGGCTGAAATCTCAGGTTTGTGCTTTCATGTATGACAAAAAATAAGCTATAATTATTTTAGGTTTATAAAGGGGTTAAATATGGATAACAAAGTTTTGAACAATCTGTCATACGGTGTGTATGTCGTGACGACCGTAGACGGGCAAAGGCCTGTCGGCTGTGTAGCCAACTGTGCAATGCAAATTACTTATGACACAATGTGCGTAAGCATAAACCATGACAACTATACAAATTCCTGTATAAAAAAATCCAAAAAGTTTGCTGTGTCCATTCTGGGCGAACACGTTAACGATAATATAATACCTGTGTTCGGATTCCAGTCCAGCAAAGATATAGACAAATTTGAAAACATAAAAACCATAAACGTGGACGGTCTTGAGGTTATTGAGGATTCTGTCGGATATATAATATGCGAGCTTGTAAACCAGTTTGAAACAGAAACTCACACTGTCTTTGAGGGAAAAATGACAGAAGCAAAGCTGCTCAAAGATGATGTCCCGATGACGTATTCTTATTATCATCAGGTTAAAAAAGGCAAAAGCCCAAAAGCCGCACCGACATATCAGGAAGAAACACCTGCTGCGGATAAAGTGGCTTATCGGTGCAAAATTTGCGGATATATTTATGAAGGCGATATCACAAAAGAGCCGGATACTTATGTTTGTCCGATTTGTAAAAAAGACAAGTCATTTTTTGAAAAGATTGTCTGAATCTGTCTGAGGCGGCTTTGCTTGTAGAAGTATACAGGGAGTGCGAGTGACGCCAAGTCTAGCATTTTGCGGAAGTGACCCCATGCACTTGTTGCCTGTGCCGGACTTGTTTAACAAAACGGACTTGCCAATTGCACAGGCTCTACAAGTAGTCGGGGTCAGTTGACTATATGAAAATCAAAAAAGACCCCAAGTACATTGGGGTCTTTTTTTTATGATTGAAAAATTTTATTCTGCAGAAGCTTCTTCGATTTCTTCCGGAACAGCACCTGTTCTGATAGAATCGAGTTTTGATTTGCCGAGGTTTTTGTCTTTGAATTTTTTAACCTGTCTGTCGAGTTTGTCAGCGACGAGGTCAATGCTGGCATACATAGATTCTGCTGTTTCTGTTACGTGTACTGCGCCGGTTGTCAGTTTGCAGGTAACTTCTGCTGTATGATTTTCTGCTACGCTCGGATTTTTGATAACCGTAAGCATAACATCAATTCCTTCGATTTGGTCGTAGTGGTTAGCTACTTTGCCTAACTTTTCCTTTGCATAAGCTTTAATTGCGTCAGTAATTTCAATGTTTTTACCGTTTACGTAGATGCGCATGTATAGCCTCCAATAATAATGATACGTTTCTAAGTATAACTCAATTTTTATCAGGTTGCAATCGCAAGTTGCAATTGATAGCACAGTTTTGTATAATTTTGTTATTAAATGTATTAAAGGGATGGAGTTTATTTTTATGAAAAAATCTATAATAAAACTGCTTTCTACGGCTGTTATTGCAGGTTCTTGCCTTAGCTGTTCTCCTGTATTTGCAGCGATGAACCATGGCGTGTGGATTAATGATTTAAAAACTCTTTTTTCAAGAAATCAGGCAATAATCCTCGCCGTAAATATCAGAACGTTTAATGCTGTTGATAAAAACGGAAATGATATAGTAGAGCCTGAAAAAGACGAAGTGACAGGCAATTTTGTCAATGCAGTAAAAAGACTGGACGAAATAAAAGCTCAGGGTATCAATACAATCCACCTTTTGCCGATTACGCCTGTCGGAAAAGTCAAAGCAATGGGAACGGCAGGTTCTTTGTATGCAATATCTGATTTTACAAAGCTGAACCCTCAGCTGGACGACCCGTCTAACAAACTCTCTGTCGAACAAGAGGCAAGAAACTTTATACTTGAATGCCACAAAAGAGATATCAGAGTAATAGTCGATTTGCCAAGCTGCGGCTCTTATGACCTGTTTCTCGCAAATCCGAACCTCTTTTTAAAAGGCGATGACGGGCAGAGCATTGTTCCGTCAGATTGGACGGATGTAAGACTTTTTAAGGTAACAAATCCTGACGGGTCTTTGAATGATGAGTTGTATTTACAGTACAAAAATTATGTTGATATGGTGCAAAGACTGGGTGTTGACGGTATAAGAGCAGATGTCGCTACATCAAAACCGGCAGAATTCTGGCAGAAATTAATCTCTTATGCAAAATCCAAAGACCCTCAGTTTATGTTCCTTGCAGAAGCTTCTGAAAGCTGGAATGACCCTGTTGCAAAAAATGCACCGTTTACCCCGTACAACAAATTGTTAGAGGCAGGTTTCGACGGCTGGTACGGCAGTTTCTTTAATTTTAAAGACTGGAAAAACCAGAGCGATTTGGAAAAACAATTAAAACTGATAAGCGATGTAAAAAAACAGTTTGCACAAAAAAATGCTCCAAAAGCGGTAATAGGCAGCTTTGCTACTCATGATCAGGTTTCGCCGATAATTACGGGCGGAATGCCTTTTGCGGATATGATTATCTGGCTTCAGGCCACATTGCCGGTGAATTCGTATTTTGTAGACGGATTCCAGACAGGTGATTCCTACCAGTATCAGTACGAAAACCAGAAAGCTGACAAATCCTATACTGATGACGAGTATTATTACGTACATAAGGGCAAATTTGATATCTTTAACTTTTCAAGAAAACCCGGTTCTATGAACAGTAAGCTTTTGGAAGATTTTTCTACAGCCAACAAGTTCAAGAGCATGGCATCAGAAATTCTTGATAAAGGCACAATCACATTTTTGAAAACAAATAACAAAGACGTTTTTGCTTATATGATTACCTACAGATATTCTTCTATTATGGTGATTTTGAATAAGGACCTTGTTTATAACAACAACGCTCTTTTGACAGCAAAAAGTATAGGCAATGACGATGTTATTGTTCCTCTGGAGTTTACTTCTACACCGTCAATTGTCAAGGGTAAAATTTCAGTAAATCTTCAGCCCGGCGAGGTAGCTGTGTTTATGATTAGCAGATCCGACCCGAAACAAAAACAACAGCAATCTAATATGATTCCGAAATATAGGTAAAAATTCCTTTTACCTTGTTCCATAAAATTTCTTTATCGGATTTTTCCGGCAATTCCAGAGTGATTGTCGGAATTTCCTTTTCTATGCCGCAGAAGGTGCCAAAACTCCCGGGCGTAGGATACCCGATAGATTCTTGAATCGGATAGCCGGTTATTTCAGAAATTTTTTGTGCTTCTTCAACGGCAGGCCCGTCGTAGTTTACGATAGAATAAGGCTCGTGCAGTGTGATTATCAAATCCGGTACATATTTTTCTATTATGTAAATCAAAAACTGTGTTTCCAGCTCGCTGGCAGGCTTTTCTCCGCCAAAATACTCGTCTTTAGCATCTTTTTTTTGCGGCTCCCAGTTTTTTGTAGGAAAATTCCTGTTTAAATCAACACCGTTTGCATTTGTTCTTGTGTTGTTTTGCTTTCCGTCAGGGTTCAGACAGGGGATGAATAACAGCCTGTTTTTTGTGTCCGTGCGCTCTGAAAGAAACCTGTTGATTAAATATTCTCCGTCCGGCTCATCACCGTGAAAAACACCAATAACAAGCACTGTTTTTTTGTATTCTTCCGGCTCTCTTTTTAAAAGAAGTATCTCGTTGCCTGATTTTGTGTTGATTTTTAGTTCAAGGTCAGCAAATATCATTAATTGTTTTCCAATCTTTTCCAGTTTTTTGCAGTGCTTTCAAGTTCCTGTTTTGTAGAATTTTTTTCGGACAGGATTATTTTTTGCACGGTTGTGTTTAAGAGTGTAATTATTTCTTTGTGGTTGTTTTTAAACTTTATCTGCTTTTGCAGGTTGTTTAATTGTTCTGCACTGATATAACGGGCTTTTGAAATAACGTCAGTATCGTCATAAACAGTAAAATAGCTGTCTTTCAGTGATTCATTGTTGGCAGGCAGAATGGTCGTGAGTTTTGCCAGTTCAACCTGATTTTGTTTGTTTGTCAAAAACAGTGCAAATTTCAGCGCAGCTTCTTTATTCTTTGCTCTGGCAGGAATAATCAGATTCATGATAGAAACATCATACTTGCCGTTGCTGCCTGTGAGCTGGTTTGATACATCCGTGTGTTTGAAAACCTGAGGCGCATTTTCTTTTACGATGTTCAAAAAATTTGCGCCTGACTGGATAAAAGCCAGCTGACCCGACATGTATTTTTCAAGAGCTTCTTGATGGTTTTGTGTAATGGATTCTTTTGGTATCAGGTCTTTTGCATACAGATATTTGTATTCGTCAAATATTTTTACGGATTTGTCCGAGGTTATTTTTTCAGAGGAGTTTATGTCATACTTGTTCAAGATTTTTAGCAGAGTGTCATTTTCCGTAAGAGTGGGCATCGTGACAAATTTGCCTGTCTTGTCTTTTATTTGCACTGCCATTGCGTTCATTTCGTCAAAGGTTTTTGGCAAATTTTTTATTCCTGCCTGTTTTAAAATCTCTTTGTTGTAAAAAGTCAAAGATGAAGTCGCATAAAAAGGCACGGCATAGCATTTTCCGTCGTATTTCAGCGTTTCTATTATTTGTTTGTTGTAGTTAGAGAGTTTTTTGCAATCAATAAACTCCAGAGCCTGTTTTTGTGCCAGTACGCTGGAAAAATCAGGAGTGAGATTGACAAGGTCGGGCGGTGTGTTGCTCAAGATTGAGGCAAGAGTTCTTTTTTCGCCTTCGGAATAAGGAACATCAATCCATTTGATTTTTATCTCGGGATTTTCTTTTTCAAATTCCGCAATCAACGGCTCCATATAGCTGTTAAAAGTCCCCATCTGAAGCGACCAGAAGGTTACTTCTGTTTGTTTCGGGCTGTTTTTTTGCGTGCCGTTTTTTGGGCCGAATATTTCATATACGGCAGAAACGCATATAAGGCACACACATACAATTGCAATAATAATTTTTAGGTTCTTCATAATTTCCAATTATATAATATTTTCCCGTAATAAAACAATATGTCTGAGGCGGGTTTGTTGAAGCTGCAGCCGATGTCAGTTGACTATATTATTTCATATAGTCAACTGACTCCGACTACTTGTAGAACCTGTGCATTTGGCAAGTCCGTTTTGTTAAACAAGTCCGGCACAGGCAACAAGTGCATGGGGTCACTTCCGCAAAATGCTAGACTTGGCGTCACTCGCACTCCGTGTACACTTCTACAAGCGAAGCCGCCTCAGACAAAATTATGAAATATTGACATAATACGACCGAAACCGTAACATGGCATTATTGCGGGAGAAATTGAAATGACAAAAATAATCTTTGAAAAATCTATAGACGGAATGACGGGAGTTTCTTTGACTGATGAAAATCCGGCATTGGATTTTATCAGGCCGGAATTTTTGCGAAAAACAGACCCTGTTTTGCCGCAGGTTTCCGAACTCGAAGCAATGAGGCATTTTAAAGAGCTTTCGGACAAAAATTTTTGTGTAGAATCAGGATTTTACCCGCTCGGCTCCTGCACTATGAAATATAATCCAAAGGTCAATGAGTATCTTGCTTCTTTGGAAGGCTTTGCAAATTTGCATCCTCTGCAGTCTGATGACGATGCACAAGGGGCATTGGAGCTGATGTATAAATTGCAGGAAGCTCTAAAAATCATTACAGGCATGGATGCAGTGACTTTGCAGCCTTCTGCCGGCGCACACGGCGAGCTGTGCGGAATGATGATTGTAAAACATTATTTTAAAGTAAACGGTGACGCAAAAAGGAAAAAAGTTGTTATTCCTGATTCTGCTCACGGTACAAACCCTGCGTCTGCCGGCATGTGCGGGTTTGAAATCGTAAAAGTTTCTTCCAATGAAAAAGGTCAGGTGGATGTCGAACACCTGAAGCAGATTTTTGAAGAAAATAAAGGCGAAATAGCCGCTATAATGATGACAAACCCCAATACCCTGGGTATTTTTGAAGAAAATATCCTTGAAATATCTAAAATCGCTCACTCACACGGTGCTTTGCTGTATTATGACGGGGCAAACCTCAATGCAATTATGGGAATAACCACACCGAGAAAGATGGGCTTTGATATTGTTCATCTTAATCTTCACAAAACATTTGCCACACCCCATGGCGGCGGCGGACCGGGGGCAGGGCCTGTTTGTGTTACGGAAAATCTCAAAGAGTTTCTGCCTGTTCCTATAGTTGATATTGACAGGGATTTTGACGGACAAAAATATGTCAGAAAATACAATCTTAAAAACACAATAGGAAAAATAAAAGAGTTTCAGGGCAACTTCGGTGTTCTTGTAAAGGCTTATGCTTATATTTTGATGAAGGGTTATACCTTAAAACAGGCGTCTTGCGATGCTGTTTTGAATGCAAATTATCTTAAAGAAAAGCTAAAACCGTATTATGACCTGCCTTATGATGAGCCTTGCATGCATGAGTTTGTGCTGTCAGGCGACAGACAAAAAGCTGACGGCGTGCATACTCTTGAAATTGCAAAAAGACTTATGGATTACAAATTCCATCCGCCAACGGTTTACTTCCCGCTTATTGTGTCAGAGGCTATGATGATAGAGCCGACAGAAAGCGAAAATAAACAGAGGCTTGATGAGTTTGCAGAGGTTATGATAAAAATAGCTCAGGAGGTTAAAGAAAATCCTCAAAATGTTCTGTCAGCACCTCATTGCACTCCGGTAAAAAGAGTCGACGAAACAAATGCAGCAAGACATCTTGATTTGCGCTACAAACCATAGCTTTTTCGGGGCAAATCAGCACAAATTTACTAGATACGGGGAAAATATGCACGATTATTATTTTAAAATTAAAAAAGGCGATTTGGAATTTGAGTTTTCCACAACGGACAAATTCACTTTTGAAGAAAAACTGTCCGACTGGATAAACGGTGTTGTAAAAGGGCAGTATGTTGCACCCCCTGTATCAGATGCAATTGAGGGGAAAGCAGAGCCTGCTGATATGCAAAGATTGTACAATGCTGAGGCACAATCAACTTTTCAAAAATCAGAAAATGAAGAAAATATTGACCAAACTGCACAAATTCAACAAAGGAGCGGTTTTATAGACGTGAAAAATCTTGCTTCCATAAACCAGATGACAACACCAAAGTTTGATGCTGCACAAAACTCACCAATCGTGGAAGAGGTCAACTTTGAGCGTGCGTTGGAAGAATCTATCCAGAATCCGAAAACAGAAGTTGTGGAAAAAGTCGATTCAGTTTCGGATTTTGAAGGGTATTTTAACTCATACAATCCCCAAACGCCGATAGACAAACTGATTGTAACAGCTTTGTATGTGATGAATATGGAGCATCTTGAAAGGTTTACTATAAAACAGCTTAACGCAAAACTTGTGCCGCTGACAGGAAAGCCTGTTGATCACAGCCTGATAGAAGATGCCATAAATCAAAACCTTGTCAGAATTGTTCCTGATTTGACGGGAGCATCGGATTTTACGGAATATACCCTTACGGAAGAAGGCGAGGGCTATTTTGTCGAATAACAAAAAAGTCGCAGTGGGTCTGTCAGGCGGGCTGGACAGCTCCGTAACCTGCTTTTTGCTAAAACAGCAGGGCTATGACGTTGCCGCAATTACCGTCAAAATGGTTGATGATGCAAAATTTGAACAAATTGTCAAAAATGCTGTCGCTGTTGCTGATAAAATCGGGATTCCTCATTATGTTCTTGATTTGAGCAAAGAGTTTAAAAAAGACGTTATTGACTATTTTGAAAACTCTTATAAAAACGGCTTGACCCCGAATCCGTGCATATTGTGCAACCGTACAATAAAATGGGGCAGGCTTTTTGATTATGCAATAAACGTACTCGGCTGCGATTATGTGTCTTCCGGTCATTATGCACGTATTGAGGATATGGACGGAATAAAAAAGATGTATCCTGCAAAAGATGAAAAAAAAGACCAGCAGTATTATCTTTTCGAACTTGACCAGAACCATTTGCAAAAAATAATCTTTCCTCTAAGCGGCTATACAAAAGACGAAATAAGAAAAATAGCTCTGGACAATGACCTGCCCTCAAAGTCGAGCAAAGAAAGTCAGGATATTTGTTTTATAACAAAACCAATGACAACAAAAAAATACATCACACAAAAATTCGGCACAAAAAAGGGTGATTTTGTCTTTTTAAAAACGGGTAAAAAAGTCGGAACTCACGAGGGCTTTTACCAGTATACAATAGGCCAGAGAAAAGGTATCGGTATTGCATGGGAAGAGCCTTTGTATGTGGTAAAGCTGGATGCGCAAAAGAATATAGTCTATGTCGGGACAAAAGAGGATTTGCTCTCAACAGAACTTTCACTTCACGATGTAAAATTTCAATATCCGTTTGAAAAAGAAGAATTTGAGGCCAATGTAAAAATCAGATACAATATGGATTCAAAACCCGCACGTGTTTTTGTTGACTATAAAAATATGACGGGCAGAGTGGTTTTTGATGAGCCTGTAGCCTCGGTAACATCAGGTCAGGCAGCTGTTTTTTATGACAAAAACGACAAACATCTAATCGGGGGCGGCTGGATTGACTGAACTGGAGAGGATTGTTCAAAATATTGCAGATAATCACAGTGCGGAAAAATCAGAACTGGTCAGGATTCTGGCCGATGACTCAATCAATGATTTTTTGTTCAAGACTGCTGATGCTGTCCGAAAAAAATATGTCGGGGATGAAGTTCATTTAAGAGGACTTATCGAATTTTCCAATATCTGCAAATGCAGCTGCAAGTATTGCGGACTCAGAAAAGATAACCTGAATACCAATCGTTACCGTATGGATGTGGAAGAAATTTTGTTCCTTGCAAAAAAAGCAAAGGAATATAATTACAGGACTATTGTTCTGCAATCGGGTGAGGATTCGTTCTTTTCAAAAGACAAGATGTGCAAAATTATTGAAGGCATAAAAAAAATGGATTTTGCAATCACCTTGAGTATCGGCGAAAAATCTTTTGAAGAATATGAAGCATACAAAAGTGCGGGTGCTGACAGGTACCTTTTGAGAATAGAAACAACAGACAAAAATTTGTATGAAAAATTGCATCCGAAAATGAGTTTTGAAAACAGAAAACGCTGTCTGTTTGATTTAAAAAAACTGGGGTACGAAACAGGTACAGGCTGCCTTGTCGGGCTTCCCGGCCAGACATTGGATTCTCTTGCCGGAGATATTTTGTTTTTTAAAGAGCTTGGGGCTGATATGATAGGCCTCGGCCCGTTTATCCCAAATCCAGAAACTCCTTTGAAAAATGAAAAGACAGGAAATCTTTCGCTTTCCATAAAGGTTATGGCTCTCACACGATTGCTGCTGCCTGATATAAATATCCCTGCGACAACGGCAATGGAAACTCTTCACCCCGAGGGCAGAATTTTAGCTCTTCAAAGCGGAGCAAATGTCGTAATGCCAAACGTCACCTGCGAGGACTGCAAGCAAAAATACGAAATTTATCCGGGCAAAGCAGGTTTGAACAACACGCCTGAAGAATATAAAAAAGTTATTACGGAAAAAATAAAAGCTATCGGCCGCACCATTTCAACAGGCTACGGCTTTCACAAAAAAATGTTTTAATAAAAAAGAGGTGCAATAATGACACCTCTTTTTTGTTGTTTTAAAGATTTCCGAGCTGGATACCGTTTTCTGAAAGGAATTTGTTGAGTTCCATTTTTGTTTTCGGGTTTTTCAAAATCAGCTCAATAGTATCTTTGTCCCCTTTGTAGTGAGTTACTTCTGCTTTTTTGCCTTCTTTTATGTTGTCGGAGAGAAAGGACAAAAGCCAGTTCTTTCTTCTTTTTTCCAGCATTACGAGAGCAACCTCATCATTTTTGTTAACAACAGGGACAGCAAATATGTTCTGGTTTTTGCCTTGCATTCCTGCTTCTATTTGTTTTCTTAAAAAGGTAAAGGCTGCATTAATTTCTTTCGGGACTTTTGCAGAACTGCCTGCAAATGAAGGGGTGTGTGTTATTGTTCTGTTTTTGTTTCTTTTATTAATTGAATAGTTTGAATTGGTGAATAGTGCAACTTTCATCTTTTCATTTCCTTCTATGTTCTATTAATAAATTTTCTTTTGATTTTTTCTGCTTCTTTGTCGATACGGGCAAGCGAATCAAAGTCAAGAATCTCATACCCCGGCAGCTCAAACATATTGAGTCTTGGTTTGAGATATTCTGCAGTAGGCTTGTTTCTTCTCAATTCTTTGTGTCTAATCCAATAATACATTGAATTTTCGTATCTTATATAATTTTCTTCTTTTTTTTCATCATTAAAAACATCGTTTACGGCTTTTTCTATACCGATTGAGTCATAGTATTTTCTCAGCTCCGGTATGCCCTTGGAGATGTCTTTGTTCTCAAGAATATCATAAATCAAATGTTCTATCTGACCGATATCATTGAGTTTTTGCGTTCTTATTTGAAGTTCTCCAAAAATTGTTTTTGGCAGACTTTCATTTTTTGCAATATTTTGTGCCTTTTTAGAAACTTTATCAGAGGCTGAGCTTTTTGTTTTTTGTAGTTTCAGCGGATGAATGATGTTGAGCTGTGTCGTTGTATATCCGTTACGTTTTCTGACTTTGCTGTTTTCGACCAGCACCATGCCGGGCATTGCATCTTTCCATTTTTTTGCAGTGTCATATTTTATGTAAGGAAGGATGTAGTTGTCGTGGTAGTTGCTCAGTCTTGTGATTTTGATTTTTTTGTAGCGGATTGCTTTTGAAATATATTTTTCTACTTTTTCCAGCTCTTCTGCGTTGCCGGTCGGAAGGACGAGCCTAGTACCTATAAGGTCTTTTATATAGTTTATGGATTTTTCATGTTCTTTGCTTGAAGGTTTGAAAATCTTAATGCATTTTTCAATTTCTTCAGGAGTAAATTCCATGTTTTTGGCTTCCAATTCCATAAGAATAAGAGCCTTTTCATCCTTGTTGAGTTTTTTGTACGGCTTGTTCAGAGCTTTGTATTGGTCTTCTGTAAAAGTTTTTCCGTTAAAATATGTGTCAGCAATCTCTTTGTATCTGTCTACGGTGAGTTTTGAGTAAGGGACTTTGTAGGCATCTCTTGAGAGTCTGTCCATCATTTTTCCGTAGAACTGTTCATCTTTAAACTCTTTTACGAGTTTGTTGAAGATAGATTTTTTTGATTTTGCTCTTACATGAACATACTGACCGAGGTCTTCTTTCCCGCCAAAAAGGTCGATTACTTGTTTGGAAACCTCATCTTGTGCGGCTATAGCTTCTTCTTCCAGATGCTGGGCAATATCCATATAGTAGTTCATTCTTTTTTGAGCAGCTTCAATAAGTTTTGTCTGCTGCTGGGTATATGATTTTTTGCCTTTTTCGTCAATTTGTGGTTCCAAAAAAGGGATTAATTCTTTTGGCAAAACTTTTTCTTTTACCAGAACATCATAGGCTTTTTTTGTTTGTTCAAATTGTTTTGTCGAAGATACTTTTTTTGTTTTTGCCGGATTTGTTTTTTGCGGCTGCTGAGTTTCTTGTGTTTTTGTTTTTTCAAATTTGTCTTCGTTTAATTTTTCACCGAAAGACAGGTTAAAAAGCCTCTTTTGATTGGCTAAAAGAGGGTTTGTTTGTTTAATATTGCTGTTGTATTTTTGCGCAAATAATGCTGTGTTAAGTGTTATCACTTTTTTAATTCCGTTACTAGTGTTTGTGTTTATATTAAAGTCATAAACAAAAAAATTTGTCATCTGTTATTTCATATTTGAAACAAATGAAATAATTCGTAACATCTTTAAAACTTTATTAAAAAGTTTATGCTAAACTTATCTTATGTCTAAAAGAAAAATAGCTTATATCGTTATACTTTCGGCAATTGTATTCGGATGCGCATGGGCGTTTATTTCTGCTGGTGTGATTACAAAAAACTTTAAGAAAGAAGCTCTCACACAAGCCGGTGAAAAACAGGAACTCAATATTGAAAATCTGATTATTACCGAAACAAAAGATGACAAAAAATACTGGGAACTCTATGCGGAATCCGGCTATTATGACAACCAAAACAAGGTAGCTATTTTGTATAATGTTATAGGCAATTTCTATGATGATGACAAAGTCGTCCTCAGTATGGAATCGACAAAAGGCACTTACAGTGAAGAAAACAAAAAAGTCGTACTGTATGACAACACCTATTTTATTTACAAAGACGGTACGGATGTCCGTGCAGACAGGTTTGTATGGCAGGGCAACGACAAAGATATTACTGCTCAGGGCAATGTTATAATAACTAAGAACGGAGAGATAAGAACATTCAGCAACGAGGCAGTCTTGAGCAATCAAATGACGAATATAAGAATAAAAGGCCGTTCAAAAACCGAACTTTACAGCAAGGGGAATTTTGATGAAAAGATTTAAGACTTTATTTTTAATAACAACATTGCTTTTAGGCTCTATCGGGGTGGTTGTCGCCGCTGATTTGTCTATCCAGTCTGACAAACAGTCCTTTAAAATGGAAGAAAACAAAGCAAAATTCGAAGGCAATGTCAGAGTAAAAATGGATGATATTCAAGCAAGCTCACCCAGAGCAGAAGTCCTTATTGACCCGAAAACAAAACAACTTTCAGATGCTGTTATGTACGACAAACCTTATGTTGTACAGGTAAAGCAGGACAAAAAAAATGAGGTCAAAGCTAATATCCTAAAAATGTCCCTTTTAAACAAAAGACTGAAGGCAGAAGGCAACACTCAAACAACAGTTACACCTCTTGACGGGATGAAACCTACCGTAATTATTACAGCGGACACTCAGGAGTATGATACAAAAACAAAAACTCTTACAGCAAAAGGCAGTGTAATAATTTATTATAAAGATGTAGAAACTTTTTCAAATTCCGCTGTTGCAAACCTTGATAAAAACGGAAATTTAAAAATGCTTACCCTGACAGGCAGCGGCAGACTGAAACAAAAAGACAGTGTAATTACAGCGGACAAATTTATATACGATGCGGTAAAAGAAATAGCCTACGGTCTGGGTTCTGCCCACAGTGATGTGGATATGGACGGCACAAGGATAAATGTCTGGTCGGATAGACAGGAGTATTACAAAGCTTCTAACATTATACAGGCCTCCGGAAAAGTACATGTTATCTACAAAGATTATGATGCTAAAGGGCCAAAGGCTACAGTTTATCCTGACCCGAAAACAAACAAACCGAATGAGATTATTTTTATCGGACGTTCTACAATCGTTGAACAGATGCGCTCTATCACTGCTGACAGGATAAAGATGTATATAAATCCGAAAAACTTCTTTGCCGAAGGCAATGTACAGACTGTTATCAGAAATATCCAGCAAAATAAAGATAATTAGTTTGTGTCAGTTGGCTATATAAAATATTTTTTAAATCATTAGCAATTTTTTCATGCATTTTTACTTTATATAAATAAGTAATAGTGTGAAAAAATTGGGTGATTTTATGTCAATTCAAAATATACCTGCTTATGGTTATCCTGCGGCTCAGTATCAGCCTCAGCCCGTAAAAATTTATTATGCTGACAATGATTCTGTTTCTGCGGAAAAAAGAGGTAAAGAACTTTCTCAAGATGAGTACAAACAATTTGTCAACACAAAACTCGGCTCTGTAAAAGCACCGAAGGCCGAAACAATTAAAAACTTTAAAAACACCATTGAAGAACTGGTCGAACGTTATATGGAAAAACCAAAAAGGATAAATCCTGACCATGCAAAAGACAATATTCAAAACACACTGGATATTGTTCAGTCTTTTAACGTTGACCCGTTCCAGCACAACAAAAAACACAATGATAACAATCAGGTCATAAACCAAACCGTTTAATAAAAATAAAAAGGGTCGTTGTTTAGACCATTTTTTATTTGTTATACAGTTTCTACTCTAAAGGCCGGAGCGTGCTTCAGCCTTTCTTCTATTTCTTCAAAGGTTAAGAATCCTTCCTGTGCGCCAAAATTGGATACAACAGAGGCAGCATTAACAGATGCCATCATCAGAGATTTTTCTATATCCCAGTTTGTGTGTTCCAAAGCTGCAGCAAAAGTAGAAGACAATGCGTCCCCTGCGCCTAAAGTGCTGACAACTTTTGCAGGGAATTCCGGACAGCGGTAGTGTTTTTTTCCGTCAAAAGCATAAACACCGTTTTTGCCGTCCGTGATTATTACAACTTTTGCATCCGTCGATTTTAGTTTGTCCAGCATTTTTTTGATATCAGGGTGAATGGTTTCTGCGGAAAAACATTCTGTTTTTGTGTCCGGTCTTACTTCTATCCCTGTTACCAGAGAGGCTTCTTCTTTGTTCATTACAACAACTTCTGCTGTTGCAAGGATTTTTTCAAAGTATTTTAACCCTTTTTTCAGGCTGGAGCTGCCGGGGTTGATAATTACGTTTGTATTGTTTTCTTCCGCAAAATGAGCGATTTTGTCCAAAACAGCACCCGAGTTTCCGTTGAGAGGAGCGATATAAAGCCATTTTGCATTTTTAATAGCTTCGTAATTAATTTCGTCTTCTTTTATTGTTCCGTTTGTACCTCTGTGTGCGAGGACTGTTCTGTTGCCTTCAAAACTCAACAGTATGATAGAAAAACCGGAAGATTCCGTTTTGCTTTCGATGATATTTGATGTATCAACGTTTGCCTGTTTTACTCTGTGTTTTATTGTTTTGCCTTGAAAATCTTCTCCTATTTTAAAAATAGCACTTGTGTTAAAACCGAGATTAGCGAGATTTGCTGCAGCATTAATACCGCCGCCGCCGACTGCTGTTCTAAAGCTGTCTATTTCTACTTTTGCCCCGTACGGAAATGCCATAAATTCTGTGCTTGCTTTTTTTGTGCTGACTGATACAATATCAGCTGCTTCGCTTTCTACAAAGGCATCAATTGTCGCACTGCCTATGGTTACAAAATCGTACATAATCTCCTCCTATATAAAACTGTTATTTTTTATTCGGCTGCAATTTTGTTTAAGAACCGCCTCTCGGATGTGTACTATCATACACCGATTTCAATCTTTCTGTCGAGATGTGGGTGTAAATTTGTGTGTTTGAAATGGATGCGTGGCCGAGCAGCTCCTGTACTACTCTGAGGTCGGCTCCGTTTTCGAGCAGTTTTGTTGCAAAGCTGTGACGAAAAACGTGGGGTGTGACTTTTTTGGGCAGTTCGATTTTTTTAACTATGTCATTGATAGCTGTCCTGACAGACTGGGGCTGCAGACGGTAGCCTGTTTTGTTAACAAACACCGGGGCATCTTGGGTCTGGTCAAGGTTACATTTTTCCTCCGGAACCATGTAGCGGACATTGTTTATATATTTTTGCAAAAATTCTTTTGCCCTTTCTGAAATAAGCACAATCCTTTCTTTTGCACCTTTACCCATTACTGTTATTTCGTTTTCCTCAAGGTTGAGGTTGCCGAAATTGAGATTGCTCAGCTCGGAAATACGCATGCCCGTTGCGTATAAAAGCTCCAGTATGACTCTGTTTCTGTATCCTGCCGGAGTGTCGATTTTTATGTTGTTTAAAATTTGTTCAATTTCTTGTGAGGATAGAAATTTTGGCAGGCTTTTGCTCTTTTTGGGTGCATGTACACTGTTTGCGGGGTTTGTTTCTATTATTCTTTCTCTGTATAAAAATCTGTAAAACGTCCTTATTGCTGCGACTTTTCTTGACAGGGTCGTTTTTGAATAGTTGAAACGCTGGATAAAAACAAGATAGTCTTTGAGTTTTGTATGGTTTGTTTGTTCAATTGGAGTGTTGTCCAGCCACAATAAAAAGCTCAATATATCAGAGTTGTATGCACGGATAGTGTGTTTGGAAAAGTTTTTTTCCACCTCAAGATATATTAAAAAATTCTTTAAATAGCTTTTTGTCAGTTCACTCAGTGCCATAGGTTTATTATACAATACACTTTAGTTTTAAATAAAATTTGTTAATTATTTGAAAAAAAAACTGGATATTGTATGATTGTATACAGAAATAGGCCTAAAAAAGGAGAGGAAATTGTCTATCATATTGGATAAAAAACAGTGTTTGATTGCGGGTGACGGCGAACTGCCGGTCGCAATGGCTGAATCTGCACAGAAAAACGGATTTGATGTTGTTGCAATTTCTCTTTCTTCGGATAACAGAAACAGACTCAAAAAGTTCTGTTCAAAGGTGTATAACTTTGGCCCCGGCGAAGTTTTAAAAATTAAACAAACTCTTATTGACGAAAAAATTACACAGGTTACATTTATAGGTAAAGTCCACAAAGGTCTTTTGCTCAGACGTCCGAAACTGGATATGGAAGCTATCCGCCTGATGAAAGAAGCTCAAAGACTGAATGACGATGCTGTTATGCTCATTATTGTCGACCAGCTTGAACAAATGGGCATTACTGTTCTTGACCAAACAATCTTTATCAAAAATCTGATGGCTCCTCCGGGTGTGCTTGGTATTCATGAACCTGACGAGGAACAGGGTCTGGACGTTGAATACGGATACTGGCTCGCAAAAGAAATGGGCAAACTCGATGTAGGTCAGTCTGTTGTTATTAAAAATAAAATGATTATGGCTGTAGAAGCTATTGAAGGTACTGACAAATGTATCGAAAGAGGCTGCAAACTCGGCGGCAAAGGAATTACCGTAGTAAAGGTAAGCAAACCCACTCAGGATAAACGTTTTGATATTCCTGCTATCGGCTTGAATACTTTGAAAACAATGGACAGATACGGAGCAAAGATTCTCGCTATCGAAGCTAACGAAACTATTATCGTTGACCAGAAAAAGGTCATTGATTTTGCCAACAAAAAAGGCATCATTGTTATGGCTATATAATTCAAAGCCCTTTCTCTTTATTTCAGCTTTGAGGAACATATATGGATAAGAAAAAACTTTTTATTGTTACAGGCGAGTTGTCAGGTGATAAGCATGCCTCTCTTGTGGTGAAAAATTTGAGAGAAACAAATCCTGATATAGAAATAGAAGCAATAGGCGGCGAAAATCTTAAAAAACTCGGGGTAAAGCTCTTTGTTGACCATTCAAAAGCCCACATGTCCGCTATGGGTCTTACTCCAAAGATTCTGTTTGACCATATTACGCTTGGCAAAAGGGTCGTTGATTATCTAAAAAATGAATACAAACCCGATTTGGTTTTGTTGATTGATTACGGCGGGTTCAATCTCAATATCTCAAAGTTTTTGAAAAAAGCAGGGATAAAAGTTTTTTACTATATTCCGCCCCAGATATGGGCTTCTCGAAAATGGAGAATAAAAACAGTAAAACAAAATATTTCAAAAGTAATGACTATATTCCCTTTTGAAAAAGAAATGTATGAAAAAGAGGGCATAGATGCACAGTTTGTCGGCCATCCTTTGATTACACAAATGCCGCCTGCAGCAAACAGAGATGAGGTTTTTGAAAAATACGGACTTGATAAAAATAAAAAACTCATATCAATTTTCCCCGGCAGCAGAACTTTTGAACTGCATTATCTTATGAAAACTTTTCTAAAAGCTGCAGAATTGATTCATCAAAAAAGAGATGATGTGCAGTTTGTGATAGCACAGGCTGACAGCTTGAAGGATGATGTTTTTAACAAATTTCTCGGAAAAACAGATATTAAGGTTGTTAAAAATGATAACTATGCTCTTTTGAGTGTGTCCGATGCCTTGATGCTTGCGTCAGGCACTGTTGCTCTTGAGGCGGCTTTGTACACTACACCTATGATTATCAGCTACAAAGGCCCGTGGTTTGCGTATTTTGTATATAGGCTGGTCAGATGCATTGACAGAGTGTGCCTGCCCAATATCATTATGGACAAAGATATTGTTCCGGAGCTTTTACAGCCTGACTCAAATCCAAAAGTCATTGCACAAAATCTTTTGAAAATCATTGAGGATGAAAATTACAGAAACGAAATGGTAGAGGATTTGTCAAAGGTAAAAGAAATCCTCTCAAAACACGAAGCAGCAAAAGAAGTTGCCCAGATACTCGCAAAAGAACTGGAACAGAAATAAAGCCGTATACATAATTTATGAAAAAAATAGGTTTGTTTAAAATATTCTGGATATTTTTTAAAATAGGACTGGTGCTTTTTGGCGGCGGGTATGCTATTTTGCCCTTTTTAAAAGCAGAAATGGTAGATAAAGAAAATGTCTGCACAATGGAAGAACTCACCAACTATTATGCATTGAGCCAGTGTTTTCCGGGGCTTGTGGCAGGCAATGTGTCTATGTTCACCGGTTACAAAGCAAGAGGCGTTGCCGGAGCCTTTGCAGCTGTGACAGGGGTATGTTTGCCGGCATATCTTGCGATAGTTATTGTGTTTGCTTTTATAAATGCAATAATGGGTTATCCTGTTATTCAAAATATTTTTCAGGTTCTGGATGTTGCGGTTTGTGTTTTGATTTTGCTTACAGTGCTTGAGTTGTGGGAGTTTTCTATTTTTGATAAATTCACAATGTTTATTTTTCTTGCAGCACTGACTGCTGCGGTTGTGAATGTTTCTCCGTTTTTGATAGTTATTGCAGCGGGGCTTCTCGGTTTGTCCAGACATTTTTTGTTCCCGAAACAAAAAGTACCTTGTGCCTGCACTGCAGCCAAACAGCAGCAAGATAAAGGAGAAGAAAATGAATAGTGTGCTTCTTCTTGCTTTTGAATATATGAAAATCGGTGCTGTGGCAATAGGCGGCGGATACACTGTTATCCCGTTTTTGTATTATCTTGTTGACAAGTACAACTGGTTTGATGTGTCAGAAATTACACAGATGATAGCTATATCGAACCTTACCCCCGGGCCGATAGGCATAAATATGGCAACATTTGTCGGGGTAAAGGTAGGCGGGATACTCGGCTCTGCTTTTGTGACAATAGCTTTTATGGTTCCGTCGTTTATTATAATCTGCTGCCTTGCAAAATTTTTGAAAAAAAACGGGGACAATCCCTGTATAAACAATGTAATGTACGGCTTGCGTCCTGCTGCTGTTGCGCTTATCGGCGTTGCTGGATTAAAGATTATGACTCATACGGTTTTTAATATTGCAAAATTTAAGCAGACACACAGCTTTTTTGATTTTATTTCATTAAAGGCTTTGATTCTTCTCATATTTTTTAGCGCACTCGGCATAAAATTCAGAAAAAATCCCATGATTCTGATTGCGGTGGCTGTGGTCCTCGGACTTGTTGTAAAACTTGTATAGATTTGTCTGAGGCGGCTTCGCTTGTAGAAGTGTACACGGAGTGCGAGTGACGCCAATTCTAGCATTTTGCGGAAGTGACCCCATGTACTTGTTGCCTGTGCCGGACTTGTTTAACAAAACGGATTTGTCAATTGCACAGGTTCAAAAAGTAGTCGGAGTCAGTTGACTATATGAAATAACTATATGAAAGTGATTTTGGCAAGATTTGTATCCAGCACGGCGTTTGCCCCGATAGGGAAAGTGAGCTTTTGTTTTTCATGCCCGAATTTTAAGCCGGTTGTTGTCGGGATTTTCAGCCCTTGTGACAGCTCTGTGAAAAAATCTTGAAAATATTTTTCATTGTCCAAGCCGCTAAAATCCCCCAGCACAATGCCTTTTAGCCTGTTTTTGAATACAGGCATGTTCAGTAACTGTGTAAACATTTTGTCTATTTTATAAACAGGCTCGTTGATATCTTCTGCTATAAAGATAAAATTTTCTTCCGGCAAAAAATCTAACCCGCAAAGTGACTGTATTGTAGAAAGATTTCCGCCCCACAATACGCCGGAGCAAATTCCGTCATAAAAAACAGTGCTGCTGTTGAGAGTGATTTCTTTTATGCCTGTTTGTAATGTGTCAAAAAATGATTTTGTACTAAAATCGTCAAGGTCAGCACCAAAGTCAGAATATGCCATCGGCGCATTGTATGTAACAAGCCCTGTTTTCTTGTAAATCATAAGCTCTAAGGCCGTGATGTCAGAATATCCGCAAAAGATTTTCGGATTGTTTTTTATGATGTCGTAGTCAATTTTGTCCAGCAGCCTGATTGCTCCGTAGCCGCCGCGGCAGGCAATAATGGCTTTTATATTTTCGTCTGCAAAAAAGTCGTTAAGCGCATTAGCACGTGTTGTGTCATCTGCGCACAGATAGTTTTTTCTTGTTTTTGCAGTGTCAGATATGACAACTCTATAGCCCTTTTGTTCAAAAAAGTCTTTTGCCTTTTCCAGTCGGGCATAATCTTTTATATCTCCTGATACTGAAAGAAACCCGATTGTATCTCCTGTTGTTAATTTTGGTGCAAATATCTTATCCATAGTATAATTATATTATACTATGTAGACTTGGAGCAAAATTTTGGCAGAAAGATATTTACCTTTATATAGAAAATACAGACCGCAGACTTTTAAGGACTTAATCGGGCAGGAAAATATAGTAAAAGCCCTGTCTAATGCAATAAATTTGAATAAAATATCCCATGCGTACCTTCTTTGCGGGCCGAGAGGCACAGGAAAAACTACCACTGCCAGAATTATTGCAAAATCTCTGAACTGCGCAAAAGGCCCTACTCTGGAACCCTGCGGAGAATGCCCGAGTTGTAAAGATATTGCAAACTCCAACCCGATAGATGTTATAGAAATCGATGCTGCTTCCAACAGAAAAGTTGAAGACGCAAGAAATATTCTTGAAAAAATTCAGTTTGTGCCGGTAAACGGGCGTTTCAAAATCTATATAATAGACGAAGTCCATATGCTGACAACAGAGGCTTTTAATACCCTGTTAAAAACGCTGGAAGAACCGCCGGAGAATGTAATTTTTATACTTGCAACAACAGAACCTCACAAAGTTCTGGATACAATCATCTCAAGATGTCAGAGATTTGATTTTAGAAGAATTACAACAGAAGATATAGTATCAAGGCTCAAATATATCTGTGAGCAGGAAAAAATAAGCATTACGGAAGATGCCCTGTTCACTATTGCAAGAAGTTCTGCAGGCGGGATGAGGGATTCTCTTGCGCTGTTAGACCAGATAAGCGTGCTTGATGCAGACAAGGAAATCACTGCCGACGATGTAAATGAGATGCTCGGCCGTCTTTCTTTTGAAACTCTGTTTGATATGAGCAAGGAAATTCTTGACTCAAACACCCAGAATGCCCTTGTGCTTCTTGATAAAATTTATAACAAAGGCAATGAGCCTTTCCAAATTGTTTCCAATTTGATTCAGTATTTTAGAAACCTGCTTGTTGTAAAAAATTGTGCGGACAGAAAAATCGCTGCAGAGCTTACACAGCTGAGCGAAGCACATATCCTGAAACTTAAAGAACTTTCAGAAAATTTGGAAGCAGAACAAATTCTTTATACAATAGAGCGTTTGTCTTTTTATTCAAAAGAAATTAAAGAAACAACAAACCGCTATTTGTGGCTGGAGCTTTGTATTATTGAACTGGCGTCAAACGTCAAATACGCTTCGTATTCACAGATTTTAGAAAGAATAGAAAAACTCGAGGCAGGTATTTCATCAGGCGATGCAAAACCATTGCCAAAACCTGTGTTTAGACCTGCAGAACCGCCTGTTCAACAGGCTCCGCAGCCGCTAGCAGAAGAAAAACCGCAGACGGTTAATGTTTCGCCTGCTTATACTCCGGCTGTACAAGAAATGCCAAAACAAGAACCCGCAGAACAAAAAGAAGAAAGTTCTCAGCCGGCAGTTGCTTCGGAAGCTGCTCCGCACAATGAAGATTCTGTCGCACAGAAGAAGGACAATACTTCTTCTGTACCCGCAGCAGCACAAACTAGTGGCGGAAGTGTTGATTTGGCAACGGCATGGCAAGGTATTTTGCAGAATATTGAAAGCGTTCCTTCAAGAATGTTTTTCTACAGCCTTTCAAGGCCGGTCGATTTATCACCGGAAGGCATAACCATTGCTTTTCAAAAAGAGCTGTTTGTAAAACAGGCTCAGGATGTCAACAAACAGGCTCCTTTGAAAAAGGCTGCAATGAATTATTTTGGAGTATCTGATATAAATATTCATATCCAGCTTGCGCAGGCAGGCGACCCTGATATTTCAAAGTTAAAACCGTCATTGGACAAGCTGGAGCGTAAACCTCAGCCTCAAAAAGCTCAGTCATCACAAACAGATGATATAGAAGCTCAAGAAGAGGAAGAAAGCATAAACCTTATCACGGGCGGGTCTGCAAAAGCTGATACTGCAGATGCTTCTGCTGATGCTTCTTCATCACAGCATCATGCTTCTGATAAAAACGCAGTACCTCAAAATCTTTCTGACCAGACAAAGATGGTCATGGAGCTTTTTAACGGAAAGTATATTGAATAAAATATTTTTATTAAAAAATTCTTGTAAAATAAAAGCCCTCTAAAATCCAGAGAGCTTTTATTTTTTTTATTTATTATTATTTCTATCCTTCGTATTTTTTGAACAAAATAGAAGCATTGTGTCCGCCAAAACCGAATGAGTTTGTCAAAGCGTATTTTACAGTTGCTTTTTGTGCTTTGTGCGGAACGTAATTCAGGTTTGCAACTTTTTCGTCCTGATTGTCCAGATTTATTGTCGGAGGAACAATGCCGTTGTTGATAGCTTCTATACAAACAATAGATTCTGCAGCTCCTGTTGCACCGAGCATGTGACCGTGCATTGATTTTGTAGAGCTTACTTTCAGGTCAGGGTTTGTAGAAAGGTCGCCGAACACTCTTGCTATTGCCTGAGATTCTGCAACGTCGCCCAGTCCTGTGCTTGTTCCGTGAGCGTTTACATAGTCAACTTCTTCTGGTTTTATTCCTGCATCTTTAACAGCCAGTTTCATAGCCATAGCAGCACCTGAACCGTCAGCAGCCGGAGCTACTATGTCATAAGCATCTGCAGTCTGACCGTAGCCGACGATTTCTGCATAAATTTTTGCACCGCGTTTTTTAGCGTGTTCAAGTTCTTCCAGTACCAGAACAGCAGCACCTTCTGCCATGATAAAGCCATCTCTGTCTTTGTCATAAGGACGTGAAGCCTTTTGCGGTTCATCATTGTGTTTTGACAATGTTCTTGCACTGGTGAAAGCACCTATGCCGAGTTTTGTAATAACAGCTTCTGCTCCGCCTGCAACGATTACATCAGCATCATCCCACTGAATAGAACGGAATGCATCGCCAACGCTGTGTGCAGAAGTAGCGCATGCTGTAACAACAGCTTTGTTAACACCTTTTGCTCCGTGTTTGATAGAGATTCTACCTGCACCCATATCAGCAATAATCATAGGTACAGTGAACGGAGAACATTTTGTCGGGCCTTTTGCTGTGATGATGTCGTGTTGTTTTTCGAATGTATCGAACCCGCCTGCTGCAGAACCGACTATCACACCGTATCTGTAAGGGTCAACGTTTTCACCTGCAACAATACCTGAGTCTGCGATTGCTTCGTCAGCAGCAACCATTGCAAACTGGGTGTATCTGTCCATTCTTCTTGCTTCTTTTGGGTCGAGATATTCTTCAGGTTTAAAATTCTTAACTTCTCCGGCAATATGTACCGTATGACCTTCCAGCGAAATATTTTCGATAGTAGAGATTCCGCTTTTACCTTCCAAAAGACTGTTCCAGAATTTTTCCACTCCCACACCGAATGGAGAAACAATCCCTAAACCTGTAACAACTACTCTTCTTTTGCTCATTGTATGTAAACCTTTTTTCTTAAACTCGAATAGCGGGCAACCAAAATAAAACCCGTACACTTATTTGTTGATTAATAAATGCGGGGAGTATTATTCATGCTCCCCGCAAAAATTTATAAGCGATTAACTATGAATGAGATTCAATATAGTTAACTGCGTCTTGAACTGTAGCGATTTTTTCAGCTTCTTCATCAGGAATTTCGCAACCGAATTCTTCTTCAAAAGCCATAACCAATTCAACTGTATCCAAAGAATCTGCGCCCAAATCAGCTGTAAAGCTAGCTTCAGGAGTAACTAAATTTTCGTCTACACTTAATTGTTCAACTACAACTTTTTTTACTCTCTCAAGAACTGTACTCATGTTTTTTCATCCTCATTTTTAATTAACTACGTATTTTTACTTTATTATTATACTATTTCAATATAAATATGCAATTTTGTAAAGCGTTAGTAAAGACTTTTAATGATTTTTTACATGTTAAAGAAAAAGAGCATGGGCAAATATTTCTCCTGCCTGATGGTTGTAGTATCTTCCGTCATCTTTTGTAAACAGCTCCTGCCAGTGGCTTTGAGGAGTTCCGTCCTGTGTGTATGACGGGTTGCACATCATAAGATGATGCGTGTTTGTATCATATCTTAGCGGGAACAAATCTTCCATCTGCATAAAACTCGGCAGTTTGTCGCTGGCTATTTCAAAACCGAACAGAGCGTTTCGTATTCTGTTTAATCTTACTTCATAAGGAGTTCCGCCTTCTGTATTGTCGTTGGACACTTCTACCCCCGGAGCATAATCACGTGAGTATTTTAATCTGTTAGACCAGTGTTTTACCGTATCAAAGTCATCTACACTGACAAAGGCTGTTCCTGCATTCAGCCCCATCATTCTGTAGCGTTCAAAGTCATCAGAACTTTTTTCTCCGACAAAACTCAATGTCGTACAGCCCGAGCGTCTTCGGATTTCGTCCGTAATGTATTGCATCTGCTCATAATCAGGCAATGCCCCGACACCTGTATAGTTTTGCAAATCATAGCCTCCAATGTGCTTTGCTGAGTCTACAAATATTGCCTCAAATCCCAGTTTTACAAGTTTTGCCATTTCTTCGATATAGAGTTCTACATGCTCGGGGTTGTTCCATCGGAAGTTCTCGTCTTTTTCATACGGGTGGGAAACTTTTAGCTGGTCTTCGGAGATTATTGTTCTAAAACCTGTTTTTAGCCCTCTGAAATGCGCAAGGTCATTAAAGGCTTTGAACTGCTCTTCAGGGGTGATTTTGTCTGTTATATCAAAGTTTATAATATTTTCGCTGTATCCGATGCCAAGTTTTATGCCGTAGATAGAATTTTCTTCCCATGGTTCTTTGTTGTAGCCGTCACCGTATATGTTTGGCCAGATTTGTGAAAGAATTACACAGTTTGCCCAGCTTTTTGCCGATGGCGGGATTGCGGGGAGTATTTTTATTGCGCTGATTATGCCGTTTTTGCAGCGGTTGCCGTGCATTTCTGCTATGGCTCTGTTATTTATTTCTATGTAGTTGCCCAGTCTTCCCCATTTGTCGCCGTAGTCAGGTGTTTTTATGTCATCTGGAAATGTTTTGTAAAAAGTAGTGCATTCGCACAGTGTTACAATAGACTCTACTGCTTGTTTTAATGTTCTTTCAAGCAGTTCAGCGGGCAGTATATTAGATATCCATTGTTTCAGGTTTCCTTCGTTTAAGGCTCTGTATCTGTGTTCTTCACTCCATTTGTCATAATGAAGTGTGGTGGAAAATCCGTAGGCTTTTAGCAATTTATTCACTGTATTCATAAAGTCAATATAAAAAACGGACGGGTCAAAAACATTGAACAAAAATACAATTTTCTAAATTTTACCCTGCCGGTTTGGAGCATAACTTTATGAAAATCTGGCAAAAAATTTTTTGTTGTGTTTTTATCTAAATGAGAGTCTCAGGCTTATATCCACAGCTAGAGTTTGTCGATTATAAAAAAGAGAGATATATGAAGATATTACCCGTAAGCACAAATTTTATACATTTTGACAACAAAAACAACATCAGTTCCGCAAAGGAAAATCCTGTCACTTCGGATTTTAAAAGTCGAAACATTTACAGCGGCACAAGGCTCTATGCAATGAATAACATTGCCTTTCACGGACTTTTTGATAGAAGCAATTTTAAAGCTCCTACCGCTCAGGACAAGCTCAATGCTGCAATAAAAAATCTTGATGACAAAAGCATTTTGCTTTTTGCGGATGATATTGAAAATGCAAAGTCTTTATTAAATTTGCAGCTTAAAAATATAAAGTTCCCCATGCAAAATATCTATTTTGTAAAGAACGAATATAATCATTCAGGCTTTGCTGTTTACAAAGATAAAGACCACAAATATAAGATTTTTAAACTGCATCCGCTCGGGACAATAATACTTTTGCAAGGCGGGAAAGATGAATATGCCAGCGGTGTTACAAGAGATTATGTTTACCAGGCTGATGAGCCGGCAGAACTGAAAGACAAGCAGTATATAAAATTCGGCCCGTATAAGAAAGAATCAGTAATGCAGGTGGATTTTAATCAAAACAACAGCTTTGAGATTTTTAACAAAAGCGTTGATAAATATATGTTTTTTGACAGCGTTGAAAATGCTCAAAAATTTAACGCATCAAGATTGCAGTCCTTGACCGACAACAAAATCAAAAAAAACAGTCTGCATAAAATAACCTTTGATGATATAGGTGCGCAGGATGATGTCATTGAGCAGTTAGAGCAGAATGTAATGTTTCCTGTATTGTATCCCGAGGTTTTTAAAGATTTCAGGATAAACAAAGGAATACTTTTGTACGGCCCGCCAAGATGCGGAAAAACCATGCTGGCTCTTGCGCTTGCAAATGAACTCGGGATAAATTTTATAAAACTGTCTGCAGATGACCTGACTCACGCAAATGTGGGAAAAACAGAAGAAAACTGGAGAGAGCTTTTTAAAAACGCAATAGAAAACCAGCCTGCCATTATTTTTATAGACGAATTTGATGCAATAGCAAAAAAACGCTCCGGCTCGGAACAGGCAAGGTATCAGGACAATGTGGTAAACCAGATTCTTGTTTTGATGAGTGATTTGGAAAAAAGCGATGCAAATGTTTATGTGCTGGCTGCTACAAACAGAAAAGATTTGATAGACGGGGCAATGATTGCCACAGGGCGTTTCGGTCTGCAAATAGAGGTTAAAGAGCCTGATCTTAAAGGCACAAAACAGATTTTTGAAAAACACGCAAGGAAAAAACCTCTGGATAAAAATATAGATGTTGATACTTTGTGCGAAAAAATGCATGAAAATCATTTTAACGGTTCTGATATTGCAGAGATATTTTATTTGGGATTTTCAAACTGTTTGAAAAGGACAGGGCTGTTTGAAAAAATGAAAAACAGAACTCTTGCTCCGCAGGACATGCAGCAGCGAGTTGTTAAGCAAGAGGATTTGGAAAAAGCCATAAATCAGCTTGCCTCACAAAAAGCAAACTAGAATTTAAAAAATAGAAAATCTATATTAACTGCTCTATGCAGCCAGTTCGGCCTGTAATCTTCTTTGCTGGCGCACATTTGCGTGAGCTTTTTTAACAATTTTAAACAGATTAAGATAATATCCTGCAGCCATAATTGTAGATGCGGCAATCCACGCTATAGGGCCTGAATAAAATACCCCGATGTAGCTGAATTTTGCAGCAAGATAAATCGCAGCAAAAGACCTCATAACGAGTTCGCCTATACTTGCCAAAAGCGGCAGTGTTGCTTCTCCCATACCCTGCAGAGCGTTTCTGAAGATAAAAATCTGACCGAGGAAGAAATAAAACATCGTGCTTATTAAAAGGTATTTTCTTGCTATTTCTATAATATGATGCTGGTTCTTTCCGATAAATAAGCCTACAATATCGCTGCCAAAGTAATGCATCAAAAATGTCATCACAACGCTCAACGACAGATTTATAAGAGAGCTTCTGTTTACGCCGTATTTGATTCTGGAAAAATTGTTTGCTCCAAAATTTTGTGCTGTATAAGCTGCAATCGCTACCCCAAATGAAACCATTGGTAATGTAGCTATCTGCTCTATCCTGAGTGCTGCTGTCAGTGCTGCAATTACATCGGGGCCAAACGAGTTGGCTACGCTTTGTATAATCAAAATACTTATACCGAGTATAGAAAACTGCAATGCCATAGGGATTCCGACTCTGAGATGCTCATATGCAAAAGGTATGCAGTCTTTTTTAAAGGCAAATATCCAGTCTTCTTTTTTTAAATGAAGTATCGGAAAGCGTTTTTTTACATAAACCACACACAGTAAAGCCGATATGGCCTGTGAAAGCACTACTGCTATTGCGGAACCGGGGACACCCCAGCCGAATTTTAGTATAAAAAGCAGTGCAAGAAATATATTCAGCACGGACGCAAAAATCAAAAAGTACAGCGGTGTTTTGCTGTCGCCCAGCGCTCTTACAATGCTGGCCAAAAGGTTGTATGCGTTTGCTATAAAAAGCCCGCCTATTACAATTTGGATATACCAGTACGCATCATGGAAAATGACCTCAGGCACATTCATCCAGCCGAGAATTGTCGGCATAAAAACAGCGAGCAGCACGGAAAATACTATGGTAAAAGCCATGCTCAAAACAGTGGACACCGTCACGGATTTTCTTACCCCGTCAGGGTCTTTTGCGCCGAATCTCTGCCCTGTGATAACGGCAAAACCGTTGGTCATCCCGACTACGATAAACATCAGGAAAAAGAATATAGGCGAAATTGCCCCCACAGCGGCAAGAGCATTCATCCCTAATGTTCTTCCTACTATAACAATGTCGGCTATGTTGTATAATTGCTGGAATATATTACCTATCAAAAGCGGCACTGAAAACAATATTATCAACTTCAGCGGAGCGCCTTTAGTCATATCGTTTATCATAATTTCAATTTTACTATATAAAAAAATTTTTATATAATACATTTTATCTATTGTTTGTATAATTTCAAATTGGCAAATTCGAATATCCAAGGGGTGAATTATGGTAAGAAAAGACGAATTTATAAAAGAACGTAATCAAAAACTTTCTAAAAAAGTAATAGAAGCTTTGAAAAAAAGACATTTTGACGCATATTTCTGCGAAAATAAACAGCAGGCTCTTGAAAAGGCAATGGAGTTTATAAAAAAAGAAGACACAATCTCCTGGGGCGGGTCAATGACTCTGGGCGAAGTCGGGATAATTGATTATCTGGAAAACAACGGCTACAAAACAATCAACAGAGATAAAGCCAAAACTCCGGAAGAAAAAAGTCAATGCGCCTATGACGCTTTTAAATCCGATGTGTTTTTGATGAGTGCAAACGCTATATCTCAAGACGGACAGCTCATCAACATAGACGGGCTGGGCAACAGAGTCGCTGCACTCATTTTCGGGCCGAAAAAGGTCATTGTAATAGCCGGCATGAATAAGGTAGAAAAAGATTTTGAATCTGCTTTTAACAGAGCAAGAAATTTTGCTGCGCCCTGTAATATGCAGCGTATTGCAGCAGCTTCAAATAGACAAACCCCCTGCGCTATTACAGGGGATTGTGCTGATTGTTATAGTCCTGATTCTATCTGCTGTCAGATGGTGACTACACGTCTGTGCCGCCCTGAGGGCAGAATAGTTGTTATTCTCGTAAATGAAGAACTGGGCTATTAATTAATAATCAATCAGCAGCCTGTTCTTCGTTTATATCGATTGTTTGTGTTTCAGCTTCAGCAGGAGCTGTTCTGACTGCAGGCTGAATATATTCAACATTGATTATGATTGCCGGATCAAGTGCTTTTGCAAGATTTACAAAAAAGTTGTAATACTGTTCGTTGTTAACTTTTCCGTCAGTATCTTTGTACATTTGTGCATAATCTCTGACGAATCTTGCCTGTTTTGAATATTTTTCAAGCAGTTCCGGATGGCTTTTCGGGTCGAGTTTGTACTCAAGCTCAGGATTTTGTTCAATTGTTTCAAACAGTTGCTTTAAAACAACAGACTGTCCTCCGTATGCAATTATTACTTCATACATATCATCAACTGCATCTTCGATACGTCCGAGTTTTAATTTTGAATTTATTCTGTAATCATAGTAAACAGCAGGGCCGTAGTCAGGCAAGCTGCGGAAATATTCGAGGTCTTCCAGTGCTTCTTCATATCTGCCCAAGAAATAGCAGAGTTTTACTCTTGCTGCTCTGGCCTCGTTGCAGTCAGGGTCAATTTCCAGAGCCTTTGTATAAACATCAATTGCACCTGCTCTGTTGTTTTTCCATTCATAATCCGCACCGAGTCTTAAGTAATATTGAGCGTCTTTTACTTCGTTTGTTGTTTGTTCTACTCTCTGGTGTTTTGGTCTTTCTTGTTTTTTTGATTTAGCAAAAGCACCCTGCGAAAACATAAATAAAACACTTAAAAACATAATTGCAGAAAATATTTTTTTCATATAACTATCCTCTCCTTGTTATAAAAATATATTAGAGTAATCTATAGTTTATCACAAGTAAGACATATTGGGTTTTTAATATTTTGTTTCTTAATATTTTGATAAAATACCGCTTAAAAGTATTGCATTTTAAATTTTTTGATTTAAACTCAAGGTGTATTCGAACATTAATAACAGATAGCGTAAAAATATGAACTTTGTACACAAATTGTGCGAACGGCTTGGTGAAAATAACAAGCCGATTTATACTGTGCTGGCAATTGCCTGCGGCAAAGGCACGGTAAGACCTATATTAAGTATTACAGATAAAAAAGAATCTCCGGATGCCAGAAAATATGCTGCTCTGCGTGAACTTATGACAGAGTTTATCGGCGTGCCGACTACAATGGCAATGGGGCTGATTGGAGAAGGGCTGGCAAGATTGATTACCAAAAAAGGCACTGCAAAGTATAAAAATGCAAATTCCGTAATGTCTTTTTTAGGTATTTGCTGTGCTGCCGGATATTTTGTGCCGAAGTTTTGTAATATCGGTATGCCGCCTGTTATGAAAAAACTTATGCCTGATTATGACCCCAATGCTCAGGTTCCGTCAAAACCGGCTCAATCACAGCCCAAAGTTTTGAACAAAAAACAGTATGTTCAGATTTATCACACACCAACAAATTCGCCGTATTTTCGTGCTGGAATGAGAGTGTAAGAAAATGAAAGTTACTCCTGCTCAAAAAACATTGATAAAAGTTCGTAATGTCGTTACAAATCCAAAGTTTGCAGAGTTTGCAAGAAACACTGTCTGTGCAATTTCTGTAGAAACGACACTGAAAGCAACAGGCAGACCCGCATTTATTTATTATGACAAAAATGCAAACAAGCAGTCTAAAAAATATGCAGCAACAAAAGAATTGTTGTACCAGACTTTTTGCCTTGGTTTGTATTTGAGTCTTATAAAAACTTTTAAAAACAAAACTTATAATTTTATAAGCAAAAAAATGTCTGCAAAAAATCCGGAAGCAAAAAGAAAATTGGATTTGTACAACAATTTTGAAAATAAAATCAATGCTGCTAAAGACAAAACAGCTAAAAAGAAATTGGAAAACCAGTTAAGCCACCTGCTGCACACAAACAAAGATTACCACTTCGGCAAAGGGGTAAAAGAGCTTAGTTCAATTATTTCCACAGTATTTATACTGGCAATTTGTGCGCCAATATCATCACAAATGATATTGCACCCTGTAATGGATTTGATTTTTAAGAATGATAAGAACCAAAAACATTAATTGGCAGTCTAAGGGAGTGTGATTTTTGCTCCTTCAAGCTGTAAAAGTTTTTTCTTTTTTTCTATGCCGCCTGCGTATCCTGTGAGGCTGCCGTTTGTGCCTATTACTCTGTGGCAGGGTATGATTATCGATATGGGATTGTGTCCGACAGCGTTGCCGACTGCCTGTGCAGACATTGAGGATAGACCCTTTTGCTCTGCGATTATTTTCGCAATCCTGCCATAGGTCATAACCTCACCATAGTGGATGTTGCATAAAATTTTCCACACCGCTTTTCTAAAGTCGCTGCCCTCTGGTGCAAGCGGTAATTCTTGTGGCAGCGGTTTTTGCCCTGCAAAATATCTGTCGAGCCAGTCTTTTGTTTTTACAAATATTTCCAGTTCGTCTTTTTGAATCGGTTCTTCTTTTATTGTTGAGGCAAAATATTTTTGTCCTTCAATCCACAGGCCTGTCAGAGCTTTTCCGTCGCTTGTGAGCAGCAGCTGTCCTATTGGGGAGTCATAGTATGTTTTGAATATTTGTTTATCTGTTTTGTTAATCTTTTTCATATGTTTAATATAATGAAAAAACAAAGATAAAAACAGGGGTGTTTTATGAGAGTGGGGTGGGCGTTTTGAGCCTTGGCTCGAAACAATACAAATTAGCCCACGGAAACCGTGGGTTCAAAAAACTGGGGAAAATGGCGGAGAGGGTGGGACGTTTTGAGCCTTGGCTCGAAACAATACAAATTAGCCCACGGAAACCGTGGGTTCAAAAAAAACGGGAAAAATGGCGGAGAGGGTGGGCGTTTTGAGCCTTGGCTCGAAACAATACAAATTAGCCCACGGAGACCGTGGGTTCAAAAAACTGGGGAAAATGGCGGAGAGGGTGGGATTTGAACCCACGGTACATTGCTGTACACAGACTTTCGAGATCCGCACCTTAAGCCACTCGGACACCTCTCCATAGCTGCAACAGGTTTTATTATAGAATAAAGACTGTTGCAATAGCAAATTTTCAAATACAAAAAGGTCTATGCTTCTTTAGTCGTTGTTTGTGTAGCTTTTGTTTTTTCCACACCCGGAGCATCTTTAATAATAAAAGGTCTTACAAAAGCATAAGTCCCGTATAAAGAGGACAAAAGTCCGGCTATAGAAAGTGTTTTTGCAAATTTGTTTTTGCCAAACGCCCCTAATGTAACAAGGGTTGTGCCAGCCATAATCCCGAGATATCCTTTAAAAATTGTTCTCGGAACAACGATTGTGTCTGTCATATCAGCACTGTTTTTTGTTTTTTCATGGAATTTTTCCAGTATTTTGTGCTGTGTTATAGATTTCTTTTTTTGTGTATCTTGAGAATCCTGTTTGAAATTTAATCTTGTATTTTTTGAAGTAATAACAGGCTGAATTTTCATATTCCGGCTCCATTCCTTTAGTCTAAAAGATATTATAATAATATCTGAAAAATCACTGTCTGCAAGGTTTGCATTCACATTCGTTTACAGTTTTTCCAAAAAGAATCCTCAATCCGCCAAAACGTTTGCCCAGCGTGTTTCTTATACCGCAGGTAATTACATTAAGATTTGCCATCACACCCTGTGTGTTGCATAGTGTTGTGTCTACAGCCGGCATGGCGTTTGCGTTTATGCTTTGTGTCAGTGTGTTCAGATTTTTTGTGGTTGTTTCAAGCGAAGTAATTGTACTTTTCAGAGTTTCTTGTTTGATTGCAGTGTCGATTTTTGTCGTGAGTTTGTCCAGATTTGCGGTTGTCTTTGTGATGTTTCCTTTGTTTTCTTTTATTACATCCTGCAGCAATACAAATAGGTCGCTCAGATTCTCCAGTGATGTGTTGAGGTTTTCTGTGCTGTTGAGCAGATTTGTTTCTATCTGTTTTAGCATATCAGGGTCGAGATTGGCTAGATAAGAATCTTTGTCTATCATTGTTTTACCTTCAAGGATGCTGCCTTGTGTTATGAATTTGTCCACGGGATTTTTGGGCAGCACAAGCTCCATAAAATCGTACTCTCTAAAACATCTTTTTTCTCTTTTTAAAAGTACTTTGGTGTTTTCCGGCAGTTTTAAGTACGGGTCAAACAGTGCTATTTTTACAAGCGAATGCTGATAGTCATGAGAATGCTTTTTTTCAAAGGCTTTGCCTATTTTTATACCCTTATAATAAACAGATATGTGACCGTGGATGGGTCTTAGTTCTTGAAATTTTGCTGTTACATAAGTGTAGGTTGATTGTTTGTATAAATAAAATCCGATTGCAGCAATTATCAATAAAATTATGACTGCGGTTAAAATTATTCTTTTCATCATAACAATACAATATGTAATTTTAAGATTGATTGTATTGTCCGTGTTGTTATATCCTGTAGGGCAAAATTAAATTTTTTTAAATAATAAATCGAAATTTTCCTGCGTGATATAATAAATGTATTGGTCTAGAAAGAAGAAAAATTATGTACAATCCTAAATCACACAAAGCAGAAGAGTTTATCTGTCATGAAGAAGTTCTTGAAACATTAGAATATGCACAAAAAAACAAAAATAATGTCGAGGTTATAGACAAAATTTTGGCAAAAGCAAGATTGAAAAAAGGGCTTACCCATAGAGAAGCTGCTGTTCTTTTGGACTGTGAAATTGAAGAAAAGAACAAAGAGATTTTTGATCTTGCAATGGAAATAAAACAGGATTATTACGGCAACAGAATAGTTTTGTTTGCACCTTTGTATTTGTCAAATTATTGTGTAAACGGATGCGTGTATTGTCCGTATCACCACCAGAACAAACATATCCCGAGAAGAAAACTTACACAGGAAGAAATAAAAAACGAAGTAATTGCCCTGCAGGATATGGGACACAAACGTCTGGCAATAGAAGCAGGCGAAGACCCTGTGAACAATCCGATAGAATATATTCTGGAATCTTTGAATACAATATATTCCGTAAAACACAAAAACGGTGCAATCCGTCGTGTTAATGTCAATATTGCGGCTACTACGGTAGAAAATTATAAAAAACTGCACGAGGCAGGTATAGGTACTTATGTTTTGTTTCAAGAATCTTATAACAAAGAAACCTATGAAAGACTGCATCCGACAGGGCCAAAACACAATTATGCATACCATACGGAAGCTATGGACAGAGCAATGGAAGCGGGCATTGACGATGTCAGCCTCGGTGTGTTGTTCGGTCTTGAGTTGTACAGATACGAGTTTGCTGCATTGATGATGCATGCAGAGCATCTGGAGGCAGCCTTTGGCGTTGGTCCTCATGCGATAAGCGTCCCACGTATCAAAAAAGCGGATGATATTGACCCCAGTGCATTTGACAACGGTATAGATGACGATACCTTTGCAAAAATCGTTGCCTGCATTCGTATTGCTACTCCTTATACAGGCATGATTATTTCTACAAGAGAATCTGAAGAATGCAGAAAACGTCTTTTGCGTCTTGGAATTTCTCAAATGTCCGGCGGGTCAAAAACAAGCGTAGGAGGATATTTTAAACCAATGCCAGAGGATGAGGATTCTTCACAATTTGATGTTTCTGACAGAAGACCTCTTGATGAAGTTATCAAATGGCTTATGGAACTTGGGTATTTGCCGAGTTTTTGTACTGCTTGTTATAGAGCAGGCCGCACGGGCGAAAGATTTATGGAGGTCTGCAAACAGCAGCAAATCCACAATTTCTGCCATCCGAATGCAATTATTACCCTGAAAGAATATCTTGAGGATTATGCATCTGCAGAAACAAAAGCTATTGGCGAAAAATTAATTGAACAGGAGATGAAAATCCTTGAAAGCGGTGAACAAATCAAAAAAGCCGTGCAGGAAGATTTAATCAAAATTGAACACGGCGAACGTGACTTCAGGTTCTAATTTTTAATTTATCACTGCATAAAAATAAGAGCTGAAAAAAACGGGAATTTTTTAATTCCCGTTTTTGTTTTTGACTGTAATTTTTAATGGCGGAGTCATTTTGCTTTTTGAACCGAAATGAGAGAACACAAACACCTCCGGTAGAACTTGATATTTGCAGGTTTCAAACAGCCCTCTTATCAGTTCATAACCGCTCATTTTTTCAAACTGATATTTGTAAAAGTCAGTGTTTGTATCATTCAGCAGCATAAAGCTTTTTTGTCTGAACCATGGCTTGAACAGCGTAATTTTGTTGTTTTTAAATTGAGAAATTTTTACAACTTCAATATCCGGAAACAGTTCTCTTACCTGAGTTTCTGTCAGAGTGTCCGCATTTATTTTTTCTCCGTCAAAATTCAGCTTGTAGAATCTGAGTTGGTGTGCATTGTATCCTATCAAATCTCCGTTGTGCAAAAATTCGTAAGTTGTACCTTCTTTGCCTGTTTCGTAGACTTTTTGATTCATTTCAAATTCGGAATAGCCGCCTGTGCCGCTGGTTGTGTATTTTGTAAAGCACACATTGTCTTCTTCCTGTGTGCGTGACCATTTTTGTGCGGCAGAAGAATAACAAACAGTGTCTTCATTTTTGATTCCATCCTGTACATAAGACGGATATTCGTAAGCAAAAGTAATATTTGCACTCAATAACAGCGCAAAAATCAGAGCAAGCTTTTTATTCATAAGTCAAATTCCTTTTTGTTTTCAAAAGAAGATACTAATTTTCTAATATACTATCGAATAATAAAAGACTATGCAATTATACATTTGCATAGTCTTTTTATAAAGTTTTTTATTTTATTTTACAGATTTTGTAATTTCTGCAGTGATATCAGTACCGCCGTAGAGTACAACACCTTTTGCAAGAACTATATCATAGTTTGCTGCTTTTGCTTTTTGTGCAATTACAGCAGAGATGCTTTTGTCTACGTTAGCAAGTTTTTTTGCATAGTCTTTGTTGATTGCATTTCTTTTAGCGTTCAGCTCTTTGTTGTACTTAGCTTCGAGAGCTTTTTTCTTGTCGGCATTTTTTTCTTTTGCTACTTCTGTTCTTGCTGTATTGATAAAGTTTGCCAGATCTTTTACTTTAGCTTCTCTGTCAGCTTTGAGCGTTTTTACCTGTGCAGAAGATGCAACAACTTTTTGCACATCAACTACAGCAATTTTTGAAGGTACATTGGAAATAGCATAGTTGTTAACAGACATACCTATAACAAATGCGCTTAAACCTAATGCAAGATACTTTACACTGTTTCTCATCATATAATCTCCTTTTTATCTGATAGAATAATTTTATAATAAAAATTTTTTATGCATATCATACAGTTATTTTATTTGTCTTTTTAAATCCTGTCTGAGGTCTGATAAAGGTCCGTTGTTCGGATTCATAAAGTTTTGATAATATTTTTTTGCATAAGTAAACGGAAAACGAGGCAGCCATCCGAGTTTTACAAAAATAGATATCCCATCAGCTCCCTGTGAAAACATAAGCTCGTCTATTGTATCTTCATACGCAGGGGATATAGAAGAAAATAACTTGAGCAGGTAATCAGTAGCTGTTAGGGTATAATATCCGGAAAATATTCCTGTGTTAGCTACCATATGTGTAACTTTAAATTCTTTGTTGTCTATAACGACTTTGTTTACACCATCAGGAAGCTCAATGTCGTCAGCTGTAATTTGTGAAATTTCATACCATTCACCCTGATAGCGCAGTCTGATAGAATGCGGATCCGGCATGTAAATGTCTTCAAAATCATTGATTAAGATTAGTTTCCCGTGCTGGTCTATGACACCGTATTTGTAATCTTTGCAGGTTAAATATAAATTCCCGAACAAAGGTTCGATAGACGAATAATCAGGCTCTATTATTATGTGTCCGTATTCATCGTAAAGGCCAAAGTCATTGTCATTGCCTAGTTTGACCATGTTGCCGGATATTCTTTCAACATGTCTGTATTTTGGTTTTATTAAAATTATTCCGTTGCTGTCCATAAGCCCGAACCGGCTCTTTTTTTGGATAATCCAGGAGGAATTTCCGACACGGATAAGTTTTTTGTATTCGGGTTCAACAACAACAATGCCCTGTTTATCTTTCAGCCCGAATTTTCCGTCTTGAGAAAAAACAACAACATCAGATGTCTTTAGTCCATCAGAATCAGTTTGCTGTTGGACTTCTACTTTTGCCTGCAAATCAGTATTTTCTGCAGAAAAAGCAGCCTCAACACTGCAACTCTGCCACAACAATAATAAACCCAATAAAACAACTATCTTTTTCATAATAAAAATATAATAGCATAAATTTTTCGACATAAATCTATTGTGATATAATTTTTACAAGAAGTGTTATCTTGAATGGTTGTGAATATGAAAAAGAATATTACAGTTATTACGGTTTTATTGGCAGTTGTTCTTGTATTGGCAAGTTTGCCCTTTATTGTTTATTTAAAGGTATTGCCTTATGCGGTTTCAGACGAGAGGCTGATACAGTTTGTCGAAAAAACTGTTAAAGAATATATGAAAGCTGATTTGGAAATTAAAAAGCCTGTCTTAAAGACAGAATTGTCCCCTGTTATTGGTTTTAGCGTTGAGGAAATTTTGCTTAAGAAAAATTCCAAAACTCTTTTGAGTATAAAAAAACTGGATACAGCTGTTTCTTTTGAAGATGTATTTGAGAAATGTATAGTTTTGAAAAAACTCGGTCTTGATTATTTTTATGCTGATGTAAACAAATTGATGACTCTGGGAGGCGCACAGCCGCAGCAGCAACAGCCTCAAAAAATTGACTGGTGGGTAAACTGGTTTGAGTCACAGTTGTATGTAAAAAAAGCTGTTATTATCTACAATCTGGATGCTCACACTCATATCAAAGTTGATGCTCATGATATGGAAATTACAAGTTCTATAAATCCAAAGTATGTTCACTTTGATATTAATACATATATTCAAAAAGATAACAAAACAATAACCCTTGCAATACAAGATAACAACAAAGTTTATACTAAAAACCGCAAAATCCATGTCGATGATTGCGTTTTGAAAGTTAACAAATCAAATGTGTTTATAAACTTTGTAATGGATGAAAAGGCCCGTTTTAATCTCAAAGTATTTTCTGACAGATTTGATATCAAAAATGTAGTTGAACTTATACAAACAAATCTTGTTATCCCTAACGGTGCAGAAATGCTTGCATTTTTCAAAGATATGGGCGGAAATTTTGATTTTGATATTAATATGACTAACAAAACCCTCAAAGGGAATGTTAAATTGAACAAAGGATATTTAAAAATCGTCCCTGTTGCCAATCTCCCTGTTACCGTTAACAGCGGGAATATAGAAATTAATGAAAAAGAAATCTTGCTCAAGGATTTTAACGGCTATTACGGCAAAAATAAACGCAATACCGCAAAATTGAACGGTGTAATAAAAGATTATACAAAATCCGTTGATACAAATATTGAAATAACGGGTATTGCTACAAATGAACTTACACAGGATTACATATCAAAACTCGCCGGCTGCAAACTTACTTTGACAGGTGATTCCGGCACAAAACTGCTTGTAAAATCCATTTATAACAAAATAGATATAACATGGCTGTTCAAAATAGCCAAAGGCTCTGATATCTTGATTGAAGGTGCGTCTTTAAGCCCCGTAAATTATGACCGTGCGCTAAAGGCAGATTTTCATTTTGAAAATAATATATTGAATATTAAAAACATAAATTATTATATAGCCTCTGTACTGGATAAAAATTCCAAAGGGGTAAAACCCATATTGACAGTTCACGGGAATGTTTCTGACATAGACAAGGGCGGTGTGATTAAGGATTTGGGCTTTGAAATACCAAAACCTCTGCCCAGTGAATTTTTGAATGTTTTGATAGGCAAAAAAGTCTTTAGAAAAGGAACTATATACGGCAATATGTACTTTATAAATTCAGAAAAAGCTCCGAGATTGGAAGGCAAACTCGGTATGGAAAAAGTGCTTATTCCTTCTCAGCGTTTGTTTGTAAGAAAAGGCAGCTTTAGTGCTGACAAACATACAATTTATCTGAATGCTGAAGGCAAATTTAAAAAGTCAAAATACAGCTTTAACGGAAAATTGAAAAATGAATTGCTGCTGCCAATAGTGGTCAAGGATGTAAATCTTTCTATTGACAAAATCGATGTGGATAGAATTTTGCACGCAATGAACCAGCAAAATACAGCAGCTGTTAAGAACAATACTTCTAAAGAAGAGCTGGAGAAAAACTTTGACAAAGATACGGAAAACGATACATCAACAGATGACACATATACTTTTGATACAGGTCTTATTATTATAGAAAGATGTATCTTCCATCTGGAACAGGGCTTTTATAAGGAAATTAAGTTCGGCAATCTTTATGCAAACCTTACTCTGGATGATAAGGGTATTTTGCAGATTAAATCAAACAAATTTGATTTTGCGGAAGGTATTTCTACCTTAAAAATATTCTGTGATTTGAAAAAGCATAAATATTTTATCAGACTCGGGGTCAAGGATATAAATTCTGATTTGATAGCGACAACACTGCTGGCTTTGAAAAAGGAAATTTCCGGTAAGGCAATGGGGCTTATGGAGCTGTATACGGATGACTCACTGGCATTAAACGGCAGAATCCAATTTAACATAAGCCACGGTACAATACAAAAGGTCGGACTTGTTCAGTATGCATTGAATTTTGCTGCATTGTTCAGAAACCCTATGGCAATGATTAGTCCTTCTACTCTCATTGACCTTGTTAATATACCCGAGGGCAATTTTGATAAAATCAAAGGCGACCTTGTGATAAAAAATAATGTTGTTGAAAAAATATTAATAAAATCCTCTGCGCCACAGTTGAGTTCATTTATTATAGGCAGATATGACCTGCTTACCGGCGATGCATCTTTGAGAATATATACAAAATTCAGTAATAAAAACAAAGGTGTTGCTGGATTTTTGAGAAATATATCTCTGAATAGTCTGGCAAACAGAGTATCGCTCGGCAGCAGAAATGACAGCCTGTATTACTCGGCCGAGCTGGCACAGCTGCCGCCGTTGGAAGCTGATGAAAAAGACTGTCAGGTATTTTTGACAAAAGTTGACGGCGATGTTCAAAACTTCAACTTTATATCTTCTTTGAAAAAGATAAAGTAAAGCTTTAGAAAATATTTTGGCAGAGCTAATAAATTTAAATAAAAACAAAAGGCTATTCTCAGGGCAGAATAGCCTTTTTCAGGGAACCGTCCAGATTTCAGGTTCATGGTAATTAGCTAATTTTATTATATAAATTATTGATGGTATTTGAATGACCCCGTGGAGTCATATTTGGGTTATACATCTGCTAAATATTTCATATAGTCAACTGACTCCGACTACTTTTTGAACCTGTGCAATTGGCAAGTCCGTTTGTTAAACAAGTCCGGCACAGGCAACAAGTACATGGGGTCACTTCCGCAAAATGCTAGACTTGGCGTCACTCGCACTCCGTATACACTTCTACAAGCGAAGCCGCCTCAAACAAAGTATTCCTAAACAAGGTTTTCCTAAACAAGGTTTTCTTTTATGGCAAGGATAGCAGCCTGTGTTCTGTCTTCTACAGAAAGCTTTTGTAAAATATTTTTCAAATGATTTTTGACAGTGTGTATAGACAGAACAAGCTCATCTTCTATATCTTTATTAGATTTGCCAAGAGCGACCAGTTTTAGTATATCTTTTTCTCTTGCTGTTAGGTCAAACTGTTCTGCTGGCTGGGGTTGTTTTACAGAAATTGTGCTTTCTGTGTTTAGAACATGCAGGATAAATTGTGCAATGGACGGGTCTATCCATATTGCACCGTGTAAAACTGACGCAATTACATTCACAAGCTCATCAATCTTTATGTTCTTTAAGCAGTAGGCGTTTGCTCCCGCATTGAAAGAATTTAGCACCTTATCTTCTTCATTAAAAGAGGTGAGCATAATTATTTTTGTCTGAGGTAATATTTCTTTTATTGCTTTTGCCGCGTCTATTCCGTTCATCACAGGCATGGATATGTCCATAAGTATAACATCCGGACTGTTGCCTGCCTTGACAAAATTTAATGCAGCCAGTCCGTTGTCAGCTTCGTAAATATTGCTCTCCGGCAGTCTGCTGTTCAAACCGTATGCAATAGTTTTTCTTGTGTGTTGATAGTCTTCGACAAGTAGTATGTCCATTGTTATTTCTCACTTTTTTTGTTGTTTAGCGGCAATTTTATAGTGAATTTTGTATATTTATTTAGTTCACTTTCTACAGTGATAGTACCGTTGTGCAGTTCGATGATTTTCTGGCAAACGCTCAGGCCGAAACCTGAACCTAGTTTTCTTTCCAAACTTTTGCCGGAGTAGTATCTTTCAAAGATGACTTTTAAATCCTCTTTTGCAATACCGTTGCCGTTATCCTCTATGGTAATAAGCACATATTCGTCAATAAATTTTGCACTTATTTTGATAAAATCGTTTTGTTTTGTGTTGTCTATTGAATTTGATATCAAATTCATAAAGACTCTTGTCAGCTGGAGCAAATCCGCATCAATCAGCAGTCCGCCTTTGTAAATATCGTTTATGAAATTGATGTTTTTTTCTTCAATAAGCGGTTTTAGCTTTTCTCTGCAGTCTTCTACAATATCATACAGGTCAACTTTTGTAATATCCAGTTTTAGTTTAGACGGGTCAAATTTGTATGTTTCTAAAATAAGATTTACCATTTTGAGCAGGTGTTCGTTGTTTTTTGCCAGACTTTTTGCCAGTTCATATTCATTATTCAGACCGATTTCTTTGAACTTTGCGGAAATAAATTCCAATGACTGTTCCTGCGCAACAAGAGGAGTTCTCAAATCATGCGTCAGGTTGGAGATAAAACTTTCCCTGAGTTTTTCTTTTGTGTCGAGGTTGTCTGCCATATCATTAAAGCTCTGGTAAATATTTTTTATTATTTCATATTTTCCGTCCGCATCCAGTCTGAAGCTGAAGTTGCCCTTTTTTATTTCTCTTGTTGCTTTTGACAATGCCATTACAGGCAGCACAAATATCCTTTTTATAATAAATCCGATAACAAAGCTCGAAACTATTCCGACAAGCAGAATAAATATACTCATAATAATGCTGTCTGCTTTTGCACCAAATGGTCTGGCTGTTAGTATCAATGAAATATTGGCGATTGTTTCGTTGTTATAATTTTTTATTTCAATAGTTCTACAGCCGGTAGAATCGTCTTTATATGTAAAAAATTTGTTCACAAATTTGGTCTTTAAAGAGTCATTTGGTGGTTTTAAAAACAACGGGTCTTCTATTTCGAACATATATTTTGATTTGTTGTCTTTTTCAAGTCTGACTGCAATGGCATATGGCCCTGTTGGTCTTAATAAATCCTTGTTTACATTATGTGATATTTTTAGAGCTTTTGTCTTTTCAAAAGGTATAAGCGTAAAAGAATATAAATCATTGTCTTTGACATCATAATAAGAAACAGGACGTTTTACTGTTTTTTGAATAATTTCTACATTATAGCCTTTTAAAAGTTTTTTGAGATTAGCTTCATCATATTTGTCCGACTGTATAAAATACAGCCTGTTAAAAATATCTCCTTCCTGCACTGTCAGATAGTTTTTTACCGCATTTTTCAATCTTGCTTCGCCCGTAATAATGGCATTTTGCGCAAATCTAGCGTGCATTTTTTCCATCTGCGTATTGTTCCACGCAAACATCAAGATAAGAGGCAATACTGCCGTTACAAAAAATACTATAAAGAAATATTTGGCAAACTTAAACATATCAGACACAATGATAATACCATTTTTGCCAAATCTTTAAAATGACCCTTTCGAGTCATATAAAAAATTGTTAAAAAATGTAATAATTCAAATATGAGAGACATGGTTGGTAATACAACTTAAAGCCCTGCGATTACACACCACAGGGCTTTTTCTCGTATATTGTATTAAGAGGATTTATCCTTTGTATGCCATTTTTTTAGCTTCCGCATCTGTTGGCGGCTGGTTTTGTTCAGCAACTTCTTCATTATCTGCAAAATCAAACAGAGATTCTTCGTCCTGTGTTGTAAAATCAGGCAATGTGATACTGTTTTCAAACGCATAATTTTCTATTGCTGTTTCACCCTGTGCGATTATGTCATCCGGAATGCCTGCTTTTCTGTACTGGGATTCTCTTTCGTATCTTGATACGTTATTGTAAGAGGATACTGAATTGATTGAAAGACTCATAGTTTTACTCCTTTTTTATGTAAACGCATATTTTATGAACATTTACACAATCGGCTGTGTTGAAAAAAACTTTATAGCTCTCAAGAGTTATATTAAGAAAATTAAATATTTAGTTTCAAACTATTTCTTATGTCCTTTATCAAACCCTTCGACCACTGACTTGAAGTTTGGGTTTTTAGCCAATTCTCTCAATATATCGCTTACTTCATCTATAGGATAATGAAGTTTTGGATTTTTATATAACATTTTAAGCAGGTATTTTACAAGAGCAACGCTCATTTTATGATCTTTTAATAGTCTTCGTATACCTTTTAGCCACTCTACATCATACTGGCTGTAAAAACGCTTTCTTACCTGTCCTGTATCTACTCTGTGTACACAGATAAGTTTTGTCGTGTCGTACATTCTTAATCTGTCAGGAGTTATCCCCAACATGCCTGCGACTACACTGGTTGTCAATATAGGATTATCTTTTGCAAAATCATCAGATATATTCATAGCACCTCTTAGTTATATGTTAGCGTGTTTACTTACTTACGGACACTATGATGTTTAGATATTATATTAAGCAGTTTTTTATATACATTAAAAAACCTATTTACATAAATATGGTATGTGCTTAAAATAAGATAGAATGTTTATTTATGCACAATATGGTATAGATACTGGAGACTAATATAGTTATGAAAAAGATTTTGATTGTCTGCTTTTTGGTTTGCATTTTGATTACTTCAAGCTGTTTTGCAACAGATATTAACAGTATTTTTAATGGCATCAGAAGCGGTATAGACGTGCTTTCAGATATTAACCGATTAAAAAATGAAATAAGCCAACCAAATGCTAAACAACAGGACACAAAAAAACAAATGATCAAAATTGTGAATCCTGATATGACATACACATACAAAACGCCTGACGGAACTATTATTTTGAAAAACACTAATCTTTTGGTCTTTACAAACAAAGGCGTAGCTGTATTTGAAGAAAACGGGAAATATGGACTCATCAACATATACGGAGAAAAAATAGTTGATGCAATATATGACTATGTTGGCGAGTATTTTGACGGTATGTGTGCATTTTTCATACAAGATTTGAACGGCGGTGTGAAAATCGGATATTTTGACGAGCAGGGAAATGTTGTAATTGAACCGATACCAACTGATGTTGCTCTATTTTCAGGTTATTCATATGACTATAATTTCCACAATGGGATAGCCTTGTACAGAAGCCACAAAAATCAAAAATATGGCTATATTAACAAACAGGGCAATTTTATAATAAAGCCTGTTTTGGATTGGGCAGGTCCTTTTACCGGAAATTTAGCTCCCGTAACTCAAGGGGACAAATATGGATATATCGACAAAAGCGGTGTACTAAAAATTCCTTATAAGTTTGCCATTGCAGACCCATTTTCAGACGGCTTGGCAGCAGTAAATAATGGTGATAGCTGGGGTTATATCAACGAAAGCGGACAATATGTAATACCTCCTCAATTTGGCAGTTTTGAAGGCGGTGATGGAGAACTGATTGCCGAACCATTTATTGACGGCATTGCAGCTGTTTATTTAGGCAAAGGGCAGGCATACCGTTCTTCCCTGCACAAAGGTCAATTTGCTTTGATTGACAAAACCGGTCGTATAATCAACGGACAAAAATATGATTCAATCGGCAGAATCAGAACAGAAGACGGAAAAACACAATATTTTGTCAAAGTAAACGGACAAGAATATACGTTAGATTCAAAAGGCAACAAAATATAAGAATAGGAGATATATTTATATGAAGAAAAAACCGATTTTTGGAAGAGTTATACTCTCTCTATATTTTTTGGTATTACTTGTTATCGCAGTATTTGTTGTACAGATAAAGATGTCTTTACCTTATCCGAACAAAGAAACACTGGTACAAAAAATTATGTACAATTTCCCTAAAGTTATCAAAATGCATCAAAAAGTTGTAAATGACAATAATTTGGAATTTACTATCAAAGACAAGAATATTGCACAAAAAATTTCTGCACCCGTAGTCAAAGTTTTTCACGATTATTGGGGAGAGCAGTACAGTGAAACTCGTTATTACTCTCCAAAAGATGAGAATAATAGGCTTGTTTATGTAAGTTTGAATACAAAAAGCTTATATAAGAAAAAAGCCAATTTTAATGATTTAGTTAAAGCAAAAGTTATATATGCGGATAAGTATGAATTTGATTGTTTTTCAATAAAAACAACAAAAGATAAAACAGATTTTTCATCAAATATCAGCTTAATGCCGTTGCAAAGTCAAGATGTTTATTTAGTTGCAGAATTACCAAGAGATTTTGTAAACACAAAAAATTCTATGAATTTAGAAATATTCATTGGCAATACAAAATATATAGTAAAACTCAGATAGGAGAGAATGTGTATTTTTGTCCGTGAAGTGCCTAAAATTTTTACCCAAGCCAAAAATGAGAGGGTTTTGGCTGTGAAATTAGACAAGCAACACGATGAACTTCCACTCAACTAGTTTAAGAGGTTAAAATGTATGATAATTCAAGAAATAAATAACAAACAATGTCTTCTCAACAGTATTTTAGTACTAGTTGTTCTATGTATAAGTATATATTTGTATTATTCCAGAACAGAAACATTTGTAGATTATTTATTGGCTCTTGTTTTGTCAAGTGTAAGATTATGTACTGGACCACATCTTACAGAAAAAAATACATTTAAGCTTGCAGTAAATATTTATTTATTTTTATTTGGTTTTTGTTTAGTTTGGGAACCACCTATAACAAGTTTTGATAGTATACTATTTTTGTACTTTAGTTTATTTATTCCAATAATTGATTTATTCTGTCTTACAAAATCAAAGAAGAATAAAAAATTGGCTCTATTTTTATGTATGTTTTTGGGTTGGTGTGGTGGTCATAGATTTTATTTAAGAAAAGACGATGCTATAATTCATTTATTGTTTTTTTGGACCGGCATTCCTACACTAATAGCTATTCGTGATTTCTTCATTATATTATTGTGTGATATAGATTCGTTTGCAACAACACAGGATGAGCGTTTAAATGAAATTCTAAAAGAAAATTCTTTTTTTGTATCAAAGCGTATAGAAATTGATAGTGACTCATTTATATTTTTTGATGACAAAAATTATAAAATATTATTTTTTTATGATAATACTTTTGGAGTACCGAATACAAAAATATTGCAATACAAAGATATCCTTGATTTTGAATTATGCATTGATAATAATTCTAGATTACAAGGTAGAGGTCTAATATCAACGGTTGGTGCTTTGTGTTTTGGTGTTACGGGTGCTGTTGTTGGTACTGTTGCGGGTGATAGAAAAATCATTGAAAATGCAAAAAGTATAATAGTCAATATTTTAATAAATGATATAGAATCACCATTGATTTCAGTTTCTTTTTTACCCTTTGAAGTTGATAAAGAAAGTTCAGAATATAACAAATATTTGGTATTGGCAAAAAATTTTATCGCCATGTTAACTTATGTTCAAAATAGAGTAAAGATGGCTAAATAAACAATTATTTTTTATTCACAAATTTTATTAATATAATAAAAATATTGCCCAAAATCTTCATCGTGAGAGTCCACAACAAAAAAACTCCCGAAGGAGTCTTTAAAATGGTGGGCGATACTGGACTCGCTTGAGTCGTAGGCGAGCGACACGAGCCGTACGAATCAGGATGCTCGAAGAGTAGAACCAGTGAAGATTTTCCGACAGAAAATCTTCATCGTGAGAGTCCACAACAAAAAAACTCCCGAAGGAGTCTTTTAAAATGGTGGGCGATACTGGACTCGAACCAGCGACCCCCACAATGTCAATGTGATGCGCTACCAACTGCGCCAACCGCCCATTTTATTTATTAAATTGTCAAAATGTGATGCTACCTCTCACAAAACCTGCCACCGGCAGCTTTTGTTCGGCAGAGTCAACTGCGCCAACCGCCCATTTTTCAAATTTTTAACGGATGCGCTACCCCTCTCGCAACGATACTTAATCGTTGCTCGGCAGAGTGCCACCGCCGTTTATAAAAATTATTCTAACATAAAATTTTTCTCAGGCAATTTTTTTTAACAAATTGTTTTTATATTAATATCACAAGGAATTTTTAGGAGGATATTTTGGGCAGTTCTATTGATACACAATCTCAGGCTTATTATAAAAAACAGTATGCAGAAGCAAAACCGGATACACAAAACAAGGTAACATATACCATTCAAAAGGGTGACAATCTCTGGTCTATTGCCAGAGAAAAGCTTAATAAAAAGGATGTTAAAAATTCAGAAATTCAAGATATGATGTACCAGATTGCAAAACTGAACAGTTTTGACACTCTTGAAAAGGCGAATAATCTTGAGATAAACAATGTTATTTATCTGCCATCTTCTTCTGATTCTCAATCCGCAGTACATTCTGGCTCAGATACTAAAAAGGTAAGAGATTCAAAAACTACTGCTGCAGAAATAAACAAAATACTGGAACCCGAAGGGATGAACTATTTTGACACAATGCGCTACAAACAGAAGCACATAGATTCTGTTCCAGTCGAGTTGTATACAGAAAACGGAAAAGCCGGTATAAACTACTGGGCAGATATGTTGAACAAAGACAGCAAGCTTTTCTTCCAAAAATCTTACAGCTCTTCACCAACAAAACCATCAGGGCTTGTTATTACCAAAAAGGAAAATGATTTTCCCTACGGAAAAACACAAGCCAACTTGCTTGTTCAGGTAGATGACAACGGAAAGTTTAAAAAAGTTGCTTTCAATACTCCTGATGTCAAAATGCATAGTATACAATTTGACTATGAGCTGGATTCTAACGGCAACTTAAAAAGACCGTCCAATGCTTATGGCGGTATGGAAGTTCTCGACAAGATGAAAAAAGAAGAATATCAACAATTTGTTCAAGCATTACAAAAGCACGTTGATGAACAAATTAACTAAAACTATTAATTTTCTCCCCTAAAAATTAAAAAAGGCGGCACCCAGATTCGAACTGGGGATAAAGGCTTTGCAGGCCTCTGCCTTACCACTTGGCCATGCCGCCATAAAAGGGTTTTTAATGTTCAATGGAGCGGAAGACGGGACTCGCACGACATTCAAGAAATCTTTGATTTCGTAGAATGACGGGTGCTGGCGATTTGCTTTAGCAAATCGAACACGTAAACCGTAGTTCTTGCAAACTTTGTTTGCTTAGAAATACGTGGTGAGAGTCTTTGCATCTATTCGCTTTTTAATGTTCAATGGAGCGGAAGACGGGACTCGAACCCGCAGCAGCCTGCTTGGAAGGCAGGTACTCTACCATTGAGTTACTTCCGCAAATTTAATTGTCAGTCCTGCCTTCAACAGGCAGGTAGTAATCTGTACCAGAGAGCGCTGCTCTCAAAGCATTGAGTTACTTCCGCAAATTTAATTGTCAGTCCTGCCTTCAACGGCAGGTTCTACAAAATTTAGTGGTCGGGATGACAGGATTCGAACCTGCGACCCCCTCGTCCCAAGCGAGGTGCGCTACCAAGCTGCGCTACATCCCGATTTTGATTCTGTTGTTTGAGTTGTCGAGAGCAGCTTGGTTTTTAATTTTTATACGGCACGCAAAAGCTACGCTTTTGACTAAGCCTGCCTCCATTCAAAACGATACTCAATCGTTTTGCACGGAGTCCTTGCTACATCCCGATTTTGATTTTGTTATTTGAGTTGTCGAGGGCAGCTTGGTTTTTAATTTTTATACGGCACGCAAAAGCTACGCTTTTGACTAAGCCTACCTCCATTCAAAACGATACTCAATCGTTTTGCACGGAGTCCTTGCTACATCCCGATTTTGATTTTTATCCGTAGCGCACCTACGGTGCTACCTCTCACTCGAAATGACATTTAGTCATTTCTCCTCGGTTTCAAAATCATTCCGTGTCTTGATATTCGTCTTTATTCAATTTTCAAGGCTCAATTTTAGTATCTAAAGTTTATCAACAACAAATATCCCCGTCAAGAGATATTCTCCAAAGTAGTCTTTGCTTACATTTTTCTTGTAACTTTTATCAAATGCCATCCGTATCTTGTCTTTACAGGGTCAGACACGCCGCCTATCGGTGTTTCAAAAGCTGCTGCCTCAAACTCCGGCACCATTTGTCCTCTTACAAAATATCCCAAATCCCCGCCTTTTTCTTTAGACGGGCATTTTGAATACTGTTTTGCCAGTTCTTCAAAGCTTTCTCCCTCTGTAATACGTGATTTTAAAGCCCATGCCTCATCTTCCGTATCAACAAGAATATGCTCTGCACGCACTGTTTTATAATACTTTTGTCCTTCTTCTGCCATTGCAAAATTTGATGTGCCTCCTTCTATCGCACTTATACAAAACAAACCAAAAACTAATAGCAATGCAAGTTTAAAGACTTTTTTCATAATTTTTCTCCATAATTTTATATTCAAATTCTAATTAAAATTTAAAAGAAAAACAATATTCTACTGTCTATTTTTTAATTATTTTACATAACCTCAGGTTTTAATTATGATATTATTATAAAATTTTAAAAAACGGGTGATTTCAATGTTATCAGCACAAATAGTGAACAATTTTAAAAATCTGAAAATCCTTTGTATCGGCGATATTATGCTCGACAAATTCCTTTACGGCGAGGTAGAAAGAATCTCCCCCGAGGCACCTGTTCCGATTTTTAAAATTACAAAAGAAAAATCAATGCTCGGCGGCACTGGCAACGTCATTGCGAACCTTTCTTCACTCGGAGTAAAAACTTTTTATATAGGTGCAGCGGGCAGTGATGATTCTTCTGTTATGCTGGAGCATTTTTTGAAACAAACAGGCTGCGACTATTCTTTTATAAAACCGCAGGGCTTTCCTACCACTACAAAAATAAGGATGATAGCAAACAACAATCACCTTATCCGTGCGGATAAAGAAACTTTCTTGCAAATGGATGAAAACCTGCTGCAGGAACTTCGTAAAAAAATAGAAGCTGTTATCCAAAAAGCGGATATTGTTCTTGTTTCTGATTACAAAAAAGGTCTTTTGACTCTGGAATCGACAAAGATGATAATCGATGTCTGCAAAAAGTACGGCAAAAAAGTTCTTGTTGACCCAAAAGAAAGAGATTTTTCAAAATATTCAGGTGCTGATATGGTCAAACCGAACTTGAAAGAGTTTGAACTGGTTTCCGGCAAAAAGTTCGATACCTCTGCAAAGGATTTTAAACAAAAAATAAAATCCGAGGCTCTTGATATTATGAAAAAATATTCTATCAACAATCTGTTGATAACATTGAGCAAAGACGGTATGATTTTTGTTTCTTCAGATTTTGAAAAAGAACCTGTGCATATTCCGGCAGAAGCAAAAGAAGTTTTTGATGTGTCAGGTGCTGGTGATACTTCGCTGGCTGTTCTTGGTGCATCAATAGCTGCAGGGTTAAAAATAGAAGACGCTATGAAACTTGCAAATCTGGCGTCAGGAATTGTTGTCGGAAAACTCGGCACGGCCTGTGTTTCGCCAATGGAATTGAAAAGTGCAGTAATTAACCACTCTTCTGACAAAACACTTGCTCAGGCCTCCAAAATAATTTCTAAAGAAGAAGCTGTTGAAATAATAAAAGATTTAAAATTTCAAAACAAAATTATAGGTTTTACAAACGGATGTTTTGATGTTCTTCATCTCGGGCATATTCACTCTTTTGCTGCTGCAAAAAAAGAATGCGACTGCCTTTTTGTCGGGCTGAATTCTGACAGCTCCGTAAAACGTATAAAAGGCGAGCAGTTCCCTTTGCAGGATGAAAAGACAAGAGCCTACGTGGTTGCATCTCTTGAGTTTGTTGACTATGTTGTAATGTTTGATGAAGACACAGCACTGGAGCTGGTCAAAGCACTAAAACCTGATGTTATTGCAAAAGAGGGGTTAAAAATTGATAACTGGCCGGAAGCAAAGTATGTGCTTTCTTATGGCGGCAGAGCAGTTGAACTGGAGAGGATAGAGGATTATTCGACCTCTGCTGTTTTAACAAAATTGGATGAAATGAAAACAAACGGAGCATTAAATGTTTGAAGAAATTAACAAGAGTTTTGATACAATTAGCGAAAATTTTAACAAAGTAAAAACACTTACACCGGTTATAGAACAGGTGTGCAAAGTATGTATTGACGCTTTGAAAAACGGAAACAAAATCATGTTCTGCGGCAATGGCGGCTCTGCAGCAGATTCTCAGCATTTAGCAGCTGAGCTTGTCGGACGATATAAGATGAACAGACCTGCGCTAAATTCTATTGCGCTCACCACTGATACATCTATATTAACAGCTGTGGGCAATGATTTTGGCTATGACACAATTTTTGAAAGGCAGGTGGAAGGCCTCGGCAAAAAAGGCGATGTGCTGATAGGGCTTTCTACAAGCGGAAACAGCAAAAATGTTCTTCTTGCTATGCAGCTTGCAAAAAAAATGGGTATAAAAACCGTTGCAATGACCGGCGAAAACGGCGGAAAAATGAAACAGCAGGCTGACTTTGCTATCAATGTTCCGTCTGAGGTTACAAATAATATTCAAGAAATGCATATTGCAATAGGCCATATTATTTGCGGTTTTATAGAAAAAGAACTGGCTCCTAAAACAAAAGCACTCTTTTTGGACAGGGACGGTACAATCAATGTCGATTTCGGCTACACTTTTGAGCCGGAAAAACTTGAGTTTATTGACGGAATTTTTGAACTCTGCCGCAATGCTCAAAATAACGGTTACAAAATTATCGTGATTACAAACCAATCCGGTGTTGCAAGGGGCTATTATTCTGTAGAGCAGATGAATAACTTCAACGAATATATGAAACAGCAGTTTAAAAACAACGGTGTTGATATTACAGAGTTTTATTGCTGTCCTCATCTTGATGAAAAACATCCTGACAGAAAGCCGAATGCAGGCATGTTTTTGAAAGCTCAGTCCAGATACAATATTGATATGAAAAATTCTGTTGCTGTAGGTGATAAAGAAAGAGATGTCGAGGCTGCTATCAATGCCGGAGTCGGAAAATGCTATTTGTTTGATGCGGATAAAAAACAGCCTGCTTCAAAAGGCACTGTCGTTGCTTTTTTGAAGGATATTAAATTCTAAACCCGTTAAACACTGCAGAAACCGGCTGACTGTATACAGGCTCGGATACAGGGAGCTGTTTTTGCGGCTGCTTGAGGTTGTCTTTTCTTATGGAATTTTTTTGGAAGTAGTTTGCTGTTATATTTCTTGCAATAGGCGTAATCAAATTGCATGCCAGAACAGATGCGCTTACAGCGGTAATTACACCTACACCGTTTTTGTATTTGTTAAAGCTTTTTTGTGCGGTTTCAAGGATTTCTATCTGTTTGCTTTTTAGCTCCGGAGTGTTGTATTTTTCGAATACACGTTTTATTAAATCATTTTTTTTAATAGCCTCCGGCACATTTTCTTCTTTTAAAATTTTTATTGCACCGTTGAAAAAGTCTGTGAGATTCTGCTTTTTTAATTTTTTCTTAGGATTTGGCGAAACAACAAGCTCGAGGAAACGGAATTTTTCAGCGAGTGTCTTTATAAAATCTCTGGAATTACACATTTCGTTTATAGACATATTCATTAATACATTATGAGTATTTTGTGTCATTATTCTGCCTGTTTCGAGCAGTTTTTCGCCTGCGGATTTTATTTGCTGGCAGATAGTGTAATATAGCACAACGTTTATGATACCGTCAGAGATTTCCTGAGGGATAAGGAATTTTTTTTCTTTTTTATCAATATTTTTGTTGTTTGCTATCATAAACAGCTGTGCAGCCGCAGATAAAAACCATCCTGCTGCGCCAAGATGTATGAGAGCTTTGCCCACGTCGTCAGAGTATTGTCCCCAGGCAAAATTTGTCATTTTTTGTAAAATATTAAGGCTTGGCATCTTTTACCTCCTTAATATTTTCTTTTTCATCAATGTGTTTGCTTATTTTGCCTGTTAAAAAGTCCGTAATTATTGCAGTAAGCGGTGCATCTATCAAAAAGTTAGTAAACACCATTGCGCCTGTAGCAAGGAGAGTGCCTATTGTTTTTGTTGCATTTGCGTGTTTTGTTTCAAACTCCTCTTTTGTTATTTTAATTTTTGTGCAGTCAAATTGGGGAAGAAGAATATCTTTTTTGCTCTTTCTTTTTATTTCCGTGAGGAATTTTTCGCCTTCTTTTAAAGTATAGCGGGAAAAATTCTTTGCAATATAAATAGCTCCATATCTCACTCCGACACCAACGGCTGTGCCTGCAATGATTTTGCCTATAGTTCTTGCTACAGAAACTGCACGTGTTTCTTCATCAGCTTTTTTATTTTGAAAGTCAATAAAAGGCTGCATCGCCAGTGCCGTAGCACCTTGAATCAGTCTTTGTTCCGGAGAATTTATACGTTTGCCGATAAATTCAGAGATAAAATTTTCGACTTTGGGTTTTACAATAACAGGCATTTTGCTCTTCCGTTGTGCATGTTATTAAAAAGCCCCAACAAAAATTTTTTTGCTAGGGCATGGTTTAATTATTAATTAATTGTAATATCTTGTTGTTAAATCGGCGGGCCTACGTTGGGGTTGTAACTCGGCCAGGAAAAGAATGAATCATCGGAATTGTCAACAATATTTACATATTCTCCACGGTCAACAAGCCCATTGCTATTGTATAGCATTGCGACATTTACTGCTCTTTTCGCAACGGCGACTATTCTATCCAGAGTTGTTACATCAGGTATTTTTCCTTTGAAAAATTTGTGTGTACTTTCTGCAAATATCACATTTTTCAGGTTATCAATCTCTCTTGCAGGATGTTTTTCCAGCTGTTCTGTTCTTTTATCATGTATGTTATTGTTTTTATGGTAGTTAAGAGTGTCATAGATTGCCTGATTCGGATTTTTAAATATTGTTGAAATTTGTACGTCTACAGCATCTTTTTTGAACATACGTTCTACGATTATCGGTGTGACCAATATAATCATATTGTCTGGAGCAAGCGGTTTTAGTGCTGTTTTACATTTTTCCATAAGTGCATTTGTTTGTCTTTGCTGTTCTTTTGTAGCAGAAGAGTCTGCAAAACATCTCTGTGTAATACGTACATCTGCTTTGAAAGATTGGTTCTTTTTATTTTTTGATGCAGTTGAATAAGAATTTCCGATGGCTCCGATGTTTCTTATTTGCATAAAGATTTCTCCCCGTGTTTCAATTTCTTTTAATATAGCACAACGCACCGGTGTTTATATTACATACAATAAAAGTTTGTATAAATTGTTACACTTGGATGAAATGTTTTGTGATTGTGTAGCCGATAAATGTTGAAAAAACGCCTATTGTAAGGCTGCCTGTCATATACAATGCGCCGTAGAGGAGTTTTCCGTCTTTTAAAAGGCAGAAAGACTCATTGCTAAAAGTGCTGAAAGTCGTAAGCCCGCCTAAAAATCCTACAGTCAGGAACAGTTTTAGCTCTGCAGGAACGGCTTCTGCCTTTTGCAGTGTATAGCCCAGTATACACCCTATTAAAAAACATCCGAGTATATTGGAAATCAATGTGCCGAATATTGCCTTTCCGAGGATTTTGACAGAAAGTTTTGTCACTGCATATCTGCTCATTGCACCTATTCCGCCGCCCAGAAATACAGCCAGTGCATTAATCATTTTTTGCCTCTATTCTGTCTTGTGCCATAAATTTGTACAATTCGCAAATTGCTTTTCTGTGTGCAAATATTTTGCCAAAGCAGCTTATGTATAAAAGCGTTTTTATTATCCACAAATTTTCTTTTGTACCGTAGCATAGGCGGAAGAACAGGTATTTGCTTTTTAAAAATTCAAAATACATTCTTTCTCTTTTTTTCGGTGATTTGTTGTGAAGATGTATTATTTTAGCTTCCGGATTAATAAAAATTTCATAGCCGGCTTTTTTTATTCTGAACTGGAGTTCTGCTTCTTCTGCGTACATAAAAAATCTTTCGTCAAATATTCCGGCTTTGTCGAGGGCTTCTTTTCTTATCATCACGTCCGCCCCTGTTATGTAATCAACGCTTTTTGTTTCATTATTTTTATTAAGCCCTTTGTCTTTGAGCCTTTTTTCATTTTTCGGGAAAAAGTATCGCAGCAAAAAAGTCTTTAAAAACAGGTCTTTTAAACTGTTGAAAACTCCGTAAGAATGGATATTGTTGCCCTCTTCATCATACAGGTTTCCGCCGCAGGCACCGAGGTTTTTGTTGTTTTCCATAAAGTCATAGAGTATTTTAATGGCATTGTTTATGAGGATAGTGTCTGTATTTAAAAGGAACACATACCTTGAATCAGTAACTCTCAATGCCGCATTGTTCCCTGCGCCGAAACCTTTATTCTCACCGGTTTGGATAAAATTCACTTGCGGAAAATTTTCTTTCAGCATTTCTTCTACGCCGTCGTCAGAGGCATTGTCCACTACATAAATATCAAAATTCAGATTCTGTGTTTTTTCATAAATTGACTCAATGCACTGTTTTGTCAGGTCTTTTGTTTTGTAGTTTACAAGGATTATCGACACATCTTTTGTCATAAATTCACCATTCTTAATACAAATGTTCTAATATTTTTCTTTAGATTATAATATAAATTACAATTTAAAGATATAAGAAGAGGTGGAGTTTTAATGAGTGAAGGTATTTCAGTTGTTATAAATACGTTTAACACAGAAAAAATTATCAGAAGCTGTCTGGACAAACTAAAAGACTTTGATGAAATTGTTATCTGTGATATGTACTCTGATGACAAAACCGTTGAAATAGCCCATGAATACGGCTGTAAAGTGGTTATGTATGAAAGATGCGGTTTTGCAGAACCTGCAAGAAATTTTGCAATACAAAGTGCCTCAAATGACTGGGTGTTTGTTGTGGATTCTGATGAACATGTGACACCCGAGCTTGTTCAGTATTTAAAAGAATTTGTTAAAAACCCCGGAAATTATAAAGGACTGAAACTTCCAAGAAAAAATATCTACTGGGGCAAGTTTTTGGAAATGGAATATCCTGATTATATTATCAGATTCGGCAAAAAAGATTGTATGGACTGGCCGCCGACAGTTCATTCTCATCCTGTTATCAACGGTGAGATTTATACTATTCCAAAAGAAAGAAAAGAGCTTGCCATTGTTCATTATACTTCTAACAGGGTCAGTGATTTTATAAATATTATCAATAAATACACAGACTGTGAGGTCGAAAAGATGCTGGCGAAAGGGAAAAAGGTCAACATCCCTTATGCGTTTTTCCAGATGATATGGCTCACTTTTGAAAAATTGATAATAAAAAAAGGATACAAAGACGGCACCCACGGTTTTATAATGTGTGTTTTCAGAGGATTTTATAAATTTCTTGCACAGGTAAAATACTGGGAATATTTAAAAAATAATAAATAAACGAGGTAAATAAAATGCTTTTAGGTGTAAATATTGATCATATAGCTACATTGAGAAATGCAAGAGGCGGACTGGAGCCGAATCTTATTCAGGCTGCTTTGATTTGCGAAAAGGCAGGTGCTGACGGAATCACAGTGCATCTTAGAGAAGACAGACGCCACACACGTGACAATGATGTATCAGAGTTGAAAAAAATATTAAAAACAAGGCTGAATCTGGAAATGGCATTGACTGATGAAATGCAAAAAATAGCTCTTGATGTTTTGCCGGAGAATGTTTGTCTTGTACCTGAAAAAAGACAGGAAGTTACTACTGAAGGCGGGTTGGAAGTGGCTTCAAGAGTGGAGTTTGTAAAAGATTTTGTTACTCCTCTAGTCAGGGCCGGTATTGTTGTGAGCCTGTTTATTGATGCTGACAAAGCACAGGTCGAGGCTGCTGCAAAAACAGGTGCGCAGTTTATTGAACTCCATACCGGCAAGTATTCCGAGGCTTTTGGCACGGCAGAAGAAGAAATTGAATTAAATAATCTGAAAGAGGCTGCTGCTCTGGCCAGCAAGCTGGGGCTTAAGGTCAATGCAGGTCATGGTTTGACTTATGAGAATGTTCACAGGATGAAAGAGATACCGGAGCTTATTGAACTCAATATCGGGCATAATATAATAGCCAGAGCTGTTTTTGACGGGTTGGAAAAAGCTGTTAAAGATATGCGTGATTTGATAGCGTAGAGTTGATAATGTTTATTATGTAGATTTTTTGTTTTGATTTTGATGTGTTTGTTTTAATACAGATAATTATTAAAATCAGACCTGCTGCGATGTTCAAACAGAAAGTATAATACAAAATAAGAGGTATAAGATATTTACTTCTTCGTTCCGACTTCGTAGTCACTCCGAAGCAAACATCTTACACCTCTTTATTGATGCAGTGAAATTTAATTTTTCAACCTGAAAATTGCTACAGATAATTATTAAAAATCGACCTGCTGCGTCGTTCAAACAGAAAGTAGCATAT
>CALVBT010000009.1 GCA_944325885.1 Candidatus Gastranaerophilales bacterium | reverse complement strand
AATCTTTAAATGTAATAGTAGCAGCTTTGGATAACAAATCTCCACTGCCTGTTTGTGTATCTTTGCCTGTGTAGGAAATAAATATATATACCGCCGGTGACGGCCCCCCTTAAATTTAGACTCCTACTCTACTTCTATATCTAAAGTTGTTATTGTGCCGTACTTTTGTATGGACTTTTGCTGTTTTTATATAATTTTTATATTAAATAGTATGTTTTTTTTGAAAATATGATATTATAGTGATATGGATGAAATACAAAGAAGAAAATTGCGCGCTGTCGGTGCAATAGCTGTGTTGGTTATTGTGATTTTATTTATCTTTTTTATCTTTTTGCAAGAAAGAGAAAAGAAAAACAATGCAATACGCTTAAAAATGTTCTACGCTGATATGGCACAAACTTTGCAATTTTCTATGAATTCTAACGGCCCTCCTGGTGACTGGGGGTGGCATGCCGGATACCGCAATGCAAACGTAATTAACAATTATATAGTCAATTATTTAAGAGTTTCAAAAAATTGTGTGGCTGCTAATGGTGACTGTATGCCGAAAGTAAACTACATGACTCTCGGTAAAAGACCTACAAAAGTCAATTTGTCATCTTTACCATCAGTTAAAATGAATAATGGGATATCTTTTGCTGTAGAAACAGTTAAATCTTGTAAGAAACAAAATTCTACTTGTGCAATTTTTTATGTTGATGTGAATGGGGAAAAGAAACCGAATATGTTCGGTCGTGATTTGTTTGCATTTGAGCTTGTAAACTCTACTTCAATTCCTTTTGCTCCTTACAAGGTTAATACAGATAAAAATACACTACTGACAGATTCTAATTATGGCTGCAACCATACGTCTAATATAGCTTTATATTGTTGTGCTTTGATTTATTCAAATTCCTGGTCTATTGGCAAAAAATATCCCTGGTAGCTTGAAAAATATCTGTTTAGTTCGTATAATTGACACATATTTGTAAAGGAGAGTTAATGTCGGATTTTGATTATTCAAAGGTTTTGAGTTATGTGCCAATGGTTATAGAGTCTTCATCCAGAGGCGAAAAGTCTTTTGATATTTTTTCACGATTGTTAAGAGAAAGAATAATTTTTCTCGGTGAAGAAATAGATGATGAAATGGCTAACGTAATTGTTGCAGAGTTGCTGCTGTTAGACTCGGAAAATCCTGAAAAGGATATCATGCTTTACATTAACAGTCCGGGCGGTGTTATTACTGCGGGGCTTGCAATTTATGATACTATGCAGCACATAAGAGCTGATGTAAGCACAATTTGTATTGGAGAAGCTGCAAGTATGGGTTCTTTCCTTCTGTCATCCGGGACTAAAGGAAAAAGACTCTCTTTACCCAGCTCCAGAATTATGATTCACCAGCCGTTAGGAGGTGCGCAGGGACAGGCTACTGATATTGAAATTGAAGCAAAAGAAATTTTAAGAATGAAAAATATGCTAAATGGCATTCTTGCTTCAAATTGTTCTCAGCCAATAGAAAAAATTAAAAAAGATACAGAGCGTGATTATTATATGTCAGCGCAGGAAGCTGTTGAATACGGCTTGATTGACAAGGTAATTACCAGAGTTTCTTAATATATCTTAATATTTTAAAAATTTTTTGTATTTAATTTTTAGATACTTGATATTTATCAGGTATCTAATTTTTATCTATATTTTATATATTCAAATTGATACTTTTCTTTCGAAACTCAATATTTACAAGTGTTTTAGCCATTTTGTCCGGATTTCGGAAATATAAATCAGTTTAGGCAATTTTTGTTTTCAAAATGTTTTTATATAAGTGTAAGGTTAAAATAAAGTTTGGTTATGGTAGGAGATTAAAACAGTGTACGCAATTTTCACAATGCGAAAGCTACAATTGACTCAAAGGATCAACAACCTTCAATACAGATTGATGGAGTTATCTCAAAGATTGCAAGATTTATCTGTATATGCGGGTAACGTAGCTGATGGGATTATTAGTCCCGGTGAGTTTATGAGTTCACCGGCAAGCATTTTCGGGGCTAACTTGAATTTCTTTAACAATAGTGTTCCGAAAGCATTATTTCAAGCATCTCGTTCATCTCAGATGTACAATGCTAACTTGTTGAATATGAATGCTGCTTCTGGCGGTCAGTATGGTATGGCCGTTGACCCTACAAATCCTCAATCAATCTACGCTAACCAATTCTTTGTATTTAACGCATTCTTCAAACAGGCTCTTGATGCAGCAGGCAAGGCTGAGGCAGCAAAAGTCAAAAAACTTGAAACAGAAATTACTAATCAGAAATTGATGATAGAAACTCAACTCAAGGCTGCAGATACCGAACTTCAGAAAATTGAAGAACAGGAAAGCAAGAATATAGAACGAACAGCTCCTAAATATGCATAATAAGCATAATGGCTGAACCAAACCTTGGTTGATAAATAGTTAAATTCCTCGCGTGTGTGAAATGAAATATGCCCCCTTTATTCTTAAAATAAAGGGGTTTCTTCTTGATTATTTCAAAAAAAAGTTATAAGATATAGTTCTATATGTGACGGGTATTTATTTACCAATTTTAAACAAGGAGACGAAAAATGTATCAAGACGAAAAACTCATCTGCGAGGACTGTGGAGCAGAGTTTATTTTTACTGCAGGTGAGCAGGAATTTTACGCTGAAAAAGGATTGGTAAATAAGCCAAAACGCTGCCCTGAATGCAGGAAAAAAAGACGTCAGAACAATAGAAAAAAACTTTATGATGTTGTTTGTTCAAAGTGCGGCGCACAGACCAAAGTTCCCTTTAAACCTATTTTGGGAAAAGAAGTGTACTGCAAAGATTGTTACAAAGCTATGCATGAATCAAATAATTAATAAAAAGAAGCACTTTTTAAAGTGCTTCTTTTATTTTTCTCTTTATTTCTTTTGCTTACTATCTATTGTAGCCTGATATTATTGATGGATAATCACCATAACTGTTTGTTTTTGATAATGTACTCATTGATATACAAAATGATGCCATAATTAAAAGCAGTACACCTAGTAGTGTGTAGTTTGCTATTTTTATTTCATTCATTTCCACCCCGGTTGTTTAGTAGTCGTCGCTTTTCTCTGTTTTGAAAACTTTGCTTATGCCATTGCGCAGAATGAACCGCCTGCATTGTTTGCCAGTGAGCCTGCTGTTTCTGCTCCGCCGAATGCCAGAGAACCTGCTGTTTCTATCGGTTTGTGTGCAAGTGTTCCTGCTGTTTCCGGGCGTTGTGCGAATAGATTTCCAATTGCTGATACGTTCATAATTTACTCCTTCTTCAAATTATTCTCTTGTTGTATATTTTTTATATACCTCGTACATATATAAAAACAATTTCAAAGTTCGAAATTCAGTTTTTATTTATTTCATTACATTTCTTAACATTTGCAACGATTAATAGCTCTAAAGCGTCATAATTTATGAAAAGTTAAGAAATAATTAAAAATCCTTGAGTAAATGCTTTGATAATTTATAATTTAAGTATTGTATTTGGTAATAAAAGAAGGCTTTATTATGGGGAATGAAAATAAAGAAAACGAAATGTTAGACGAAGTTAAATCTGAAAACAATCCTTTTGCTTCAGATAAAACAGAAGTTGAGCCGGATAAAAAAGACGAAAATGATTGTGAAGATGCAATAACAGCTTTGAAAGAAGAAATTGATAAAATAAACAATCAATATATAAGACTTGCTGCAGATTTTGACAACTATAGAAAAAGACAAATGCAAGAAAGAGAAGCTCTTCTAAAATACGGTGCGGAAGAGGCTTTGAAAAAAATGATAGAAGCACTGGATAATATCGACAGAGCAAAGGCATCTGTTGAAAATATTGATGATGTTAATACAGTTAAAGACAGCTACAATCTGGTGTTTAAACAAATATATGACGTGTTGAATAAAATGGGTATGGAAGTTATTGACACGAAAGACAAAGAGTTTGACCCGAATTTTCATGAGGCAGTAATGCAAACTCCGACGAGCGAATATCCGGAAAATACTATTATTGCAGAATTGCAAAAGGGTTATAAATTGGGGGATAAGGTTTTAAGGCCGGCATTAGTTAATGTTGCCGTAAGCGAATAGAGAGGAATATGGCTAATTATTACGAGATACTGGGTGTAAGCAAGGATGCAACATCAGCAGAGATAAAAAGTGCTTTTAGAAAAAAAGCACGTGAACTTCATCCGGATGTAAATAAAGCACCGGATGCTGAAGAGAGATTTAAGGAACTGGGCAAAGCATACGAAACTCTGTCAAACGATGAAAAACGTTCTTTGTATGACAGATATGGTGAAGAAGGCCTTTCAAATGCGGGATATAGCAATGCCGGCCCGTTTGATTTTGGCTTTGGCGATATAAATGATATTTTTGAGTCATTTTTTGGCGGTATGGGCGGATTTTCAGGCGGCAGAAATGTTGACCCGACAGCACCGCAGCGTGGTCATGATTTGAGGCTTGATATTGAGCTTGATTTTGAAGAAGCTGCTTTTGGAGTAGAAAAAGAAATTAAAATTGACCATCTGGCAATGTGCAAAGAGTGCTATGGCACAGGCGCAGAACCGGGAACAAAGCCCTCTGTCTGTCCGGAATGTAATGGAAAAGGCCGTGTTGTCCAAATGACACGTACAATTCTTGGCAGTATTCAACAGGTTACAACCTGTCCAAAATGCGGCGGTTCTGGTCAAATTATCGGTACTCCTTGCAAAAAATGCCATGGAGAGGGCCGTTATGAAGCGGAAAAAAATATAAAGGTAAAAATACCTGCCGGCGTAGATAACAATGCAAAGATTAGAGTTGCAAAAGAAGGTGATGCCGGCAAAAACGGCGGCGTAAACGGCGATTTATACATAGTAATATACGTAAAACCTCACAAAGAATTTAAACGTGACGGATTTAATGTGTATTCCGAGTTGTCAATAAGTATTCCTCAGGCTGTTCTCGGGGACACTGTCGTTGTTAATACAATCCACGGTGAAAAAGAACTGGCTATCCCTGCAGGAATAGAATATGGTAAAATACTTACTATAAAAAATACAGGCATTCCATTTTTGGGACATCCGGAAAAACGAGGCGACCATCTCGTACAAATAAAATACAAACCGCCTAAGTCCTTGAATGAAGAAGAAAAACGTTTGTATAAAAAATTGTTTGAAATATCCGAAAATAAAAAACCAAATGAAAAACTTATAGATAAGTTTAAAAATGCAATTCACAGCTAAGCATAGGAAGTAATATGAAAATAAATTTGTCAGGTATTAAAAATATAATTGCGTTGTTCCTTGTATATTTTTTAACAGCAACGAGTTCTTACGCAACAAAGCTCCCTGATTATATTTTAAATACTTTAAAATCAGAACTTCCAAAGGCTTCTGTGCGATTTGACGGTCTTGTATCCTTGCCTGACGGCACAGTTTACCTTCCTGTACTTCCGTCGAACCCGAAGAAAAATCCATCCGGCAAAGTCGTAGGTACTTACCCTGCCAACAAAAAACTTTCCCAGCTTCCTGAAGTTGTAATATTTGATTCTAACTTTGCTTTGTTAAAAGTAATAAAAGATAAAAACGGCAGACCTACGGTAACTGACTCGAAGAACATTCCTTTTATCGTAAAGACCGGTATATTCCCTCAGGATATGCTTGTCCCGCCGGGGCTGGTAGTTCCTGAAGATATGAAGATAATGCTCGGTGATTTGCAAATTGCACTCCAAAGTTCAAGAGTGAATGACATTTTTAAAGAAAATGATTCAAAATCCACCTCTGCAAAGAGTGAGCAAAAAATAATACCGGTTCCTTATATGGCTGGCAAAACACTTTTGATATCCACACTGGATTCTACTTTGCTTAATGTCATACCGTCTGATTCTTCTACTCCAAAGTTTTCTTTAAAATTAGAAAATTTGCCAAAGTTTATCCAGCCTGTTTGTGATGACAATTTTATTCTCGTTGCTGCAGCAGGAAAAACATATATAGATGTTGCGGATATCAAACAGGAAGTTCTGGCAAAAAAAATAGATTTGTCTTATCAGCCTACTGAAATTATCCTTAATAAAGATAAAACTAAGGCCTATGTCGCAGTCGGTGATGATCAGTCAATCTTTTTGATAGATTTAAAAACAATGTCACTTGTTGAAAAGATAAAAATTAAAGGTTATCCCAAAAATATAGCTATTAGTGCTGATGACAAACAGATAGCCTATATGGACAAAAATACCGGTGATATTTATACACTGGCTCTTAATGAAACTTATTTGAACAAATACGTTTATAATGCTTCTAATATTTCTAAAATAGTTATCAAAGGCAATAATATTTATTTGTTGTCCAGAACGGAAAATGAGCTGCAGGTAATTGATACAGAAATAAAAGATATTATTTACAAACAGCCTGTTGCTAAAAAACCTGTTGATATGATGCTTATTGACAACAAGTTGTATATTCTTTCAGCCTCTAATGAGTTAATGATATTCAATCTTGAGGACTACTCTGTTGTTTCTCAGTTGAAGCTTCCAGCTCAGGGATTTTGTAAGAAACTTGTCAAAGTTCCGTCTTCGAACCTGCTTTTGATTACTAATGTTTCTGACAAAAAATATTTTGTTTATGACATAGAAAAAAATACAATTTTGCAGACAGTAAACACCTCTGTTTACATCAATGATTTGCAGCTTTTGAATAAGAGGTTGTAATCCATGAATAGCACTGCGCAAAAAATTTCTTCAGAACTTGAGCTTACCCAGCACGAATTTTGGAACATTTCTCATCAAACAGCAGAATTTATCAGTATGCTTATAAAAATTTCCGGTGTAAAAAATGTGCTGGAAATCGGCACCTCGAACGGATATTCTGCATTGTGGATTGCTGATGCGCTTAAAGATTCAAATAAAGGCGGACATCTGACCACAATAGAGTTTTACGAAAAACGCCAGAGCATTGCAAAAGAGAATATAGAAAAATGTGGTTTGTCTGAATATGTTACATTTAGACAGGGTCGTGCATTGGAAATTATTGCTGACTTGGATTTTGTTCCTGATATGGTGTTTATAGATGCAAATAAGTCTGAATATATTCAATATTTTAATCTTTTAAAAGACAAATTACAGGCTGGTTCAATTATACTTGCTGATAACGTTGTTTCTCACGCTGCTAAAGTGGCTGATTTTCTTGATGAAATTAAAAACGATAAAAGATATCAGTCACAGGTTTTGGACTTGCCGGCGGGCCTGCTAATGGCCTTAAAATTGGTTTAAATAATATTTTTTAAATATATAAAAAAAGAACAGGTTTTATTAAAACCTGCTCTTTTTTGTGAATTTGCTTTTTGCTATTTAGCAGCTTCTGTGCCTTCTTTTGCTGCAGCTTCGTCTTTGTGGCCTGCTTTTTCAAAGACAATCTTTTTGTCTTCAAGTTTTGCAGAAATGATGTCGCCTGCAACATATTTGCCGTTAAGTATCTCTTCAGCCAGAGTATCTTCAATTTTCTTTTGAATAACTCTTCTGAGTGGTCTGGCACCGTAAGCCTCTGAGTAACCTTCGTCAGCAAGATAATCTTTTACCTCATCAGAAACTTCAATTGTGAAGTCGTGTGATTGAATACGTTTAACAAGGTCTTTAAACATAAGATCAACGATTTCTCTGATTTCAGGTTTGCTCAGGTGAGCAAATACGATAATATCATCGATTCTGTTAAGGAATTCAGGTCTGAAGGCTTTTTTCATTTCTTCCATAACAGTGTCTTTAAGGTGTTCGTATTTGTCTTTTGATTCATCATTAGAAACTGAGAAGCCCAGTTTTGATGAAGTTGTAATCATACTTGCACCAACGTTACTTGTCATGATGATAATTGTATTTTTGAAGTTTACGTGTCTGCCTTTTGCATCTGTTAGACGACCGTCATCGAGAATTTGGAGCATGATGTTAAATACATCAGGGTGTGCTTTTTCGATTTCGTCAAAAAGAATTACAGAGTAAGGTTTCTTTCTGATTGTTTCTGTCAAATGACCGCCGTCATCATATCCGACATACCCCGGAGGTGAACCGATAAGTTTTGAAGTGGAATGTTTTTCCATAAACTCTGACATATCGACTCTTATCATATTGTCTTCAGAACCGAATACAGCTTCTGCAAGAGCTTTTGCAAGTTCTGTTTTACCTACACCGGTAGGACCAGCAAAAATAAAGCTGCCTATAGGTCTGTTCGGTGATTTCAGTCCGACTCTCGCACGTCTGATAGCTTTTGCAAGGGAAACGACAGCCTGATCCTGTCCTATTACTCTCTGGTGGAGTGTTTCTTCAAGTTTTAGCAGTCTTTCGGATTCTTTTTCCGTAATTTTTGTTGTTGGAATGCCTGTCATTGTGCTGACAACTTCTGCTACGTTTTCTGCCGTTACAACAGGTTTGTTTGCGTCATGCTCTTCTTTCCACTGCATAGACATTTCTCTGATTTTTTCTTTTAAATCAGCTTCTTTGTCACGCAGATTAGATGCGTGTTCAAACTCTTGATTTCTTATAGCATCTTCTTTTTGTTTGATAATGCTTTTCAGTTCTTTTTCGAGTTCTTTGCCTTCCGGAGGAAGTGAACTTACATTGAGTCTGACTTTTGAACTTGCTTCATCAATAATATCTATTGCTTTGTCAGGCAAAAATCTGTCTGTAATGTATTTGTCTGACAGCGAAACAGCTGCAATAATAGCCTCGTCAGAGATTTTTAGTCTGTGGTGTTCTTCGTATTTTGACTTCAAACCTCTAATGATTTCAATAGATTCATCAATAGAAGGCTCATCAATGATTACAGGCTGGAATCTTCTTTCGAGTGCTGCATCTTTTTCTACATATTTTCTGTACTCATCAAGAGTAGTTGCACCAATTACCTGTATTTCGCCTCTTGAAAGAGCAGGTTTTAAGATATTTGCCGCATCAATTGCGCCTTCTGCAGCACCTGCACCAATGAGAGTGTGCATTTCGTCGATAACCAGAATGACATTTCCTGCCTGTCTGATTTCGTCCATTATCTTTTTAAGTCTTTCTTCAAATTCGCCTCTGTATTTTGTACCGGCAACGAGTAAACCCATATCCAGCTGGATGATTTTCTTTCCTTCAAGAATATCCGGTACATCAGAATTTACAATTCTTATAGCCAATCCTTCTGCAACTGCAGTTTTACCTACACCTGGTTCACCGATTAAAACAGGATTGTTTTTTGTTCTTCTTGCCAGAATTTGGATAACTCTTTCAATTTCTTTTTCTCTGCCTACAACAGGGTCAAGTCTTTGTTCCTGTGCAGCCAGTGTCAAATCAGTACCGAACTCGTCGAGTGAAGGTGTTTTTGTCTTTCCGCCTGATGCAGTGCCTGCAGTAGCGGTTTGTGCGGCGGGTTTGGACTCTCCGAGCATTTTTATAATATTGCTTCTTAGTTTGTTAAGGTCTACACCCAGATTTTCAAGCACTCTTGCTGCAACGCCTTCACCTTCTCTAATCAAACCGAGCAAAAGGTGTTCTGTTCCTATGTAGTTGTGTCCGAGCTGTCTTGCTTCGTCCCAGGAAAGCTCGAGTACTCTTTTTGCTCTCGGCGTAAAAGGAATTTCTACCGCTACAAAACCTGAACCACGACCGATAATTTTTTCGACCTCAGCTCTGGCATCTTTTAGTGTAATCCCCATTGATTTCAATGTTTTGGACGCAACACCGGTGCCTTCTCCGATAAGACCAAGCAGAACCTGTTCTGTACCGACGAAGTTATGTCCTAATCTTCTCGCTTCTTCTTGTGCGAGCATGATTACTTTTATCGCTTTTTCTGTAAAACGTTCAAACATTATTAACTCCTGTCCTTATTATGAACTGTTTTGGACTTCATATACTAATCCATCATAAACCTGTTTGTCTTTATTTTACCTCACACATGGCCAAAGTTTCAACTTTAATTTAAACTTTCAAGCAGTTTTTTTGCAGGATAATACCCGTAACCCTTTTCAAGACAGGTGTTGAGGCATTTTTTTGCATTTTTTATATCTTTTGCATTTATGTAGCATTTTGCCAGCAAAAAGTGGACTTCAGGGTCAACATAGCAGATATCTTTTGCTCTTTTAAGAAACAATTCGGCTAAATCAAAATAACTGTTGTTTACAAAAACTCTGGCTATAAATTTATAGCTTTCCTGATTGTTTTGTGCTAGCAGGTGTGCGCCGTTGACTATATTTTCGCAGAATTTTATTTGTCCTGCTTTTAATAGTGCATCCAAATCGACCTCTAAAAATGCCCTAATCTGAAAAAAAGTAGGGACATTAATTACATAAAGATTTATAAACTCAAGCATTGAACGACCCCATAACAGAGGCGGTGTGTCTTCTGCAATGTTTTTCCATACGGATTTAGCTTCATCATAGTTGCCCAAAAGCAGCTGGCATCTGCCGTATTCATAAAGTTTGTTAATGCTTTTGTATATTGATGCAGCTTTGTTATAGTCTTTTTCTTCTAAATAAATCCGTGCAAGATATTCAAGTTCTAATGGTTTTTTAGAATATAACAGATTTTCTTTAAGGTTTTCATAGTCCTTTGTGACATAAAATTTTGTTAATATATCAATTTTGTCCATAGTTTATTAATGGTGCAGTTTGTTTGTTATCTTGTCAAAGTTTGAACTGGCGAATGCATCTTTTCTGTCTTTTAGCAGGGCATGCAGTTCTGACATTGATTTTTCCGAAGAGTCATTGCTGTTTATATTTGCGTTCTTTATTTCTTTATACAATTCTTCACGGTAAACGGATACGTCTTTTGGTGCATTTACACCGATTCTTACCGTATTTTGGTTGGAATCAAGTACGATAATTTCTATATTGTCGTTTAAGATTATTTTTTCGCCTATTTTTCTAGCTAATACCAGCATCTTTTTCTCCTATCCCTAATATTATCCGGCCGGTTTGTTTTAGTTTACTGTTTCTTCTTTAAACAAAGGATGTTTAACCGGATAGTTTGAGTTTGATAAAATCAATTGCATTCCTTGCATATTTGTTGCGTTTATAATAATAGGTGCCAGTAAATTTATTGTGGCTTTTTTAGGATTGTTTACGGGTATTGTTACTATATTTAAGGAAATAAGTGATTCTACCGAATTTAAGTCGATTTTTTCTGCCTTGTCAGTCGGAATTTCAAACTGATAATCTATATCAAAAAAAGCAGGTGATGTCACAGGAAAAGCCAGTGCTTCATTTTCGACGGATTGCAGCCACTTAAAAGCAGAATTGTCAGAGTGTTCGATAAGTACGTATTTTTTTAAATCATCATAGCCTATAATTGGCTCTACAAAATTAAATACAAGATTTTCATCAATGGATATTTCACCAAATTTTGCTGTTTTTATTTTCATTCCTCTTCACCCTTGTCTGTGCATCAACACAAATTGTTAAACAATGGCACTTGCTATTAAAAAGCAGGTGCCATTTGGTTCATCATCATTGATTGTATAACTTCCGGAGACATATTCTGCATTGCCTCTTTATTCATTAAGAGCATAGGCAGCATATTGTTATTCATACCCATGCCATTGTTCATATTGTTGTTGCCAAGAAGCATATTCATCTGCATCATTTCAGGATTTTGGTATCCGGCGTTGATTCCTGCAAGCGGATTTATTCCTATTTTTGCCAGAGTTTTTACTGCATTAGCTATTTCATCATTTGAGGGAACTTCTGATTTTTGATCAGTGTTTTTTAATTCATCGTTGATATTTTCTCTGATTCTATCGAGTTTCTTTTTATTAACTTCAGCCTGTACTGACTTATCGTAGAATTTTTTAGATTTTATGAACAAATCAAGGTCACTTTGTGCTTGACCATAAGTTGCACATTCTTCAGGAGTTTCTAAGCAGGCTATACCTTTTTTTGAGTATTCAACAAGAGTTTTGTTGCTGTTGAGAGCCTGAACTTTTTCAAAAGCAGAAATTGCTTCGTCTTTTTTACCAAGTTGATAGTAAGAAAGTCCTTTGTAATAGTATGCAAATATGTTAGACGGATTTTTTTGAATTACTTTGTCAGATGCCTGGATACACCCGAGATAGTTTTGGGCTTTATATTTACTAACAAGTGATTTGATTGTTGAATCTGGCACCTGATCAGCAAAAGAAGCTGTTTGAATTGCCATAAATGCTAATGCTGCTAACCCTAAAATAATTTTTTTCAATTTCATACCTCTATATCCTTTTTATTTTACTTTTTAATGATAATTTTCATTAAGTCAATATCTTATTTAAATTATATAATATTTTATTCAAAAAGACCTAATGTATTTAGCTGAATTACATTTTGTATATTTCGTTAATTAATTTGTCTTCAAATTTTTTAACTTCTAATGTATCCATATTGTAATTCTGTATTAATATTGCAAAGCTGTATTTTTTACCGTTTTGTGCATCTATATAGCCTGCAATTGTGCTTATTCCGCTTGCAGTACCTGTTTTTGCTCTTAATTTAAGGCTAATATTTAACAGTCTGTCTGATAAAGTGCCTTCGACCGGTTTGGCCATAAGCTGTGAAAATTCTTCAAAGTTGCTTTCACTGTATATTTTGTTTAGCGAATTTGTAATCCAGTCTGCGCTCATCAGGTTGTTTCTTGATATTCCGCATGCATCCACTATCAAAACATTTTCTTTGTCTGTGTCTTTAAAGTAGTTGTTAAACAGTTCTATACCTTTTTCAGTAGATCCCTGACCGTTTATTGCGTGTGCAGCAGCGGCTTTAAATATCATTTCTGAATAAAAATTGTTGCTGTTTTTCAGTGTGTTTGCAACTAATTTGCTTAAAGGTTCACTGGATACAACTGCCAGTTCTTTTGCATTTTTTGGAGTTGGTGCTACTTTGATTACACCGGAGTATTTCAATCCTGATTGTGCAATTGCAGAATTTAATTCAGCTCTAAAGCATCTTTCAGGTGATGTTACAGGCAGTTGTACCTTTACAGGTGATGATACGCTGCCTTTTATAAAAGTCAAATCCCCGTTTTGCCACGGCGTTCTTTCGAATGACAGTTTTGTATTGTTAGAGTTTGTGAGTGTGTTAACTATTGTCATTGGGTAAGAACTTTTGTTCTTGATTTCCGGCTGTCTTCCATTTTTAGAAGGAGTTATTGTTATATCTATTTTGTTTTCGTTTATGGAAAACGGAGAATATTTCGGCAGCAGAGGATTTGTGTCATCATCCCACATCCAGCCTATGCCCCACTGTTTGTTATCAATAATAGTAGGATCTATAACAATATCTTTTACAGGTTTTTTGTATTTTGCCACAGTACTTTTAAGCAGCATTTTTAGTTTTGCTGTGGTTAATGAAGGGTCTGCACCGAGTTTTATATATAAATTGCCAACTGAATCAATGTATGCGCCTGTTTTAAAGGTGTAATCTCCGCCCAATTCATTGTATGCGCTGTACATTGTAAAGATTTTTTGAACAGAAGCAGGATTCATAAGCTTGTGTTCGTTGTATTCATAAACGACTTTCCCTGACTTTGCATCTTTTACGGAAACCGCTACAGTTGCCATTTTATTGATTTCGGATTTGCTTATTGTTGAGGATAAACTTGCACAGTTTGCACTGTTAAATCCTGTGAATAATAACGCTATTGAAAGCAAAAGTGTTTTTAATTTATTCATATACATTAATCTCCTTGCATCTAAAAGAATAAAATCCGTCATCCCTTCTATCGTTTATTAGCGGGAAATTTTTTCTCAGTTCATGTACTTTTTTTGTGTCTATATTGCAAATAAAACAGTCCTCTTCCTCGTGGAGCATAGAAACAACATCACCCCACGGATCTATTACCATTGAGTGTCCCAGATTGTATTCGTTATCCGATATTTTGCCTGTCTGGTCAGCAACAATCATATAGCACTGGTTTTCTATTGCTCTTGCTCGGTGCATTATTTCCCAGTGCTGCGGTTTTGTGATTGACCATGCTGCCATGTTTACAAATATTTCTGCTCCGTTTTGAGAATATTCTCTGTAAATTTCCGGGAATCTAATGTCATAACAGATACTAAGACCTATTTTTGTAAAACCGAGGTTAAGTATTTTTAGTTCATTTCCGTGTTGTATAAACTTATTTTCTTCTGAACCTTTGTGAGAAAATAGGTGCAGTTTGTCGTAGGTAGTTATTAATTTTCCCTCTTTAGAAATAACAGGGCATGTGTTTTTATAGGTATTGTTTTCACTTTTTTGTATAAAAGAACCGCCTATTACAAGTGAATTTGCATTTAGTGCAAGATTTTTTAAGAATGCAATTGTTTCGCTGTTTTCTATGGATTCTGCTGACTCTTTAAAAATGCTGCAGCACCATCCCGCAGCCCATACTTCAGGAAGTACTATTATGTCAGGTTTTTCCGGCAAAAACTTTTCAACAATTTTTTCTACATTGTTGAAGGTGGCAGTTTTGTTGCCGATTATAGCATTATTTTGTACGACTAATACGCTTAAATCCATTCTTAAATTATATTACAAAATAATTTATCATCTTTTCTGTTAAGAATTTTTACGTTTTGTATAGTGTTAAAAATATCAGGCTCGTTGTTTTCAATGTAAACATTCAGATAGTTTTTTGTAACACCTTTAGCAAGACCTGTATGTTTGTCTGGCCGTTTTTCAACAAGCACCTGAGTCGTCGTACCAATATTTTTATTTATAAATTCATTTATTTTTTCATCTGCAATTTTATGCAGTATAGAAGCTCTTTCGTGCTTTGTATGTTCGTCCACCTGTCCCGACATTTGTGCTGCTTTTGTGTTGCTTCTGACTGAATACGGGAATACGTGGATACTTGATAACCCTGATTTCTTCGCATTTTCTGCGGTAGTTTCAAAGTCTTTATCACTTTCTTGAGGAAAACCTACAATAATATCGCTGCCGAGGAAGGGTAATTTAAAGTTGTTGTTCAGGTTTTCAATCAGCTCAAGACAACACTCTGCAGAGTAGTGTCTGTTCATATTTTCAAGCGTTTTATCCGTCAATGACTGTATAGACAGGTGAAAGTGCGGACAAAATTTGTCGGATTGTGACAGGAAGTTTATTAATCTTTCGTCGATTTCAAGCGGGTTTAATGACCCGAGTCTGTACCTTTCAATCTGCGTTGATTCTATGGCTTCCAAAAGATTGTACAGTGCGGCTCCGTTGTTAAAATCTTCTCCCCATTGGCCTATGTGTATGCCGGTGAGGACAATTTCTTTTATACCGGTATCAGTGTAAATTTTTATTTGCTCAAGAATGTTTTCTATGCTGTTGCTTCTGCTTTTTCCTCTTGCATAGGGGATAGTGCAGTAGCTGCAGTAGTTGTTGCATCCGTCTTGAATTTTTAAATATCCTCTTGTCTTTGAATAGGTATGAATAAGTTGATTGTTAAAATTTTCAACTTTAAAAATATCAGTAACAGTGCTTGTTTTGGATTTAATTTTGTTTACTATATCGAATTTATCATTGTTTCCGAGAATTATATCGATGTAATCTAATTCAGCAAGGTTTTCGCCTCTTAATTGTGCGCTGCAGCCTGTTAAAACGGTCAAAATGTTCGGATTTTTATGTTTGATGTTTCTCAGCGTTCTCAGTGCCTCAATATCGGCAGTTTCTGTGACCGAGCAGGAATTTAATATATAGATATCAGCATCTTTTGCTCTGTTACAAAGTTCGTAGCCTTCGTTTACTAATTTTTCTGTAATTACTGCTGATTCAAGTTGATTTGCTTTGCAGCCGTGTGTTTTTATCAAGAATTTCATAACATAAATTTAAACATAAAATATTTGGCTGAACAAAATTTTTATTTGTGTTGTATAATTAGTTTATAGGATATAATGGCATGTCTATTTCTAAAATAAATAACATTTCAAATTCTATTACTTCTCAAAATCAATTGTTGAGAAGCAGAAATGTGAAGAGTTTTGGATCTGATGGCGGTTCTGATTTATTAGACGATGCTTATTCAATGGACGATGTTAACAGTTTGCGTATGCCTGAAGATAGACTAAAAGCTATTGCATCAATGGAGCCTAATCAACGATATGCAAAAGTCCTTAATAATGTTTTAAATACATTACTGATTGCTGTTCCTGTTATTGATTCTGCAGCTTCTGCTTTTGTTAAAAAGGGCAATTTGTCTTCTAAATTGAAGGCGGGCGCAAGCAATGCAGGAAAATGGGCGGCTGTGTTTGCCGCAGGTACTGCAGTATCAGGTGCAAAAAAATACATAAATTCCAAATCAGAAAAACTGGATAATTTCGACAAAAAACATGGCTTTTTATCTACTGTTGTTGATTTTACAGCTATTTATACTGCTTTTTCTATGCTTTCTGCTGCAGGAAAACATCTATATTATTCATCAAAAAATGCTTTTCCTCGTTTAGCTGATAAAATGCACAGGCATGTAAAAACTCCGTTAAAATCTTTTATTAATTCTTCATTTGTTAACAAAAAAATAGTTTTGCCAATGGAAAAATATTCAACAAAACATCCGCATTTTGCTTTAACTTCTAGTTTGGCAGCTACACTGGCTGCACCTGTTGTTGCTGTTGCAGCCGTTTCAAGAGCCGTTAATGAGGCAAAATCCAGAAATGAAGCTATTCAAGCTAATTATGAATATATAGACAAGAATTATAATTTTAATAGGTCAGAAATTTCTGAATAAGTTGCTTGACCATGACTGTTGTTAATGGTATTTTATTTTTACACATTACAAATGAGCCACGGGCCTGTGGCACTCTGCCGACGAGGATGTGACTAAATGTCACATTAGAGGAGAGGAAGGTAGCGCAGCTACCGCAAGCAGGTCAGGCAACAATTAAATAAAGAATCGCCACGGGCCTGTGGCACTCTGCCGACGAAGATATGACTAAATGTCATATCAGAGGAGAGGAAGGTAGCGCAACTATCACAAACGGGTCAAGCGATAATTAAATATAAATCTCGTCACGGGCCTGTGGCGCAGCGGTAGCGCAGGGGACTCATAATCCCTTGGTCGTGGGTTCGAATCCCTCCGGGCCCAAATTAAAGAAACTTCCTTCGGGAAGTTTTTTTATGGGATTCGAACCGCAAATTTTCTTCGAAAATTCGGGGTTCTACTACAACTTTTTTGAGTGATTTAGTCGGAAGTGAATCAAATATCGGTTGGGCATGTTCGCCCAACGACACTAAATATTAGCCGTCGGAAGTTGTTTGATTATACCAAAATCAAACTGGACGAAAACGGACTTTATTAGGACATAAAGTTACAAAGAACATTTTGAAATTAGGTTGAAACTAAACAAAAATCAAAGTTTTATCGTTGGGCTGAAAGCCCAACCTACTTACTAATTATTTTAACCAGCCAAATAGTTTTTCAAAGAAAGTTTTCTTTTCAGACTTTTCCGCTGAAAGGAGATTATCTGTAATCTCATCAACTTTCGTTTTGGTGTTTTTCTTTTTCTCATTCTCTTCCAATTCTTTTAATGCATCATCAAGTTTATATTTTAAATCTGAAAATTCTATATTTTTAATTTTTTGGGTTAATCTATTAAGCAGAGTATAAGTGGAACATATTGGTTCCTTAAATCCCTGATCAGCACCAATATATAGTGTTGGACGTAAGTTGTTACCTTTAGTTTTGGGGACTTTTGTTTTTAATATCATGTAAATATATTCCCTTTGGAAAATAGCTTCCCCCTCATGAAAATACATATCTACATCATACTGTTTGAAAAATTCATTGAACGCTTTTGATTCTTTGACAGTATTCAAAAGTTTTGCAAATTCTTCAGGGTAAAGATCAGGATTAAAATGACTTTGGTATGTTATAGATTTCAGTCTGCCAAAATTTGGTTGTCTTTGGGTGTAGTTATTGTCTATTCTCATTTATTAATATATCCTATGTTGTGTTGTATAAAAATATAAAAAACGTAAAAAAAAATTTTGCTATTTCTATCAATAAATTTACAACATATAAAACTCCTGAATATTTTTTTTTGCTATTTGAATTAATATAATATTGGTTGTTTTTTAATCATCTTAATCCACTGTTCAAGAGAGGCTTCGTTCAAATACATATTCGGTGAAAAATCAACTAACGGAGCACCGCCATTTTTGTAATAATCATTCAAAAAGCCAGACCTACTGCCTTAAGATTGCGAATAAGGTTATTAGATTAAGTATGAGTTACGCTTGTTTATTGAGATTTTGTTTTTAGAATCTATGCTGACAATTGCATCTTTATTTTGATCTGCAAGAATGCATGCTTGTTGCAATACATAGTAAGGATGGTTTGTTATGTATTCCTTCCCTCCACTAGAGATATGTGTATATCCCAAAAGGTTCTGATTTTCAGCTTCAAATCCATTGGTAAATCCTAAAGTTTGTAGGTTCGGGTTTCTACCCCAACACAAAGTGTCCCAAAATAATCAAACCATCTGTAACAAGAAATCAAACCATGTGTTCTTTTACATCTACCTCTCAAATTTAATAGCAAATTCCCTTTGAAAATTTAAAAATGAAAAATAATTTTTTTACAAAATTTAATAAAAACAAGTGTACAAAAAATATTTTTACAGTTTTTATATGTGCATATAAAATAGGAGAAAGATATGCAAGTAAATAATTCTTTAAACTATTATAATAATGTGAGCTTCAGAGCTTTGCCCGGCGGTAAAATAAGAGCTTTGCTTATAAATAACCCTGAAAAATTTCAGCAAATAAAAAGTCATCTGGCACCGTTAGGTGATGCGAATACCGTTGTTGATATTTTTACTGGTACAAAGCAATTTGCAAAAGACAAAATTTATTCATTAAGAATATATAATAAAGTTTTTGGCAGCAGTTACAATGTGCCGATTGACAAAAATAATATTGAATATATGCCGGCTAAATTGATTCCAAAAGTAGAATCTCTTACAAATAAAGATATTCAATGGGGCGAATATTCACTTTTTAAGTCTATTAAGGACTTTTACTCGGGCCAAAGCTTCAGATATAAAGAATATCTGGCTAATATAATGAGATGCAGTAAAGAACAGGGTATAGAACTGGGGCCTGCTGCTAAAAAGACATTTGAAGATATAGCGTAATTTTTATTTCTCCATATTTTTTTATATCTTGTGCTTACTCTTATATAAAGTTTTTTATTTTTTGTATATTGATAAATTTTGACAATAATTCAAAAAATAATTTAAACTATAAATAGTATATTAAGGAGTTTGTGTATGGATAAATTTAAGTTTATTTGGTTGTATATAGTTGCAATAATTGCATCCCTGGGTGGGTTGCTCTCAGGCTACGATACCGGCGTAATCTCTGGCGCATTATTGTTTATCAATGAAACCTGGGATTTGACAGAATCTTTGCAGGGGATAGTTGTCAGTTCCGTTTTAATCGGTGCTGTTATAGGTGCAGCAACAAACGGAATACTGGCTGATATTTTCGGCAGAAAAAAGGTTATTATTGCCACTGCAATAATTTTTATTCTGGGATCTATTTTATGCGGCTTTGCTCCAAATGTATATGTTTTGATAATTTCAAGAATTTTTGTCGGGCTTGCCGTTGGTATAGTAAATTTTGTAATCCCTTTGTATTTGTCTGAAATTTCTCCAAAAGCTGTTAGAGGAACTCTTGTTTCTCTTTACCAGTGGGCAATCACAGCAGGTATATTGTTCTCTTATTTTATAAACGCTGCTTTTGCTCAAGCTGTGTTTAACTGGAGATGGATGCTGCTTGCCGGTGTATTGCCGGGACTTGTATTGCTTATAGGAATGTGCTTTATGAGTGATACACCCAGATGGCTTGTCAGCAAAAATAAAGATGAAGATGCAAAAAAAGTTCTGAATAAAATAGAACCAGATGTTGATAGTGATACGGAAATTAAGGAAATAAAAAGAACCTTAAAACTAAATGAAAAAATATCAGGACAAAAATTTAAATTTGAAAAATGGATGATAATGCCTTTTGTTGTCGGTATCGGTATTATGTTCGCTCAGATTTGTACAGGTATAAACACAATCATATATTACGCCCCGACAATATTTAAAGTGGCAGGGTTTGATTCCAATTTGAATGCAATATATGCAACTACCGGAATCGGTGTTGTAAACTTTTTGATGACAATAGTCGCAATCTTTTTCACGGACAAACTCGGCAGAAAGCCTCTTTTGTATTTCGGATTGACAGGTGTAATGCTAAGTTTGCTGGCTTTAGGATCTGCTTTTGCATTTGAGTCGGTTTTGGGCAGCAATTTAAAATATGTGGCTGTCGGAAGTTTAGTTACATATATAATTTGTTTTGCTATGAGCCTTGGCCCTATTGGATGGATAATTGTATCAGAGGTTTTTCCTCTCAAAATAAGAGGTATTGCTATGAGTATATGTACAGTCGCAAACTTTGCCTTTAACTTCTTTGTTGTAGGCAGTTTCCCTGTGCTTATACACAATATTGGCGGTGCATATACTTTCTGGGGCTTTGCTGTTGTATCCTTTTTCTGTATATTGTTTGTGTACTTTTTTGTTCCGGAAACAAAGGGTATTTCTCTTGAACAAATCGAATCAAACTGGATTCATGGTGTAAACCCGAGAGATTTTAACAGAAATTCTTAAACAGCTTTAAATATTTGTGAAATGACGGGTTGATTGCTTCAAATTAACCCATTATTTCTCTTTTTTTACCGCCGTTTTGGTAAAGACTTTCGAGTTCTGATTTTTTATCTGAATTGTTAGCATTTGTGCGTGAAAGAATAGCTATAGTATCATCTTTGAGGTTGAATATTTTACTTTTCTTTGTTATTGCAATGGCTTCAGCAGGGTTGTGTGATTCAAGGGCGTTTATCATTACTCTTGTGCTGCTGGAGTCTGTACACTGTTTAATCACATCAGCCATTTCGTTGATGCTTATTGATGCGGATGCTTTTTTGATTTTTGTAACGAGTGTCGGATCATTAACAAGTGCAGTAAGTATTGTTGTGTTGCCGTTATATTGTTTCATAATCTCGATAAAATCAGGATTTTCTTCCATCTTTTGGAGGATTTTTTCTGATATTGTACCGAATCTTTTGTATAAACCGTTAAGAACTTTGCTTCTTTCGTAGGTTTTACCATAGATTACTGTTGTAGGGCCGTTTATTGTTTCTGTTTCATTCTCATTTTTCGATTGAGTGTTTTGCGCAACTTGAAGTGTTTGTCCGATTTGGAATTTGAAATTGCTTTTTTCTTCTTTTTTTGTTGCACTTACCGGATTTGTTACTACTGTTGTTGTGTTATCCTGTTCAGTAATTATTGGTTCAGATATTTGTAAGTCATACTTTGATGTTTCACTTACTGTTGAAACATTGTTATCTTGTTGTGTATTCTGAGCCAAAGAAACAGTCAATTCAGCAATTTCGTTGCCGGAAAGATTGCTGTTGTTGATTTTTTCTATTACTTGATTTTTAATTTCAGGATGTTCTACTGTCGTATGAGTAATATTGAGTATATTCTCTCCGGATAATTTTTTGTTTTTGAGAAAATCTTTAATATCTTCAATATATTTTTCTGCATATTCTTTTGATTTTGGTAACAAAAATTTTGATTCGTCAGTTATGTTTATTGCTGAGAATTTATCTTTGCCGTCTTTGTCTTTTGCTTTGACCAAAAAGCTGATGGCATCTGCCATATCGTGATTTTTAGCTAAGTTGGAAGTTGTTTCTATTAAATACTCATCTGTCATATCAGATTTTTTTGCAACATCCATCATTGTAGATTGAACGTCTTTGTTTTTGATCATTTTTTCATCTACATCTATGATTGTGCTGCCTTTGTATTTAATCTGGCCGTTAGTAGTTTTTATTGATTCCAATTCTGCTGCATTTGCAGTGAAATTGTCAGCATCATCAGGATTTTCTTCAAGAATTTCTGTTGCTTTTGTTACATCTTGTTCTGTGTAAAGGTGAGAACCGTCAGTATTTTCTTTTTGAACAAAATGCATTACATCATCTTTTATTTCCTGATTAATAGTCACAACGTCTGCTATGTCAGCAACATTTGCAGAAGAAAACTCTTTTCTTTCTGCTCTGATTTCCTGCATATTTTCGCCTAATTGGTCTGCATAGTAGGCTGTTTCACTTTTTGCAAGTTCAACTGCTTCATCAAACCCCTCTTTAAACATTGTTTTTACAACATTTTTTATTCTGCTGAAAATGCCTGATGCCTTTTTTCCAACAGTCTTTTTCATACCTTCAAATATGTCTGCAGCATTGAGGTCTTTGTTCTGCGCAATATTTAAGAATGAGCGCAAGCTTTTTTTATCTTTAATAAGTGATTCTAATTCTTTTTTCTGTTCTTCAGTAAAATTGATGCCCAGTTCGTCCAAAATTTTTGACGGGTCATCTTTGTATTTTTTAACAAGTTCGTCTATATCAAAATTTCTTGTTTTAGTTTCTTCTTGTTGAGCTTGGTCTGCTTCCGGTAAGTTTGCACCATAGACTTGCAGACTTGTGCTGTCATTTGCAGCGGTAGAGTCTGCTTGAGATGTATAGCTAACAGGATAGCTATATCTTTTTATTGAACTATCATATGAGTAGCTCTCTGTCATTTCTCTCTTGTCCTTTAGTCTCTCTTAATGCAATTTACATGTCTAGTTCTTATATATATAAAGTATATTTTTGTTAGTTAATTGCGTTATAATTAATAAATTGTTACAAAATATTAAGCCCCTGAAATTTTTCAGAGGCTCAGTATTACAATTGTTTTTTATTTTGATTATAAATATCTTGCTGCGTTTGCTTCGACTATATCAGCCTGTCTTAATACTGCATCTATTTGTGCAGATCTGCTCATTGCAGGGTTTATCGGGTTTTCATATCCGAGAACAGGGCTTGGTACATAGCTTCTTTTTACACCTGCTTCGTCTTCCGGTGATTTGTGTATCGGAGTTGAAGCTATTGTTGATTGGGGCTGCAGTGTTTGAGATGCAATCGGGTTTTGGGTTTGATTTTGAGGCATTCTTTGTGCTTGATTTCTTTGTACTGTATCAAGAAGATTACCGGGTTTTGCTTGTGGATTTTGCTGCATTTGCGGTTGTTGCACATTTGCCGGTTGAGTTACTGTCTGCTGCGGAGTTTGTTGAGTTGTTTGTTGTGCATTAGTGTTTTGTACTGGCTGCTGTTCTTGAGGTTTGTTTTCAGCTTCTTCCGCTGCTTTTTCTTTTGCAAGAGTTTTGGTCGGTTTTCCAAAAATACCGTAGGATATTTTCTTTGCAATTCCTGAGAAGAACGGCATTACTACTGCCATAATCAGCCCGACTCTGCCTGCATAACCAAGGCCGACTTTCAATCCGTAAGGGATTTTTGCAAAAGCAGTTGCAACTTTGCTGTTTTTGAGCGGCTTAATTGTTTCATTAATTCTGCCGAAGCTAATCAAATTGCCGAGCCATTTTACGGGTTTTTGGTACCATTTGAGTGCTTTATTGCCGTTTGTCGCTGTTTTTGAAACATTTTTCAATGATTTTGCCAGATTTACCTGTTTTGTGTATTCTGCCATGTCACCGGCTTTTGCTGCTGCATTTGCTGCTTTGACTGCATTTTGTGCAGCTTTAACATTTTCCGGTGTCATACCTATATTTTTAAGACCTGCAAGGTGGTTTACAACCCTCATTTGAATGCCGATTGTTGCCATCATTGCCATAAGTTCAGCAAATGAAGCCATAAATGAGGAGAATTTTTCGCCTTTTTCAGCTTTTGAAGCCTCTTGCAATGACTGTGCAATAAAGAATGCCTGTAAAAGTACTGCGCCTTTGCCGGAGAACATACCGTTAGTGAGGCATTCAGCTGCTCTTATTAAATAGCCTGATGCTTTTTGACCGAGTTTTGTACCTGTTTTATAGTTTTCAATGAGTTTATGTTTGTTTAGTATTTCTCTTAAGCTTGATTTGTTGTTGACAATGCCAAGACCCCACCAGGGTTTTTTAGAGAATACTGTGTTTAAATCCTGAGGTTTGAGTACATTTCTTTTTTCTAAGTCTTTTAGCTTGTTAAATATTTCGTCATAGTAGTTGTATGACTCTTTTTCACATTTTTTAAGCAAATCATCAAACTCTGTGAAGTTTGGATTTTCTTTTTTATATTTTTTCATTATCTCTATTGCACGTGAAGCAAGGTGGCCACGGGAACCTTTTGCTTGGGATTCTACCTGAGAACCGCCTATACTTGGTTTGTGGAACAGAGTTCTGAGTATTTCAGAGTTGTTAATTACGTTATTGGCTTTTGTTTTTACATTGGATAACCAGCCTGTTACAGCACTGACTTTCGGTTTTTCGCCAAATTTATTAACGTTTTGTTCTATTTTATTGAAAAATGTATCTTCATAATTATTTGTGAGCAAAGGTTTGTTGATTAAATTTGTCAAACCCATTAATGTCGGGGTAAATACGGCAGTGCCTATTGCCAGTTTACCCAGACCGCTGTCCTGTGCGCTCTCTGCCTGTTTCAAAATCGGGTTGTTATTTATTGCAGCACCGTTAGAAATCGGTGTGCCATTAGCTGCAAAATTCGGATTTTGACCTGCTTGAGCGTATTGATTTTGATTATATATCTGCATATTCGGCTGAATGTTAGATATATTTTGTGTCATAAATTAACCTACGAATACCTTCTACTATTTATATAAAAACAATTACCGCACAAATCTTGTCAAAAAAATAAATTATATTAATTTTTGTAACAAAAAAATACCCGCAATGGTGACGGGTATTTTTTTATTTTGCTTAAATAAACTATTCTGCAGCTTCTTCTGTTTCCGGAGCTTCTTCAATTTCTGATTGAAGAATTTCAGAAGCTGTAACAATAACAGGGAGTTCTGTTTTAACTTTAGAAGTCAATTTGATAAGCATTTTGAACTCGCCTACTTTGTTGATAGCTGCGTCTAAAGAAATGATTTTTCTGTCAATTGAAGTACCGAGTTTTGCATTTAATTCTTCAGCCAATTTTTTAGTTGTAATTGTACCGAACAATTTACCTGTTTCGCCGGCTCTGGCTGACAATTCCAGTTTTTCAAGTGCTTCAATTTTCTTAGCAAGTTCAAGAGCTTCCTGATGAAGTTTTTCTTGTTTTGCTTTAATTCTTGCCAAGTTTTGTTCTCTGTTTTTCAAAGCGCCGTCTGTAGCTACTTCTGCAAAGTTTTGAGGAATCAAAAAGTTTCTGGCATAACCGTCTTTAACGTTTACAACGTCACCGGCTTCGCCTACATTTTGTACGTCTTTTCTTAAAATAACCTGCATTTTTTATTCTCCTTTAATATATTATTTATCGTTTAAAAAGCAGCCTCATATAACAATAATATGTGACAAATAATATCGTAATAAAAACATATTCAATTGTCACCTGTTTTTAGAGATTTTTTTTAATTATTGTATAATTTTTGTAATGATTAATGAGAATTCAAAAATTGAATTGCTTGCTCCGGCAAAGAATAAAGAATGTGCTTTTGCCGCAATTAATGCGGGTGCAGATGCTGTGTATATTGGTGCGCAGGCTTTTGGCGCACGCAAAAAAGCAGGAAATTCTCTTGAAGATTTGGCTCAAATAGTAGACTATGCACACAAATTTCTTGTTAAGGTTTATGTTACTGTTAATACAATCTTGTATGACAGTGAACTGAAAGATGCTGAAAAACTCATCTGGGATTTGTACGATATAGGCGTTGATGCAATAATTTTTCAGGATTTTTCTTTCTTTGAAATGAATTTGCCTCCAATAGCTCTCCATGCCAGCACCCAGTGTAATAACGATTCTCTTGAAAAAATTAAATTTTTAAAACAAATGAATGTAGAAAGAGCTGTGCTGCCAAGAGAGTTTTCTCTTGATGAAATAAGACAGGTCACACAAAATGTTGATATAGAAACAGAGGTTTTTGTACACGGTGCATTATGTGTTTGTTACAGCGGTCAGTGTTATTTTAGCAGTTACATAGGAGGAAGAAGCGCAAACAGAGGTGAATGCGCTCAACCCTGCAGAAAAAAGTATTCACTTGAAGATGAAAACGGCAAAGCTATTTTAAAGCCTCAATATCTTCTTTCTATGAAGGATAACAACCTTTCATCACACTTAAAAGACCTGGTCGATGCCGGTGTTACTTCTTTAAAAATAGAGGGACGTTTAAAGGATGCGCAGTATGTAACAAATGTAGTTTCTTATTACAGAAAAGAAATTGATAAAATCTCTGCGAACTTGATGCCTTCACTGGGTGATGTAATGACCGATTTTGTCCCTGACGTAAATAAGACATTTAACAGAGACTATACAGACTTTTTTATTGACGGAAAACGAAAACAGTACATAAATCCTGCCTCTCCAAAATTCATAGGAGAAAAAGCAGGGCGAGTAGTCCGTGTTTATGACAATGCTGTGCAGCTGGATTCTAAACTAAAATTGAACGTATCTGACAAGATTACATATTTTGACAATGAAGGTAATCTTTCAGGTACAACTGTAACAAAATTATCGCAAAATAAGGTGTTTTTGTTTAATACAGGCACTCTGAAATCAGGAACTGTCGTTTACAGAAACGTTGATTCTGAGTTTTATAAGAAATTAAACACATCATATTTTAAGCGAAAAATACCGGTTGCAATTTCTGTCAGCAATACAGAAATTGTTATGAAATCTTTTGGAAACAACAGCGTAATTTATAAATTAGAAGAGAATTTTGAAAAGGCTAATAATCCTGTTATGGCAAGAGAAAATGTAATAAAACAGCTCTCAAAGCTAGGAGATTCCGAATTCTTCGCACAAAACGTATCTGTGGCCTCTGATTTTTCGCTGTTTATTCCGGTTGCAAAATTGAATGAAATCCGCCGCAAAATGGTATTTGATTTGCAGACTCTTTCCAAAAAGAACTATGTTTTTCAAAGAAGAGATACTAATATTCAGTTCATTGATTATCCGAAGAATGCTCTGGATTATTCTTATAATGTTTCTAACAGCAGAGCAAAGTCTTTTTATGAAAAATGCGGTGCAAGAGTGTTGGAGCCTGCTTTTGAATGTGCTAAACCAGAGAGCAAAATCACTTTGATGAAAACAAAACACTGTCTGAGAGATTTTGCGGGTATGTGTTTGAAAAAAGGCGGTAAGGCAAATCAGCTTTATTTGGTTGATGAATACGGCTCAAAATTTCCGCTAAAATTCGATTGCAAAAAGTGTATTATGAAAATAGAGGAGCCTTAAAATAAGCTCCTCTATTCTTTTTATATGTTTTAAGAGTTTTTACTCTTCGTCTTCCTGTCCATCGATTTCTTCAGAAGGAACTTCTTCCACCATATCTTCTGCGTCAATGCCGTATTCTTCTTCAACAATAGGTTCTTCTTCGTTTTCTATTGCATCAGAATAGTCGTCATCAGCGGGCTGTTCTTCTTCATATTGTGCCTGATATGCAGCTTCAGCCTGTGCAGCTTGTGATTCGTTTTTGATATCGATTTTCCAGCCTGTCAATTTATGAGCAAGTCTTACATTTTGGCCTTCTCTTCCGATTGCGAGGCTCAACTGGTCATCAGGTACAACAACAAGAGCTTCATGAGCGTTTTCGTCATCAGCAAGAATATCTACAGAAATAATTCTTGCAGGAGAAAGTGCATTAACAATGTATTCTACTGGGTCTTCTGACCATCTTACGATATCTATTTTTTCGTTCTTGAGTTCTCCGACTATTGTCTGAATTCTGGAACCTCTTGGCCCTATACATGCGCCGACAGAATCAATTTCAGGGTCATTTGAGTGTACGGCAAGTTTTGTTCTAAATCCTGCTTCTCTTGCAATAGATTTAATTTCTACAATGCCGTCTTCAATTTCCGGAACTTCAAGTTCAAACAACTCTCTGACAATTTCAGCATGTGCGTGAGAAACAATAACCTGAGGCAATCTGTTTGTTTCTTTAACGTTGAGAACAAATACTCTGATTCTGTTGCCCGGTTTGTAATATTCGCCCGGAATTTGTTCTCTGTATGGCAGAATAGCATCTGTTTTGCCTATGTTTACAAAAACATTTCTGTTTTCTACACGCTGGATGATACCTGTTGTCAGAGTACCTTTCTTTTCCATAAATTCGTCGAGGACAAGTTTTCTTTCAGCTTCTCTTATTCTTTGTGTAATAACCTGTTTTGCAGATTGTGCAGCAATACGGCCAAAGTTTTCCGGAGTAACTTCAATTTTTACTTCGTCTTCGAGTTCAACTTCGTCATCGATTTCTTTTGCGTCTTCAAGAGAGATTTCAAGGTTTTCGTCTTCTACTTTTTCGACAACGAGTTTTGTTCTGAATACGCCGATTTCGCCTGTTACTTCATCGAGAATGGCTTCTACATTCGGTGCTTCTTTTGCTTTGATATGTTTTTTGTATGCAGCAACTAGAGCATCTTTTAATGAGTCAATAATAACTTCTTTTGAGATGCCTTTTTCTCTTTCAAGTTCTTCTGTTGCTTCAAAAAGTGCTGTCCCTATTTTAATCATCTTTTTCTCCTATATATCTTCTATATGTAATTGCGCTTTGTATATTTTGTCTTTTGGTATAATCAGTTCTTCTTTTGTATCCAGTTTTTCTACCTTTAGTCCCTGTTCCTTGTCATAGTCCAGTATTTTGCATAAAAACTGTTTTTCTTCTGTTTCTTCTATTTTTGTTTTAAGCTTCAGATTTATTGTCTTACCCTGAAAAATAATGAACTCTTTTTCGGACTTAAGCTTCCTGTCCAGTCCGGGTGAGCTTACCTCCAGATAAAATTTCACGGGAATTAATTCATCCAAAAACGGATTCAAACTGCGAGAAACATTTTCGCAGTCATCCAGTGTTACCCCTTCTTCTTTATACAAGAAGATACGAAGAAACCATTTTCCGCTTTCTTTTGTAAAGTCAATTTCGAGCGGAATCATATTGTATCTCATTGCAGTGTTGTCAATGAGGGGTGTCAGTTTTTCAAGTATTTCATTTTTATTAAAATGTTTTTGCTCCATTACTTCTCCATTTTAAGAAAAAAAGAAACGGTTTAGCCGTTTCTTTTTACTGACATATATTATGATAACATTAAATTGAAATTTTTCAACTTAATCGAAAATTTCTTTATTAATTCTTAATTTTAAAATTATAGACTAACAAATTTGTTGAGTTATAATTTAATTTGTAAATGTAGTTTTAGAATTGGTAATAAGTTTTTATGGAAGATAATAATAAAAAGTGTGTTGATTTTAATATAAATCTTGCAGAGATTTCTGTTTCGCAAGAGGATAAAGCACTTTCTTTAATAGATTCAGTTAGTTCTGTTAATATTGCATGTGCTGTTCGTTCGCAGAGTCCTCTCGCAATGAAAAGAGCAGTAGAAAATTGTAAATTTAAAAGCAAAGTTCTGGGCGCACTGGTTAGTTTGCCAGAGGATATAGAGAACCCTGCAGAACTTTCTGAAGAAGAAATAGAAGCGATAATTTTATATCAGCTAGGTGCAATTTCCGCTTTTGCAAAAGCATGCAGCTTAAATATCGAGTATGTCCGTCCGGAAGGAAAAATGTATGAGCTTATGAATTCCAATAAATCATTTGCGCTGTCCGTTGCAAAGGCAGTTAAAGAATTCAATAAATGGTTTATTCTTTATGGTGCAGGAGATATTCTTAAAGAAATTGCAAAAGAAACTGATATCAACATCGCATCAGAGTTTATAGTAGACAGTATGGACGCAGTCGAACAGTTGAAGTCTTTGATAGAATCAGGAAAAACTCCTGACACATTGCATTTTGATGCTCAATCTCAAAATGCTTCAGAATTGATTGAAAAAACAAAAGAAATAGTTGAGCCAAGACCGGTAAACTTTAATAATGTGGTTGCTTCTGGCTGGGTTGAATAGAATAGAGTAAAACAGGGAGATTAATTTTGAAAAAGTTTTTATATAAGATAAGAATGCCAAAAGATGCCGGCTGGCTTCTTCCGGGTTTGCAGGTAAAAAGATGGTTCGGTCTTATTATTCTTGGTACTGTAATAAGTTTGCTCGGGCTTTGTGTTTTGTTTGATATGAGGCCTGTTTACTTTGCTGTCGGTATCTTGAAGTATATTGCCGTTACTGTAAATCAGGATATTCTAGGGCTGGTACTTTTGATTGCAGGTGCTTATGTCTTTATAAAAGGTTGGAAAAATACAAATTATTCTATTTTGGATTTGACAGAAGAAAGAGACAGACACGCTTTATTAGAATCTTTATATAAAAGAAGAAAATTAAATTACGGCCCGAAAATCGTTGCTGTAGGCGGCGGTACCGGTTTGTCTACTATGCTTAAAGGTATTAAAAAAATTACAAATAATATTACCGCAGTTGTTACTGTCGGCGATGACGGCGGAAGCTCAGGCAGATTAAGACAGGAAATGGGAATTTTACCACCAGGAGATATAAGAAATTGTATTGCAGCTTTAGCGGATGACGAAGACCTTGTTACAAAGCTCTTTCAGTACCGTTTTAAAACAGGTGAAGGCCTCGAGGGTCACAGCTTTGGCAATCTTTTTCTCACTGCTTTGTGTGCCATTACAGGTAATATGGTGCGTGCAGTACAGGAATCTTCAAAGGTTTTGAATATCAGAGGCCGTGTATTGCCTTCTACCCTCGATGATATGAAACTTTCCGCAGAAATGACAGACGGAACTATAGTAGAAGGTGAGTCCAATATTCCTGAAACAGGAAAAAGAATAAAACGTCTTTTTACCACACCATCTCATTGCAAGCCTTTGCCGGATGTAATACAGGCTATAAAAGAGGCTGATTTGATTATTCTCGGCCCAGGCAGCCTTTATACAAGCGTTATCCCGAATCTTTTGATTACAGAAATATCTGAAGCTATTTCAAAATCCTCTGCAAAAAAGATTTATGTGTGCAATATAATGACTCAGCCGGGAGAAACAACGAATTATACAGCTTCTGAACATATACAGGCTATATTACAACACGCAGGCTACCCGAACATGATAGATGCTGTTCTTGTGAACAACTCATTGCCTGAGGATCTTTCACCGGATTATGCAAAAGCAAACTCTTATCCTGTTGTTGTTGATACAGATGCAATAAAAGCTAAAAATATCAATGTGGTTTCCACAAGATTGTATGAAGAAAACGAAGAAAAATACGTAAGACACAGCCCTTCACGTCTTGCAAGAGCTATTGCTTACTGGTACAAAAAACAATTAAAGAATAAAGCTAACAAAAAGTAAGATAAATAGTTAATATAAGGTGAATTTTATGTCAGTCGAATCAAAACCAAAAAACGTCACTGCTTCAACTTTTTTGAAGAAAAAACAGAATAATGAAAAAATTACTATGCTGACAGCTTATGATTGTTCAACAGCAAAGTATTTTGACGAGGCAGGTGTTGACTCTATTCTGGTTGGTGATTCACTGGGAATGGTAGTTCTTGGGTATGACTCCACACAACACGTAACAATGCAGGATATGCAAATTTTTACAGCTGCTGTATCTAGGGGTGCAAAAAGATGTATGGTTGTTGCTGATATGCCGTTTATGAGCTATCACGCAAGCATTGAAGAAGCTGTAAAAAATGCCGGCGAGCTTATCCGTTCAGGTGCTTTTGCAGTAAAACTTGAGGGCGCAACATCTCATATCCTTTCTGTTGTAAAAAGATGTGTAGAGTCAGGGATACCGGTAGTGGGCCACCTCGGGTTTACGCCTCAATACTTAAATGTTCTGGGCGGGTATAAGGTTCAGGGAAAGACTGCTGAAAATACAAAATTTATATTAAATCAAGCTTTGGAACTTCAAAAGGCCGGAGCTTTTGCTGTTGTACTTGAAATGGTTCCTGAAGAATGCGCAAAACTGATTACTGAAAAATTATATATACCGACAATAGGTATCGGAGCCGGCAGATACACTGACGGTCAGGTGCTTGTTGCTGATGATATCCTTGGCAAATACTCGGAGTTTAAGCCAAAATTTGCTCGAAGATATGCAGATTTGAAATCAGAAATACTTTCAGCAGGTGAAAAATATGTTTCTGATGTTACTACAGGTGTTTTTCCAAATGAAAACGAGGTTTTTCATTTGAGTGAAGAAGAAAATAAAGCTTTAGAGGAGATGATTAAAAATGAGTTTGGTTGTAATTAATGAGATTGCAAAACTCAGAGAGGTAATAAAAAATTATAAAAAAGAAGGAAAAACTGTTGCGCTCGTGCCGACAATGGGCTGCCTTCATGACGGACACAAATCCTTGATGCAAAAAGCTCATTCTATTGCCGATATAACCGTCATATCAGTATTTGTAAACCCTATTCAGTTTTGTCCGGGAGAGGATTACGATAAATATCCGAGAACCCTTGATGCTGACAAAGTTGTGGCTGAAAGCGCAGGCGTGGATATAATTTTTGCGCCAAGCGTAAATGAAATGTATCCGAATTTGAACAAATTCTCTGATTTGACTATGGTTGTTCCTCCTTATGAATTAACGGATATAATGTGCGGGAAGTCCAGAGTCGGTCATTTTGATGGCGTAGAAACCGTTGTTTCAAAGCTTTTTAATATTGTTCAGCCTGATTTTGCTTGTTTTGGAATGAAGGACATACAACAATTGTTCTTAATTAAAAAAATGGTTAGAGATTTGAATTTTCCTATTGAAATTGTGCCTTGTCCACTTGTCAGAGAAGAAAGTGGTCTGGCATTGAGTTCAAGAAACAAATACCTCTCACCCGAGCAAAAGGAGATTGCCCTTTCCCTAAGCAAAGCTTTGTTTGCTATTCGAGATGCATATAAAGCAGGAATAAAAGAAACAAAAAAATTATTCGATGTAGGGTTGACAAATCTTGATAAAAATGTTGAACTTGAGTATCTGGAGTTTGTTGATAACGATACTTTCAAACCAGTTGAATCAATAACAAAAACAACTATATGCGCGCTTGCTGCAAGGGTTGGAGGTGTTAGACTTATTGACAATATTGTTGTAGAGGTGTAAATGTTTTTTCGCTTGATAGACAAATTTTTTGATAAAATTAAATACCTGTTGATAATAATCACATTTATACTTATTTTACTGGCATCGTATATGTTTATATACTGGCTGCTCTTTAGTGCAAAAGTGCCTCTGCCGGAATGGCTTAGCGTTTTTAGCTGGGGTGTAATTGATATGTGCGCTTTCGGTTTTAAAAATACGCCTTTGTATAAAGAAATTATTCCTATTTTGCCGGTACTGGCATCAGGAGTGTTTATCATTGCGACATATTTAATCAACTGTTTGTACAGCTTTTTGGAAAGCAATCACAGAAAATATCAGGCTTGTGTAGAAAATTATAAAGAACATCTGGCTAGTAATATAAACAAAGAACTCCACAACGATTTTATTAAGGATTTAAAACGTACTGCTTATATGCTGGTTAAAATAAAAATAGTTGTAAAGTACCAGAAGTCTTACCTTACAGCAATGACAGATACACCGGTTGATGAAAATGCTCTGGCTAAAAAAATAGAAAATGAAATCCTCGCTTCTGTAAATTCCCCAGCAATTCAAAAAAAGGGTATGCAAAACGATACAGCTACTTATCTGATAACAAATTTTGAACAAGCACACGACTTTTTTGTTGAGTTGGTAAATCAATCTTCTCGACTGATAAGCAAGGAAATCAAACCTAAAGTAGATATAGGGTTCTATTGCGCAGCACAGCTTTTTAATGATCTTTCAGAAGCAAGTGCTACCGCTTCTTATGTGGACAGAATGATTGATATGAAAATCACGAACAAAATAGTTGTTACACCAAGATTTAAGGTGTATTTCGAAAATATTTTCCCGGACAGTTTCTATTTTTCTGTTCAGGGTGAGTACAACTTGAGTGAAGATCCTGATCTTGTAAAAAATGTTATGATTTATTCGATTAAGAAAAAATCATAGTGTTATTCACAAATAGTTATTTGGCTTTTTTCTATTGAAAACATTGAATTTAAATCGATAACTTCGCCGGGAAGCAGCACCGGTATGCCGGGAGGATATTTCACAATAGCTTCTGCTGAAATTTTTCCTTCTGCATTGTTTGCATCAATAGTTATTTTGTTTTTTTTGTATGCCTCAGCAGGTGTGTATATCATTTGAGGCAAGCTATATGAAAGTGTGGACTGGTCTTCACGTTTGTCAATCCGCATTTTTGAGATTTTTTTAAGAGCTTTTTGTAGTGCTTTGAGTTTTTTCGAGTCAGTGCCAATGCCTGTTATAAACAATAAGGCCTCATCCGTTGAAAACTCTTCTTCTATATTGAATTTATTATTTAAAAGCTCTGCAACAGCAAGCGAATTTACTCCTTTTATTTTAAGGAGTATTTTTGTGATGTCGTTATTGTTAGAGTATATTTCAACAGAATCAGGAAGCGTCTTTTTGAAATCATCAATAATTTTAAAAAGTTTTGTTATATGTTTTTTACCTTTTTGTGAATTTAAATATTTTACGGTGCCTTCTATTGCACACATCATAGGGTAAGAAGGTGATGTCGTGTTTATCAGGTTGAGAGCCTGTTGAATTGATTCAGCAGATATTTTTGAGCTTTTTGAAATATGCAAAACAGCACAAGGATTCGGCGCACCTGCTGTTTTATGCAGTGACTGTATGCTGATATCAGCACCGCACTGAATAGCCGGTCTAACTTTGAAATGGGCGAAGTTGAGCAATGCACCGTGTGCCTCATCAACTATCAGTGTAATGTTTTTCTTTTTGCACAACTTTGCAATATCTTCTATTTCGCTAAATGTGCCTTCATAGGTCGGGCTGGTTATTATCAGTGCTTTTGCATCGGGATTTTGCGCTATTTGTTTTTTTATATCAGCACCGGTTATTCCTTTGTAGATACCCCAATTGTTATCAAATTCAGGCAAAAACCAGACCGGTCTTGCTCCTGATAAAACAAGGCCATTATAAACAGAAATATGGCAGTTCCTTGCAATAATTACTTTATCATCTGTTTTTAAAACTGCCAGCATTGCTGCTACAATACCAGATGTAGAGCCGTTTGTAAGCATAAAAGTGGCTTTTGTATCATAGATTTTTGAAATGTCATTCAAAAGCTTTTTTATTACGCCTTCAGGTTCTCTCAGGTTGTCAAACCCTTCAATTTCGGAAAAATCATTTTTAAAATAATTTTTACCTATAATTTCTTTTAAAACAGGGATTATAAAATTGCCCTGAGAGTGTGACGGCGTCGTGAATAAGTAAGTTTTATTCTTTTTATAATAATCTTTAATTTTTTTGATAAGACTCATCTTTTATGCTGCTTTTTGTTGTAAAATACTACTGTTAGATTATACAGGAAATAAGTTATTAATAGTATAGAAGCACAAAATAGAATACAGGAACTGTCAAAATTACTGAAAAAATACAGCAGGGAATATTATGAACTGGATGCACCTACTGTGTCAGATCTAGAGTATGACAGGCTCTTTAAAGAACTGGAAACTTTAGAATCGCAATTTCCTGATTACAAATTGGCTGATTCTCCGACAAATAGAGTCGGTTCCGCTGCAGAAAAGAAATTTTCACAGCACAAACACAAAGTGCGCCTCTACAGCCTTGATAATACATATTCTTACGAGGATTTGGTTCTGTGGTATGAAAGATTGCAAAAGAACTATTCTCTTGACTTTGAACCTGAGCTTGTCTGCGAATTGAAGATTGACGGGCTGGCAATTTCTTTGATTTATGAAGATTCTGAATTTGTTCTAGGCTCAACTAGAGGTGATGGTTATGTCGGAGAAAATATCACCAACAACTTAAAAACAATTAAAACTATCCCTCAAAAGACAAAAACTCCGCTTAAAAATTTAGAGGTCAGAGGCGAAATTTTTATGCCCAAATCCTCTTTTGAAGCCCTGAATAATAAGCAGAGAGAAAACAATGCAAAACTGTTTGCAAACCCGAGAAATGCAGCGTCAGGCTCTTTAAGACAGCTCGATGCAGAAATCACACGTTCCAGAGATTTGGCAATGTTTAGTTATTATGGGCGTCTGGACAGCAATGAGATAAACATCAGCACGCACTCTGAAATGTTGGATTTTCTTAAAAAAGAAGGTTTTAATATAAATAATGAATACAGAGTCTGCAAAAATATTCAAGAAGCAATAGATTATTGCAAATACTGGGATAAAAGACGTCAGGAGCTGGATTATGCAACTGACGGGGTTGTTATTAAGGTCAATAACTTTATGCTTCAGTCAGAGCTGGGCTATACCTCAAGAGCGCCAAGATGGGCTACTGCTTTTAAATTTCCGCCTGAAGAGGTTTCTACTATCGTAGAAAATATTGAAGTGAATGTGGGCAGAAGCGGTGCAGTCACTCCTGTAGCTGTCCTGGAGCCTGTTTATGTTTCTGGTTCTACTGTACAGCGTGCTACTTTACACAATTTTGACGAAATAAAGAGGCTAAATATTAATATCGGGGATAGAGTGCTTATAAAAAAAGCTGCTGAAATTATCCCTAAGGTAATCTGTGTAACAGAACATTCTACCGAAAAAAGAGAGCCATTTTTCGCTCCTTTGTATTGCCCCTCATGCGGCACAAAGCTCGTTAATATAGATGGTGAGGTCAATCTTTACTGCCCTAATTCTCTGGGCTGCCCAGAGCAAATTAAGGGCCGTATTGAATACTGGGTATCTAAGGACTGTATGGATATCGATGGCATAGGCGACAATATTGTTGCGCAGCTTGTTGAAAAAGGTATGGTTGTTACTCCTGCTGACCTGTACAAGCTAACTGTTGACGACTTTTTGAAACTTGACTTGATAGCAGAGAAATCTGCTCAAAATTTGTATAATGTTATTCAAGCCTCTAAAAACCCGCCTCTTGCTAGATTTATAAATTCTCTTGGTATCAGGCATGTAGGCAAGGAAACGTCAGAACTTATTGCAAATTATTTTAAAACTCTCGATAATTTGAAACATGCTACTCAGGCAGATTTTCTAGAAATAGACGGTATCGGCGATAAAATAGCCGATAGTATTCTTGATTTTTTCCAAAATTCATACAATAATAATATTTTACAGGACTTGCAAAAATACGGTGTAAATCCTGTAAACGTTGACAATTCATCAGGTACGGAATTATTAAAGGGTTCTACATTTGTTATTACAGGGACTCTTTCTGAAACCAGAGATTATTTTGAAAATTTAATTAAGCAAAATGGAGGTAAAACGTCTTCCAGCGTAAGCAAAAAAACGTCCTATGTCCTTGCAGGGGCAAATCCCGGGTCAAAGTACGATAAAGCCGAGGCACTGGGTGTAAAAATTATAAATGAAGAGGACTTCTTCAACTTATTAAACACGGATAATAAAGAGTAATTAATATGAATAAAAAATTTAGTATAATTAAAATTAACGGTTTTAAAGGCCTTGCACTGGCTGTCTTTATTATAGGCTGCCTGATAGCGGGCTTTTTGATTTTCCCGGGCTGGGTATGCATGCAGCTGTGGAATTTTGTTGCCGGATTTTTCTACAATATGCCTGTTATGACTCTTTTGCATGGTACTATGCTTTGGGCTATTGTAGCTCTTTCTATGTATGCCTTAAATAAAGGTAATTTTGCAATATCTTTCGGCTCTGTTGTTCCTCGATATCCTGAAAGAGATGAAAGATTATACGAGATAATGAAACAAATCAACGAAAGCAATGCAAAATTGTCTTCTGCAATAAAAAAACACAATGAAGAAGAATGTACTAAAGAAGAAAATCAGGATAACAAACTGCTAAAATAGTGCCGTTAAATAATGATTGAACCAAGAAAAGAATTAAATAACATAAAAGTATATGAAACGCCTGCGTATCCTGAAAATTGGGATATGAAGCTTGATTCCAATGAAAATTATATTGGGCCGTCTGCACTTGTGATGGATGCAATAAGAAACATCCCTTCTTCAAGTGTATCTCATTATCCATATTATGGCTCTGTCTATGATAAATTGGCGCAATATTTTGATATACCTAAAAATCATATTGCTATCACAAACGGTGCAGATGAAGCTCTCTGCTCTGTTTTGAATACTTATTTGACAAAAGAAGATGCAGTTTTGACAGCATTTCCGTCTTTTTCAATGCCAAAGTTGTATGCTTCGCTAATTGGTGCTGAGTATATAGAAATTCCTTATACAATAAAGTGGGAATACCCGCTGAATGAAATAAACGCAGCGATTTCTGACAGAGTAAAAATAGTTTTGATTACAACACCTAACAATCCTACAGGTGATATTGTATGCACAGAATCGATTTTGGAGCTGATAGAAGCTTATCCGGATAAATGTTTTGTTATTGACGAAACATATTCAAGCTTTTCTGATGTATCTAATATCAAACTGGTGAAGAGTTACGACAATGTAGTTGTTGTAAGGTCTTTTTCAAAAGATTTTGCCCTTGCTGGTTTGAGGTTCGGCTGTGTAATATCTGCACCTCAAAATATTGAGAACATAAAAAAATTATTAAGCCCTTATAACGTAAATTCTGTTGCTGTAGCTGCTGTTGAGGCTGCTCTTGGTGATAAAAATTACATAAAATTTGTTAAAGATGAAATAAAAAACTCAAAAGAATATTTGACTGATGAGTTATCAAAACTTGGTGTTAAATGTTACGATTCTTATGCAAACTTCTTGCTTGCAGATTTTGGCAATAGGTGTGAGGTTTTGTATGAAAAATTAAAATTTAACAAAATTATAGTCAAAAAGTTTAAAGACTCGGAAGAACTTAAAGGTTGTTTGCGTATCACGCTCCCTACAGCTGCTGCAGCAAAAAAAATCATTGATGTAATAAGTTCACGTGACACACTGGTCTTTGATATGGACGGAGTGCTTGTCGATGTTTCTGATTCTTATTATGCCGCAGTAAAATACACTTATCAGTATTTTACTGGCAAAGAGCTGTCAGATGAGGAAATCAAAGCCGCAAAAAATCAAGGCGGTTTGAACAATGATTGGGACTTGACAGCTCACCTAATTGAAAAATACGGGTTTAATTTTGCTTATGAGGATATTGTTACTGTTTTTCAACAGCATTACTGGAATGACGGCAACGGGTCAATAAACAACGAAACCTTGCTTATTGACCCCAAATTGCTTGCTTATCTCGCTGAAAAATACAACATAGCACTTTTTACCGGTAGGCCAAGAGAAGAAGCCCTCTACACTTTAAAGAAATTTGATTTGGACAGGTATTTTTCTGTAATGGTGACAATGAATGATCTGTCAAAAAGCCAGCAAAAACCGCATCCGCAGGGCTTGAACATAATAAAGGACGCATTTTTTACAAGCAGGTTGATTTACTTTGGCGATACGGTTGATGATGCAAAGTGCGCTGCTGGTTTTGGGGCCTACGGTGTCGGCGTTCTGCCGCCTTCTGACAAAACTGAGGATTACAAAAAATTGTTGCTTGAAAATGGCGATAATGATGTTATTGATAACATAAACAATTTAAAGATTGTATTGGAGAAACTGTCTGATGAGATATAGTTGCGTAAAACGAAATACCAAGGAAACAGAAATATCTATAGAGCTTAATCTTGACGGAAACGGTGCCTATCACGTTGAGTGCGAGTGTTTGTTCTTCAAACATATGTTAGAACAGTTTTGTCACCATAGCGGCTTTGATTTAACAATTAAGGCAAAATCTCTTGACGGGGATGAACATCATCTGGTTGAGGATGTTGCTCTTGCACTGGGCAGTGCCTTTAATGAGGCTTTAAATGATAAGGCGGGTATAAATAGATACGGATACTTTGTTCTGCCCATGGACGAGGCACTGGTGCTTTCTGCTGTGGATTTTTCAGGCAGAGCATGCTCTCGTTTGGCTCTGGATATAAAGGAAGAAAAAATTTCTGATTTTTCTGCTATTCTTCTGCCTCACTTTTTCAACAGTTTTGCCCAAAATGCAAGGTGTGCAGTCCATATAAAACAGCTGGACGGCGTTGATTCTCATCATATAGTAGAAGCTGCGTTTAAAGCTTTTGCAAGAGCAACGGCAGAGGCTGCAAAAAAAGGCAGCGGCAATGCCATTCCTTCAACAAAAGGAATTTTATAATCCAGGAACTTTTAAACGCTTTGTTCGTCATATTTAATAAGAAATACCCTTAAAAACAGTGTAAACAACTGATTTCAAGGGTATATCCGTGATAATTTCTTTTTATTGGCTATTTATTAGTGCTGTGCAGCTCTTTTTTCCATAAATTCAGGAATAGTAATGAAACACAGGTACATTAAACCGCCAAATGCTACTAAACTTAGAATTTCCATGATGCCACCTACTTTATCTATTTAACTACAACATTTAACTGTTACATGATTATAATGCCCATTTTTTTAATTTCTAAACATCTTTTTGGTGGAATTTTAATAAAAATATATAAAACTTAATATTTATAGTAAAATGAGGGTTGTATGAACAAGAAAATTGTAAATATGCTGTTTTCGGATATGTGCTGTTCTGAGTGCAAATCCGACTTTACGGAAGATTCTGTTTTCGTCTTAAGAAAGGAAAAGAATCTTACTGTAATTCAAGTTATTTGCCAGCATTGCGGCAAATCTTTCGGCATTGCGCTGTTAGGCGGATGCGATGAAAAAGACCTTGCATCGGCAGCACCGTCTGATGTCGCTCTTCAAATACAAGAGGGACCGGATGCGATATGCTATGACGATGTTATTGATGCACATAATTTCTTTAAGAATCTGGATGAAAAGTGGGAGCAGTACATTCCCGAAAACTTAAAAAAGAACTTATAATAGTGCTGTTTCGAGATATTTTATTATTGCATCATTATAGCGTGAATTTACTGCAGAAAAGGGTAACACTTCTCTATGTGTTACCTTTTTTAGTTCATTGATTTTAGACAAAATTTTTGATTTTGGTGTCAAATCTATCTTTGTCGCTATTACTATTGAATTTAGCCCGTGATGAAAGAGCCATTCCTGCATCTGCAGGTCATTTTTTTGTATTTCGTGTCTGGAATCAATGAATTGAATTAAAAGCTTGAGGCTGGAGCGGTTGAGCAGGTATTCTTCAAGATTTTTTTGCCACTCGTTTTGCATTTCTTTAGATACCTGTGCATAGCCGTATCCCGGAAGGTCAGCTACTATAAATTTCTCATTAAAGTTAAAAAGGTTTATAAGCCTTGTTTTACCCGGTTTATTACTTGTTTTGGCAAGCTTTGAATTGTTTGTTATAGCGTTTATAAATGAGGATTTCCCCACATTTGAACGTCCTAACAGTGCAATTTCAGGCAAATTGAAATCAGGACATTGTGAGAGTTTTTGGGCGCTTGTTATGAATTGGGCTTTTTTTATTATCATTTCTTTTTATCTCGCTCAATTTATCTTTTTTGTACAAAACCGTTGTTAATAGTTTATATACCTTGGGGCTGTTGTAAACATTGATTTGAGCCGATTCATTCGACAGATTAAACTGGATTTTGTTTGATACTTCTACACCATTTGTTTCCACATGACAAATTTGTATTATTCTATCTCGAATAATACTCAACGGTTGCGACAAGAATAGCTCAAATGTTTGAAAGATATTCATTAAGCTTATATTAACAAATAAGCCTGCCGATTTCAATTTTAATGTTAAATTTATAACGGAATGATAATATACTGATGGTATTTACTTGTTGCCGCAAATAATGGCACTAAGTAATTGCAGAAAGATTATGCGTTCAAGTTCAAAGTAAAGTCTTTCTTGACGTTTGTATCTAAGATTTTCTGCATACTTTCCAATTCAGAAGCAGCAGCTTTCTGTTGAGTTTCGAGGTTCTTTTGCTGCAACTCAAGGTATGAATCCATAGCCTGAAGTTGTTTTACTCTCGGGTCATTTTCCCAGTCTACGTTTGATAATGTAGCTGTTTGATAAGCAATCTGTTGTCTTTGGTTGCTTATAGAAGTGATGCTGAATTCCAAGTTGCTTTTGTACAATGTCAAAGATAATAATCTTGTGTTGATAGCCCCTATAGTCATTTTTGCTCTCCTTAAAACTTTTGTCTAGTGGTACGGGTAAATAATTTAATAAATGGTATTTGGTATCTAGTTTTTCTTTTTTCTCTCTTGTATATATATAAACAAAAATTGTTATAGAAAATTGCTATATTTATTATATATTGTGTTACATTTCTTTACAATATACTAAAATAGCCATAACTAAAGACTTTTTGGGAAATTATCTTTAGCTATGGCTAAAATTGAGTATATACTTTTTATCTATTTATTGTTCAATGCAGAGTCCAATGCTGCTTCTAAAGTTGAGATTTTGGCTTCCAATGCAGCAATCTTTGCCTTGTCATTGTCTTTTTCAACAGAAATGCTCTCATGTCTTTTTTGATATGCATTACACAGTGCATCTACTTTTGTTTTAAGAAATGCGCTCAAACAAAAACCGCCTGCCTGCGCAGCAGCAAATATAAGCAGTGCTAAGTAAACAAGCTTTGTTGTGTATGTTTTTTGCATTAACGGGCAAAAATATTGTACTTCTTTTGAAAAATTGAAATACACAAAAGCCAAGAACATAAGTGTAACAACTATTTCTATTGATATATACAAATATTTTTCTATTGTTTTATTCATTTTTTGCTCCTTAAATAATTCAATGACTTAATTATATCATCATCAAAACCGATTTCTATGTGCTTTTGTGCATTGTCAGCTGGTGAAACAAATTTTAGAGAAAAAGCTTCCAGTACCTGTTCTTTTGTTTTAACAGGAAACTTTGTAGCACCATACATTGTGTCATTTGCAACCGGATGGCCTATGTGTGACATGTGTACTCTTATCTGATGCGTTCTGCCTGTTTCAAGATTGATTTCCAGCAGTGTGTACCTCTTAAACTGTTCCAGCACTTTATAATGCGTAACAGATGGCTTTCCATCAGGAACTACAGCCATTTTTTCAGGTTTTGTGGGATGTCTGCCTATATTTTTATCTATAGTTCCTTCTGTTGCTTCAAAATTTCCGCAAACAATTGCATAATACTTCTTTTCAACAGTTTTTGCCTGCATTTGAGCTTTAAGGCTTTCATAGGCAGCATTTGTTTTTGCTATCATCAAGAGTCCGGATGTGTTTCTGTCAAGTCTGTGGACAATACCCGGCCTGTTTATACCGTTGCAATCAGAGAGATGTCCGTTTGTATAGTACAAAAGAGCATTTACTAGAGTATTTGTAGTTTCTGTTGAAGTCGGATGTGTAAGCATGCCGGCCGGCTTGTTGACCACGAGCATTGATTCGTCTTCATATTTAATATCAAGAGGAATGTTTTCAGGTTTAATAACCAGTGCGGGTTTTGTATCTGATTCCAGTTCTACAGTGTCATCATTTTTTAGTATATAAGCGGGTTTTGTCGTGTTATTGTTGACCAGTATGTTTGCATTTTTAATCTGTTTTTGCAAATAGGAACGTGACAAATCGGGGTATATATTGGACAGAAAACTGTCAATGCGCTGTCCTGCATCTTCTTGTTCAATCGTTATTTTGATTTTCGGTTGCTTCTGCTGGGTCATCATTAAAAAGTATATTACAAACAAGTATGAAAGCACCAATACAAATAAAGACATCAGACATATTGAATATCGGAAACATCACAAAATTGAGCCTGAAATAGTCAGTAACATATCCGTCCATAAGTCTTTCCAAAAGGTTGCAAATTATACCCGCACACAGCATTGATGAGAAAAATACATCAGTTTTTGTGAATTTGCTGATATTTTTGTATATATAAAACAATGCCAGAAACAAAATTATTATAGAAACATTTATCAGCATTGACGTATGAGTGTGAAAAAGGCTAAAAGCCGCACCGTAGTTCTTTATGTACTCTATAGTAAAAATTTTGAAATTAAAATTATTAAAATGTGCTACCAGAATGTATCTGGTCAAAAAAGAAATAACACAGAAAATCAGTGTACTAAAGGTAAAAATCCAGAGTTTTTTATCCTTAAGCATTTCCATTACTTTTTACCGCCTGCAGTATCTGCTTTTGCTTCGGTATTTGTTTCTGTTTTTTGTACCGGAGTTTCAATCTTATGTTTGACCACGTTCACCCTGCTTGAAAGAAAAGCAATACCCACAATGTTAACGTTAATATTTGAATCTTTTATGTTAGGTTTTGCAATACCTATTGATGCAACTGCGTTTTCATTTTTTGTTCCGTCATTGCTGTGGAGTATGCGCTCCTGTATTCCTGTTGGTTTTAAGCTTCTGAAAACCTCCGTACTTTTTTGCAGCGGATATGTAATAGGCTCGTTGTTGATGGAAATGAGTGCAAGATAGGATTTTGGAATATTTAATTTAAGTATTGCTGTGTAATCCTCATCCGGCCCTATCAATGCAGGAGCATCAAGGCGCATAGGGATATATTTTGCGAGTCCGTATCTGATTGAGTTCTTTTCATTTACGATAAAGTCTGAAGTTATACGCCACTCGTTAGAAAATCTTTTTAGATAATAGATTGTTGTTGATTCTGAATCAATAAAACCGTATCCTTTGACATATTCAACCGTAAAATCAGTGTTTCCGTATAGTCTTTCTTTTGCAATAACTGTAGCATTGTCCACATCAACATCTACAGACATTATTTTTACACGGTATTTTACTCCCGGATAATCTTTCCATGATTCTTGTACAAGTTCTTTCAGTCTGTCTTTGCCGTAACCGTCAGAGCTGTAATATGAATCGTCATGCAGATTTAAAAATCCGGACAAATTTTTACTGTTTGAATATTTTTGATAATTTTGGAATATATTTCTAATTTGCTGTTCTGGTTCAGCGTCAGTAAGTTTGTGGAAGCCTATATTCAAAAATTCGGTATTGTCTTCTGCAAAAGCAGGTACCTGGAAAAATAAAGCCAGTGCAAGTGCCGTAATAAATAATATTCTTTTCATTCTATCTCTCTTTATACTTCTGTAGTTATATTATAGCAAAAATTTCTTTTTTTGATAGAATATTATGCGAGGTAAATATGTTATTAACACTGGATATAGGAAACACATCTACAACAATAGGGCTTTTTGACGGCAGCAATCTTGTCGAAACTTGGTCTATTGCGTCAGAAAAACACCGTTCAGAAGACGAGATAGGCATTTTGCTTATAAATTTGCTTCGTATACACAATTATGACACAAAGGTTGATTCTGCCTGCTTATGCAGCGTTGTGGTATGTCTTACGGAAAGATACAAAAATGCTTTGAAAAGATACCTCAATATTGAACCTTTTGTTGTGTCCAACAAGACAACAAATCTGTTAAAATATTCCGTCGATTATCCGGAAGAAGTGGGCGCAGACAGGATTGTAAATGCTTTTGCAGCATACAAATTGTATAACAAAACCTGTATAGTTGTTGATATGGGGACAGCAACATCATTTGATATTGTAAAATCCAACGGGGAATTTATAGGCGGTATTATTTGTGCCGGTATGAAAATACAGGCTGAAAGCTTAAAAAAATTCACATCCAAGCTGCCTTTGATTAAAATAGAAGCACCGAACAATGCAATAGGCAGAAACACTATTGATGCAATGCTGTCCGGTATTGTAAGAGGCCATGCCTGCATGATAGACGGTCTTATAAAAGAATGTGAGCAGGAACTCGGAGAAAGAGCAGTCATTATAGCTACAGGCGGATACTCTGACATTGTTGCAGAGTATATGGAAAGAAAGTTTGATTATATAAATCCTAATATTACACTCGAGGGCTTGAAAATAGTTTACGATGCCCATGTTCTACCGGTGTAGTAATATCCTTCATTAAGCCGAGTAATTATATAACAAAATGCGTTATATTGATAATAAGGCTAGGGTGTAAGGGTGTGTTTTATGATTGTTTCTTTAAAAGATGTATATGTACCGCAAACTAATGGAGAAATTTCTCCGTCAATTATGCAGAATTGGACTTTGCAGGCTATTGAATGCTATGAGATTAATTCTGATTGCAAAAAATGCTCATTATCAAGAGGACACTATTCTTTTGTCTGCCAGATGCCAAAGATTGTGAAAGCACTCTTAAAAACCTATGGTACGCCTGAAGAAGCAGCAAAAAAAATAGCAAATTTTTAGAATTTTTCAATAAACAGCTTTGTTGCCTCTTCGACTGTATCTGGTGAGTTTAAGTTTTTTGAAATATCTACAGCCACAATCTTTTTTACTGCACCTGTCTTAAATCTTTTGTAAGCAAGCAAAAGCAAAAATATAGCTACACACGAGCCAGCAACCCACAACATTGAAACAAGAAATTTAGATAATACGTGGCTTGCTTCGCTCTTTTGTTTTTCTTCAGATTTTTTAGTTATAGCAGGTTTTGTCTGTTTGTCTGCAGTTACTCCGTCAGTTGATGATACAGGTGCTTCAGCATAAGCTGACATTACACCTGTTAAGCATATAACAGAAGATAAAACAAGTGAAATAACTTTATTCTTTAACTTCATACGCTGCTCCTGCTAAACTACTGTAGTTTCTGCAGGTGTATTCTGCTGCTGTTCCGCTTTTTCTGCAGTCTTTTTACGTGTTCTTGAAGCCTTTCTTGTTTTGGTTTTCTTAACGGGCTTTTCTTCTGCAGTTGCAGGCGCAGCCGGCTGAGTTTCTGCTTCTGTTTGTACGTTATTTGCAGTTTCTTTTAATTCTTCAGGTGTTTCATTTGCAGGTTCTATCTTTTTAGAAGACTTTCTTGTTGTTTTGCGTGACTTTTTAGCCGGTTTTTCTTCTTGAACCTGTTCAGAAGCAGTGTTTTCCACAACAGTTTCTGCTACGGTAATTTCTGCTGCAGGTTGCTCAGGAGGAACAATTGGAGCATTGTTTAGCTCCGTATCAACAGTTTGTTCCTGCAATTCCTGTCTTTTTGACTGATTATTTTTTCTGTTTTTATTAAAACGTCTGTTTCTGTTATCACGCTTTTGCGGTTGTTCTTGCTGCATATTTTCAGAGTTTTCTGAAATTGCAGCTGTTTCTACATCTTCATTTTTTTGTTGATTATGGTTTCTTCTGTCATAATCATTTTTTTGCTGTTGGTTATGCTGATGATTGAACACCTTGTTTTTATCATTATTATGTTTGTTTTTACCGTTCATAGGAAGTTTGAGTTTTGCTGCTTTAGATCGCATTTCTCCTTCAGAAACAGCTGAAGCAAAGCTGAAATCCTCTAGAATATGGCCGGTACCGTTGCAGTGAGGGCATTTCTTTGTGAATATTTCAGCAAGGCTCTGTCCCTGTCTGTGTCTGGTCATTTCAACAAGACCAAGGTCAGACAATTGACCGACCTGTGGTTTTGCTTTGTCAGACTCTACAGCAAGCTCAAGTTCTTCAAGGATAGCAATTTTGTCAGCGCGGCTGAGCATATCAATAAAGTCGATAATAATCATACCGCCTATATTTCTCAATTTAAGCTGTCTGGCAATCTCTTTAACAGCCTCTTTGTTAGTTTTTAATATAGTTTCATCCTGAGTTGCAGAGCTTATAAATTTGCCGCTGTTAACGTCTATGACGGTCAATGCTTCTGTTGTTTGAATAAACAGATAACCGCCTGACGGAAGGTTTACCTTGATTTGCAGTGCCTGCTCAATCTCTTTTTTGACGCCTGATGCAACAAGAAGAGGTTCACTTCCTTTGTAAACAGAAATATCTATATCTTTATGCAAATTCCAGTTTTGAATCAACTGCTGCGTTCTGTGCATTGCAAAAGGAGTATCCACAACAATTTCTTTAACATCTTCTGTGCAAGCTTCTCTGATTACTCTATAAAGCAAGTCTTGATCTCTGTAAAGAAGGTTTGGAGCTTCGACAAGTTCAGCCTGAGTAACAATTGTGTTCCATTTTTCAAGAAGTATTTCTAAATCCTCTTGAATTTCGGCTTCTGACTGGCCTTCAGCTTCAGTACGGATAATAACACCGAGACCTACGGGTTTTAAAAGGCTTACAATAGATTTTAGTCTTGCTCTTTCTTTTGATGACATAATCTTTTTGCTGACACTGATACCGCTTTCTTGAGGCATCAACACGCAGAATCTGCCGGGTAAACTGATAGATGTAGTTACTCTCGGGCCTTTGTGTCCTGTTGGCTCTTTTACTACCTGCACCATCAATTTTTGTTTCGGTGACAGTTTGTCTTGCAAACCGCCTTTGCCTATTACGTCAGCAGCGTGTAAAAAGCCCATTTTATCTGAACCTACATTGACAAAAGCAGCCTCGATACTCGGGAGAATGTTTTCTACCTTACTCAGGTATACATCTCCGAGAAGAATATCACCTCTGTGAATAAAAAATTCTGTAACCCTATTGTCCTCAAATACAGCCGCAATATTATCACGTTCTGCTATAACAATTGATTTTGACATATTAATTTCCTTTTAAACTTGTATAAACCCTTATAATCTACAATGCTTACAAAATTTGCATATTTTCGTCAAAGAGTGTAAGTCTTGTAATATTAAACTTTTCATCCGGATAGAAAATTTTCATTAAATCATCAGCACGCACAGACGGAATTTCTTGATTCTGTCCTGTTTTTAAAGTTACATAAAGCTTATTACCATTGAATTCAACATCTTTTACTGAATGTTTAATGTTTACTAATTTGTCTATACCTTTTTTTGTCTTCTTCTTTAAGAATATTTCATCTTCTGAAGTAAGCTTATCTTTAATATACTCTAAAATTTGAAATTTTGAAAGAATTTTTTCTAAAGGCTCTATCTCATACCTTGCCCATTGTGTTGTAATATCCAGTGATTTTGCTGTTTTATCGATTTCATATATATTAATAATTCGAGCCATCGGGTCAAGAGAATTGTTAAGCGTGTCGGAAATCTCCTGCAAAGAATGCTCTCCGTAAAGCTCAAAATCGATAAATTCAGTTTCGCTTTCAATAAATATCGGCAAAGCTGCACCTAGCGATATTTTGGGTATGGGGTTAAACCCTTCCGTAAACACAACAGGCAGCTGAGAGCGGAATAACGCTTTTACCAGTGTGTTTTGCCAGTCCAGATGCGACAGGTATTTTAAATAACCTTTTTTTGTAACTTTGGCCCTGTATTTATGTACTTCTTTTTGTTCATTATTCTTAGTGTTGTCTAATACAGGAGTATACGGCTTATCCAGATGCTTTGCTACCTTGAATTCCTGACATATACCGCAGTTAGAGCATTTTGTTTCACAAGGAACACAGGCCTCGCTGTTCATAGCTTTTTTATATTCGGAAACAAACCATTCTTTTTTAATACCGACATTTATAAAATCCCATGGCAGTTTTTCACTCAAATCGTACTGCCTTTGAGAAAGTTTGCCAAGATTCAGCCCGCATTCTTTGGCAATGTTATCCCACTTGTCTTTATCAAAGTTTTCATCCCAGGTATCGAGGTAACAACCGTTTTCATAAAGCTTTTCAATATATTTACACAGGCTGCTGTCGCCTCTTGTTAAAACAGCTTCGATTTCTGAGATGTATTTTTCATGGATTTTTAGCCTGATACCTTTAAGGCTTCTGGATTTTTCTCTTATGTATGCAATTTTTTCCGTAATTTTTTCCAGAGAATCCTGTCCTGCCCACTGAAAAGGTGTAAACGGCTTTGGCACAAATATAGAAAGTGTGCAGTTTAGTTTTAAATCATGCTTTAGCCCAAGTTCGTTTTTGATTTGTTTTGCTCTGTAACGGATACCTGCGAGCAGTTCGAGCATTTCGTCAATATCCTCGAATGTTTCTGTCGGCAAGCCAAGAATAAAATAATATTTTATGCTGTCATAACCGTTTTTGTAACAATCAAGAGTAGTGTTAACAATCTGTTCCCTTGAAATATTTTTGTTAATGACATCTCTGAGCCTTTGAGACCCTGCTTCAGGGGCAAGTGTTATGGTAGTTTTTCGCACATCTTTAACAAGATTTGAAAGTCTTATATTAAAGCGGTCTATTCTCTGGCTGGGAAGGGATGCTGATACCTTTTTTTCGCTAAAATAGCAGGTTAGCTCTTCCAGAACAGGCTCTATATTTGTATAGTCGTTGGAAGACAGAGAAAGCATTGAAAATTCGTCATATCCGGTATTTTTTACAAGCTCTTTTGTCAGATTTATAATGTCTTGAGCTTTTCTTTCTCTTATCGGCAGGTTAACATGCCCGGGCTGGCAGAATCTGCACATACGGCCGCAGCCGCGTCTTATTTCCATAACAGCTCTGTCGTGTATAGAGGTTGAAAAAGGCACAGGCGGCTTTGTCGGCACTGTATCAACTGAAAAATCATAAATGCGCTTATTGATTTGTTTATTTTTATGCAAATCAGGCACATACAACCCTTCAATGTGAGAAAGTGCTTCTATAATTTCATTTCTTTTTTTGCCTTCAGATTTTGCCTTCTTGAATGTTTCTACAACTTCTTCGAGAATATCCTCTCCATCGCCTATTAAAAATCCGTCAATAAATTCTTTTATAGGCTCAGGATTAAACACACACGGCCCGCCTGCCAATATAATCGGGTCATTATCTTGTCTGTCGGAGTTTCTTACTGCAATGCCAGATAAATTCAACATTGACAGAACCGTCGGATAAGCAAGCTCGTATTGCAGAGAAAAGCCCAGTAAATCAAACTCTTTTAAGCAAATTTTAGACTCAACTCCATATAAGAAAAGGTTCTTTTTTTCTATCTCAGATTTACAGTCAGTATCAGGAGCATAGGCTCTATCGCACATACAGCCGTCTATTGAGTTAAGTTTCTCATAAATTATTCTGTGTCCGAGATTGCTTGCGCCTACTTCGTATTTATCAGGAAATGCAATTGCAAAACGAACTGACGCTTTTTCAAAATCTTTATTATACGAGTAAAATTCATGACCTGCGTATTGATATGGTTTGTTTACACTGTATAGCAGGTTTTCGAGTGTTTCGGTGTTTAATACTTTCATTATTTCCACTTTATCTAGATTATACTTTTTGGAAAAAATTTATCTATTTCAATAATACTTCCGTTAAGTTCATTATTTCTAAACATAAGAAGAAAATCAAGCAGTTTGTCATTAGGCACATTGTAGCTGTACAGGGCAGGTGCGCCGTTTTTTTCTCTCATTACCTTTACGAGGTAATGACACTCTTTTGCATAGTTCAAAAGCTTTTCTGCTTTGAAAGGATATCCGTTTACGTCTTTATCCAGACGTACATAGCTAAAACCCGCAAATGTTTTGACTTTTTCCGGCGAATCAACAGGTTTGTTTTTAATATGTTTGCTAAAAATATTTATTACTTTTTTACTAATTTCTTCAGACATATTTTAATTAAACAGGAATTTAAAATATTGGTCTAGCAATTTACAAATATTAAAATAATAAAAAAGCAGACCTTAAAAAAGTCTGCTTTTTCTATTAAAAAGATTGATGGTTGATTAAGCTGCTTGAGCAGGAGCTGCTGTATTAGAAGGAACATCCATTACAGTAGCGAGTTTTGCAAGTCCTTCATCAGCTACTTTTTGTACATTTTCATCTGCATCCTGTTTAGACAATTCAAAGATTTCTTTCATAACAGGTTTGTATTCAGGTCTTGCGTTGTATGCGAGTGCTGCAAGCCCGCTGGCTCTCAACATCGGGTTCGGGTTGTCTTTAATAGTAGAAACTATTTGTTCCATACCCGGCAAGTCTTTGATGTCAGGAGTCATATTATTTGTTTTCTTGAATTCATCTATTAACTGGTTTTGCAAAATTGCTGTTGTAAATAAAGCGTATTGTTTATTTCTTTCAGCCATTTCAAGAGGTGTAATTTTATTAGCTTCTGCCATATCAGCTTCAGAAAGCTGTTTGCCTTCGAGAACCTGTTGTCTTAATTCTTTTTGTTTTTCAGTAGGTCCTTCTAATGTGCTGCTGTCTTTGCCGATTACACCGAGTAATGCTTCCATCAAGTCTGTATCAAGCAATTCCGGAGCCGGTCTTGTTTGTGCAATATCAGCAACTTCTTCTATTGCTTTGCCTGCATCAGCTAGGTCATCAGATTTAATTCTTTGAGTGAATGCAGGTACATCAACTGCAGCCTGTGTTTGAGTTTCTACAGGTGCCGGTTGTTCAACAGGAGCCTGTTCCGCTACTGCAGGAGCAGGTTGAGCTGTTTGTGCAGGTTGTTCCGGTTGGATTACTGACGGCGGAACCTGATTAACTGTTTGTTGATTTATTACTTGAGGAGCTGGAACTGATACAGGAGCCGGTTGAACAGGTGCCTGTTGCGGTTGAGGTACAACTACCTGACCTTGCTGTTGAACTACCTGTGGGTAGTAAGCAGGAATCTGGTTTGTTTGCGGATAGTTGTATATTGGTGCTTGCGGATAACCGTAAACGGATTGAGGTTGTTGAGCGCCCGGAGCGTTTACTTTTGGATCCACAATATTAATTTTGATAGCATTGTATTCCGGAGCAGCCGGTGCAGCTGAATAATACTGCGGAGCTTGCATTGGAACTGTGTAATTTGCTGGTGCTTGTATCATGTTTTTCCCCTTGTCAATCTTTTCTTTTTGATACTTATTAAATAAAACTCAAGATTGAAAATTGCTATTTTATCATTTTTATTTAATAATTTGTAACATTTCTTTTAAAACTGTTCACAGGTTAAAAAAAGCAACCTTCCATTGTAAACGGTTGCTTTTTAATATAACTATTGATTAGCCTGCTGTTCTTGTGCCGGAGGATATGAATAAATAGGTGTATATGGCATGCTGTATATAGGATCAGCTGTACCAACTTGCGGCTTTTGTATATCAATTTTTATTGCGTTGTATTCCGGTCCTTTTGGCGGCAGCGGCATGACAGAAGCCTGATTCTGCTGAATTTGTTGCTGCACTGCTGCTTGTTGAACAGGCAAATAGTTTGTAGGTTGGTTTATCATTTTTCCTCCGTTAAACTGTAGATAGTTTATCTTGATTATATTTGCTTAATAACCGAATACAAAAAAATTTGTTACCTGAAAGAGCTATTATTAACAAAAGTTAACAATAGGTTAATCAAAAGTTATCCTAAACTTTACATAATCTGCGTAGACAGTAGTAAAAAAACTGTTTTTGTATTAAAATTTATTTGACGAGGTAACATGCCGATGAAACATTCAACATATTCAGTAATTATTGTAGGGAGCGGTATCGCAGGTTTGTATGCCGCAATAAAATTATCAGAAACAATGAAACTTCCTGACGGAATTTTACTGATTACAAAATCACAGCTTGCTGAATGTAATTCACGGTACGCACAAGGCGGGATAGTAGGAGTTTTGCCTGAAAACAAGCCTGATTCAATCAGTCTGCATGTTTCTGATACTATCAAAGCCGGCTGCGGTCTGTGTGACTTTAATGTTGTTAAGTTTATTTCCGAAAACAGCCAGTATGCTATCAAAGATTTAATGAAATACGGCGTAAACTTTGACAGAAATGAACAAAATAAGCTGAACTTTACTCTGGAAGGCGCACACAGCGTAAGAAGAATATTGCATGTAGGCGGCGACGCCACAGGTTACGGTATAGAAAAGGCCCTTGTTGACAAGGTCAAAAATGACCCGAATGTATCTTCAAATCTGACAATGTACGAGCAAACTCTTGCCATAGACTTGCTTGTAGACTCTAAAAATAAATGCAGAGGGATTATTTCTTACAACGAAATTACACAAGAATATGAAACTGTATATGCACCTGTCACTGTTCTTGCTACAGGCGGCACAGGTCAGGTTTACAAATATACAACAAATCCGTCTGTCACAACCGGTGACGGTCTGGCACTCGGAATAAGAACAAATGCACAAATTAAAGACATGGAATTTATTCAGTTCCATCCGACAGCTCTGTCTATTGAAAATGACGACTCAAGATTCCTTATATCAGAATCAGTAAGAGGCGAAGGTGCAAAACTTATAAATGATAAGGGTGAATATTTTATGGAAAATCACCCTCAAAAAGACCTTGCACCGAGAGATGTTGTTGCAAGAGAAATATATGACCAGCTTTCTAAAGGCAATAAGGTTTATCTTGATGCAACATTAATCAATATAGAAAAATTCAAGCACAGATTCCCGAATATTTATAAAAGCTGCATGGACAACGGTATTGACGTAACAAAAGACTATATTCCTGTATCACCGGCTGCACACTACTGTATGGGCGGGATAAAGACAGAAGTAAACGGAAAAACTTCTATAGAAAATTTATACGCAATAGGCGAAGTAGCATGCACATCTTTGCATGGTGCAAACAGACTTGCCAGCAACTCGCTTTTGGAATGTGTTGTTTCTGCTTATGAGATGGTTAATACTATTTCTCAAAAGAATTTACAGACATCAGAAATTATTGATGAAGCTGTAATGAAAACAATAAAGCAGTATTCGGAAGAAAATGACAGTGATGATGACAGCTATGATATAGATGAACTTACCCAAAAATTAAAAGATATTATGTGGGAAAATGTAGGCATTATCAGGACTGAAATGTCATTAAACACTGCAATGATACAAATTGACACCATCTTTTCTATGTTCAAAGACAAGTCAAAATGTTCATCACTAAAAGAATATGAATTAAGAAACATGCTTTATGTTGCAAAAGCAATAATTAATGCAGCACTGGCAAGAAAAGAATCTATAGGCGCACATTTTAGAGCTGACAGCAAAAATGTAAGCTGCAGCATACATCAAAACAGTTTTTCAGCCAGTGAGGATAACACAAATGGGACAAAAATTACTGCATGACTTTTTGATTGAAGAGCATGTAAAAAATTCATTAAAGGAAGACATTGGATTCGGCGACATAACTACGGACTTTTTGTATAACGAAGACGACAAAATTACAGCTTTATTGAATACAAGAGAAGACACTGTTGTATGCGGTATAGACGTATTAATGGCTGTTTATAGAATACTTTCGGATAAAGTTATTGTTACTGTTAATCATAAAGACGGCGAATTTGTAGCAAAAGGCACTACAATTGCAAGGATTGAAGGCCCTGCAAGAGCTGTTTTGACAGGCGAGCGCACTGCCTTGAACTATATGCAAAGAATGAGCGGCATTGCTACTGAAACAAGAAAGTATCAAGAAGCTATAAAACCCTATTGTGCATCAGTTACAGATACAAGAAAAAATACACCGGGGTTTAGAATGTTTGAAAAATATGCTGTCATGACAGGTGGCGCAAGACTTCACAGATTTAATCTGTGTGATTGTGCAATGATTAAAGACAATCATATAAAGCATGCCGGCTCCTTAACAAATGCAGTAGAACAAATCAAAAAAAATCTGTCCCATGCTCACAAAATTGAAGTCGAATGCGACACCTTTGAACAGGTAAAAGAAGCTGTCGGCTGCGGATGTGATATTATCATGCTCGACAACATGCCAGTACCTGAAATGAAAAAATGCGTAGATTTTATCGACCATAGAGCTATTGTAGAAGCAAGCGGAAATGTTACAATAAACACAATAAATGAAATTGCCTCTACAGGTGTTGATGTAATATCAACAAGCGCAATAGTGGCACGTGCAAAAGTGATAGATTTAGGATTGGACATTGCTTAATGACATTTAAAATTGTAGTCTGCATAAAACAGGTTCCTGATACAAACGATATTAAATGGACTGAACACAATACAATTCAGCGTGAAGGGCTTGATTCAGTTATCAATCCTTATGATATTGGTGCAATACAATTAGCAAAAAACTTTAAATACCTTATACCTGACTCAGAAATTACCGTTGTAACTATGGGGCCAAATCAGGCTATCGATGCATTAAAAACCGCAGTAGCAATGGGATGTGATGATGCTGTTTTGCTCTCTGACAAGAGATTTTCAGGCTCTGACACACTGGCTACAGCTTATTGCTTATCCCAGTATATAAAAACCTTTGTACCTGACTTTGATTTGATTATCTGCGGACAACAGGCTGTTGACGGTGACACTGCACAAACTCCTTCGAGTATGGCTCAAAAGCTGAATATAGAACAAATTACCAATGTTATTGCAATAAAAGAAGCAAATAATGATTTTTCAGTGTGCATAAAAGATACAAATGATTATAAACAGGAAATAAAAGCCTCATATCCGTTTTTGATGGCGTTTTCTCAGAGAGATATTGATATAATTCCTGATATTAACGGGTACATAAAAGCACAGAACAAAACAATTACTGTACTAAATGCCGATGATATTAAGGCTGATACTGACAGTATCGGGATTAAAGGTTCACCAACGCAGGTGAGAAAGGCATTTAGGCCTTTAAATAACAGAGAATCAATTAGAATAGAAAATGAATCTGTGCAAAATATTGCGGATTTTATTGTAAACGAAGTAAATAAATGCAGGACAGCTGATGAATAACAGAGTTCTTATATACATAGAAGTTAATAACGGCGTTGTTGCCAGAGTGTCAAAAGAGATTATATCTCATGCTAAGCAGAATTTTTTGCAAAGCAGCATAGACGGCATTGTTCTGGGTGATGAACAATCAATAGATTCCGCTTTATTTGATTTGAAGCAACTCGGGTTAAATAAGCTGTATATTATAAAAGATAACCTTCTTGATATGACAAATGCTAAGGTCTATGCAAATGCTCTGTCTGTATTTCTTGAAAATAATCAATATGATGTGCTGCTAATGGGCGCAACTTCTGACGGCAGAGATATTGCACCAAGGCTTGCATCAAAACAGGATATAGGTCTTACTGCGGATTGTACAGGTCTTGAGGTTGACGAAAATGGAAATCTGCTGGCGACAAGACCGACTTATGGCGGACAATTGATGGCAACAATTGTTTCCAAAACAAAACCTAATTTTGCTACAGTAAGACCCGGAGCTTTTAAGTATTTACAGCAAAGTTGCAATAACGAAACGGAAATTGAATACTTTTCGCTCTCTTTTGACGGATTATGCAGCTTGCTTGAGGTATTGTATTCCGAAAACAAACCTGCGGCAGAGGATTGGACATGCTCTGAAATTATTGTTGCAGGCGGGCTTGGCATACAAAACAAAGAAAATTTTAATTTGATTTACAAACTTGCTGATTTGCTCGGTGCAAAGCCTGCTGCCTCACGTGCTGCCGTTGAGCAAGGCTGGGCAGAGCAAAGCATACAGGTAGGACAAACCGGGAACTCTGTTTCGCCAAAATTGTATATTGCCTTTGGTATTTCAGGTGCAATGCAGCACATGACAGGTATTACAAATGCCGATAAAATAGTAGCAATAAATATAAATAAAGATGCGCCGATAATGTCCGGCGCAGACATAGCCATTGAGTGCGATGCTGTGAGCCTTCTGCACACATTGATTGGCAAATTGTCAGACTAACCCCTCTTTGATAGCTTTTACAGCTGCCTGTGTTCTGTCATCAACTACCAGTTTTTGTATTATATTGCATACATGAGCCTTTGCCGTATGCTCGCTAATCGTAAGAGTGCTGGCTATTTCGGCATTTGACTGCCCTTCTACAACAAGCTTTAGCACTTCATATTCTCTTTCCGTTAAATTCCCGTGCTGCGCTCTAAAAGCCGCTCTGGAGTTCTGTTTTGGGGGTATAAAACAGCTAGATTTATCTCTAATTAGGGGTACAACCTTTGGATCAAGCCATATTGCACCGTCTTTTACGGATTTTATAACCATAGTGAGCAATTCAGTGTTTATATCCTTTAGTACATAGGCGTAAGCGCCTGCGCTGAGCGAATCCATGACCTCTTTTTCGTTTACATGAGAGGTCAGCATCATTATTTTTTGTTCTACATTGTCATTTAATATGCGTTTTGTGGCTTCTATGCCTGAAATATCCGGTAGGCCTATGTCCATAAGCACTATATCAGGCTTCATTATCTTAGCCTTTTCAACTGCGTCTTTTCCTGTTTCAGCTTCAGCAATAACCTTAAGGTCGGAGGTTTCATTAAATAAGGATCTGAGTCCAACTCGCAATAGCTTATGGTCTTCTACCATAAGAATTGATATTGATTTCATAACAAATTCCTCTCTCACTCGAATTTTTCTAATTAAAATATAATTTAAGCACTCTGAATCTACATCGCCATGAAAAAAAAGTGAGTAACATAATTTTTTAAATTAAAAATTTAATATTTAATTATAACTGTTCGATATATATCGATAATATTTTAAAACAAAAATATAAATATCTAATCGTAATATATTGATAATATCTTTAAATAGATTTAAATATTATCGTAATATATCGTATAGTTATATAGTGATAAATATTGTCTTAACAATTTTCTTTATAATCACAAAATTAATATAATAAATATATGTGTGCAAACGATTCAAATATAACATCTGAATATGATGACTCGCCTAACTGCTTCAGTTCATTTGAGAACGAAGTAAGATTCCAGTTTACCCGGGATGGTTCAACGGGATTGTACAATACAGGTGTAGAAGATGTGTATCACTCAATATATGGTGCAAAAACGGAAGCAGAAGAAAAGTTTGTACTGCCTTTAAATTTTGAAAATAATTTTATCAATAAAAATAATATAAAAGTTCTGGATATTTGCTATGGCATCGGATACAACACAAAAGCTTTTTTAAAAAAAATAATAACAACAAATTATAACGGACAAATTACAATAGATGCTCTGGAGTATAACAAAAAACTTGTATTGATTTCCCCTTTTATCAAAGACGGCTATGAAGATAAATATCCTGAGATATCATTTATTCTATTGAGGGCTTTAGCAGACGAAATACATAGCTCATCTGATTTTATAAAATACATCATTACACATCCTCAATACAGGAAATTTATAGCACCGTTTTACAGGCGTTTAATCAAAAAATTTAAACACCTTACCTATAGTTATAACCCCCTTGAATCAAATAATCGCTTTTTACATAATATATATTATCATTGTATATCGCCACGCAATAAAAAGCACCTCAAACCCCTTAAAATAAACAAAATTATATTTAACTCATATTATGAGGATGCAAGAAAGTCTATAAAATCACTAAACGGGCCTTACGATATTATATTTTTGGATGCGTTTACCCCGACAAAATTACCCACACTCTGGTCTTACGATTTTTTTAAACGTTTAAATTCACTTTCTAATGATGATACTATTCTTTTAACCTACTCAAATTCTGCGGCTGTGCGCCATGCCATGATAGACGCAGGATTTTATGCCGGAAAGTTATTTGATAAAGAAGGAAGATGCTGCGGCACAATCGCAACGCATAATAAAAATTTTATTTTAAATCCATTGAATGAATACGATTGCGGGCTGATGAAAACAGGTGCAGGCGTTTATTACAGAGATAAAGACTTAAATTTAACGGCTGCAGAAATTCTTGAGGAATATGCCATAAGAAAAAAAGAGCTTAATCTGGAATCATCCAGCCATTATAATAAATTTCACAAAAGGGAGAAGGTAAATGCAAAAATATGACCTCGTAATTTGCGGCGGCGGGACAGCCGGAGTAGCGGCAGGATATATAGCAGCAAAATCAGGTTTGAAGACACTGATTGTTGAAAAAAATATTCATCTAGGCGGGTCAATAACGTCTGCTCTTGTTATGCCGGCTATGAAATCCAATACAAAAGATATAAATTGCGAATTTTATAAAGCTTTTATTGATGAGCTTTCTCTCTATAATGGGCAAATTACTTACTGCGACGGCAATACTGGGTGGTTCAATCCTGAACTTGCTAAAATAGCACTCGACTCCTTGCTTGAAAAAGTCGGATGCGAAGTAATATATGATGCAGAAGTCATAAATGCAAAATGTGATAAAAATCATGTACATTCTATTGAAATTTGCTCAAAAACTTTATCGTTACATATCGAATCGTTATATTTTTTAGACGCTACAGGCGATGGAAATTTTTCTGCAATTTTGAAAAATGAAATTCTGGAAAATTTTGAACACAGACAGCCAATGACACTGCGCTTTCATATATCCGGGATTGATTTAAAAAAATTTTCAGACTGGCTTTTAGATTTTGATAAAGACAGAAATGTAACGACTTGCGATGTGATTAATGGAGAAATACATCTTTCAACTGCCTGCACCTGGGATAAAGACCGCAAATGGGCATTATGGCCATTGTTTGAACAAGGTATTAAAGACGGGATAATAAATGAGGCTGATGCATCGTATTTTCAGCTGTTTACGATACCTGCAATGCCAGGAACAGTTTCTCTAAACTGCCCGAGAATCATACTGGACAAGGATATTGACCCTCTTGATGCTGTTTCTGTATCAAGGGGCATTATTACTGCCAGAAAGCAGATTTGGCGGCTTTATTGCTTTATGAAAGCTTATTTTCCAGGGTTTGAGGCCTCTTATATATCCAATATTGCTGATATGCTTGGGATACGAGAATCAAGACGAATAAAAGGCAAAGCCGTTTATACAAAAGAGGATTTACTAAGCGGCAAAACCTACGAAAATCCTGTATTGCACGCTGATTATCCTATTGATATACATTCGTATAAAAAGGATTCTTCTACTCTGCAGCATACGACTGTGGACTATGAGGTACCCGTTGATATATTAAAATCTGCCAATTATGACAATCTGTTTATAGCTGGCAGATGCGTTTCTACTGATTTTAGCGCACAGGCTGCTTTGAGAATACAGACCTCTTGTTTTTCAATGGGCGAGGCAGTTGCCAGAGAAGTAAAGAAATTATTAGGTTAAACAATATTTTTTAACAGCAGATTTTGTGCTAAATTGTAAATATGTTCACAGGTTTAGTAGAAGAAACAGGAAAAATAGCATCTCTGAAAAAGGCAGATTCTTCGCTGTATATTACTGTACAATGCAGCAAAGTGCTTGATGGATTAAAAATAGGAGATAGCATTGCAATAAATGGTGCCTGCCAGACCGTTATTGAATTTACTCAGGATAGTTTTACGGTATTTGCTTCGTGTGAAACTCTTTCTGTGACAACTTTTTCCTCGTTTAAAGAGGGACGGATTGTTAATCTTGAAAGAACGCTAAGACTCTGTGACAGACTGGATGGACATCTTGTGAGCGGTCACGTAGATGGTACTGCAATAATAACAAAGATAGTTAAATCTGGCGACACAACGGAATTTACGTTTGAGGTGCCGTCTGAACTTGTTAGCCAAATGGTAAAAAAAGGCTCGGTGACTGTTGATGGCATTAGTTTGACGATAGCTGCTATAAACAACAAAGAGATTACAATTGCAGTAATTTCTCATACGCTAAAATCCACAAACCTTGCGTATCTTAAGGTTAATGACAGAGTAAATATCGAAACCGATATGATAGGCAAATATGTTGAAAAATATTTATTATCGAATGATAATATCAATAAAACAAGCAATATAAGTATAGATTTATTAGAAAGAAACGGGTTTGTTTAATGTCGTTACTTGAAAATATAAAAGAAGTTTTTAATAAAGATGCAAACTGCAGTTTTGATACTGTAGAAGAAGCATTGGAAGCCCTCAAAAACGGCGGTATGGTTATTGTAGCCGATGATGAGGCACGTGAAAACGAAGGCGATCTTATATGTGCAGCCGAGTTTGCAACACCCGAAAATGTTAATTTTATGATTTCAGAGGCAAAGGGCGTGCTTTGCGCTCCAATTAGCTTTGAACGTGCAAAAAAGCTCGGCCTTGATTATATGGTAAAAAACAACACCGATGTAAAAGGAACAGCCTTTACTCAGAGTGTTGATGCTGACCCCAAATATGGTGTAACAACAGGTGTTTCTGCTTACGACAGGTCAATTACACTAAAACTTATGGCAGACGATAATGCACAGCCGTGTGATTTAAGGCAGCCGGGACACATCTTTCCTTTGATAGCAAAGCAGGGCGGAGTTCTTGAGCGTGTCGGCCATACAGAGGCTGCTGTTGACTTATGTAAACTTGGCGGACTAAAAGATGTTGGTGTGTGCTGTGAGATTGTAAATCCTGACGGTTCTATGGCTCGCAGAGATGATTTACACAAATTTGCACAAAAACACGGTATTAAATTTATTACAGTTGCTCAGCTGATCTCTTACAGGCTTAAAAATGAAAAGCTAATGATTAGAGAAGCCGAAGTAAACCTGCCCACTGCGTTTGGCACATTTAGACTAATCGGCTACAGACACAAGTTAACAGGGCAAGAGCATGTAGCACTGTTAAAAGATGACGGGTCAGACAAAATTCCTCTGGTCAGAATGCACAGCATCTGCCTCACCGGCGATACTTTTCACAGCCTTAGATGCGACTGCAACAGCCAGCTTCAAAACTCTATGAAAATGATAGACGATTATGGCAAAGGTGCTGTTGTTTATCTAATGAACCACGAGGGTAGAGGCATCGGCATTGTTAATAAAATCAAAGCTTATGTTCTGCAGGACAAAGGCGAAGACACAATACAGGCAAATCTTTCACTTGGATTTAACTCTGACTTGAGAGATTATGGCGATGGAGCGCAGATTTTGCTAGATTTGGGCTTTAAAAGATTTAAATTAATTACAAATAACCCGCAAAAAATTGTCGGTTTAGAAGGTTACGGCCTTGAAATAGCAGAAAGAGTCCACGTTGATTCGGAATGTACAAAATACAATTACAGATATCTTTGTACAAAGGCCAACAAAATGCATCACATGCTTGAAATAGACAAGATACAAAATAATTCGGAGCAAGTATAATGGCAGAAACTTTAGCGTATAAAGTTGGAAAATATTCAGATGATATAAAAAACATTTTTAAAGGCGTATACAATGACTTTAAAAATAAGGCATACTCAGTCTATAAGTTTGAGCTTGAGCCTCTTGAATATGATGACTTTATTGCCAGCCTGAAAGAAGGGCTGATTGACTGCCTTATTTTGTTTGAAGACGAAATACCAACAGCATTTATGGTCTACACAACAGAAATTAGCGAAGCTCTTGAACTCAACATTATACATTGTCTCGGCGACGAGCATCTTAACGAAAAAAGACGTGTCCTTATGGACAAATTTATGGAAATAAACAAAGATATAATCAAGGATAAGGTGGTTACATACCCTATGCTGGGTTCTCAGGAGCAGTTTACGCCGGAAATAACAAACTACGGTTTTAAACTTGTAGGACTGGCTGTAGAACGCTTTATCTTTACTAATTTGAAGTCCATAGAGGTTTATAGAAATTATAAACAAAAATCTTTACCGGAAGACTATGAAATAAAGACTTGGGACGGCAAATACTGTGATGAAATGGTAAATGTCATAAACAATGCGTTTAAAGAAACATCTGATGCCTTATTTGACCCGAGATTTGCTTCTATAGAAGGCTCAAAAGATATTTTAAATAAAATAGTAACAGGCGTGTACGGCAAATTTCTTCCTAATGCGACAAGTGTTCTTCTTTATAAAAAGAAACCTGTTGGCATTTGTTTTGCAAACATTACAGCCGGCAGAATAGCTAATATTCCTCTTGTCGGGATGCTTAAAGAACACTGTTCTAAGGGGCTTGGCGAGGCATTGCTATACAATACAATGAAACTCCTAACGGAAAAAAGCGGATTGAGCCTATCAGAACTCAACGCCAGCACAGAAACTGACAACTATGCTGCACTAAAAATGTACAGAAGATTAGGTTTTAAAGAAGATTATTACTACACGCAGGCATACAGACCTGTACAATAAGGTATAAAAAAGCCCTCTACAATAAAGAGGGCTTTTTAATTATTAATAATGAATTGAATTATGCGATTCTGCCTTTAAAGCTCTTTTCGAGTTGTTTTTCTATTTCTGACTGTACGTGGAATTCTTTTTTACCGTCTTGATGTTTTTCTCTGTATTTCATCATAGAATAAGGAACAATCAGACCTAAGAACAAGCAGGTTATACCCATATTTGCAGCAACGGACGCAATCTTCATATTTCTGCAAGATTTCAGGAATTTTGTTAAGTCTTTTTGGCCTGAAGCCTGTTTTGACAATTTAGCAATATTATCAGCAACTGCATCAATATCACCGATTTTTATAAATTGATAAGGATCAATTTTGTGAGTATTTTGTGCTTTGCCTGTTAATTTCTGCCACCAGCTGCCGTTTACAATTGTTTTGATGGTGCCGGAATGTTTTGCTGCTTTGATAACAGTATTTTCTTGAGCTTCTGCACTGTATATGTACTCATAAAGAGCTTTTTTAGCAGCTTTTACAGATTCTTTTGCAGCATCAGACTGTTTTGTTTTATATTGCTGCTTGGCTGTTTTTACATTGTTAATCAATTCTTTTACTTTATTTACATCTTTATCAGCCTTGCCTGAAGCAATATCCTTATTCATATAAGAAGAAGCAAGAACCTCTGCGTGCAGGCCTATTGGTTTGCCCATAAGTTTTTCACTGAATTGTTCTATACCTTTTTGTACATAGCTTCCTGCAACATACAGGAAGAATAAGAGGCTGCCTTCTTTTATTGCTGTTTCAGCAAATTCTGTTTTTGTTCTTGAGTTAACAAGTCTTTCACCTGTAATACCTACATCAACAATAAACAGGTTCTTTACAGGGTCAAACATAACGCCTGAAAGCACGGACCCCAAACCTTTAAATGAAACATTTTTATTATTTTGTTTGTTGGAATCAGATGTATTTGCTTTGTTTGCAGGCATAAATGCCTTGAAAGCAGGGCTTTGAGCCAAGGAATTTGTATATTGAAGTTCAGCTGATTTTTTAGCCCAGAACTGTTTTTCAATTTCTTTCTTTGTATAGTGCTGTTTAACTTTAACAAGCGTAAAGAAAGAAGCCAAAGTCAAAGCAGTAGCAGCTGCGAATTTGCCGAGGAACAAGCCTTGTGCCTTTTTAGTATGAGCAGCTGTATCTGCTAATATTTTTGCAAAATTTTTGTCTTTAAGTGAGTTTGCATAATTTTGAGCAACACTTAATTGTTCTTTATCTTTTAAAAGTCTGACATCAACGTCAGGATTCATTTTTGCCAGTTTATAGGCAGTATTGTCAATAATCCATTTGAAACCGGGAAGTCCGCCCATCCAGATAGCCTGAGTACCAAATTCATCTATGAATCTGTCCTTAGCTTCTATTTTTCCGCCGGCGTCGTAAGAAAATGCTGTCATGCCTGTGCTGTTTACGACGTCTTTTGTAAATAACGGTAATAAATTTGAGTGATCGCCAAAAGTTGAAGTAATTTTATTAATTAACATTTAAAAATCCTTTACACACGGGGTATAGCGTACTATAGGCCCCATACCAAGTTCATAACTAATACTATTTGAGAATTTGCCCTTGATTGTGTATTTCGTCGGTTATTAAACATTTAATTTTCTCCTTGATTTAAGTGTATTAATGAATCTGAATAAGATTTTGTGCTATAAAAAAGCATTTTTTTTATAATTTGTAACATACATTCAGTAATTTTGCAGACAAAAAAGCCTTCCGAATTTTCAGAAGACTTTACAAAATTCTTACTATGCTCATGCGCAATAGCGCAATCTTTTCAAAATTGTGTAAAGACCTTCTAGTTAGTATAAAATTGTCGTTTTTGATACTTTCTAATTCTCATTGTCTTTGCTTTCAAATACCAAATGTATTTTGTACACTATATATTTGCACAAAAGATATTATTTGTCTAGTGTTTTATTACAAAAGTAGAATAAATTTGCATATTTATTTTGATTGCAAATAAAAATGTGATAAAATACTCGAATAGAGGTGTTACACTAATAAGGAGAAGAGAATGGCACACGAATTAAAAGTTTATATGGATAGCGATATTGACAAAAGCCATATTTTAAACAAAAAAGTTGCGGTTATAGGTTATGGCTCACAGGGTTACGGCCAATCAACAAACCTTAAAGACAGCGGCGTAGATGTTGTTATCGGCGCAAGACTGGGCGGTTCTTCTGCAAAAAAAGCAGAAGCAGAAGGTCTTAAAGTTGTCAGCATAGAAGAAGCCGTAAAATGGGCTGATTTAATTCAGATTCTTATCCCTGACGAAGTTCAGGCAAAAGTTTATGAAGAACAAATCAAACCTCACCTGAGAGCAGGTCAGTATTTGATGTTTGCACACGGATTTAACATCCACTTCAAAAAAATTGTTCCGCCTGCTGATGTAAACGTATTAATGGTTGCACCAAAAGGCCCGGGCCATACAGTAAGAAGCGAATACCTCGCAGGCAAAGGCGTGCCTTCTCTTATTGCTATATATCAAGATCCGTCAGGCGATTCTAAAGATGTTGCTCTTGCTTATGCTTCTGCAATAGGTGCCGGTAGAGCCGGTATTTATGAAACAAGCTTCAAAGAAGAAACAGAAACAGATTTGTTCGGTGAACAGGCTGTTCTTTGTGGTGGTCTGTCAGCTCTGATAAAAACAGGGTTCGAGGTTCTTGTAGAAGCAGGATATTCTCCTTATATGGCTTATTTTGAATGTCTGCACGAAATGAAACTAATCGTTGACCTTGTAAATCAGGGCGGTATTTCTGATATGAGATATTCAATTTCCAACACTGCTGAATGGGGTGATTTGACTATCGGTCCGAGAATAATTACTCCAGAAGTAAAAGAAGAAATGAAAAAAGTCTTAAAAGAAATTCAAGACGGCAAATTTGCTACAGAATGGCTGAATGAATACAATTCAGGCATGAAAAAGTTCAGACAGCTCGAAAAAGAAGGCGAAGAACACCTTATTGAAAAAGTTGGTAAAGAACTCCGTTCTAAATTTGCCTGGAAAGACAATGATAAAATTATCAACAGAGATAAAAACTAAATTGTTCTTAACATACCAAAATCCCGAACAAGTCAATGTTCGGGATTTTTTATTGATTTTTTTCAAACTGTCATTATATAAAAAACAGATAGTGTGATAGGTTAAAGTTCCAGTAATAATAAGATAATTAACTGGAATTAAGATTTTAATGTAACAGTTTTGTAACATTTAAAACAATATTCCTAAAGTTTTCAACTACAAATGTCGATTATAAAAACAGATATGCAATAACAAAAGGAGTATTAGCAATGGGAATGGCAGCATCACAAGCCAGATACCTCGGCTTAACAGCAAGAAAGACAAATACAGAGTATGAAGGTCAACAGGTTAACCAGGAAAGAACAGCACTGGCAAACCAGAGCGCAGGTTTATTCAACCAGATGTTAGCATTGGATGTGCCAACACCTCCTAATGCTACTGATTATACAAAAACTGAGTATGTATTTACTGATTACACTACTTCTGAAAGCTATACAGTAAACTCTATCCTTCCAAATAAAGATTCAGACACTTATACAGTGCATTATACAAAAAAACAACCTGAAATATTAGCCAATAAAGCAAATTATAAAGCTGACGGCACAGGTACAAACAGATTTATCTTTACTGAAGATGATAAAAATAAAGGTGTATATACAATCCAATTTGCAGGTAATTCGCCAAAAACTATTTCAGGCCCTGTTCAGGCTCCTGCTTTAACAGAAGATTTTAAAGAAACAGATCCTGAAAATGAAAATATCAATGACGATGCTTATTACTTCAAATTCAGCGATACTGCAACAGGTACGGAATACTACATACTTGCTGCAAGCGGCGAAGAAACAACTGAAGAAATGGTAAACAGAATCAATGCTGCAGGCAGCCTGGATATTTACTCTGCAGAAAGTACAACAAGAGATGTAATGGACTTCAGCAATGATGCAATCCTCACTTCAGCTGGTGACGGCACAGGCAGATGGTCAAAAATTACTTTCACAAATGCAGACGGCACACTCGTTACCTGCTCTTTGACTCAGCAAACTACACAGGACGAAGATGCATATAACGCTGCTATGGAAACATATCAAGCTAAAAAAGATATTTACGAAAAACAGGTTGCTGATATAAACGCTAAAACAACAATCATTCAACAACAAGATAAAACACTTGAATTGCACCTTGACCAGTTAGATACAGAACAACAGGCAATTCAAACAGAGTTAGACGCAGTTAAAAAGGTTATTGATAAAAACATCGAAGAAACATTTAAAACATTTGCATAATACTCCGATTCTATACCGGCTTTCCAAAAAGGATTTTCTGAAAGTCTCTGCGAAAGCCGGTTTTTACTAAAATCTGAGTACACCAAACAGAGTATTTTTAAGAAAAGAGGCTTTAAAAAAGAAGCTGCAACCCTTTATAATAAGGGTAATAAATCTTAACAATGAACACGAAAAATATGACTTTTAAAAAAGGATAATTAAATTTTAATAGGTTAGCAAGAAACAAGAATGGAGACTTAATATATGGGTATGGCAGCATCACAAGCCAGATATCTAGGCTTGACAGCAAGAAAAACGAATGTTGAGTATGAAGGACAGCAGGTCAACCAACAACGTACAGCACTGGCCAATGAAAGTGCCGGATTATTTAGAAGACTTCTTTCTTTGGAAGCACCTACAGCTCCGACTCAGGCTGAGTACTATACAGACACTTATACATACACAGATTCTTCAGCAACTACCGACGGGCAAGTTACTATATCAAATATTGCACCAGAAGAAGGCTCAAATCCGCCAACATACACTGTTGATATCTCATATAACAGGAATATAATGCAATATCAGGCAACAAAAAATCAAAATGTTTATACAACAGTAAATGATGACGGAAGCTATGAATTGCATTTTGAAGACGGGACATCTACTACTATCAAACAAATTGAGGGCAATATTTCAGATGCTCTTGTTAACGAAATGAACAAGGCTGCCGGTACCAATGAAAACAAAGCTACAGACACATACTATATGTATACAAATACTGCTAATAATGCGACTTATTATATAAACGCTACTGTTTCTGGCTTTAATCCGGATACGACTAATGATTGGCAGCCTGTTACTCTGTATTCAGCAATCCAGACTACAGAACAAGTCAACGAACAATTGCACAATGTAACAATGTCTCAGACTTCATCCGGCACATATACACAGATGAGCTGGACTGATGACCAGGGTGTTACTCAAAATCGTACATTGACTGCCGGACAGAGCTATGATGAACAGGCTTATGATCAGGCAATGGATCAATACAATATTGATAGAGCAAATTATGACAAAGAAATTGCAGATATAAATGCAAAAACTCAAGAACTCCAAGAAACAGACAGAACCCTTGAGTTAAGACTAAAACAGCTCGATACTGAGCAGGAAGCTCTTCAAACAGAACTTGATTCTGTTAAAAAGGTTATTGATAAAAATATTGATAACGTATTCAAAACCTTCCAGAGCTAGCAGGTTAATTGGTAATTATTTATATGCGAGGATAAAATGTCTTATAAAAATGATGGATATCTGGTAATAGCAAACAAATTCGGTAAAGCAAGCTCCGATGCAAAAGCACAGCTTTTCGAAACTTACGACAGGTTAAGAGATTTGACCGTAAGCGGTTCTGCTCTTGACGGTGCAGGCTTTGGTACTGCCGGAAGCTTTTTATGGCAGATTGCACGATTAATTTCACCCAGTGCGTTTATGCCGGTTCTTGGAGGAAACACATCAATGAACATACCGGGTACATCATACTGGTCGCCAATCAGCGGCGGCAACGCAATACTAGATAGCGGCAGTGCTGCTTTTGGTATTACTGATTTGGGTAATTATCCCGGATTTCCAAGCGGTGCAGCACCTGTTGCATGGGGCTTCGGTATGGACACCAGTTATGAAGGCGGAACAGTCACAGGCGGTGCATCCAGCTTATATTCAGCAAGCAGCATTGGCGGTTCAGTCGGTCTTAATGCAGCTGCTTACGGTGCAGGTATTGCTTCAGGCTTTGGTGTTCCGGGTACAAGCTGGGTATTACCAACGGCAGGTGTAATTTCCGGTTTTGCCGGTGTTGTTCAGGCTATGGCACCTTATATGGGTGGATTTGGCCTTGGTGCAACAGTACTTGGTAACTTGTTGCAGGGTACTTCTTCTGCAGGTCTTGCAGCTTATCAAAATATTTCAGGCAGCATTTTGTCTAACGCTGATACAATCCTTTCAAATAAAGTAAGAAACATTGAAACTGTTGTAAAAATGCTCGATACTCAGGGCGATATTGTTAAGAAAATGCTCAAAGACTCTATTGAAAGTGACAGCAAACAGGTTCAGAATATGTAGTTTATTTTTAATTTGCTATTAATAAAGTGTGGAAGCTAAAAATAAGAGGTTAAATGGACAGAACTTATATAAGAACCCTTAACAATGCATTATTTGACAGATTTATTGTTTTCTCCGTATTAAAAAAGATTGTAACTTTTTATTACAATTCTTTTATTTATCACCCTAATATATTCAAGAACAATGAAAAAATGCCGATAAATACTACAGAACACAAAAACTGCTTAGCCTTTTTAAAAGCAGCTACTGACAGCAATATAAATTTCATATATTAAGAAATATTAAAATAATCTCAATATAAGGCAATAAAGTCAGGCGTTCTGTTTTTATAGTTATGTAGGTCCAAGTGGACAAGGAGTCAACATTGTTTCAAGAAGTATTAATGACAAACTTGCAGAAAATAGTGAACTTCTTTGGATACTTGATGTCTTATTTTAGAAGACACAATCCGCTGCAAATTTTTGCAAACCAGATTGTGACAATGATAAAAGACTATTTGACTATGAACAGAAAACTGAAAATGGCCAAATACAGAGTTAATTATCAATTGTACAAACTGAACCAAATGGAGCAGCTGATTGCCGAAAATAACGAACACGTTTTCCTCAGAGGAAACAAACTCAATCTGCAAAGATAACAACTAGATAGGGGTAGGTCCATTATGGGAATGGCAACGTCACAATTGAGATTAATGTATTTAAATGCTTACAGGCTGGATCTGGAGTATAAAATACAGCTGATTACCGAAGCAAAGATGAATCTGGCAAAGACCTGCACAGATTTGATTAACGTCGGTACAGATCTTGACGCTGATGATCCGATGGTCAAAAAACTGGAGGCCCGTAAAGAGCGTTTAAATATAATGGAAAAGAAACTCGATATGCAGCTGCAGGAGTACAAAGATAAATTGAAAATGATTGATACTGAATTTGATTCCTGCGATCAGCTGCTGCAAAAGAATATCGAGCGTTCATTTAAATACTAATTTGTAGTAGTTTTACTTAACTTTGAATTGTTAGACATAGACAATTTTATAAAATTTTTAGCTTCATTTATCGGCACAGCAAATCCTATGCCGATATTTGATATGTTGTTATCAGGATTGTAAATTGACTGGCTTATGCCAATGACTTCGCCGTGGATATTGATTATAGGGCCGCCGGAGTTACCGGGGTTTATAGCAGCATCAGTCTGTATTTTATTTTTTGAATAATCAATCCTAGACACAATACCTGTAGTCAAAGTTCCGTTAAAGCCGAACGGATTGCCTATTGCCAATACTTTTTGACCTACTTTAACCTTTTCAGAGTCGCCCAGAGCTATTACAGGGAGTTCTTTATTTGCTTTTATTTTAATCAACGCCAAATCATTGTCCTTGCCCATTACAGAAACGACTTCGCCTTTAAAGACCTCTCCTGTTGAAATTGTAACCTGAATAGCAGGCGCACCTGATATAACGTGAGAACTTGTTAAAATAAGGCCTTTTGAGTCAATAATACACCCCGTACCGCTGGAAAGTCCGTCTTTCACATCAGCTTCTATAAGAACGATTGCGGGTGACATCTTTTCATATATTTCAGAAATAGTGGCGTCCTCATCATATCTAGCAGCGTCAAGTATACCGCAAAAACCTTTGTCTTGTGCAGAACAGAACATTCCTGTAAATACCAGCATAGTAACTATAAATTTGCGCATAAAAACTCCTCTCTCAACCGATAAGTGTGTTATGTGATGATTATGCGTTTGAGTTTTAAAATATTTAATACATAGTAGGAAAAGCAAAATAATTATTAAACTAACGATTAAAATCATAATGTAAAATAAATATTCAGATCTCTGATTTTTTGAATTTTCTGTTCTATAATTTTTGTGAAAGAGGTTTTTATGCTCACAAAAGAAAAAGTTGCAAAATTTGACGAAAATATCATTGATAAACTGGAAAAAATCGTAGGCAGAGATAATATAATAAGCGACATAGAAGGCGTGTATTTGTATGCCTTTGACTGCGCTCATATACCTTTTTCTAAAGAAAAGCCTACAATTGTGGTTTTCCCAGAAAATACACTGCAGGTCAGCGAAATACTAAAACTTGCCAACAAATACCGCATTCCGGTTATAGAAAGGGGCGCAGGTACAAACCATGCCGGCGGATGCGCACCTGTAAAAGGCGGTATAATTCTGCATTTTTCAAAAATGAACAAAATCATAGAAATAAACAATCAGGATTTGACCTGCAGAGTGCAGCCGGGGGTAGTTGTTGCTGATTTACAAAAAAAAGCAAAAGAAATCGGACTGTTTTTTCCTCCAGACCCGTCAAATCTTGCAGTTTCTACAGTAGGAGGAGGCATTGCACTTTCGTCAGGCGGGCCGAGAGCTTTTAAGTACGGCACATTTAAAGACTATGTACTTGATTTGGAAGTAGTTCTGGCTGACGGAAGCATAATAAGGACAGGCGCATCCACTGTAAAAAATGTAACAGGGCTAAATATTACACAGCTTATTGTTGGTTCTGAAGGGACACTGGCTGTTATAACAGAAGCGACATTGAGATTGATACCGGCACCGGAAACAACGAATGTGCTGCTGGCTTATTTTGACACAATAGAAGAAGCTGTAAACTGTGTAAGTTCGATAATCAACAACCATTTAACACCGGCTGTTGTGGATTTAATTGACCAGAAAACAGTTCAGACAATAGAGCATTTCTATCCATCAGGCCTACATTGCGACAAAGCTGCTGCTTTATTAATAGAAATTGACGGTGACAGTGCATCTGTAGCACATCAACAACAAAAAATCTTGCAGCTGTGTAAAGAAAACAATGCAGACTATATTGAATGTGCTGCTGACGAAACTCATATACAACAAATCTGGACGGCAAGACGTTCCGCTTTTGCAGCGTGTGCGCAGCTTGCACCAAATGTAATAACAGAGGATGTTGTGGTGCCACGTTCAAAGATAGCAGAACTCTCTCACGGAATTATAGAAATAAGCAAAAAATACAACATAATCACAATGGTTATGGGGCATATTGGCGACGGAAATATTCACCCGAATTTTGCACTGGATCTTCGGGATAAAAAACAAAAAGAAAATTTTGAAAAAGCAAAAGCAGAACTTTTCAGGCTGGCTGTGTCACTAGGCGGCACATTATCAGGTGAACACGGTATTGGCTGCCAGAAGGCAAACTTTTTGCCCATAGCACTGGATAAAACTACGCTAAAGCTAATGGTTCAGATAAAAAGAGTATTTGATCCGAATTATATTTTGAATCCTGAAAAAATGTTGTAGAATATAATCATACAATAATGAGGAGTTCACTGTGAAAAATTGTGTCATATACTGTACCGTGCCAAACGAATTTAGCGCAAATTTAATAGCGACCACACTGGTTGAAGAAAATCTGGCTGCTTGCGTTAATATTGTTCCGTCAGTTACTTCTGTTTATAAATGGGAAGACATTACTCAAACTGACAGCGAATTGTTATTGATAATAAAAACACAGGAAGACAAGTTCGAAGAAATAGAAAATAAGATAAAATCACTGCATGAAAACACTTTGCCTGAAATTATAGCAATTCCTATAATAAAAGGCAGTGAAGAATACCAAAACTGGATTGTTGAAAAAACTTCATGATAAATAACACAATAGATAAGGATGAAATTGAATACCGCAAAACATTTCGTTTGATGGTGAATTTTGTGCGTTCTCTCGGGCTGGTTGTGAATACAAACACCAAAGCAAGAGGACATCAGGGTTTTTTCTTAAAAAACAGAATAGACATTTCGACTGATATAACAAATAAAAGAAAAATAGAAGTTCTTATCCACGAATTCACCCATTACATACATTCAAAACTCGACTCAGACATAGGAAGAACTCACGGACGCCTCGAAACTCTTTTTCCTAACGCTGATACAGAAAAAATAGCAGAGGAACTCTTTGAGGTAACAAGGTATTTTGATACAAATAAAGGGTATAAAACTCTCTTGCAAAAAAAAGAAGCAGTTCTTTTAAAAATAAAAGAGCTGGACAAACAAATTAAAGCTATAGAGCCTGATTTTAAGCGTTCATACCCGTATCCAAAATTTGATAGAATCATAAAAAAAACTGATGCAAAATATCTTCTAAAATACGACAGAGTGTGCGTAAAAGCTATGTTTCTCGGCAAAACAAACAACTACAGCATAGAAACTATTGATTCTGATTTTCCGCAACTCAGCACTCTTGTCAGGGATTACATAAGACTAAAATCAGCACAGAGAAATTTGAAAAGGATTAGTTCAAGGTTAACAAAGCTGAATTCGTACTACAAAAGGCCGTCAGAGCTGTTTGCCAGATTTGTTGAGGCACTTTTTGCTGACACAAACAAAGTTACGGAACTTGCGCCATACACATATCTGGTATTTTGCAAAGAGCTTGCAAACAACAGGTATTTAGAACTTGCAGATTTTATAAATAACTTTTTTTAAAAAAATTTCTATTTAACAGCCAAATAGAGTATAATTGTAGACATGAATAAAAGACTACTATGGATTATAGAATTTATAATATGGGGTTTGATTATATTTTCAACGCTTTTTGTAAGTCTTTATGTTTACAACAAAAATGTGCGTGAAAAACACACCTACTATGTCTTTTTTAAGGATGTTGACGGGCTGATTAAAGGTTCTCCGGTAAAAATTCAAGGATACCAAGTCGGATATGTTTCTGACATTGCGATAGTCAATGATGATGTTTTTATTACCTTTATTATCACTGATAATGAACTCGTAATGCCTGACAATATTATTGCAACAATAGCATTTACAGGCATGGGCGGGTCAAAATCCCTTGAGCTTTCCGTTCCTGATAAAAATACAAAAGTAAAAAACTACATAACAACTGTAGAACCGAGAAGGCTGCAGGAATTTTATGTATACCAAACACAAATTGCACAAAACATATTAACAATGACGACCAGTTTTATGGAAATGTTTGATGACAGAACAACACGTCTGCTAAAAGATTTTATAAGAAACCCTGTTATGCTGCATGAAGCCAGACATACGCTGGATAAAGTTGAAAGCAGCGAAAACACAATTATAAACAAATGGAGAAGCAATGAAAACCGTCATGACAAATAACGTTATTGTAGTAAATCATCCCCTATGCGACCACAATCTGGGGATAATAAGAGATAAAGATATAAATTCTGACGGGTTTAAAAACTCGCTAAAACGTCTGGCTACTATACTTGTGCTTGAAGCAACAAAGACTCTGCCAACAAAAGAGTACACGGTGCAAACTCCTATTACAGAGTGCAAAGTACAAAAAATCAGTGATGAATACAAAATCATATTTGCACCAATATTGCGTGCGGGTTTGGCAATATCAGACGTTGCCAGTGAAATTGTACCTGATGCAAGCATACAGCATGTCGGAATGTACAGAGATGAAACAACGCTGGAGCCTGTCTGGTACTATGACAAAACACCTGTCAGATACGAGCATCCTGAAAATATTAAGGTATTTATTCTTGACCCGATGATTGCAACAGGAAACTCCGGCCATGCAGCTGTTTCTCTGTTTTTAAAAAAAGGTATTTTAATTGAAAACATGACGTTCGTTTCTATATTAAGCTGTCCTCAGGGCCTTGAACTGCTGACAAAAGATTTTCCTAACTTAAAAATTATTACTGCAAAAATTGATGAAGGCTTAAACAACAGAGGCTACATAATACCGGGTCTGGGTGATGCAGGTGATAGGCTCTTTAATACATTTGAGAAATAGTCATGTTTAAATTTGAATTAATCAACAACAAAAAAGTTCTTAAATCAGATATACTCAAAGGTGCGCAGCACTTTTTCACCACCAGAGAAAGCGTTGTAACACCAAAAGAGCAATCACAATTACAAAAGCTGTGCAATGAGAACATTAATGATATAGCAAATTACCTTGGAATAACACCCGATTGCATAATCGTACCAGAACAAACTCATTCTGCAAATATTGCTGTAGCACACAAGGGCAGTTTATATCCTCAAACAGATGCGCTGATTTTAGAGGACAAAGATATTGCTATACTGTTGAACTTTGCTGACTGCACACCTGTTGTACTTTATGACACAATCAACAACATAGGTGCCATTGCACATGCAGGCTGGCGTGGAACAGCAGCGTCGATAGCAAAAAAGACGGCAGAATTTATGATTCAAAATTACGCTTCAAAACCGGAAAACATTACTGCAGTGATAGGCCCTGCTATTTCTATGAAAAATTATCAGGTAGACAAAGATGTGTTTAACAAAGTATCAGCAACGCTTGAGAAGAAATATACAGACTATTTTCTGGCGGACAATACTACAGGCAAATATAATCTTGATTTGAAAACAGTAAATCAACATCAGCTTGAAGAACTAGGTTTAAAGACAATTGACAAGTGCGAATATTGTACTTATGATTCGGTTGATGTATTCTTTTCATACAGGAGAGAAAACGGAAAAACAGCCAGACACAGTGCTGTACTAAAATTAATAAAATAACCGGCAAAAGACAAGGGGAGTCAATCAATGTCAGTAATAGACAAATTATCATCAATAAGTGAAACATTAAGCAGTGTTTTTCAGTTTGCACAGGAACAACCTGAAATAAAAGAGGATTTTGAAGAGTACTTAAAAACAATAGGCGCCTACAATGCACCTCAATCACAGCTGAATTCTATACTTGTAACTTATGTGTTTGAAAGAATGTTTCACAAAGGTGCTGACAGCGTATTTTCAATGTTTTTAAAGGAAAAAACTGACATAGATGAAAATACAAAAAATGTAGTAAAAGCACTCCAAAAGTCTATTGATGCGATATTTGAAGTAAAAGCAGTGCAGAAAAACGGCTTTGACCTGTACAGCCTTGTTAACGAAAAAAAATACTTTGCACTTCCTTTAGTTAAAATGAGCCACCTGAGAGGCATCTATAAAGGGAATTATATACTCGCCAGAATATTCCCCTTTGAAAATGAATATTACATTATAGAAATCAGAGATACCTACTCTTTTGTTGATAGAGATAAGGTTTTAAAATATGCAGTGGCAAAAATTATCGAACAGCCAGAAAACCTCTACAAAGACAACGAACCAAAGCTTAAAGAGATAGAATCGGAAATTGAAAAATTTACTGACAAATTTATTTCTTGCTTTGGCAAGGACGAAATAATCACAACAAATCGCATGGTTGACCAGCTAATAAGTGATTTTAATGATTATTATTTTGATGCGTCAAAATCTCCGGAAGAAATCAACAAACTAATCCAACCAATAGAAACATACGGATATTTCAAGGTTCCTGAGTTCACAAGCAGCTATGACAACTATATTGAGTCTTCAATGGCGGGCTTTGCAAGCCACAGCTCACAATATGACGTTGGTGTAATATTCGACAGAGAGCTGGGTATGTTTATTGTGCCTTTTTACGGAACACTCTGCCATATTTGTGAAACTGAAAATTATAAGGAAATTACCGGCTGGGACGAATGTATAAAATCTTTTATGGAAAATGACAAAATCCCTGCAAACCTTGTAAAAAAACTTGCGGCTAAATATCCAAACTTTATTAGCATATTAAATGAAGTATACGGCACTGACAGGTCGCTGGAGGAGTTTTTAGAAGAATACAAACTTCATTACCTCAAAAACAAAATTTATTCGCCTACGAGCGTGCTGTACTCTTCTAAAGCATTTAGTGATTTAATGGGCTTTATTCCTAACGAAGAACAGCTAAAAGCAAAAGAAATACAGGAAAATCAAGGCGCAACAATAGGCCGTAATGACCCTTGCCCGTGCGGCAGCGGCAAAAAATATAAAAAATGCTGCGGAGCTATGGTATAATAATACTATAGTCAATTGAGGGTTATTAATGAAGCATCTTTTGGTTGATGTTAATTGTGCAGACAATGACATCAAAGCAAAGGCATTAAAAGAATTAAAAAATATCTGCGAGCAATGCAGAGCCTGTGAGCTGTGCAAAACAAGGACATCTACGGTATTTTCTGACGGTTCACCGTCTGCGCCTATTATGCTTATAGGCGAGGCTCCCGGTGCGGATGAAGATGCATCAGGCATACCTTTTGTCGGCAGAGCAGGACAACTTTTAAACCAGTTTCTTGAAGAAGCAGGCTTGAGCAGAAAAAACGATTTGTACATCTGCAATACAATTAAATGCCGTCCGCCTCAAAACAGAGTGCCTACACAGGAAGAAAAGCTGGCATGTCAGGCTTATTTAATGGGTCAAATTTCTGTTGTTAAACCCAAAATAATTCTGCTGTGCGGTTCAACTGCAGTACAGAGTTTTGTAGAACAGGATTTTAAAATATCAATGTTAAGAGGCAAATGGCTGAATATTTTTGACAATATAGAAGTAATGGCCATATTTCATCCGTCTTATCTTTTAAGAAACCATTCCACAGACACAGGCAGCCCTAGGTGGCTTATGAAAAAAGACCTGCAAAATGTTAAGGTAAAACTCGATGAAATTCTTCAATAAAAAAGCTCTGATTAAATATCAGAGCTTTTTACTATATTTGTTACCATTACTTTTGAAGGAATGGCGGAATGTCTATTATACTCATCAAATCATTTTGTGATTTTTGTGGAGCAATAGCCGGTTTAGGCTGTGGAGCTGAAGGATTTAATGAAGGAGCTGTGTTGTTTGCAGAGCTGCCTGTATTAAATGAACCGGAGAAGAAATCTGCTGCACTCAGTGTTTTTGCAGCTTCTTTTTTCTGTCCCATTTCTGATGTTTTCATTTCAAAGCCTGTAGCAATAACAGTGATTTGGATTTCTCCTTGAATTCTGTCATCGATTACAGAACCGAATGTAACAATAGCGTCTTCAGCAACAGCATCGTGGATAACCTGAGCAGCCTCTGTAACTTCATGCAGAGTCATATCAGAACCGCCTGTTACGTTCATAATTATGCCGGAAGCACCATTGATAGAAGTTTCAAGCAACGGTGAATTGATAGCCAGTTTTGCAGCTTCCATAGCTCTGCCTTCGCCTGTACCTCTACCGATACCCATAAGAGCGGAACCGCTGGACTGCATAACAGCTTTTACGTCAGCAAAGTCAACGTTAATAAGGCCGGGAACAGTAATGATATCAGAAATACCCTGAACACCTCTTAACAGAACTTCGTCAACAACCTGAAAAGCTTCTTTCATAGTTGTTCTTCTTTCAACAACTTCCAAAAGCTTGTCATTCGGTATAACAATAAGAGCATCAACAGTTTCTTTGAGCTTTTCAAGACCCTGTTGAGCCTGATTCATTCTTCTTTTACCTTCGAAGCTGAAAGGTTTTGTAACAACACCGATAGTCAATGCGCCCAATTCTTTAGCAATTTTAGCAATAACAGGAGCTGCACCGGTACCTGTACCGCCACCCATACCGGCTGTAACAAATACCATATCAGCACCATCGAGTGCCTGTACAATTTGATCTCTTGTTTCTTCTGCAGCTTTTTCGCCGACTGAAGGATCACCGCCAGCACCCAAACCTTCTGTCAGCTTGTTGCCGAGTTGAATTTTATTATCTGCCAATGACATTTTTAATACCTGAGCGTCTGTATTCATTGCCCAGAAATCAACACCTGTCAGGCCAGCTTTTATCATTCTATTAACAGCGTTACCGCCGCCGCCACCGGCACCGATAACCTTAATATCTGCTACGTTCGATACTTGCGGAGCTTCCATATCCTGTTCTTTGTCTCTTCTGCCGAAGATATCTGGTCCGAAATTTTCCACTTATTGACCTCTTTCAATCTAAACTTTTACTAGAAAGGTTATTTTTTTACTATAACTTAATCATTATACTATTTTAAAAAAATTAAATAGTAAAGAAATTTAAGAATTTTTAATTAATTTTTTTAATATAAGTTAAAAATTCGCTTAACATTTTTTTTATCTGATGTAAAATTAATCATGTCATCTATTCGACATGAAGATAAAATTTTTTATCTTAATATTGCTTAACAATTAAAGGGGAACATGCGCAATTTTTTTCATTTTTAGTTTTTTTTATAAATAGAAAGTGTGTTTAAGGTAGGGAACATGGTATCACTAAAACCAGTAAACTGTGCATATACGTTTATGAAAGCCAAAAGGTCTTTTGAGGCCAAAGCAGGCGGCACTCCGGTCGAAAATCTTTTCATTAAATTTAAAGAATGCCAGGGAGAAACATTTAACAACATTGTAACAGCAGTGGGGACAGCAGGCGTTGCACCTATCTTTATTATTCACAACCCGCTCGCTAATGAAGACGACAATACTAAAAAATATACAGCAGCCAGACAGCCTATATCAGCTATTATTACATTGGGTGCGCAGGTTCCAATTATGAAGGCATACAATGAATGGATAGAACGTATGGCTGTAAAACATCATTTTGACAAATGTGATTTGGCAGCTGCTCCTACAAAAGCTTATTTAAAAGACGGCATAAAACAAGATTATATTGATTATCTCTACAAAAAATCGATAAATGACCCTGAAGCTATTGCTATAAGCGAAAACTTTAAAACACCTAAAGAAGTTAAAGAATATTTATTCCAGAGAAGAAAATATCAGGCATTTTATGATGAACTAAAATTCTTAAGAGAATCTGTCAGAAACAACAATCCGCCTGAATATCTGGCAAAATCTTTTAGAAAAAACGGTCATATAAAAGTAGATGATTTAATTTCATGCAAAGATATAAAACTTTCTACAAAAGAACTGATTGAAGAATATTTCAAAGACAAATTTAATGTCGAATTTGGAACAGATATCAAGCTTAATGATAAAGTAAAAATTGATTCCATGGATTCTTTCAAACAAAAAATTGTAAAAAATGCTTTGAAAGAAGCAGGTATCGAATTTACAAAAGAAAACAAAAAAGAATTAAAACAAATTATCAAAGACAAAGCTTCTGGTAGAGCAAAATATAATGTTTCATCACATTTAATTCAAGAAGCAAGAATTAAACTATATTCCCACAAAATTTATATCAAAGCAAAAGCCGAAATGGCTGAATACATCAAACAACTTACATTGCAGGATCTTCCAAAAGAAGAATTTGAAAAACAAGCAATGAAAAAGAACGATGAGATTTTAAACAGATTGTATAAACATGCACAATCTCTTGTTGACAAAGCACCTTATGAAATGCCAAAAGGTCAAAACTGCAACAGCTGGAATATAAACAATATTTCACTTACAAAGCAAGAAGCAATTACTCTTGTTGAAAAATTGAAAAACAAAGTCGAATCAAAAGACAAAAATGAAAGACTTATCAAACACCTGAGAACTTCTGAAGGTACTACTTTTAAAGAACTTTATAAGAGCGTACAGGTTAAACAATGGCTCAAAGCCAGAATTAACAATTCAGAAAAATATTTATCAGATTTTAAACAAAAAAGCGGTATCGTCGTAGGTCTGGCTATATTACCGTTCACCTGCGGTATATTGAACTGGGCTTATCCGAGAATTATGGATGAGTGGTTCCCTCACTTATCTAAAAAACCTGCTCCTGATGCAAAGGAGGCTAAATAATGAACGTTACTAAAATAGGAAACAAAATCTTAAATAGCCGAATTTTAAATGGCATCAGCTCAAAACAGGCAGGTGAAGCTGCAGCTACAATAGCTCTGATTTCTACTACAACAAAAGACCTTGTAAACTGTATTTATTATACAAATCAGAGTTTGACCAACAAAAAAATACCGGAAGAAAAAAGAAAATTTGTTGCCGGTATAGATTTGTCTAACGGTGTATTGAACGTTGCATCTCAGGCTACACTCGGTGTGGTTATTAAGAACCAGTTGCCGCAAATGTTCGATGCAATCTTCTCTAAAACATCAAAACTCAACAATACAGCATACGGACTTGCTAAAAACGGATTTGTTCTATTTGGAACACTTGTTTTTGCTCAGGTACTATTGAAAAGAGTTTTAACTCCGTTCATTGCAACACCTATGGCTCACTATTTTAAAGAATACGCAGACAAAAAAGCTAATATGAATAAACCTGCTGATTCTGAGAACAAAGAAGCCGGCACAAAGCCTGCAGAAAACGCTGTAAACACCGACGATAAAAACAATATTCAAGCCAAACCACAAACAGGCAGTCTGAACATTGTTTCTACTTCTAACAACTCTACATTCAAGAGTTTTGAAGGTTTGTTAAAATAGAATCCCCATTTATAGTACAAATTAATAAAGGACACGAAGATGAGAATACAGCAAATCACCCCTAACTATTTTCAAAAATCCAAAGTACAACGTTCCGAACAAAAACAAAATCCTTCTTTTTCAAGACTTGTTGATGAAGACAGATTTGTAAAAGATTTGGACAAATCACCGGAATTTACTATTTATGAAAAAGTCCTTGCAAAAAAACTTGTAGAATTTACACGTGACAGATTTAATGATGACAAATACAGAGATTCTTTTACAAGATATATGCTGGTTGACGCTGACCCTAAGGACTCTGATATTAGAGGACATAAAGACAGAATAGCCCTGATTATTGAAGGGCCAAACGGCACAACTGAAGGATTGTGCATTGACCCTTGTATAAAAAAAGAGGTTCAGGGTCGTGATCTTGGATTGAATGACATAAAAGAGCTGGCTGATGATCTGGCCAAATGGCATGATGAAAATTATGATTCAATAAAACGTAGAGAAAAAATTAAAGAAGACGAAAAAATCTTCTACGACGATGACGACTGCGATCCTTTCCACGGATGGATTGACCCGTTTGTTATGTAAAACTTTTAAGAAAATCTTTTCCATAGATGAAACACAGGAATACCCGCGATTGTAATAAGCAATCCGGGTATTGTGTATAATGGTTTGTATATTGAAAGACATACAACAATGTAAGTAGCAAGAATCAAAAAAGTTACAGGAAAGAAATTATTTATCCTGAAAGATTTTTGCTTTGTTGGAAATTTATGTCGGTACACAAAAATCCCAGCAGTGACAAGGATATAAAAGATTAAAGACACATATATAACAAAATCCAGCAGTTCAGAATAACTGCCCCATAATATCAGTATACAAATCCATATACATTGCGCCCACAGGGAGTTTACAGGGACTTTTGTTTTTCTGTTAATAAGAGCAAGAGGTCTGAAAAAAGCTCGATCCTTTGCCATTTTGTAATATACACGAGAGCCGGTTAAAATCATTCCGTTTGCACAGCCAAATGCCGAAATCATTATAATCACAGCTATTATATCTTTGCCTATGCTGCCAAAAATTTCAGAAACTGTCCTTGCGGCAACTATGTCCTGAGGTGCTGTTTGAATTGCGGAAAGAGGTAAAACACCAATATAAATTGTATTCAGCAAAAGATAAAGAGCCACAACAAGCAAAACTCCGTATATCATTGCTTTAGAGATGTTTTTTTGCGGATTTTTTACCTCACCGGCAATAAAAGTAATGTTATTCCATGTGATAGAGGCAAATAATGCTCCTACAATTGCTACAGCCATTACATTTATTGTTTTGAACCCGAAAGTCACCGGCATTTGAAGATTAGCCTGCAGAATAGTTGAATGAAAACCGAATAAAAGGCCAACAACAATTAATCCTGCAAGTGACAGAACCTTTGTGACCGTAAAAATATTTTGAGTAATTACACCGTACTTTATCCCTCGAGAATTTATAAAGCTGAGAAATATTACCGTAAGAATAGAAAACAGCTGTTGAGAAGATAACTTGAAAAAGCCTGCATGAAGCAAGATATTTTCGCTGCTAATACAAGGAACAAGTATGCCGAAGAACTTTGCAAAAGCCACACACACTGCAGCTATTGTTCCGGTCTGAATTACAAGAAACAATGTCCACCCGTATAAAAAAGCTACTTTTTCATTGTAGATTTTTTTCAAGTAGACATACTGTCCGCCTTCATCAGTAATATTTGATGCAAGCTCACACAGCGACAAACCGCCGCACAGAGTAATAAATCCTGCAATAATCCATATCAAAATAAGTAAAAGACCGGAATTGACCTGTCTTGCAATATCAGATGACACAATAAAAATCCCGCAGCCTATCATTGAGCCTGCTACTATAGAAATTGCATCGGGGAGAGATAATGTTCTTTTTAAATCTTGTGCCATATTTTATATCATATTATAAAAAAAACCATTGTGTAAAACTTTCTTAATATAAACTCATGTCTTTAACAATAATGCTGTTCACACGACTTTAAAATAATAATCCGGAGATTTTATTATGAATGTAAACTTAAATACAAATATCAATACAAACAGAGTTCATTTCGCACCATCGAAAAAGAACAATAACACAGATGCAAATACAATTAATCAAAATTCAGCACAAATCACTCCGAATCAAGCAAAAGCAATTGCTGCACAAAGAATAAGTTTTAAACAATCATTAAACAACCGTATTACAGAAGACGACGTAAACATAGCAGTAACTTGCAAAGGCTGGCAAAATATAAGGTCTAATAAAAGAGAAGTACAGGATTACAGAGCTAACATGAGTAGTGCAAAAGGATATAACTGGTCTAAAAACTTTAATCAGCCCTGCATAATCAGAAACGGCAATTTGGATGAAAAAATAAAAGGCAATTCTACTGCAATAGTATTTCCATTAAAACCAGGAACAGACGGTGCCAGAGGAGGAGACAATGCAGTCATACTTCTGAACGGTGATATTCCTGACAAAACTCTTTTTGAGCTGGTAATTTATCTTGACAAGATCGGAGTTTTAGACAAAACTCCTCTGTACAATAAAAGATACTATATAAATTCGACTAACCCTGCAATATTTATGGAAAATCCAAAGATAAAAACAGCTATTGCAAACTTTCTAAATCAATATGAAGTTAAAGAAACCGCTCATACAGATAAAGTTAATAACAATAACAAAGATACACAAATAAATACAACCGACATAAACATCGTAAACATAAACAGAAATATGGATAAGAATAATACAAGATTTGTCAAAGATTATCTAAGAGATTTTCTGATGAATGACAAAAAGATGACAGTTGTATATGACAAATTTACATCTGACAGCAAAGAAAAAGATATGACCGCTATTCTCATCCCTTCAACAAAAAGCGAATGGGATTGTATAACAGTAACAATAGACAGAAAAATTCCTCAACAAAAGTGCAAAGATTTAATAAACTACCTTGTTAAAAACAATATGGCAAACATCAACAATGAAAATTTCAGAAAATTCATAGCTGAATATTTAAATAACAATTAATGATTAAAAGCCTATTCTTGCAGTTACACCAATTTCTTTATATTTTGTTGAGCCATAAGCACCCAAAGAAAGCTCGCTTTTATCTTTTAAAACTCTGTTATAAGTAGCGGCAAAAGCAGCGTCTTCTTTAAAGACGGACACATTTGTACTTAGAGAAGTATTTTTATTAATTTTTTTATTATAACCGGCATTCACACCCGGATTATCTTTGTTCAAATAAACATTTCCATACAAATTCGACATTCTTGTCGAATATTCTGCTTTTAGTTTTCCAGAGTTATGAAAAGGTTCGTATTCAATACCTGCTTTAAATTTTGCATAGTCATTGTATTTCTTTTCAATATTTGCGCCAACCATTTTGTCAAAAACATCAAGATTAGTGCTGACAGAAAAATTGTTATTCAAATTTCTAGTAGCTTCTACGCCGTCCAGACTAACATCATATTTCAAATCCTTAAAAAACTTTGATGTTTTTTCAACAACGGGGAAATTTGGCCTCATTGCAGTAGATGTGGCATCAGGAGTAGTTTTTCTTAAATTATCTTCTACCTTCTCATCAATTAAGGTAGGAGTAGTATGTTTTTCATTTTTCTTTGTCGGCTTAAGTTTTTTTAAAACACCTTCTGCGATATCGACTGCTTTTTCTTCAACATTTTTTATCTCAGATTCATACGAATTTTCTGCAGCTTTTAGCAGCACGTCATCCGAGTTTGTTCTCTTTAATATGTCACAGAATAAATCAATTTCTTCTGGCATAAAATCTCCTCTATATATAAAAAGTATATATAGAACAAAATATTGCTAAATAACGGTATTAAAATTAAATTTTGTTAACACTAGAACACAGTAAGATAAAAAAACTACCATTAGTTGTTGTAAAGAAACACCTTAAATGATTATTTGTAACAGTTAAAAAGATTATTTGAGAATTATTCTCTATATTTATTTTTA
>CALVBT010000008.1 GCA_944325885.1 Candidatus Gastranaerophilales bacterium | reverse complement strand
TAAATGGCGTCACGAAATAATCAAAGATTTGTGTATTACAATTTAATTGTTAAATAGTGACTACGATATAAAAAACGTAGTTTGCAGAATCGAAGTATTAATACTTTTTATCCCCCAAAACAATAACAAAAAAATTCTTGTTTAGCTTTTCAACATATATGAAAGTAAATATAATAAAAAGCCACACCCCATATTCATTAAAACTTAGTGCTAAAAACAAATCGGCAACAGCACCAAATTTTTCTAACCTTAAAGACACATTTATATCCCAAATTTATCAAAAGCCCATTAAAGAAATAACAGAAATAAAAGCCGGAATTTACGGTACTTGCTGCAAAGGGTCTATAGCACTGAGCAATTTTTTCAAAAATTTCAATAAAAAAGAAATAGACGCACTAAAACAAAAGGGACTATCTACAAATACAAACGGAAGAGCATACTGCCTTTTAAAAACAAAAGCAGAAAGCCTTAAACAGAAATAATAACTCCCTGCATAAAGAATAATACAGGGAGTTATAAAAACATTTTATTTTATTATCTTACCTTTTTAATATTTTCCATTAAAAAGTCCAATGCCGCATAAACGGTATTTCTAATATTAGTAGGCAATGCGTCTATGTGAGCTTTATTAAGGTAGCTTGAACGCAAACTGGCATCTTTTATACCGGTTTCGTCAGCAAAAGCACTCAAATAATTTGTTTCTATCTGCTCATTAAACCAACTGCCGTTTCCCAATTTTCTTTTAATAAGAGAATCATATAATTTATTATTTTGACGATTAATAAAAGCCTCTTTCAAAGCTCCTGCATCATCATAATAATAAGTGCTTGACTTTACTTTAGAACCTTTTCTTTCACCTGTAAATTCATCAACATAATAGGTATCAACAATTTTACTTTCCAACACAGGTTTTTTATCTCCATGATATACCTTGTATGATTCAATAACATCTGATCTGATATTTCCAATTTGTTTACTGGTATTTACATCATTATATGTATAATCCGAATGTATTATTCTAGGCATAAAAAAACTTCCTTTCACTTCTTTAACACTTGCAAGTTTATAAAAACAAAACCACTTTCAACATTGATATGCGTAAATTTACACTTTAACAATTCTTTACAAATATCATACAAATGCAGTATTTTCTGCTTTTTTATTATTTTTTTTGACTTTTGTGCCGACATCATTAAATAGTAACCAGATGATGTGTAAGTAAAAAACACAACTAAGATGTGAAGGTGTAAACAATGAAATTACGAGGTGAAATCAACTTTTTTGAAAACGGGCTGACAACCAGCATACGTGCCATGCACCTGCAGACAGAAATGCTCGGTATTATTAACGAAAACTATAACTCCTTTGACAAAGTAGGTTTTCAAAGAAAAGAGCCGGTAGTTTCTTCCTTTGCAGAATACATAGGTACTCACGCACTTTCTACAGCAGTAGATGACTCAATAGGCAGAATAGGCCACTCTAACAACCCGCTGGATTTAGCAATTGCAAACAAAGGTTACTTTCAATACCAGAGTCCTGACGGGATAAAAATCACACGTGACGGTCGTTTCAAACTGGACAAAGACGGATACCTGCTTACTTTAGAAAATGCAAATGTACTGGCAAACGACGGAACACCGATAAAACTGCCCGTAGTTCCGGAAAAACTTGAAGACGTAAAAGTTTACAAAAACGGTGACGTAAAAGTATTCAATAAAGCAACTAACAGACTGGAATACGCCGGCACACTCTCTGTTGTAACAAATCAGGGCGTTGCTGTTCTGGATCCGAACATAAAACAGGGCTTTAACGAATATTCAAACGTTTCATTGAATACGGAAATTCTTCAAATCATTCCGGTCAGAAGAAATTTTGATGCTAACAGACAAATGTTTATTATCCAGAACAACAATCTGTCAAAGGCAATCCAATCTCTCAGCAGCTCATAGTTAAAGCATTAAAAAGGTCTAATTAAGTTAAGAAAGGTTTTTTATGACAACATTACAAGGATTAATAAGAAGAGGCATAATAAACACCAATGTACAATTTGAAAGACTCGGTTACATTTCAAACAACATCGGCAACCTCAACACAAATGCATACAAGCAGGTTCGTTTTGAACAAATCCTTGACGAAAACGGCTACCTTGACGGTGAAGTAAGATACGACTATTCACAGGGCGCAGTAATGAGAACAGGCAGAGAACTCGATGTCGCTCTCTCCGGCCCCGGCTTTATACCTGTCACATCACCTAACGGAGATGTTCAATACACAAGGGACGGCTCATTCAAACTTGATAAAGACGGATATATTGTCACAAACGACGGCTATATCGTAGGCGACGGAATAAAAGTTCCCGTAAACCACGAAGGGCTGAGAATCAAAAAGGACGGAACCGTCACAATTATTGAAAAAGGACACACACAGCACACAGTTCTTGGCCGCATTCCTATTGTCCAATTCCAGAACCCTGAAGGACTCAAAAGTGCGGAATACAATAAAGTTGTTCCAACAGATGCCTCAGGCGAACCCAAACTTGTAAAAGAACACGACTACATTGCACAGGGCTGTTTGGAACGCTCTAACGCAAACTATATTGCAAACGTCAATGAAGTATTGAGGCTCAATTCATCAATGATTGCAGGTACAAGATTGATGAAAGTAGTTGATGATATGTACCAGCGTTCAATCAACCTCACTCAATAATAACAATGCCTGACAACTAAAGGACAAATAAAATGTACACACCAAAAGACCCGATAATTAAAACAAACCTGATGCTGGATTTGATATCCCAAAGACAGCGTGCATTATCCACAAACCTTGCCAACGTGGATACACCGGATTATGTCAGAAAAGATATCAGCTTTGACCAGTATTTAGGCACTATGAACAATCCGCTGGAAACAGAATTGTCCATAAAGCTCGGCCCCTCAGGTCTTATAGAAGAACAAGATGTCGGAGTAGACCCGACATTTGAACTGGCAGAAATGCAAAAAATGTCCATTATGTATGCAGTAGCTTCCAGAAAAATGTCTACAATAATCAGTGAAATGAGAACTGTAGCAAACGTCGGTAAATAATTTAGTCAGTTAAAAAAGTAAGAAGGTGACAAAAAATGAGTTTGATAGAAACAATGAACATAGGTGAAAAAAGCTTGCAAGCACACGGCGCAAGAATAAAAATTCACGCAAAAAACATTGCAAACCTTGATACACCTAACTATGTAAGAAAAATCCCTGTGCTTCATGCAACAGACGATATTTCCTTCCACGGTCTTTTAAACTCAATGAAAGAAGATGTATTCGGCGTAGGGACAATCCCCTTCCAGCAAGGCGGTGTAAGACTCACCGGTGTAGTAGAAGATCCTACCTTAGGTGAAAGAATTTACAAACCCGGTCACCCAGATGCAGATGCAAACGGATACATCAGAACATCAAACGTAAATCCGATAGTAGATATTGCAGACGCAAACATAGCACAAAGAGCTTACGAAGCAAACCTCGCAGTAATCACTATCACAAAAAGTATGGCTCAAAGAGCAGTAGAAATAGGCAGACAATAGTAAAAGTTAGTTAAGGCAGGCAATAGTTAATGTTTTCACCAACAATACAGGGTTTTATAGATCAAGGCGGTAAAGATGCAGCTATGCAAAGGGTGCAGTCAATAAGAGCGCATGTTGCTAATATTGAAAAACAACTTAACCCCCAAGCCGTAAAAACAGAAAAACAAACTTTTGCCGAAATCTTAAAAGCAAGCCAAAATGGCGAAGGTCAGTTCAGAACAGGAAGCAAAAACTTTCTTGCTCTGACAGCTGCTGCCAATGCACTGCAAAAAGACACAGTAAAAGCTACAAACACTGTACAAAGCAAAATAACAAATATCGTCAACCCGACCAAAACACAAATTTTGGATTTAATATCAAAATTGTCTGACAAATACGGAGTCGACGAAAAACTTGTAAAAGCAGTTGTAAGACAGGAATCAGGATTTAACCCGAAGGCCCGCTCTCACTGCGGAGCAATGGGGCTTATGCAGCTTATGCCTGCCACAGCAAAAGGTCTTGGCGTAAAAGATGCTTACAATCCTGTACAAAACCTTGACGGCGGCATAAGACACCTAAAAGGTCTGCTTGCCAGATACAACGGAAATGTAGTACTTGCACTGGCTGCCTACAATGCCGGCGGGGGCAATGTAGACAAATACGGCGGGGTTCCACCGTTTAAAGAAACACAAAACTATGTAAAAAACATTCTCGCCAACTACCTCGGATAATAAAAGAAACGGATTTTAATTATGATAGAAAAAAAGTTTGCACCAAATATAAATTTGTTTGAAAGAATGCAGCCCACAAAGCTGGATACAGGTATCAGCGTAACAAACAGACCGTTCCGTATGAATCGTGTCGAAAAGCTTGAAACAAACGATTTTAAATCTGTTTTTTCCGGTCTTGTCGAAAACTTTAACAGAGAACTAAACGCCCCTGACCAGCTGATGAAAGATGTTATGGAAGAAAACGGAAACGCTGATATCCACGATGTAATGACAGCAATGGCAAAAGCAGAACTCGGAGTAACTGTCGCAACCAATATCACAACAAAGGTTATTCAGGCTTACGACAAAATTATGCAAATACAATTATAATATTTATTTAACTAGCAAAAAAATTTCTTCTTATGTATTATGATTAAACATAAGGAGATTTTTTTATGAAGATAAACCCTGCCGGCAAAAAAGCATACCAACAGATAAAACAAGAACTTAATCAAAAACTGACTCAAATCAAACAAGATACACAGGAAAAAATAAAAGAAGCAAAAGAATATGCTGCCCCAAAACTAAAAGAAGCCGGTCAAAAAGCTGCTGACTGGACAGATGAAAAAATAAAAGATACAAAAGATGCCTGCAAAACAGTAAAGCAAAAAGTCCAGCCAAAAGTCGATGAATTCATTTCAAATGCACAGTATGCAATGAACCCGCCAAAGCTCGAAGTCCTTGGCAAAAAAATGACTTCCTTACAAAAACAGTATTTATTTAAATCCGCATTTTTAAATGAACTAAAAAGAAAGGCTCCACAGCAGGCAAAACTTATTTCTCAAGGTGAAAAAGAACTGCAAATACTTCAGCAAAAAGCTCAGGAAGCAACAGAAAAATACAACAAATTCGCTGCACAGCAGGCCGCAGCACAAAGAGCCTTTGACCTGTTGAACGGAATTAAAAAATAAGAATAAAACTATTGGAAATAAAATAAGTCCAGCTGTGTTTGATTTCTTTTAAAACAGCCTTGTGGAGCCTGCTAAAGTATCTACGAACTTTTTTCATCATAAGCAATACGAGTCCTTTCCGTGATTGTTAACGCATTAGAAATCGGAATTCCGCCTGCCTGTGCGGGTCTATTGACGACTTTACCCTTAACATACATTACTGTAGAACCGCCGCCATCAAGATTCATTGCATTTATGCAGCCGAACCCCTTCATCATTCTGGCGAGTTCTCCTAATGTCATACCGACAGAAGCGTGTTCTCTTCCGTCAACAGTGACCATTATAAATTCGTTATTTGCCGTATAACCTATAGCAGTTCTCGGATTTTTGCCGGTAATAGAACCGAGTTTTTGTGCGGTAACATCGATATACACAGCACCGTCTTTTATCAAATACGGGCCGCCGCTGATTATATGGTCGATATTTTCCCATTCAGGACGCATCTTTATGTCCAGTTCAACTTTTTTTGCAGAAAAAAACGGCTCCAATTTTGCCTTTGGCCCTGATATAACGTATCCGTCTTCAGGTATAGCAGTGGAGCCGTAAGATACTGTAGTGATTTTGTTGTGCTGTATGGCTATATTAACACCGTATTTTGGTGGTGTGGGAGAAGTTGCTCCCCAGTCCCTTGTGTATAATAAAGTATAAGTAGAAAGCATTCTCGGCTGGTTTATATTATCGATTTTGAGTTTTTGTTTGCCCGCTTTTAACGTAGAATCAAACTGAACCTGAGCCATTTTGAATTCATTTTTCCCGATGCCCATAGCTACTCTGTTGTGGATAGGCCCTGTATAAACCTTTTTGTTAATCATAAGAGTGCCTAATGGTACACCGTTCTGGGGCTTAAAATAAGTGCCGTTTACTGCGGCGATAGAATTGTTGCGAGAAGCAATAGTTCTAATAGTTGCCCTTCTTTTTAAATTTGTAGATGCCAGTTGTGGAGCGATTTCAATGTTTGGATTTAATTTTGTATTAACTTCGACTATATTAATTCTTACAGGTCGTCCGTTGATATACTTCACCATACGGACATGTTTTACCCCGTCTGCAATGGTAAGGATAGCCCCGTTGCGATATCGCTGCCGAAGCATTGACTCCCAGCGTTGTTTTTCCTCCGTCAAGCTCCTTGTTTGCTCTTCGACCTTATTTTGTTTAATATTCGCTCCGTTATTAATTGCTTCACTGGCAAAAAGATTGTTGTTAATTACAAAAGACTGAGAACAGAACACGCTCAACAATACAGTAAAGTATAATGAATGGTTTATCATTTTTCTTATACTTTGATGATTGTAGGCTAATGTAGTGTTCATCGTAATTAACTTTTTTATCCTTTCTACTACTATTGTAACATATATTGAAATCTACTACAATCGTAAAAGAAAGGTATTTTTAAAAAAGCAATCACAACAAGCTTTTACAGCTTAATATTTCTTAATATTTAATAGCTTACAACATGCCTGTATTTCAAGCTATACTTATTTATGGTAAACATTACACTTAATCATATTTTTTATATTTTCTACAAAAAACAGCACTAAAAAAGGGCCATTTTCTGACCCTTTTTTAATCACTATTCAATTTTAAACATTAGCTATGAAAACAAACTTATGTTTTTAGTTCTTGCTTGTTGAATCGGTTTAGTTTCCGGTGGTTTGTTATCTACCGGAATTGGATTAATCTTAATATCATCTACCGGCATTGGAGTCATAGGTTTTCTTACTGATAATGACATACTAATTACTCACTTTCTAGCTCTTTGGAGCGGTTGACTTACAAACAGTCAATCGACAACTTCAATCACAAACTTTAGGATATTAAGTGTATTCGTTACAAATGTTCACAAACAAAAAATTACCCGACCGGTCAACCTGTTGTCTAAGCTGATTTTCAGACTATTGTGCTTCAATAAAACTTAGACAAGAAAGGAGTGACACATGGGGTTCTTTGACGACAACGACGATTATTCAAGCTTTATAACAAAAGAGCTGAAAGGTACACAAACAGAAAAGAATTTACAGGAGGCTTTTTGTGGAGAATCTCAAGCAAGAAACAAATACACATTTTTTGCAAAACAAGCCCGCAAAGAGGGATACCAGCACATTGCTGATATCTTTGATGAAACGGCTAACAATGAAGCGCAACACGGAAAAATCTGGTTTAAACTGTTAAACGAAGGCAATATACCTTCTACCATAGACAATTTAAAATCAGCCGCAGCCACAGAATGCTACGAATGGGACGACATGTATGCGAGATTTGCGCAGGATGCAAAAGAAGAAGGGTTTGAAAAAATTGCCTGCCTGTTTGAAACCATTCGTGGCATAGAAAAAATGCACATGACAAGATATAACAATCTCATAAAACGATTGGAAGAAAAAACACAATACAAAAGAGATAAAAATGTTATATGGGAATGCAAAAAGTGCGGCTACAGACACGAAGGCACAGAACCGCCAAAGCAATGTCCGTTCTGCAGACATCCAAGGGAATATTTCTTTGAAACAAAAAATTTCGAATAGAAAACAAACTCAGGCTGCCTGCTGAATTTATTTCTTCTTAATAAGCAGCCGCATCAAACATCATCGTTTTGAGAAGCTTCGTCTTCAGAAGAAAGTTCTTCAGGATTGATAGGCAGGCGGAAGCCAAAAGTCGACCCTTCACCCGGTTTGCTTTTAACAAAGACTTCGCCCTGATGATGTTTTTCTATAGTAATTTTTACAAGGTGCAGGCCGAGGCCTGTGCCTTTTACCGTATGTGTATCATTTTCCACACGATAAAAACGTTCAAAAATCTTTTTCTGGTGTTCTTCAGGTATGCCGCAGCCCTGATCTTCTACTGAAACCTCAACATACCTCGGGTCACGTGCTATCTCTGCACGGACTTTTATTCTTCCGTTCTCGGGTGAATATTTTATTGCATTAGACAACAGATTGTTCAATGCTCTTTCTATACTATCTGCATTGATAGGTATTTCCGGCAAATTAGGTTCTTTTATCAAAGAGAAGGTTATATTTTTTTCTTCAGCAAGAACCTGCATTGATTTAATTTCGCCCTCAATAAGCGGAATCAGATTAGTTTTTTCTTTTACGACTTTTACGTTACCTGCTTCCAGTCTTGAAAAATCAAGAATATCATTAACCATTTTTTGCAATCTGGCTGCTTCTTTATTAATGACTTCAAAGAATTCCTTGTTAGTCTGCTCGTCAAAGTCGTCAAAATGGTTGTATATAGTGTCAATATAAGTTCTTAACACAGTAACCGGCGTGCGCAATTCGTGGCTGACATTAGAGATAAAATTGCTTTTCATCTTATCGATTTCAACTTCTTTTGTTACATCAATAAGAACTATTACATACCCGACATAATCCTGATTGTTAGAAAACATAGGAGAAATAACAGCCTTTAAAACTCTGCCGTCAATTTCCACATTAAACTCAAGCGGTTTATTCTCCATTATATCAAGAGGGGTGTCTTTAAACTGTTCGATTTTTTCTTTAAAGCAGAGTTCGCCGTCCGTATCACAGTACAACTGGATTTTTGTATTCAAAATCTGAGAATCTTCTACCTCGAGCATCTTTTTGGCTGCATTATTAACAAGCACGACATTGTCATAGTTGTCACACACGACTACACCGTTCACAATACTCATCAAAACAGCCTCAAACTTATTGCGCTCCAGTGTAAGCTGGTCAATATTCTGTTCCTCGTATTGATGCAGTCTTAAAGACATATCATTAAAGGCCTGAATAAGGTCTTTAATTTCGCCCGATGCATTTTTGTCATCCAGTGTATAACCAAACTGGCCTGTGGATATCTTTTTTACGCCGTGGTGAAGAATACTCAATTCACGGGTAATAAGTATTGTATTAATCAAAATAACAAGTGTAAAAACTAGCCACGCAACAGTAAAAATCACAAGCATAGAGTTTCTTGTTGCATGGGAAATATCTTTTGTTGCACTGCCTGACAAACCAACAATAACTTTACCGATATTTGTTTTTACACCTTCGTTATCCGCAAGCATTTGAGAAGAGCTGGTTATTTGTGCCTGTGCAGCTCTTTTGGGGTAATCGTTTTTGCTGGAATAGATTACATTATTTTCTGCATCTCTAAATTCGATAAAAGCAATTTCGTTATTACTGTTGATAATAGAATGAGAATGAGCCTGCAGTGTGGAATATTTATCAAATTCCTGCACATCTTTTGTTATTTCAACGCTCTCTATGGCAAGAGTTTTTGTTAATATTTCGCCAAAACCTGTATAAACCTCAGAAATTTTTTGCTGGATATTTGTAATAGCGAACACGGCAAGCCCGACTATCAAAATTGTACTGACAACCAGCCCCAGCAGTATTAGTTTATTTTGTGTGCTTATACTTAGTGAACTCTTACTCATAAATTTTACTCATAGACAAGAAAATTATAGCATAAATTTATTGAAATCATTGATAACCGGCAACATTTATAGAAATTCAATATAAAATTGTTAAATTATGTAAACCATTTAGATGATATTACTAAAGTTCGCACAACAATATGCCGATTAATAAATTGTTAGACCGAAAGGTCCAACAAACCTCCTCCCCAAGTCTAGTAGCCGGCCTAAATGGACGGCTTTTTTTTATTCATTTTTTTATTTACTATACTTCAACCAGACCGAAGGCTTCTTTGATAGATTTTTCATAAGGCGGATACAAAACGCCTTTTTCCGTAATTATACCCTTTATCAAAGATGCCGGAGTAACATCAAACCCCGGATTGATAACCTTTACGCCTTCTGCGCAAACGCTTTTTCCGTTGATATGAGTAACTTCTTCATGGCTTCTTTCTTCAATAGGGATTTCCTTTCCTGTAGAAATCGAAGTATCTATTGTAGAAAGCGGTGCTGCAATGTAAAAAGGCACATTATGATAATTTGCAACAATAGCAAGGTTGTAAGTACCGATTTTGTTGGCAGTGTCTCCGTTAGAAGCGATTCTGTCAGCACCGACCACAACCATATCAATCATGCCCTTGTTCATAAAATATCCGCTCATCCCGTCGGTAATAAGTGTAACAGGGATTCCGTCCATCACAAGTTCAAAAGTTGTGATTCTTGCACCCTGCTGTCGGGGTCTTGTTTCGTCAGCAAATACCTGAATGGTATTGTCATTTGCAAAAGCTGAGCGAACTACACCCAGTGCAGTTCCGTATCCGACTGTAGCCAAAGCACCTGCATTGCAATGTGTAAGGATTGTTGCACCTTTTTTAGGCACCAGCTCTGCGCCGTAATCCCCGATTTTTTTATTTATTTCAATGTCTTCATCTTCAAGCTTTATTCCATGGTCTATCAGCATTTGAACCATTTCATTAACAGATTTGCCGCTGTCTTTAATATAGTCAAACTGCTTGTCCACAGCCCACATAAGGTTTACTGCCGTGGGTCTTGAACTTTTCAAAAACTCTGCTTTTTCTTTTAACAAAGTCAAAAACTCCTCTGTGTTTTGAGTTTTTTGAGCAATTTCCAGAGCAGCCAGAGCCATACCATGCGCACCAGCGATACCTATAGCCGGCGCACCTCTTACTATCATGGTTTTTATTGCATCATACATATCATCAGATGTAGCAATATCAACGAGCTTGTATTCATACGGCACAACCAGCTGGTCTACCATTCTCGAAACATTTTTGTCTTTTATCCACTCAATAGTTTTTATTTTTGATTTAAAGTCCATAATTCCTATTCCTGCCTGTTTTTATTCCTGTATATTTATATCTGTTTTTGCTTCATCCGGTTTTTGTTCAATTTGGTTGTAAATATAAATTGTAACAAGACCTGAAAATGCGTTCATCAATGCTGCAAGTATAGCAACAAAGAACACCATCATTATCAAAACAAAAAAACCGGCTCTAAACAACAGGCTGATACCAAGATAATAAGAACCTTTGTAAATAAATCCGATTATTGTTGCAAGAGGCACAAAAGATATTGAAAAACCGATAAAAGAAATAAAACCTATTATTGCGCCGTACAAAGCACCCTGTTTTATATCAAGGATGCCAATCATATTCATTTTTTTCATATAAACAATGATTATCGGAGCAGCAAGCACTACCAGTGCAAAAAATGAAAAATTACAAATAAAAGGAATGATTGTCAAAATTCCCATTATCAGCCCCAGTATCCCTGAAAGTGCTGCCATTTGCTTAAACAAAAGTTCTTTTATTGTCATAACTGTTTCCTTATTTTTATTATCAAACCTGTACGTATCTATCCAAATTGCATTCACGATTGCGGGCATGGCACACTGCAATAGCTATAGAATCTACTGTATCATCGAGTTTGGGCCAATTTTTCCCGTTTTTATCCACCATTTTTTCAACAGCTTCAGCAACTTCTTCTTTAGAAGCTCTGCCATAGCCGGTTATTGTTTGTTTTACCACAAGAGGAGTATATTCAACAGCGTCTATGGAATACTTTTCCAACATCATCATAATTACCCCGCGAGCCTGAGCAACAGGGATTATTGTTTTTTGATTTTTAAAAAAGTAAAGTTTTTCCACACCGGCAGTATCAGGCTTGTAAGTTTTTAAAATCTCTTCCATGTCAGAAGAAATCTCAAGCAGCCTGCCGGCTTCTGATTTGTTTTTGTCTGTTTGTATCGAGCCGGAAGTAACAAGACGATAAGCATCATCCTGAACATCAATGACGCTGTATCCCACGATAGCTATTCCCGGATCTATCCCCAGTATTCTCATATCACAATTATAAAGGACAAAAATTTAAAGACAAACTCTTAACATTTCATATATCATTGCTGCTCCAACATCCCCCAACCGTTTACCCCGAAAGAAGCATTAAAACTATCGAACAATCAGTTTATATTCTAAAAAAAGGAGATAAAGAATGAAAAAAATTGTATATTTTGATGTTCAAGAAGACGAAAAGGAATTCTTAAAAAGCAGAAACGAAGGCAAATACGAATATTATCTGGAAGAAAATTCCCTGAACAACCTGCTGCATCTGCCCTCACACTACAAAGAAGCATCAATAATATCTGTTTTTACGACCTCAAGGGTAGGCGCAGAAATATTAAAACAATTCCCTCATCTTGAATTGATTGCGCTGCGTTCTGTGGGTTACAACCACATAGATTTGGACTACTGCAACGACAACAATATAGTCGTGGAAAACACTCCAAACTACGGAAACAAAAGTGTTGCGGAGTTTGCCATGGCACTATTGCTCGATGTCTGCAGAAAAGTAAGCCAGTCCTACATTGAGTACAAAGAAATTGATATAAATACCCAAACACTGATAGGTCAGGAGCTGGGCGGAAAGACAATAGGGATAATAGGCCTTGGAGCCATAGGTTCCGAGTTCGCCAGACTGGCTTACGGGTTTGATATGAATATACTGGGGCTTGATTTGACCCAAAAACAGGAGCTTGTTGAAAACTACAGGGTAAAATATACCGACTTTGACACGCTTTTAAAAGAATCTGATTTTATTTCGCTTCACACACCGCTTACAAAAGATAACAGGCACATGTTCAATGAAGAAGCCTTTAAAAAAATGAAAAATTCTGCAATCTTAATCAACACAGCCAGAGGCGAACTCATTGAAACACAGGCTCTTTACAATGCAATTAACCGGAAAGAAATTGCCGGAGCGGGGCTGGATGTACTGGAGAGCGAAGAAACAATTTCTGACCCTGATTATCTTGTGGACATAAGCAGACTCAACGAAGGAACCCTAAAGCAGACTATTTTGAACACTCGTTTGCAGCAGCTGCCTAATGTGATAATCACCCCGCACATTGCTTACAACACAAAAGAAGCCATAAACAGGATACTGGAAACCGTCATGTCAAACATAAATTCGTTTGTAGACGGCGTAGTAGACAACAACGTAAACTAGATATTTCATATAAATTGTCTGAGGCGGCTTCGCTTGTAGAAGTGTACACCAGTGGCATCCAAAAAAATATAATTATGAGAGGTAGCGAGGACGCAAAAGCATAAGTATATCGGAAGTGACCCCATGTACTTGTTGCCTGTGCCGGACTTGTTTAACAAAACGGACTTGCCAATTGCACAGGTTCTACAAGTAGTCGGAGTCAGTTGACTATAGGAAATATTAAGCATACGTAAGATTTAACGCAAAATAGTTTGTATTCAATTTTTGTTTATGATAAGGTGCTATCTACAAGTATAAGTACCATAAAGGAGCAAAAAATTGAAAAAATACGAATTACTTACAATTATTAAGCCTAATATGGATGCAGAAGAAGCAGATAAAATCATTGCTAAAATAGAAGATACTGTAAAATCTCTCGGCGGAAGCGTTTCTTCTACTGACAAAATGGGCAGAAAAAAACTGGCTCACGACATCCAGAATTTTAGAGATGGCCACTATGTAGCACAGGTTTTAGAATTAGACCCTTCTAAAGTTAGCGAATTTAGAAGACAATTAAGCTTGAACGAAAACATTTTAAGAACAATGTTTATGGAAGCTTCTAAAGTAGGCGCATAGTCAAGAAAGTCAGGAGAAAAAAATGAGCTTAGCAAAAGCAGTAATTTCAGGAACAGTTTACAGAATGCCGGAAAAACGGTTTACCTCTAACAATGTACCTATTTGTGCATTTGCTATGAACATTTCTAACAACAATGACGAAACTCTCGTCAGAGTACTTGCAAAAGGGAATCTTGCTTCCACTGTTGAAGAATCCGTCCAAAAAGGCGACCGCATTATCGTAGAAGGCAGACTTCAGAATAATACAGTCAAAAACGAAGACGGCTCAGAAAAAAGAATAGTAGAGCTTGATGCCTTTGCTATAGAAAGACTTGCAGGAGATTCCGCAGGAGTTCCTGCAGCACAAAACTCGCCCGATACTTTAGTACAATTCGGGCAGACCGATTTCTCGGACGACTTAATAGGCGAGGACGAAATTCCGTTCTAATAAGTTAGTGCGGGCAAGGACTCCCCAAAAAGCTGACTAATCCTTGCTCAAATAAGTTAGTCCGGGCGCAAAAGCCAAGTTACAAATTACACACAAAAATAGAAAAGGAAAAAACAATGGCAAGACCACAAATCGACAAAAACAAAAGAAAAAGCTGCAATTTCTGTGCAGATAAAGTAGAAGTTATTGATTACAAAGATGCTCAAAAAATCAGAAGATATTTAACAGAAGCCGGTAAAATCCTTCCGAGAAGAATCACCGGCACTTGCGCTGAACACCAGAGAATGCTTGCAAGAGCTGTTAAAAAAGCAAGAGAAGCTGCTTTAATCAACTATGTATATGACTAAGAATTATACTTGTAATAAATAGAAAAGGCTCCTGTATTTAACAGGAGTCTTTTTTGTTATAAACTTGTACCTGAAGAGGGTAAATATGGATACAAAAATATACACACTGGCACAAAAAATTGATAACGATATAAAAAACAATACTCTGTCTGAAGAAGAGAAAGACCGTCTGGCAAAAGAACTAAAACAACTGCTGCCTGATGATGCAATAGTGCTTGCGCAGACAAACCCGACCTCGGGAGATATAAAAGGCAACGCAAAAAAAGCACTAAAATGGATACAATGGGCGCAAAGGCTCGAAGTCGGAGCCATAGTCTTTCCGGAAATGTATTTGATAGGTTATCCTATAGGTGATTTTATAGACCGTTTTCCGCTTATTGTAGAAGAAAATATAGAATGGCTCAAAGCTCTTGCAACAAAAGTGGAAGGAAAAACAAAAGTTGTTATAGGCTTTGTAGAATTTAATAAAGAAAAAACAGGCAAAAACTACTACAACTCAATTGCTGTCTTGTGTAACGGCAAAATAGAACGTGTAATAAGAAAAACACTCCTGCCAAACTACGCAGAATTTAATGACTACAGACACTTTGAACCCTCTGAAATCGACAGCAAAAACAGAATCACTGATATAAACGGCCAAAAAGCAGGCATAATAGTATGCGAAGACGGCTGGAACGACTTTGATTTCTTTGAAAAAAATCTGTACAAAAACGACCCCGTAAAAAGCGTCGTAGAAGAGCAAAAGCCAAATTACTTAATCAACTGTTCTTCTTCTATTACAAGAGCGAAAAAAGAACAGCTAAAACATAATATGCTCGGCTTTGCAGCAAAAAAATACAACACTCCGATAGTTTACGTAAACCAGACAGGCTCGGGCGAATGCCTTTCTTTTGAAGGTGCATCAAGAGTTTACAACAAAAAAGGAGAACTCATTGCAAGAGCAAAATCCTATCAGGAACAGTTTTTTATAGTTTCACCATCCAAGGGCGGAGAAATCATTGCACTGCCCGACGGGCTGGAAAAAACCCTGAACGAACAAAAGGCCTTTACACTGGACCACGAGCCTGATTTGGAGAGAACATACCTCACAATAGTCCAGTCAATCCGTGACTATTTTCAAAAAACAGGATTTAAAAGAGCTGTGCTGGGTCTTTCAGGCGGTCTGGATTCAACAGTCAGTGCAGTGCTTCTGGCTGATGCGCTCGGGGCAGAGAATGTTTTTGGCATAAGTATGCCATCTAAAATCACCAGCAGCGAAAGCAAAAACGATGCAAGAGAACTCGCCAACAATCTGGGCATAAACTTTACTGAAATTTCCATCAAAGATATGTTTGATTCCACAAGAACAAAATTTGATGAAGTTTTTAGCTCCATAGAAAAGGTCTGGGACGGAAGATACAAGGAAAGCTTTACAAACGACAATATACAGGCCCGCTCACGTGCATTGATACTGTGGGGCATAGCCAATGAATTCGGCTCCTGCCTGCCTATTGCTACCTCTGACAAGTCAGAACTTTATATGGGTTATGCAACAATAAACGGCGATATGTCGGGCGGATTTGCGCCTTTGGCAGATGTGTCTAAGACAAAATTATTTGCCCTCGCAAGATGGCTCAACAAACACAGAAAAGTAAAAAACGCTATTCCAGAAAGCATAATAGCAAAACGCCCCGGTGCAGAACTTGCCATAAATCCAAAAACAGGCAAACCTCTGCTAGCAGAAGAAGCTCTTATGCCTTACGAATTTTTGGATGAAGTAATCTGGCGTGTAGAAAACCTGCAGCAAACAATAGGAGATATGATGCAGGCAGAATTCTTGCACGAAAAACACATGAAAGAGCAGAATCAGCCCATATCACAAGAACAAAAACTAGAATGGCTGCAAAAATTCTTCCGCAGAATGTCCACTGCTCTGTACAAATGGTTTATTATGCCGCCATCACCGATAGTTGATGCACGCTCTATAAACAAATCAGAGTACAGGCAGCCTATAATTTCTTCAAAAATTAACTATCAAAAAACAAGCTTTGAAGAAAAGTTAGAAGAATTAAAATAAACTGTATTTTTTTAATCCAGAAAGAAATATTCTATTTTCAGGTACCGTTATCCGGCTAAAAAAGCATACGCATAGTTTAGGATATAAACTGAGAGCGGTTTATGATTTTAACAGGATTATCGTGTAATGAACGAAAAGGAAAAAATACAGGAAGGTTTTGTGTGCAATCCGTCTATAGACAAAAAGTTGTTTGCACAAAGATTAAAATGCAAAAACCTCTGTCACAAATATAACAAAACCTATCCCGAAATGATGGGCAACAGACAGGGGATAATAATAAAGCTGCTCGGAAAAACAAACGGTCTGTTTTTTATAGAACAGCCTTTTCACTGCGATTACGGGTACAATATAGAAATAGGTGCCAATTTTTATGCAAACCACAATCTCGTAATTTTGGACACGGCCAGAGTGATATTCGGGAACAACGTCTTTGTCGGGCCAAACTGCGGATTTTATACAACAAACCACCCTATACTCGCAAACCAAAGAAACAAGGGGCTGGAATATGCATACCCGATTATGGTCGGGGACAATGTATGGATAGGCGGAAATGTCAGTGTTATGCCGGGGGTAAAAATAGGGGACAACACGGTTATCGGGGCAGGCAGCGTTGTTACAAAAAACATACCTGACAATGTGGTAGCAGCCGGCAATCCGTGCAAAGTGCTTAAACACATCAACCAGAACTAATCAAATTTTGTATGCAACAGAAGAATCTGATTATTTAGAAGAATCTTTAAAATCACCGCTTGCTGCAGGCAGCCACTGTTTTTTGAGCATATTTAAATAGCCTTTTCTTCTCAATTCACCAATAGCAGCATTGACCTCTGCTTTCAAAGCAGCACTCTCCGGCTCTTTTCTAAAAGCAATACCATAGCCGTCTTGGGAATATCTTTGAGGCAGTATAACAAATTCCGGATGATCCATAACAAATCCTGCAAGTATGCTGTCATCTGTCGTCATAGCCTCTGCCTTTCTGTTAAGAAAAGCATTGAATCCATCCTGATATGTCCTGTAACCTTGCAGAATAATCTCCGGAGCAAAGAGTCTTATATTTTTTTCGCCCGTAGTACCCAAAACAATGATAACTCTTCTTCCGTTCAAATCTCCGACAGTTTTTATTGCCGTGCCACGTCTAATCATTACCGCCTGACCAACATAGTAGTATGGCAGAGAAAAATCAACAACCTGCGCACGCTGAGGAGTAATAGTCATTGTGGCAATTACCATATCGACTTCGCCCTCATAGAGCTTTGATATTCTGTTAGAGGCGTTTACCTCTACAAATCTCACAAGACGCTCATTGCCGAGGATTCTTTTTGCAATCAGGTGAGCAATATCAATATCGTAGCCTTGCAGTTTTCCGTCTTTCACAAATCCAAAGGGTTTGGAATCGTACTTCACGCCGACAACAAGCTCCCCTCGTTTTTTTATTGCTGACAGGGTATCCTGTTTTGTATCAGACTCTCTTTTGCAGCCGCAAAGGACAAGCACTGACATCATCATAAAACATACTGCGATTTTTTTTAACATAAAATACCCTTTTTATTAAATTCTTATTAAAGAAACAACCATCTTGCCACCGCAACAGCAGCTATTATACCGATTATATCAGCAAAAATCCCCGCACACAAAGCATGGCGAAATTTCTTTATGCCTACAGAGCCAAAATAAACAGCCAGAACATAAAAAGTAGTTTCCGAGCTGCCGACCATTATGGCTGCGAGTTTTGTCGCATAAGCATCGGGGCCGTAATTGTTTGCGATTTCGGAAAACAGGCCGAGTACGGCACTGCCTGACAAAGAACGTATAATCATAACAGGCAGAACATCAACAGGAACCTTTATCCAGTCCAAAAATCCTGCCAGAAGGTGCTGTGCTATATCAATTGCGCCAGAGGCTCTCAGCATCGATACAGCCACAATTATTGCAAGAAGATAAGGAACAATGCTGACAGAAACCTTTAGTCCGTCTTTTGCACCATCAACAAAAGTTTCGTACACAGGCACTTTTTTTATCACGCCCCACAGCAGGCTGACTAAAATAATAGCAGGTATCAACCAGACAGAAATTGTGCTGACTAAAGTTTTTATCATTTATCTTCTCCTGTCTGTTCATTTGTTTCTGCAGGCAGCTGCGGTTTTGTAAAGCGTTCCAGAATTTTGACGCTAACAATTGCCGACACAAAAGCTATTGTTGTAACAATCAAAGTAGGGAAAACTATTTCTGTCGGATTTTTTGACCCGCACGACACAAGAACAGCAATAACCGTAGCCGGCACTAGCTGCCAGCCTGCTGTATTCATAGCCAGCAGTGTACACATGTCATTTGAGGCAGAATTTTTATCTTTATTCAAATCCTGCAGTTTTTTCATTGCCTCTATCCCGATAGGAGTAGCAGCATTAGCCAGACCAAAGGCATTGGCAGTAAAATTCATTGCAATATCGCCAATTACAGGATTTTTTTCGGGAATATCCGGAAACAAAAATTTTGCAGCAGGTTTAATCAGCTGAGCAATCTTTTGCACAAGTCCGGATTTTTCCGCTATTTTCATGATTCCGAGCCAAAACGCCATAATTCCGGCGAGATAAAGCCCAGTTTCTATTGCTTTTTGGCAGCCTGTCATTACTGCATTTACTACAGCATCTATTTTGCCTGTATAAGCTGCTGAAGCAATAGAGATTAAAATAATTAAAAACCAGATATAATTCATAATACTATTATGACAATTATACAAATTTAGGCAATTTTATTACAAGTTTACATCACTTGCTGTCAAAGGTGCGCCGATTACACGCTCAAGGTTGGCAGCAGAGATATGATACTGTGTCAAAGTATTGTAATACTGCAATCTGGCATTTACATATTCAATTTGAGAGTCTTTAAGCTCAATTGCATCGCCAAGACCTGCCTTGTATCTTCCGGAAGCTATATCATATCTTTCTTTTGCAACTTCCATAGACGCTCTTGCTACAGGAATGGACTGCTGTGCGTTCTTGAGCTGAATATATGCCTGTTTTACATTAAGGTACAAATTCTGACGCTGAGTTTCGTAATCAGCCTGATCTTTTTTATATGTGAGAGTAGCCTCATCGACCTGTTGTTTTAACAAAAGCAGGTTTAAATTTGAATAAGAAAGCTGTGCGCCGATTTGATAGCCGTAGTCATTGTTTGTTGTTTTACCGCCTGACACATAGTTACCAAAACCGGATAAATCAGGAAGGAATGCAACTTTTGCCTGTTTAACAAGGAGTTTAGACCCTTCCATTTTCTTTTTGGCTGCAGCCAGAGTAGGGCTTTGTTCGGTAGCTATTTTAAAAGCTTCATCAAAAGTAATGTCATATCTTTTCTTATCCAGTCTGTCTTTTATATCAAAAGGAGCAAACTCCGGAACCCCCATAGCGTTTGTCAAAGTAGCAAAGCCGTTTTCTACGGCATTTTTAGCCTGAATAAGGGTCAATTTTGTATTATCCAAATTATATGCGGCTGTAGAAACATCTATTTTTGCTTTACTTCCGATTGCGTAATAAGCCTGTGCCTGTTTCAAATGGATTTGATACTGCAAAACAGAGTACTCATAAACTTCTACCTGCTGCTGAAGATAAAGCTGGTTGTAATAAGCACTTTTTACCTGATAAACAACATCATTGATGCTGGCTTGCAGGGTTTCTCTTGATGCTTCGTAAGTTTTCTTTGCAGCACCAGCCTGCGCACCGGTTTTGCCAAAGTCATAAATCAACTGATTAAAACCGACATTCGGCATATTCCACTGGTTGTATTCCTGCATAGGGAATCTAAAGTTTGTAACCAGCATATTGTTATTTGAATAAGAAAGTGCTGCATTCAATTTTGGAAAATAATTGGACCACGCCTGCGCAATTCTGTTTTTGTAAATATCTTTGCTCAATAATTGTGACAGGATAGTCGGATTGTTTTCCAGTGCTATTCTTACACAGTCATCAACTGATATAATTCTGTTTGTAGAAACAGCAGCTTCCATTGTTGTTTTGTTATCCGGAGAAAAGACATCTTCGTGAGCTTTTTCTTCCTGCTTTTTGTTCTCCGGAGTCAAGTTCACTTCATGAACTTTTGGAGTCTGTTTGGAAGCTTCAGATTCTTTTGGTTTTCTAAATCTGCCCTGTTTTATTTTAGGTTCTTTTTGTTTTTTGGGCTTCTTTTCTTTTTTGTCGTCTTTTACGATAATACGAACAGCCGGCTGATTTTTATCTGTTTTTGCCTTAACCAGAGAATCATCATACTTTTCCTTCTTTGGTTTAGCTTTTTTTACAGCTTTTGCATTCTTTTTTCTCTCTGCCTTTTTAGCTTTTACTGCTTCTTTATTTTGTTTGTCCTGTTCTTTTTGAGCCTTTTGTGCATTTTTTTGAGCAGCTTTCTGTGCCGCTTTATCAGCTTTTGTTTGTTCAACCTTTTGCGAATCGTTTTTCTTAAACAAATTAAAGCTCAAACAAAATGCCTCACAGCCTGTATTGGCAAACATTCCGAGTATTATAGCTAATATTATTAATGTTTTTATCTTCTTTTTCATTTCTTCTCCATGATTATTATGGATTCATTCTTATTTATTTTCCAATTCGTTAGAATCATCTTTTCTGCCCAGCACTCTGTCAACCAGATGCTGAATTATTACATAAAAAGCAGGTGTCATAATTGTACCCAATGTACCTGCAGCAAGCATACCGCCAAACACTGTAGAACCTACAGAAATTCTGGAAGATGCACCTGCACCGTGAGCAAGAATCAATGGCAGCATACCGACTACGAAGGCTACTACCGTCATCATAATAGCTCTGAACCTGATATGAGAAGCTTCTACAGCCGCAGCCTCAATAGACATGCCCTGTTCCTCATGCAGAACTTTAGCAAACTCTACAATCAAAATCGCCTGTTTTGCAGCCAGACCGATAAGCATAATCATACCGACCTGAGAGTACAAATCAAATGCCTGTCCCATAACTAGCTGGAATATCAACGCACCTGCTGCAGCGAGAGGACAAATCAACAATACAGCAAACGGAATTGACCAGCTTTCGTACAGGGCAACAAGGAACAGATATACAAATATCAATGCCAGAGCAATAATTGTTGTTGTCTGTCCGCCGGATTCAATTTCCTGTTTGGAAGTACCTGACCACTCGTAGCCCATGTCGCTTGGCAGATTTTTTAAAGCAACTTCTTCCATCGCTTTCATTGCTTCACCGGAGCTTCTGCCTGCTGACGGCTGACCGGAGAACTGAACGCTTCTATACTGGTTGTATCTTGTAATAGAACCTGCACCGACTGTTTGTCTGAGAGAAATAACAGTAGTAATCGGAACCATCACACCGGAACTGTTTTTAACATAAATACCGGTAAGGTCATCTGCATGGCGTCTGAATCTTTGTTCTGCCTGTAATTGAACTCTGAATACACGGCCTAATTTGTTAAAGTCGTTAACATAGTATGTACCAAGAGTAGATGACAATGTGCTGTACAGCTCCTGCAAATCAATGCCTTGTGCCAGTGCCTTGTGATAATCAATATCAACAATGTACTGCAGCATGTTTGCCTGATACTGGGTATAAACGTTTTTGAGTCGTTTATCCTGATTTGCTTCGAGCATCAGCATATTTGAATACTGCTGCATTTCCTGAGGCGTATAATCACCCTTGGAGAGCATCTGAAACTCAAAACCACCGAGCATACTCATACCGGAGATAGCAGGCGGAGAGAAAACACCGATTTGAGCTTCTTTTATCTGAGAAAACTCTCCTCTGATTCTTTCCAAAATAGCATTCAAAGAAAGGTCAGTTTCTTTACCCTGCATTTTTCTGATGAGTTTCTGGAATATATTAAATTCTCTTTTGCCCCATTCTTCCAGTCTGATAACCATAAAAGCTTCGTTAGAAGGGCCCATGCCGACAAATATAATTCTGCCTTCAACACCTTCTGTTTTTTGCAGAATCTTGTCCATGGTTTCGGTTACTTCTGTAGTTCTTGCAATAGACGCACCTGCAGGCAAACTTATCTGAGCCATCAATACAGCCTGATCCTCATCAGGAATAAAACCTGTCGGGATAATTTTGAAAAGTACTGCCATCAATATAACAATTGCGCCGTAAACAACAAGTGTCAGTTTCTGGTTATATACGAATTTTTTTACATAATGCAGGTAAATTTCCGTCAACTTTTGGAAATATACGTTAAATTCCATAAATATCCACTTGATAGCAGCAGATATTTTGTTTGACGGTTTTCTGTTCGGGTCTTCGTGTCTTAAGATAATAGAACACAAAGCAGGCGACAGAGTAAGCGCACACACAGCAGACAATGCAATAGATACTGCAATACATACAGCAAACTGCTTGTACATCAAGCCTGACAACCCCGGCATAAAGCTTACCGGAACAAATACAGCCATAAGGACAAGTGCCATAGAAACAAGCGCACCGCCGATTTCCTGCATAGTGAGCTGTGTAGCTTCTACAGGCGATTTTCCGTCTTCAATATGCCTTTTTACGTTTTCAATTACAACAATAGCGTCATCGACTACGGTCGCTACCGCCAGAACCATCGCAAACAGTGTCAACAGGTTGATTGACATATCAAATACAGGCAATGCTGCAAAAGTACCAATCAACGACACCGGAATTGCAATCAAAGGAACAAGTGTCGCCCTCGGGTCGCCGAGGAATACGAATATGATTGCAACAACGATAATAGATGTTTCTATAATGGTTTTGAATACCTCTTTCATAGATTCTCTAATAAATTCGGTATCATCATGAACCATTGCAAGCTCCATACCGTCAGGCAATGTTTTTGAAATTTCCGCCATCTTTTTTTCTACGGCGTTTACAATTTCAATAGCGTTTGCACCTGGAATCTGAATAATTTGCATTAGTGCAGCAGGTTTTCCGTCAACTTTACCGTTTCTGGAATAAGTTTCGGAACCGAGTTCTACACGTGCAATATCTTTTATTCTAATGCTCGAGCCGTCCATATTGGAACGAACAATAATATCTTCAAATTCGGAAGGTTCTAAAAGCCTGCCCTTTGTTCTCAAAGTAATTTGGAAACGCTGCTTGTCCGGCCCAGGTTCCTGACCTAACGCACCTGCTGAAATCTGAACGTTTTGTGTTGTAATGGCGTTTTGAACCTCTGCAACAGAAACATTCAGGTTAGCCATTTTTTCCGTATTTAGCCAGATTCTCATAGAGTAGTTGCCAGCACCGTAAACACCTACCTCACCGACACCGGGAAGACGTGCAATTTCGTCTTTAATATAAATAGACGCATAGTTTGTAACATCGAGTTGTGAATATCTGCCGTCAGTCGAAGCAAGGTTCAAAATAGCAACACCGGCACCTGATACCTGTTGTTTTGCCGTTACACCGAGTCTTCTAACATCTTCAGGCAATTTCGGTTCAATCTGCTGGATTCTGTTTTGAACGTTTACAAGGTCAATGTTTCTGTCAGAACCTACTTTAAAATAGATTTGCAGCCTGTAAGATTCATCCGAGCTGGTTGAAATCATATAAAGCATATCTTCAACACCGTTAATCTGGGATTCGAGAAGAGATGCAACGGAAGATTCAACTACGTCGGCACTCGCACCGGGGTAAGATGCACTTACCACAATCTGAGGCGGTGTAATATCCGGATATTTTTCAAGCTTCAGCCCCATCATTGCGATAAAACCGACAAGCGTGAGAAATATAGAAATTACAATAGCAAATCTCGGTTTTCTAATAAAGAAATAGAGTTCTTTGTTATTTTGTTTGTTCTGATTATTATCCATAAACTATTTATTTTCCTTTGCGGCTTTATCAGCAGCTTCTTTGTCTATTACAACAGCGGCTCCATCTCTCAAACGCTGGAAGCCTTTAGTGATAACCTGTTCTCCCGGTTGCAGACCTTCGTCCACAATCCATTTGTCACCCTGCTGGTTTGAAATTTTAACAAACTTGCGTTTTGCCTGACTTTCTTCATTAACAACCCAGACATAAGTACCTTCTGTACTGTCAGACACTGCTATTTGAGGAACAACAACCACATCAACAGGTTTTTTAGACACAGCCGTAACATTAATAAAGTCACCGGGAACCAGCAAGTGGTCTTTGTTTTCAAACACTGCACGGAAAGAAATAGTACCTGCAGAAGGATCAACTTCGTTATTAACAAATTCCAGCTGGCCTTTTTCTTTGTACACACTGCCGTCTGAAAGTTTTATAATAACATCTGTTCCCGGAATGCTGCCCTTATCTATAACAAGGCGTCTTTTCATATATCTTAAATAATCTTCGCTCTTAACATTAAAATATGCATAAATAGGGCTTACGGAAACTATTTTTGTCAAAGCTCCGGACTGAGGATTTACAAGGTTGCCTTCTGTTATAAGTATCTTACCGACCTTGCCGTCCACCGGAGAAGTTATTTTTGTATAACTCAAATTCAATTTTGCAGCAGCGAGGTTTGCTTTGTTTACATCAAGCGTTGCTTTGTTTTGATCTCTGGTAGCAAGAGCCTGATCGTAGTATGACTTACTTACAAAGTCATTTTTCACAAGCTCTTCTGCCCTGACCAGTTCTTTTTGAGAATTGATAAGAGCGGCCTCAGCCTGTCTTACAGCAGCTTCGGCCTGTTTTACAGCGATTATATATTCACTTGGCTGAATAAGAAAAAGGGTTTGTCCCTTTTTAACGTATGCACCTTCTTTAAAGTAACTTTTTTGCAGCCAGCCGTTGATTCTTGCAACAACATCGACAGAATATTTTGCCTCAATACGGCCAACAGATTCTGTTTGAGGATAAATTTGTGTTTGTTCAACAAGAGCAACCTCTACCGGTGTGGGCTTTTTTTGCTGTTCTGCAGCAAGTTTTGCTGTTATTATTCCGGCAATTTTATTGAACACAACAGGGACAATAATTATAGCCGCAATTATTATCCATATTAGTTTTTTCTTATTCATTATAATTAATCCTCTTCCCGTATACTTAGTGATTGTTATTATAACAACAATTGTATATTAAGGCAATAATTATACAATAGTATATGCGGGGGATTAATTGATAAATATTTATTTACAATTAGTGTATGCGCTTTCTTGTGACCAATCACAGTCCCACAATTTATCTGTAAATTCCCAGCCATTAAGCATTAATATATCTGCACCGCCCCATCCAGCAGGCTTAACGCTTTCTGCATCATAAACTATTGGCAGACCCTTTGCATCGGGAACAGAAGTTCTTGAAATCTGAAACTCAAACTGGTCCTTACCTGTCTTATTCGGATTTAAATCATTATTTACATCAACATCAATATAACAATACCTTGCGGAAGTATCCTCACATCTTACAGAAAATTTCATATTGTCTTTTGTAACAACATATGGTGGATTAGCTGCACAATTAGAAGAAGAATATTTCATATTCGGCAATAAATATACGGTACAGAATGTAGAGCTTGAGGACATACCCCAATTTCTTATTGGACCGCTGGTAAGAATTGCATTATCCACAGCGTCTTCAAGTGTCAAATATGCTTTATGTGCAAGATGTCCGAGTTCTTTTCTCTGTGAGTGACGCTTGAACGGCACGACAGTAAGAGCTGCAACTACACCTATCAGACCTATAACAAGAATTAATTCTACATAAGATAATGCTTTTGATTTTTTTATTGACATAAACAAGACCTTTCGATTGTTAAAATATTATTTTTGACAGGATTCAGCTTTTTTTACCAGTTTTCTGAACGCAAGATATCTCTGAACTTCTTTATTCAAAGAGTCTACTGTATCCAGATATGCACTGTCTATATGCACCCTGTTGTCATATCCCGGATCCATGATATAAACTGTCGGATAGCCCGTGATTCTATATTCTCTTGCTATTTTTTCGTTATCTTTATTTTCTACATTAATCAACACAACATTTACATCGTTTTTATTTATGTTTCTGACTTTATCAAGCTTTGGCATAAATCTTTTGCAATAAGTACACCAGTCAACATAAAACACACCGATAATAGGTTTGTCCTCTGCGGATGCCTGCTCCAGAGTCACCCCGAGGTCATAGTCAGACGGTTTCATATTAGCTTTTGGCAAAATAGCCATACAGCTGCTTATGGAAATTCCTATCAAAACTAATGCAACAAGCGCAATCAAAGTATTTTTTAATTTTTTGTTCATTTTAAAGTTTCGCTCCCTTTGGTACTACGGTAACTCCGCCTTCAGAAACATAGAACCCTCTGGCCTCATCTTCTGCTCTGTCAAAGCCTATTTTTGTATAAGGCGGAATATCTACATTTTTGTCTATAATAGCTTTTTTTATGTGAGAATGTCTACCTATATTTACATCCTCCATTATAATCGAATCAACAACGCTTGAAAAACTGTTAATTCTGACTTTAGGTGAAAGTATACAGCGTGACAGCGTGCCGCCGGAGATTATACATCCTTCTGACACAAGCGAATTTGTTGCCATGCCTCGTCTTTCGATTTCTTCCCAGATAAATTTTGCAGGAGGGAAGTTATAATTGTATGTCCTAACAGGCCACTGTTTTGTATAAAGATTAAATTCCGGGTCATACGCAAGCAAATCCATATTAGCCTGCCAGTAAGCGTCCATTGTCCCTACATCTCGCCAGTAGCCTCTTTCTGACTCTTCCATGCCGGGGAAAGTATTTTGTGTAAAATCATATACATAGATTTTGTCGCCCTGCTTGAGCATTTTGGGGATAACATTTTTGCCAAAGTCATGGCTTGAGGTTTGGTTGTCAGCGTCCACTCTCAATTCTTCAATCAATTTGTTTCTGTTAAAGAAATAATTACCCATAGAAGCGAGGCACTTTGTGGGATCGCCCGGGATATGCTTTGGCGTAGTTTTAGGTTTTTCTATAAAATTAGTCAGATGCCAGTTGTCATCAACTTCCATAATCCCGTACTCACCGGCCTGTTCAATCGGTATCGGTATAGCAGAGATTGTCAAATCAGCCTCACGTTTTTTGTGGAAATCAAGCATCTGCGCAACATTCATTTTATAAATATGATCCCCGCCAAAAACAGCTATGTAATTGGAATCTTCCGCAAGAATATGATGGATATTCTGAAACACAGCATCAGCCGTCCCCTTGTACCAGTGTCCGTCTATTCTCATCTGTGCGGGGATAAGCTCCACATACTGGTTGAGAATAGGAGTCAGCGGCCATGTTCTTGTGATATGTTTGTTCAAAGAATCAGACTTGTACTGTGTAAGAATTTTAAGTTTGTAAAAGCCGGAGTTGATAAAATTGTTGATTACAAAATCGATGATACGATATCTTCCGCCGAAAGGAACCGCCGGTTTTGCTCTATCCCTTGTTAACGGGTACAGTCTTTTGCCTTCTCCTCCGGCAAGAATCATTACGAGGGTATCATCTACTGACATAAATCATAACTCCAGAATTTTTTCTATCTTGTTTAAATAATATCATATTTCTGCATATTTTGGGTAGATAAAATAAAATTATTTAAAACTACACAACATTTGTAATAAAATAAAAAAAGTTAAAAATATGAGGGAACAAAAAATGGCAAGACCGATGACAATTGCACAAAAAATACTGGCAAAACATGCCGGACTGGAAGAAGTCACTGCAGGGCAGCTTATCACAGCAAAAGTCGATATCACTCTTGCCAACGACATAACCGGGCCTGTGGCAATAAAAGAATTTAAAAAAATCGGGGTAAAAAATGTTTTTGACAAAGAGCGTGTAGTGTTTGTTCCCGACCATTTTGTCCCGAACAAAGACATAAAATCAGCACAGCAGGCCAAAGTTGTCAGAGAATTTTCAAAAGAACAAAACCTGAAAAACTACTTTGAAGTAGGCAGAATGGGTATAGAACACGCCCTCTTGCCGGAAAAGGGGATTGTCACGGCAGGAGATTTAATTATAGGTGCGGACTCTCACACCTGCACATACGGTGCTTTGGGTGCATTTTCCACAGGTGTCGGCTCAACAGACCTTGCCTGTGCAATGGCATCTGGAGAAACATGGTTTAAAGTACCGTCTACAATAAAAGTGGAATTTAACGGCAAATTAAACAAATGGGTGAGCGCAAAAGACCTTATCCTGCACCTGATTGGAGATATCGGCGTAGACGGTGCATTATACAAAGTTCTGGAAATAGGCGGAAGCGCAATCGAGCAAATGGAGATGGACGGAAGGCTGACTATCTGCAATATGGCTATTGAAGCAGGTGCAAAAGCCGGAATCATTGTACCTGATGACATTACAAAAGAATACTTAAAAAACAGAAGCATAAGACAGCCTGTCTATTACACAAGCGATGAAAACGCTCCGTATGAAAAAGTTATAAAATACGATGTTTCGACAATCGAGCCTACTGTAGCTTTCCCGCACCTTCCGGAAAATACAAAACCTGTATCAAAAGCCGGAAACATAAAAATACATCAGGCTGTAATCGGAAGCTGCACAAACGGAAGACTTTCGGATTTGAAAGTTACAGCAGAAATTTTGAAAGGAAGAACCGTTCACCCCGATGTAAGGCTTATTGTATTCCCCGGAACGCAGGATATTTATATGGAAGCAATAAAACTCGGCTATATACAAACCATTATAGAAGCACAGGGTGCTGTATCCACACCTACCTGCGGGCCATGTCTGGGCGGCTGGGCAGGTATTCTTGCCGAAGGCGAAAGATGTATTTCTACCACAAACAGAAATTTTGTCGGCAGAATGGGACACGTAGACAGTGAGGTCTATCTTGCATCACCGGCTGTAGCTGCCGCAAGCGCAGTTCTTGGCAGGATTGCATCACCGGAAGAACTTTAGGGCTAAACAACTGGCAAAAAATATTTTGTTTATGTTTTATCGCTTACATAAAAGGAGAATACATAATGAATGTAAGCTTTAAAGGTGTAAAAAATGTAGGCTCATATTTTTTTGAACAAAAAGAAGCAAAGCCGATAGTTTATGAAAACCAGAGATATATTGTGCCAAAAGGCAGATATATGAACCTCTATGCAGAACTGACAAACATAGACGGCAATGATTTAGATGAATTTGAACCGGTACTGAAGGCCTTCCCCAACAAGAACAACAAAAATGCAGTTAACATAAGCTACAACTATTTTATAAACCCTGACAACGGCAAAAAAATCAAAATTTACACAATAAATGACAATATTCTGGAGATGAATGATATTACCTTTAAGGTATTTAACAGTATTTTTAAACTAACAAAAAAAATCTCAGAGATGCCGCGGGAAAAACTTACCGTTGACAACAGCTTTTTGAGAACGCCCGAGGCTATGGATGCATTCTATTCTTACTCACTTAATAAAGAAGAAAAGATATGCGACATAGTGGACAAAGCCTTTACAAGAGATTATGCACAAACCAGTGCTGCTATGCTGTGCAAGCGGTTTGAAAAAGCACTTATAAAATACATTTATTCTTAATTTCTGTACGGATGCTTTAACATAGAAGCCAAGTCTTTATACAAAATAAAAAATAGACAAGTCCTGAGCAAAGCTGCATTTTGGACTTGTCTATTTTCAGGTTATATCAAACTATAAAAATTATAATTTGTCAGCAACCATTTTTGTAGTTTCAGCCAATCTTGTAGAATAACCCATTTCGTTATCGTACCAAGAAATGATTTTAACTTGATTGCCGCCCATTACACGAGTCAACAAAGCGTCAACTGTAGATGATTGAGAAGTACCAACATAGTCTGAAGATACGAGCGGTTCTTCTGTGTAGCAAAGAACGTGTCCGTCAGCACCTTCTTTTAATGCTGCGTTAACTTCTTCAACTGTAACGTCTTTTGAAAGTTCGAATACAACGTCAACCAAAGAAACGTCCGGAGTAGGTACACGCATAGCGAAACCATCCAATTTGCCTTTGAGTTGCGGCAATACAAGAGCAACAGCTTTAGCAGCACCTGTTTTTGTAGGAACAATGTTCAATGCGCCAGCTCTAGCTCTTCTAGGATCTTTGTGGCCTGCGTCGAGGATTCTCTGGTCACCTGTGTAAGAGTGAACAGTAGTCATCAAGCCTTTAACAATACCGAATTTTTCATCGATAACTTTAGCAACAGGTGCCAAGCAGTTTGTTGTACAAGATGCCATAGAAATTACGTTGTGTTTTGCAGGATCGTATTCTTTATCGTTTACGCCCAATACGATTGTTTTATCTTCATTTGTAGCAGGAGCTGAAATGATAACTTTTTTAGCACCGGCTGCAATGTGAGCTTTTGCTTTTTCTGCATCTGTGAAGAAACCTGTAGATTCAACTACAACTTCTACACCCAAATCTTTCCAAGGCAATTGTGCAGGATCTTTTTCTGCAAAGAATTTGATTTTTTTACCGTTTACGATGATGCCTTCGTCGTAAGCTTCTACTTCACCATCAAATTTACCCATTACAGAGTCATATTTGAAAAGTCTTGCAGCATCAGCAGGTTTCAAACCGGGGTCGTTGATAGCAACATAATCGATTTGATCAAAGATACCTTCTCTGATTGCGGCTCTTAATGTGTTACGGCCGATTCTGCCGAAGCCGTTAATTGCAACTTTTTTAGCCATAATTTAGCTCCTCTTCTTTTTGTACTATGTACTAAATACAAACATGTTATAAATGAAAAATAAATTATAATCAAGATAAGATAAAAATTTGTGTTAAAATCGAGTTGTGGAAAAGGCATTAAAAACAATAGAATTTGACAAAGTACTGGAAATCTTAAGCCGGTTTGCCGTGAGCGAACTTGGCAAACAGCGTTGTCTGAAAAATTTTCCTCTGTCAGAGCTGGAACAAATAAAACTGGCTCAAAAGCTGACAACTCAGGCGCAAAATGCTTACAGGCTCAGCTCTACAGAGATTCCTCTGTCGAATTTTGCTGACATCACAGAGGCTCTCAATATCCTCAAAAACAAAATTACCCTGTCAATAGAAGACATAAAAAATATTTTTGAAATCATTGTTAACACAAGAAAATTTTCGTCTTTTTTAAACAGATTTGCCCAGGAACAAGAAGAACTCTCTTTATATAACAAAAAACTCTTTGTCCAAACAGAGCTGGAAGAAAGAATAGAAGAAATTTTCGATTCTAACTTCAACATAAAAGAATCAGCTTCGCCCGAGTTAAAATCACTTTTTCAGGCACAAAGAGATACAAATGAAAACCTGAAATCTGCGGTGGCGGATTTGATGAAGAACTCTTCATTTACCTCGTATTTACAAGACACTGTCTACACGCTGAGGGACAACCGCATAGTTTTTCAGGTAAAAGCAGAAGCCAAAAACAAAGTGCAGGGGATTGTTCACGATATTTCCCAATCAGGACAGACCTACTTTATTGAGCCAAAACAGGTCGTGGGGCTGAACAACAAACTAAGAGAACTCGAAATCTCTATAGAAGCAGAAACAGCAAGAATCATAAAACAGCTCTCTGCAGAAATCTCAGAGCATTATGAAGAGATAAAATCATCATTTTTTGCACTTATCGAACTCGATTTTATTTTTGCAAAAGCAAAATATTCAACAAGCATAGATGCCTGTGAACCGGAAATAGTACAGGAGAGAATAATTGACCTCAAATCAATGAAAAACCCTGTCCTGCTGGATATTCTGGACAGAGTAGTGGAAAATGATTTTCTGATAGGCGACCCGTATAAATCAATAATTATTACAGGCTCAAACGCCGGCGGGAAAACAGTTGTCTTAAAGACAGTGGCTCTGTCTATTGCAATGACAAGAGCAGGGCTTCATCTTCCGTGTTTCAGTGCAAAAGTTTATCCTTTCCAAAAACTCTTTGCCGAAATCGGCGACGACCAGAACATTATCCAGAGCCTTTCTACATTTTCGTCACATATAAAAAACATAAAAGAAATATTGGACAATGCTGATGAACAAACATTTATTCTTATAGACGAGATAGCCGCCGGTACAGACCCCAAAGAGGGTGCCAGCCTAGCAAAAGCGATTATGGAAACCTTTGTTGAAAAAGGTGCAATATCTTTAATTTCCACGCACTTTAATGAATTAAAGTCGCTGCCTTTTTCTAACGAAAAATTCCAAAACGCTTCAGTTGCCTTTGATGTAGAAACACTTACCCCCACATACAAACTGACACTGGGCATTCCCGGAGCCTCGAATGCTTTTGCTATTGCACAAAATTTTGGTATTCCACAAAATATTATTGAAAAAGCAAAACAAAATTATGAAACAGAAATTACAGACCAGACAAAAATTCTTGAAGAGCTGCAGACAAAGTATTCTGAATTGAACAAACTCACTCAAGAAGCACAAACGCTGAAAGAGCAGTCCGAAGCAAAATACAAAGAATACAATGAACTTTTTGAAAACATAAATTCTCAAAAAAGAAAAACGCTAAAAGACTACAAACGACGCTACGAAGACAACCTGCAAGAAGCAAAAGGCCAGATAAAAAAAGTTCTGGAAAACCTGAACCACCACAAGACAAAAGAAAATGCAATAAATTCCTACAAAAAGCTCTCACAAAAAGGCTCCAAAGCTGCGCAGGCACTGGCGAAAGAGTTTGAGCAGGTAGATGTAAAATATGAAGATTTGACTCCAGAAGACATAAAAATAGGAGCAAAAGCAATAATAAGAGGCCTTGACCAAGACGTCACCATAGAATCACTGCCGGACAAAAACGGAAATCTACAGGTGCTTGTCGGGCAGTTAAAATCCACAATCAACATAAAAAAGCTCGCAAAAAATCTGAAAAGGCAAAAAGACATTATAAAGAAAAAGCTCGTCATAACTGCATCAAGAACCTATATTCAACGCACAAACATGTCGCCTAAAATTGATCTTAGAGGCTACAGAGTGGACGAGGCCCTGCACGAACTCGATGCATTTTTGGACAAAGCCAGTATGGTAAACCTCGGCTATGTAGAAATTGTTCACGGCCACGGCACAGGACAGCTGAGAGCAGCTATTCGAGATTATTTGAATGATTCACCTTATGTTGCAAAATTCCGCCAGGGCGAAGACTCAGAAGGCGGAAACGGCGTAACAATTGTGGATTTAAACTAATTTACAAAACTATTAATATAAGATACTATAAATAATTATAAAAATATTAAATCTGGAGTTTATTATGATGAAAAAATTTTTCTTGCTTTCTATGCTCTGTACGACCATATTCCTAACAGGCTGTATAAAAGTAGAAACAGACCTTACTATCAACAAAGACGGAAGTGCTGTTGTTAAAGAACGTGTAATGCTTAGCAAACAACTGATAGCTCTGTCTAAAAAACAAGACCCATTCCAAGATGCAATACAAAAATATAAAGACGAGCCTTCTATGAAAGTATCAAAATATGAAGAAGGCGATATGCAAGGAATAGAAGCAACTAAAACCATAAAAAACCTTGCTGATGACAAGTGGAATACTTCACCTGATACAGACAAAATCAAATCCAAAAATCCTGACGGCAAATTTGTAAGCGTACAAAAAGGATTTTTTAAAGATACTTATACAATAGATGCGGAAATCAATACAATAGACCAAAATCAGCAAAAAGGCCTGCCTTCCGCTTCAAACATGAACAATACAATGGCAAACGATGTCGACCCGAATGACTTTTTCAAAGTTAATTACATAATAAAAACACCGGTCAAACCCGAGTCACACAATGCAACTACAGCCAATGAAACAGAAAATATTTACACATGGCAGCTAAAACTAAACACAATTAATACGATAAAAATGAAATTTACTGTATTCCATACGGCAAATATTACAGGTGCGATAATTCTGGGTCTAATATTATGTATGATAATATTCGGACTTGTTTACAAACCAAAGGCATAACAAAAAAAGAAAGGTCATGACAAAAACATGACCTTCTTTTTTACCAAAAATCTTATTATATCAAATCAGCAGGGCTGAATTTTTTTGTTCTATTAAAAAATCTTACTAATAATGTTTTCATAAACTCTCTTCTCACTTTTTGCTTACATATATATAAAGTATATATTTTTATAAAAATTGCCTTTTTAGCCGGCATGCAAAAATTTTTGTAAAAAAAGTTAATATTCTGCCAAAATACACTAACAACAGTATTTTTAGAAAATTTATAAAAAAGTGTTTACAAGAAAAATTGTTTTGTTATAATAATTCTACAAGGTTTGAAAAACCTCTGAGTTATTCCTCGGTAGCTCAATGGCAGAGCATTCGGCTGTTAACCGAAGGGTTGTAGGTTCGAGTCCCACCCGAGGAGCCATTTTAAAAAAGAAGGCACTAAGCCTTCTTTTTTTATTGCAAAAATTTTTGTCTGTGACTCTCACCGACTCGGATTGCTCTGCAATCCTCGCAGGTTCTCCCCTCCATTAGCTCTTTCTTAATAGACGTGTTTTCGATTTCTTACACGCAAAACGATACTTAATCGTTTTGCTGCTCGCCAACGGAGTCCTTCACCCGAGGAGCCATTTTAAAAAAGAAGGCACAATGCCTTCTTTTTTTATTGCATATATTATTTTTATTTCAAAAATTTTTATTGCTATTATTTAATGAGGTGGTAGAATAAATTTGTACCAGAAATATTCCGGGATCGTCTAACGGCAGGACAGGTGACTCTGGATCATCTAATCGTGGTTCGAATCCATGTCCCGGAGCCATTTTAAAAACAGGCATTAGGCCTGTTTTTTTGCATTATCTTTTACTCCGGCTTCTCACCGACTCGCATTGCTGTTGGCAATGCTCGCTTGGTTCTACTCTAAAGAGCATCCTCATCTGTACGGCTCTCGTTGTCGCCTACAGCTGAAGAGAATCCATGTCCCGGAGCCATTTTAAAAACAGGCATTAGGCCTGTTTTTTTTTGCATTCTTTTTTCTTGGGCTTCTCAGCAAAGGAAATACAAAATTCTATACTTTTTCTTCATACAATGCCAGTACAATTTTATGAATCTGTTTTATAAAAGTTGGCTTTGAGTGTTTCAATTTTTCAACAATATCATTTATTCGCTCTTCATCCGACTGACGGAGCTTCAATTCTTCAAAATCAAAAAAATATTTAGGCTTTACATTAAAAAATTTGCACGCTTTTTCAAGAACCTTTTCACTAATAAAAATCTTTCCCGTTTCGACCTTGCCGATAGCCTGTATATGCACATCCAAAAGCTCTGCAAGCTTTTCTTGAGAGAGATTTGCATCGAGTCTGAGTTGTTTGAGTTTATACCCGATTTTTGCCCTTAAATCCATAACAAAAGATTAATATGTGTCTTTGAGAAAAACCAATGAAATATTTCATAAATGTATTGAAATATTTCACTATTCATGTTAAAAAATAAAGTCATGATTAGAAACGATATTTTAAGTTGATTTTAAATTAAATAGAAAAGCGGACCAAATCCATTTTGCTTTTCTATATAAATCTACTCAAGGATTTGGTCATTTTTTTAAGAGGAAAGATGGAAAATATTGCAGTATTTGCGCATTTTGATAAGGACAATTTAATAGATGATTATGTCATTTATTATTTAAAAGAGTTAAAAAAAGTTTCCGAAAAAATTATCTTTGTATCGGACTGTAATTTATCAAAAGCAGAACTTGTTAAACTGGATGGGATTGTCGATTTTCATATTGCACAAAAACATGGTGAATATGATTTTGGATCTTACAAAAGGGGCTACAATCTGGCAAAAGAAAAAGGCTTTTTAGCAACAGCCAAAACTCTATCATTTGTAAACGATAGCTGCTACGGACCATTTGAATCTTTAGAATCCATTTACAAAAAAATGAACGCTAAAGATTGTGACTTTTGGGGGCTGACAGGCAACAACAATTATCTTGAAGGTAAATATTACCCCTGTGAAGAATCAAATAATAAACATGTTCAATCTTATTTTCTTGTTTTCAAAAACCAAGTTTTTAACTCCAAAATTTTTGACGATTTTATTTCTTCTATTTCACATATAGACAACAAATTTAAAATTATAGAACTGTATGAAATAGGACTAACTACAAAATTATGTCAATCCGGATTTAAATACTGCTGTTTTTTCAAAAACGATATAGGTACTCTTAACTTAAAAGATATATTATGCAAGGATGAAAAACCTTTTGTCTTTATGAAAGTATCACTTCTTAAAGAAGTATATTTTATTAAACTGTTAAAGACTTTTATAAAAAAAATAAAATGTAATTATGACCCGACTATCTTAATTAACAACTTAAAAAGAATCAGATGTTTTAAGCAGTTTAAATTCAAATATTTTAGAAAACAAGTAATAAGAATTCATTTTAATGAAAACAGAATATTCATATTCGGAAGGTGGTTTTGTTATGGAAAATAAACACTTTAAGCTAATTACAATAGAAATTTCAGGAGCGTGCAATGCACACTGTCCGTTTTGTGTAACAGGCAGAGGAGATATAAAAGCGGGAAAAATGATGTCTTTGGATTTATTCAAAAAGACTATTTATCGACTGAAAGAGCTTGACCTTGTTGCAAAAGATTGTGATTTTTATCTGTTCAACTGGGGTGAACCTTTCTTAAACCCTGAACTAAACGAAATACTGGAATTTTGTGCTGATGAAAACTTACATATATGTTTGTCTACTAATGCATCTACATATAAAAAACTTTCAAAAAAAGCTATAAAACCAATATCAAACTTTATTGTTTCCATGCCCGGATTTTCTCAAACAGCTTATGACAAAATACACGGCTTTGATTTTGAAAAAATCATAGAACAATTTACTAAAGACTTCAAAAAATATTCAACTCCGCAAAAAATCCAGCTGCGCCAGCATATCTACCAATGGAACCTTGATGATATAGCAAAAACAGCCAAATATGCTTGTACCCTCGGTGCAGATTTTTATCCTTACTATGCGTATGTTGCAAATTATGAAATGTTTAAAAAATACAAACTCGGACAACTGGACAAACAGACAGAACACGAAATAAATACAAATATTTTTACATATTATTTGCACAATTATATAGATGACCCCAAATTTGAGTGCTATGAATTTGACATGTTAATTCTCGATGAATCGGCAAATGTAGTATCTTGCTGCAATATGGCAAAAAATAATGAAAAATTTGTGCTTTTTAATATATTTGACGACAATGCACCGGATAGAATGCCCGAAAGAATAAATATGGAAGAATGTAAAACCTGTTTGGCCTTAGGAATGGCGCAGATTCCTTATAACATTGGGACTGTACCGCAATGGGCCGATAATATAAAAGCATATATAAACCAAAACTCAAAAACTAATTTCCATAAAATTCTACACAGACTTTGTCATAAAAAATAATAAGGTAAATAACAATGCAAATAATATTCATATCTGTAGACAACAACTATGAACTATACAATAAATGTGTAAAAGAAAACCCTTTTGTAAAAAATAACAGCAACATAACAACGGTTTCTTTTGACAATACAGTAGAAAACAAATTTATATCTGTCAGATATAATGAATTTTTAAATTCCTTTGATTATGCAAAATCACAAGAATACGGCGGAGCGTGGTTTGTTTTTTGTCACAATGATTGGGAAATACTTGAAGATATTGAGCCAAAGCTCAAAAATTTAGACAAAAATGCAATTTACGGGCCTATCGGGATTGTACTTTATAAACGAAATGCAAAAGACTACATCATAGAATGGTGCGGACAGTGCTTTGAAAAAAAACGTGACGGTTCCAATTTAAGACTATTAACAAATACACATACAGACACCGGCACCTGTGTTGATATAATCGATGCACAGTGCATGATTATTCATTCTTCGCTTGTTGAGAAATACAATTTAAGGTTTGACGAGCAGTTTGAGTATGACATGTATGTAGAAGACTTTATGGTCAATGCAAAACTAAAATATAATATTCAAGGTAAAATATTAAATCTAAAATGCTGCCACTGGTCACAACTTGACAACATAAACGAACGTGAATCATACTCTATTCAACACAAAAAATTTATTGATAAATACAAAAAAGAAAAACATATTGCATTCATTGGATACAATCAAAATAAAAAAATTCTGGATATAGGCGGTAAAGATAAAAATTTGTGTTCCGAATATTTTAACCCGTACAGATATGATTCAAAAATTGATATAAACAATCTAAACAACTCGCATTCCATCATATTCCACAACATAAACAACGACTCTACGGTACTTGATGTTGGCTGCAATACAGGAGTGCTGGGCGAGGCTCTAAAAAAATACAAAAACTGTAATGTATCAGGCATTGAATATGACGCAGCAGCAATAGAAACAGCAAAAGGACTCAATGTCTTTGATGAACTGATACAGGCAGACCTGAACTGTTTTGAGCCGGAGGATTTTCCTCATCTTAAAGGAAAATTTGACTATATTGTCTTGGGGGATGTGCTGGAACATCTCGTTTGGCCGGATAAAGTACTCAACAAGCTGAGTGAATTTCTCAAAAGAGGAGAGAAAGGGGATGGAAAATTTATTATCTCCTTCCCGAACATTGCCCACGCAAGCATAAAATCGCAAATATTATGCGATGATTGGGAATATACTGATGTAGGACTTTTAGACAGGACTCATCTTAGATTTTTTACAAGAAAAACAATTATTGAGTTTTTGGCAGGTTTGCATTTAAAAATAGAAAAGATGGATTATACGATATGGGATGTTAAAGGTATGCAGACACTAAACTACTGGAACATTCTTCCGTTTTTTACAAAGCTGTTTATAAAAAACAACCCGCATTCATTTGTTTTACAGTATGTTGTCGTTGTGTCAAAAGATATGGACAAATGCTATACACATTTGTGTGACACAAATAAAGAAAAAATGGAAATACCAAAAACAAAATACACGAAAGAACTAAAAAAGGCAAAAAGACGGGCAAAGCTGTTGCCTTTACACAGACTGTACTGGTATTTAAAATACAGACTCTATCAAAAGCTCGACTATCCGTTACGACGTATAGAAAAATGCAAAAGAAAAGCTTTTAAATAAAAAAAAAGCAGATAGTATAAAATACTATCTACATAATCTTTTCTAATCCATAAATAAAATCATTGTGGTCTGCGACATATTTTATGGCGAGTTTTACACCGTCCATATAGCACTGTCTGTCCATAGAGTCATGACGGATAGACAAAATCTGTCCGGATGCACCGAAGAGAACCTCTTGAGATGCGATGTAACCTGGCATTCTGACAGAGTGGATATGGATATTAGAATATGATTTTCCGCCTCTTGCACCCTGGATTGTTTCTGTTTCAGCGCAGTTGCCTGTTTCAAAAGTCATATTTCCAGATTCTGACATCATGAGTGCTGTTTTTATTGCAGTACCTGACGGAGCATCTTTTTTCTGGTTGTGATGCAGTTCTATGATTTCTGCATTGTCAAAATATTTTGCAGCCTGTTTTGCAAACATCATCATAAGGATTGCACCGGTAGAAAAATTCGGAGCAATCAGGCAGCCAAGACCCTTTTCCTGAGAAAGTGCATTCAAAATCTCTATCTGTTCATCAGATAGCCCTGTTGTACCTATTACCGGACGCACACCGTTTTCCAGACATATTTTTGCATTTTCAAAAACATACTTTGGCTGGGTAAAATCTACGATAACATCAGGTTTGTGCATTTCGATTGCTTTTTTCAAATCCCCGATGATTCTGACCTCCTGTGTCGGGCAGACCTGTTTGTCTATCTGGTTTATATCTACGGCACAAACAAGCTCAAGGTTCTCATCTTCGCACACAGCTTTGACGACTTCCTGCCCCATTTTGCCCATTGCACCTACAACACCTACTTTTATCATATACATTATCCCTTCTTTTTTTATTTAACATAACAGAGAAAGTAATTATTTTATATTAATCACATAAATTAATATACAACTTTTTATAATTTTTGTATAATAGATAAGCTATATTACATAAAAAAAATACGGAGAGCCGAAACTATGATGAATAAACAATCTCATTGCGCACTGGAGCAGTCTTTGTTTGACTCTGTTGATTCAAAGACTCCTGATTATATAAAACAGGACAAACTGCTGGATTTGGATAACAAAAAAGAATTTGTTTTCAAACTAAAAAAAGAACACCTTGAACCTTATGACAAAGAAAAAAATCCGCAAGGTTTGAACCTGAAAGAATGGTTTAAAAACTATGCAAAAGAAGCAGAAGTATCAACAGCCGGCATCAGAGGGCCGCAAAACATTCTGTACCCGCACGATACACGTTTCCCTATCAATTTGATAGGCATAATGCTCGCAACAGAGGCAAAAGCTCTCGTAGCAAGAGAATTGTACAAAGATGCAGAACTCATAAAACTTGCAGGCTGCGAGGTACGCTACAACTCTCAGGAATTTTTGGAGCTTATTGCACGTGTACAGGCTGCTCACGGCATCAAAACACTTGTACCTGTAGAAAGAAAGACTATTCCTATCTGGATGGCATCTTTCCTTGCTTTTAAACTGGATTTGCTGGGCGGCGAATATATTACCTCAAGCCACGGCATTTCCGTTAAAAACGCAACAAAAGACCTGAATTCTCAAGGCAGCCAGTATCTTCCGGAAGAATCAATGCTCTTTGTTGAAAAAATCAGATACATATTCTCAGAAGTAGAAAAAAACGGACACTACGATATAAAAATTGCAGCGAATGACAACCCGTTAATTTCAGAAGATGTAATGAAAGAATTAAATGACGGCGTAAAACTCTACAAACAATACCTCTTAGACGGTGTTGCAAAAGATGCAAACCTGAATTTAATCAAAAACATAAAAGAAAAAATTGTCATAGAAAACGTTGGCGGTTCTGCTTACAGAACTCTCAGCAGAATCCTAAAAGAACTGAACATAGAAGACAAATTTGTCTGGATGAACAAAGAAGAAGACCCCTTCTTCCACTCTATCGGCAAATACGACACAGACCCCAAAGGCAACAAAACCTTCTATGACTACTCTGTAGATGCAACAGTAATAGCAAAAGACAAAGACGGAAATCCATATTTCCCTGTAATAAAATCATTGCACTACGAAGAAAAACTCAAAGACTGTCCGATTGGTACAGCTGTATTGATTACAGACCCTGACCACGACAGGCTGACTGTCTGCCAGATAGAAAACGCTGAAAAAACAGAGTTTTTAAAGACTCTCGGTGTTGATTATGTAGACCTTGGCAACGGCAGAATTTTAACTGTATTCACAGCAAACCAGTCCTTCCTTATGATTATGGACTTTTGGATGCAGCAGCTCAAAGCCGAAGGACTTTTTGACAAACATCCGAGATTTATGATAAAAACCACTGCCTCTGCCCGCTCATGGGATGAATGGGCTAAGAAAAACGGCATTAAAGTAGTTAATGTTCCGGTCGGCTTTAAAGAAATTGCAAATATTATGAAAAAAGTCGAAAAACAAATCACAGAAAACCCTCAAAAAGAAGTAGTTGTAACAGATGTACTGGGCAATGACATAAACCTCGGCGTCAACCCAAAACTTATCTTTGGCGGAGAAGAATCAGGCGGCATGATTATCGGCTCGGAAGAGCTTATAAAATCACTCTCCGGCAGAGCAGCAATTGCAATGAGAGAAAAAAGTGCGACAGAAGCCATTGTTGTGGCATCCGCACTCAGTGCTTACCTTGAAAAAGAAGGCAAAACAATGTCGCAGTATCTTGAAGATGTATTTAAAAACAATGAAATTATCTCAAAATTCGACATCAGAGAAGATATCGCATACTACAACGAGTCAGAACCTGATATTGAAAAACTAAAACAGGCAAAAATTGCAGGCGAAGCACAGAGAACAAAAAATGACGTGTTCTACCTGACAATGGCTGTTGCTAAAAAAATGGGTAAAATGAATCTTGAACAGATAAGAGAGATTCTTAAAGACACCTTCAAAGAATTGAATTTTGACAATCTTATTGATGTAAAATTTGTCGGCGACGGCACATACTTAGAATTTACCGACAAGTTTATAGAAATCCGCCCCTCAGGCACAGATGCAAAAACAAAAGCCTACGGTGCAGGTGCCAGCAAAGATGAAATCAAAAACTTTGCAAGAATAATGGGCAACTATTCGGGCAATTTGACCGCATTGTATGAAAAATATGTGGATATGGAGCTGTACAAAAATTCTAAAGAGCTGTCTTTAAAAGACTATGCTCTGTTCACAAACAAAGATGCAAACAATGCAGCTTTCACAATCCCTGATTACAGCAAAACACTGGTATTTTAATAAAATTATTTTTTATAAATGGCACGCAGCGTGTTGATATCTCTATTCGACAGATGCGTGTCATTTGTATAATTATTCTCATACATAATATCATTGTTGCTGCGGCTATGCCCGCTCATACCGAGAGCGTGGCCGATTTCGTGAAGAATAACGGGATACATCTGCGCATAACTCCGCATCTGATTTGAATCAGTACGCTGCAAAATCTGAATTGTGGCTTTCAGGTTCATATTGCCGATATAATTCAGATGTGTCAGCCCGATATTCTGGTCAGAGAGGGCTTTGTTTATTTTATCCACAAAATAGAGCTTTATCTGTGCCTGCTTTGGAGAGCTTACGTAGGTAAAGTTCACAAGATAATTAGATTCTGTCTGCCATTCCGAAAAAGCTTTTTGTGCGGTTTGTTTATAAGGGCTTTCTTCTATCCACACTTTGACAGGCATTTTATACCACTTTGAATGATAATCCAGCTCCTTTATATAATTGCCGGTATCATTGGCCTTTGCTTTTTTTACATAAACAACTTTTTTATAAACCTTTTGGGCCTCTGCTCTTGAATAACGGCCTATTTCAGAGTTCGGGTATTTGTTTGCTATATATCTGTACTCGTTATATGACTTTTCATACTGTCTGTCGAAAAACAAAGATGCTGCATACCAGAAACGTGCCTGCACATTGTTTCTGTCAGCCATAACAAGAGAATTGAAACACTCGGCTGCGGTATGATATTTTTGGTCTGTATAATATGTTTTGCAGGTATTAAAATCCTGAGCAAAAACCTGAAGACAGGAAAACAATAAAACCGTAAATAAAACAAAAATCTTTTTCATAGAAAAATAATATCATATTTTTTAACAAACTCCATTATGATAAAATAAAAATGGAAACATAAACAATGAAAAAATATTTTATATATACACTCCCCTATAGCAGCAGCAACGGTATAAAAATGCTTTACCAGCTGGCACAAAAACTCAACGAAGCAGGCTTTGAGGCAGAGCTGGTATGCTTTGGTAAAAAAGAGGAAGGATACAAATACGCTGAAAATATCTCGGATTATTCAAGAGAAAACGATATAATTGTCTATCCCGAATGTGTAAAAGGGAATCCTCTTTGCTTTAAAAACGTTGTCAGATGGGTGTTGTACTATCCTGACAAACAAGATATAGAATCATATATAAAAAATAACGAGTGTATTTTTACCTGGAAAGACGCATACTTATGGCCAGACAGACAGAATTATACACAATTAAGACTCCAGTGTATAGATACCAAAATTTTTTATGACGACAATTCGCCAAAAACTCAAGACTGCTATTTTGTACATAAAAATGGAAAATTCAGAGAAATTCCGGAACTAAAAAATGCAGTGGAAATCAACATGTCATATCCGGCAACAAGAGAGGAACTGGGGAATCTCTTAAGAACAACAGGTACACTTTACTCTTATGATGACTGCACTCTCCTGTTGCAAGAAGCAAAAATGTGCGGAGCAAAAGTCAAAATAATAACAAAAGACGACATAATAGACGACCCTGAAGATTATCTTGATTATAGCGAAGAAACCTGTGAAAAATTATTAAACAATTTCATTTCAATAACACAAAACTACAATTATACGCAAAAAGAATCAAAGCTAAAAAGATTTTTTAACATCTTTTCAAAAAAACTGTCTATAAAATTGAGAATTATTATTTATACAATAATGAACAGAAACTCCGGACTGGACAAATTTAAAAATATGGATAAATGCTTTAGCTGGGGATTTTATATTTTTTCTAATAATTTGAAAACTCATAAAAAACAGTTATAATTATTAAATAAATTTAATTAGTCTGTTTTTTTGTCCAATGTAGCAGGCAAAAAACCGTATAAAATTCTAATATTATTTTAGGAGAAGACATTATGGCATCAATGAATTTAGACTTTGAAAAAGCTTTGACATATATAAGCAAAGACCCTCAATGGGTGAACAAACTGCTGGCAGGCTCCGGAATTTTGCTTGCAATTTTTGCAATATTTGTTATTCCGGTGCTGCTTCTGGCGGTATCAGGGTCGGGAATAGTGTTTGTTGTTTCATTCTTTTTATGTTTTATCTGCTCGTTTATACTAAGCTTTGCACTCGCAGGATACGTAGCACAAACAGCCAACAAAAGAATAAATTACAAAAATTCGCTTTTGCCTGACTGGTCAGAATTCGGAAGATTTTTAAAAACAGGTATAAAATATTTTATCGGATACTTTTTATATATTCTTCCTTTATTGATTCTTTGTCTTGTCTTTTCAATACTGCTGGGTGTTGCTCTTGGCGGATGTGCCTGTATGCACAGTGCTTTAGCTAATTCATTATCATTTATAGTGCTTACTTTTCTCGGTGCATTGTGTCTTTTTGGATATATTCTCGTTATGGTATTTTGTCCTTTAATGATGGCCAATTTCTTTAAAGATTTAAAAATCCTTTCTTTTGTAGACTACAAAGAAGCATTTTCACTTTTAAGAAAAAATGCCGGCAATTACTTTATATTGATTCTGCTATTTATTGCAATGTGTATATTTGCACAAATAATCTGTTCTATCCTTGTATTTACAATAATAGGGATTATACTCATACCGTTTGTATATTTTTACATATACCTTGTGATTGCAGAATTGATTGCACAGTTTGTGCTTGCCGCAAAAGAAATAGAGCAAGAGTAATTTTCGTTCTCTACAAACATACTCACGGGCATATTCACGGGCATAATCTTATTATGCTATGATAGGCGTATGAAAGAACAAAAATTTCTTGAAATAATAAAACAAAATCTGTCTGACTCGTCTTATATCGGTGATGATTGTGCATTGATAAAAGAAAGAAAAGAAAGACAAGAAAGTCAGTCAGATTTGTGCATAACGCAGGATACCCTCGTAGAAGATATTCATTTTTCTTTGAAAACGACTACAGTCTTCGAGTTAGCACAAAAAGCAGTAAATGTAAATTTCTCAGACCTTGCTGCGGCAGGAGCGGTGCCAGAGTACATAACGATTTCTCTTTCTTTGCCCAAATCAGTTGATGAGAGCTTTGTAAACGAATTTTATAAAGGTGTTGAAACAGCTGTATCAAAATATAATGCCAAAGTCATTGGCGGTGATTTAACAGCCTCAGAAAAAGTTTTTATCTCAATATGTGCAATCGGCAGAAAATATAATGATATTTCTATCTCAAGAGCAAATGCAAAAGCAGGAGATATCATAGCGGTTACAGGGGTTCACGGGGACAGTGCAGGCGGGCTGAAGCTTTTGCAAAACGGAATAAAAAATCCGCAAAAACTTATAAAAAAACACCTTCTGCCGGAACCACAGACAGAAAAAAGCAAAATACTAATGCAAACAGCAAAACAATGCGGACTGACGGAATTTGCAATGATGGATTCTTCTGACGGGCTGGCTGATGCGCTTTACCAGATGTCAAAGGCCGGCAATTTGGCTTTTGATATAGATTATGACTCCATTCCAGTTAGCAAAGAGCTAAAAGAAACTTTCCCCCAACAATGGCAAAATATGATGCTATGGGGCGGAGAAGATTTTGAACTGGTCTTTGCAATAGATGAAAAAGCCTTTAATAATCTGGACAAAACAATGTTTTACAAAATAGGCACCGTGTCTGACAGGCCTTTTGATAAAGAAAAAACAAAAGAATATGAAAAAAACGTTTTTAAACATTTTGAGGAGAATACAAATTGAAATTATCCGTAATAGTCACAGCAGGCGGAAGCTCCAGCAGATACGGAAAAACTAACAAGCTGCTGGAAAAAATCCACGACAAAGAAGTCATCATTCACTCTATAGAAGCTTTTTTGCCAATAAATCCTTGTGAGATAATTGTTTCGGCATCTGAGAGTCTTGAGCCGGTTATTAAAGAACTGCTGAAAAAATACAATCTGGATAATGTTAAGGTGGTTAGAGGCGGAGCAACAAGACAGGCCTCTGTTTTTAATGCATTAAAAGCATGCAGCGAGCCGGATTTTGTCGCAATACACGATGCAGCCAGACCCCTTGTTACAACAAAAGATATAAAAAACTGTCTGGATAAGGCAATTCAAAAAAAAGCTGCCATAGTAGCTGTAAAAGCAGTAGACACAATAAAAAAAGCTGACGAAGACGGAAAAATCGTTGATACACCAAAACGAGATAATCTCTGGTATGTACAAACACCGCAAATCTTTGACTACAAGCTGATTTTAGACTCTCACAAAAAACACGAAAGCGAAAGTTTTTCAGACGATGCAGGCCTTCTGGAAGCAGACGGCTGTATAGTGTATGTCAGCGAGGGCAGCTACTCCAACATAAAAATCACAACAAAAAAAGATATTTATCTGGCACAAATGCTCTTTGATGAACAAATCGAGCAATAATTTTTTAAAATTGTTTTTTATATATATAGAATTAGTCAAAAAAATGAGTTAAAATAATACAATGGAAAAGGTAACAGATATCAAGAAAGTATTAGAAAAAAACAAAACAAAAGAAGCTGATACAAATAATCAGCACTCTCTTGATAAAAAAAACTGTGCAAAAGCAACAAATCCGATTTTTAAAAAGCTTATGCAATTTAAGAACGAACACCTTACCAAAAAATTTGATATAAATGACCTTTTAAGATAATTATGTATATGTCAGAGGCGGCCTCGCTTGTTTAAGTGTACATACTCTGTTGAAGAAGCAATTAAGTATTGTTTCTGTGCGGAAGACCCCATGCACTTGTTGCCTGTGCCGGACTTGTTTATAATGAATGGACTTGATTAATGCACAGGTTCAATAAGTAGTCGGAGTCAGTTGACTATATGAAAAATTTGAAGAATACTCTTTTTTTAGATTTGACAAAAAATCAAAAAGCTGCTCTTTTCAGCTTTATTAAAAGTCTTGTAAAAAAACACACAGACCTTGGCACAGACGAAATTCTGGAGCTTTTTATAGAAGATGAGCAGTACTATTATGAACAAAACAATCCCCATTTTGAGTGGATTATTGAAGAGTTTGAAAAGGACAAATTTTTAAAAGAGCTAAAAACATTGATAAAAGAAACAAAAAAACAGCTCGATATAAAAACAGCACAAAAAGAAGCCCAAAAGCCCTATATAGAAAAGCAAAAAGCCTTTGCAAAAGAACAAAGGAAAAAAGCAGCAGAGTTTAAAATGTCAAAAGAACAGGCTACAAAAAAACAGATTTACTATTACAACAAATTGTGTGATAAATATAAGTTGAAAAAAGAAGAAACAACAGGACTTTCAAAACTTGATTTGAAAAACCTTATAGGAAAAATACTGGATGAACATCAGCAAAAACTTGAAGAAATCGGACTTGATAAAAAATTATACGAATAACGGTTTTTCTACAGAAGAAGCATCTGCAGAAATCGATTTTGCCATAGAAATATTGACAGGCCTGACTCCAAAGGACCTGATAATAGGCATAATGCCCTCTCCGTCAGATTTGCAAAAATTGGAAGCTGTCATTGAAAAAAGGCTGAAAACAAGAGAACCGCTGGCACAGATTCTCGGCTATGCATATTTTATGGGTAAAAAATTTGAAGTCACAAAAGAAACACTGATACCAAGACCGGAAACAGAACTGCTGGTAAAAAAAGCTGTTGAAATTATAAAAAACAATGATTTTAAAATGGTGCTGGACATAGGCACAGGCACAGGCTGTATTGCATGTATGATTGCAAAACTCACTCCTGCACAGGTCATTGGGATAGATATTTCAAACGAAGCACTAAAAACAGCTCTAAACAACGCAATGCACCTGGATTTGATGAACAGAGCATTGTTTAGAAAATCGGATTTGTTCAGCAAAATAAGGCCCGAAGAAAAATTCGACATGATTGTGTCCAACCCGCCTTATATTCCGCTGTCGCAAAAAGAAGGACTCCAAATTGAGGTCAAAGACTTTGAACCTGCATCAGCTCTCTTTACTGCTGACGAAAAAGGTCTGGAGTTTTATGAAAAAATAACAAAGCAATGCGCACCATATCTTAAAGAAAACGGATTTTTGCTATTTGAAGCAGGCGAAAATCAGGCATGCGAAATAAAAGACATTATGACAGAGAGCGGATTTAAAAATATAGAAATACTAAAAGACGTATCAGGCAAAGACCGTATAATTTCAGGGCAAAAAGGATAAAAAAATTTTTTTAGAAGAAAAACACTTGCATTTTCAAAAGTCTATGTGTATAATAATTTTATTAGGAATTATTCTTAATAAGAGTCATTCCTGATAGGTGAATTATGGTAAGTAAATGAAAGAGGTAAATTATGGCTAAATTTGTATGTTCAGTATGCGGCTACGTATATGAAGGTGATAACCCGCCTGAAAAATGCCCTATGTGCGGAGTTCCTGCTGAAAAATTTAATAAAGTAGAAGAAGGCGCAGGCGTAATCGGCTGGGCTGACGAACACAGAATCGGCGTAGGTGCTGATGTTGATGCAGAAGTAAAACAAGGTTTGAAAGACCATTTTCTGGGCGAATGCACAGAAGTAGGTATGTACCTTGCAATGAGCAGACAGGCTGACAGAGAAGGCTATCCTGAAGTTGCAGAAGCTTACAAAAGAATAGCCTGGGAAGAAGCTGAACACGCTGCAAAATTTGCAGAACTTCTCGGCGAAGTTGTTACAAATTCTACAAAGAAAAACCTTGAAATGCGTGTAGAAGCTGAATCAGGTGCTTGTGCAGCTAAAAAAGCTATTGCTTCACGTGCTAAAGAACTCAACCTCGATGCTATCCATGACACAGTTCACGAAATGTGCAAAGACGAAGCTCGTCACGGACAGGCATTCCAGGGATTGTTAAAAAGATATTTCGGCTAAACAAAACCTGTTTAAGCTAAAAAAGGCCCCGTTTTCTCGGGGTCTTTTTTTATTTATACTGTCATAAAATTTATAAACAAAAAACGCCCGTACAACCAGTACGGACGCTTTTTATAAAAGTTTAATCAACTATTTTTTAGCAGCTACTTTACCGTTAACAGCTTCTTTGAATTTTTTACCAGCAGAGAAAGCAGGTACTGTTTTAGCAGCGATTTTGATTTCTTTACCAGTTTGCGGGTTACGGCCAGTTCTAGCAGCTCTTTTTCTAGCTTCGAATGTACCAAAACCAACTAAAGTAACTTTTTTGCCTTTAGCAACTGTTTTTTCAATAGTTTCCATCAAAGCATTGATGATTTCAGCAGTTTCTTTTTGAGTAACTTTAGATTTTTTTGAAACTTCTTGTACTAATTCTTCTTTGTTCATGTTGGTAAACCCCTTTTCTTAAATGTACATTTCTTATTATATTGGAATACAAAATATTGGCAAGTGTTTTTTTTCAATTTTTTCGGCTTTTTTTCATCTATATGCACGTTTTTTTTTAGCAATAAATGTAATATTGACTTTACTTTCAAACTAAAACTCAATAAAATAGAAGTATAGTCAGGAAAAGAGGAATAGTTATGGAGAGATACAGAGCATTTTCGCTGGCAGAAGCATTGATTACGCTTTTAATAGTATGTATCGTGGCCATTGCATCTGCACCAATCCTTACTAAAAAAGCAAGAAAAGCACCTGCCGTAATCCTCTGGCAGACTGACACAATAGCCAAACATGCCCTGACACCTACGGGCATGCAGGACTTAAGACTCGGCACAGACGTAAAAAACAAAGAGCAGGGGATTGTAGTTGTCGGCAAATTGTATTTTAAAGACCGTAACGGCAAAATTATAGGCTGGATAGCAGAAGACGGAACGACCTCGTTTGCGCAAGGGAATGATTACGATTTCGATGCAATGGCCAGAAAACAAGCTGCACTGGAACAAATGCTAAACACCCTTACACAGATGCTGCAGCAGGAACTTGCCAAACAACAAAACGAATCCCAAAGTTTGTCTACAAGAAACACTCCTTTGAGAGCTAACAACAGAATAAACAGAAACAGAAATACAAATAATACTGACTCGTACAATATAAATGCACAGCAGCTCGATAACGAAGAACTGCAAAAACAACTGGAAGCACTATTAAACGCAATACAAACAGAAAATAACAGATAATTGAGGATATAAAAATGATAAAACCATGGAATGAATACTTTTTAGAAATAGCAAAAACCTGTGCAACACGCTCAAACTGCTTTAGAGCAAAAGTCGGAGCGGTAATTGTAGGCGAAGACAAAAAAATCAAAGCCACAGGCTACAACGGAACACCATCAAAGGTAACTTCCTGCTACGAAATAGGCAAATGCTACCGTATAGAAAACAACATTCCATCAGGCACAATGTACGAAACCTGCCGCAGCATCCACGCAGAACAAAACGCAATTATTCAGGCAGGTCAGGACAGATGCAAAGGTGCAACAATGTACATCTACGGCCACAACTTTATTTGCATACTTTGCAAAAGATTTATCGTTCAGGCAGGAATAAAAGATGTATATCTTCAAAAAGATGAAAAATCACCTGTAAGCTATATCACAGTAGAACAAATAAGAGCAGAGCTTGATGCTCAACGTCCGTAAGCCCTTGGCGGTTTGTGTGATATTATGTATTAAGATTCATTTTAAAGGAATTTAGCTATGTCAATAAAAAAAGTTGTTAAATACGGTGACGAAACTCTCAGAAGACCTTCAAAAGAAGTTTCGAAAATTTCAAAAAAAATCCAGACCCTTGTGCATGACTTGCTGGACACAATGTATGCAAAAAATGGTGTGGGTCTGGCAGCACCGCAAATCGGCGAAAACCTGCGTGTGTTTGTAATCGATGTATCTACAGGCAACCAGCCCTTGCACCCGATGGTTTTTATCAACCCCAAAATCATTAAAAAAAGCGGTGCGGTTAGCAGTTACGAAGGCTGTTTGAGCTTTCCGGATGCGTACACCGATGTAAAAAGATATGCAAACGTTATGGTAAAAGCACTCGACATCCACGGCAAACCTTTCACAATCGAGGGAAAAGACGGAAGCCTCCTGGCAAGAGCAATCCAGCACGAATTTGACCATCTGGACGGTGTTTTATTTATTGACCACTGCAGAAACAGATTTGAAGCTGACAAAATCCTTTCAGAACACGGGCTTGCACCTGTAGAAGGTGACAGAATCCTTGACGAACCGGAACTGGATAAAGCTCTGGAATCAATACCCGCAAACCCCGGCGAAACTGTTCTGCCGGAAGGACAAAACAGCCAAAAAGAGGATGAAAAAGTTGATTAATGTCGTTTATATGGCAACACCGGAGATTGCCGTTAACTGTCTTCAAAAACTTTTAAATTTTAATGATGTAAACATTCAAGCCGTTGTAACGCAGCCGGACAGACCATCAGGCAGAGGGAACAAACTCACCCCGCCGCCTGTAAAAGAATTTGCGCTGGCACACAACATAGAAGTTTTTCAAACAGATGCATTGAAAAATGATGAAGAGCTAAAAGACAAATTAAGAAGCCTAAAGCCGGACTTTTTTATTACATTTGCCTTTGGACAGCTTTTGACGGAAGAAATTCTTTCTATCCCGCAAATAGCTACAGTAAACCTTCATGCCTCTTTGCTGCCGCAATACCGAGGTGCAAACCCTATACAGCGTGCTATTTATGACGGCAAAGAAGAAACAGGCATAACAACTATGATTACTGTTCTGGCTCTTGATGCAGGAGATATTTGTCTGCAGGAAAAAATAAAAATCACCCCTGATATGACAGACAAAGAGCTTATGCAAATCATAAGCGACAAGGCTCCTTTTATCATGTATCCGACGATAAAACAGCTTTACAACAAAGTTTTGACCCCGCAAAAGCAGGACGAAACAAAAGTAACAATCGCAAAAAAATTCAAAAAAGAAGACGCTGTTCTGGATTGGACAAAAACAGCACAACAGATCCACGACCATGTACGCTCAATGACCACATGGCCTGTTGCTTGTACAAGTATCAACGGAAAGAACATAAAAGTTTTGTCCACAACTGTTCTGAACAACGACACAGAAAACGAAAACGAAGGAGAAATCGTTAATATTTCTAAAAATGGGATTGAAGTTGCTGCAAAAAAAGGTATACTGTTAATAAAAGAAATCAAACCCGAAGGCAAACCAAAAATGGATGCCTATGCCTGGACAAACGGCGCAAAGCTGAAAACGGGCGACAGATTCGACTAAGGAGCTTTATATATGCTATATTCCAGAGGTATCCGCGGCGCAATTACAGTAGATGAAGATACTCAAGAGGCTCTTGAGCAGGCCACTGTTGAGCTTTATTCAAAAATGATTGCCCAAAACGATATAAAAACAGAAGATATTTCTCATATTATGTTTACGCTCACAAAAGATTTAAAAAGCGCTTTTCCTGCAAAATTTGTAAGAAAAAACTTTAAAATCCAGTATGTTCCGTTGATTTGCGTAAACGAAATGGACATTGAACCCAGCTTGAAAAAATGTCTGAGAATATTGATGGTCGTAAATACAGAAAAGAAACAAGACGAAATCAAGCACGTTTATCTCGGCGGAGCAAAGATTCTGCGCTCAGACCTTCTTTCAAAAGAAGATTAATCCCGAAATACTCTTCCATCCCATCAACAAGAGCATTTGATAACTGCGCCAGATTAACTGCAGGTGCGGAATCTTTTAGTGTGGCAATTTTGTCATTTTGCAAACTTTCATGGAAAACCTTTTGAATCATCTCTGCATCACAATCAAACATAATAGACCCGTGCTGCAGGATATAGCCCTGTTTTCTAAACTGAGCAGAACCGACTATCTTTTTCCCCTCAAAACACAAATCAGCACCCGTCGACAGTGACATACAGTATTCAAAATTTGTATGAGCCTTTTTGTTTTCGGGAAATTCAGCCATTATTCCTATCTTTGAAAGACCGAGAGCCAATGCGCCTGAAATTTCCTTATACGATTGGATAACGGTTTCGCCGTTTTTTAAAAAGCCGCACGGACAGACAAAGCTGTAAGTAAGCTCCTTGTCATGCAGCAACGCTCTTCCGCCCGTCAATCTGCGTACTATATCAATCCCGTTATTTTGGCAAAAATCTTTGTCCACTCCGGTATCTTTCTGGTTTCGGCCAAGAGAAACACATGCCGGCTCCCACCCGTACAGTCTGAACACAGGGGCTTTTAACTGATTTTCGATTGCATAGTCCAGCAATTTTTCATCAATTTCCATATTTTCTCTGCCGCAAAAAACAGCATAAGGCAAAAAATACGCATCCATCCGTTTTTGTACTGTCATTATTCTACAACCACTAATACTTACGCCTCTAGAATTCTTTTTATAGCTTTTGGAATATAATCAATCTGATTTGTTGCAAGAACGCTGTATACCGTCAAATCAACAGATGCAAGCTCTCCGCACAGGCCGTGCAAATATACGCCCAGCACTGCGGCATCTCTGACACAAAGTCCCTGCGCCAAAAGACCTGAAATTATACCTGTCAGAACATCGCCGCTTCCTGCTTTTGCAAGAGAAGAATTTCCGCTCGTATTTACAAAAATTTCCATATCTCTTGTACAAACCACTGTATTATGCCCTTTTAAAACAACACAGCAGCCGAATTTTTCAGCAGCAAACTTTGCATAATGGACTCGCTCTTTCTGGATTGTTTCCAAAGGCACATCAATAAGTCTGGAAAGTTCCATAGGATGAGGCGTTATTACTGAATTTTTCGGCAAGCTCGCCGCACCGGATTTTGCAAGAACATTTATTGCATCCGCATCTATAACGACTTTTTTATCCGTATTATTCAAATATCTTATCAAATCATCTACAAATGCGCTTATTGCCGGCGTATCAGACAGCCCCGGCCCAACAGAAACAACATCATATTTTCCTGTTATTTCTTTCAAATCACAAAAGGCATCTGATGCAATACATTTTCCGTAATAATCCCTCAACGGATAAAATGTCACCCACGGGCAATTTGCAGCGAGGTTGTTTATTACCTGCTGTATTGTTGCCAGAGTAACAAGGCCGGCACCTGTTTTTAGCGGAGCAACGGAAGACAAATAAGCCGCCCCCTCATACTCTATACAGCCAGCGATATTCAACACCTTGCCGAACGTGCCTTTGTTACTCTCTTGAGGTCTATCCGGCAGAAGTGATTTTGCTGTTTTTATATCAATCTCCGTATAATCCATAAAACTTTTTACCCGCAAATTTGACGCAATGCTTCATAAACAACTATAGCAACGGAATTTGAAAGATTCAAGCTCCTTTGACCGTCCTGCATAGGTATAGTAATAGAATGCTCCCCTTTTGAAAAAAGCAAATCCTCAGGGATTCCTCTGGACTCAGGGCCGAACACAAGAAAATCACCGTCTTTAAACTTTACGTTTGTATAATAATTCTTTGTTTTTGTTGTCAGGTAATAAAAATCACGGTCAGGAAACTCTGCCCACAAATCTTCTATCTTATCTATCCTGCGTATATTAACATCATCCCAATAATCCAGCCCAGCACGTTTGAGGTGTCTGCTGTCAATAGAAAATCCGAGTTTTCCGACAAGATAGACATCACAGTTTGTGCATGCAGCTAGCCGCACGATATTCCCTGTATTTTGCGGAATTTCCGGCTCATATAAAACAATATTCAGCTTTGTATCTATTTTCATAGAATTATTTTAGCATATTTTAATTAGCCGGTGATTTATTTTCTTTTTTTGCAACAAAATAGTCTTTTATTTTTACTGCGCTGTAAGAAGTCAATGCAACAGTTGCCGCCATTAAAAGATAAGTTAAAAATGCGACCTTATTGCAATTTGATACAATTTTTGCTATATCTTTCGGCAGATATTTATTTGCGAGTTTTTGTCCTTTAAAAGTAGCCATAGCTTCTTCAACAAGAACAGGGATTGTCATTGCAAAAGAAAGCTTTCCTGCATTATCTCGAACAAAGTTTTTAGACTTCTGGGTTTTTGTCATATTTTTGCCTTCTTCAGGTTTTACATTTTTAGTAAATGCACCAAAAAGAGCAACAAGTCCGGCTAGTTTTAAAGCAGGCATTCTGAGCTTTTGCAGGACAAGACCGAGTTTTGAAAAATTGTGATTTAAATCATGCCCGATTTCATGAAAAAGAGTATAAGACAAATCTTTTGCAGGCATATAAATTGCATTTTCTTTAAATACAACTTCTTTTGTTAATGGATTTACTGCATTTTTTAATACACAAAAAGCATTGTCGCCGTTTTTGACCTGTTCCGGCAAATTAAACATGGTCAAAATTCTGGGTAATCTCGGTTCTTTAGGATGTTTTTGCAGGTAAATAATTTCTGCACCTTTATCTGCCAAGCCTGTCTCTTTTAAAGCTTTTTCTCCTGCGCTATGAATCAAATCTATAGTATCTTCAGGCAGATTTCCCTTGCGTTTCATTATATTTAGTATGCTTGAATTTACGGGATACAGTAAAGGAGCAACAAGAGAACTCGCAACCAGTGCTTTTATAGAAGAACCTACATTGTTTTGTTTTTTGTTTGGATTCTGCTGTATTTGTGTTGTACTTTGTACTTGCATTTTAGTTTACTTCTATAAATAACTTCTACCTGATTTTATAACGCACATAAAAAAATTTTTTGTCTGTTTTTAAGCTTTATTTAATAAAAATATACAAAAATACCCCGATAAATCTATACTATCAGGGTATTTCGATGTTTAATTTATTTATTTTTTGTCTTCAACAAAAAATCTTCTGCTTTCAATTAATACAGGTAGACCTCTCAAAACGCAGAATGCTACTGCAGCATACACACAAAAATGTGCAAACGGACAAATAGCTATACAAATGTTATGAAAAGTTCCCCATGCGGCAGTTGCCTGTGCAGACAAAGCAGGGTCATCACCTTGAAGGAAGAGGTTCATTGTTGCAAACGGGAAATTGCACAAAATCATAAAAGCAAAAGCAAATGCTTTTGTCACAGCATAAGAGCCTCTAGAAAAATTGGACGCTACAAGAAAATGTCCCAGTTTTGTTTTCATCATTGTAGTAGAACCAAATGCTGTATAACCCTGTTCCAGAGCAATACTTCTTACACCGTCAGTTAAAATGCCTCTTGTTACAACTATCAACGGAACCCATACAGGAATCCAGCCCAGAACTGCAAACACAATCCAGTAGATATTTTCAACAACTCTATCACCCAGAATATCCAGCACTGCACCGAATTTTGAACTTTCGTTCAACAATCTGGCAACAAATCCGTCCAACCCGTCAAACCATATTGCAATGATGGTTAAGACAAAAGCCGTGATGTAACATGCCGGTGTCTGAAAGAACAACAAGCATATAGCAATAAAAGCTATAATCATTCGTAATATTGTAATTAAATTTGCCATTTTTATACTCCTCGTGACATCCTCAAATCTATTGTTTGCTTCTTGATGATGCAAAGCTGTGATGTTCCAAAAGCTGCAATTTGTCGCCCAGCATCATTTTTTCTGCATCTTCAAGTATTTTTACTACAAAATAGCCGTTTTCTCCGTCGCTTCTGGCTTTTTTGTTTTGTTCTATACATTTTACAAAGTGTTCGCACTCAAGTTTCAAAGGTTCTATTTCTATATAATCAAGAGCAATGTTGCTGCCCGAGTTTGGCTTATCGTTTTTAAATACCTGAAGTTTATTTTCCTTCAAAGTATCATCAAACATCGCAGAACCCTTTGTACCTCTCAACATGAGATTTACACGTTTTTGCGGATGAATCCAGCTGTCAGATATATGAGCAACACAGCCTGATTCGTACTCAATTTCTATATGAGTAATATCCATAATCTCATTGCCTTCCGAGCTTACCCCCATTGCAGAGATTACTCTTTTGGGTTCTTCGCCCAGAATATAGCTGACCATGGAAACATCATGCGGAGCCAGATCCCACATTACGCTTCTGTCGTTTTTAAAATAATTTATATTCAGTCTGTCAGATTGCACATATTTGATTTCTCCGAGTTCGCCGGATTCCACAATCATTTTCAGTCTGTTTACTGCAGGATGATACAAAAGCAGGTGACCTACCATCAAAACAAGATTTTTTGATTCTGCCAGTTCTTTAAGAATCAATGCCTCTTCACTTGCTGTGGCAATAGGTTTTTCGACATAAACATGTTTTCCTGCTTCGAGTGCCATTTTCACGAGTTTAAAATGCGTATGGCTCGGAGTCGCAATAACAACAGCGTTGATTTCTTTATTATTCAATACTTCATTAAAATCAGGCGTTGTATAAATTTCAGGATAATCCGCATTGACCTTTTTTCTGTTTTCTTCATCCATATCACAAACTGTGTGAAGATAATTCAGGTTATAAAAATTTCTTACAAGATTTTTACCCCAGATTCCCGCACCCAAAACTGCGACCTTTACCGTCATATTCTATTCCCCTGTTTACGTAAAACTTATTTTACCCAATTATATCAACGAGAAAAAATAAAAATCAATTTAATACTAAGAATATTTAACTTATTGCCCGAAAGTATTAAAGTAAAACATTACAGTTTTGCGCAATGTAATAGCAGCACAAGAAGGTTATCATAATCAAGTAAATCCTCAACTCTTCTGATTGCTTGTACTTAGTGCTCACCTCTTTACACAAAAAATCTTTTTGCGCAAAGAGGTTTTTTTTAGCATCAGCCGGAGTGGCGCAGTCTTTTTACAAATCTCTCTATGCGGGAGATTGCCTCTTTCAGACTATCGAGCGAATAAGCATAAGATATTCTCAAATACCCTTCACCGCAATCACCAAACGCAGTCCCCGGTACAACAGCGACCTTTTCTTCCATAAGGAGTTTCGTTGCAAACTCTTCTGATGTCATATTGAATTCTTTTATGCAGGGGAATACATAAAAAGCCCCGAAAGGTTCAAAACAAGAAAGCCCCATATCTTTAAACGCCTGCATCAAAAAACGTCTGCGCTGGTTGTAAGATTGGCGCATTTTCTCCACCTCTTCATCGCCTTTTTTCAAAGCTTCTACAGCCGCATACTGGCTGGTTGTAGGCGCGCACATTATTGCAAATTGATGGATTTTTGTCATCTGTTTGATGATATCACAAGGCCCGCATGCGTAGCCCAAACGCCATCCCGTCATTGCATAAGCTTTTGAAAAACCGTTTATCAAAATTGTTCGCTCCCTCATCCCGTCTAATGACGCAATGGAGATATGTTTGTCCTTGTAAGTCAAAGCGGAATAAATTTCATCCGACATAACAAGCAAGTCTTTTTCTTTTACGATATCTGCAATTTTTTGCAAATCCTCACGCTCCATTATTGCCCCTGTCGGATTGTTAGGATAAGGAAGAATCAACACCTTTGTTTTATCGGTTATTGCATTCAGCAGCTCTTCAGGCTGCAATCTGAACTCGTTTTCTGCCTTTAAATTGACAATCACAGGCTGTGCATCAGCAAGAACAGCGCACGGCTCATAAGAAACATAAGAGGGCTGCGGGATAACAACTTCCTCACCTGGATTTATCACAGCACGCAAACCTATATCTATCGCCTCAGAACCGCCTACGGTAACAATAATCTCTGAATCAGGGCAGTATTTTATCCCCTGTGTTCTTTGAATATAATTTGATATCTCCTGCCTCAAGGCTTTCAGGCCTGCATTTGAGGTATAAAAGGTACGTCCCTTTTCGAGTGAATAAATTCCCTCATCTCTGATAAACCAGGGTGTATCAAAGTCAGGTTCGCCAACGCCCAATGATATTGCGTCTTTCATCTCGCTTACAATATCAAAAAATTTTCTTATACCGGATGGTTTTAGATTTACGACTTTTTCTGAGAGAAAATTTTTCATGGTGTAAACATCTCTCTTTCGTCTTTTGATGTTTTATTGATAATAGTACCGTGGTCTTTATATTTTTTGAGGATAAAATGTGTAGCCGTACTCAAGACACTGTCTAAAGTAGACAATTTATCCGAAACAAAACCTGCAATTTCCTTAAGCGATTTTTCCTCTAATGTAACCAGCAAATCGTATCCGCCTGATATCAAATAAACGGATTTTACCTCCGGATAGTTATAAATTCTCTCCGCTATATGGTCAAAGCCCTGTCCTCTTTGAGGGGTAACTTTTACCTCTATCAATGCCGAAACCTTTTCGATATCGGTTTTTTCCCAGTTAATCAGGGTATGATAGGCGCAGATAATATTTTCTTTTTCAAGTTTTGAAATTTCATCAAGCACCTGCTCTTCAGAAACTCCCAACAATACAGCCAGCTCTTTAAAATCAATTCTGCTGTTTTTTTCCAGTATCGAAAGCAATTCATCTCTCATAAAAATATTTTCTCCAATATAATATGTCTGTGGCGGTCTGGATTGTAGCTAGTAAAGTGACCCCATGCACTTGTTGCCTGTGCCGGACTTGTTTGTAATGAGTGCACTTGATTAATGCACAGGTTCAACAAGTAGTCGGAGTCAGTTGACTATATGAAATATTAAAAATTATAGTATATTGCTTTACATTTGTAAAATATTTGTCCTGCTTGAAAATATAAGATATCCTTTAGTTAAGGATATTGTGAGTATATGTATAAAGATAAAAAAATTATAGCTGTAGATGACGATACAATGCTGTTGTCAACATTAAAAATGCTCCTTTCGCTGGAAGGATTTGAAAATGTTGAATATTTTGACAGCCCGAAAAAAGCACTGGAAAGCATAAAACAAACAACACCGGATTTGATTCTTTCTGATTTTATGATGCCGGAGATGAACGGATTTGAATTTCTGTCAGAAGCAAAAAAGACATGTCCGGATACAAGTATGATACTGCTCACCGGCTATGCCGACAAAGAAAATGCAATAAAAGCAATAAACGAAGTCGGTATCTACAAATATATTGAAAAACCGTGGGACAATGAAGATTTGCTCATCAGTATAAGAAACGGACTTGAGCGAAGCGGACTAATCACAGAGCTTAACAAAAAAATTGAAGAACTGTCCGAGGCAAAATCACAGCTGGAGAAATACTCACATTCACTCGAAGAAATTGTTATGCAAAAAACAGCAGATTTGCTGGAATCTAATGTAAAACTGAGTGCGATTATAAATTACTGTGCGGACGGAATTATTATAATTGCGCCTGACAGAACGATTGTGCAGGCAAATCCCGCTTTTGAAAACCTTACCGGCCTCGACAAACATTTTTTGGAAGGCAAGTCTATAGAAGACTTTATTGTATTTGAAGAAAAGCAGCTGCAAAAAATAACAAACGACAAAAAAGAAGTGCTTTTAAGAAACGCTGCTGTTAAAAATTGCATAAATGATAAAAATATCCCTGTGGAAATCAACTTTTCACCGATTCCGGCTGACGGAAAAAACGAAGACGAAATAAACTACGTAGGCGTAGTCAGAAATGTCAGCCTGCAAAAAGAAATGGACAGACTCAGAGATGATTTTATTGCCACACTCACGCATGATTTGAGAACACCTCTTCTTGCGGCAATACAGACTCTGGAATTTTTCCTTGACGGCTCTCTGGGTGAAATCAGCGACAAGCAAAAGACCCTGCTTGATACAATGAAAAAAAGCAACGAAGATATGCTGGGGCTTGTTAATGCACTGCTTGAGGTTTACAAGTACGAGGCAGGCAAGCTGAGCCTTTGCAAAACAACTTTCAATCTAAAATCATTTATTGATGAATGTGTCGGACAGGTTCAGGCGATTGCTGACAAAAAGAACATAACAATAGAAATAAAATACGACGGCACACAGGAGTCAGAAATCACTGCTGACAGAAACGAATTGAGAAGAGTACTGCTCAATCTGTGCGGCAATGCGCTGAATCATACAAGTCAGGGCGGACACATAGAAATCGGTCTGCTGAACAAAGAAGGCGACTTGATTTTAAACGTAAAAGACAATGGTATAGGGATACCAAAAGACGATTTGAAAAAACTTTTCAAGAGATTTTCACAAGGTACAAGCCAGAAACGTTCTGCAGGAACAGGACTCGGACTGTATCTTTCCAGACAGATAGTAGAAGCCCACAACGGCAAGATATGGGCAGAAAGTCAGGTGGGTAAGGGCAGCGTATTTTCTGTTCTTATTCCGGAATCATTAAAGGTTAAGGAAAAAGTGTAATGGCAGAAGATATAAAAGTATTGCTGGTCGAAGACCATACAATGATAAGAATGGGAACGGCTCTCGTTATTGAAAAGACACAGGGCATATCCCTCATAGGTGAAGCAGAAGACGGAATGCTCGGTGTTGAAAAGACAAAAGAGCTTAAGCCTGATGTTGTGCTTATGGACATCGGGCTGCCGGTAATAGACGGCATCGAAGCAACAAGACAAATAAAAGAAGCGGATTTGGGCTGCAAAATCCTTATATTTACATCACGTGACAACGATGATGACGTTTTTGCCGCACTTGCCGCAGGTGCTGACGGGTATATTATGAAAGGTGCAACCCCAGAACAGCTTACCTCTGCAATTGTTGCGGTAAACGAGGGTACAGCGTGGCTAGACCCTGCTATAGCCAGACTTGTACTGTCTAATGTACAAAGACAAAAAAGTGACACAGCAGCGACAGATGCTGTTGCCAGCTACAAATCCACAAAAAACACGTTTGGTCTTACGGAAAGAGAGCTTGAGGTTCTTGCTCTTATTGTAGACGGATTATCAAATCCGGAAATTGCAGAAAAACTCTTTATTACAAGGGCAACAGCAAAAGCACATGTTCACAGTATTTTACAAAAATTGTACGTAAACGACAGAACACAGGCTGCTGTTACTGCAATGAGAGAGGGACTTGTATAAATGCAGCGGCAATTTTATTTAAAATTTCAGCTGATTGTTATAGGCATATTTTTGCTGCTCACACAGGCGGCATTTGCTTTTGATTTTGAAAGAGATGTTGCATCAAAATTTTTCTGGACAAAAAGTTACAAAAAAGCCCACCCTGCGCCTGTCAACAATATGCCAAAAACAATGCAGGAATATTACCGTGCCGTGAACAAAGCAGCCGCACAGAACATAGATATTCCTTCGCCAAAATTTGAAAAAGATTCAAAACTCGTAGACCTGCCGGATCCTTCTTTGCTTTTAATGAAATACAATAACCCGCCGGGGCTGCAGGAGATAAATTTAAACGACCTGAAAAAGAAAAAACAAATCAAATCAACGGGTGTTGTATCGCCGGGCTTTGACAAAATGGTTTATTCTACTATATTTTACTATCCGTCCACCAGAACTGCCGGTTCAGAGTTGTATCTTATGAACCTTGATATAGAAAAAGACCTGATGGAGAGGATAGAACGTGCGCATATTAATGAAGGCAGAAAAACTATTTACAGAAGCCAGATGGACTCACTCGACCTTGATGTACAAAAGACGCTGACAGTCATAGACTGGTCAGCAGACGGAAAGAAAATAGCTTTTAAAGAAAAAGTTTCTTACACGCCGGATGGCTTGTGGAGAACAAATCTTCTGGTTTATAATCTTGAAACGGGAAAGATAAAAGAACTCTCGGAAGTTCGAGAAGCTATCCAGTATTACTGGAGAGAAAACCACAATCTTTATTTAAAAGATTACCGCTGGGATATATACCCTATAGGCTGGGATGCACTGAATCCAGAAAGAATCATTGTATTTGCTTATGCGGCAACAGGAGAAAAACCCAAATATCTCGGTGCGTGGTCTATAGATTTTTACGGGGACAGGGCAATGCTTATGTCTTTAACCGATACAAACTTTCAGGTGTCGCAAAACGGCTCATGCCTGAAAACACAACTGCAAAACTAAAACCCACAGGGGAGAAAAATGTATAAATACTACAAAAAATATGTTCCGTATCTTTTTCTGCTGCCGGCAGCCGTAATATTGATATTGTTCTTTTTTATACCGTTTTTTGAAACTATTATCCTGAGCTTTTTTGATTACTCAAATAACATCTATCATCCGGCCTATGTATCGCTGGACAATTATATTACCCTTTTAAAAAGCCCTGTTTTTTACAAAGTGCTTTTTAACACATTTATTTATCTTGTTGTTGCAGTGCCGTTTCTGGTAGTGTTTCCTCTAATCATAGCCATTATGATTAATCAAAAAATCAAAGGGATTACGCTTTATAAAATTTTGATTTACCTTCCGGTAATTGTATCTATCGTAGTAGCGGCAATTGCCTTCAAATGGCTGTATGCACAGCAGGGAATTTTAAACTACTTTATGGATATCTTTAATATTCCTGCAGTGGGCTGGCTCACAGACCCGAATGTTGCTTTGTATTCAGTCATAATCGTTACTATATGGAAAGGTATAGGCTACTATATGATGATATACCTTTCTGCGTTGATGAGCGTGCCAAAAGACCTTTACGAAGCCTGTGAAGTAGACGGAGCAAACCCTGTAACAAAGCATCTTACCGTAACATTGCCGCATCTTATGCCGACAGTGGGGCTGGTTACAATGATTTCTTCTATTTCTGCAATGAAGGTTTTTGTAGAAATATATGTTATGACAAAAGGCGGGCCTTTAGATGCAAGCAAAACAATCGTATATTACATTTACGAGCGTGCGTTTGAAAATCTCGATTTGGGTATTGCATCAGCGGCATCCGTGTTGCTGCTTGTGATTGTACTTGTTATGTCCATATTAAACTTTACACTGTTTGAAAACAAACAGTATCAGCTATAGGTGAAAAAATGAAAAATTTTAAAAGCTTTTCAAGAGGATTTTTTATACACGCATCATTGATAATAGTATCTTTGTTATCAATATTTCCGTTTATCTGGCTGCTGTCCACAGCAATGAAAGGCCCTGACGAAAATATTTTTCAATACCCGCCTGTATTTTTTCCGCAGAGTCCTACCTGGGAAAACTTTAAGGGAGTATGGCACCAGATACCTTTTATGCTGTATTTTTTAAACAGTATGATAGTAGCAGGTTTTACTGTTTTGCTGAACCTAATTTTATCCGCTCTTGCTGCTTATCCGCTTGCGAGGATGGAGTTTAAAGGTAAAAAGACTATTTTTTATGCAACGCTTGCCACAATAATGATACCGTTTCAGGCAATAATGCTGCCTGTGTATCTGATAGTTTTAAAACTTAATATGGTGGACTCCGTAAACTCTGTTATGGGTTATCTGGGGTTGATTTTGCCGTTTGCTGTTAATGCTTTTGGAATATTTTTAATGAGGCAGGCATTTCTTGCTATACCAAAAGAAATGGAAGAAGCCGCCTTTGTAGACGGCTGCAGTGTTTTTCAGATATGGTGGAAAATACTTTTACCCATGGTAAAGCCGACACTGGCCGTCCTTGCTATTTTTACCTTCATAGGTTCTTGGGGTGAATTTTTGTGGCCGAGTATTGTTTTGACAAAAAAAGCCTTATACACATTGCCTGTCGGGGTAAATGACCTGCAGGGAATGTTCAGTGCAAACTGGAGATACATTGCAGCAGGCTCCATTATTGCAACAATACCTATACTCGTTTTCTTTATTGCAATGCAAAGGTATTTTATATCAGGCGAAAACGACGGTGCGGTCAAAGGCTAGTTTTATTTACAGGCGAAGCCCGTCTGAGATTTTTTCTTTGTAAAACCCTACTATATCTATCAATGCATGCAATGTCAGGGCTGTGATTTCGACCTCTTCTTTCCACGTATTAAAAGAACATTTTAAAGGCAGAGCAACAAGAGGATTGTTCGGAAAATCCCTGCAGATTCCGGGTCTGTTTTCATAATCAGTACAAAGTCCGTCATCGCCGAGTTTTGGGCAATAATAAAAATATATTTCGTTTTCCTTAAAATGGTCTTTCAAAAGTTTTACATAATCAGGATAAAGCTCCTGAGCCTCATCAATATTTTTGTACGGAACAAAAACACTGACAAATTCTTTTGAAAACTTATCTCCGTTTTTTGCACGTTCCTTAAGCTCTTCATAAGAATACTCGGAACTAGCAAGCCTGCAGCACGAAGAGCAGCACCCGCAGGAAAAACACTGTCTGCGCTTTTCAATAAGCTGTATTTTTTCGTAAATATCTTTTGATATTTTATTTTCGAGCATATCAAGAGCCGCCTCCTGCCAGAAACGGTATCTGCAGCCTTCCGGAAATTTTTGAAAAAGACTGATTTTATTAAAATCTATATCGCAGTTTTCTTTACAGTGATTGCACAACGAGGCTGTTTTTAGTGTGTTCAGCTTTGCATCAATAGCTTTTTGTGCATTATTAAAAAGCTCTTTATAGATTTTTCTTGTATTAATTATTTCGTTTTGTAAGGTATTCACCACTACAATATAGCACATTAAAAAAAATTGATATAAAATTATTTATACTAGAGGGCGGAGAAATGAAAAGAATACAACAACTGTCAAGACAATTGATAAACCAGATTGCAGCGGGAGAGGTAATTGAAAGACCTGCCTCTGTAGTAAAAGAGCTGGTAGAAAACTCTATCGACGCAGGTGCAACAAGGGTAGAAATAGAAATCAGCAAAGATTGTCTTTCCTTAAGAGTATCGGACAACGGCTCAGGTATCCACCCCGATGATATTGAACTGGCGTTTTGCAAACACGCAACGAGCAAAATAACAAGTGCAGAGGATTTATTCGACATCCACACAATGGGTTTTAGAGGCGAAGCTCTGGCCAGTATAATTTCTATCGCAAAAGTGACCTGTACAACAAGAACAAAAGATTTTGAAACAGGCACAAAAGTAGAATGCGAAGAATCTAACGTAAAATCTTCTCCGGCTGCGTGCGCAATAGGCACAACAATGGAGGTAAAAGACCTTTTTTACAACACTCCGGTACGACAAAAATTTTTAAAATCAGAAAAAGTAGAACTCTCCTATATAGCAGAAATTTTACAAAGCATTGCTATTGCAAACCCTGATATAGCCATAACACTGATAGTTGACGGCAAAACTCCGGTCAAAACCTCAGGCAGCGGAGATTTATTGTGTGTTTTAACAGAAATTTATTCAAACTCAATAGCAGGAGAACTTAAAAAAATAAACAAATCTGACCAGCTTTCACACCTGAGGGCAACAGGATTTTGCTCCACTCCGGAATTTACCCGTTCCACAAAAAAATCTATTTATGTATTTGTTAACAACAGGGTGGTAAAATGTCCGGTTATTTTAAAAGCAATCGACACAGCCTACAAAAATATGCTGCCGGCGGGCAAATATCCGTTTGTTTGTCTGAATCTTGAAATCCCTGCCAAAGATGTGGATGTTAATGTACACCCGACCAAAAAAGAAGTCCGCTATCAAAATCCGAACCAGATTTTTAACTTTGTATACAGTGCTGTTACAGATGCTCTCTCTGCCATAAGACAGCCGGCCTTTGTACAAAACAACGATGTTGTGCTGCCTTTTGGAAATTACTCAAAAACCGGCTTTCCCTCTGATTCTGACAGGCAGGAAATCGAAGTAAATCAGGATGAAAAAGATGATGATACTGTTTATGTGTCTTCAGAAAACTTTGAAAAAATATACAACAGAAACACACAGCAAAACACAGCAGCACAAACAGAACCTTTGTCCGGGAAAGAAAGACCATTTGAACTGAATGTAAGACAAATTGACCTTGATATACCCAAAACAGCCCAAATAGAAGAAACAATAAACATAATAGGCCAGTATCGAAACACCTATATCATATTTGAAGAAGATACGGAGCTGAAAATAGTAGACCAGCACATAGCGGACGAACGTTATATTTTTGAAAAGCTTCAGGAAAATTTAAAAAACAACGATATTCCGTCACAGCTCTTGCTAATATCGGATGTTTTGCATATAGAGGCGGCAGATATGGCATTGTTGAACGAAAATGCAGACAAATTAAAACGTTTCGGATACGAAATCCAGCAAATTTCTGAAAACGAAATAACCTTCAAAAAAGTGCCTCAGGTAATATCTCACATAAAAGTAAAAGATATTCTCTCAGACATACTGGAGAATCTGCAGGGGGATTTGAACAATCTGGAAGAAAAAATGCTCGTAACAATGTCTTGCAAAGCTGCGGTAAAAGCAGGTGCAGAGCTTAATTTGTGGCAGATGGAAGAACTAATCAAAAAATGGAAAACAACAAAAATGCCCTATACCTGCCCTCACGGACGTCCGATTGTTCATTCTTTCAGCGAAAAAGAAATTGCGTCCTTCTTCCATAGGAGTGTGTAAGATTAAATCTCATCTATTATTATGATTCATATTCCCTGACATTTTTCTATACTTTAGTTATAGAAATTTGAGAAGAGGGATATAATCTTGGCAGTTAAAAAATCTAATTTAAAAACCAAAACAAAAGTTACGGCTACCCCCGATTTGAAAGTCGTAACAAAACCCAAAGTATTAACAAAACCTTATAACGATATAGATTTGAATAACTGGAAAGATTATTCTCATATTTTAACAGACACTTTGTGGGAATTTTCCTCCCGTGACAGAAGCAACGGCCACTCCTACGACTACCACGGAAATTACATCCCGCAAATAGCCCAGCAGCTCTACGAAAGATTTACCAAAAAAGGTGATATTGTGCTGGATATGTTTTTCGGCTCCGGCACATCAGGGATTGAAGCCGTTAATATGGGCAGAAGATGCATAGGCGTTGAATTAAAGCAGGAGCTTGTGGACTATGTAAGCCAAAAATTTGACAAAAAGACTCTTGTCACTGATGTAAACATAATCTGCGGTGACAGTGCCTCCTCAGATATTGGTGTAAAAATTCAGGACAGGCTGGCTGTTATGGGGTCTGACAAGGCGCAGTTTCTCGTTTTGCACCCGCCTTATGATGATATTATCAAGTTCTCCGACAAAAAAGAAGACCTCTCAAACTGCGCAACAACGGAAGAGTTTTATGACCTTTTTGAAGAAGTAGCAAGAAACGGCTATGAACAGCTGGAAAAAGGCAGATTCGCAGCACTGATTATTGGCGACAAATATGCAAAAGGCCAGTATTATCCTCTGAGCTTTGGCTGTATGGAAAGAATGAACCGTGCAGGCTTTACGACAAAAGCAATAATCGTAAAAAATATTGAAGGTAATGAAAAAGCAAAAGGCAAACAGGCTAATCTGTGGAGATACAGAGCTTTGTACGGCGGTTTTTATATCTTCAAACACGAATACATTATGGTTTTCCAAAAACACTAGTTATGACATATATCATAGATTTGTATCTTTACAAAGATGCATTTGAACTGATACAATACTAAAAATTGCTGAATTGTAAAAATTTTTAATAAATTTCCTCAAATTTGGCAAATTTTTGCGGTTAGGGTTTTTATACTAATCGTATCAGGAAGGTCTAGAATTGAATAATTTTAATAATACGGACAATAAGCTAAATCAGGGTGCTGATAACGGTATAAAGGGGTTTGAATCAAAACAGTCGAACCCGATAATACCTAACGGCCTTATTTCACGTATAAATTCAATCAACAACAGAACAACAGCAAACCGTATGTATGCCGGCTACAATCAAAAAGCTTGGCGCAGCTACGAGAGTGTTGATTATCAGGAAATTATTAAGTTTATAAACGAAGTAACAAGAGGAAAAGAAACAAAAAGCGAGCTTTTCTATTCTCTTCACAACATATTTACCAACAAATTAAATTCTACCTTCTCGGGTTTTGGTTTGTACTGCAAACAATCAAACTGTATAAACTTCAAAATCATAGACAAAATCGGCTCCACATACACGAGCCGTGTACTGATTAACGGTTCTGACAATCCCGTTGAAAAAGTTTTTAAAACACAGACCTCACTGTATGTTCCGAGCAACAACTTTTTAAATGTCCACTACCTCAACGACTCTGCTGTTGCAATCCTTCCTTTAATGGCAATAAACGAATGTATCGGGGTTATGCTGGTAGGCGACAACAATTATGAAGCGACCTCGGACGTATACAAATTGATGGCAAATTATCTGGCTCTGTTTATTCAGAACAAAGAACTTTCAGCAAAAGTACTGATGAACACAGATACAGATGCACTGACAGGACTTAACAACCACAGAAAATTTCTGGAAATTATGGCTGCGGAAATTGACAAGGCAAAACGCACTCAGACCCAGACTTCTGTAGTAATTTTTGATATAAACAATATCTCTCAAATAAACAAGGATTTTGGCGCAGCAAAAGGCGACGAAATCATAAAACTTGTAGCTGACAAAATCAAACAGGGCATAAGAAACAACGACTCAGCCGCACGCTATGGCGGGGATGAAATCGCAATAATTTTGCCGGAAACGACCTCTGCAGAAGCAAAATACCTTGCAGAATACCTTACATATTCACTGTCTTGCTGTCTTGTTGATGATGTAGGGCCAATAAAAGCTTCCGTCGGTATTGCTACATATCCTCAATCCACGCAAGACCTTGAAAAACTGCTTATCTTAGCGGAACAGGCAATGTATATTTCCAAAAGCAAAGGCTACAAAAACGGAATGTCCACAATCGTATGCTCTGATGACTTTGATTTCTGGGATGACACGGCACTCAGCTCTTTTGCTTCAGTTATAGCAAAAAGACACGCCTCTATAGGCATAAACTTTGACGAAGAACTTGTTAACAAGTTCCATTCCGAAGAAATCATCAACCAGAGCCACCTTATCGAAGTTGTAACATCTCTGGCCAGTGCTATTGATGCAAAAGACGAATATACAAAAGGTCACTCGACCTCTGTATCCAGATATGCAGAGGCTCTTGCCCGTGCATTAAATCTTCCTGAAAAAGAAGTTGAAAGAATCAAACTCGGTGCATTGCTGCACGATATAGGAAAAATCGGCATACCGGAATCAGTCTTGAGAAAACCATCCAAACTCACTGACGAAGAATGGGAAATAATGAAACAACACCCTACAATCGGTGCAGAAAAAGTGCTTATGCCAAACGAATCACTCCACGATTTGATTCCGATAGTAAAATATCACCACGAACACTGGGACGGTTCAGGTTATCCGGAAAAACTGAAAGGCGAAGATATCCCTCTGGCAGCAAGAATCGTATCTGTTGCAGATGCTTATCACGCATTGATTTCTGACAGACCGTATCGTAAAGGTATGTCTAACGAAAAAGCCTGCGAAATTTTGAAAGTCGGCGCAGGCATTCAGTGGGACAAAAACCTTGTAAGAGAATTTGTAAATATTTCCGAATCTTTGTATACAAAAATTTAAAAAAATCCGTTAATTTTAGTCCGCAATTTTTATTGTAAAAAATTGTGCTAAATCATTATTTTATTTGTATAAAAAACGGGTTTGTATTACCATATAGGTATGTAGTTTGGTATTGGTATAAGAATAAGGAGGAATTTATATTATGCCAGGTAAAACAATAACAGTTGATGGTAACTACGCCGCAGCGCATGTTGCGTATGCATTGAGCGAAGTATCAGCAATTTACCCTATCACTCCTTCCTCAACAATGGGCGAATGGATTGATGAATGGGCCTCTCAACACAAGAAAAACATCTGGGGCAAAGAAGTAAAAGTTGCAGAAATGCAATCTGAAGCAGGTGCTGCAGGTGCTGTACACGGTTCACTTGCTGCAGGTGCTTTGACTTCTACATATACTGCATCACAGGGCTTGCTTTTGATGATTCCTGTAATGCACAAAGCTGCAGGCGAAATGCTTCCGCACGTAATCCACGTATCAGCACGTGCATTGGCAGCACAATCTTTGGCTATTTTTGGCGACCACACTGACGTTATGGGCTGCAGAAATACAGGCTATGCAATGCTCGCTGCAAACTCCGTTCAAGAAGAAATGGATATGGCTCTTGTTGCTCACCTTGCAACTTACAAAGCTAAAGTTCCTTTCTTGCAATTCTTTGACGGTTTCAGAACTTCTCACGAAGTACACAAAATCGAAGAAATCTCTTACGAAGATATTGCAAAACTCGTTGAACCAAAATATATCGAAGAATTCAAAAAAAGAGCAATGCGTCCTGAAGCTCCGATTTGTAAAGTCGGCGCACAAAACACTGACGTTTACTTCCAGGGCAGAGAAACAGTTAACAAATACTATGAAGCTGTACCTGACATTGTTCAAGAATATATGGACAAAGTTGCTGCTGTTACAGGCAGACAATATCATCCGTTCGACTACGTAGGCGCACCTGATGCAACTGATGTTATCGTAGCTATCGGTTCTGCTTGCGAAACTATCGAAGAAACTATCGAATACCTCAACGCAACAAGAGGTACTAAATACGGTCTTGTTAAAGTAAGATTGTACAGACCGTTTGACGTAAAACGCTTCAACGAAGCTTTACCGAAAACAGTTAAACGTATCAACGTTCTTGACAGAACAAAAGAACCCGGCTCTATCGGTGAACCTTTATACATCGATGTTGTTGCAGCTCTTGAAAACAAAGACATCAGAGTAATAGGCGGCCGTTACGGTTTATCTTCAAAAGAATTTACTCCGTCAATGGTTCTCGCTGTTTACAAACACGGCGAAAACAACGGTTTCCACGGCTTTACAGTAGGTATCGAAGACGATGTAACTCACAAATCTTTGAAAGTTGAAGAACACATCGTTACAGAACCTGAAGGAACTACAAACTGCATGTTCTGGGGTCTTGGTTCTGACGGTACTGTTGGTGCTAACAAAAACTCTATTAAAATCATCGGTCAATACACTAACAAAGATGCTCAGGCATACTTTGCTTATGACTCCAAAAAGTCTTTTGGTGTAACTGTTTCTCACTTGAGATTCGGCGACAAACCGATTAAATCTACATACTTAATCACAGCACCTGACTTTGTTTCTTGCTCTGCTCACTCTTACATCGGCAGATACGACCTGTTAAAAGGCATCAAAGAAGGCGGTGTATTCCTTCTCAACAGCCCATGGTCAAAAGACGAAGCATTCTCTCACTTAACAAGAGATATGCAAGAAACTATCATCAACAAAAAAGTTAAATTCTACAATATCGACGCAGAAGCTCTTATTAAAAAACAACCGGGCTTGCGTGGTAAAGGTGCTAACACTGTAATGATGGTAGCTTACTTCAAAGTATCAGGCATCATTCCTTTTGAACAAGCTTTGGAAGGTATGAGAGAAATGACTAAGAAAACCTTTAAGAAAAAAGGCGACGATGTTGTTAACATGAACCTTGCATTGATTGATGCAGCTGTTGATGCTTGTGAAGAAGTAAATGTACCTGCTTCATTAGACGGTGTATGCGCAGCTGATACTGTAAAATTCATCTCTGATGATGCAAGCGAATTTGCTAAGAAAATCATTGAACCTTCAATGAGACAAAAAGGCGATGACATCCCTGTATCAGCAATGTCTGTTGACGGTGTAATCCCGACCGGTACATCTTGTCTTGAAAAACGTGCTATTGCACCACGTGTACCTCACTGGAATTCAGAAGCTTGTATCCAATGCGGTATCTGTGCTTCTGCTTGTCCGCACGCTGCAATCAGAACTAAATTGATTGAAGCTAAAGACCTCAAAGATGCACCGGAATCTTTCAACACAATCCCTGCAAAACCTGCTCTTGCTGACGAACACTTCAAAGTTCAGGTTTACTGCAAAGATTGTACAGGCTGCGGTGTTTGCGTTGACCAGTGTCCTGCAAACAAAAACCCTGAAAAACAGGCTCTTACTTGGTCTACTGTAGAACAAGAAGAAGCAGCTTGCGAATGCGTTAACGAAAAATTCTTTGACGAATTGCCTGACAACGTAATGGGTAAAAACACTACAAAAACTATCAAAGGTGCTATGCTCAGAAAACCGTTATTCGAGTTCTCCGGTGCTTGCGCAGGTTGTGGTGAAACACCTTACGTTAAACTGGTTTCTCAATTGTTCGGTGAAAACGCTATCGTTGCTAACGCAACAGGTTGTTCTTCAATCTACTCCGGTACATTCCCGACAATTCCTTACACAACAACAAAAGAAGGAAGAGGACCGGCATGGGCCAACTCACTGTTTGAAGACAACGCTGAGTTTGGTTTCGGTATGAGATTGGCAGTTGACCAGAACAGAGATACTTTAAAAACTTATGTTGAAAAAGTTCTCGAAAACGAAAAAACACCTGCTGACCTTAAAGAAGCTCTCACAGAAGCTATGTCACACTGGGATAACTCAAAAACTGACGAAGCTATTGCAGCTCAAGACAAAGCTAAAGCAGCTCTTGCAAAATATGCTGACGCTCCTTGTCCTGATTTGGCAAAAGTAAGAGAACTGGAAGATTACTTTACAGACAAATCAGTTTGGATTATCGGCGGTGACGGTTGGGCTAACGATATCGGTTACGGCGGTATTGACCACGTTCTTGCTCAAAACAAAAACGTTAACATCCTCGTACTCGATACAGAAGTTTACTCTAACACAGGCGGTCAGGCTTCTAAGTCTACACCTACAGGTGCTGTTGCAAAATTTGCTACAGGCGGTAAACCAACATACAAGAAAAACATGGGCTTGATGAGCATGTCTTACGGTTACGTATATGTTGCATCAGTAGCTCTCGGTGCTGACAGAGCGCAAACTCTCAAAGCATTCCAGGAAGCTGAAGCATACAACGGACCTTCTATCATCTTTGCTTATGCACCTTGTATCGCTCACGGTATCGATATGAGCAAAACCCAAACAGAACAAAAACGTGCTGTTGAAGCAGGATACTATCCGTTGTACAGATACAATCCTGAAAACGAGCAACCGTTCACTTGGGATGCTAAAGATCCGAAAGGCAGCTACCAAGAGTTCATCAGAAGTGAAGGACGTTACAAACAGTTGTTGAAAACAAACCCTGAACACGCTGAAGCTCTTTATACTCAAGCAGAATCTGATGCTGCTAAGAGAATGGCTGTATTCAAAGCAGTTGGTGAATTGCTCAAGTAATTAAGCAATCAACAAAAGCTAAAAAGAGGTAATGAATTTCATTACCTCTTTTTTTTATTAATTTAAACCGATAGAATTCTATATAATTTTATAAATCAAAGAATCTCTATGAGGCTCTTCATTAGAGATAGAAAAAGCTGTCTTTAAAAACTCTCTTGAGGTTTCGAGTTTGTCAGGGTCATTTGCATACAATGTAGCTATAACATCGCCGCAAACAACCTTTTCGCCAAAGATTTTATTAAGATAAATACCTGCAGAATAATCTATCGCATCTGTTTTCTTTTCTCTGCCTGCTCCCAAAAGTTTGCACGCATAGGCCGTCTTGTATGCGTCAATATTTTGCACAAACCCGTCTGACTCTGCCTTTAGCTGGAATGCGTAATTTGGCTGCGGGAAAAATCTGTAATTATCTATAACAGCAGTATTTCCGCCCTGTGATTCTACCAGTTTTTTAAAGTATTCAAGAGCCTTGCCTGATTCTATAACCTGCTGTATTTTAGAAAAAGCTTCTTCTTTATTTTGCGCAAGAGAAAGCTCCATCAAAGTAAGAGCCGCCATCTCAAAGGTTAACTCCTTCAAATCCAGAGTCATATTTCCTTTCAAAAACTCTATTGACTCAATGACCTCAATAGCATTGCCCACAGCTCTGCCAAGAGGCTGCTCCATAGAGGTTATTACAGCGTGGAATTTTTTTCCGAGTCTTGCGGCAATATCGACCATCCATTGAGCCAGTTCACAGGCTTCTTCAGGTGTTTTTATAAAAGCACCTGAACCGTATTTTACATCCAGCACTACATAATCAGCACCCGAGGCAATCTTTTTTGACACAACAGAACTGGCAATAAGCGGTATAGCATCAACAGTAGCAGTAACATCTCTCAGAGCATAGAGCTTTCCGTCTGCAGGGGTGAGCTTTTTTGTTTGCGATGCAATAGCAAGCCCCACATCCTTAACTTTTTCTATAAGCTCTTCTATGCTCAAATCAGTCTTGAATCCCGGAATTGATTCCAGTTTATCTATTGTACCGCCTGTATGACCGAGGCCGCGTCCTGAAAGTTTTGCAATAGGCACGCCGCATGCAGCCAGCACAGGAATAAGTATCAACGTAACTTTATCCCCGACTCCGCCTGTTGAATGTTTGTCAGCAATATGAGGACAGTTTTCATTTCTCAATTCGGAAAGGTCTATTGTTTCGCCGGAATCTATAATTGCTTTTGTCAGGTTTGCAGTTTCGTCTATTGTCATTCCTTTAAAATACACAGCCATAAGCCACGCAGAAACCTGATAATCTTCTGCAGACCCGTTCATCATAGAGTCTACTATGAATTGAAGCTCTTCTTTTGTGTGTTCAAGGCCTTTTTTCTTTTTATCAATTAAGTCAACAAATCTCACAACTTACCTCGCAAAAACTCTTTTTTCTATATTTACAAAGATAACATAAAACAGAAAGTTTACAAATTCTTGTATATAAGCCTGTTATGTGAGAAAATATTTCATATAGTCAATTGACTCCGACTACTTGTTGAACCTGTGCATCCGACAAGTCCGTTTTATTCAACAAGTCCGCACAGGCAACCTATAAAGAGGGATTATAAATGTCAAAAAGATTACTTGTTGTTGATGATGATGACGAAATCAGAGAGCTGCTGGAATTTGACCTGTCACACAGCGGATATAGCGTAGATACAGCAACAAACGGCCTCGACGGGCTGAACAAAGCCGTAACTAACAGCTATGACCTTGTGCTGCTGGATGTTATGATGCCAAAGATGAACGGTTTTGATGTGTGCAAAAATTTAAGAAAATCAAAACCGGATATTCCGGTACTTTTGCTGACCGCAAAAGGAACAATAGGCGACAAGACACAGGGCTTTGACTGCGGTGCGGATGATTATCTGGTAAAACCATTTGATATTCAGGAAGTTCTGCTGAGGGTAAAAGCTCTTTTGAGAAGAAATTCAGACAACAGCGACGACAAATCTTTTAAACAGGAAATATTAAAAGTCGGAGATATAGAAATATTCCCCGAATCATTAGAAACAGCTATTGAAGGCAAAAAAATCAAACTTACTCCGACAGAATTTGAAATCCTTTACTGCCTGATGCAGCATTTTAATGAGTCAGTTTCTCTTGCCGTGCTGTTAGACGAGGTGTGGGGCTATGACTCGGACGAAGACGTCAGAATGGTAAGAGTACATGTTGGCGGCCTGCGGCAGAAAATAGAAAAAGATACAAAAAATCCAAAATATCTGCATACCGTAACAAATGTAGGCTACAAACTCACCCCCATCCCTGACAATGGAACAGAAGAATGAAAAATCCTATAAAACTTAAAAGACTGAAAATCGTAGAACAAATTATACTTGTTATTTTGCTTGCGGTAATTGTTCCGACAACGGTCAGCGCAATTATTGTAAACAACATAAACCAGCACGCAGTAAGAAACGAGCTGCAATATTCCGCACTCAGCATTTCAGAATCCATTGCATCTAATATCGAAACGTTTTCTGAATCAGAAGAAGACGAAATAAACCAGATAGCTATGGCATTAAGGCACATCCCGTCTGACTATGCAAAAGAAATTTATCTAAAAGATGTACTAAAAAGCTCTACTATTCTTTCTGATTTGGAATTGATTTCAAAAACGCAAAAAGACAAATACAAAATCTGGAAAGACCAGAGCAATTACAATGAAAAAACAAAAAGAGTAGAAATCCTTAAAGTTATAGACAAAAATTATGCTATCCTTGCCCAGATAGATATACAGATATTTGAAGAACAGGTCTTTAATATATACAAAAAAGATGACAGGCAAATTTACATAATAGGTGCAGATAACGAACTTGTTGTTGCACACAATTACAACAAAAATGACTTTGCCAATCTTACATCAGCACTACCCAAAAATTTAGAAACAAACAAACCGGTAATTTTTGGTAAAATAAAAAACCAGCCTCTGGCATATTTTAAACTGACCGACCCAAATGCAACAATTATTGTAAACACAACGCACAACATTACAAAAAACACCATAAACATCCCAAGATTCAAAATTATTCTGGCATTATGCATTTCTGCGCTTTTTATCATGTTTGTTGTAGGAATTTACACATATTACCTTTATATAAACATCAGACAGCTGTTTAAGGGAATAATAGCTCTGTCAAAAGGGAATTACAAAAGAAAAGTAAGGCTCCTGACAAGCGTATTCACCCCTCACGAAACAGTATTCCTTGCCGAAGAATTTAACAAAATGGCGGATGAAATCAACAATACATACAAAAAATTAAAACAAACCAACAAAGAACTCAAAAAGCTGGATGAATTCCGCTCAAACCTCATAGATACAGTGAGCCACGAATTCAGAACCCCGCTGACAAGTATAAAAGGCTACACCTCACGTCTTTTAAGACAGGATATAGAACTGGATGAAGAAACAAAACAAAAATCACTAAAAATCATAAAAAACCAGTCCGAAAGATTGAGCAGAATGGTAGAAGATTTGCTCGTAATACCTGATATAGAAGGTGCAAAACTCAACCTGAATCCGGAAAACGTAAACATATCAGACAGCATAAACGATGCAATACTCTCCACAAAACACAAAGCTCAAAGAGAAGTAATAGTTAATATTCCGGATGAATTTCCTGATGTGCTTGCAGACACAGACCGTCTGGAACAGGTAATAATAAATCTTGTTGAAAACGCATACAAATATTCTTATGAAGACACACCGATTTATGTTGATGTAACAAAAGAGAAAAACCACGCCGTTATAAAAATCAAAAACTCGAGTGACTATATTCCGGCTGACAAACTCAACAAACTATTCGGCAAATTTATTAGAATAGACGACAAAACAACAAGAACAACAAGAGGAACCGGACTCGGGCTGTTTATTGTAAAAGGTTTAGTTCTGGCAATGAACGGTTCAATAGAGCTGGAGTCCACTAAAGACAATACTTTTAGCGTAATAATAAAACTACCGCTGGCATAGACCTTGATTTTTCTTGTAACATAACTTAACAAAACTGCACAAATCATGCAATTATTTACTCAGTATATACTTTATATAGATAAGAGAGTATAAACAAGAGGACACAACATGTCAGTGCAAGTTATTCAAGACGGCAATAAATGGATTCTAGAAAAAGGCTCAGCACGCATCGAATACAAAGATGACGGCGATGGTCTGTTTAATGCTCAAAAAGATACAGTAGTTGCACAAAGCGGCGATGTTGCATCCATTTTTACAAAAGAAGATTTGCTATACGTTCAAAAATCATCAGTATTTAATACAAATGCAGAGATTAGCGGCAGCACGCTTTTTAATGCACTGCCTACACAAACACAACAGGCTCAATATACACAACAAGTAACAGAACCGCCTAAAAGAACATTCTGGCAAAAACTCGGAAACGGGTTGACAGGCGCAATGGGTATTTTTAGCGGAGTACTCGGTGCATTTTTAGGCTTTGGCGTAGGCAGCTGGGCTTATGACTCAGGCTCTTTCAATGATTGGAGAGTACGAGGCTTCTCCGGTCTTTCTACAGGACTATTGGCCGGAAGCAGCGCATTATCAGGACTGAGCAACCCTTATTCTGCCGGCATAAACGGTATGAATATGAATAATCAAATGGCTGCAATTTTTGAAGCATATAACAACGATATGATTCAAAGACAAGAAGCAATTGACAATGCATTAAAAGCACAACAAGAAGCAGCAATAAAACAACAGGGTGTAGCAACCGTTAAGGGTGTATTCGACGCTGCAAATAAAGACGGTGCAACAATAAACGATAGTAACAAAGAATATATAAATTCAATCTATGAAGTAGACAAAAAAGAATACACTAAAGAAGAAGCTGAAAACGCTCAATTGATTGCACAATATCCGACAATACCTTATGAGGCAATATCAAAAGACGGCGAAGAAGGCAAGCTGTCCGTTGAACTGGCCGAAAAAATCGATAAAATGCTTAGAGAATACGAAACTACAGATGACCCTGATACAGAAATAAGCAAATCAGTTTATACAAGAGTACAATCCTTCCTTCAAGAAGCAAAAGAAGGAAAACTCACTGACGAACACCTTGAATCACTGAGAAGTATTTTAAAAGATTACGAAATAATGAAAGCATCACAAAAAGAAGACAACGATGACGGCGAAGAATAATAAAGCAAATAAAAAGAGCAGTTATTTAATAACTGCTCTTTTTATAATTTTATTTTCCGCTCATTTGAGATTGTTTTTGTTTGATATCCAGAGCTGCATTGTGAGCCAGAAGATATACAGAACAAGTTTTATAGTTTTTGAGATACCAGGCGCATTTTTCCTGCGCACAAACTATCTCCATACTATTACCTGCACTCATCAACGGACATATTGGAATAAACGGCATTATACTTTTCTCCTTTATTTCTTAATTAATTTTTTAGTGCTTCAGCTTGTTTATACAAGTTGCAGTTTTCACTGCGTTTTTTCTCATAATCTTTATAAATTTTTGTACGGTTTATAACTTCGTCAAAGTCGATTTTGTGAGCATCAAAGTCAGGGCCGTCTACACAAGCAAATTTAACTTCACCGCCGACAGTGACACGGCATGCACCGCACATACCAGTACCATCAACCATGATAGGGTTCATGCTGGCTTCTGTCTTAATAGCTTTTGGTCTGGTCAATTCTGCAACAGCTCTCATCATAGGCATTGGACCTACAGCAATTGCATAATCAACTTTTTCTTTGTTCATGATGTCTTCCATAACACCTGTAACAAAGCCCTTTGTACCCAGAGAACCATCGTCTGTAGTAATAAACAGTTCGCTGCAGGCATCTTTCATTTTATCCTGCCAGAAGATTAAATCTTTTGTTCTTGCACCCATAATCATATAAACTTTGTTGCCTGCTTCTTTAAAAGCTTTTGCAATCAAATAGCAAGGTGCTGCGCCATAACCGCCTGCCAGACATACGACTGTACCGTATTTTTCAATATGTGTAGGCTGACCGAGAGGCCCCACAATATCAACAAGCTCATCGCCTTCATTCAAAGTAGCGAGCTGTTTTGTTGTATAGCCGACAGCCATAAATACGATAGTCAGTTCGCCAGTTTCTCTATTGTAATCAGCAATAGTAAGAGGAATTCTTTCCCCGTCTTTGCTGACTCGCAGAATTATGAATTGACCTGCTTTTGCATTTTTTGTAATGTATGGAGCGTGTATTGTCAATTCATATTGATTTGCACATAATTCTTTTTTTCTTAAAATTTTATAACCCATAATTCATTCCCTGTTTTTATCCGTCTAGTGTATTGTATCTCAAACAGCATTAGTTTTTCAAGGCATCGGCACCGGAAACAACTTCTGTAATTTCCTGCGTGATAGCAGCCTGACGAGCCTTGTTATAATCTATTGTGAGCAGTCTTATCATTTCATCTGCATTGTTTGTTGCGGAAGACATGGCAGTCATTCTTGCTGCGAGTTCGCTTGCTACAGCTTCTAACAATGCCTGATAAATAATGTTTGTTATAAACATAGGAACAATTTTTTGCAAAATATGGTCAGAATCAGGTTCAAACGCCATAAGCGCATCTACACCTGCAGAAGAATCAGAATCATCACCGAGCGTCTCTTTTACATCATCAGTCGGCAATATTTTCCAGTCTTCCACTTTATAAGACATCATATTTTTAAAACGTGTTGTAACAATTTCTATACTGTCTATGTTTCCGTCAACAAAGGCCTGCGCCATATCCTCCGCAATAACTATTGCATTAGAGGCATTTGGCTCCTGCGAAATTTTTGTATATGTTTTAACAATTTCAAAACCGCCGTCTTGCGCACGTCTTTTTAATGAAGACACACCTTTTGTTCCGACGATAAAGAGTTGAACACCAATGCCTTTTTCTTTGTATTCTTCAATTCTTTTTAAAGCATAACGGATGACATTTGCGTTATAGGCACCTGCCAGCCCTTTATTAGAAGTAACAACAAGAATACCGGCTGTTTTTTGCTCACGCTTTTGCATCAACACAGGATAGTTATCAATAGCTCTTTCTATCTTCAAACCTGCTGCGGAAAAAGACTCAGTACAATCGAGAACTTTTGCAAAAGCTTCTGCAAGTGCCTTAGAAAACGGACGGGCTGAGATAACTTTTACCTGAGATTTTTTTACCTTGGCCGCAGCAACCATTTTCATTGCTTTAGTAATCTTTTTGGTATTTTGAATACTTGATATTCTGTCTTTTATATCTAATAAATTTGGCATTGTTTATCCTTTATTCAATCTGCCTTTTAAAGCAGCAGCAAAAGCTATTGGACTCGGCCGCTGCTAAAGGCAATATCAATTATGCTGCATTAAACAAAGATGATTTAAATGTATCTAAGTTTTCTTTAAGCAATTTTTTGTCATCATCGCTCAACGGCGCACCGTCATTGAGCCTTTGAGCCAGTTCTGACATATTGGCATCAAAATATTCAAACCATTCTTTTTTGAATTTTTGAATATATCTGTTGTCAATATCATCAAGAATTCCCTCGTTTGCGGCAAACAGGATGCTTACCTGTTTTGCAACACTCAACGGTGAATACTGAGGCTGTTTCAAAACTTCTGTAAGTTTTTGACCGCGTCTTAGCTGGTCTTGTGTAGCCTTATCCAAATCAGAAGCGAATTGAGCAAAGGCTTCCAGTTCTCTAAACTGTGCAAGGTCAAGTCTTAACTTACCGCCAACTTGTTTTGTAGCTTTTGTCTGAGCTGCACCGCCTACACGGGAAACTGAAATACCGGCGTTGATAGCAGGTCTGATACCAGAGTTAAACAGGCCTGTTTCAAGGAAGATTTGTCCGTCGGTAATAGATATAACGTTTGTCGGAATGTAAGCTGAAACGTCACCTGCTTGAGTTTCGATGATAGGAAGTGCGGTAATGGAACCGCCGCCCAATTTGTCGCTCAATTTACAAGCTCTTTCAAGAAGTCTTGAGTGAAGATAGAATACATCACCAGGATAAGCTTCACGTCCCGGCGGTCTTCTCAAAAGCAAACTCATTGCACGATATGCCTGAGCGTGTTTTGTCAGGTCATCGTATACAATCAGAACATGTTTGCCCTGTTCCATAAATTCTTCTGCAATAGCAACACCTGCAAACGGTGCAATAAATTGAAGCGGAGCAGACTCATCAGCTGTAGCGGAAACAATGATTGTATAATCCATTGCGCCAAAGTCCTCGAGCTTTTTAGCCAGCTGAGCAACAGTAGATGTTTTTTGACCGATTGCAACATAAACACAAATTACATCCTGACCCTTCTGGTTGATGATTGTATCTATTGCAATAGCAGTTTTTCCTGTCTGTCTGTCGCCAATAATCAACTCACGCTGACCACGACCGATAGGAGTCAGAGCATCAATAGCGGTCAAACCTGTTTGCAAAGGCTGATGTACGGATTTTCTGCAAACGATACCGGGAGCAACTCTTTCAACAGGTCTTGTTTTTTCGTAGTGGATATCACCCTTGCCGTCAACAGGACGTCCTGTGGGGCTTACAATTCTGCCTATCAAACCTTCACCGACAGGCACAGAAGCGATTCTGCCTGTAGTTTTTACAGTCATACCTTCTTTGATGTGCTGATATTCACCGAGAATAACAACACCGACATTGTCTTCTTCAAGGTTCAAAGTAATACCCAGTGTACCTTTTCCGTCTTCGAACTCAACAAGCTCGTTTGACATTGCATTACGGAGTCCGTAAACACGGGCAATACCGTCACCGACTTCTAAAACAGAGCCGATATTAGAAACCTGCATTTCAGAAGAGTAGTTTTCTATTTTGGCTTTGATTATAGAAGTAATTTCATCCGGTCTTATTGTTGCCATTTTACTTTCCTTTATTACTTGTACTTTCTGTTACAATTCCTTTTTAACGTTCAACACCGTTTTTATCTCAAAGTTTTTTTGAACCCTTCAAGCTTTGCAGCCATTGAACCGTCTATTGTTTTGTCGTGTATTTTTAATATCAGTCCGGCTATGATTTCCGGATTTACTTCAAAGTCAAACTTAACAGCTTTATTCAGTTTGGCTTCTAATTTTTCTTTTAATCTCTGTTTCAAATCCTCATCAATTTCCACAGCAGAAATTACGCCGACTTTTAGAATATTTCTGGCTTCGTCCATTGATTCATCCAGACAATACAAAATCTCCGGCATAATAGAAATTTTGTTCTTTTCAAGCAAAAGATAAACAAGTGTCAAAACATCCTGATTTATTTTGCCTTCAAATACAGATTTGACCATATCCTTTTTTTCTGAAAGAGGTATAACAGGATGTGTCAAAAAATTTGCCATTTCAGGCACACCTTGCAAAGACTCGCATACACATTGGATATCCGCAGCTACTGCATCGAGTTCATTTCTTTCCTGTGCAACCGCTATCAATGCATCGGAGTATCTTTTTGCCAGTGGTATTAATTTGTTATCTATAGTTTTTGAAGTCATTTTTCAAATCCGTTAATTAAACATCTGCCTTGTCTATACTGTTGATAAAGTCCTCTATATATTTTCTGTGGAGTTGTTTATCCTTATCAAGAGCTGACTTAATTTGTCTTTGAGCAATTTCTATGGAAGAAGAAGCAACATTTTTCATCAACTCGCCTTGAACGTGATTTTGTTCGGAGATGACCTGTTTTTCGATGTTTTGTTTTATCAAAGCAACTGACTTGTCCAGATCTTCTCTTGTTCTTTGTTCAAAAGATTTTGCCGTATCCTCGGCTTTTTTAACAATTGCATCTAATTCATCTTCAATATGGGCAAGCGAATTTTCCACATTTTGAAAATCCTTTTTTGCCTCTTCTTTTATTGCATCGGATTCTTCAACCTTATTTTTTATAGCTGAAGTCATATCCTCAATTTTTTGACCAACTTTAAGTTTGTAGCCAATGTACACAAACAAAGCCACCATTATTAAAAAATTTATAACATTTGAATGCAATATGTTAGAAAAGCTAAAATCAAGCATTTTTCTTCATTACCTCTTCTACTTCATACTCACCGACAGGTTCAAAAGCTATACCTTCTCCCATCAATTTTGTAGTAAGACGGTTAGCCAAATCAGCAACATCATATTTCATATTATGAGAAGCATCCTCTTTCTGGTGAGCAAGATTTTGTTTTTGCTCGCTAAAGTAATTAGAAACACTGTCTTTTGTGTCTTTTAAAACTTTAGATTTTTCTTCTTTCAAGGCATTGGCCTTTGACGCAACTATATCACGTGATTTTCTCTGTGCATCGGCAACTTTTTCGTCTTTGTCAGCCAGCAGCTGCTGTGCTTTTTGACGGTGTTCGTCAGCCTCATTTTTATTTGCATCAATATAATTTTGTCTTTTTTCCATTATCTCAAGGACAGGTTTGTACAAAATTTTGTTCATAATAAAAATGAATACCAAAAAACTTATTGCCGATATTAATATAGTTGCGTTAATTTCCATAATAAATTTCTATTTCTTTCTTAGATTACCTGTGTATCAAAGCTAAAGAATCGAATCAAACCTATAGCTCTGCCGCACAAACAGCTGCGCATCTGCACAGAATTGTCTTATCCCAACAACTGTAATGCGATGAACAAAGCATAGATAGCACAAGCTTCTGCAAGACCTGCACCGATAATGAAATAAATCAAAGCTTTACCGGCAATTTCAGGCTGTCTGGAAACAGCATCCAAAAGACCTTTTGTTGCTATACCAAGACCGATTCCGGCACCGATTGCACCAAAACCTATTGCAATACCTGCACCCAATTTTGCCATTGATGCAACTTCAACTGCTACTTGTTCTACTGCCATAATTTTCTCCTTTTTTATTTACTAATTCTTTAGTTTTTACAAAATTAATGTTCTTCTTCCTGTGCTGCCATTGCAATATAAGCTGTAGACAACAACATAAATACAAGAGCCTGTACAAATGCAACAAACACCTCAAACAGCATAAACGGAAGAGGCAGCAAATATGCACAAAGCCCTACAAAAGTAACTATTAAAAGCTCGCCTGCCAGTATGTTGGCAAAAAGACGGAGAGCCAGCGAGAAGGGTCTTACCACCATCTCTAACAGCTCAATCAGTGCCATAATGATTCCGACTGCGCTAAACTCGTGCAAAAAGTATTTTAATCCTTTTACCTTCACACCCTGATAAACGTAATATATCAAGACCATTATAGCCATTGCGGCTGTCATATTGATATCATTCGTCGGAGAAGCAAGTTCACCGGTTTTTAAGTGGTACAAACGCCACGGGAGTTGGCCGAGCAGGTTTGCCGTAAGGATAAACAAAAACAAAGTTGCAAGAAGCGGAATATGTTTACGTCCGTTTTTGCCTATCATAGAATCTGTCAATCCGACAAAAGCACCCATTATTCCTTCAGCCACTGCCTGCATTTTTGTCGGGATAATAGACATCTTTCTTGTTGCAAGAATAGCAAACACAATTAATATGCCCATTGTTATCCACATAGTAAGAATTGTATCTACGTTAAAGCTAAACTGACCTAGATGTGCAATCCAATGACCTTCTGACATTTTACTCTATCCTCTATAATAAACTAACCTTTCGGCTACTTTTGTAATATATCACTTTTGCAGAATTTGCGCAAATTATCTTTATGTTTATAATATAACAAAAACTCATCTGCCAATCGGATAAACAGTTGAATTTTTGGACACAGCGATATTTTCAAAGGATAAAAAACAAAACTATAAAACGCAAAAAGACCTCTTATTTATAAAGAGGTCTTTATTGTTTCAAAAATTTACTTATACAGCTCTTTGTACTTTGCCAGCTCTTATGCAAGATGTGCAAACGTCAATTCTTTTTACAGTACCGTTCTGGTTAACTTTTACAGATTGAAGATTAACTTCTTGTCTGTGTACATGCTGTTTATGTGAAAAAGAAATTTTAGCTGCTTTAAGCTTTGTTTTTCCGCATATTGCGCATTGTTTTGCCATTTCTATATTCCTTTCAAAGATTAGTTTCTTATAATACCTTACTTTAAACATACTTTTATATCAAGTAGTCATTGAAGCTTTCTTAACATTCGGGTACAGATAATGTTTATTATGTAAGTTTTGGTTTATTTATTGTTGTTTAATATGTTCATTTCTTTTCTTTTTTTGCGACGAAAAAGAAAAGAAACGAACCAAAGAAAAGAAAAAGGACGCTGATTAAAACAGACTCTAATATATTTATCTCCAAAATTTTCTAAACGCTTACGCTAACGAAAATTTTGTTCGTAAATACAAAGAGTCTGTAGTTAAAGTCACAACGGCAGAGCCGTAAAACACTTTCGTGTGCAGCTTCGCTGCATACAGATAATTGTTAAAAAAAGACCT
>CALVBT010000007.1 GCA_944325885.1 Candidatus Gastranaerophilales bacterium | reverse complement strand
TGCGCTACCGGCCTCTCCTCAAAATGACATTTAGTCATTTTTCGTCGGCAGAGTGCCACTCACCCGAGATATTATTAGATTGTCAACTGCGCTACCGGCCTCTCCTCAAAATGACATTTAGTCATTTTTCGTCGGCAGAGTGCCACTCACCCGAGATATTATTAAATTGTCAACTGCGGATGTGCCGTCTATATTTATACTAGGCTTATCATAACCTCAAGTCAAGTTCAAATTGTATGAGTCCGCCTTGCTTGAGTTAAGAAAATTGTTAAAAAACTGATTTTTTGTCATAATTAAACAATGAGCAGCAAAAATTATACACTAAACATCGCACATCTTTATCCAAAACTCCTGAACATTTACGGCGACAGGGGCAACGTCCTCACTATTGCAAAACGCTGTGAGTGGAGAGATATTGATGTAACAATTGACGAAATTGATCTCAATGACACAATTGATATAAAAAAATACGATTTTTATTTTATTGGCGGCGGACAGGATCAGCAGCAAATTGCTGTGGCTAAAGAATTGCAAAAGCACAAAGCCTCGCTGCAGGACGCAAAAGATGAAAGCGCCGTGTTTCTTGCAATTTGCGGCGGGTATCAGCTGCTCGGGCATTATTATCAGCCGCACAATGCCGAAAAGCTCTCCGGCATAGGACTTTTGGATGCATATACTGTTGCGGGTGATACAAGGTTTATCGGCAATGTTACGGCAAGTTGTGAATATGTCAACCCAAAAACACTCGTCGGGTTTGAAAACCATAGCGGCTTAACATATCTTCAAGGTGACACAGAGCCACTGGCTATAGTAAAAACGGGCCACGGCAACAATGCAAAGGACAAGACAGAAGGTGCAAAAAGCAAGAATGTTTTTGGTACTTATTTGCACGGTTCGTTTTTGCCCAAGAATCCTCATTTTGCTGATTATCTTATCTCACTGGCTCTGCACAAAAGATATAAAGAAGAAATTCAGCTCCCCCCTCTCAATGATGATATCGAGGTTAATGCCCACAATGCATTGATAAATAAAAAATACTAAATTTCTTTGTTAAGGATTGTATCAATTTTATATAAGTTTTATAACTTTTGAAGTATTTTCTCATACAAAAGTATAAAATGATAATATGCATATCGTCAAAAATTTAAGGGATTTATCCTTAAGCGAGGATCAAAAATTTTTTGCAGACCTTATCAAAGAAGAGTTCGGCTGCAATACATGTATCGAGAAAATCAAAAATGTTGATTTTCTACAGCATTATGCCCGTCCGCTCAATGATTTTACTATCTACACGACAGCACAGCCCACAGCGGAAGGGATGCGCATGGTTGCCTGGCCGAGAAGACGTGCCGTGCAAAAAGAAGCGTAATTATCGTAATATAATAAAAAAGAGGCTTTTTCAAAAATAAAAAGCCTCTTTTTGTGTTAAATATTTTGTCCCTGTACTAGTCCATCGGAATTACAAGAGATTGACCGATAGAAAGCTGGTTTGGGTTAGACATATTATTTGCCTGCATGATTTTAGAGATTTTAGAAGTATCATATTTTCCGTAGAATCTTATGATAATACCTTCTAAAGTATCGCCTGATTTTACCGTATAATTTTCAGCTGCAGCTGTTTTTGTTTCTTCAACAGCCTGATCAGCAGGAATAATAGACAATTTTGCTTTTGACGGTTTCACTTTTTTAACGAGTTTTGGTGATTCCGGATTGTTAGCTTCGTTTATTGCATTTGAGCTAAAGCTCAACAATGCTGTCATTAAAAACATGCACAAAGCCCCAGCGATAAAACCTGTGATTAAATAAACTCCCGGAGATTTTTCTTCTTTCTGGTTTACTTTAAAATTCTGCCAGAGAACGTCGAGTTCTTTTTCTTTGGCAGGTCGAATGTACACATCAGGAGTTCTTCCTTCTTTAACAGTTGAATGTCCTGATTTTGCTCTCAATTCTTCTAACAAGACCATTTTTTCTTTGGATAAATTAGATCTGTATAATGTTGAACTTTTCATGTGACCTCACTAATTCCTTTATATATATATTAATCGGCTGATAAATTGAAAGTCAAGAAATATGGTACGATGTATTACATTCCTCAATATTTTGTATATTTTTATTTTAATTATTTATTTAAAGAACATGAAGATATTTTTTTGCTAGTTCAGTCGGACTAAATTTTTAATTTAATAAAAAAGAGTTGTTTTTGTACAACTCTTTTTTACATATTTTATTTTAGTTCCGGCTATATATTAAGAAACTAAGCTGCAACGCTGCCTTTGATTTCAGAAATTAAATATTTAGCAACCCATTCAAAGTCTTTGTTGTTTTGTGCAACTTTTTTGAGGCAATCAACAGAAGGTTCGCCGATTCTGATTAAGCTCATAGCAACAACGCCTCTTACAGCACCTTTTACGGTTTGCAATTGTTCAACAAGAACAGGAACTGCTGCTGAACCTACATTGACCAGCATGTTTTCAATTTCTGCTTTGCTTTTGTTGTCTGCTGTTTCTAATTGAGTTAAAAAATATTTAATAGAATCTGCGTGCATCTTTTTTCTCCATGTATTTTTCTTATCGTTGTACACATTATAAAGCAAATTTTTCTCAAACTTTGATTTCTTTATCTAATCTTTATATCTGTATAAAGATTCTTTATAAGTAATTAAAATAAAAACCCTGATAAGAATTTCTTTTTTCGAGTTCAAAATCAATTTTGTTTAAAATTTCAAATTTTTTGTTAAGCCATTTTGGCGCAACCTTTATTGCCTGAAGACCGTTCCCGCCCAGCCTGTGAATAGTAGTATCAGAGGGCAGCAGCTCTATGCAGTCGCAGGCAATATCAACATACTCGTCTTCTTCCAGAAGCTTTATCTCCCCTGCTTCGTACATATCGTAGAGTTTTGTATTCGGAAATATGCACAGGCAATGGAATTTTACACCATCCACACCCATTTCTGCCAGTGTTTTTATGGTTGTGAGCATGTCTTCTTTTGTTTCGCCCGGCAGCCCGAGAATGACATGCACACCGACATTAATGCCTCTTTGTTTTGTCAGATTATATGCTTTTACAAAAGTTTCAAAATCATGGCCTCTGTTTATAAATCGCAAAGTTTTGTCATGCATTGATTGCAGCCCGTATTCCACCCATGTTTCATAATTATTTGTATAAGATGCAATCAAATCGAGTTTTGTTTCATCAACGCAGTCAGGTCTTGTCCCTATGGAAATTCCAACGATATCGGGGTGGCATAGTGATGCATCATAGATATTTTTTAATTCATCAACGGGTTTGTAGGTGTTTGAGTATGCCTGAAAATAGGACATAAATTTTTGTGCTTTAAAACGTGTTGAAAGGTTGTGGATACCTTCTTGCACCTGTTCTTGTACGGAGAGGAGTTTGCTGTGCGCACGTGAAAAACTCCCGCCGTCATCGCAAAAAATACAACCGCCCGACGAGATTTTTCCATCTCTGTTCGGGCAGCTAAAACCTGCATCGAGTGTAATTTTGTACACTTTTTTGCCAAATTTGTTTTTTAAATATTCGCTAAATTGGTAATATCTTTTGTTTGTTACCGGTCTTGGATATTTCATTTTGACTATTCGTCAATTTCGTCTTCAGGCAATACAGGGTAAAGATAGTGTTCGCCGCATTTTGGGCATACAACTTCCTGCTGTTTGCCTTTTTCAAGGATTGCTACTTCAAACAGTTCTCTGCAGCTGGATTGTACGCATCTTATTGCCCATGAAGGTCTAACTATTCTTGCCATAATTTATTTCTCCGTTTTGATTTATCTGAAATTAATTTTAGCATAATTCCTGTGTTTTATCTATTATTTTATGTTTTGATGGTTTGATAATATTTATTATGTAAGTTTTTTATGTTTTTTATTTTTAGTTTTAATCGAGGTATAAGATATTTACTTCTTCGTTCCGACTTCGTCGTCCCTCCTTCGTAGTCACTCCGAAGCAAACATCTTACACCTCTTTATTACTGCAGTGAAATTTAATTTAGAAACCTTTTACGAAGCTTTGTACAACAACTTATCAAAATCAAATTCCACTGCATACAGATAATTGTTAAAAAAAGACCTTTGCAAAATGAATTACAGAATGTTGCATATACAACTGCAAACGAGGTATTGTCCGAGGCACGGGGAAATTATTTGAACCACAAATAATATTTGTACTTTAGCAATTTTGACGTGCCGAGTTGCCGAGACAGGTATATGCTACTTTCTGTTTGAACGGCGCAGCAGGTCGATTTTTAATAATTATCTGTATTAAAATCAACACATAAAAATCAAAAAACTTACATAATAAATATTATCAAAAAAAGGAGCTTTGAATTTAAAGCTCCTTTTTCGTTGATTCCATTGAAAAAATTATTGATACAACGGTTTGAGTTTTTCTTCCTGCTGAGGGATTTTGCCTTCTTCAATCGGCAAATATGCTCTGTAATCAATTACAGGGAAGCAGTTGTCGATTGATTCAATTTCCTGCAGTTTGTTGTCATCGATATTTCCTGATTCAATCATGTCTGCGATTGTTTCAAATCTTTCAACGTGTTCTCTAAATCTGTCTGTTGCATAGTCTTTTGCCTGCCATGTTGTAATCAAAAACGGCCAGTCAGAACTTTGCAAGAGCAAATTTTCTCTGGCAAGCTGGTTCAAAGCTCTGTGCAGCAGCTTGTCTTCCGGAATTTTTTCATATTTTGAAACAATATCAATGATACGTTTTTCACAGCCGTGAATAATAGGCCACATCCATTCTGTAAGGTGGTTTTGCCATACATAGAAGTGACCGCCCTGACCCCATGAAGATTCAGGGATTTGGATAGCTTCGGTCGGCGGATGAGCCTGCAGATATTCGCCTGCTGTCATTCTTTCAACCTGAGGCAGATAGTTGTTGAATTTTCTGATAACCTGTTTGATAAACTCAACACCTTCAAACCACCAGTGGCCGAATAATTCTGTATCAAATGATACCATCACAAGACCTTCTTTGTTGTGAGAAAGTTTGTAATCATTCAATAAATGATAAATCAATGTTGTGTAGTGGTCAGAGTTCAAGTTCACCTGTGACATAGCCAGAACAGGGTCATAAAGCATCTTGTCGCCAAGATCTGTAGTGGAAGAAGTAATTCTCCAATAGTGTGCGCCTGATTTGTCGTCTTTTTTGTGGAACTCTCTGTAGCAGCCGTCACCCGGGTAGCCGTCAGCTGCTGACCATACCTGAAATCCTGCTCTGTCATTTCTGCCCATTACAGCAACCTGAGCATCAGGCAGCCAGTATGCAGAATATGTGTCATAGCCGGTGGGTTCTCTCTCCGGCAGAGGAATGTATTCAATGTTTCCGTAAACACCGATTACACGTCTGTTTCCGATAGAGTTTCCGCCTTCTATTACGTGAGATTCCGTAAAGAAGTATTCGATATCATTGTTTTGAAGAGTAACTTCAATAGCAGGACGCCATTTTTTCTTGCCGTCTTTGCCTGTGTATTCATAGCCCTGTCTGTATGCACATTCCGGAAGCCAGCATCCTTTTGCTTTTTTGCCGAAAAGTCTTTTTGTAGTATCAGAGCCGATTTTGAACTGTGCATTGAGGTTGGAATCAGTAGCAAGCAGCGGAGAAAATCCGTGAGTTGCACCTGAGGTTGTGATTTCTATACAGCCTAGATCTTGATATTTTTTGAATGCACTGATTAAGTCTTTATTATATTTATTAATAAAAGAATCTTTTATGTGATTAAACCAGTCAAAATAGTATTTTGCCAGATATTTTAAATGCTGTGAATGTGCGACTTCGGGATCCGGATATCTTTCCAAATCTTTTGATACTGCAGTGATTCTGGCATCAAGGTAATCGATAAAGCCCTGTTTTAAGTGTTCATCATTCAACTGTTCTGCCAGTATCGGTGTAATACCTACTGTTAATTTAGCTTTTATACCTTCATCGTCATACAATTCGGAAATTGCGTTCAACAAAGGAACATAAGTTTCTGCCATACATTCGTAGAGGTTTTCTTCCCCGAAAGGCCACATACCTGCTTTTCTGTAATAAGGAAGATGGGAGTGTAGCATAAATACGAATTGACCTACTGTCATAAATTCTCCTTTTCTCTTGATTTGCGCTTTGACGCTTTTTGTATCCTGTTTATATTAATCAGCTCCCCTTGAGCCTGCATTATATTTATATTTTATATATTTATATCACAATTATTGATAAAATATAACCCCATAGAATTAATTCTATGGGGTTATATTTACAAAAATTTATTATTTATTATTAATTAAAATAGTTTTTCAGGCCTTTGCTCAGGTTGTTGTTTTTGCAAAGTTTTTTGAGTTTGCTTATGGCTCTGTTTTCAATCTGTCTGATTCTCTCTCTGGAAACACCGTATCTGGAGCCTATTTCTTCAAGAGTTTTTCTGTTGCCGTCATCATTCAGCCCGAAACGCATAATTAGTACATCTCGTTCTTTAGGACTAAGCTGGTTGAGCATTTTTTGTATGTCAGCGAATAAATTTTCCTGAGAAACCCTTGTGTCAGGCGAGATTGTGGACTCATCCACAATAAAATCACCGAGTTTTGACGATTCATCCTTTGCTGTGGCAGGGGTTTCTATACTGATAGTAGACTGGGCTGCCTTGATAAGGCTTGTTAATTTGTTGACAGGGATTCCGACACGGTAGGCAATTTCTTCTTTGGAAGGGACTTTGCCTGTTTCTGTTGTCAAATCCATTGTTACTTTTTTTATTTTGCCTAATGTTTCTATCATGTGGACAGGCAGGCGGATTATCCTCGATTTGTCCGCAATGGCTCGGGTAATTGACTGCTGAATCCACCATGTAGCATAGGTAGAAAATTTGTAACCTTTGGCATAATCAAATTTTTCCGCAGCTTTCATCAGACCCATGTTGCCTTCTTGTATCAAATCAAGAAAGGACAGGCCTCGTCCGATATATTTTTTTGCAATGCTGACAACAAGACGCAGATTTGCATTGACAAGAATTTCTTTTGAGTGTTCATCATTGCTTTCTTTTATTTTTTTTGCAACTTCAAGCTCCTCTTCTGCTGTTAAAAGAGGTATTTTGCCGATTTGTTGAAGATAAATTTTCACAGAATCGTCAGCATTGATTGTGGAAACATTCTCTGCTGTTTTTGGTTCCTCGACGGACATTATCAAATCTTCGTCTTCGGGTTCTTCTGTAATTTTATCTATAGAAACTTCCTCGTCCAAATCTGTTGTGTCAACTTCGTCTTGAGTAAATTTCTCTGACTTGTTTGCCATTTGTACTCCTGTAATATTTTGTAATAATATTATACACTATGTTTTTCAGATTCAATCATTTGTCTTACCGATTCGTAAATTATTGCACACGCTGCATTGGAAACATTAAGCGAGTTAAAGTTTCTTAACATTGGAATTTTTACAATAAAGTCAGCCTGTTTCATTGTATTTTTGCCTACTCCGTCGCCTTCTGCTCCCATTACGATGGCAAAGTTCATGTCTGTATAATTAATGTCAAAATAATTATCTTTTCCATTTGCATCGGCTGCAATTATCCAGTAGTTGTTATCTTTTAGCTTATCAATTGTGCTGGAGAGGCTATTAACCTTGATTATCGGAATATGGTTAATAGCACCGGCCGAAGTTTTTTCTACTGTTGCATTGACCTGTGCATTGCGTCTTGATGGGATAATCACCGCATCGTATCCGGCACAGGCTGATGTTCTGATGATTGCACCCACATTGTGAGGGTCTTCCACCCCGTCAAGGATAATAATTTTTGAATAACCTGTTTTTTGTTTTTGGCTGTCCAAAAAATCATCTATATCAAGATAAGAAACAGGCGAAGTATAGGCAACTATGCCCTGATGTGAAAATTCCGTAAAGTTTGCAAACCTTTCTTTTGGTACAAACTGGAATACAACACGATTCTGGCGGGCAAGGGTTACTATTTCGTTTATTTTCGGGTCGTTTGTAACAGATTTTAATATTATAATTTTATTTATACGCTGCGGGCATAATTTTAACGCTTCTGTTACAGAGTTACGTCCGAATATAAAATCTCCTGCATTCTTTGTATTTTTCATATTGAGCATCATCTTTCTAAATGGTTATTTTTTAACAAAGTTGCCATAATAATTATACTATAATATAATTTGTATAGGATTTTATCTTAACGTATTATTAATTTGGAATTAATTGGAATTAGTTGATGGAAAATTTTTTAGCAAAATTAAGACCCGATAACAAGGTAAATGTGGGCGTTTCCGTATCACCAAACGTTGGTTTGGAAATGATTATGGTAGATTATACACAGCATAAAATTATGAAATATGCGAGAAGAGATCTTGCGTATAACGCTTCTACCAGAGAGATTGAAGATTATAATGAATTTAAACAAGCATTGACAGATTTGTTCAATGAACTAAAAATCGCACCTGCCAGTGCTAATATTATCTTGAACCTTCCGAGTGTGTCTTTTGGCCACTCATATTTGCCGACGGTGCTGGACGATGAGGGTGTTGTCGGTGCGTTGACTTCGCAGGTAGAAGAAAGCTATCTGTTTAAAAAGAACACTCCTGTTGTCAGCTGGGTTGAAGTTAAAGAAAATAATTCTTCAGAAAAAAGATATATATTGTATTCTGCTTTGCAAGAGGGCGTTGTCGATATTATCAAACAGATTTTCACCGATATGGGTGCGACTCTTGTTGCAATTGAAAATACATATTCTTCATTAATAAAAACACTGGAATATACCGGTGCATCAAAAGACTTTACTTCAACAGGCTCATCCTGGAATATATTGCTGGTTTCTCAAAACAGTTATGCTGTATTTTCAATGCTGGGCAACAGCGTAATTGAATATTTTGAAGAACCTCTGGCTATCAAATCATTTAATAATGATGAAGTTTATGTAGCTATTTCTCAGGCGGCAGGTGCTGCTTTGGAAAAATTCCCTACAGACAAACTCCTCATTGTGAGTGAATCTAACGATGTTAGTGCAGAAATTCTCTCAATGCAGTTGAAACAGCCCGGTGATGTACTGTATCTTGAGTGCAACCAGTATGCAAAACAACCTATCATGGATGTTGATTTGACTGTATTGCCTCATTACATCAAAGCTATTACTCCTGAAGCTATAGGTGCTGCTATCTACAGAATGGCAGATTTCGGTTTTAAATTTAACTTCCTTTCAAAAACCGATTACAAAGCTCCTGACATGATCAGGGTAATGGGCATTGACCTGACAAAAGAACAGCTGATGATTTATACGGCTATTATTGGTGGTGCAATAATCGGTGTTTGTTATTTATGTTCACTGGCTTTGCAGCAGTATATTACGAGCCTTGAAACAAAGCGTGGACAGCTTGAGCAAGAAGCTACAGAACAACAGGCAAAATTAACTGAATTAAAACAGAGCAGCGGTAAAATTGATATCTATTCAGCAGCAAAATCTATTGACCAGAGCATGGTTGATAAAATTTTGTATTACAACTCTGTTGGTGCTGATATTCCTTCAAAAGTTTGGCTCACATACTTCTATGCAGATACAAAGGGTGCATACGGTATAAAAGGCGAAACAACATCTGTTGACGATGTATATCTCTTCTTCAGAAATATAAAATCTCAGGTGCCAAAATCAGACCTTATCTTATCAAAACTCAGTGTTGATGATCAGGAAGGTATGATAGACATAGAAAAAGCACAAAATATTACATATACATTTGAACTTACAAACAGCGGCTTTGGTTCTGTAAAACCGGTTGACCCGAACGAAGCACCTAAAGGTGAAAAAGACGGACAAAATCAAAACGGTGGCAGCACTCCGCAAAAAGTTGACAGTTCAACTTCAGGTGCAAATTCTATGAGTGTACCGAACTTACCGGATTTACCAAATTAAGCATTAAACCTATTATGAAAGGGCAGATTTAAAGTGGATAATAATAAGCAAGTTATATATATAGTTGCATTAGTAATATGTTTGGGTATTGGTTTGACATTTATCGTACCAAAGGCTCAGACTGCTTATGCTACATATAATGACGTTAAGGCAAAAACTCTCACTGTAGAAGATAACAAAAAACAAATCGAAGACCTGCAGGCAAAAAAAGCAGCCTACGAGCAGGAAGAAAAAGTTTCGACAAAACCTGTTTATCAAAACGATACAGCTACATTAGACCAGATGGCTTCTTTTGGTGTAATGTTTGAGGATGTTATCCAATCTGCAAAATACAACGGATTGAAACTTCGTTCAATATCTTATAATATTAGCCCCGGCGATGATATTGTAATGAAAAATATATCAACTGATTATAATGTTTGTGCAATACAAATGCAATTAATCGGGAATTATATGCAATTCAGATCATATTTTCAGGATGTTTACAACTATCCTTATCTGATTAACCTTGATAAAATCAGCATATTCCCTTATAACAATGACAAAAGAGTCTTGATAGCTGATGTTACTGTGATTCTTTATTCAACTAAGAACGAAGCTCAAAAAGCCGCAGCAGAAGCAGCCGCAGCTGCAGCAGGTGAAGGCGACGAAAAAGTTGAAGGCTCAGGAGTAGTAGCACAATAATGCAAAATATGCTCCCGGGGCCTTTCCTCGGAAAAAATTGGATAGGCTCAACAGAAAATTATTCTGACTCAAAAATTGTCATGATAGGTTTGCCTTTTGACGGGACTTGTTCTTATCGTCCGGGCAGCAGGTTTGCGCCGGAAAGATTGAGGCTCGCAAGCTGGGGGCTTGAGGAATATTCTCCTGTTTATGACAAACACTTAGAAGACGTAATGTTCTTTGATGCAGGTGAGTTGGAGTTCCCTCTTGGCAATACAAAAAAATCTCTTGATGTTATTGAACAAAACACAAGAGCTGTTCTTGAGGCAGGGAAAAAATATCTGGGCATAGGCGGTGAGCATCTTGTTACTTTTCCTGCTGTAAAAGCTTATAAAGAAAAATATCAGGATTTGGCGATCATTCATTTTGATGCGCATACTGATTTGAGAGAGGATTATCTGGGCGAAAAATTGTCCCACGCCTCTGTTATGCGCAGAATCGGAGAAACAGTTGGATTTGAAAATATTAAACAAATCGGCATCCGCTCCGGATTGAAAGAAGAATTCGACCTGATGAAACAATATAATACACCGGCAAAAACAATGTCTGATATTGATTCATTAAAGGGTAAAAAAATATTTTTGACTATTGACGTGGATGTTCTCGATCCTGCTTATATGCCTGGTACAGGCACACCTGAGCCTGACGGGCTTACATATAGAGAGCTTGCTCAGTGGATAAATTATCTGAAAGATTTTGATATTGTTGGTGCTGATATAGTAGAACTCGCTCCTGATTATGACAAGAGCGAGGTTTCAACAGCAGTTGTTACAAAAATCATACGGGATGTCTTGATGGTAATGTAACTTGCCCGATATTGTTTTGTTCCTTTTATCAGAACATTTCAAGACCCGTGTATCTGGTTCTTGCAATATTTGCTGTGTTTTCCATTGCCATGGTTAAGATTTTTTCTACTACATTACGTACTTTTTTTATATCGTTTTGCAGTTCTTCGTTTCTTTTTTCTTCTGCGTTTTTCAAAGCCAATTTAAATTTTTCAAAGCCAGTCATAACTAATACTCCCTGTTTTACTTCACATTAGTTATATCGGAATTTTTTGTGTGAACTTTATATTTTGAGTGTGTATTGTTAAGGAAAAGTTACAAACGACGAATTATTTTTTGCAGCAATACCAAATTTTGCAGCCGGAATGTCTGTTTGTAACGCAAATATGCCCTTTGGGGGAGAATGGTGTATTATAATATTGTCGTAATGTTATCTTGATAATGGGTGTAAAAAATGGATATACTCGCTCAAATAAAAAATAAAGTCATAGTATCAGTGCAGGCAATGCCTTCTGAACCTTTGTACAAAGAAGAATGTATGATAGCAATGATGCAGTCTGTTGTAAAAGGCGGTGCCGCAGCATTGAGAGTGGCAGGTGTCAGGGATGTAATTAATGCAAAAAAACTTTTTAAAATCCCTGTTATAGGTATTACAAAACCGGAAGTCATCCCCCCAAACTGGAGAGAAATTGTCTATATCACACCGACAATAAAAGATGCAAAAGACCTTATACAAGCCGGTGCAGATATTGTGGCATTGGATGGAACCTCCCGCCCCAGAGGAGAAAACAACCTTAAACAGATTATAAAATTTATTAAAATAAACAAAAAACTGGTAATGGCGGATGTGTCTACCCTGCAAGAAGGTGTTGCGGCAAGGCTTATGGGAGCTGATATTATCTCTACAACGTTGTCCGGTTATACAGTGGAATCGCCGGAAACATCTGACGAGCCTGATTTTGAACTTTTAAAGGGGCTTGTTGCTTCTGTTGATTGTCCGGTTATTCTAGAAGGGCGCATCTGGCATCCTTTGCAGGTGGACAAGGCTTTTGAAATAGGCGCACACGCTGTAGTAATCGGCTCTGCGATAACCAGACCGCAGCTGATTACCAAAAAATTTGTAAATCGTGGTGAAAAAATAGTTAAAAACGGATAAATTATGACAAAAGAAAAATATGCACTCGGAATTGATATAGGCGGGACAAAGATTTGTTACGGTATTGTGGATGCAAGCGGTAATATAATATCTGACGTAAAAAAAACACCTACGCCAAAAACTGTTCAGGAAATCAAAGATACATTAAAAAATATAATTGATGAAAACTATGACAAAATAGACGTGGTGGGGCTGTCTTCGGCAGGAGCGGTAAACCTTGAAAACACAAGAGTGCTGAGTTCCACACCCAATTTGCCAGCAGGGTATAACAGTATAGATTTTTCCACACTTTCGGACAAAAAAGTTTATGTGGAAAATGATGCAAACTGCGCTGTAATGGCAGAGTACAAAAACGGTGCAGCAAAGGGCTTTCGCACTGTGCTTATGATAACAATCGGCACGGGTATCGGCGGCGGTGTTGTGTCTGAGGGCAAGTTGTTCAGAGGCTCCAGAGGCAATGCTCTTGAGGTCGGCAGTATGAAAATTTTTGCCGATAAAAGACAAAAATGCACCTGCGGCAGATATGACTGCTGGGAGTCTTATGCCTCAGGTACTGGGCTTAGGAATTGTGCTATATACGGTGCAAAAAATTATGATGAGTTTAAGACAAGTATTTTTAAAGACAAATCTCCTGATGATTTGACCACTTATGACATTACAGACGGTGTGGAAAAAAATGATGCTTTTTGCAAGCGTGTGTTTAATCAGTGGATTTATTATATGTTTGTCGGGCTTGTTTCTTTGACAGATATTTTCAACCCTGATTGTATAGTGATTTCCGGCGGAATGTGCAGATTTATTGATGTAGAACAAATGGAAAAAGATATCAATAAAGAAACGGTTGTTACTGATGTAAAAGTAAAAATTGCGCAAACAGAAAACCGTGCAGGTATGATAGGCGCAGGGGTGCTGGCTCTCGAGCAGATTTAGAAAACTTTAACAAATTAATAAAAAAAAGCCCGAGAGCTTTAATCGCTTCGGGCAAGTTGCCATCACCTATTATTGTAAATTTATCTATTGTGTTTAAATTATTGTTTGTTCGGAGATTTTTCCGACCGGAGAGGACTCCGGCACCATCAATTATTATTGAATCAAGTTCAATGCGATTGATGGTAAGTTGTTAGCCTGTACCAACAGTGCTGATGAAGTTTGTTGAAGGATTTGCTGTCTTGTATATTCAGCAGATTCTTCAGCGATATCAGCATCCATGATTGTTGATTTAGCAGCTGTGTTGTTTTCAATTGTTGTTGTTAATGAAGAAGCAGCTGCGTCCAATCTGTTCATCATAGCACCGATTGTAGACTTGTTAGAAGAAATTGTGTTGATAGCAGCATCAACAACAACCAGATATTTTGCTGCCAAACTTGCTGCAGCAGCTGTCTCGCCATCACCGAATACAGTATCAACGTTTTCCATAAGACCGCTTGTATCTTCAGTGATTGTTAACCCGTCTGTTAAAGCTGTGTTAGCATCAGAACCGAGAGTTGTTGCTGTCATTTCCTGGAACATATCAGAAGATATTGTGATAGAATTGCCTGTTGGGTCAGCATTTGCACCAACCTGCAGTCTCAAACCGTCTGTTGCCAGTCTGCTCTGTCCGTCTAACAGTGTCAAACCATTGAAGTTTGATGCTGATGTGATACGGTTGATTTCTTCAAGACGTGCCTGAACTTCGTCACCCATTGCTCTTTGAGCTGAAGCGTCATAAACGCTGTTTGCTGCTTGAGTTGCAAGGTCTCTGATACGGTTGAGGTTGTCCAGGATAACGTCAAGGTCACCTTCTAACATAGAAAGTACGTTGTTACCTGTTTCGATGTTGTCCTGCGCAACTTTTGAACCTGAAATTTGAACGTTTAAGTTTGTTGCAATGTACAACCCAGCGGCATCATCTTTTGCGCTGTTAATTTTGTAACCTGTAGACATTCTCTCAAGTGCCTGGTTCAAAGATGTTGTTGCATTGTTCAGGTTGTTTTGCGTTCTTAACGCAGATAGGTTTGTGTTAACGATAATTGCCATACGATTCTCCTTTCGGCATACCCCAATTTACATCCTGTAAATTGAATAATAGACTGTAATACTCTATATAATAGCTATAATTTCCCCGTTTTATGGGACATGTTTAGATAACTACCTATTTAGACTGTGAATGTTGAATTTAATTTTTTAATTTAATTTTTTTAATTAACTTTCAAAAATCATTCCTGTTCTTCACATATTTATAATACGTTTGGTTTGTGTAAAACTTAATTCACGGAAAGTTAGATTTTTTTTAAACTAAAGTATAAAATCATAAAAAAAACCGGAGAATTATCTCCGGCGGTAATTATCGTTAACTATCTATTGTTTTTGTTATAAGAATCGATAAATTTACATATTTATTACTGTATAAGAGTCAGTGCCAGAGCTGGCAGCTGGTTTGCTTGTACAAGCAGTGTAGAGGATGTCTGCTGCAAAATTTGTTGTTTTGTATATTCTGCTGCTTCTTCCGCAATATCAGCATCCATGATAGTGGACATAGCTGCTGAAGTATTTTCGATTGTTGTTGTCAAAGAGGCATTTGCCGCATCCAGTCTGTTTTGAGTAGCACCGATAGTAGCTTTTCTTGTGTTTATCATATCAATAGCTTCGTCCACTGCATCCAGATACTTTGCTGCTTCTTCCGGGTCGCCAAAAGCTGTTGTTACACCTGTTCTGAGTTTTGTACCCGCACTGCCCAGTGTTGTTGAGTCTATTTTTTCAAAAACTTCTGCTTCGATTGTTATGGCATTGGCAGCTTCGTCGGCATTAGGCCCGACCTGCAATCTTAAACCGTTTGTCAATCCTGTGCCGTCTAACAGCTTCAAGCCGTTGAAGTTTGATGCGGCCGAAATTCTGTCTATTTCATCGAGCCTTGCTGTTGCTTCGTCCTCCATTGCACTCAGTGCAGTAGCGTCATAGATACCGTTTGATGCTTGTACAGCCAAATCTCTGATACGGTACAAGCTGTCCATCATAACGTCAAGGTCGCCTTCAATTGTCTGCAATACGTTTGTACCAGTTGCGATATTGTCCTGTGCAACCTGTGACCCGCTTATTTGTACATTCAGGTTTGTTGCAAGGTACAAACCTGCTGCATCGTCTTTTGCACTGTTGATTTTGTAACCTGTTGACATTCTTAATAAAGAATTGTTTAGAGCATTTGTTGCATTGTTCAAACTGCTGCGCATTCTAAGAGCAGTAACATTAGTATTAACGATAATTGCCATTTACTATCTCCTTTCGCATATCCGTAAATACATCCCTGTTTTGTATTCTCATATTAAAGTATTAAAGTTTGATATTTAATTCTTATTTAGTTGGAGATTTGTCATACTTTAGTATGGAAAATGCGAAAAATTTGCATAGCAAAACAAACTTTTGTATAAAAAGCACAACTTTTATACGGCAGCACAACACCGTATGTATAAGGAAAAATACAACTTTGATTGTATGAGCAGGCTATATAAAATACGCCTAAGCCAGAGCATTAACAAGCGACAATGCCAGCACACCGCCGTTTTGGTTTGCCTGTGAAAGCATGGAGGATGCTGTCTGCTGCAGCAGCTGCTGTTTTATATAGTTGGCTGTTTCTGTCGCAATGTCCGTATCCATAATTGTAGAATATGCGCTGTTGAGGTTTTCGTTTTTTGTGAGCAGTGAGTCGGATATAGACTCCAGTCTGTTTTGGTAAATACCTGCTGTAGAAATACGTTTTGACAGTACATCAATAGATTCCTGCGCTATGTCGATAAATTTTGCTGCGGTGCTTGCTGCAGCAAAAGCTTCGTCAATGCTGGCATAATCACTGGCTCCGCCTATGAGGTTAATACTTTCTGCGTTTGCATTATCAAATACACCCGTAATATTGAGTGCATTTGTTGCCGGGTCGGAGTTTGTGCCTATTTGTATTCTGACACTGGCACCGAGCGAACCGTCGAGCAGCTTCATTTCATTGAAAGAAGAATCTTCTGCCAGTCTGTTTATTTCGTCTATTCTTTGCTGGGCTTCTGTTTTGATTGCGTCTTTCTGCTCATCTGTCAATGTGTCTGAAGAATATTGCATAGCAAGGTCTTTTACTCTTTCGACATTATTCATGATTGACTGCATATCGCCTTCCGCAACAGAAATCATATTGCTGGCTAATTGTACGTTTCTTGTTACAGTACTGATAGCTCTTATTTGTGTATTAAGACCTGAGGCAAAGTAGGACCCTGCCGGGTCATCGGCTGCACTGTTGATTCTGTGGCCTGTAGACATTCTTTCAAGGCTCTGGTTCAAACTCCATGTTGCACGTGTGAGTGCATTTTGAGATATAAGTGCAGGCACATTGGTATTAATGATGATAGACATAATATAAAATCCCTTTACAAACTGAGGATTCGCAATGAATCCATACGATACGCAGACTAAAATCTGCACCTGTCGGTGTAACTTTAGTTGTATTTTTAAAACAATAGATAAATCAGGAAAAAACGACTTTCCCTACAACTTTAGTATAGATTTTTTTTTGTAAGATATGAAGTGTAATTTGAAGAAGTTTTACAAAACTAAATATAAATTTTATATACATGTGTAATATCTCTTGTTTTGCAAAATGGGAAATATACAGCCTTGTATGCGCTGCTCTTGCGTGATAGAATGATGATGTGTTACACACAAGGAGAGAGAATATGAAAAAAGAATTGATTTTTATGGGGCCGCCGGCCAGCGGTAAAGGAACACAAACTAAAAAACTCGCTGCTGATACGGGCTTTGTTCACGTTGATACAGGTTCTTTGCTGAGAGAAGCTATGGCTAAAGGCACTGAAGCAGGCAAAATCGCTAAAGATTATGTAGAAAAAGGCGCACTTGTTCCTGTTGAGGTTGTTGCTCAGATTATAAAAGACAGACTCTCTCAAGATGATGTGCAAAAAGGTTTTATTCTTGACGGATTCCCGAGAAGTCTTGAACAGGCTAATATGCTCGATGATATGCTCAAAGAAATCGATGCGGGCAAAGAAGTTTCCACTAAGGTTATATATTTTGATGTACCTATCGAAAATCTTATGGAAAGAATCATCTACAGACGCTCCTGCCCGAAATGCGGTGCTATCTACAACCTCAAAACTATGCCGATAAAACAGGAAGGCATCTGCGACGCATGCGGAGCTGAACTCGTACAGAGAAAAGATGATACGGAAGAAATTGCAAAAAACAGATTTGATACATATTTCAAACAGACAGCTCCTCTCATTGATTTTTATGAAAAAAGAGGCAATCTTGTAAAAATCGATGCAACAGGCTCTGTTGATGAAATTTATGCAAAATTAAAAGAGATTATATAAAATCTCCAGAGGAGATAAAAATGTCAGTACACAAAAAATCAAGAGAAGAAATCAAACTGATGAAAGAGGCAGGCAACATCGTTGCTCTTGTTCATCAGGAAATGAAAAGAATAATAGAACCCGGTGTATCAACAAAGTATCTGGATGATGCAGCGGCAAAAATAATCAAAGAACACAAGGCAATACCTACGTTTTTGGGATACAATGGATTCCCCGCTACGATATGCGCCTCTGTAAACGGTGAGGTTGTACACGGAATACCGAGAGAAACCTGTATCTTAAAAGAAGGCGATATTGTCAGCATTGATGTAGGCGCAACATACAGAGGCCTTGTCGGCGACAGTGCATGGACTTATCCTGTCGGCAATATTTCTGATGAGTGCAAAATGCTTCTTGAAACTACTGAGAGGGCATTGTTTGCAGGTATTGCAAAAATGAAGGATAATGCTCTGCTGGATGATGTGTCTGGTGCTGTGGAAGATGTCGCTAATGAAAAAGGTCTGGGCATAGTCAGACAGTACGGCGGGCATGGCGTAGGCAGACAGATGCATGAGGAGCCTTTTGTCTTTAACTACAGAGTCGGCAACAAGTTTGTTCTTAAAAATGGCATGACTATTGCCATTGAGCCGATGCTCAATCTTGGCGGCGATGATGTTCACACTCTTGAGGATGACTGGACAGTTGTTACAAATGACGGAAAACCTTCTGCTCACTTTGAACACACTATCCATGTTACGGACGGTGAACCTGAAATACTGACAAAACTTTTATAAAATTTTTGATGAAAAAACAAAAAGTCCGGTAATATATTTACCGGACTTTTTTTATTAATAGCACTAAAGAGCCAAACAAAATACTTTTTTTAGAGGATACAGATAATAATACGCATGTAGTACCCTGTATATGTAATTCTACGTGAATTATATTCTATTATATTTAGACTTGGATTTATAAATTTAAGAGGTTAAAAAGGTAAGATTTGAAAAAATTTCAATTCAGACTACAGGTTGTACTAGATATAAAGGAAAAACTCCTTGAAGAAAAACTCGTTGAGCTGTCAAAGGTTCAAAGAGGGCTTCAAGATGCAGTGCAAAAACAAAAAACGCTTGAGGGTTATCAGGCAGAAATCAATCAGGCATTGCTCAATGTTTTTCAAAGCGGAAATGACCTTGACCTCGTAGAAGTGCAACGATACAAAGACTTTATTAACAAACTCATTGTTGATATTTCAAACCAGAAAGTAGTTGTGCAAAATATCACAAAACTTTTGGAAATAAAAAGAAAAGAAGTAAACGAAATTTTAAAAGAAAAAAAAGTGCTGGAAAAACTCAAAGAAAATCAGCAAAAGAAATATTATCAGGAGTTTGAACAGTACGAAAGACGAGAACTTGACGATATTGCATCGAGCAGATACGCAAGACTTTAATAGACCGGCTGCTAGAGCCGTGAGGGAGAGAGGAAAAGTCAGACAAGACTCTAAAATCAAAGAGGAAACATAAGAGAATGACAGCACCTTATACACAATCAGCACAATTTAATCCGTCTGTATTACTGGCTAACAATGCTGCACAGACAAATAAAATTTCTGATTACAGTATCAACACCGATACATCTTTTGATACGGTTTTTGATAATGCTGCAAAATCTTATGCCGACAAAACGGAAAATACGGCTGTTTCTAACAACAGTAACGACTATGCAAACAAAACAAAAGATGTGCATAGCTCAAAGGAGAACAACTATTCTGATAAAAAAGAAAATTCTGTTTCTTCCAAAAAAGAGAATAACAACAATGTCAACGACAAAAAAGAAAATGTAACTGACAAAACAGACAAAAATAAAGTTGACAATAAAGAAAAAACAGACTCTGAAAAAGAAACAGCCCCGGCTGACAAAACCGATAAAGAAAACCAATCCGAAAAAACAGAGCAGCCGGAAAATTCTGACAAAAATAATACTGCTGATGCACAACAAAAAACAGAAAATGTCTTGAAAAATGAAGCTGCACAAACAGCTGCAGCTGTCGCAGAGGGCGAAATTACACTCAAAATTGATACCGCACAAAATCAGGAAACTGCAGCAGGCATGGATATTGATGCAATTGATGTCAGTGCAAAACAGAATAAAAATGCGATGGCTAATGAGCAAATTCTCGCCAATATCGAATACACTGACGGTACGGATATTGCCGCTGACAGCAAAATGAATATAGATATTGACGAAAATGCTTTGAAAAAACTTGCAGAAAATGCAAAAGCTCAGACAGAGGAAGCTGCAGCAAATCCTGTGGAAAATCTTGATAAACTGTCAAAAGAGGCAAAAGTTAATAACAGCATAGAAAATATTAAAATAACTGATGAAACTGTTCAACCGGCTGACACAAAAACTGCAAATACTGAGTTGAAAACAGATATAAATCAGACAAACCAAACAAAAACAACAGATGCAGCAGCTCTCAAAACAGCACAGGAAAATCTGGCTGCTGATACCTCAAGACTCACTGCAAATGTTGAACAAATGCAGCCAGATGCCGAGGTCGTAACCCCTGCAAAAACAGAAGCAGAAAAAGTGCCGACAATAAAAGTTACTCAGGAAGTTGCCGCCACAGTACAGGAACAAAAGTCTACAGGTATTGAAAACAAGGACAATACTTCCAAAATAAAAGACAAAGCTGTTGAGCAGATGACAAAGCTCCAAGATACAGACACTGTTGTAACAGAAGCAAAAACACAGGATAGTGCCGAAAATTCAGGCTCTTCCGGCTCAGGTAATAATTCTGCTCAGGCAAATGCAGGCGAAACAGCAGCAAAAATGAATGTTGAACATGCATCAAACATAAATTCTCAACCCGCTGATGCACAGAATTTTGTAAGTAAACTCGAGGCCCAGCTGAGTGCAAAATCAGCAGAATCAAACCGCGGCATACTCAACCAGTCTGACATTATGTCACAGGTAAATTCAAAGTTTGAACAATTGCAACAGTCAGGTACAAACAAGGTATCTATTGTTTTGCAGCCGGAAAATTTGGGAAAAGTTTCTGTAGAGATTATGAACTCTAAAGACGGTATTGTTGCAAAAATGACTACTGACAATCAGCAGGTCAAAGAACTTTTTGACAAAAATGTTGAAGCTCTGAAAAACAATCTCAGCTCACAGGGTGTCAATGTTAACAATATCAAAGTAGAATGCACAAACGAATCCTCTAATAATGCAATGAATTTTGAGAGAAATCAGTTTGAACAATCTTTTAACAATCAGCAAAATCCACACGGAAACCACGCAAACCAGTCTGACAGGGATGCAAAAACCACTTACACAGCGGATTTTGGAAATGCTAACGATTTTGATGAACAAACAGAACCAAATCAGGGCGTAGAAATAAAAAATACGCAAACAATAATAAAACATAATGGTAAGGTAGACTATACAGTCTAAAATTTAAGGGGAAAAGGTAAAAAAGATGGCAACATTAGGTTCAATACATGATGAGTTAATAAATATGCAGTCCAACACTGCAGTAAATCAGGCAAAAGAACGTGCCGCAAGCGGAGCTTCGCAGGAGCTTGACGGTGACGCATTTCTTATGCTTATGCTCGAACAGTTAAAAAATCAAGATCCGATGAATCCTATGGACAACTCTGAAATGCTTGCTCAACAGGCTCAATTTACCCAGTTGACAGAGCTTCAAGAGATGAATGAAACAATGGCGACAAACAATATGATTCAACAGGCAAACAGCCTTGTCGGAAAAACCGTACAAATTGTAGACCCGAACAATACCTCAAGATTAATCACGGGTGTTGTTACCAGTGCAAACTTCTCCGGTGACAGTGCTTCTATTACCGTCAACGGTCAGCAGTATCCGCTAGGTCTTGTGGCTGCTATTACAGACGGTGCTGCTGCTTCTGATGCAACTACAATTGCCAACAAAAAATTGAGTGATCTTAACAATGCCTCAGGCATCACTGACGGTTACATTACTTTGACTGTAGAAGATGAAAAGTATAAAAAAACAAATACCGAAATAAAAATAACCGGTGATATGACAGTAGCAGATTTGCAAAAAGAAATTGAAAAAGCCGGTTTGAAAACAAAAATTGAAAACGGTGTCCTGACAATAGAAAAAGGTGATAACAAGTCTATTGTAATTGCTCAGGGCAAACTCGACGGTTCTTCACCTTGCAACCTTGTAGAAAAAATGCAAATGTTCCAATCAGAAACGGGTGATTTAGAAACAGGCATTCTTGACTACAACAGAGGAAACAGCAACTCAGGCAGCAGCGGCGGGAGTTCTTCTGAGGGAAATACAGAGGCGCAAGCAAAAAGTACAATAGAACGAATACTAAGCAAAATTTTTGATTAAAAAATAACAGACAACAGTTAATAAGATAAAACGGGAGGATTAATGACACAGGCATTTTACACAGCGATTGGCGGTATGGCAGCCGGTCAGACAAAAATTACGGTAGTTGCCGACAACATCGCAAACATGAACACTATCGGGTTCAAGGCATCAAACGTAAACTTTTCGGATGTTTATTACAGAACATCTTCTACAGGTCAGGCTCCAACAGGTCAGATGGGTGGTATCAATCCGAAACAAACAGGTATCGGTGTACAGACAGCCTCTATTACAAGAGATTTTTCTGCAGGTACTACCTTGACTACAGGTCTTAACACCGACCTTTGTATCAACGGCAGCAGCTTCTTTACAGTTGCTTCTCCTACAGTAGAAATCCTCTACACCAGAGATGGTAACTTTACAATTGATGCTAACGGAAACATGGTTACCTCAAGCGGTTACAAACTTTTGGGTACAAACAATTCACTTGATACTACATCCAGTACCACACCTATCAAAATTCCTACTTATATCAATACAGTAACTACACCGTCAACAATTGCACAAATGGGTAACAAGGCTCTTGATGAACTCAACGGTATTAAATCAGGCGGTGTTTCTGCAGGTACATTTACTGTCACAACTTATGATGATGCCGGTACACCTACGCCGCATGAAATCACTATCAACAGCAGTGATATGACGGTTAACGAGCTTCTTGATGAAATCAATACTATTGACGATATAACAGCAACTGTTGTTGATGGTTCAATACAGATTACCGCAAGTGGTGACGTTGAGAGATTTGAAGTTGCAAACGGAACCTCAAACGTTGTAACACAACTCGGCATTGGCTCAATGGACCCGACTACAAAACAGTCAGCTTCCGAAGTAATTAACTATCACCAGACAATAGGTGAAGGTACTCCTGGCAGTGAAGATGCACAAAACTACACCTCTGTATCTATCAATGAAAACGGGCTTATCGAGGTTAAATACGGTAACAACGACACATTGAGTGTTACACAGGATCCGAATGACCCGTCAAAAGTAATTTTGAAATATACGCTCAATGACGGTACCGTTATCACAGGCTTTGACCTGACAGTAAACGACCAGCTCGTTGAACCTGCCAACCTTCAAATCCAGATGGCAAGCTTTGTAAACCCTCAGGGTCTTACAGCTCAGGGCAACAATACATACTCAAATGCTCCTAACGCAGGTATGGTATTGTACGGCAGCATTTCTTCCGCAGCTTTCGGTAACGTAAAATCAGGGGTACTCGAAGGCTCCAACGTTGACCTTGCTTCAGAATTTGCTGATATGGTTGTTTCTCAAAGAGCTATCGAAGCAAACAGCCGTGTGTTCACCACAACAAACGAAATTCTGCAGACACTGTCAAACCTCGGCAGATAATATAATCCTTAGAATCTTATTTGACTGTTATAAAAAATCCGGTATCAAAAACGATGCCGGATTTTTAAGCTTTCTCTCTCTCTTAAGATTATTAATAAGATTTGTATTCTTTTTCAAATCCGAATAAAGAACTTACGGATTCGTTGTCATGGATTCTCGAAATTGCCTCGCCCAGCAGCGGAGCAATGCTCAATTGTGTGAATTTTGAAGAAACCTGTCTGTCCAGAGGAATAGAATTTGTTATGATAACTTCTTCGACAGGAGCATCTTCGAGTCTTTGGATTGCAGGGCCGGACAAAATACCGTGAGCAGCACAGACATATACCTTTTGCGCACCTTCTTTGATGAGGAGTTTAGCTGCTTCGCAGATAGTGCCTGCTGTGTCTATCATGTCGTCTACAAGAACGCAGATTTTGTCTTTTACATCGCCTATAACGTGGTCTGCTATTGCTTCGTTGTGTTTGTCACGTCTTTTGTCCACGATAGCCAGAGGACAATCCAATTTTTTAGCAAAAACTCTTGTTCTTTGAACACCGCCTGTATCAGGGCTTACTGCAACGAGTTTGTCAGCAGGGATGTTTAGTTTTTTTATGTAATCCGTCAAAACAGGAGTTGCATAAATATGGTCAACAAGAATATTGAAAAATCCTTGAATCTGACCGGTATGCAAATCCATAGCAAGGATTCTGTCCGCACCTGCGGTAGTCAGCAAGTCGGCTACCAGTTTTGCTGTAATAGCTTCTCTGCCAGAGGTTTTTCTGTCCTGTCTTGCGTATCCGTAGTATGGAATAACTGCTGTGATTGATTTTGCGCTTGCACGTTTGAACGCATCTATCATAATCAAAAGTTCCATCAAATTTTCGTTAACAGGGTTTGACAACGGTTGTATCAAAAACACATCATCGCCTCTGATACTCTGCTGTACCTGAACATAAATTTCACCATCAGCAAAGTTTTTGATAATCATCGGGCCGACGCTGGTTCCCAGATAATCTGCTATCTCTTGTGCCAGTTGTTCGTGCGCACGTCCTGCAAAAAGTTTTATATCATGAGTCGGACTGATAGTTTTTTCTCGCTGGGGAAATTCCATTGTCAATTCCATTTTTTATTCCTTCCTTGTCTTTTTTATTGACAGACCATTAAATTATAGCAGTAAATCTTTTTATTTTATACATAAAATTGCAAAATATTAACTATAAAAAATATCTGCAATAAAAATTGATGTGTGTTATGCATTAAAAATCGTAAAAATATTTTTTGTCAGCAATGTGCAGCATAAATATTTAAATTGCAATAAATTGTTACACTTGTAGTCTTATAAAATTTTACTTTAATTAATGTCTGTTATATCATTCACTTATAAGGTTACACAAACATTAATATGGCTGAGGCGGATTCGCTTGTAACTTGTGAAGTGACCCCTTGCACTGGCTGCAAAATCCGTTGAGACAAAGTCGAAACGAGATTTTATGCCCCTACCTGGTGTTGCCTGTGCCGGACTTGTTTAACAAAACGGACTTGCCAATTGCACAGGTTCTACAAGTAGTCGGAGTCAGTTGACTATATGAAATACAAAAGAAAAAGGTTTTATAAAAATGGACAGTTCAAAATTAAGAAATATAGCCATCATCGCACACGTTGACCACGGCAAAACCACACTGGTCGACTGTATGTTAAAACAGTGCGGTGTTTTCAGACAAAACGAAGTAGTTCAGGAGCGTGTTTTAGACAGCAACGACCTTGAAAGAGAAAGAGGTATCACAATCCTTGCAAAAAACGTTTCCGTACACTATAAAGGCTACAAAATAAATATCGTTGATACCCCCGGCCACGCAGATTTTGGCGGAGAGGTTGAGCGTGTACTCGGTATGGTAGACGGGGCGTTGCTTATTGTTGACGCTGCAGAAGGCCCTATGCCTCAGACAAGATTTGTATTGCAAAAAGCTCTGGAATTAGGTATCAGAGTTATTGTCGTAATCAACAAAATCGATAAACCCGCAGCCGATCCTGACGAAACTCTCAATAAGGTGTTTGACCTGTTTACAGAGCTTACGGATGACGAGTATTTAATAGATTTTCCTGTTATTTATTCAAGCAGCCTGCACGGGTTTGCAAAAAAAGAATTAACAGACGAGTCAAAAGATATTATCCCGCTGTTGGATTGTATTATAGAAAATGTAAAAGCTCCTATTGCAGACGCTTCTCAGGATTTGCAGTTCCACGTTACAACACTTGATTACAACGAGTATGTCGGACGTATTGCAATAGGCAGAATCGTAAACGGTTCTATGAAATCGCAGGAGCAGGTCAGCCATATTCACACTGACGGCACTATTACAAGAGGCAAAATCATAAAACTCTTCGGGTTTGAGGATCTTGGCCGTGTGGAAATTAAAGAGGCTCATGCCGGTGATATCGTCGGTATTGCAGGATTTCCTGACATACAGATAGGCGAAACAATTGCTTGTCTTGAAAATCCTAAGGCTCTGCCCTTAATCAAAATTGATGAACCTACTTTGCAGATGAATTTTTCTGTAAACAACAGTCCTTTTGCCGGTCAGGAAGGCAAATTCGTTACCTCAAGACAGCTGAGAAAAAGACTCTATCAGGAACTAGAAAAAAATGTTTCGCTCCGTGTAGAAGATACAGACTCAACAGATGTCTTCAAAGTATCTGGCAGAGGCGAGCTTCATCTGAGTATCCTCATAGAAACAATGCGCCGTGAGGGATATGAGTTTCAGGTTTCTAAACCGGAAGTTATTTACAAAACAATCGATGAGCAGCTCTATGAGCCTTATGAAGATTTGCTCATTGATGTCCCTGAGGAATGTGCGGGCGGATGTATTGAAAAGCTGGCAGGAAGAAAAGGCGAAATGCTCGAAATGCAGGCTGTCGGCACCCGTTCTAAAATGAGATTTTTAATCCCATCAAGAGGCCTTATCGGCTTTAGAGGTGAATTTATCAGAATGACCAGAGGCGAAGGCATAATGAACCATACCTTTGCAGAGTACAAACCATACGCAGGCGATATCAACCGCCAGAGAATGGGTTCTCTCATTGCTCACGAAGAAGGCGAGGCTGTGCCTTATGCTCTTGCTCAGTTTGAGGACAGAGGCGTATTCTTTATTACTCCAAAAACAAAAGTCTACAGAGGTATGATTGTCGGTGAGTGCAACAGACCTCAGGATATTCCTGTCAATGTCTGCAAGACTAAAAAACTTACAAACATGAGAACAGCCACTGCTGATGTTATGGTTACTTTGCAGGCTGCAAGACATTTGTCTTTAGAGGAATGTCTTGAGTACATTTCTGATGACGAGCTTGTCGAAGTTACACCGCAAAACATCCGTATGAGAAAATACGACCTTGTAAAATTGAGATAATTTGTCTGAGGCCGCCTCAGACATTATTTGAGTCCGACTCAGACAAATAAAAAAGACCCGAAATCTCGGGTCTTTTTTCATATATTAATAAGAGATTAATATGTGATTTTGCCTTCCTTAATTACCTTTGCGGCACAGTCTACGCCGTTGCCTGCTGATGAGCATTCTTTTGATTGATTATCAGAACCCGCAGGAACAATACCTCTTTCCGGATCATAGATAAAGGTAAATACATCGTAGCCAAGCATATTGGGCTTTTTATCTCCGTTGATATCAACAAAGAAACCAATAGTAGTACCAGTATCAACACCGTGGACTGTACCTGTTAACCCGTCTATGTTCCAATTCATCCCGTCTGCAGTGGTAAATGAAATTGTGTTAATACCAAGACCGTAAGTTTTTGATGTATATGCAAAATTACCTGAGCCAAGGTTTCTAGTCTGCTTCCAGCAGCCGTCTTTGTCTATGCCGCATTGTCTTAGAAGACTCATTTGTTCTTTTGCTATATAATCAAATGCTTTTTGTATTGATGCATTATCACCGTCTTTAAAAGCCCATCTTTTAAAATCGCCATGCTGCATCTCAGCTGCACGCATAGCACCTGAAATTGTACTGTAGGCTTTTTTGCAGCCTGCTACGTATTCTTGCATATCTGCATTTTTTCTAAGACCGGGTATAGTCATCGCTGCTATGACTCCGATTATCATTAATGTAACAAGTACTTCTGCCAGAGTGAAGGCTGTTTTTATTTTCATAATTTTACTCCATTTTATTCTTTTTAATTATTATAAGATTTTTTTTGTCTGTTGTCAGCAACAAGTTGCAGATTTTTTATTTGGGCTAAAATAATTATATAATTGAACAAAAATAAAGGGAAAAAAATGAGCGACAATACAAAAATAAAATCCATCATACTTGCTGCAGGCAAAGGTACAAGAATGAAGTCTGAAACTCCGAAAGTCTTGCACAAAATTTTTAATAAAGAACTTTTGGGATACGTAATCGATGCTGCAAACAATACCGGAAAGGTTACGGAAAATTATGTAATAGTTGGCCATTGCGCTGATGAGGTAGAAAATTATGTTCATCAAACATACGAGAATGCAAAATGCAGACTGCAGTCCCCTCAGCTGGGTACAGGCCATGCGGCATTTCAGGCTTACAAGGATTTGGAAGGCTTTGACGGTGAAGTCCTTATATTAAACGGGGATATACCGTTGCTTACTACTGAAACTTTGAACAAATTTATTGAAGAACACAGAAAAAATAACAATGCCCTGACTGTTATGTCTGCTATATTTGAAGACCCGACAAATTACGGACGTATTGTAAAAGAAAGTAACGGAAACCTGAAAGCTATTGTCGAAGAAAAAGATGCTACTTTGGAACAAAAGAGTATTAAAGAAATAAACACAGGTGTATATTTGCTCGATTGGCCGAAAGTGCATGAAGCGTTTTTGAATCTGGATTCCAACAATGCACAAAACGAATATTACCTCACTGATATTGTGAAATGGACGATAAAACAGGGGCTTAAGGCTCAGTCTTATATTTTAGAAAACAATGATGAATCCTTTGGCATAAATTCTAAAAAACAGTTGGCTGAGGCTGCAAAGATTTTGAAAAACAGAGTTATTGAAAAACTTTTAAATGATGGTGTAACAGTTGTAGACCCTGATACTACTTATATTTCACCGGAAACAGAGATTGAAGCTGATACTATAATTTATCCCTGCACATATATAGAGGGAAAAAACAAAATCGCAAAAAATTGTAAAATCGGCCCGTTTGCCAGAATCAGAGGCGATGTTGAGCTGGGTGAAGGGGTTAAGATTGGCAATTTTGTTGAAATTAAAAAATCAAAAATAAAAGCTCATACAAATGTCTGCCACCTGAGCTACATCGGCGACAGCGCACTGGGGGCTAATGTTAACATCGGTGCTGGTACAATCACTGCAAACTACAACCATATTACAAAAGAAAAATTCCAAACCACTATAGATGACAATGCTTCAACAGGCTCCAACAGCGTAATTGTTGCACCTGCTCACATTGGAGAAAATGCTTCTATCGGGGCTGGTTCCGTAATCAGCAAGGATGTTGAGGCTAACGCTCTCGGTTTGACAAGGGCGCCTTTAAAAATATTTAAAGACTGGTTCAACAGGGTAAAAAATTAATAAATAAAAAATAAAAAAGATACAAAGATATTTTATTTAGAAACCTTTTACGCAGCTTTTTTACAGCAACTTATCAAAACAACTACAAGGCGAGTGTGTCTGAGGCTGTGTAAACAGCCGAGTTGCGAGCCTGAAGTTGAGATTAGTTGATGTAAAAGCGCAGTATCAGGTTGAGAAATAAAATATCTTTGTATTATATATTGTATAAGCACTTTTGTTTTTAGCGATATTTCGCTAATATAAGTGTATGGAATTGCAAAAAAATTACAAAACTGCTATCGGTATGATGTCCGGCACTTCTGTTGACGGGATTGATGCTGTGCTTGTCAAAATAGACAACGATTTCAATTTTGAAATAATTGACACTCACACGCTTGATTATCCAAAACAAATTAGAGAAAATATCCTCGCTATTGCAAATAATAACGCCGCTACAAAAGACATTTGTAATATGGATTTTGTAATCGGACATTTGTTTGCGGATTGTGCAAACGAACTTGTACAAAAATCCGGTTATAAAAAAGAACAGATAGACTTTATTGCCTCGCACGGTCAGACGGTCTTTCATATCCCGCAAACAATTGATACAGCAGGAGTAAAAACCGCAAGCACCATGCAAATAGGCAATATTTCCGTTATATCAGAGCTTACCGGTATCACTACAGTGGGCGATTTCCGCTCAAAAGATATTGCGGCCGGCGGTCAGGGTGCGCCTCTTGTGCCATTTGCGGATGAGTTGATTTTTAAAAAAGATATCCCGAGAGCCATTCAAAATATTGGCGGTATCGGTAATGTGACAGTGCTGTCAAAAGCCTGTGACATTTTCGCTTTTGATACGGGGCCTGGAAATATGCTCATAGACTATTTTTGCCAAAAGTTTTACAATCAGCCTTATGACAAAAACGGTGAAATAGCTGCACAAGGCAATGTTGATGAACGCTGGCTGGCAGAACTATTGAAGGAGCCTTATTATTCTCAAAAACCGCCAAAAACTACGGGCAGAGAGCTTTTTAATGAAGAATATGTACAAAAAATCCTGCAAACCGCACCTCAAAATCACAAAGATATCATAGCCACACTCACTGCATTGAGCGCAAGAACTATCAGTGATGCTTACAAAAATTTTGTTTTTCCAAAAACGGATATCAAACAGGTAGTCCTTGGCGGCGGCGGGGTTTACAACCTTACAATGAAAAAATTTTTAAAACAATATCTCGGCAGCGGTATAGAACTCAAAACGCACAGTGATTTTGGAATTGATGACAAATTTAAAGAAGCCTTAGCCTTTGCTATACTGGGGGTTTGCACCATTGAAAAGAAATTTAACAACCTTCCCACCTGTACAGGAGCAAAAAAAAGAGTTATTATGGGTATAGTATCCTATTAGTTTTCAGCAAAAACCAGATACGGGAAATCTTATGAATAATGAAACAGCAACCGAACACATAAATCGTGATACGTTTAATATAGATCTGGTCGGGACTTATGACATGCTCGTTATGATTAATAACGAGGATATGAAGGTTGCTGAGGCTGTGAAAAAATGTATTCCTCAGATAGCAAAAGCCGTTGATATTATTGTGAGGAATTTTCTTCATGGCGGAAGATTGTTTTATGTCGGGTCAGGTACAAGCGGAAGGCTGGGCGTTTTGGATGCGTCCGAGTGTCCGCCGACTTTCAGCGTGCCGCCTGATATGGTGCAGGGTATTATCGCAGGCGGTGACAGAGCATTGAGAGAGGCTATCGAAGGTGCCGAAGACTCGGAAGAAATGGCTCTGTATGATTTTGACAAATATGATATCTGCAACACGGATACGGTTGTCGGAATTTCTGCCTCAGGCAATGCAAAGTATGTATGCAAATTTTTGCAAGTTGCAAAAATAAAAAAATGTAAAACTATTGTAATCACATCAAATCCTGATGCAAAACTAAAAGAATACGCTGACTGCTTTATCTGTGCGGAAACAGGTGCAGAGGCTATTTCAGGCTCAACCAGAATGAAAGCCGGCACCGCACAAAAAATGATTTTGAATATGCTCTCCACAGCCGCCATGGTAAAGATAGGCAAAACTTATCACAACCTTATGATTGATGTAAAACCTACCAACAGCAAGCTGAAAAGAAGAGCAGTAACAATAGTTTCTGAAATTTGCGGCTGCCGTGAAATGACAGCCAGAAACGTACTGGAATCAAACGGCTATAATACAAAACACGCTGTATTGTTTATATTGTACGGACTTTCTTTTGAAGAAGCAGACAATCTCTTAAAGCAGAATCAAGGTGTTTTAAGAAGGATTTTTGAAGGTTAAAATTTTTATTTATAAATTTATAAACCTTTTACTCTTTCTTCCGGGTCTGTGATGCTTGTGATACGCAGGCCAAAGTTGTCTTCTATAACAACAACCTCGCCGTTGGCAACGTGTTTGCCGTTTGCATAAAGTTCTACGGATTCTCCGGCTACTTTGTCCAGTTCAATAATAGAACCTCTGGTAAGTTCAAGAACTTTTTTGACAGGCAGCTGGCAGCGTCCGAGTTCTACAGTCAGTTCGAGCTTGATATCCATTAAAAGCTCGAGGTTTTTGTTTGTGTCTGTGTTTGTCGGTGTGTAGCTGTCAAAAGGCGTAAACTCAACAGGTCTTACAGTCACAGGGTCGCTGTTTTGTGTCTGGTCGAGTTTTACCTCATGCTGTTCTTCATAATGAGGATTTTGTGCCGGATTTTCAGGATGAGCCTCAGGCTGCAGGTTTGTAAAATCATAATCAACAGCTCCTGCATTTACATCATTAGGCTCCATTGGTGTTAAATTTATAGGCTCCGGCCCGGTCGGACTTATCGGCGGGATGCCTGTATTTTGTTCCACATCAGCATTATTATTCATAGCAGGATTTACACCGCTGATATTATCGCTGTCTGATGCCGGTTTATTTAAATCATCATTTTGCATATTATCGTCTGACATGAAAAATCCTTTCTAAAAATATCTTTTTAATGCGTCAATGTAGTAATCGTATCTGTCTGTGATTTTTACACAGATTTTGTCCTTTATTCTGCCCGGACGTGCGTAAAATTTTCGTTCTCCGTTCACTTTTACAATAAGGTCTTCGGTGGCAGCATTATCCAATTTTAATACATCACCTTCTTTTAAATCAAGAAATTCTTGCATTGTAATATCTGTCTGCCCGAAAAGAACGTTTATATCAACAAGAGAAGTGTCCAGTTTTTCAATCATTTTTTGTCTTTCTTCACTTGTTGCAATGATACCTTTTGTCTGGAAGATGTGCTGTGTTGTTAATTGTGACAGAATATTTTCCAAAACAGGATATGGAAAACACAAACTTATAAGCCCGTAGTGTTTGCCCGAAATATGAACCTCTAAAGTAATAAGAGCAACGATTTCACCGGGGGTCGCTACCTGAATACCGGAATAATTGTTGTCCAGTCCTATCAAATTGCTTTCTACAGGGATAACATGCGACCAAGCATCGGCAAGAGTCTGGATGGTGCGCTCTATCATCTTTTTGAGCAAAGATTCTTCAACATCCGTAAGTTCTCTGGGTTTTATCTCCACAGCACCCACACCGCCTAGCATTCTGTCTACTATACTGGACAGAACCTCAAAACTTATACCGAGAAGAATCTGTCCCGGCAGCGGATTGAGTTCAAAAATTGCAATAGAAATCGGGTTCGGCACGGAGCGCATAAATTCGTCATAAGTAAGCTGGTCAACAGAAACTACATCAACCTCTAAATGCATACGCAGATATGCCGTCAAAACAAGGGCAAGCTGTCTGGAAAATTCTCTGTGGATATCCTGAAGCCCTCTTAAGTGGTCTTTTGAAAATTTGTCAGGACGTCTGAAGTTGTAGAGTTTATAACCCTTTTTATGTTCATCAACTTCGTCAAAACCCTTCAAGAAATTATCCATCGGGAACGAATCGTCTATATTCATATTTGCTGATTTAGAACTGTTTCCAGAATCAGACATTTACCTCTCCCTTTTTTGTTTTTATTGCATTATGAACTGGCCGAAACTTACTCTTATGACTTCTCTTTCTCCGTCAAAGATACCGTTTACGGCTTCTGCAATCTGTTGTTTGGCAAGCTCTTTTCCGGCTGTAGAAGCAAGTTCGTCAGAGGTTTTGCTGGTCAAAACAGTGATGACAGCATCTCTGATAGCCGGTTTGTATTGTTCCATTTCTGCTACTATTGCAGCTTTCGGGTCAGCAGGGGCAGCTTCGCCATGGCCGCCGTGACCGCCTGATGCTTTTGGTTGTTCTTCCTGTTGTGTCGGATCGGGTTCCGGATTTGTAATCTCAATGGCAACATTGGCTTTCAGGTATCTTCTCGGCTCTATGTCGCTGAGGTTCATTGTAAAATCGCCCAAATCGAGAACAATACCCTTTTCGGGTTTGTCCAGATTTTCCATATCTTCGTCTGCATTTTGTTCTGCAGTAATGGATTGAAGCTGTGTTGTCAAAAGATTTGATTGAAGAAAATAGTTTACACCAATAAAGATTATACAAACAATAGTCGTTGTAATGACGTTAATCAGTATTGAATTTGCGCCTCCGCCTTCATTTTTATCTTTTTCTTTATTATCAGGTTCTTTTGCCTGTGTAGGTTTTGCCATTTTTGTTCTCCAACTTTATTTTTTATCCGAACTTAATACTATTATATCCACTCTTCTGTTTTTTGCACGTCCTTGAGGTGTTGTATTTTGTTCAACCGGCATGTATTCGCCGTAGCCGACGGCTGAGAGCCTGCTCGGCGGGAATTTGTGCGCCTGTGTAAGATATTTGATTATGTTTGTTGCTCTTGCTGTGGACAGTTCCCAGTTTGACGGATATTTTTCTGTTCTTATCGGCATAGAATCCGTATGACCTTCTATCAATACAGGATTTTCAAAACTTGCCAGTGAAGAAGAAATTTTATCCAGAGTAGCTTTTGCCTGTGGTTTTATTATAGCAGAACCGGTGTCAAAAAGCATAGTGTCATTAAGTCTTATTACCACGCCACGGTCTGTTTTCAGGACTTTTACGCTTGTTTGAAGTTCTGTGTCATTTTCAAGCTGTTTCATTTTTTGCAGAACAGTTTCTGTATCCAGTATCCCGTTATTGCCGTCCAGTATTGTTTTTCCGGTATTGTCAAAAGTGCTTTGGGGGTCTTGTTGTGTTTCAACATTCTTAACATTTTCCGTGTCTTTTGTGTTTGTTGTTACACTCTGAGCATTAAAGACTTTTTGTATCGACTTGTTAACATCTTTTACTTTTAAATCGCCCATGGAGCTTGTTGCAAACATTACCATAAACAATGCCAGAAGCATTGTGACAAAATCCGCATAGGAGATTACCCAGCGGTTGATGTAGTCTTGTGAATTTGAGTAATAATCGTTATTCATTTGGAATGTTTTGCCCTATCTGCTGTAAATGCTGTCTTGCTTTCTGTTTTCAATGGAGTGATTTCTGTTGTGGTATTTTAAGTACGCAAGGAGTTTTTCTTCAATAACCATTGGAGATTCTTCCATCTGGATAGAAACAATACCCTGCAGCACAACTTCTTTTAAGAGAATTTTTTCTCTTGTGTTCATTTTTAGTTTCCCTGCAATAGGCAGGAATAAAAGGTTTGCAAACCCTACGCCGTACAGCGTGGAAACAAAAGCCACCGCAATACCCTGCGCCAGAATGTCAGGCTGCTGTATGTAGCCCATGATTTGTATAAGCCCGAAAACCGCACCCACAATACCAAAAGTAGGCGCATATCCGCCCAGTGCCTCAAAAACTCTTGAGTTTATCAGCTCTTCTTCTTCGTCGTAAGAAATTTCGGCTTTTAATATGTCATAAATCATTTGAGGATTGTTGAAATCAATGGAGAGTTGAACCCCTCTTTTTAAGAACGGGTCTTGAATATTTTCAACAAGGTTGTTCAAAGAAAACAGACCTTTGATTCTGGCCTGATGCGCCAGATAAATAATCTCGTCAATAACTTTTATTTGAGAGGGCTGTTTGTCCATAAAGACTTCGGAAGCTGATTTTAGGGCAGTCATAAGAGTTGAGGGTTTGAAGTTTACTATTGCAGCGCAAAAAGTTCCGCCCAGAACTATCATTATTGCCGAAGGCTGCAGCAATGAAACCATAGAAGCTCCGTCAGCCCTGTGCGACAGAAGTATTAAAAATACAGCTGCAAAAAGTGCAAATATTGCCGAAAAATTCATACTATCCCCAATTCTTAGATTTCATATAATATCATTCCACACTTTTTATTGTGAGAATATCCGTCATATAGATGAATTTTCCTGTAATGTTTGATGTGTCCTTGCTTATGCACAAACTGATTTAATATTTCATGACCTTTTCATAAGCGTAAGATTTAAAATAAAAATCCGACAGCAGATTGTAAACAGGGTTCATTTCGCTGCCGTTATTGTTGCGGCAGCTATATATTCTTCGATTTTCTTTTGTGTCTGCATAATTTTTCATTTTTTAAACTTTTGATGCTTTTTTCAATTCTGCTTTCAAAACTTTGTTGTCATAGTCAATCCTGCCGATAAGTTTGTTCAGACGTCTTTGAACATCTTTGAACATAGGCAGGCTCAGACTCTGCGCTCCGTCAGAAGAAGCATTGTCAGGGTCGTTGTGAATTTCTATCATAAGCCCGTTTGCGCCGGCAATCAGAGCGGCTTTGCTCATCGGCTCAACGAGATATCTGCGGCCTGTGCCGTGGCTCGGGTCAGCGAGTACAGGCAGGTGAGAGTATTTTTTGATGATTGGTATTGCCGCAATATCGAGTGTGTTTCTTGTAAACGTAGAATCAAAGCCTTTTATCCCTCTTTCGCAAAGTATGACTTTGTCGTTGTCGTTTGCCATTATGTGTTCTGCAGCTAGGAGAAACTCTCTGATAGTTGCAGCAGGCCCTCTTTTTAAAAGCACGGGTTTGCCTGCTTTCCCTACTGCTTTGAGTAGTTTAAAGTTCTGCATGTTGCGTGCGCCTATCTGTATCAAATCCACATAGTCACAAAACATGTCAACATCAGCCGTGTCCATTACTTCTGAAACAACGAGCAGCCCTGTTTTTTCCGCTGCTTCTTTTAAATATTGCAGCCCTTTTTCACCGAGTCCTTGAAAGTCATAGGGTGAGGTTCTGGGTTTGAAAGCTCCGCCTCTTAAAAATTCGCAGCCCATTTCTTTTGCTGCCTGTGCTACTTCCATAAGCCAGTTAAAGTCTTTTTCAACGGAACAGGGGCCTACCATCATAACAGGTCTTTCCAGCCCGCCGATTTTTACTCCGTTTTTAAATTCTATTACCGTGTCTTCTTCTTTGTATTCACGAGAGGCGAGTTTGTACGGTTCTTGTATAAGTTTTACCTCTCTGACACCCTCAAATGAAGCCACAGACTGCGGTTCAATAAGTCTTTTGTCGCCGATTGCAGCGAGGACAGTCATTACATCGCCATGGTTCAGAACAATTTTAAAGCCCTTGTTTTCCATATATCTTTTTACGGCGTTAATTTGTTCTACAGTGGCTTTTGGCTCCATTATTATTATCATTGTTTCGTGCTTCCTTTTTTATTTTCTTAAACTAAACTTGCTTCAATCACACTGTCAGGGCCGATTACCTTCCATTCTTCTTTGCCTTCTATGGAAGATTTGAAAACATTGTTGTTCGCAGATACGACTCTTTTCAGCTCTACATTGTCCTCAACAACCGTGTTGTCCCAGAGGATTACATCATCAAGGGTTACATTTTTGCCTATTTTGCAGTTGTTGCCGATGATGACGTTGTTTACAAATTTTATTGATTTGTCGATTTTGCAATTGTGTCCGACAGAGTAAACAGCCTCGTATTTGCGCATAATATTCGGCTCGGGTGTCATAACTTTTCTGTTAAGCGCATCTTTGTTGGACTGGATATACTGGTCTATTGTACCAATGTCTGACCAGTAAGAATAGATTCTGTAAGTATTGATTTTTTCGCCCGCTTCAAGAAGAGAAGGGAACACATCTCTGGCAAAATCATATTTTTGTCCTTCTGGAATAAAGTCAAAAATCCTTTTGTTAAAAACATAAATCCCTGTGTTGATAAAGTTGCTTTTTGCTTCATCGAGCGAGGGTTTTTCCTGAAATTCCAAAACAGTATGATTTTCTGAAGGGACAACGACACCGTATTTGCAAACTTCTTCGTGTTCAACACCTACAATTGCCATTGTGGCAATGCAGCCTGATTCAAAGTGAGAACGGACAACCTTTTCGATATCGGCATCGTGCAGCCCGTCAGCACTCACTACAATAAAATCCTCAACATCATCAAAAAACGATTCGCATTTTTTGACCCCGCCGGCAGTGCCTGAGAGTTCTGTTTCGTGTATAAACGAAAACTCAATATCAACCGGAGAATTTTCGCTGTAGCGGTTTTGGATTTGTTCGCCGAGATAGTGTGTGTTTGCAATAACTTTTTCTACACCAAAGTTTTTGAGTTTTTGCAGCAGAATATCCATTACCGGTTTGTTCAAAACAGGGACGAGCGGTTTTGGTATCTTTTGTGTAAGAGGGTCTAGTCTGGATCCTACGCCTGCTGCCATAACCATTGCTTTTTTAATCAAAACTCTTTTTCTCCCCGTTTGATATTAATTTATCTTCTTAAAATTGTATTATGAAACACTGCATGTTGTACATTTTTTCGGCAGATTATTTACAATTCTTTCACATTTACACATTAAAATTTATCTTTGATGTTAGAATAATAGAAAACCGTCGGGATTAGAGAAAGGTATATTATGTTAGATTTGACTCAAACTTACGAAGTAGTGATATTCTCAGTCGGGGATACAAAAGCCGGCACTAAAATGGGAAAACTTCAGCTTAAAAATCTGGGGGACGGGTCTTTGCTAAACTGCATACTGTGGGAAGAGGCTCTTAACAGACTGGACAGCAAGCTTTTTCGCACCGGCAATCACGTAAAAATCCTCGGCGGCTCTTATAACGAAAAATATAATAACTGCCTTATTTCCAATCTCGAACTTGTCAGCGAGGCAAAAATAGGTCTGGATGAAGCTCAAAGAGATGCTCTGTTCAATGCTGTTATCGAATATGCAAACGAAATTGAAGACGAAAAATTGAAACAGTTTGTTTCTTCTTTATTGTTTGAATATGAAAAAGAATTCAAAATTTCTCCTGCAGCCAGACTCATGCACCACAATTATCTGGGCGGGCTGGTTGAGCATACTTTTGAGTGTCTGGAAATTGCAAAAACTCTTATGTCCGTAATGTATAAAAAAGTGGACAAATCCCAGATATATGCAGCGTGTATAATGCATGACTTCGGCAAGATTTTTGAATACAAAATTGATGAAGAATCAGGACTCATAGAATATGACGAGGAATTTCCAAAAGAATGGCTCACGCATTCGCAGTGGGGATTTTCAACATGTATGGCCAACGGCTTTAAAACTGTTGCAAAAATGATAGCAGCCCACCACGGACGCAGTGAATGGGGCGCAATCGTTGACCTTGGCGAAAAGGACTTGGAGCCTTGTTTGTATCTTTTGCATCATATTGATGATTTGAGTGCAAAATTCGGCAAAACAGCAATAAGTGATTTGGGTTAAATATTCTGATGGGTATATTTGATTTGCTCGGGAATGTGATACTTGCGATAATGACTATTTTCGGCAACTGAGATGAGTGTTTAATATTGCCTTTTTGAGGCAGTTTTGACTTGTTTTTTATCTGCAATGTTAAGTTATGTAACAGATATATACTTTTTATGACTCCAATATAGCAATTTTTTATATCAAAATTTGTTTATATAAGTACGAGAGATAAAAAGAGATAGAGACAAAGGTTAAACCACATAAACCACAACATATTAGAGATATAGAGAAAAGAGAAAACAAACCACAAAGCTTAAAAAGCTAATCAAAGACTTACTACTTACTTCATTAATTTACTTCACTTCATTTACTTCACACTTCACACACACTACATTAGACGGGGAATGTAAAGCAATTTTCATTCCGGCGGCTCTTCGAAAGATGAGCCGTTTTTTTTGTTTGTCTATATTTATGTCTGAGGCGGTTCAGTTTGTAGCTTTGGAAGTGACCCCATGCACTTGTTGGCTGTGCCGGACTTGTTTAACAAAACGGACTTGTCAATTGCACAGGTTCTACAAGTAGTCGGAGTCAGTTGACTATATCAAATATTAAGGATTGTAAATCGGGCTGTAATAAAACCTAAAGTTTATCTAAAACCCTGCCGTATACATGATTACAGGGAACAAAAATAAAATAAAAATCGGAGAAATCTATGGCAGGGTCAGTAAATTTTAATCCGTTTATTAAGAACGTCCAGTATGTTGATTTGGAAGAATACCAGAAGCTTCTTGAACAGGAACAGGGCAACGATTACGTTATAAACGGTGATTCACAGGACGAAGAAAATGTAGACATACGTTTGATGAGCGGTGACACGGAACGTAATTATAATGCTGCAAGAAAAAACGGTATGAAAGAGGAAATTGCCAACAATGCAAACACCTTGAAACGAGAGCTGGAAAAATATATTGAAGTTTATGCTCAAAATTATGAAAGACAGAATCCGAATGTGTCAGCACAGGAGGTAAAATCTTTTCTTGGCAGTATAGATGAAGAGTTTATTGCCAGATATATGAATGAAATGAAGGGCGAACGTTCTATTGTTATGTCAGATGTTGTGCAGGAGTTCGGCATGTTTGCGCAGCAAAAAGTTGAACAAATGGAACGTGGCAGACAGGCCTCTTCGAATATTATAAGAAATGAAAAAAGCGGCAGCGAGGCAAAATATGCAGATTTGTACAATACTGTTCAGGATTCTCAAAGCTGGTTGTCCAGATATGGCAGCGGTATAAGCTCTGCCGAGGCAAAAAATATAAAAGACAGTGCTGCGGATTATATAGTCAATCAAATGTTAAAGGACAATATTGATTTGTTAAATCAAATAAATCCTTATTTTGAAAGCTATCCGGAATACAGAAATGCAGCAAGACTCCTTGACGCTGCAGAAGGAGGAAACAATCCCGCAGAAGTAAAAAGAGCTGTGGAAGAAGCCAAAAATCAAATCGAAAGACTCTTAAACCATAGCAATATAAACAAAATTGTCGGAACAATCAGCAGCAATCCGCCGGGCGGCAGACCTTCAGTTTCCGGTGCAATAATTAATGATGCTGCAGACAGAGGCGACAAATATGCTGATTTGTACAATTCTGCCCGTTTTGCAAACTCCGTATTTTCTCAAAGCGGCAGTTATATAAACAGCAGAGAAGAAAATCAGCTTAAAACTAAAACAGCAGATTTTATCGTAAGCCAGATGTTGAATGATGAAACATCAATCGGAATGCTGAAAGCACTTGTTCCTGATTATCAGAACAGACCGCAGTACAGATCTGCAATGAAAGTGCTGGCCGGCATAGAATACGAAACAGATCCGAGAAAGGTTCAGCAAAGAATCAATCAGGCTAAGGGTGAAATACTTGGTATGTTGCGTTATACAGACGGTCAACAAATTGCTGATGTGGTTAGATTTTCCGCAGGTCTGGGCAGACCCGTCGGTCAGCCGCCTTTTGGCCACGGCAATATGCTGGGAGCGATGGGGGCGATGGGGCCGCATGATTTTAGATGGCATGAATCTTTTGCCAACAGATTTGAAGTGAGCAGAAATCAGCACAGATTGTTTTATGCTGCAGGTGATGTAGGTCTTCCTCAGGGGATGATTCACAATACCAAAAACTGGACAGGCCGACCAAATTCTTCTGCCGTAAGAAATATTAACAGAGAAATCAAGGACTATGTCCGTGATTTAAAACGTGAATTGCGTTATACAACCGGCAACAGAGGTGATTTAAACAAAATTTATTCCGCACTTGATACTGCTGTACAAAATTTTGATGTAAGAGAATACATCAAAAAACATGGTGACGATATTCCTGTTGCACAAATATGCGCAGATTTCTTGCACAGCGTGCAGGGTACTCTCGCAAATCAGGGCAAAATCGAAAATCTTCAAGAAGCAGGCAACAATCCGTTCAACCGCAATTTGATGGATTCAAAATATCTTGTCATGTCATCCGGCCACAATATCAGCGGTCGAGAAAAAGCATTGATTTCAAAATCTTATGCCAGATATATGACACAGGCACTTATGGCTGATTTGGACAATGCCAGACAGCTCGCTTCTGTCGGCGGCAGGTCATATTTTAATCCCGAAACATTTACAAATGTTTCGCTTAACAAATGCGTGCAGGATGTAAGAACCCTGCAGCAAAATCCGCCTGCTTCACAAAGAGAATTTAACGAACAATTGCAAAAAATTACTCAGGAGCTTGAATTCTTGATTAATAAAATGGATTCAAATACGCTTGCTCATCAGGTTATGCAGCAGGGTGCCGGCTGGTAATTTTTATATAATATTGTAAATTGTAACAAACTATAGACCATGACTGCATTGTCATGGTTTTTCTATTATACAATATAAGTTAAGCAAAATTAGTTATTAGATTTGGGGAGATATTACAGTGGACTGTACGGAAGAAAAACTTAACTTGTCCCAAAACGCAATTAAAGTTTTGGAAAAAAGATACTTAAAAAGAGATGCACAGGGCAATCCTACAGAAAGACCCGAGGATTTGTTTTTGAGAGTTGCTTCTACTCTTGCGGAAGCTGACAAAAAATTCGGTGCAACTCAAGAGGAAGTTAACAAATCAACAAAAGAATTTTATAACTTTATTACAAAACGCTACTTTATGCCTAATTCACCTACATTGATGAACGCAGGCAGAGAACTGGGCCAGCTGGCAGCTTGTTTTGTATTGCCTGTTGAAGATTCTCTTGAAGGTATTTTTGAAACAGTTAAAAACACTGCTCTGATACACAAATCAGGCGGCGGAACAGGTTTTTCTTTCTCAAGATTAAGACCTAAAAACGACGTTGTACGTTCTACAATGGGTGTTTCTTCCGGCCCTGTCAGCTTTATGGAAGTATTCAACGCTGCTACTGAAGCCGTAAAACAAGGCGGCACAAGACGTGGCGCAAACATGGGTATCTTGAGAATTGACCACCCTGATATTTTAGATTTTATCAACTGCAAGTCTGACAACTTTAAGCTGAACAATTTCAATATTTCTGTTGCTATTACAGACAAGTTTATGGAAGCATTGAAAGCAGGTACAGACTACGAACTTATCCACCCGAGAACAAAACAGCCTGTCGGCAAGCTGAATGCAAAAGCAGTGTTCGACCTGATTGTAGAAGGTGCATGGAAAAACGGTGAACCGGGTATCATCTTTATCGACAATATGAACTCTGACAATCCGACTCCGTTGATTGGCGAAATCGAATCTACAAACCCTTGCGGTGAGGTTCCTCTTCTGCCTTACGAAGCCTGCAACCTCGGTTCTATAAACCTTGGACTGATGCTCAAAGGCAGTGAAGGAAATTACTCTGTTGATTGGGACAGACTGGCAGAAACAACACAAACAGCTATCCACTTTTTGGATAACGTTATTGCTATCAACAATTATCCTCTGCCTCAGATTTCAGAAATGGTTCAAAACAACCGTAAAATCGGTCTCGGCGTAATGGGCTGGGCTGATATGCTTATGAAACTCGGCATTGCTTACAACTCTGAAGAAGGTACAAAGCTCGCTTCTCAGATTATGGAATTTATTGATTACCAGTCAAAAGTAAAATCAATCGAACTCTCTAAAGAAAGAGGCAGATTCGGCAACTTTAAAGGCAGCGTGTATGACGGTGTGTTCAAGGACGGAAAACCGTTTTTAACTTATAAATATCAGGGCAAATCAGCAGGCATCATCACTGATGAAATGTGGGCTGATTTGGATGCACAAATTGCAAAATACGGTATCAGAAACGCTACAACTACTTGTATCGCTCCGACCGGTACAATTTCTATGATTGCCGGTGCATCAGGCGGTGTAGAACCGTTGTTCGGCCTTGTATTTATCCGTGACGTAATGGACGGAACAAAACTCGTAGAAGTTAACCCGATTTTTGAAGCTTATGCTAAAAAACACGGCTTCTATTCTGATGAGCTTATGACAAAGATTTCTATTGACGGAACTCTGGCTCATTGCGACGAAGTTCCCGCAGAAGCTAAGAGAATCTTTGTTTGCGCTCACGATGTTTCTCCTTACTGGCATGTAAAAATGCAGGCTGCATTCCAGCTGCATACTGACAACGCTGTTTCTAAAACAGTAAACTTTGAAGAAAATGCCACAAAACAGGATGTTGCAGATTCTTATCTTTTGGCTTACGAAAACAATTTGAAAGGCATTACTGTTTATCGTAACAACTCAAGACAGTTCCAGCCAATGAACCTTGAGAAAAAAGATGCTAAGAAAATGCCAGAAATCAAAGCAATAGAAGAACCAAAAGCAGATTTGCCGGAAGCTCAACACGTGGGTGAAGAACATAAATGCCCCGAATGCGGAGCCGTTCTCGGCTATGGCGAAGGCTGCTTTATCTGCTTGAACTGCGGATATTCCGGTTGTTCATAAAATATCTAAAGCATAGGTTTAACAACAAAAAGCTCTGTTAAATTTTTTAACAGAGCTTTTGTATGTAATAAATTAAATAGCAAAATTTTTTTATTACAGCGTTATACTTTTTGTAATGATTAATTTTTCCGGAACAATAACATCAATAATAAGACCAAAGCTGGCGGGGCTTGCTCAAGAGTCGTCACAAAATTATTTGAAAATGAAAAAAGAAACTGTTTTTCATTCAAAAACACTGTTTGAAATGCTCGGCGATACTTTTCAGTATAAGGGCGGACGGCCGGATACTATATATCTGAAAGATGCACAAACCGGCGGGCCTGTTCAGGCGAAGGTCGTTGTAAAATCAAGCCCGAGCAAAACCTATGAAAATGCTGTTGAAGAAACATATACAATAGTAGACGAATTTGGCATTCCAATAGGAGAAAAAACTTTTTCCATAAAACGGCACAAAAACGGTTCTTTTTCCATGATGTCGGGTCAAATGGATAATTTTAGCAAACAGTATTTGGGTGTTGGTATAAGGCTTGACCAGATACAAATAGAACGGGCATTGCAGCTCGGGATAAAAAAAATTCCAAGACAATCACTTGCTCATGCAACTTTGTATCATACAAAAATGGGCTTTTTGCCTATAGAAGAAGATTTGTTAGAGATAAAACATTTTAAAGATTTAAACAAACTTGTTAAACAAAAATTTGATGTCAGAACTAGTGAGATAAAATTTACGGACATTGTCCCTGTTATAGTGCAAAAGGGTCTTCGCTTTTTTATTGATGTAAACAAAACACAGGCTATGACAAATCTTGCCGAATGCAAAAGAAGAATCGACAGAACAGGCGCATACAGGCTATGGTCGCTGGATTCTTATTTTTCGTATTTGGAACTTTCAGGCAAAGAACTGAAAAAATGGAAACAAATGCTCAAAGGCAGGACAATACTCGACAAGTTGACCTGCAGGCTCCCTGAGTATTAATACAAAAACATTATCAAAAGCTTGCGGCCAAAGAGCATAAGCCCTATGAGAATACTTGTCATTGCGGCAATGAGTACAACTCCTGCTGAGAGGTCTTTTGCCATTTTGACCATTTTTGAGTATTTGTTTTTGTAAAGCGCATCAAGAGCAAACTCAATTACCGAGTTAAAAAGTTCTGCAGTAATAACAAAACTGATAGCAAGGATAAGTACACAGTATTCGATACATTTAAAGTTTAAAATTATTCCGCCGACAATTGCCAGAAATCCGACAAAAAGATGGAATCTGTAATTTCTCTGGGATTTGTATGCGACGCTCAACCCCTGCAGCGCATAAGACAGACTCTTTTTATATCCCCCTGAAGTAAACTTTGACATATCCTTAATTCCCTTGATTTTCTATCATCTCCTGCTGGAGATTCCACATGTGTTTTAGTGTTGTTTCATCCTGATGGTCATATCCTAACAAATGTAGTATACCATGGGCAAGCAGGAAATATAATTCGTCTTTAAAAGTTTTGTTTTCGTGGCATTCGTTTTTTGATTGTGCCAGTGCGGTATCCAGTGAGATGATTATTTCTCCGAGGTTTATTTCATTGTTAAAGATAAATCTTTCTTCTTTCGGGCTGTCTGCAAACATTGCAAAAGTAATAACATCCGTAGGCGCATCTTTTTGACGGTATTGTTTGTTTATCTCGTGGATTTTTTCGTCGTCTGTCAGCACAACATCAAAATACAACAGGTCAAAATCATATCCCTCAAGGCATGAATTTTGTACCCAATCTTTTTTTGATAGAAAATACTCAGTCATTTTGACAGCTGCTTTTGTCATTTCTGACAGGTCAGGCAGTGATTCAAAGTTTTCGTAAGCATTTTCTATAAAGATGTTAATCTCTTTTTTCGTTGTCATTGTTATCTTTTTTTTCTTCCGGTTGTTTTGCTTCAGACTTTTGAAGATGTTTTTGGATTTTCTTTTCAATTTTTTCTTCGTTGTCCGTAATGATTTTGTCCGGAGCAACAAATTTCTTTTTCAGTGCTTTTTCTTCAAGCTCCTGAATAATGTTTTCGTGGTATTTTATACGCTGGTGGTGAGCTGCTCTGATGTTTTTGCTGAACACAGTAGCAATTGTTTTCAGGTCTTTGAGTGTCAGCGGGCTGTCAGAGAGTTGGCCGTCATTGAGTTTTGACTGGATGATTTTGTTAATCATTCCGTCAATTTCTTCTTGTGAATGTTCTTTTAGTGTTCTTGAAGCAGATTCTACAGAGTCTGCAATCATAAGAATAGCTGTTTCTTTCATATTCGGGCGAGGGCCTGTGTAACGGAATTGTTCTTCCGTAACTTTGTCTGCGCCTTCTTCCATTTTTGCCTGATTGTAAAAATAGCTGGCTATGGAGTCACCGTGGTGTTGAATGATAAAGTTCTGGACAACAGGAGGAAGTCCATACTCTTTTGCCAGGTCAATACCGTCTTTTGGATGGGCAGTGATTACCATTTTGCTCAATCTTGGATTGAGTTTTGTGTGAGGGTTTTCAATACCGAAATATGTCTGGTTTTCTACAAAGAACAAAGGACGTTTCAGTTTTCCTATGTCGTGATAAAGCGCACCCACACGGGCGAGAACAGGGTCTGCACCTATTGCTTCTGCTGCTGTTTCGCAGAGATTTGCTACCATAAGGCAGTGTGCAAAAGTCCCCGGTGCTTCAAACTGCAATCTTTTTAAAAGCGGCTGGTTGTTGTCAGCGAGTTCTGCCAGTCCATACGGAGTGACCAGTTTGAACATGCTTTCAAAAAGCGGAATAATACCGAGAACAATAATCCCTGACAAAAGGCCGTTGGCTGTACCTATGATTGTGTTTGTCCAGACAAAGACGGAATCTATAGGATTTATTGAGTTTTCTATTAAATAAATAATCAGTATCAAAAACAGCATTGAAAAACCGATTTCGCCGCCGATTTTGATAAGGTCAAATCTTCTTGAATAGCGTACTTTTGATATTGATATGGAAGCAACAAGACATGCAATGATAAACACTGCAGCAGGTTGTATAGGAATTTGTTCCACAAGTGAAATTATTGTAATCAAAATAGTTGTTGTGTTGATTGCGACTCTGGAGTTTGTAAAAACAGCAATCAATACAGCAATTGCCGGAAACGGCAGAAAATAGAACGATGCCCCCGCAGGCAGAACAGCCGCCAGAGCAGACATCAGTATGGCAAGAAGCCCTATTACGGAAAGGTAGTTCTTTGTGACAAACTGTTTTTCGTAATACAAAAGGTAATACATAAATGTAATAACACCCATGCACACGAGGGCGAATATACCGATTACACCTTTTGTGTTGAGTTCCAGAATGTTATATCCTGCTTTTTGCAGTGCATCTTTTTTCACACGGGTGACAGGTTCGCCTGCAAAGACAATTTTGTCGCCTTTTTCAAATTTTACGACTGTAGGTGCAATGGAGTTTATCGCATTTTTTTTGGCAAGCTCTGTCGCTGCCTCGTCAAAAACCATGTTAGGCACAATGACCTGTTCTAACAGTGCGGAAATAACACGGATTTCTCCTTTTGATGTTTCAAAGTGGGTGTTTCTCAAGATAAGAGAAGAAAGGTTGTTCTTTTCAAAGTCTTTTTCCGTAACACCTTGATTGAGTACATTAGATAGTGTTTTTGCCGCTTTTGTAAGGGTATTGTGCAGTCTTTCGTCGTTAGAATTTATCAGATAATTGAGGATGTAATCTTTGTAGCTGTTGTTTTCAAAGTCAAACAGCAGGCTCATTTCCTCTTTTTTTTGTGTGTAGTTTGTTTGTTTTGCTCTGATTTGTTCAATAGATTTTACGAGCATTGCATAGTTGTTTTTTATATAAGAATCTTCTGCCGGAGTGAGGATAGGCTCTACCTTCTGGGCGATTTCTTTTTTGTTTTGTTCGGTCTTAAAAGTATCGATGACTTTTATTGTCTTTGGCGCAACAATGTCACGTTTGCTCGTGCCGTCATCGGCTATTATGCTCTGGAACAGATAATATCTGGCTCCGAGTGCTGCTGTCATAACTATTGCAAATGTTATAAAAATCAGCAGGTTGATTACTTTTGAAGACGAAAATGTGTCTGCAAGCAGGTTAATAAGTTGAATTTTTCTCATATAAACATCTCATTATAATTATTTTAATCATAGATATTTTAATACTTACACTGATAAAAACAATCCTACCGTAGGAGTAGGGGCTGTCTGAGATTGTAATTAAATAATATAAACAGTTGATGTAAATGAATCTAAAAACGATACAATCATCATGTAGACTATTAATAAATTTATAACCATCCAAAACTCAGTTAAGAAAGAAGATATTAGAAAAGAGCGTGTTTATTATGAAAACAAATTCAGCAGATTTTAGCGAAAGAAAGTTTACTATAGCAGATGTTTTTGCAAACCAGCATCCGGTAATCAACGGCTGGATAATGCTGAGTGCTATTGCTATAGTTGCACTTTATGCCATTACTTTTGCTACGATTTAAGTGAAAGTAACTAAAAATAAGAATTAAAAAAACAGGGTGCGGCAAAAAGCTTCACCCTGTTTTTTGTATTTATTTTTATTTAGTCTTTACCGTTTATTGCGTTTACACAATCTTTACAGATTTTTCCGTGTTCACCGATGTCGATGAGTTTGCGGTATTTCCAGCAGCGGTCGCATTTTTCGCCTTCTGCATTTGTTACATAGATTGTGTAGTCATCTTCTTTGTATTCATTCAAGACATGAGCAGGTTTTTTGTCTGTCAAATATGCCTGCGATGTAATAAAGATGTTGGACAGCTCGTCTGCATATTTTTTGAGCAATGCTTCATCGCCGCCTTGAATGTGAACAGCAACTTCTAAAGAGCTGCCGACCAGTTTGTCTGCTCTCAGAGGCTCAATTGCTTTGGAAACGATTTCTCTTAGTTTAAGAATTTTTGAAAATTCTGCTTCGAGTTTTTCGTTTACCCATTTTGCATTTGTCATCGGCCAGTCAGAAAGCAGAATACTTTCAAGTCCGTCCTGTTGTTTTTCCGGAGTATTTTGCCAGATGTCTTCAGCCTGATGCGGCATAACAGGAGCGAGCATTCTTGTCAGTGCTTGTGAAATTTCATACAATACTGTCTGGCATGCACGTCTTGAGAGTGATTTTTTGCCTGCTGTGTAGAGTCTGTCTTTTACAATATCAAGGTAGAAAGAACTCAAATCAGCTGCAGCAAAGTTTTGCAAATGCTGGAAGTATTTGTAGAATTCGTAATTGTCAAATGCTTCTGTAACGTTTGCAATAAGCGTATTAAGCTTGTGCAGTGCAAATTTGTCTATGGCTTTAAGGTCTTTGTAGTAAACATAATCTGCTATCGGGTCAAAGTCATAGAGGTTGCCGAGTAAAAATCTTGATGTGTTTCTCATCTTTTTGAAGATTTCTACCATCTGTTTTATAGCTGTTTCGCCTATTTTTACGTCGTTTCTGTAATCAACGGAAGCAGCCCACAGCCTCAATACGTCTGCACCGTAGAGTTTTATGATATCTTGAGGAGCAACTGTGTTTCCGAGGGATTTGCTCATCTTGCGGCCTTCGCCGTCGAGAACAAAACCGTGTGTCAGAACAGTCAAATAAGGCGCTCTGCCTGATGTTGCAACAGCAGTGAGCAGCGAGGACTGGAACCAGCCTCTGTGCTGGTCAGAACCTTCAAGATACATTTCTACAGGCAGGTGTCCGAGTTCTTTGTGTCTTTTTTCTACTACTGCTCTGTGAGTGATACCTGAATCAAACCAGACATCCATGATGTCTTTTTCTTTTGCAAAATTTCTGCTGCCGCAGTGAGGGCATTTGAACGCAGTCGGCAAAAGGTATTTTGCAGGCATTTTAACCCAGACATCAGAGGATTCTTTTTCGATAGTGCGAGCGAGTTTGTCAATGGTAGCAGGTGTAACAATCTCCTGTCCGCAGTCTTTGCAGTAGAATACAGGTATCGGCACACCCCAGACTCTCTGTCTTGAAATACACCAGTCAGAGCGGGATTCTACCATGTTAGAAATTCTCTGTTCGCCTGATGCGGGAATCCATTGAACATTGCTTATTTCTCTTAATGCTGCACGACGGAATCTGTCTACTTTTACAAACCATTGAGGTGTTGCTCTGTAGATTACGGGTTTTTTACATCTCCAGCAGTGAGGGTAGCTGTGAGTGATTTCTTTTTGAGAAATCAATGCAAGAGCTTTGTTCAATCTTTCGATGACAATTTTGTTTCCGTCTTCGTAGTATTTGCCCTGCATATCAGGAATTTCGTCAGTCCATACACCTTTTGCATCGAGAGGTGAAAGTACCTCTATACCGTATCTCTGGCATACTTCCCAGTCTTCCAGACCGTGTCCGGGGGCTGTGTGTACGCAGCCGGTACCGGCATCCAGTGTAACGTGAGAGCCGCACAGTATCGGGCTGAATCTGTCATAGAGCGGATGTTGTGTTTTGAGGTTTTCCAGCTCTTTGCCTTTGATTGTTCCGAGGATTCTGATATCAGCTTCGTTGAGTTCTGCATCTTTTACAAAAGAAGGAACGAGTTCCGAAGCGATGAGGTAGACTTCGTCAACGTATTCAACAAGCGAATATTCAAATTTGTCATTTACGCTTATTGCAAGGTTGGACGGAATTGTCCACGGAGTAGTTGTCCAGATTACAGCGGATAAAATTTTGTCTGTTTCTACGCCGGCTTTTTTGTAGATAAGAGCCTCATCTTCTGCAACAAACTGGAATTTTACATAAATCGCAGTAGATGTATGGTCAGCGTATTCCACCTCTGCTTCTGCCAGAGCGGTTTCGCAGTGAGGACACCAGTAAACCGGTTTCAGCCCTTTTTCTATATAACCTTTTTGATACATTTCGCCAAAAATTCTTACCTGTTCGGCTTCGATTTCCGGATCAATCGTTACATAAGGATGTTCCCAGTTGCCCCAAACACCCAGACGGCGGAAGTCTTCTTCCTGACCTTTCAGGTTTTTCATAGCAAACTCTCTGCATTTTGCTCTGAGTTCACCTTTTGTAACGGCTTCTCTTCCGCCTTCGATAGTTTTTACAACAGCGTTTTCGATAGGCAGACCGTGTCCGTCATAGCCCGGTACGTATGGTGAATAGTAGCCTGATTGGGCTTTGTATTTTGTTAAAATATCTTTGAGAATTTTATTTAAAGCAGTACCGATATGGATTTTTGGAGAACTCAAATACGGCGGGCCGTCGTGGAGTACAAATTTGTTGTCAATGCTTCTTTGTGCAAGGTTTTTTTCATAAATCTTGTGCATTTCCCAAAAATCTTGAATTTCTATCTCTCTTACGGGTGCATTTGCACGCATGGCAAGAGTAGTTTTCGGCAGGTTCAGGGTATCTTTAAATTCAAATTCTTTTTTATCAGACATTTTTTATCCTTTATTCTTTTATCCCATAATAAATAATTTTATATTAAAAAGATTTAGAAGCAAAATTTTTCATATAGTTATAGGGCTTTTGCGATATGAAATTTAGAGGTTTTCTTTTCTTTTTTCAGCAAGCGAGCCTGAATTGTCCAACTCTGTGACGATTTTGATAATTGTGTGGACAATAATCAACAGCTGCGGTGTGATTTTTGCTGATTTGGAAAATTCTACCTTAAGTTCCGAGGCAGTGTTTTCTTCGGGCGTTTTTCTGACTGTATAGACAGGCTCTTCGTTGAGGTGGAGAGCGTTTTCGCCTTTTATCGCTTCGTTAAAGCGGTCTTTGGGAAATTCTTGTGAACAGTTTATGTCCATATTGCAGCCGTTGTCTGACATAAACAAAAATATTTTTACAAGGCCGAAGGTTTTTGTGGTAATCAAAATCGTGATAGTGTCTTCGCCTGCACCTTTTTGTCCTTCCTGTGCGGAATCTGCACCAAAATTGAACCCTACGCTTTCATTTATGGGAAGCCAGGGAAGATACATAATCATCAAACTTTTTAAAATCTGTGTCTGGCTGGCATCGTTTGCGGGTATGCAGGCATTTATCAGCACGGACATTTCTTTTAGCTGCTGTGTGTTAAAAATCCCTGATTGGTTCATTGTTGCAATCATTTTTGCAACCTTTTCAAGAGCGGTTTTGCCGTTTGTTTGCAGGAGAACAAGGATTTTTGAAATATCAAGCTCCTGTTTCATCAAAGAAGCAAGCTCCTGTGCGGAAACTGTTTTGCCGTTTGTGACAATTTGTTCCAACAGCTGTGCAATATTTTCCGGAAAATCGAACATGTGTTTCATCAGCCAGGATTGTTCCGTGCGTGAGAGTTCTTTCAGCATCATTTGTGTCTGCAGGATATTTTGCTGCTGCACAAAGTTTTGGGTAATGTTTTGTGCTGTTTGCTGCACCATTTTCATTGTTTCGTTTTGCGCACGCTGAAAATTTTCGTTTGCAACTTTGCCCGGCTGCTGCTGGACAGGTTTGCCCGTGCTGTAGTCAAAAACGTTTTTTAAAAATTGTCCGAGGCTTAAATCACTCATCTTGCACCTGATGTTGTTGGCAATGACACTATATTAAACAGTATAATATATTTTTTTGTATAGTGAACAAAAATCTATGCCTGTGTGTGTTTTTTAAAACTTATTTGACTGGCTTTTTTCAAAAATTTCTCTGCTTTTTGCAAGAGCGTGATGTTTAAAAGAACACATGCCTGTATTTCTGTTAAAGACACCTATGCTCGAGAGTCTGTTTGAAACAAACTCATTCAACTCATCCGGCGCAATGAACAGTGCGCATCCTGCATTGCATTCGTCAAAATTAAACGGACATTTTTTAATCATTTTCTCTCTCCTATTTGTACTATTTTGACACTTATAAATCGTTTATGCATACGCATTTCGGGTGATTTTTGCAAAAAAGTGCTTAACAAAATTTAATAATGTACTATAATAAATATGACGGGTTCTAATTTATTCTTATAATTAGAAATGTTAGTAAATTAGGATTCGGTCAGCAATATTGTAAAGCCAATTTCCCCGTCCAAGAAAGGATTAGCATGATTCAAAATTTGTTAGGATTAATTTCAAAGACTCTTACTCCGGCAAAGTCTACAGCCATTACTTCAGTCAGACCCGCATCAGTAAACCCGTTTGCGCAGGGCCAGAGTACAAATCCTTTCATGTCTAATTCTTCTGTTAATTCAAATTTTTACGGAAAAAATAATCCGGTCAGAGGCGGTTATTTTGCAGGCTATTATAACGGAAAACCAAATATAGTAGGCAGAAAGCTCTTTTTGGAAGTGTAGTTTGTCCGAGTTTGTCTTTGCCTAAGAAGGTGCAGGCTCTTACGTGGTCGGAGTCAGTTGACATATAAATTTATTCGTTTTTTATGGATTCGAGTTCTGTCAGTATGCCCTGATTAATCTCCAGCACATCAACGCCCAGATTGGATAATACCTGCATTGCAACGGAATCCGGTGTCTGAGTAATTGCCCAGAGCAGATTTTCTGATGCAATTTTTGTATTTTTATGTTTTTTAGCTTTTTCCCAGGCAAGCTCCAGAATCTTTTTTGCCCTGTCAGAAAATACAAACTCGCCAAAGGTGTAGGAGTTTCCGTAGCCGAGTACTCTTTCGACTTCTATTCTGGCATCTTTTATTGTCACACCGAGGCGGGAAAGCACTCTGGCACCTATTCCTGCGCCTTCGCCGATTATTCCGAGCAGGATAAACTCGCTGCCGACAATGTTTCTGTTCATGCTCTGGGCTTCACGTTTTGCAAGCCTCAGTATTGTGAGTGTTTCGGGCATTTGTTTTTCTATCGGTTTTATAATTTTGTGCGCAAGCTCATCGTCTTTTATGTTCAGTTCTTTAAAAATGTTGTAGGCAATGCCGCTTTTTGCTTTTAAAACGCCGAGGATAATGTGTTCAGGCTTTACGTTTGCAGAGCCGAGTTCTTTTGCCGTTTCAAAAGCAAGGAACATTGTCTTAAATGCATTCGGCGTAAAGATAATCTGTTTTTCTTCAAATTCTGCCTGACGGGAAGAAATTTCCTGCAGTTTGCTCAGGTAGTTGTCCAAATCCACGCCTGATTCTTCCAGCAGTTTTGATACATCAGAGTTTTTGTCCTCTAAAATAGATTGCACAATCTGTTCTGTGCCGAGGATTTCATAATGTGAGGCGGTGAGTTTTGCTACTGCTCTGTCCAGTATGTCTTTTGCCTCGCCGTCTTTAAAAATAGACTGCACTGTGGAGTAGTCATTTTTTTCTTGTTTTACTTCGAGTTCCGGATGCAGCTGGTTTTTTTTGTCATTTTTTGCAATAAGTTTTAAGAGCGTGAGTTTTAGCTTTTCAATATCTGTGCCGTATCTTTTAAAATCTTCAAGCACTGCAGGTTGTGTTTTTTGCGCATTAAGTATCAGTGCCAGAAGAAGATGTTCCGGCATGATATAGGAGTTTGTGTTTTTTTTCGCAAGTTCTGAAGCAAGCTTTATCAGCGACTGTGCGCCGGAACTAAAAGCAATGTTAGTGTGTTTGAATTCGTGAGAAATGTTTTTGTATTTTTCATAAACATATTCTCTAAAATCGTCTGCATTCATACCGCCGTATGCAAGAAGACGGGAGCATATATTAGACTTTGTCTGCAGTATCCCGAGCAGAATATGCTCCGGATAGATTTTAAAAGTCTTTGAATCAGCAGCTTCTTTTTGAGCCATTGATATTATGTTAATTGCTTTTTCCGTAAAACGTTCAAACACGAGGGTGTCTCCTTTTTTTCGCAAACTGCAGCCTTTTTAAATTTTTTAAAGTTTTTTTATCAGGCTTTATATTTTTGCAGACAACATTTTTGACCAGAATATAATCTTTGCCTTTTTCTATTATTTCATAATTATAATCTTTATCAAAGCTGTTATCTTTAATATTACGGATGATTACATAATCACCGGACGGAATGTCATAAGAATACGGGGCAATAGTGCCTGTGTAATTAATATCTTTGCCCCCGTAAAATACAAGAGAATATTTTGCAGGCATTCCCCAGACAGAGATATTTTTGTTATGTTCTTTTGCAATTTTAGCAAATTTCATCAGTTCTCTTTGCTCGAGATTTGTTATAAAAGGCGCAGCTGCCTTTGCAAAAAATATGGACAAAACAATCATAAATAACGGTATTGAAAGAAAATGCACGAGTTTTTTGTCTTTAAAAATAGCAAATCCGTTCAATATTATGAATGCAAATATGACCACAAGTCCGAAAATTTGTATTGCAAAAAATTCCGGTACCTGTAATGACTTTATGTACATTGGTGCAACAAGCAGTGCTGCAGCAGAAATTATTAAACCGAAATTCATTACCAGAGTCGAAATATTAACGGCACGTTCGTTTTCGTCTTTGAAGGTATAATCAAACCAGAATTTGCCAAGCATCATAGCTGCGGGGAACATCACAGGCAGAATGTATGCGGGGCGTTTTATACACATGCAGGACAGACAAACAAAAGCCACTGCAAAAAATATAAAATTCACTACCATAAATTGTGAAATCGGCTGCAGGTCATTGAATTTTTCTATATAAGAGCGTGTGTTTTTTACTGATTTTTTGAAATACATAACAACCTGTGCCGCAGAGGAGAATATCCACGGCAAAAATGCAGCAAAGAACACGGGTATAAAGTAATAAAACGGCTGTCTGCTTCTGTCTTGAATCGTGCTGAGAAAGTATTCAGCGTGACGGGCTTTGAAATAAGTTCTCAGGAAAAAGTCGCCGTACTGCTGGTACATAATAATGTGCCAAGGCAAAGACAGCACAAGGAAAAATACAAGCCCCGGAATAAAATAAAGCGGGGTAAAAATTTCTTTTAATGCTTTTTCTCTTTTTGCAACAGCATAAGAAATCAGTATTGTTAAAGCCGGAATAAGCACACTGACGGGGCCTTTTGTCAGGACAGCAAACCCTGCAAAAATATATGACAGCCACCAGAAATATTTTTTGTAATTTTCACTGCAAAAAAGTGTGTACAATCCGCAAAAAACAGCTGTTGCAATAACTACTGCATAAAGCATATCGATTATGGCTGTTCTGCCGAGGATAATGTATTCACACCCTGTAGCAAGAATCAAAGCACAAATCATTCCGTATCTTTTTGATGCGATTCTTTTGCCGAGAAAATATGTCATAAAAACGCCAAAAGTAGCACTAAGGGCAACAGGGATTCTGAGTGTGATTTCCGTTGCTTTGCCAAAAAGCATGCAGAATAAAGCTTCTGTCCAGAAGAATAAAGGCGGTTTGTCAAAGAAAAATTCTCCGTTCAACAGCATTGTCAAATATTCTTTGGACAAAAACATGTTGCGGGAAATTGTTCCATAACGTGCCTCGTCAGCATCAAAGAGAGGATAATTCCCCATTGAACAGAAAAATAAAAAATAACAAATACAAAGCAGTGCAATTAGTGCAATGGTTTCTCTGTGTTTTTTTACAAATTCTATAAGTGTTTCTTTGTTCACCTTTTAACCCCCTTAGCCCTTTTACTTTTTTACTTTTTACTTTTGACCATTTTTTAGTGACCCCGTGACCGGAATACATAGAAATATTTTATAATAAATTTTTTATATGATAAAGACACTTTTGCGTTAAATCTTCTGTGGTTTCCTTCCGGATATCGAACCATTTTATATCCTCGTTGCGTCTGAACCACGTAAGCTGTCTTTTTGCGTAGCGTCTGGTGTTTTGTTTTATTTTTTCAATACACTGTTCGTAAGAAATTTTTTCTTCAAAATAATCAATAAACTCCTGATAGCCGATTGTTTTTAAAAGGCTGTTTATTTTTCCGTATTTTTCATAGAGTTTTTTTGCTTCCTGCTCCAGCCCCTGTTCCAGCATAAGGTCGACACGTTTGTCAGTTCTGTTATATAAAAACTGTCTGTCTTCGCCGTTGAGATGTCCCAGTCCTATCCAGATGACGTCATATAGCGGGTCTTTTTTCTTTTGAGCCTGTGACATAGGAATGCCCAGTGTCTTGCAAACCTCAAGCGCACGGATGATTTTGACCGTGTTGTTGGGGTGCATATTCTCAGCCAGCACGGGGTCTTGCTGTTTTAGCAGGTCATAAAGAGCCTGCACTCCCTGTTCTTTTTCAATGTTGTGGAGTTTTTCTCTCAGTTCTTTGTCGGGTGCTACTTTTGGCATATCGTAATTTTCAAGCAGGATTCTGAAATACAATCCTGTGCCGCCTGCGACCACGGGAATTTTTCCTTGTTCAAAAAGATTCCGCATTACCTCTGCGGCTTTGTCTGCAAAATCAGCTACGGTGAATTCTTCCTCCGGCGAAACAACATCTATCAGGTGGTGTTTTATTCCCTGCATTTCTTGTTTTGAGGGTTTGGCCGTTGCAATATCAAATTCTTTGTAGATTTGTCTGGAGTCTGCAGAGATAATCTCTGTTTTTAGAGCTTTTGCGATTTCTACAGCCAGAGAGGTTTTTCCGGACGCTGTCGGCCCTGCTATTGCTATTACTTTATTTCTTTTCGTCATAATACAAAAATATCAACACAAACCCGTATGTCATAAAATAAAAAGATATCAAAAGCCCTACTACGGACAGTATAATATTTATACTAAAAAGCAGGCTGAATAAAGACAGTACAATGTTCAGCGCAAACAAAAATACCAGCAGCCCCAAAACTCCGAAAAAGTTTTTGAAAATAAAAACAAGGTTTTTGTTAAAAGAGTTGAACGGGATAAAAAGAAAATTGTCTTTTTTGTTTTTGTCAGGGTTTCTGTTTTCGCAATTGTCGATGAGAGCCGGAAACAAAAACATTGTCAAAAAAGTAAAAATACTGACAACTCCGCCCACAAAAAGCATCCAGAGATTTATTGCTTTTAGCTGGGCATAGCTTAGAGAATATACGTATTTTTGCATTTGTTCGGGGGTGGAGTTTGCCGCAGCCATAAATTGGTTCCAGTCAAGGTCAGGTTTTGGCAAAAAATGCTGGCCTGCTTTTATTGAAATAAAAAGCAAAAGCAGGTAAACAATTACATAAAAAATCATTGTAAAAGTGACGGGCAAAAAGTATTCTCCCACTCCGGGAAAGAAGTATTTTCCGAGTGCAAAGGAAGCCTCTGCTCTGTCTTTGTCACTGCTGTAGCCGCCGTTTTCCGCTTTTTTGTTGTGGTCGATTGTCTTTTTTATCATATAAAACCAGCCGGCAAAAAACGCTGTGGCAAGAAGCACATTCGCTACAAGAAACACAATATATGCGGCCTTGTTTGTCTGGGTAGCCAGTGCGGCTGTTGTCAGGCTGATTATTATCAAAAATATGATTAACGGCTGTGCTACTATTAGATTTTCCTGTGTGATTTTAAACGCTTTTTTTATATATAAACTCATAAATAATTATTTCCAAAATGTCGATTTCATAGAGATTATATCATATTTCGTTAAATATTGTAGTATAATTTTAATTACTATATAAAAGCTAAGTAAACGGGGTAACAAAACTATGAGAAGCGACAATGTAAAAAAAGGCATACACAAAGCAGCACACCGTTCATTGCTTTATGCTACGGGTGTTTCTAAAGAAGGGATGAAAAGACCTTTTATCGGTATTGCGAGTTCGTTTTCTGATTTGGTTCCCGGACATGCCGGCATGAGAGATTTGGAAAGACAGATAGAAAAAGGTATTCACTCAGGCGGCGGACAGGCTTTTATCTTTGGCACTCCGGCTGTTTGTGACGGGATAGCCATGGGACATTGCGGAATGAAATATTCTCTGCCTTCACGTGACCTGATTGCAGATTGTATAGAAACTGTTGCAGAGGCTCATCAGCTGGACGGGCTGGTGCTTTTAACAAACTGTGACAAAATCACCCCCGGAATGCTGATTGCCGCATTGAGAATGGATATTCCCTGCATCGTTGTTACTGCAGGCCCGATGCTGGACGGTTGTTCTAAAAATGAAGTTTTGACTATGATAAGAGGCTCTTTCGAGGCTGTCGGAAAGCTCTCCGCAGGCAAAATTACGCAGGAGCGTCTGTGTGAAATGGAAGAAGAATGCTGTCCTTCCGCAGGTTCCTGTCAGGGGCTTTATACAGCAAACACCATGGCCTGTCTTACAGAAGTTATGGGGATGAGTCTTCCTTTCTGCGCTACTGCCTCGGCTGTTTCTTCAAAGAAAAAACAAATTGCTTTTGAATCAGGCATGAAAATAGTTGAGCTTGTGGAAAAAGGCATAAAACCTTCGGACATCATTACACGTGACTCAATGAGAAACGCAATCGTTACGGACTTGGCTCTCGGCGGGTCTACAAATTCTATCTTGCATTTGCTCGCTATTGCAAACTCCGGCAATATAGACATTACTTTAAAAGATTTTGATGAGTTGAGTTATAAAATCCCTCAGATAATAAAACTCGACCCTTCTGCTCTGCCGACAATGACAGATTTGCACTATGCAGGCGGAATCCCCGGTGTATTAAAGACACTGTGGGGAAATACTCCGGAACTCAAGGACACAAAAGGTGTGTCAGGGTTCAAAATTTCTGAAATTGCAGCGTCAGCATGGGTGGACAACTCTATTGTTCACACTCTGGACAATCCTATTACATCAAATCCGGGTCTTGGAATTTTAAAAGGAAACCTTGCCAAAGACGGAGCCGTGATAAAAATTTCCGGCGTTGACCCTTCTGCTCTCACTTTTGAAGGCAGCGCAAAGGTGTTTAATTCCGAAGAAGAAACCATGGATGCCATAGACAAAGACCTGATAAAAGAAGGCGATGTAGTTGTAATCTGCTACGAAGGGCCTAAAGGCGGCCCCGGCATGCGTGAGATGCTGGCACCTACTTCCATGATTGTGGGCAAGGGGCTTGGTGCAAAGGTTGCACTGATTACTGACGGGCGTTTTTCCGGCGGTACAAGAGGACTATGCATAGGGCATATTTGTCCTGAAGCTGCCATGGGCGGAATTATAGGCTTGATAAAAAATGGTGATAAAATTAAAATAGATATACCGGCCAGAAAACTGGAACTTCTTGTGAGTGATGAAGAGCTTGAACGCAGAAGAAAAGACTTTAAACCATTACCGCCCAAAGAAGTAAAAGGATTTCTTGCAAAATACTCCAAAACAGTGCAAAGTGCTTCTGTCGGAGCAATAACATTATAATAATTTAAATAAGGAAAATAAATATGTCAGGACACTCAAAATGGTCAACCATTAAACACAAAAAAGCAAAAGTGGACGCACAAAGAGGCGTTGCTTTCCAAAAATATTCCAGAGAAATCATTGTAGCTGCAAAAATGGGCGGCGGCGACCCTGCTGCAAATTTCCGCCTCAGAACAGCTATTGAAAAAGCAAAAGCCGGCGGTTTGCCAAACGACAATATCAAACGTGCTATTGAAAAAGGCTGCGGCGCAGGTGCTTCCGAAAACTATGAAGAACTCACCTACGAAGGCTACGGCGCAGGCGGTGTTGCCGTTATTGTAGAAACAATGACCGATAACAGAAACCGTACCGCAGGCGATATCAGAAGCTATTTTACAAAATTCAACGGAAATCTCGGCGAAACAGGCTGTGTAGGCTGGATGTTCAAAGATGCCGGTGTTGTTACTTTTGCAAAAGATGACAATGATTATGAAAAACTCTTTGAAGCTTCTATCAATGCCGGTGCGGATGATTTTGTGGAAGAAGATGATGAGTACAAAATCATTACTGCTCCGGACAGTTTCCAGAGTGTTGTAGAAACTCTGGAAAAAGAAGGGTTTAAACACACAAGTGCAGAACTTACAAAACTCCCTCAAAATACGCTGGAAATCACTGATGAAAAAACAGCAAAGATGATTCTTCTTTTGATGGACAAACTCGAAGAACACGACGATGTTCAAAATGTTTATTCAAACTTTGATATTCCGGATGAAGTAATGGAAAAGGTTCAATTGTAATGGTTGCACTGGTTTGTTTGATAGCCGCAATAGTTTTCGGCGGATTGGCGATACTTATTGTATATTTAACAACAAAATATACTATGGCAGCAGAAAATGCAGCGCAGCAATCAACTTTTAAAAAAAATTTGGTTTTTGTAATATACACAGTTGCTATGATTTTTGCTATACTTGCGTGCGGCTTTTTTCAGGCAATTTTTTTTACAAAAGACGAGGGTTGTCATTATGTATCTAATAAATACAGGCAGAGCTGCAATATGGCAAAACCTTTTGTCAAGCTGGCAAAATATCTGCTTAATGAACAATAATCAGTCTATATAAAAATCTTTCTAATGTGATATTATCAAACTATGGAAGATATTATTCAATCAATAAAAAATAAAAAAGCCCTGAATGTAGAAAGAATTCAGGCTTTTTTAAAACAGAATAATTCGTTCACAATAAGCGGGCTGACCTCAATATTGAGGCTGGTTTTGCTTGCTTTGACGAGCAAAGAAAAACAGACGATTTTTGTTACATCTACGGAACAGAACGCTCTAAAATACAAACACGACCTGCAAAAGTTTTTTGATATGGAATCAGAAATTTTTCCTTATCAGGATGTGTCTTTGTATGACGGAGTGGCACAGAATCTGTATAAATACGCTCAGCAGGTAAAAATTCTTCAAAATATCGGGAATATTCCGCTTTTGATAGTGCCTGTCAAAGCAATGCTCGAAAAGTTTCCCTCACAAGAGTTTTATAAAAATAATGCATTGCATTTTAAAGTAGATGAAGAAATTGACACCTCTAATATTGCCCAAAGACTTGTAGACCTCGGCTACAAGCGTGTGACAATGGTGTCTGATATCGGCGAGTTTTCTATCCGTGGTGATATTATTGATATTTTTTCTTTGGACAAGTACGCTTCCCGTATAGAACTCTGGGGTGATACAATCACTGATATCAGATATTTTGACAACAAAACCCAAAGAAGCGTCAAAAAAATAAAAGAAACAACCATCCTTCCCGTGTTCAAATTTGTTTTAAATGACAGCGACTCAGAGTCTTTTAAAGACGAGCTTATTCAGGCTGCTGTTGCTTGTGAAACAGGCGAAAACGCAGATGTCATAAGAGAACTGCTGTCCGAAACTCTGGAAAAAATTGATAATGAAAAGTATTTTGACGGGATAGAGTATTTTCAACCGTATTTGAATAAAAATTTGAAGAGTCTTGCTTCCATTATTGCAGGTGCAAAAAAAGAACAGGCTCTTGTTTTTGACGAATCGTCAGAGGTTTTTTCAAAGTTTGCTCAGATTGACGAAAATTATAACAAACAGATAGAAGAAAATATCCAGAAGGCACTGGCTTTGCCGTTGAAGGAAAAAGCTCATCTTTCTTTTGAGGCTTTTCAAAACGACATAGCGGGTTTTCAAAAAATTTATCTGGACAATTTTCTGGATACGGTGAGTGATTACATTGTAGAGTTTGAGAGCAGCCTTATCCCCGGATTCTCTTCTAAAATGGAAGAGATTTTGACCTTTGTGGAAGAAAAAATGCAGCAGGGGTACAAGGTCGTTGTTGCAACTGATTACAAAAACCGTATAGAAGAGGTTTTTGAGGACTTTGAGCTGGCTGTGTCCGGTGATTTTTCTAACAACAACGAGGTTTATCTTATGGACAATCTGGCTCTTGGCGGGGCTGTTGTCGAGGATTTAAAACTCGTTGTGCTGACGGACAAGGAGCTGTTTAACAAAAAGTCAAAGGATATTACCGCCAGAAAACAGAGCTATTACAAAGAAAGCGCAGAATATATAGAGTCCATCAACGATATAAAAGAGGGCGAATATGTCGTGCATCAGGTGCATGGCGTGGGGCTGTATAAAGGTCTGAGCAAACAGGAGATAGACGGACAGCTCAAGGACTATTTGACAATAGAGTATGCTCAGGGCGACAAACTGCATATCCCTGCTGAGCAGATAAACATGCTTGTGCGCTACAGAGGCGCAGGCTCTGCTGCTCCAAAACTCTCCCGTATGGGCGGAAATGACTGGAATATCACCAAAACACGTGCAAAAAAAGCTATAGAAGATATTGCAAAAGATTTGCTGCGTCTGTATGCAAAACGTGAAGTTGCACAGGGTATTGCCTTTGAACCCGATACCGTCTGGCAGTACGAAATGGAAGAGGCCTTTGAATATACGGAAACACCCGACCAGATGAAGGCTATTCAAGAAACCAAGGCTGATATGGAGCTTGAAAAGCCTATGGACAGGCTGATTTGTGCGGATGTCGGTTTTGGAAAAACCGAAATAGCAATAAGAGCAATATTTAAGGCCGTAATGTCAGGAAAACAGGCAGCTGTTATAGTCCCGACGACCATTCTTGCAATGCAGCATTACCAGACAATTTCTGAAAGATACAAGCCTTTCCCTGTAAAAGTAGAGCTTTTGTCCCGTTTCAGGAGTGCAAAAGAGCAGAAAGAAATTATAAAAAAACTTATCAAAGGCGAGGTCGATGTAGTGATAGGTACACACAGACTGCTGCAGGACGATGTTGTGTTTAAGGATTTGGGGCTGCTTGTTATAGATGAGGAACACAGATTCGGCGTAAAACACAAAGAAAAACTCAAAATGATGAGAAAAAATATCGATATTTTGAGCATGTCCGCCACTCCTATCCCGAGAACGCTTTATATGTCTTTGTCAGGGATAAAGAATATGTCTGTAATAAACACTGCGCCGATGAACAGGCTGCCTGTAAAAACTTATGTCGGCCAGTATAATGAAACTTATGTAAAAAATGCAATAAACCACGAGCTTGACCGTGACGGGCAGGTGTTCTTCCTTTATAACAGGGTAGAAACAATATTTGAGTTTGCTGCTGAATTGCAAAAAATTGTGCCTAACGCAAGAATCGCCGTTGCACACGGTCAAATGGACGCAAAAACCTTAGAAGGTATAATGCTCGAATATGCTGAGCATAAGTATGATATTTTGCTGTGTACAACGATTATCGAGTCAGGGCTGGATATTCCGAATGCAAACACCATGATAATTTATGATGCGGACAGATTCGGGCTGGCACAGCTTTATCAGTTGAGAGGCAGAGTCGGCAGAAGCGACAGACAGGCGTATTGCTATTGCTTTTACAGAGCAAAAAATAACAAAAACGGTATCGCAAGCCTTACTCCTGACGCATTACAGCGTTTGAACGCTATAAAAGAGTTTTCGACACTGGGCGGCGGATATCAGATTGCGCTGAGAGATATCGAGATAAGAGGGGTAGGTAATATTCTCGGAACAAAACAACACGGACATATGACCAGTGTAGGTTTTGATACTTATTGCCAGCTTTTGGAAGAAACTATAAACGAACTGCAGGAAAACGGAGAAAAACCGCAGCCGCCTGCTATTGTGGACATAAATGTTACTGCTTACATCCCTGACGAGTGGGTCGGCTCAAAAGAACAGAAAATGATAGAGTACAAGCGGCTTTCTGACGTAAAAACGCTCGAGGAGCTGGATTTGATACATCAGGAGTGGAAAGACAGATTCTCGAAAATTCCGGAACCCGTGGAAAACTTAATAAAACTTATACATCTCAGACTGCTGGCCACCTCTGCAAAAATCGGTCTGATAAGAGAAACTGCCGACAATATAAGGATTTATATGCCATATAACAAAGCAGAGTGGGCAATTATTGCTTCTAGACTGGATAGAAATATTACAAAATATATAAAATATACAATTGCTCCAAAGTCTTGTCAGGACGGCAATTCGATACTTCTTTTTAATAACAGTGTACTTAGCTTTAAAGAAGTATTTAACATATTGGCTGATTTATTTTATTATATTAATAAAATCAGTTATGAGTACATAAACAAACAATGAGGAGTATAAAGATGAACTTGCAGAAACTGAAACAATGCGCAACAGTTGTTGCAGCATCTACTGTTTTGATGCTGTGCGGCTGCGTAAATCACAATGCGGTAGTTACCGTAAACGGTGAAGCTATTACAAAAGCTCAATATGATAAGGCATTTGATGCTGTGGCTAACAATTCTATGTTTTCACAGATGGGTATTGATTTGAAAAAAGACCCCAACAGCTTTTTGCACTTGATGCTCAAGGATAGAGTTATCAACGAGCTTATTGTAAAAGAACTTCTTGATCAGGAGTTTGACAAAAGACATATCAAAGCTTCCAAAGAAGATATGGACAAACAGCTCAAAATTATTATCGACAAAGTCGGTTCAAAAGAAAAATTCAACGAACTGTTGAAACAAAACGGTGTGACATCAGCACAGTTTAAAAAAGATTTGACAAACGAAGTAAAAATCCAAAAACTTGTTGACACACTTTCTGTAGTTTCTGTAAGCGATAAAGATGCAATGAAATTCTATAAAGAAAATGCTGACAAGTTCAAAAATCCTGATAAGGTTAGAGCTTCTCACATTCTTGTGAGCGCAAACCCTGAAGAATTGAAAGCAAAAATTTCCGGTTCTGACAAGGGCAAAAATATGACTGATGCACAGCTTAGCGCAGAAGTTAACAAACAGATGGACGAACAAAAAGCTAAAGCAGAAAAACTGCTTGCAGAAGTTAAAAAAGACCCGAAAAGCTTTGCTAAAGTAGCAAAAGAAAACTCTGACGATACACAGAGTGCGCAAATGGGCGGTGATTTAGGCTTCTTTGCCAAAGAAGAAATGGTAGAACCGTTCTCAAAAGCAGCTTTTTCTATGAAACCTAACACTATCAGCGGTATTGTAAAAACACCTTACGGCTACCACATCATTATGGTTACAGACAGACAAAAAGCCGGTGTAGAACCGTTTGATAAAGTTAAAGACGAAATCAAAGACTTTTTGACAAATCAGGAAAAGGTCAAAGTATTGCAGCAGTTTGTAGAAACATTGAAAAACAATGCTAAGATTGAATACAATGACCCGAGCTTCAATCCTAAAGAAATTCAAAAAGCTATGAAAGAACAGGCAAAGAACAACCCTGCCTTGATGAACCCTCAAAAATCAGCCAAAGAGTAGGCGGATTTCGGCTACACGCCGCAGATACAAGACAACAGGTGACAAATATGAACAAATCTTTAAAGAACAAACTTACGGAACTCATAAGCAAGTTCGATGAAGCAAAAATACTTGTAGTAGGCGATATTATTCTGGACGAATACCTGTGGGGTATGGCCAACAGATTGTCGCCCGAGGCACCTGTGCCGGTGCTTGAGGTAAAAAGAAAAACTTACCTCTTGGGCGGTGCCGCAAACGTAGCCAATAACATAGCGGCAATGGGTGCAAAGGCTATACTGTCCGGTGTTATCGGTGATGATTTGTACAGCGGTGTTGTGCTTGAGCTTTTGAAAAAAAATAAAATCGATACGGGTTTTGTTCTAAAGGACAAGACCCGTCCGACTACCGTAAAAACCAGACTCATCGCCCAGAATAACAAACACCTTGCACGTGTGGACAACGAGTCTTTGGAGCCGGTGAGTGCTGAAATCACTAAAAAAATCTATTCTGATATAGAAAAAGTTATTGACGAAGTAGATTTGATTATTTTGTCTGATTATATTATCAGCGTGCTTTCTGCAAAGCTTATCAAAGATATAGTAAAATTGGCCAACAGGCATGACAAAACTGTCTTGATGGATCCAAAGGGTCAGGATTTTTCAAAATACGAGGGCGTGGATGTTCTTGTCCCGAATTTTGAAGAAGCTTTGATAGCAACAAAATCCGACAGAACAAAACCTGTTAAAAAGATTGCAACAGCCTTGAGAAAGATTGCGGACAAAGTTATTATTACCCGCAGCTCAAACGGCGTGTACTATTACGACGGTGCAGACGAACTCAAACTCGAGGCCTTTTCTACTGATGTTGTGGATGCAACAGGTGCAGGCGGGTCTTTTGTTGCGCTTTTGGGCCTTGGCTTAATCGGGTCAAATTTTGATTATAACGAGGCAATCCATCTGGCAAATTACGCTGCAGCAGCCGCTGTGCGCAAGGTCGGTACATTTGCCGTTCGTCCTGTTGAATTAAAAGAAATTATCAATGTTGCGTATAACAATTCGGTAAATTCGGGAGCAGCAAAATAATGGGTAGTTTAGTAAAAAGAGAAGAGCTGCCGCAGCTGCTCGAAAATTTGAAAAAACAGGGAAAAACAATCGTAACGACAAACGGCTGTTTTGATATTCTGCATGTCGGACATGTCAGATATTTGCAAAAGACAAAAACCTTTGCGGATGTAATGATAGTGTGTTTAAATTCCGATGTGTCAGTCAAAAAAATAAAAGGGCCGGATAGACCGATAAACTGTGAAGAAGACAGAGCAGAGATTTTGTGCGCTTTGTCTTGTGTTGATTATGTTGTGTTGTTTGACGAATCTTCGCCGGAAAAATTGTTGTGCGAAATAAAACCGGATGTACACACAAAGGGTGCTGATTATACTTTAGAAACTTTGCCCGAAGCAAAATCAATCATTGCAAACGGCGGCAGGGTCGAGTTTATCAGCTTTGTGGAAGGCAAATCAACAACAAACGTCATCAAAAAAATAGAAGCCAAAAGCTAACTTTGCCCTCCCTTTTGTAATATTAAGAAATGTTAACCTTTTCTTTTTTAAAAAGGCAATTTTTTGCTGCAAAAATACTTTATATAAGTAAGGGAAATTAAAGGGATTAAATTTTATAGGGAGAATTAAATTATGGCAGTTGGACCAAGAGATTACATTGATCAGTTGTTAGTAAAAAAATATGCAGATGAAAAAGTTGACAATCCTGAGATTGCAAAACTTGTAGACCCGTCAAAAATGCTCGAGGCAATGGGTGAATATTCGGATATGAGAAAAAATATGATGCTTTTAAATAATAAATTGACAAGTGTTTGCGCAGCATTGAATGCAAAAGCTGCTCAGTACAGATGTTCGAGATTTGCAACAGCATAATTGTTTCGTGCTAGAATAGCACTATGCAAACAGAAAAAAGTTTTATTCCAAAAAAATTAATCCTGGCCTCACAATCCCCGAGGCGCCACTCTCTTATAAAAAAGTTAAACATTGATTTTGATGTAATTGTTTCAGATTACGAAGAAAAACTCTCTTCTGACGATTATACAGACGAAGTCATTAATTCTCTCTCTCTTAATAAAGCATTGTCCGTCCTTGAAAAATTGAAAAAGGCGGACATTTCTTTGTATAAAAACCGCCTGATAGTGAGTGCGGACACCATGGTCGTTTTGGACAATAAAATTTACGGCAAGCCAAAAGACGAAAATTGCGCAAAAAAAATGCTCAAAGAGCTTTCCGGCAAAACACATTTTGTTGCAACGTCAATCAGCGTCGTAGATGTGGATACGGAAAAGTCGTTGAGCAGAGTAGTAAAGACTTATGTAACGTTTCAAAATTTGTCTGATGAGCTTGTTGAAAGTTATGTAAAAGAGAGAAAACCTCTGGACAAGGCGGGTGCATACGGGATTCAGGAAATGGGCAGCGAGTTTATAAAGTCTGTGGACGGTGATTTGGAAAACGTAATCGGCCTGCCCACAAAGGCTCTAAAACAAATGCTGGAAGAATTTATGTGATTTTTATCTGAAACGATTTTTTAACAGCTGGTATCCGGCTTTTATTTTAAATTGATAAAATTTTTAAAAAGCCTGTGTCCGTGCTGCGTGAGAATTGCTTCCGGATGGAATTGTACACCGTAAACATCATAATCTCTGTGCTTTAGGGCCATAAGAATGTTGTCCTGCGTGTACGCAAGCGGTATAAGGCACCCGGGCAGATTTTCGACCTTTAGTGAGTGGTATCTTGTGGCATCAAAATTGTTCTCAATCCCGTCAAAAAGCTTTGAGGGCGTTGTTATACGTATTTTTGAAACTTTTCCGTGAAACGGATTTTTGTCTTTATTTACAACGGCTCCAAAGTGTGATGCAATGAGCTGGTGGCCGAGGCATACGCCCAGAATTTTTTTTGTTTTGTAAAATGTTTCTATTGCTTTGTCACAGATGCCGAACCATTCCGGGTCTAGAGGGTTTCCGGGGCCGGGTGAGATTATCAGATGTGAAAAATTAAGCTTTTTTAGTTCTTCAATGGATATTTCGTTGTTTTTAAAAACAAGCGGTTCTTTTCCCAGCTCTCTTAAGTATTCAACAATGTTGTAGGTAAAGGAGTCGTAGTTGTCAATTAATATCATTGTTTTTCTCCTTTAAAAATACCTGTTTTATTCCTCTTACGGAGTTTATGCAAAAGATTTTGTCCGCATTTATCAGGTCATTTTTGTATAGAATTTTTTCTTTGCAGCGGCCTTCTTTCAGGAGTTTTTGCCTCATTATTCCGTTCAGGAGTCCTGATTGCAGTTTCGGGGTGTACATTTGGCCTGAAATTTCGAGAACAATATTTGTTCTTGAGCCTTCTGTGAGTTCTCCTTTTTCATTGAAAAAAATCATGTCGTAGAGTTTGTCTTTTTTTATTAACTCTGTTAGTTTTTCGTTTTTGCTAAACCAAGGCCGCCATTCTGTTTTGTGATAGAGGAGTTTTTCGCTGCTTTGTACGGTATTTGGCGCAATTGTTATTATGTTAGATTTTGTCGGGTTCAGGTTTTTGTATTCTGTTTCAATGGTGCCGTCTTTTGATAGCAGCAGCCTGAAGATTCCGTCTTTTTGCGGTTTCAGGTTGAAAATTTCTGTGTTGAATTTAAAATTTAGTTTTTCTGCAGAGTTTTTCAGCCTTTCAAAATGTTCTTTTCCGTAGACAAATTCTTTGTTTTCAACTTTTATTGTTTCTATAAGCTTGAAATTGCATGACGGGTCGGGCGTGTCATTTTGTGTGTTATTTAAAAATTTTGTTTTTGTAATTGTTTCTTCCCATTCATTTTTTGTGTCGGAATCCCAGACTATTGCCCCGCCGACAGAGCAGGTGTAAGTCGTTTTGTTGAAGGGTTTTTGAAGGATTCTGATTGGTACGCTGAAAACGGCTTTTTTCGGGGTTAAAAATCCTATTGCACCGCAGTAGATATTTCTTTTTTGTGTTTCGACACGGTCTATAATCTGCATTGTGCTGATTTTTGGTGCGCCTGTAATCGAGCCGCAGGGAAATATTGCCTCAAATATGTCGTAGAGTGTAGTATCATCTTTGAGTTGTGCTTTTATTGTCGAGGTCATCTGATGAAGAGTTTTGTGTGTTTCTATTTCAAAGAGTTTGGGGACATTTACCGTGCCTGTTTTTGCTATTTTTGACAGGTCGTTTCGCAAAAGGTCGACAATCATTACATTTTCTGCCCGATTTTTTATGTCGTTTTTTAAAAATTCAATATTTTCAAGGTCTTGTTTTGGTGTTTTGCCTCTTTTTATTGTGCCTTTCATCGGCTTTGTCAGGATATGTCTGCCTTCAAGTTCAAAAAACAGTTCCGGAGAAAAGGACAAAAGCGTTTCGTAATCATTTTTTATAAATGTGTTGTAGGGTGTTTTCTGGTTTTTTAAAAGCGACTCATAAAGAGTAATTTCGTCACAGGGCGCTTCTACAGTCCAGCTGTAAGTGTAGTTGACCTCGTAGGTGTTCCCTTCACATATCTGGTTTTTTATATGGTCAATGGCTTTTTCGTATTGTTCAAAAGTTATGTCGGGCTGAGTTTTTAGCTGAAGGTTTATGTTTTTTGGTTTTGGAGAATAGGGTTCAAATCCGTCGTAAACCTCAAAATATAAAAGCGGAAGTTTTGTTTTTATAGGACGGTTTGCAAAAACTTCTTTTGCCTCATATCTTATGTACCCCAGCACATAAAAGGATTTTGCAGCCTGTTCAACTTGTTCTATAGCGTTTTTGAAGTCTGTGTTTGAAAAAGCTTTTATGATTTTTAAGGGATTTTTAAAACATTTGTCTGAATAAATTTGCATAATATTTTTTGTGTTGACTGACTTTTTAAAAATAGTACACACTTTATGAAACAAATGCAATTTATGATATCTTAGGATGACTCGTTTTTGCATAAAAAAAGCCCCGTCTAAGGTAAAAGAAAAAAGACGGGGCTGGTAAAGGAGTGTATGATTAAAGGGTTTGGATTGTTTTTTCTAAATCGTTAAGCCGGTTGAGCCAGCCTTGTAAAAAGATTTTTTGGTTTCCGTATTTTGAAAACTCTATATATTTTGCACGGCGTGCTGCAATAAATTTTTCCGGATATTTGTAGCAGGCGGCTTTCAGGAATGGGTTTACTCTGGCCGCACCCATATTGACAGCTGTGTCAAAAGCCAGTAGCGCAAAATGGGGGGACATTTTGTCGCAGCCTGCTTTGAGCCAATAATTTTTGTAATAAATTTGTTCAACTTCTTCGTTTGTAATGTTTTTGACATCTTTTTGTGCAAGTCCGCAGCTTTTGAGCCACGCATTGTAAGTGTTTTGTGTAATACCTTTGTTTGTGGCACCGCCTTTGTCGTACGGGTTGTTGACATAGCCGCCTTCCCATTTGAGGACAAAGGCCAGTGCCTTTTTAAATAATTTATCCATAGCAAAATCTTTCTTATGTCAGTTGACTATCTGTAATATGTTTAAAGCAATTTTACTTGTGTCTGTGGAAGTGACCCCATGGACTTGTTGCCTGTGCCGGACTTGTTTAACAAAACGGACTTGTTAAATGCACAGGTTCAACAAGTAATCGGAGTCAGTTGACTATATTAAATTAATTGTTCGGGTTGCCGTGCCATTGGACAATACTTATCAGCAGAGTTTTTACATCGTTTATGTCTTTTCCGATTCGGTCGATTCTGTTTTCCAGACTAATGTTGTTGTCGTGATAAGTTTTTTCTGACACATAATGCTCTGACATGTATTCAACGAGTTTTGATTTTAGAGCAGTCATTTGATCCGGTGTGACAAAAATCTTGTACTGAATAAAAAACACTATCAGCACAAGGATAATTGGTGCGTATTCAATAAATTTTTCCATTTTGTTAGTTTACCTTGTAGAATTTGTTCGACAGTTTGCTGAATTTTAATCTGTCGCATAGTGACATTTGTTTGTAATATTTTTGTGCAAGTGAGATAATTTGTTCGGCTATATCAGAGGCTTTTTTGTAGTCTTTTTTGTCGTGAATAATTTCTGTTATCTGCTGGTTTTCAATTTGTGCTTTTTTGAATTCAAATAGTTTTGAAAAAATGCTGCTTATTGAAGAAATTGCAGAAAGAATGGCAGTGTACATTATGCCTTGGCCTCTGTTGGTTCTTCAGGCTTTTTGTGTTCGTCAATAAGAACGTTGATAAGCCCGATTATCCCTAACGCACATGCAATAATAGCGTCGGCGAGTTCGGGTTTTAGAACAACGCCGAAAGCAGCAAGCACGGAAAAGAGTCCTTTGTAAGTGCTTGCTTGTGATAGGTATTTTAAAATTGTTTCTAATACGTTATTCATTTGTGTTTTCTCCTTCTGTTTGAGGTTCTTGAGTATCTGTTGACTGCGCTATGTTTATGTCCACAACCTCTTGCGGGCTTTGGTATTCAATATTTATTGCGTTAACTTCGTCTGCTGTTTCGCAGGTATCAATCTGTGCAAGGTATGTCGGAAAGTCTACTGTCCAGAGCTTTGCATTCATCTGGCTCATTAGAGAGGTCAAAGTCTGACAGGCTGTCTTGTTCAACAGTATGTTGACGTTTTCCTTTGTATTCCAGGGGACAACAGTTATGTCATCGAGCGTGGACGCATAAGCAGACATCTTTATGTTGTTTGTGAGGTTGCCTTCGATGTGGTAAATGCCGGAAGCTCTGGTTTTCAGGTTGGTAGCATTGACAGTGACAAGAGCATCTTTTTCTTCAAAAGAATAGGCTTTGTCCGTTGCTTCCTGTGTTTTTGATTCTTTGGCGTATGCAAGCTGCTCGGTTTCGTAATCAGGGTTTTTGACAGGCAGTCCTTCTTGCATGATTTCGTCAGGCTCAAGAGCGAAGAGTGCTGTTTCTGTTTCTTCTATTATTCTTCCGTTTTGATGATTGTGCAGCACTATAAAATCTGCACGGGTTTTGTCCGTGCAGGGCTTATTTAATTTGTATGACATTGTTTTCTCCTTATATTATTTGAGGCGGCTTTGAATGTATCTTGTAAAATTTAGTATCCGCAGGCATACCAGCCAATATCACTTGTTGCGTCAGTGAAGTTTCTTACATAAAATCCGGAAACGCTTATTGTATGAACTGACCATGTTCCTGTGCCGGAGTCTATGCCTGTGCTAAGCTGCATAGCATTTATATAGTAGTTTGTTGTGTTGAAGTTTTTTATAAATGTAATGTAAACCTGTCCGTTGCCTCCTACTGAACTGTATCTGCCCCCCTGCTCAATCCAGCCGTCTGACCAGACACGGTACCAGCTGGTGCCGTTTGAGTAAGAGTCGACAATTTTTAAATCATTTGCACCTCTGCTCAGGGACAACGGGCTGTATGGCTTGAACCAGAGTATTTGACAGGATTCATTTAGATATAAATCCCCAAATGTACAGCAATTTACATCATAGTAATAATTTGTTCCTTCACATGTTTTCCATATGTTTTCGTAAGCGTTGAAATATCTGTAATAGCTGCTAACTGATGGTTTGTTCCAGTTTTCATATATGGTAAAATCGCTCCACCAGCTTATAAAATTTTCAAAAAATAAGGCTTTTGCTCCTGTCGCAGTACTTAAATTCTCTGCTGTTGTAATATTGTGTATCTGAATAGAGTCTGTGGTTTTTATCTGATTGTTTAGTGTTCCGTCATCGTTTCTGCCGTTTGGCACAAGATATTTTATACCTTTATCTGCCCAGAACACACTGCCTATAAATCCGCAGTGGTTGAAAATAGCTTTTGGATAATTGTAATAGCTGCCGGAAGTATTGTAAGTTACATCAACGTGGCAGAATGGAAAGGAAAATTGCGAGGCTGACCACGATGCGCCTGTGTCTGAGGAAAATTTGATAATATTATTGGCTGTATCATACCAGTAAGCATTGGGTGATGTTAGTGTCGGAGCTGTATCTCCAGCAAAGGCATTTTCTGCATTTATACCGCCTATCCAGTTCACTCCGTTTAAGTCTGTATTTAGGATTGGAAGAAAAGCGTAACTTGTAGTATATTCAGCCAGATTTGTTGTGACAACATCCTGTTCAATTGTCTTGTGTAAAAATTTTCTGGCTCCGCCTTCATCAAAACCGTCAGGTATAATAACAGTGCTTCCTGCTTTTAGTACAAGGTTTCCGTCTGATTGTATCTCGATTTTAATGTTGTTTGGCACCTCAAGAATACAGTTTGTGACCTGAGTCTGACGAAGAGCGTTTGAAGCGTTGGAAATAGAAGAAAGACCTTCTGTAACCATGTCATCAACTTCTTCGTATGCATCGGCAATCATTTGTTGAGCATCAATCAGTGCCTGGTCAGAATTTACAACAACATCACCGACTTTGTAGTAGAGCAGTTTGTTGCTGGAATTTGGCTGTACGGTTGTTGATTTGCCGTAAATATCTTGGCAGCGTGAGGCATCCAGATTGATAATTTCGGCTGCACGACCATCAGCACCACCGGCAAAAGCTTCATTGCTGGTACCAGTCGTGTACAAAGCTCCCGAGTCGTTTCTTCCTGCATAACCCATTGCTTTTGCTGTACCTGTAATATTAGGCAATCCTGCCTCGTTAAACTTGTTTACATCTTCTGTATCAACACAGAGTTGGTGGAACCATTTTGTTTTCGGCAGATAAAACTGATTGTTGATTGCATCAAGTATGTAAAAATCGGCAATGCCAGTTGTTTCGTACAGCTGGTCTATTGCTGTTGCCTGCGCAATGTCCGCAATGTATCTGCCGTCAACTGTTTGTTTACAGGGGATGTTTCTATAGGTTGTTTCAACACCTTCTTCATAGGCTGTTTTTACATTGTCAACGGCATCAGGGTATGTCATTGTAACAAGGCTTCCCTGTAATGCCCAGCCCTGAGCTTCATCTCCTATTAATATACGGTCAAAAATCATTGTGGAAAAAAGCGGGAGATTGTTACCCCCACCAAGATTGTCGTATTTTAAATGCATTAAACAGTCGTTTAAAATATTTGTGTCACATTTTTGGACTCCACTTTGTGTCGGGTTGTCAGTCCAGTTATATTTGTAAGTTACCATTTAAATCTCCTTGTAATTTTTTTTGTGGCGGCTCGTCCGACTATAAAATTATGAAAACAGCTAGTAGCCTTTTGCTCTGAGGCTGACTTTGCAGGTGGTTAGCTCGCCTGAATTTGTATAAGCCTTTATAAACGCTCTTTTTTCTGTCTTTTCTGTGATTACGGCATAAGCATCATTGTTGTCGTTTACCGTAGCAACAATAGAGGGCGGGCGTATAAAATTGTATGTTATTTCAAGCCCGTTCGGGTCAGTAATTTCGAGCTGCATATCAAGGTCTTTGTCCGGAACATCGACGGCAGCAACAAAGTAGGTAAGAACGTTTTGTATATTGTTTGGCGCTCTCAGTGTTATTCTGAATTTGCAGTAGCGGAAGGTGTATTTTCCGCTGTTGGCTATGCACCAGTCCGTAAAGGTTATGTTGTCATCAGAGTAGCACCATTCCACATAAACATCCGCCTGCTCGTCAACAGAGGTGTATTTGTAGTCAAAAGTGACAATACTTTCAATCACATCACCGATGTCATAAACCTGACTTTCGTAGGTTCCTTGATTTACGCTGGTTTTTAACCCCCACATGCCGTAGGTCTGGTAGTAGCCGCTGTTGTTTGCCCAGAAATCATCCGTGTTGTGCCACAGGACGTTGTCTACTTCTTTTAGTTTTATTGTGTGGTTGTAGACTTCAAGATTGTCATCAAGTGTGCCGTTGATTTCTTTCAGCACATCAATTTTGACTATCTCATTTAATGCCGGAACGCTGTCCACACTAATTACATCCAGCGTTGCGTTTTCCGAGTAATTGTAGCCGTTAAAAGCTTTTATCCAGAATTTAAAAAGGCCGTTTGTCGGAATTTCCATGGAGAATTTGTTTTCTGCAATACGGCTTTTTATTATTGTTCCGTTTTCCCAGAATTCTCCCATTCGGATTTCGTAAGTGTCTTTCGGGCTGATATTCGGTTCCCAGATAAAGTTGAATAAGTTGTCGGACTGTACAACACTGAAGTTTTTAACATCATCAGGACATTTTATGGAGTCTTCGAGTGTGCTGACAAGAACACGGGGTTCTTTGCTTCCGAGTTCGTCAGAGTATAGCCTTTCGTCGTAGGTTCTCCAGTTTACGGTAAAAACACCTGCCCCGTTGTCAGAAATGCTTGTGATTTTTACTTTGTAATTGTCCAGTCCCATAAGAAGGCTGTCAATTGAAATAACATCGCCAACCTCGAGGTCATAGGCTTTGTAATCTGTCTGGAAACTGCCGAAATAAGGCTGCAGTATTTTTGAGTTTACATAATACCACGCAAGCCTTGAGGCTTGATTAAAACAAGTACAGCTAAAAATGTTTACGCTGTGTTCAATGGGTACGCCATCTCTGTATTCGGGGATTTCTGCAGTGGCTTCTACCTTTTGCCATTCGTGGTCAGGTGATACATACGAGCATTTTAATATATCGTAGTGTTCTTCTTTTGGAATTGCTTCAAAAGTTTCTGACCCCTGAATGATATCTTGTGCGCTGAAAATTTTGCTGACAGGTTCTGCTTTGTCAATTTTAAACTGCAGTTTTCCGTCTTTTACAAACAGACCGCCTCGGCAGGATCTGTAAATTTCGTCCAAAAGCGTGCGGGCAGAGGTCTGTGAGTCGAATATCATGTTAAAGGTGAAGCGTGGATAAGTTTTGTAGCCTTTTGATTCATCATTAGGGTCCACGAGTTCTTCTGATTGGATTTCTTCATCACAGTATTGTGCTGATTCTAAAAAACTGTCCATATCAAACAGTTCATAAATCAAATCATCGTTAATATTGCCGGAATTGTCTATACACAACCCCAGACCATTGTAGCAGGTGAGAAAATCAAATAAACACCAAGCAGGGTTTTCGGAGTATTTTACTTCATATTCGTATTTGTTGGAATAGACCCTGATTTTTCTGCCTTTGACAATGGCTGTCAGGTTGTAGTTCATATCGATTTTTTGGCTGCGGGGAACGCTTATTGCCAGATATGCTACATTCTTTAGAGAACCGACTTTTTCCGCCCGTTCACTCTGGTTTGCTCCGCCTACAATGGCATCTACTGTCTGGTCGTTTGTGCCGTAGTATCTGTTGACGCTGATACCTGCGATTTCGTCCATTGAGATGTCATTCAGCTTTATGTCGGAATACTCGCAGATTTCGCCTTCGGCAAAGGCAACAATTCTTTTGACTGTTGTCATGTAATTTTCGTCCTGCCAGATTCTGTTTCCGGCAACTTTGCAGGTGCCGTATAACAGAGGAACAGGAAGATTCTGGTCTGTCTGGGTCTGGATACGTCCTTGATATGTCGGGGACATAGAGCCAAAATCTCTTGTTCTGTTTGCCTGAATAACGGAAAGAGCCATTCCGCCATAAATCAGTGCCGCACCTACCCAGCCCAGAACTGTTAATGTGGTAGCCAGTGCTGTTCCTGCTACTGAAAAGCCCAGTGCAGTCAGTGCTGTACCGAGTGCGGTGGCTATACTTGTTGCTGTGATTATCATGGCAGCACCCTAAAAGACTTAAAGTTTTTGAACATTTTCAGCCTCCCTATTTGTAATCTATGGTCTTTGAATACGTGAATAATTTTTCCGAATTCGTAATAAACTGCGACATGCAGTTCGTCTTTGAATTTTGTTGTAATAATATCCCCTGCTTCAAGTTGTGCAGGGGATATTTCTTTGCAGTGTTTTTGGATTTTGGAAAGCCCGTAGGCATAATTTTTATCATCGTTGATTGAGCGCAGTTTGTATCTCGGTTTTTGCGGGTATAAAAATTGGACGGGATAAAAACAACCCTGATATGTTCCGTCTCCGTTGAACATTTCATAGGGTCTTCCGACTTGTTTTAAAAGTTGTAAGATTTTTTCGTCTGTTGACTTCATATTTGCTCCTTTTTATTTATCGCAAAATTATACCGGCTCTTTTGAGTTTGAGCCGGTATTAAACTTTTTTATGGGATTTTTATTTCTTTAATTGTTTTTGTTCGTATTCGGTAAGCATTTGATATATTTTTGTGTCACCGTTTCTTTTTGCAATGGTTTTTAACGGTGCTCTAAAAAACATCCTGTGCCTTTTTATATTTATTCCATCTGTTTCAAGCATCTTTTTTACAACCTGAGTCTGTCCGTTTTTTACGGCATAAAATAAAGCACTGCCGCCGTCAACTGTTTTTATTCTCGGGTCAGCTCCATGTTTTAAAAGTAAAAGAGCAATTTCCGGGTGGTCATAATATGTTGCCATATATAAATATGTTCCGCCTGCAAATTTTTCATTCAGGTCAATTTGATTTGCCTGTACATATAATTTTACCGTATCAAAGTCGTCTTCGATAACAGCGTGCATGAGTACTGATTTTGAGGAAGGTTCTTTGTTGTCATCCATTAATATTTTTATTGCCTCATGCTCTGTATAGGCATTTGCGCTCAATGCAGTAAAGAATAGAGTTAGTAAAATAACCAGATTTTTTATTATTGTATTTTTGTTCAATATATTGTTCATCAAATCCGAGTATAATTTATCATAACCGTAAACGCAATGTTGTTTTCTAAAAATTTACACAGTTCATCTACAGTGTCGTAAAGTGGGCTTAGGACTTTTTCATAAACCTTTTACTCTTTTATATATACCACACTTTGCGTAGCCATTTGGGTACAATTTTTTAATAAATTATTTGTCTGAGGCGGCTTCGCTTGTAGAAGTGTACACACTCTGCCAAAGAAACAATTAAGTATTGTTTCTTAGAGGTAGACCCCATGCACCGTCTTGAAATCAGACGTTCACGAAAACTGAACGTTTCCGTTCACAAGGGGCAAAGCCCCGTCTGATTCCGCTTGTTGACTGTGCCGGACTTATTGAACAAAACGGACTTGCCAATTGCACAGGTTCATCAAGTAGTCGGAGTCAGTTGACTATATGAAAAATTGTAATGTGTTTCATAAAAGCTAAGCGCATAGCGGGTTTCGTCCATGGCGTCGTCGTTTTCTTTCAGCGGCGTGTCCAAATCCATCAAAAGCGAACTTCTTTCTTCCTGATTCGGGTAGCGGTACAGGCCGAATTCTCTTAGAGTATTTTTGCAGCGGTCTTTGTTTATCACGAGCCTGTCATAGTTTATTATCGAGCGTACAATCCCTATGCTGTCAACGACTTTTGGCTTTTTTTCATAAACTATTATGCCGTTTAGAGCCTGTCTTAGCTTGTGGTTTTGCTCAGGACGGGCATTGTCGCAGTTTATAAAACGGAAAAACCTTTTGTATTCTTTTTGTTTGTCGAGTATCCAGTTTATGACATCGTCTTCTGTTTTTTTGCTGCCGTAGAGTTCGTCGATTTTGTAGTACCGGCCGTCTTTTGTAACACCGTAAATCCCGCAGCAAAGCGGGTGAATCCATCCCCAGTCCAGCCCGAGAAAGTATTCAAAAAATTCGTTGTTGTTTATTTTTTCAAGAATCTCTCTGTGAGTGCAGGTGTGTTTTTTTATGTCAAAAGTGTCATAAACAAGGCCCTGCGCCACAACCCACAGCCCTTTTATTTTTCTTGCTTCAAAAACACCTTTGTACAGTTTTTTCTGGTTTTCAATAAAGGATTTTGACAGGTTCGCATTGTCCTCCATTGTGAAATGCCAGTAGTCAAAAATGCTTTTTGTCGCTTCATCCCCGTCGAGAAAAGGTTTTATCTTTTCTGTATAAAGCCAGTGATTTGCGCTTTCAGGGTTGCTGTCAGCAATGGCTCTGGCGTTTTCCGGCGTGAGTCTGGAAAGTGCCATGTTGTAAAAACTGTAGTGGTGTTTTGGCAGCTCGTTTGCATACCAAAAATCCCATGTTGCACCTTGGATTGTGGAATCGCTGTCGGATTTTCCGCCGCCTACAACAAGACAGCTGTAGAGCTTGCCCCATAGTTTTATATCCAGTTCGCCGCTTGAGGAATTGAATTTTACCTGTGCGCCGTGATAGTTCTTTAAATAGGGCAGTAGTTCTACGAGTACATTGTTTCGGACAGTGTTTTTTGAATAGCCTGAAAAAACTTTTAAGTATTCATTGCCGATAAAGTCAAATATCTGCGGGATTTTGTATATGATAGAGAGCGTTTTTGCCGAGCGGACAGCACCGTCACACAGCGTAAAAAATGCCATATCCTCCGGCCGTTTGCTCAGAAAGAGCCTGTGTTTTTTGCTGTATTTTGATTTTGTCCAATCAATCGGCATTTTCTGCTGCTTCTCCCATTTCTTTTAAACTCTTTAAATACTCTTCCTGCGTGCAGATGTCTGTTCCGGACTGCTGTTTTGCATTGGAAGCAGAGAGCGAGCGTTTTTCTTCTTCGCTGCAAACAAGCTTGTACAAAGCAGCATTGAGCGTGGCATTTGTGCTGTCCTGCCATTTTTGGCGCAGGTCACGTTTTAGTTTTGCACGATTTATTTCTATTGCATCTTTTATTGCCTGTGAGTCTTGCAGTTTTGCTTCATAAAACACGGACGGCAATATGTCCGAAAATATAAATATTTCATCCAAAAAAGTCGCCTGCTGTTCTATGATTATGTTCAGACATTCTTTTTCAAGTTTTTTGTATTTTGTTTTTGAAATCTTCATTTTATCTTGACCTGTAATAACTTTTTACCTTTGTACCGTCAGCACGTGTGTAAGAAGAAACATAAACCATTTCGCCTTTAGAAACGGCTCTGTCAGCCTGCTCTTTTGAAGGGACGCCTATAGTCTGTTTTTGATAAAATATTGCTTCTTTGTTCTTTTCCTGCTCGTCCGGCGTCATTGCATCGATTTCTTCCTGAGTAAAAATTTTGTTGTCGCCGGTTTTTTTGTTGACATAACCGGAGAGGTCTTTTTCTTCATCAAACTGGACTTTTCCTTCAACAATGTCACGTACTTTCTGTTTTTTTGCTTCCTGCGGTGCTTTTAGTTCTTCGAGAGTAACGTGTTTTGACTCCTGTTCTTCTTGCTCTTGAGGTGTTCTTGCCAGTCTGTCCGTGTAGCGGGTCAGTTTTTCGTTTTTAAATTTTATGAGTTTGTCTTTGAGGCTTTGCGGCTCGTTTTTTGTACTTTTTTCGGTGTAAAAACTGTCTGTATTGTTTTTTACTGCATTGAGTTTGAAAAACCCGTTGTTTAGTCTTTCATCTGAAGGCGAGGAGATTACCTTGTTTTCTTGAATTTTTTCATAAGTTTTCATTGCAATAAGGTCTTCTATCTGCGGCCATTGAAAGGATTTTTCTATGTCTTTGTATTCTTTTTTCAGGTCTTTGGCAATCTCACGGCCGAGTTCGTTGTTCCATTCGTCCATTTTTTGTTCTTCTTTTGGCTGGTAAGAAGACTCTGCTGCCTCGTGAATTGATGTCGCTGCATGAGAGGCCAAATCGCCGTACTTTAATGCAAGATAAGCTGCGCCCCATACGTGGCGGAATCCGTCTGTTGTATCATTCCATCCGCCGCCTTCGTTTTCAAACTTTAATTTTTTCTGGTATTCCTGTGCTTTTTTTATTATGTAGCTTTCTTCTTCGCTTTGTAAGCGGTCAAGTTCATCTTTGTATTTTTTCATTGTTGATTCCTTTTTTGTGTGTGATTTATAAGAAAATTTGTTTGTAATGAAATTTTATTTGTAACGAAATTTTATTTAAAAACCTTTTACGTAGCTTTTTTACAGAAACTTATCGAAACAATTACAAGGCGAGTGTGTCTGAGGCTGTGTAACAGCCGAGTTGCGAGCCTTAAGTTGAGATTAGTTTATGTAAAAGCGAAGTATCAGGTTTTAAAATTAGATTTCGTTATGAACATTTGAGATAAAAACTTGCATCTTAATTTTCGTTGTTGCCTTTATGCTAAATTAAATTGTCTTTGTAAACGGAAAATATGTTAATTTATTATTCCTTAAATGGAACAATAATATGCATTATGAAAATTATGAAAATTATGAAAAAATTTATTGTTCCGCTATTGAAAATATCAGCCCTGGTGCTGATTTTTGCCGTATCAATAGCTGTTTATGCTTTTTTTGTAGAACCACAGCTGTTGACGGTAAAACATTACACAATCGAAAATAAAGCCCTTGCCGGCACAAGGCTCGTTTTTGCATCGGATTTTCATATCAAAAAAAATCAGCAAAACAGGTTAAAAAGTATCGTAAACCTTATAAACAGCAGCTATCCGGATATAATTGTTCTGGGCGGTGATTTTGTCAACGGGTATGACAGAGAGGATAATATACCGCCTGCAGAAATGTCGAAAGAACTGTCCAAACTCCGTGCGCCGTACGGGGTGTATGCTGTTGTCGGAAATCATGACAGATGGTATGGCATTGAACGTGTCAAAAGTGTATTGAAAAACAGCGGTATAACGCTTTTGCTGAATGAAAACAAGCAGATAAAACTGCAGTCAAAAACAATTTTTCTTGCCGGTGCGGATGACCCATTGACAGGGGAGCCTGATATAAAACGGGCATTAAAAAATACTAAAAAGCCTGTGGTCTTTGTCACGCATTCGCCGGATATTTTTCTACAAATCCCTTCAGGTGTTGATTTGGTGCTGGCGGGGCATACGCATGGCGGACAGGTGGTTGTGCCTTTTGTCGGGCCTGTTGTTGTTCCCTCGGAATACGGGAACAGGTATGCTTTTGGAAAAATTAAGAGTAACGGAAAAGTAATGATAGTAACAAAGGGGCTGGGGACAAGTATTTTGCGTGTCCGTTTTAATTGTCTGCCGGAGATTGTTGTTGTGGATTTTGTATAAATAACCTGCAAACATATAAATACAAATGAATAGAAAGATTATTTTTATATTTATTGGTATTTATTGATTGATTATATAAAAGAATCAGTAGCGGCCGCCCCGAAGCCCGAATGGCAACAAATGTGCTTCTTCGGGCAGAAAACAGGGGGCTGCAAGAGCAAATATTTATACAGTGCCGTTGTCCACAGTTGCAGCAAGGTCTTGAGCTTTGGCGTGGATTTCTATATCCAGCAGTTTTGTCTGTTTTGAACCTTCTTCGCCGAATTCGTGTTCCGTATAAACGCCTCTGCCGTCAAAAGTGAGCGTTGCAAAGTCGTCTTGAACACCGTTTATCGGGATAGCTGTGGCTTTTGCTTTGTAAATACAAAAATGAACATCTCCGCCGTCGTTGCTTGTGTCGAGAATCTGAGCTTTCAGCTGGAAATAGTTTGGCAAATCGCCGCCGCCAAAGGTGAATTTTCCTGTTTCTGTGTCGTCGGAGCCGGTGGTTGTGTATGTTCCGCCGGTGAGCTGTGCCAGAACTTCAAGGCTGAGTTTTGCGTATTCCATATTAAAGGTTACTGATTTTATTTTGTTAGAAACTTCAAGAACCTTTTCATCTCCTGTGAGGGATTTTTCTTCGATTTCATAAGTTAAAGAAATCTGTCTTACCCCCGGCAGGTCTATGCCTGTGCCGCAGGTGAATTTGTCCTCGGAGTCTTCTGTTACGGGGAACAGTTTTGCATCATCAACACCGAAGAGCTTTGTTACTGTTTTTAGTGCCATTGTTTTCTCCTATCTTTTGTATGTAAGTGTAATATCCAGTATGTAGATGTGCCTTTTGGACTGGTCTTTTTCAAGGTAATAGGGGCCTTGGTTGAGCTTTGCGTGCATTGTTTTGTTGTTGATAACTATTGCTTTTTGGAAATTTTCTTCGGGGAAAAAAGCATTGTGCAGCGCAAAACATGTGTCCCTGGAAAGTTTTAGGTCGTTAAGCTTTACGGCAATTCTTATGCCTGAGCGCATAGCAAGGTCGCAGGGTACATTGTCATAAAGTGTCAAAAGCAGTGTGTCGCCGCCTTTTGCCGTGTCATAATCGTACTTTATTTCAATGTCCTGCGAGATGAGGGCTTTTTCTTCGATAAAGCTTTTTATGTCGTCTAAAATCATCTGATTTTTCCTTTTTGTGTTATTTGAAAATTTAACTAAGCAAAAGCCGCTTCATTTATGACACAAAATGTGTCAGTGAGAGGATAATTTGGAGTTACGGAAATTACCTTAAACTCTCTTTTTGCGGTTTCTATAATGTCACCCTCTTTTATTACTGATTCCGTAAACAATCTGCCTGATGAGGTCATCTCCTCTCCTGCCGAGTTTACCGTGAGGGCTTTTTTGTATTCTATTTTGCAGTCAATTTCGTCTATTGCAATGATGTTAGGCTTTCCGTTTTCGTCGGTGCCGTCAACTGTTTTAAGAACAGCTGTATTGTTCAATAAATGTGTAAAGTATCCCATTTTTTCTCCTGTTTATAATTTTGTATTGAAATAATGCAGCGTTTTCAGCCGGAGTCTGCCGGCTATATAAAATATCCTTTTTTAATCCATTTTTGGACAAGATATATTGCTGTAGAAGAGCGCAAAAGCTTTGCTTCAGAGGACAAAGCTCCTGTAGAATAAGAAACAGAGCCGGCTCCGAGCGAAATAGAGGTGATGTTGTTTTCCAGATTTTGTAAATGAACATTGTCCGTGTTTTGGACAAGAGCGATGGCTTCTTCGCACACAGCATCTTTTATGTCCTGCGGCATGTCAAAATCACGTGGGAAAGCGAGCGGCTGGTTTTTCTCGAGCGGCTCACCGACAAAATCAAAACGGCTTATTTTTTTGCTGGCCGTACACAAAACCTCTTCTTTTTCGCTGTCTTCCAGCTCTGTCCAGCTTTGAGAGCCATATCTTTCATCAAAATAGGAGTCTGCATCCTGCAGCGTTATGAGAGAATTTTTGTATAATTCGATTGTCATTGTTGTATACCTTTTTTGTTAAAAATAAGCGGGAGAAAATCTCCTGCCCGTGAAGTGTTTACATTGTTAAATTGTTAGATTTATACAGGCAGATAATTATTAAAAGCCGACCTGTTGCGTCGTTCAAACAGAATATAACTTTCACTTAATGCTCGGCAACTCGGCTGTACAACAGCCTCAAACACACCTCGCTTGCTGTTGTTCAAGTAACATTCTGTAATTCACTATGCAAAGGTCTTTTTTTAACAATTATCTTTTTTGTTTTTTGAGGCATAAAAACAAGCGGGAGAAAATCTCCCGCCCGTAAAGTTGTCTGAGGCGGCTTCGCTTGTAGAAGTGTACACGGAGTGCGAGTGCCGCCAAGTCTAGCATTTTGTGGAAGTGACCCCATGCACTTGTTGGCTGTGCCGGACTTGTTTAACAAAACGGACTTGCCAATTGCACAGGTTCTACAAGTAGTCGGAGTCAGTTGACTATATGAAATGTACTAAATAGTGCAGAAAGGTTTAGCCTGCTGATTTTGGAGTTAAAACAGCGAACGGATAGCGGTCAGCTGTACCTTTTCTTGTTACAGGTGCGGCTATTTGTACACCAAGACGCATTACACAACGCAATGCAACCATATCCTGCTGAGCAAGGTTGTAGGCAATTGTTCCGTCAGTGTTTTGGATAATAGCCTGATCAAGAACTTTGTAAGTGATGTCCTGACGGATAGAGTAGACAGCTTTTGTAAAGTCGCCTGCAATCAACAGAGCTTTTGATGCATCGAAAATGCCTGTGTCATCGTATTTCATAGGTCTGCCGACAAGGCTAACAGGCATTTCTGCAGTAAGACCCGGAGTGTACAAAAGCTGATTTGTTGTATCTCTGAGGTTGCGGAATTTTGCTTCCAGAGAGCTGTCAGCATAGAAGCCTGTAACTTTGTAGCCTTGAGCTTCTACTTTAGACATTACACCGCCTTCGCCAATGATGTCGCCTGCAATATCTTCGTTTGTGCCGATTGCAACAGTGTTTTTCTTAGCAATAGCTGCTGTAACGATTGCATCGGGGAATGTAGTCGGTTTGTTTGTGCCGAAGAAAACCGCTTCGTCAATTGCAACACCGAAAGCCTCAACGATTTGGGGTTTGATTTCGTCCCACATTGAGTATTGAGAGTCTTCAAAAACAGCTTCCGGAATAGGAACAATTACTGCAATTTCTTCTGCAGTGAGAGTGAGTTTGTCCCATTCTGCGTTAGTTGTCTTTTTCATGTCAGTGTCGCCGTTTAAGAAATATGCTGTCGGGAGTGTAGAGGCGATAGGGAGTGTTTTTTGTTTTGCGCTCATGTTCGGGAGCTGTTTGAAAAGTTGTAATGCTGCAGAAGCTTTTGGAACTTCTTTGATAATTTCGGAAGAAGTTTCCACAGGGATGAGAGCTTCTGCATTTGTGCGGTTGATTATTTTTGCATCTAGAGTCATGTTTTTGTCCTTTCTTTTTTAATTGCGTCCGAGTGCAGCACGGATGTATGCATCCATCTGTTGCGACGGGGTGAGATTTTTTGCACGGGCAGTTTTAAAGATTCCGCCTGCATTTTGCTTTGGCGTTTTGAAAAGAAAAGCATTTTTTTCTTTGTATTGTTCAATAAAACTGTCCAGCTCCTGCGCCTCGAGTTCTTGGGGCAGGTCTTTTGCGACGAGGTCGCTTTTTAGACAGCCTGCTTTGTCGAGCTTACGCATAATGGTGAGTTTTTTGTGTTCCTGCTTTAGCGTGTCCAGCTCTTTTTGGATTTCTCGGGCTTTTGCCTGCAGCGCAAGATTTTGTGCTGTTTCATTTTTTGAAGCGGTTCTGTATTTTGCTGCTTCTTTTCTGAGTTTTTCAATCTCTTTTTTCATCTGAGAAGAAGATGTCCCCCGAATCAGCATGTCCATTTTTTCTGACGGGGAGAGAATTTTTTGCGGTTCATCTTCTGTTTTTGTTACGGCTTCCTGAGCCGTGGTTTGTGTTGTTTCAGGGCCTGCCTGAGAGGGCTGCTGCTCTTGAGTGGAGCTGTTTGCAGCCAAAATTTCGTCCTGTGTACCTGACATAGGAACTCCTTTCTGTTGCGTGTAAGTAAATAAGGGAAAAGTCTGACTTATATAAAATTATTTTTTGTAATAAAGTCCGCTCTGCTTGTTAAAAACATAGGTGATGTCATCGTCTTTTGTTCCCGTGACCACCTGAATATTCCTAAACCCGTTTGTCTTGTTGAGCATAATGCACACAGGGTGTGCAGCATCAAAATAAACAGTGTCGCCTGTAATTTCTTTGTAGATGTTGTTTTTGTCTTTTTTTAATACATACAAAAGCCACTCACCGCCGCTGTTTCTTGCAGTAGAAGCGTGAGTGCCGAGGATTTCGTCTTCGCCGTCAGAATCCAAATCATAAAAAATCGCTGCACAGTCTTGTGCATAAATACGGTGGAGTGCGGCATTTCTTTCGCTCAGCCGGATTTGTTTCAGCAGCCAGTGCCAGAGTATAACAGAGGCTTCGTCATCATATCTTGCATTTTCAAAATGCAGACAGGCTCTCGGTATATCAAAAGCCGAGCCAGCGCAAACTACGCTGCAGCACAGGGTCAAGCCTAAAACCGTCTTGAGCAGTTTCTGTTTTAATTTTTTCTTGTTCATCATCGGGGAAAGTCTGTATGTAGTACATGCGCAGGTCTTGCGCACGGTTTTTTATGAGATTTCTTTTTTGTTCTGAGCGGAATATTACGCTCGAGAGCGTGTCATTTTGGGCATCTTTCAGGGAATCGAGAATCTTGTATTCGTTGTTTTTGTACATGTTCCAGTATTTTTGGTCATCAAAAAGAGTTGTTCTGGCGGATTCCGGCAGCTTTTTGTACAAAAGAGAATAGTATCTGTCGACTTCAAAATTCCAGGCACGGGCTGCTTTCATGGTGCAGACTGTTCTGGCGTTGAGGTCTTTTGCTTGAGAAATACATTCCTGCTCCTGCCTGTCTATTGGGTGTTCTGTCTGTTCGCACATAGCAGGTAGCGTTGTCGATATGAGAACCAAAAACGCTGATATTAAAAGCAGGTTGTAAACCTTGCGGAATATTGTCTGAGGCCGCTTCGCTTGTAGACGTGTACACTCTCTGCCGAGGAAATATGCCAGTGGCATCCAAAAAAATATAATTATGAGAGGTAGAGAGGACGCAAAAGTATAAATTTGTGGAAGTGACCCCATGCACTTGTTGCCTGTGCCGGACTTGTTTAACAAAACGGACTTGTCAATTGCACAGGTTCTACAAGTAGTCGGAGTCAGTTGACTATATGAAATATTTTTCATACATCAATGATACAGTATTTGTGATGTTGTATCAACCCGTCTTTGAGTCGGGGGATAAGTGGAAATTTTTGAGCAGTAGAATTTTTATATGAGGTTGAATATCATTCTAAGCATTTCTGACCATACTTCTCAGCTGGTTGTTGTTGTTTTTAATACCTTCGTAAGTAATAGAGTTTAAAAGCTGCTT
>CALVBT010000006.1 GCA_944325885.1 Candidatus Gastranaerophilales bacterium | reverse complement strand
ATATGCTACTTTCTGTTTGAACGACGCAGCAGGTCGATTTTTAATAATTATCTGTAGCAATTTTCAGGTTGAAAAATCAAATTTCAATTCAAAAAATTTCAAAAACAAAAAACTACATAATAAATATTATAAAAAACAGCAACAAGCCCCTGATACAATCAAGGGCTTGTTACTTATTTAATCCAAACTAATTATTCACCAACTGTAAAATCAGGTGCGCCAAACATACCTTCAATTTCTTCCAGAATAGCGGAAGGTTTGCGGGCATTGTTCTTTTGCGCTGCTCTTCTTTGTGCTTCTTTGTCTTTTTCTTCAGAAGCGTGAGTCAAATGATAGTAACCAGTACCGGCAGGAATCAATCTACCGATGATTACGTTTTCTTTCAAACCTCTCAAGAGGTCTTTCTTACCGTCAACAGCTGCTTCTGTAAGGATTCTTGTAGTTTCCTGGAAGGAAGCTGCAGAGATAAAGCTTTCTGTGTTCAAAGAAGCTTTTGTAATACCGAGCAGTACCGGTTCGTATGTAGCCGGCTGTCCGCCTGCTTCTTCAACAGCTTTATTTTCAATTTCTAGTGACTGAATTTCAATCAATTCGCCCGGCAAGAGTTTTGTATCGCCTGATTCAACAACTTTAACCTTCTTAGTCATCTGACGCACGATGATTTCAACGTGTTTATCAGCAATTTCTACACCCTGTGAGCGGTAAACTCTTTGTACTTCGTCCACGAGATACTGCTGAGCAGCTTCAATACCGTTCAATCTGATAACGTCATGCGGGTTCAAAGGACCGCTGGTCAACGGTTGACCAACATGGATTTTTTGTTTGTCCTGAACAATGATGTTTGAATCAATCGGGTATTTAATTTCTGTTCTGCCGTTTTCGCTATTGAGGTACAATCTCGGAACATCGTCTTCGATTTCGATTTCTGCAACAGCATCAAACTCAGCAAGAATAGCAGAATCTTTCGGTTTTCTACCTTCTAACAATTCTTCTACTCTCGGAAGACCCTGTACGATGTCGCCTGTTTTTTGTCTTTCAAATACAAGGTTTGCAAGCATATCGCCTCTGAGTACCAGAGAGCCTGAATCTACCTGAAGCATTGTACCTGGGCTGATTAAGTAAGGACGACCGATTCTTATTACAACAGAATCTTTGTTAACAGCTACAACCTGACCTGATGTCGGGGTAGTTTCGCCGCTTTCGGAGATTACGCCGTCACGTCTGACAAAATCACCTTCTTTAACAACAGGTTTTGTTTTCAGTTTAACAGTTTGTTCAACGTTGTCAGAGATGAGCAGCAATCTTCTCAAATCTTCTTTGTCGGATTTGATGCTTGCTACACCGTCATTTACTGCAAGAACCTGAGTTTTTGCAACCGGTTCTTTCGGTGCAATTACCTGACCGTCTTCAACAAGAAGTTCTGTCTGTAAAGAAGCCTTGTTTGTACCTTCAACTTCACGTCTTACGATTAATGTTTCGAGTACAACGACTTTGAGTTCGTTTTCATTAATCATTTCGACCATACCTTTGAGGTGGCTCAAATAGCCCTGCATTTGAAGAACAAGACTTGTTCTTGTCAATGTAGCACCGTCAAGGTTTCTTACTCTTGCGCCGTCTTTGTATTGCAGCTGTGTAACAGGAACAATACTGATAGCTTCGTCTGTACTTTCAAATTCAATGCTTACTGATTTCGGCTTGATATCGAACTGTTGTACAGGTCTAACAAGAATTTGGACAGGTTTGTTAGCTATTGATTCTTCATCGAGAGAAGTAACATCAATTTCTTCATCCAAATCATCGATTTCAAGATTTTCTTCTTCTGATTCGAGGATTGTAACGATAGACGTCTGTTTAGCTTTGATTTTCGGAGCAATTGTTGTTCCTGCTTCAACAACTTCGCCTTCTTCTACCTTCAAATCACCGATAGAATCAAGTGTATAAATTTCACCCGGTCTTACAACAACCTCGTGAATAATATCGTTAAATTCTTTGATTTCAACAATACCGTCAATGTGAGTATAAAGGTCTTTTACTACCTCTGTACCTGCTGTAACGTATGTATTGTTTTCAACCATTTTCAAAGTAACGTCTTTGCTAATCTGGTGAACTTCTTCAGGGATAAAGATTACAGAACCGGGTTTTGTAATAATTTGATTTTCATCAACTTCAATGCCCTGATATCTGATTTCACCTGAAGACTGAACAGCATACTCGTCATCAATCAACTCGGCGATAATCATACCGTTTTCTACTGTAGTGTCAGCAGGTGATTTTACGATATATTTTTCGCCTGTAGAATCTACTGTCCAGAACTGTTCTTTCTTAGTAGTTTCAAAAGTAGCGTTTGACGGTGCGATAGAAGCAATAACGATTGTCAATTCTTTACCCTGAACAATCTTTTTAATCTTTTTGCCGTCAAATTTAACTTCTTCAACAACAAGGTTTTCGCCGACTCTCACTTCGCCGCCGTGTTCGGAAGAGATGTGAGTTTCTGCAAGTTTTTCACCTGTTTTAATTTTTTGACCGTCTTTGACAAGAATCTTAGAACCGCCCGGAAGGTTGTAAACGTCGCCGCCCAATACCCATACAATACCGTTTTTGTTTGCAGTTCTTGAGATGTTGCCCTGTCTGTCTTTCTTTTCGTCAGCAACAAAGTCTTCGAAGAATACTTCACCTGACAGGTCAGAGTTGATATCCTTTGTAGCTTTTTCTGTCAAACGGCTTCCGTCACCTGAAGAAGCAGGTTCAAACTCGGCAATCTGGTCGCCTTTTTTGAGTTTCATACCGTTGACAACAAACATTTTTGCGCCTGTAGGGATGTGATATTTTCTGGTCATTTTGGCGCCTTTTAATTCGATGTCGCCTTCTTGAATATTGACCTGTACAATATCACCGTGACGTGTTCTCATTTCTTTTGTTCTGAGTTTAGAAATAATTTCACCGTCAATATCAGCATCGATGTGCTTCATAGCACCTGAACCTTTGAATACACCGCCTGTGTGGAATGTTCTCATTGTAAGCTGTGTACCGGGTTCACCGATTGACTGAGCGGCGATAATACCGATTGCCTCACCGATATCAACCATTTTTTGTGTAGTCATTGCCCAGCCGTAGCACTTGCGGCATACGCCGTATTCGAGCGCACATGTCAAAGCTGAACGTACTTTCAATTCGTGGATTTCAATAGCATCAATTTTCTTGATGTCGTTTCTGTCCATTGTTGTACCGGCTTTTACAAGCACATTGCCGTCTGCATCTTTAATGTCTTCTGCAATTGTTCTGCCCAAAAGTCTTTCTTTTAAAGGAACAACAATTTTTTCACCATCTCTGATGTCTGTCATAGTGATTGATTTTGTAGTATGGCAGTCATCTTCTCTGATGATTACATCCTGAGCAACGTCAACAAGACGTCTTGTAAGGTAACCGGAGTCAGCTGTTTTCAACGCTGTATCTACAAGACCCTTACGTGCGCCGTATGAGGAGATGATGTACTCGGTAACTGACAAACCTTCTTTAAAGTTTGATTTAATAGGCAAGTCGATGATTTGCCCCTGTGCGTCTGCCATCAAACCACGCATACCAACGAGCTGTGATACCTGTGAAAGGTTACCTCTCGCACCGGAGAAGGCCATCATGTATACCGGATTTAATCTGTCAAAGTTTTCTACTACCTGTTCTGTCAATTTTGCAGTTGTTTCAGACCAGGTGTCGATAACCTTTGTATATCTTTCTACCTCGGTGATTTCACCTTTGAGGTATCTGTTTGTTGATTTATCAATTTCAGCTTCTGCTTCTGCAAGAAGTTGTTTTTTAACAGGCGGTACGCTCAAATCGCTGATAGAGATTGTTGTACCTGAAAGAGTAGCATATTTATAACCGAGGTTTTTCAAGCTGTTTGCCAATGTTGCAGCTTTTGAACCGCCGTACTCAAGATATACTTGAGCAAGAAGGTTATTCAATGCTTTTTTGTTCACAATCTGGTTTATGAACTCCATTGTTTTTTTATGATGTGGTTGAATTAATGTATCCATTCTTTAACTTCCCTTTAGTTTTTAATTTTGTGCTGCTATCAGTTTTCGCTATGCCAAGGCTTTTCTTACAGTTTCGTTGAAGATAATTCTTCCGACTGTAGTTTCTATTCTTTCGCCTTTTTCATCTCTTACGACAATTTTGTCGTGAAGGTCTATCACTTTTGCCTCAAGAGCAGAGATAGCATCAGCAAAGCTGTAGAAGTAACCCTTAATTTCGTCATTACCGTCGTGGTTTTTGAGGATAGTCAGATAATACATACCCAAAACCATGTCCTGTGTAGGAGTGATGATAGGTTTACCTGTAGCAGGAGCGAGAATATTGTTTGTAGCGAGCATCAACATTCTTGCTTCTGTTTGTGCCTCGATTGACAACGGTACGTGAACAGCCATCTGGTCACCGTCAAAGTCAGCGTTGAAGGCTGTACATACTAACGGGTGAAGCTGAATAGCTCTGCCTTCTACCAGTTTCGGTTCAAATGCCTGAATACCGAGTCTGTGAAGTGTAGGCGCACGGTTCAGCATTACAGGGTGTCCGTCGATTACCTCTTCTAAGATATCCCAAACAACGGGTTCGGAACGTTCGATTTTCTTCTTAGCAGATTTGATATTCTGTACCAGACCTCTTTCGATTAATTTGTTTACAACAAACGGTTTGAACAGTTCGATAGCCATTTCTTTAGGCAGACCGCACTGGTTGAGGTGCAGGCTCGGGCCTACTACGATAACGGAACGGCCTGAGTAGTCAACACGTTTACCCAGCAAGTTCTGTCTGAAACGACCCTGTTTACCTTCGATAATGTTAGAAAGTGATTTCAAAGGTCTGTTGTTCGGGCCGACAACAGTTCTGCCTCTTCTGCCGTTGTCTATAAGAGCATCAACAGCTTCTTGAAGCATACGTTTTTCGTTTCTTACGATGATTTCGGGTGCGCCCATTTCGAGCAATCTTAACAAACGGTTGTTTCTGTTGATTACACGTCTGTACAAATCATTAAGGTCAGATGTAGCAAAACGTCCGCCGTCCAATTGAACCATCGGTCTTAAGTCAGGAGGTGTAACCGGCAATACATCCATAATCATCCAAGTCGGTTCTGTGTTAGAGGCAATCAAAGATTCGATAAGTCTTAATCTCTTGATTAATTTTGCTCTCTTTTGTACGGAACCGCCTGCTTGAGCAAGCTCGCCTCTGATTTCTTCAACGAGTTCTGTCATGTTGATTTCGCCGAGAAGTTCTTTAATAGCTTCTGCACCGATACCTACTTTGAGTGCGGATTCTTCGTTTTCTACTATAAAATCTTCGTATTCTTCTTCGCTCAACAATTGATATTTTTTGAAACCTGAATCAGCAGGGTCAATAACAACATAATTGTTGAAATAAATAACCTGTTCAAGGTCTTTCAAAGACATATCAAGAAGCAAACCAAGGTAAGAAGGAATACCTTTTAAGAACCAGATATGAGAAACAGGAGCAGCAAGCTTGATGTGACCCATTCTGTGTCTTCTTACTTTGGAATCTGTAACTTCAACGCCGCAGCGTTCGCAGATGATGCCTTTGTGTCTTACTCTTTTATATTTACCGCAGAAACATTCCCAGTCCTTTGTAGGTCCAAAGATACGTTCACAGAACAAACCGTCTCTTTCCGGTTTTAAAGTTCTGTAGTTGATTGTTTCAGGTTTGGTAACTTCACCGTATGACCATTTCAGTATGCGTTCGGGTGATGCGATACTGATTCGTATATAGTCAAAATAATCTATACTTGTAGACAATTTTTATCTCCTTTGTTAATTATTTCTGTTCTTGAGTTTTATATTTGTCACCCTGAGTTTTTCAGGGTGACAATATATTAATTACTCTTTAAAAGTAGTAGGCGTTTCAAAGAAGTTGATGTTCAACAGCTCTGAATCAATGTCAGACAGAGTTCTTTTTGCAGAAGATTTTCTCAAATCATCTGTGTCTGACATAAGGTCGACTTCTTCGCCGCCTTTTTTAGCAACAGTGATATCCAAACCGATAGACTGAAGCTCTCTAACAAGAACTTTAAAGGATTCAGGAATACCCGGTCTGGGGATGTTGTCACCTTTAACAATTGCCTCGTAAGCACGTGAACGTCCGTTGACATCGTCGGATTTGATAGTGAGCATTTCTTGAAGAGTGTATGCTGCACCGTAAGCTTCCAATGCCCAAACCTCCATCTCACCGAATCTCTGGCCGCCGAATTGAGCTTTACCGCCCAAAGGCTGTTGTGTAACGAGTGAGTATGGGCCTGTGCTTCTTGCGTGGATTTTGTCATCTACAAGGTGAACAAGTTTCAGTATGTATGTCAGACCAACAGCAACAGGTCTGTCGAACGGTTCACCGGTTCTGCCGTCGATAAGTCTAACCTTACCGTCTTCGCCTACCCAGTCAACGCCCATTTTCTTGATACCTTTAAGAAGCTCTTCTTTGGTAACTTTTTCTGACATACCGCTTCCGTACATTTCGTCGAATGACGGAGCTTCGTAATATTCTTTGTTCAAGTATGCTGCCATACCGAGAAGGTTTTCGTAAGTCTGACCCACGTTCATACGGGAAGGTACACCAAGCGGGTTCAATACTACGTCTACAGGTGTTCCGTCAGGCAAGAACGGCATATCTTCTTTTGGAAGAATTCTTGAAACAATACCTTTGTTTCCGTGACGGCCTGAAAGTTTGTCACCTACAGAAACCTTACGTTTTTGAGCAATGTATACTCTGATAACAGTGTTTGCACCCGGCGGAAGTTCGTCGCCTTTTTCACGGTCAAACACTTTAACGTCGACTACACGTCCGCCTTCACCGTGAGGAACTCTCAGTGAGTTGTCTTTTACATCTCTTGCTTTTTCAGCAAAGATTGCTCTCAAGAGTTTTTCTTCCGGCGGATGTTCTGATTCGCCTTTCGGTGTAACTTTACCAACGAGGATATCGTCAGCATAAACTCTTGCACCGATTCTTACGATACCTCTTTCATCAAGGTGGCGTAATGATTCTTCAGATACATTCGGAACTTCTCTTGTGATTTCTTCCGGTCCGAGTTTTGTTTGACGTGCGTCAATTTCTAATTTTTCTATGTGAACTGATGTGAAGATGTCATCGTGAACGCATCTTTCAGAAAGCAAGATAGCATCCTCGTAGTTGTAACCTTCCCAAGGCATATAAGCGAGGAGTACGTTTTTGCCCAGTGAAAGTTCGCCCATGTGAGTAGAAGCACCGTCTGCGATAACATCGCCCGCTTTAACTTCGTCACCATCTCTTACGATTGGTTTTTGGTTAATGCAGGTATCCTGGTTGCTTCTTACATATTTCATCAGTTGATATCTGTGGAGTTTGTTAGCTTTATCTCTGATGTAGATTTCTTCGCCCACAACCTTTTCAACAGTACCGTCAACGTCTGAAACGACAACCATGCCGGAGTCTTTAGCAGCTCTTTTTTCAAGACCGGTACCAACAACAGGACGGTCTGTGATAAGAAGAGGTACAGACTGACGCTGCATGTTAGAACCCATCAAAGCACGGTTTGCGTCATCGTGTTCGATGAACGGAATCAACGAAGTAGCAACAGAGAAAATCTGAATCGGAGAAACACCGATAAAGTCGACTCTGTTAGCTTCTGACATTGTGAACTCTGATCTGTAACGAACAGGAACGAACGGGAACTTGATGCTTCTGTCTTCGTTCAACTCAAGGTCGGCAGGAGCAATACGCAGGTTGTCCTCTTCGTCAGCTGTGAGGTAGTGTACTTCGTCAGTAACAACACCGTCTTTAACAGCAAAGAACGGAGATTCGATAAAGCCGTAATCGTTAACTTTAGCGTGAGTAGCAAGAGAACCGATAAGACCTGCGTTCGGACCTTCCGGAGTTTCTACAGGACAAATACGTCCGTAGTGAGAAGGGTGAATATCACGAACGGCAAATCCGGCTCTTTCTCTAACAAGACCGCCAGGACCTAAAGCTGAAATACGTCTTTTGTGAGTCAATTCAGCCAGCGGGTTAATCTGGTCCATGAACTGTGATAACTGTGAAGAACCAAAGAACTCTTTTAATGAAGCAACTAAAGGTTTAGTGTTCAAAAGGTTCAACGGTGTCAAAGTGTCAGAGTCTTGCAGAGTCATTCTTTCTTTAACGATTCTTTCGATTCTTGAAAGACCTACTCTGAACTGATTTTGTAACAATTCGCCGACTGAACGGATTCTTCTGTTTCCGAGGTGGTCGATATCATCTACAGAACCTTCGTCATAAGTCAAATTGATTAAGTACTCGATAGAAGCTACCAAATCCTGAACAGTGATTGTTCTTTGAGTTTCCGGCAGGTTCAAGCCAAGTTTTTTATTCAATTTGTAACGGCCTACACGACCGATATCATATTTCTTTTCATCAAAGAAACGGGCTTCCAAAATAGAACGTCCGCCAGCAGCAGAAGCAGGGTCGCCCGGTCTTAGTTTTTTATAAATTTCGATTAAAGCATCATCGGTAGTTTCTGTAGTGTCTTTATCGAGAGTCTTTTTCAAGAACTCTGAGTGAGTGAACAGTGTATCCATTTCGGAAACAGTGATACCGAGAGCTTTCAGCAATGTTGTAGCAAGAATTTTTCTGTTCTTGTCGATTTTTACGTATATAACATCGTTTGCATCTGTTTCGATTTTGAGCCATGCACCTCTGTTAGGAATCAGGGTAGCATTGTACAAACGTTTACCTGTCGGAGAGATTTCACGTTTGAAGTAAACACCGGGAGAACGAACGATTTGTGATACGATTACACGTTCCGCACCGTTTACAATGAATGTACCTTTGTCAGTCATTGTAGGGATATCACCGATATAAACTTCCTGTTCTTTGATTTCACCTGTATCACGGTTAACGAGTCTAACCATTACACGGAGCTGTTTTGCATAAGTAGCGTCGTGGATACGGGCTTCTTCGACAGTATATTTAGGATTGTCGAAAGTATAATTTGGAAGAAAATGCAGCTCCAATCTGCCTGTGTAGTCTTTGATCGGAGAAAAAGAAAGCAATTCTTCCTTTAAGCCTTCTTTTAAAAACCATTCAAAAGAATTCTTTTGAACTTCAATAAGGTCAGGTAAATCATCCAATCTGGTATTAGGGATACCCATTGGTGTTACTCTGGTTGCTTGATTTGTTGTCGACATTTATTTACCTCGCTAAATGTGGCGTACTACATTGTTTCTTGTGTAAACTGTTGTTATTAAATTTTCGGACACAGAGAGGCTTTGCACCCCGTCTGTTTATAAGATTTTGTAATTACAATATATTTTTACTCATATCTAACCATTCTATAATCTTATTTGCTAAAATATCACCGTCAAGAAAAATACCCCTTTTGACCCTGAATCGTGAAATATTTTTTAACATTATTTAAAAAAATTGTTACATTTGAATAAAAATCCCCGCTATAACAGGAAAATTCTGTCAAGTGCAAGGAATTTTCATTATTTGACAATTCAGATTATAATATTTTATATGGACAACCTGACAGAACAAAAATCTGCCCCTTTGGCAGTAAAAAAATACGTACTGAAAAAGCAGCCCACGCAGGCTCAGTACAAAATAAACTACGACTCTGACCTGAATCCGGCACAGCTTGAGGCAGTAAAGACAAAAAACGGCCCTGTGCTGGTCATAGCAGGAGCCGGCTCGGGCAAGACAAAGACCCTTACCTACAGGGTTGCAAGGCTTATTGAAAGCGGAACAAAGCCGGAAAACATTCTGCTTTTGACGTTTACAAAAAAAGCCGCTGACGAAATGCTCAACCGTGCGGTTATGCTTCTGGATTCCCGCTGCGAGAAAGTTGCAGGCGGAACCTTTCACTCTTTTTCAAATTACATTTTAAGAAAATACTCCGGCCATCTGGATTTGAGAAACAACTTTACCATAATAGACCGTGCGGATGCCGAAGACGTAATAAACCACCTGCGCTCGCAAATCATCACAAAGCAGGAAAAACGCTTCCCCAGAAAAGGCACAATCCTCGATATCTATTCAAAAGCAGTAAACAAAAACATGTCTGCAGAGTCCGTAATAGAATCCGAGTACAACCAGTTTTTGCACTGTGTGGAAAAGATAAACGAAATATCCAAACAATATGTAGCCTACAAACGTGCAAACAGCCTTTTGGACTACGATGATTTGCTTCTGTATTTGAGGACGCTTTTGCAATCTGACGAAAACATCAGAAAAAAACTCTCCAACCAGTACAAATACATAATGATAGACGAATATCAGGACACAAACTCCCTGCAGGCGGATATTATAAAGCTTCTCGCCTCGGAGCATAACAATGTAATGGCTGTCGGCGACGACTCTCAGAGCATTTATTCTTTCCGTGGCGCAAATTTCAGAAACATTCTTGATTTTCCTGCAATTTTTCCGGACACAAAAATCATCAAGCTGGAACAAAATTACAGAAGCTCACAGAACATTCTGGAGCTGACAAACAGAATAATAGACAGGGCAAAAGAAAAATACACAAAAAAACTTTTCTCTACCATAGAAAGCCCTGAAAAGCCGGCCCTTGTCTGCACAAATGACATGCAGACAGAAGCCGAATTTGTGGCGCAAAGGGTGCTGGAGCTGCAGGAAGAAGATATTTCGCTAAACGACATTGCCGTGCTGTGCCGCAGTGCCAGAATGACCTACAATCTTGAAATTGAACTGGCAAAAAGGGCGATTCCTTACAGAAAATTCGGCGGGTTAAAGTTTATAGAAACAGCGCACGTAAAAGATGTGATAGCGCATTTGCGTGTGGTGCTGAACCCCAACGACATAATCAGCATAAACAGAATACTGCTGCTCTTAAACGGTGTGGGCGCACAAACCGCAATGAAGCTTTTGCCTGTTCTGGCAAAGGACAACCTTGATACAAAGAATCTTATGCTGCCCGCCAAAAGCTCTGACAGCATAAAAAAACTGTTCACAACAGTAGAAACACAAAGAAAATATCTGCTAAAACCCTCCACGGTTGTGGACAACATACTGGCGTATTATGAGCCTATTCTTATGGAAAAATACGACGATTATCCAAAAAGGCTCAAGGATTTGGAGCATTTCAGATACCTGTCCGAGCAGTATTCAAACCTCGAGGACTTTTTAAGTGACCTTGCTCTGGAGCCGCCAGACAGTTCTGTTGCAGAGGTAGAAGACGGCGCACAGGCCGATGAATATTTGACGCTTTCGACTATTCACAGTGCAAAAGGGCTTGAGTGGAAGGCTGTTTTTATCATCGGGGCTGTGGACGGACGGTTCCCCAGTGTTTATTCCTTCAATTCCGAAGAAGAACTCGATGAGGAGCTTAGGCTTATGTATGTAGCCACGACCAGAGCAAAGACCTATCTTTACATAACCTATCCGATAGATATGTTTGACCACGCTACAGGCATGGTTTTGTCAAAGCCGTCACGTTTCTTGGACGGCATAGACGGAGATATTCTGGAACGCTGGTCACTCGAGCTTGAGGATTAAATTTATTTCGAAACTTACATATACAGTAAAATTTAATTTTTCAACCTGATACTACGCTTCTACATCAACTAATCAAAACTCAAGGCTCGCAACTCGGGCTGTCAAAATAGATTTTCTAACAAAGAATAAAAGTGTTTGTTATAATTACCCAGCCCTCAGACACACTCGCCCTGCAGATGTTTTGATAAGTTGTTGTACAAAGCTTCGTAAAAGGTTTCAAAATCAAATTCCACTGTACTAATTAATCAGAATATCTGCTTTAAATGCCGTAGTCAGTTGACTATATGAAATTGATGGGCGTATAATTTATAGGTAATTAGACTGTAAAGATGCGGAGAAATATATGGCTGAAAAACTAGAAGTGTCTGTAGCAAAGGGTTTGTTAGAAGAAACTCCTGCTAACGTGCTTGTTTTAAATCTTTTTGAAGGGGTAAAAATCCCTGCCGGTGCGACAGGAGCAATCGATATTGCACTGGACGGATTGATTTCAAAATTTATTATTGCAAAAGAAGGCTTTGACGGAAAATTCGGAAAAATGTATCTCCTTCCGACATACGGCAAAATAGCGGCAGAAAAAGTTCTGCTTGTCGGTCTTGGCAAAAACAAAGACTTTACCCCCAACAGACTCAGAGAACTGAGCGCAAAAATCATCAAAAAATGTAAAAAAACAGGCAACGCAAAAAAAGTCATCTCTGTTCTCCACGGCGCAGGCATAGGCGGCTACGACCCCGAGGTCAGCGCAAGAATGATTACAGAAGGCACCCTGATTGGGGCATACTCTTTTGACAAATACAAATCAGAAAAATCCAACAAAAAAGTGGACGAATTTGTTATTGTCGATATGGTCGAAGAAAACTGCAAAAAAGCAAAAGCAGGGGTCAAAAAAGGTAAAATCATCGCCTCTGCAATGAATTTTGCAAGAGATTTGGCAAACGAACAGCCTTCTTATGCCACTCCGACAAAACTTGCAGAAATCGCACAGGGTCTAAAAGACGTAGAAGTCAACGTCTATGATAAAGAAGAAATAGAAAAAATGGGAATGGGAGCCTTCCTCGGTGTGGCAAGAGGCAGCAGCCAGCCGCCAAAATTTATCCACATGCACTACAAAGGCTCTAACCAGAAACTTATCCAGAGAAAAATCGCCATAATCGGCAAAGGCATCTGCTTTGACTCAGGCGGGCTGGATTTAAAACCGCCGTCATCAATGCTGAATATGAAAGACGACATGTCCGCTGCAGCTGCGGTGCTTGGTATTATGAGCGTATTAAAAGACCTGAAACCAAACTGCGAAGTCCACGGCATAATTGCCGCCTGCGAAAACATGCCGGGTTGCTCGGCATACAAACCGGGTGATATCCTGACAGCCAAAAACGGCAAAACAATCGAGGTAGACAACACAGATGCGGAAGGCCGTTTGACGCTTGCTGATGCATTGTGCTATGCCTGCGAGCTGGATGTGGATGAGGTTATTGACCTTGCAACCCTTACAGGTGCCTGCGTTGTGGCTCTCGGCACAGCGGCTTCCGGTATTATGGGCAACCACCAGCCTACTATAGACAAGCTCATCAAATGCGCAAATTCCGGCGGCGAAAAAATGTGGCAGCTGCCTATGTTTGATGAATACAAAGAATCTTTGCAAAGCGACATAGCTGATATGAAAAACACCGGTTCACGTATGGGCGGTGCGCAGATTGCGGGCATATTCCTGCAAAACTTTGTTAAAAAAGTTCACTGGGCGCACATTGACATTGCCGGCACTGCTTATATTGACAAACCGCAAAATGAAATTATGTGCAAAGGCGCAACAGGCGCAGGTGTCAGAACTCTCATTAACTATTTGATGTTGTAGTTATTTTATATAGTCAACTGACTTCGCCTCGGGCGGACACGTTTATTAATACATTTGTGAAGTTTTGTAAACAGCAACCTGCTGATTAAAGCAATTATTGCTCACCAAAATACTTTTATATCATGTGTGAAAGTTATAGTGTGAGATTACAATTATGCAACCAATCAGTTATGGAGTACATCAACAACAATATTCAGTGGGAAGTTATCCGGCACAGAGTTATAGTTATCCTGTGTATCCGAACTGTTTTGACCAGCTGACAACCCACGGCATAGTAGCCGAAGATGTAATGCAATATATAACAGACGTCCCCTCGCCTTACCTGCAAAACTATGTTGAACAAAGAGGCTGGGCGCCGTCCATGCCGGGACAGATTATGCCCGACCCGCTGCCGACACTAAAACCGCCGCAGCCGCTGCCAAAAGGAGATGTCTACCAGACAGTCTACCCGCAGCACCCTGACCACCATACACTGGCAGAAGAACCCAAAAGCCACGACAGAGCAAAAAAGATTGCGCTGAGCATATTGCTGACAGGTCTGGCTGTACTGGGCGTGGTAAAAGGCAAAGCACTTGTGTCCAAACTGTTTAAGAAAGGAACGCCCGCTCAACCGACAAATCCTGCAACAACACAACCGTGGTACAAATCTGTAAGCAGCTGGTTTAAAAACCTGTTCAAGAAAAAACCTGCTCCGCAGCCGGCTCCATAAATATTTCATATAGTCTAATCAGACTGAGCCTTTACCGAATTTTTCTGCGATAACCTCTGCAATCCTGAGCGGTATCCGCCTATCCAGAGGGTCGGGGATAATATTTTCCGGCGTAAGCTCGTCTGTCGGAACCATGGACGCTATCATCAAGGCACACTCTAATTTTGCCTCATCAGTTACCTTTGTGACCTTTCCGTCTATAAGCCCTTTGAAAAATCCCGGAAAAGCCAGTGCATTATTTATCTGGTTGTCAAAATCGCTTCTGCCTGTAGAAGTGATATAGGCTCCTGCGTGCTTGGCCTCATCCGGCATGATTTCAGGCACAGGGTTTGCCAGCGCAAACACAATCGGCTTATACTCCATTGACCTGACCATATCTTCTGTCAACAAACCGCCTTTTGACAGTCCTATAAAAACATCAGCGTGTTTTATAACATCAGAAAGTTCTCCGTGTTCGTTGTGCAGATTGGTTACACAGGCGAGGTTTTCCAGATACCTGTCATTCCACTCACGGCCCTTAAAAACAGCACCGTGAACATCATCCATAATAATATTTTTTGCACCGGCAAAAAGTAAAAGCTTTGCAACTGCAGTGCCTGCTGCACCGGCTCCGGCTATAACTATTTTTACATCTTCAAGTCTTTTGCCCTCAAGATGCAGCGCATTCAACAGCCCTGCAAGAACAATAATCGCAGTGCCGTGCTGATCGTCGTGGAACACGGGGATATTAAGAGTCTGTGACAGCGTATCCTCTATTTCAAAACACTCGGGAGCAGCAATGTCTTCAAGATGTATGCCAGAAAATGAACCCGCAAACATCTCGACTATTTTTATAACCTCTTTTGCGTTTTGCGTTTTTGTGCAAAAAGACATTGCATCAACATCAGCCAGCTCCGCATACAAAGCAGCCTTGCCCTCCATAACAGGGATAGAAGCGGCAGCCCCGATATTACCGAACCCCAAAACAGCCGTCCCGTCTGATACTATAGCAACAGGTTTGTTCCTTTTTTTTTCACAAAGAGCTGTTTCAATCACCCCGCCGGCCAGCTCATGCAGCTCTAACGAACGCTGTGACACATCGCCCTTGAGTTTTGATATGTCGAGCATAAAAACATTTCTTGAAATTGCGCCGAAAAAGTCTTTTAAATCACTCACAAGCTCTTTTAAAACAGGTATATCAACCTCAAAATCAATATCAGAAGCATATTCCCGAATCAAAGACAAATCTATTGCGCAAAAGTTGATTTCTATATTTTCAACTGCAAATTTAAAATCATTTTTATCTGTGTCAGGGCTGACAACAAGCGGGTATGCATCGATTAAAAGCACGCTTTTTAAAAACACTGCACGATTTAAAGCCTGTTCATAATCAAAAGCAATGACAGCCACGGAGTTGATTTTGTTTGTATAAACCATAACGGCTTCGGGGTTTTCCTGTATTTTTTTGCAGCAGGCACCCACTCCGGGGGTATAAACCAGAGAAAGCGTTTCTTTATCGTCAATATGTATTTTCGGAACAGTCTTAAAACCTTTATACTGAGGCATATTCTCCACCTTATTCTCTTACTTTGTTTTCTTCGCCTTTTATCAGACGTTTAATATTTTCTCTATGCAGCCAGATAATATACACAGCCCCGATTGCGCAATATGCAATGTAGCCCAAAGGCTGTTTGAACGCCCACATAATAAATGGGGACAGAGCCAGTGCAATTATGGAACCCAAAGACACATATTTTGATACCCAGGTGATTATTCCCCATACAACAGCCACGCATAGCCCGACAGGCAGATTCAAAGCAAGAATCGTTCCAACGCCGGAGGCAACGGACTTTCCGCCTGTAAAACCTAAGAATATTGATTTGCTGTGACCCAAAAGAACTGCTATAGCCGCAACCACAGGAGTGATTCCGTACTTTTCATAAGCAGGAAGGAACACTACGGCAAGAACAACAGGCAATGCGCCCTTTATTGCATCCAAGAGCATTACTATAAAGAACCAATTTTTACCCAAAACACGTTTTACATTAGTGGCACCGGTGGAGCCTGAGCCTACTTTTCTGATATCTTCACCTGTTTTGGCTTTTACTATCAAATATCCTGTCGGTATTGAACCTATCAAATAGCCCATCACTATTGCTATTGCGATTTGTAACATTGTTATCTTCCCCTCTATGTAAGTTATTAATTTTTCTCTTTGCGTTCTCTAAACGACATCCTCACAGGTGTGCCAAAGAACCCGAAAGCCTCGCGCATTTTGTTTTCCAGATAGCGTTTGTAGCTGTCTTGCACCAGATCTTCATCGTTTACAAACAAGATAAAAGTCGGCGGAGCCGTACGCACCTGTGTAGCGTAATAGACTCTTAATTTTTTGCCCCGTTTTGTTGTAGGCGGGTTCATTGCCATAGCTTCCAGCAAGACTTTATTCAATATGCTTGTAGAAACACGCTTTGTACACTGGGCATAGACTTCTTGAGCCTGTTTATAGATATTTACGAGCCTTTGTTTTGTTTTTGCGCTGATAAAAATCTTTGGAGCAAAGTCCAAAAACGGTGCGTCGTGCATAAGTTTCTGGGTATATTTTGCAGTCGGGTCGGACTTGTCTTTGTCCTCTACAAGATCCCATTTGTTCACGGCAATAATAAGCCCTTTGCCTGCCTCTACAACAATCTGTGAAATCTTTTTGTCCTGATCGGTAAGCCCGTCCACAGCATCAATAACAAGCACTGCAATATCGCAGTCACGGATTGCTCTGATTGCTCTGTCCACGGCAAATTTTTCCACACCCCAGTCGACTTTTGCCTTTTTTCTGATACCTGCTGTATCCACGAGGATAAACTCTTCGCCCTCATATTTTACTTTTGAGTTTATAGAATCCCTTGTAGTGCCTGAGATATCGCTTACGATAACTCTTTCTTCGCCGAGCAGTGCATTGACTATAGAAGACTTTCCGGCATTAGGTTTGCCCACGATAGCGAGTTTTATCAACTCGGAATCAGAAGGGTTTTCATCCGTTTCAAAATCCTCTGTAATTGCCTCGAGCAAATCTCCCACGCCGCCTGAGCCATGCAACGCCGAAATCGGGTGAGGTTCGCCGATTGCGAGTGCATAAAAATCTGCTGCCATATCGAATTTTTCCGAAGAATCTATTTTATTAACAGCCAGATACACGGGTTTTCCGCTTCTTCTCAAGACGTTTGCAATATCATAATCGATAGGGTTTATACCGTCTTTTCCGTCAACAAGAAAGATAATTTTATCCGCCTCGTCACAAGCAACTTTTGCCTGTGTAAAGATATTGAGCATAATTTCGTCCTCATCGCCGGGGATGATACCGCCTGTATCGATGAGGGTAAACTGTTTGTTCTGCCATTCGACATCAAAATATATTCTATCTCGTGTCACGCCCGGCTGGTCATCTACAATGGACTGGCGTGCGCCTACGATTCTGTTTACAAAAGTGGATTTGCCGACATTCGGTCTGCCTACTACTGCTACTACGGGTCTTTGGGTCATAAGATGTTTCCTGTAATTGATATATTTGTAATTATAATACAAATATACGTCAATCTTTTAATTTGTTAAGAAGCTCTTTCAATTTAAATTTCTTTTTCCTGAACAACTCCAGCTGTTTTACATCCCCGTTCCAGCAGGCATCTATCAATTTGTCCATCTGAAAAGGTTCTTTCAGCCTGTTCATCTTGAATATCATTTCATTTGGCAGAAGTGTTTTCGGATTCAGCGAGTCTACAATCAGCTCTGTCATTTCTTCCGCAATCATTTCACAAGGATTTTTTGCCCCATAATCACTGGTTTCTTTTTTTATCATTGCTATTGTATCTTGATTTGTGAATTTTCTTTGTGTTACAGAAAAAACTCTTTCCCCTTTTCGGCCGAACCGTTCCTGCAAATTTGAAAAATGCGCATTGTGCATAAACTCATGAATAAAAACACTTAAAAAATGACCTGTCGGAGAATGGTTGACTCTCTTTGACTGAATCATATATTCTTGAATGGAAGACCAATCCTGACGTGCATTAAAAACAGTCGTTTTTAGCGGAAAACCTTCTCTGAATTTTCTAAAAATACTTTCATCATACGGATAAACCGTACAAAACCCCATACAGTTTGAATATCTTGTTCCTGTCAAATCTTTTAAATAAACATTGCTCGGCAGAGCAAAGCCGAGTTTGTGGCAAATATTTGCTGTCAATGCGCTAAATGCCGCAACAAACGGATTGTTGCCAAAATCTGTACCGATATGAAATTTGTCTGCCATTTCACGGGCAATTCTGTCAGGGTTCATATTTTCGATGCCACGATATACAGCATTGAAGCCCAAACACGAATCCAAAAGTTTTAAAGATTCTTTTGTGTTCTGTTTTTTCAAATCTTCAAGAACTTTTTGGGGAATCATACCCTTAAAAGATTTTTTTGACGAATTATCATATTTATTAGCATTATTTAAACTTTTTATTTTCATTTTGATTTTTCCTCCTGAATGTATTTAGAAAAATTACCCATCCAAAAATCATCAAGCATTTTATTTATATATTTATCTTCGGTAAAATTTTTAAAAACAAACGGATTATGCTTGGGCAGTATTGTTTTAAAATCAAGAGAATCCGCTATCATTTGCGCACCTTTGTCCGCAAACATTTCACAAGGACGGGTCGCTCCATAGCCGGAAACATGTTGAATAATATATTGCATAGCATTACCTTCTTTAAAAGGTGTACCGGCATCATTTGCCATTTCTGTTTTAAAATCAGGGATTTTTAGCACCATTGACAACCATTTGCCATAAGCGTTTTCTGTGACCTTTTCTTTTATATATGCAAGTTTGTTCAACTGTGCAATATGGACACTATGCATAAACTCATGGATTGGCGTTCTTAAAAAATGTCCGGTCGAGGTATGATTCTCAAATCTTTCCATAATTTGAGATTCCTGAGTATTAGACCAGTCCTCCAAAGAACTAAAAATAACGCTTCTGTCTTTTGTAGAACATATCGCTCTTGTACCATACTCAAGAGGACCCTTTTTTATAGATGTCGGCAAAACAAAATTTAATTTCTTAAATATATTCAAGGCAAGAGACACCATACTGGCAAGATGTTTATCGTTATCAAAATGGGCAGGTATTCCCATTTTTTTATAAATTTGATTTTCTACGTTAACGGGGTTTATTGTTTCTGCACCTTTTAAAAATGCATTGTATGAGCTTATGCTGTTTCTCATTGTAGAAATATCAGTTTTTTTTAAATAGGGATTTGCCCTTTTATAATATTCTAGATATTTTTCAAAAAGTTTTATCTTATCAGCATCATAATAACCCTTAAAAGATACAGCGGATTGCGGTGATATAGAAGAACTTTTCATTTACTTTTTCCCTCTTTTATTCAGATATCTTGTTGATTTCCTCGTGTCAATAATAGTAAAAAAACGAAAAAAATTTTTTTGCTAGTTTATTTGTAAACAATCATTATGTTATCATTATAACTGTTATCATGATAACATATTTGTAATATTATATTCGGAGAATTAAGGAATACACAGCCAAAGAGGAGAGATTAATATGCTTTTAAGCGAAAAAATAAAAAATCTGGGAGATTACTGTTTTGACAACAGGGGGTTGCAATTTTTGCCGTATTTGCTTGTTATGCTGGTAGAAATTGGCGACTTTCAAAATGTAACAGAGAGTGTTCCGTTTGAAATTGCATGTTTTATGGTGACACTGCTAGGAATTTTTATACGTATAATGACGATAGGCTATGTACCGGAAGGCACTTCCGGCAGAAACAGAGGTACACAAATAGCAGAAACCCTCAACACAAAAGGGATGTACTCTATTGTCAGAAACCGCTCTACCTCGGGAACTTTTTTATTTTCCTCGGGATTACAATGATGACACAGAGCTGGGAAATCATTGTAGCAAACTCATTATTGATGTTCATTATCTACACGCTGATTATTTTAAGAGAAGAAGAATTTTTGCTTAACAAATTCGGCTCTGTATACGAAAACTGGGCGCAAAGAGTAAACTGCATTGTTCCGTCTTTCAAAAATTTTGAAAAACCTGACAGAAAATTCTCTTTCAAAAAAGTATTTAAAAACGAACACGACACCTGGCTCACGACACTGCTCGGGTTTGTAGGGATTGAAATTGTCAGAGGATATTTTGAGGTTCAGGGATTTTTCCTGATTCCGCTGTGGATATACACATTTGCAACAATATTTGTCATCTGGGCAATTACAAAAGTCCTCAAAAAATCCGGAAGATTGAATATTGAATAATTTTTAGCTGATTTAATCCGGCTGAGCTGAAAGTTTGTGATAGAATAAAAACATCATTTGCGCCTGTAGCTCAGTCGGATAGAGCGTCAGTCTCCGAAGCTGAAGGTCGGGGGTTCGAATCTCCCCGGGCGCAATGTTTCCCCAGCATATCTTCGATTCGAACCCCATCGGGTTCCTAATCTGAACGTTCAAGCCAAGGCTCAAACCGCCCCGGGCGCAATGTTTCCCCCAATAATACAATATTTTAAAATTGTCTACGGCGGCTTCGCTTGCAGCCTGTTCTAAAATTGGTCGGAGTCAGTTGACTATATGAAAAACTTTCAAATTAACGCAGAATGCATTATAATAATTTTGAGAGAATAAGGATAGAATTATGGAAAACTGCATATTCTGCAAAATTGCAAACAAAGAAATCCCGTCCACACTGGTGTACGAAGATGACGCAACTGTTGCCTTCAACGACCTGAACCCTCAGGCTCCGGTGCATATTCTTGTGATACCCAAAAAGCATTTTGCCTCGCTCAATGAACTGAATGACAAAAACACAATGTCAGCACTGTTCACTGCCGTACAAAATGTAACAAAAAAACTCGGTATAACAGAATACAGAACAGTCATCAACACAGGCGAAAGCGCAGGCCAGACAGTCTTTCATCTGCATATACACATTCTGGCAGGCAGACCGCTTTTGTGGCCTCCGGGATAATCCGGGATAAAATTTTATTATGATAAACAATCTGATTCTTATAGCATTATTTATTTGTTTTGTGTCCGGATTGATATATGTTTATCTCCGGCTCAAGGAAGAAGCAGGCAAATACAAAAAAAAGGGCGGAGAAGACCTGCAAATTTCGCCTGACGAAGTTTACAAACAGGTAGAAACTCTGATTCTTAACGCTGACTATACAACAGCACAAAAACTTGCGAAAAAATACCTTGCACAAAACCCATATCATCACGATTTGCGCAAACTGCTCGTCAAATCTTACATAGACACGCAAAAAGAATACGAAGCTATCTCGAACCTTCTTGTTCTGGTGCAGTTTTACCCTGATGACACAAACCTGTATCAACAGCTTGCCACGTTATACAAAAACACCCACCAGACAAAAAAGGCAATACATTTTTACAGCTATCTTCTGACAAAAGACAAATACGACCTCAATGCAATGAGGAATCTCGCACAGCTTTATTACGAAAACAAACAAAAAGAATCCGCCCTGAAACTCTTTAAACAACTCGTAACCTATATTGATGACGAAAACGAAAAAGTAGAATACTACGAAACAATGGGCAATATCTACAGCTCCTACGGCGACTATGTAAAGGCAATAAACCTCTACAAAAAAGTTCTGGATCACAATTCTTCCAACATTGATGTAATAAAAGAGCTGAGAAAAATCTACCTAAAACAAAAAGATACGGAAAATGTAATCTACTATTCCCGCAAACTCATTGATTTAGAGCCGCAAAATTATATCTATTATCAAGAAATTATTGACCTGCTGTTTCATATCCATTCTTATGAAGAAGCACTCTCTTATGCCAAAAAAGCACTGGAGCTACCAAATGCAGACATGTTTGCCGTAAAAAACCAGATTGCAAAAATCTATCTTTACACAGGCAAAATCGACGAAAGTATAAACCTCATCAACGAAACAATTATACAAGACCCCACAAACCTTTTGTTGAGCCAGACTCTGGCTATGGCATACTGTATGAACAAAGATTTTGAAAAAGCAAAAAAAGTCTGCAACGATGCACTCGATGTGGCTGTACCGTCTGACATAAAAGTTATACACAACAACCTGTCCACAATTCTGGCAGAAGAGGCAGTGAACCTTCTCAATCAAGGCAAAACAAAACAGGCATTTGAAAAATTTACGGAAGCAATGCACTACAACAATGAAAACCCTGAAATATATTTCAAACTCGCAAACGCAAACAGGTCTATAAAAAACTATTCCGAAGCTATCCGCCAGTGCAAAAGAGCAATAGAACTTGCACCGGAAATCAGCCTGTATTACGAAACTCTGGGCGATATCTATTACGAAATCCAGAACTTTATCGAAGCAAAAAAACTGTATAAAGAAGCAGTATTTATAGACCCGAAAAACTCACGTGCGCACACATTCTTGGGCATACTGCAATCAAAAGATAAAGAACACGAAAACGCAATAAAATCTTTAGAAACAGCCGTGTCACTCGATATCAACAACGTGGATATCAGATACAATCTGGCACTGGCCTACGAGGTTGCAGGCAAAAAGGATGAAGCCAAAAACGAATACCAGAAAGTACTTGAACTCGACCCCAACCACAAAGAAGCAACTAACAACCTCAAATTGTTGAACTAATTGTTTTCTCGTTTATAACATTTATAAAAAACGCACTGCCATAATCAAAAGGCAGTGCATTTAAAATTTATCAACATCTCTATTTTTTGTTTTCGTCCAGAACAAGCGTACACAATGGCGGCTCGCTTGCAGAAGCAACCTTGCACTCATCATCAGCAGTTGTCACACTAGGGGTATAACCTTTAACCTCTGCTGCTGTGCCTTTCATTTCTTCCCTCAATGAAGAATTCAATGAGAACAAATCGTGCGAAGGATACTCATTTCCGCCATAAGTGGCAATCTGTGCATCAAGATACGGATAAGACTGCGGAGAATAATTCAATCTGCCGGATTGAGAAAACTGGATTCTTGCTGTTGTATATCTGGCATCAACAGTCGGATATCCGACAGGCAGCACAGTACCTGATGTAGTCATCACAAAAGGAACAATGTCAGCAGGTTTGCTTTCTTTCCATTTTGCAGTATTTGGCAGTCTGTCGCCATTAAGGTCTACCCAGATGATATAATATTTTATTTCAACATTACCGCCGGTGAGTGCATCTGCTACAGAAAAGCTCTGCAAAGGTGAAATAAAGAACCTCATAGAGTTTGTTGCTCTAAATGCCATTTTTGAATCAACAAACTCGGAATCTGCACCGGATTTTGCAACTGTTTTAAAATTTCCGGAACAATTATAAACTGTTGTGTTTAAATATCCATACTTGCTTTCGGCCTCTCCTGTTGCTTTCGGGTCAAGAGCCAGCTTTTTACAAAGTTCTTTTGAAGCAGCCATACCATCCAGCCCTGAATTTGCTGTACCGGGGAAATATTTATCTTTTACATCAGCAGTGCCTGTTTCGTCAGTAGAGGCGATATCATAGGCATCCTCTTTTATGTTATAACCGGCTGTAGCCAGTACATAATATGCATTGTAATAAGCATATTTGAGATACTTTTCATTAGGTTTGATGATAGTGAACATCATCACAGAAATTACACCAACAATCGTGAGAAAAATCAACAATTCCGGTATTGTAAAAGCTTTTTTAGTCTTTTTCATAATCATAAGGCGGCTCCGTATTATTCTTCCAAATATTTTATGTAATCCTCGTAGGAATCCACTTCTATTATAACATTTTGTTTTCCGATTGCGTACTTGTTTACATTTAGCACTGTTTTGTTCTCTTTCACAGCAAAAACCTTTATGCCCTGTTCTATAGAATCTAATACCACACTGGAACCGAGAGCATCATGCGGAACAACAACGGAATGTAAATCCCTACATGTAATATAATGCCCAGAATCATCGGGTTTATAACACATGTCACAATTTTTTGTATCAATTAGTAATGGTGCATTCTTCAGCCCGAACATCAAACACGGGAGAAAAGTAGGTGTAATATACTCTGCGCTGACCTTCGGGTCAACAAGACGTCCTGTAATGGAAACATCCTCAAAAGCCGGCGCATGCACACACGGACACATCAATTTTTCCGTCAAATAATGAGAAATAATGGCCTCGACACCGCCCACTATATCGACGCCGTCACCTTTTTCGTAATCATCCTCTGGTGGTTCTTCAAAAAAACAGACAACAGCCAGTGCCTGTGCGCCTCTGTCCAAAAGTTTTTTCCCTGCATCAACCAGAGTTTCCGGATTGTTCAACCTTCCTGCGGAAATTCCTGATTCCATAGTGAAAAACTCAACCCCTGCAGGCTCTTTTGTAATTTCGTGTCCGATAATATCAATGTCATAGACGGTTTTTATCGCATTAATCGTATTCAAATGAATGTTCAAAACATTCTGAGGGATTGCGCTGTCAAAGATTACGCCGATTTTGTTATTTTGTGAGGGCAAAAGTGAGATATTGCCTTTCATAAACTGCTCAATCGCCCATCCTTCCACATAAAACATATTCTCGCTAATCCCCGAAAACACAGCCGCATTGACGATATTAGGGTTTACAATAAGAGGGATATGCTTCGCTATTTTTTGTGCATAACGGCTGGCGTCGCCCGCATATCCGCCGATTGAGGCTCCGATTCCCGTCGGAACTATCATTATGGAAACTTTGTCTTTGTTTTCTGTCTTCATGTTTATAACTCTATGCTTTCTGAGGGTTTTAGTATAATCGGCTCAATGTTGTTTTGTTCAAGTTTTTTTGCAAAAAAGTCAATATCCGTGCTTATTGCATCAAAAGTGTTGTAATGCATAGGCACAACCTTTTTTACACCCAGCCATTTTGCAGCTGTCACTGCAGAATCAGCATCCATTGTATAAAAAGACCCCACAGGCAAAAGCGCAATATCAGGCTTGTACACCTCTGCACAAACCTTCATCTCCGAATTCAGGCAGGTATCGCCTGCGTGATAGATTTTTGTTCCGTTTATATCAAACAAGATAGATGCCGGCATGCCTGCATATCTGCCATCCGGAGTAGAACTGCTGTGAAAAGCCGGCAAAAATACCGCACTGCCCCACGGATACTCGATTTTTCCGCCAAAGTTTACGCCTTTGGCAAAAGCACCTTTTTCCATACAGTAGTTTGCAAGCTCAAAAATAGCTGTGATAACAGCCTGTGTGCCTCTGGACACAGGTATTGCATCGCCTAGATGGTCAGCGTGGCCGTGTGTTACAAAGATGTCAGTAATTTTTTCTTTTTTAACGTCAAATTCCGCCTTTGGATTGCCAGAGATAAACGGGTCGACAAGTATCCCGAAATCTCCTGTTTTTATATAGAATGCGCTGTGTGATATGTATTGAAGTTTTGTTGCCATGATGTTGTCCTTTTTTTGATTTCCAATTTCATTATAGCAGTATTTGCGTAGCCATGTGGCTACAAATATTTTAAATCTCATTCAAACGGATTGTTTGCAAATCACCTAAAATAGCCTATAATGTAATTGTGAAGATATATTCGGTGGTATGACGTAATGGAAAGAATAGCGGTTGAAGAATTAGTAAAGTTTAAAATGCTCCCGTTCGACCTGTACAATGAAGAGGGCGAAAAGCTCGTCAATGCAGGTGAAATTTTGACCTCGGGCAAACTTTTACAAATCAGCCAGTACGAAGTTTTGTACAAAGCAATGCCCAAAAAATCCGAAAGGGAAGAAAAACGCACACCGCAATCACCGTACTCTTTTGACACCGAAGCAGAACAAATCAAAGAAACTCTCGAACCGCAAAAACCAAAAGAAATCGTCTTTGACAAAACAGTAAACAGAAAGTCCAAATTCAAAGCCCAATCTCAGGTGGATATGAAATCCTACTACGCAACTACAATGTTTGCTATCAGGGAGAATGCCAATAAAGACGCCGTGCAAATGGTGGACGAAATCAAAGACAAAATCCTAGATGACGTTCAGGCTATTATCCCGGAGGTAAAATTCTGCTCACAGCTCAAACTGCTGGGCAACTACTATGACTGCCACGCACTCAACACGGCTATTCTGGCTTCGACAATGGGTTACAAACTCGAATATGACGAAGATGTAATCGAAAAACTGGCACAGGCAGCCCTGCTCCACGATATAGGGATGACAAGGCTTCCCAAAGAAATTCTTGAAAAAACAAACCTCTCGCAGCAGGACAACAAAATTTTTCAAACCCATACACAAATGGGCTACAAAATCCTGAAATACGAAATGCATCTACCCGAGGATATCTGCCTTGTGGCACTGGAACACCACGAAAACAACGACGGCTCAGGATATCCGTTCAAACTCTCGGGTGAACAAATAAGCAGCCTCACCCGTGTAGTGGGTCTTTGCAGCTTTTTTGACGATTTGACCTCTAACAGAACACCTCACAAGGTCAAAAACACAAAAGAAGCACTCAGGATTATGCTTGAGGTAGGAACAAAAAAATTCTTCCCCGAACTTTTGTACCAGTTTGTGAATATGTTCAACTACAATGACCTCGAGTCATACGACGACATGGTGCAGTAATGGAGAAAAACAGCGTCACAGTAATAGGAGCAGGGCTGGCCGGTTGTGAGGCAGCGTTGCAGCTGGCAAAAAGAGGAATAAACGTAAACCTTTACGAAATGCGCCCCCAAAAAACCACAGGCGCACACGCAACGGACAAACCGGCTGAATTTGTGTGCAGCAACAGTCTGGGGTCTTTTGATGTAACAAACGCAAGCGGTCTTTTGAAAAAAGAGATGGAACTTTTAGGCTCCTTCCTCATAAAAACCGCCTACGAAGCAAAAGTCCCTGCAGGCAACGCTCTTGCCATAGACAGAACTCTGTTTTCACAAAAAGTGGAAGAACTCCTTGCTTCAACAGGCAGAATAAACCTTATCAGAGAAGAACTGACAACAATCCCCACAGACACACCCGTGATTGTTGCCTCCGGGCCGCTCACCTCTGACCCGCTCGCAGAAGATATCCGCGTCTTTTGCGGTGAAGACCACCTGCACTTTTTTGATGCAATTGCTCCGATTGTGGAAAAAGACTCCATAAACTTTGACATAGCCTTTTACGCAAGCAGATACGACAAGGGCGAAGCCTCATACATAAACTGCCCTTTGAACAAAGAGCAGTACGAAAACTTTTACAACATTCTGACAAATGCACCGAGGATAGAACTCAAAGACTTTGAAAAAACAGGCAAGGGTGCGAAGTTTTTTGAATCCTGCCTGCCGGTAGAAGTCCTTGCCTCACGTGGCATAGATACCCTCAGATACGGGCCGATGAAGCCTGTCGGGCTGGTCGACAAACGCACGGGAACAGAAAACTACGCTGTTGTACAGCTGCGTCAGGACAACAAAGATGCAACTATGTACAATCTCGTCGGATTCCAGACAAACCTCAAATGGCCTGCACAAAAAGAGCTTTTGCACTCCATTCCGGGGCTGGAAAACGCAAACATCCTGCGCTACGGTGTAATGCACAGAAACACCTTCATAAACAGCCCTCACATACTAAATCCGACGCTGCAGACTAGAAAAAGACCCGACCTGTTCTTTGCAGGGCAATTAACAGGCACTGAGGGTTACACAGAATCCATTGCCACAGGCATGTTAGCAGGGATAAACATGGCAAAATACCTTGCGCAAGAAGAACTCCTCACGCTGCCAAAATCTACTATGCTCGGGGCGTTGACTCACTACATCTGCGAAACTGAAGCAAAACATTTTCAACCGATAAATTCAAACTGGGGCATTGTAGAACAAATGGACTTTGACAAAAAGACAAGAAAAAACAAAAAACTAAAAGCACAAATGCTCTCAGAACGTGCCATAGAGTGTGTACAAAAATTAACTGAAAGGGTTTGATATGAGAAAAGAAAGAGGGTTTTCTTTAGCAGAAATTGTTGTGACACTAATGATTATCGGTGTAATTGCGGCAATGACACTGCCGTCTTTAAGACAAACTGCAGAAGAACGAGAAAAAGTTGCACAGGTAAAAAAAGCATATTCTATTTTGACACAGGCAACAGAACGAGCTGAGCAGGACAATGGCCCGATAAAAACATGGGACAGCTCAAAACTCAATGAAATTTACAAACCGTATTTCAACATAGCACAGGAATGTCCTCCGGGGAAAGGCTGTTTTACAGAAGGCAACAGGCTCTATCCAAACAACACCAAAGATACCAACTACGGTGTCAGCGGGATTCTGCTTGCTGACGGTATTTCCATTAAAATCAACAGCGGCCTCGGTTCAAAAGAAAGCTACGGAATTTCGCCTGATGATATAACAAATGCAAAAGGTATGTTCTACGTTGACATAAACGGCCCAAAACCCAGAAACAAATGGGGTGAGGACGTTTTCTTGTTTGTACTTGTAAAAGACAAAGGGGTGCTGCCATCAGGCTATTATGATGAGAGCAAATGTATCACAACATACGGCTGTGCTGCCTATGTTCTAAGAGAAGGCAAACTCCAGAACTACAAGGACAAACCTAAAAAACCTGACGAAGGAAGCGGCCAAGACGACAAAAACTAAACCTAGAGCAATTCGACAACCTCATCGAGGTTTATTTTCAAGCATTTTAGCTCTTCGCAGGTGGTTTGTCTTTTGTCCCACAGGCATGGACGGCAATCTGCGTTATTTTTTATCGCAATATATTTTTCATCATCCGGTATAAGCTTTTTTTCATCAGTAGGGCCAAAAAGCGCAAGTGTCCTAGTGCCGACGCCCACTCCGATATGCATCGGTGCAGAATCAGAACATATCAAGACCTCTGCTTTTTTGGTCAAGCGTGCAAGGTCCATGATATTTTTTGTTGTGCCGTAAAGGTTCTGAAAATTCGGGACATCGCCGATTATGTCCACCATTTTTTCGATACAATCTTTGTCATCCGGCCCACCAATAAGATAAACCTTTTTGCCTTTTTCCAGCACTTTTTTTACAAGCTCTGCCCACACCTCGGGTGTCCAGGTTTTTATCATATTTTTAGACACACTCATCTTGCTTACCCCCGGGTGTACAAGTACGGAATTCGGTTCTTTTTCCACCTCTCCCGCATCAATTTCTGGGTACAGTGTTTTTTTGTCCGTAACAGGTGTCACAAGTTCGTGATACATAAAAGAGGCATACTGATTTTTTTTCAGTTTTACAGCCTTTGTCAAAAACACTCTGCTCAAAGCCCCTGTATCATAGCCATAGCGGTAGGTAATCCCTGTCAAAAACAAAAGCAGCGAGATGAGTTTGTTTCCGCCTGAAGAAAACACCATATCATAACGGTCGCAACGAGCCTTGAACACAAACTTTAAAAGCTCGAGATATTTGTGTTTGCCTTTTATATCCACGCACAAAACACTGTCTATAAGGCCGGTCAAATCCTTTATTGATTTGCTCCTAGGCTCCAGTGCCAGAGTTATTTTTGCGTTTGGAAATTCTTTTTTTATTGACGAAATTGCAGGCAAAAACAGGATTTCATCCCCTATTCCGCCAAAATTCACCATTAATATTTTTTTTGGTTCTTTCATTTTCAGACAGTCAAAGAGCCTTGCCTAGAACGGCTTTGTCTGGCTCAGTTTATTTCTCAATTCTCTAAATCTTGCGATATCTTCCTGTGCTTTTGAAGATTCCTTGAACACAACCTGTGAAGAAGGGTGAACCATCAAAACATAGTCCATGTGGATTTCTAAAAAGTTGTAGCGTCTTGGCGGCTGGTTTGAGTTGCGAGGGTAAATCTCAACGTTTGTTACTGCCAGAAATCTTCTTTCCTTATCGTTCAAAAGGTCTGTCAGTTCACGGTTTGTGTTTGTGTATTTTGAAACGTGTACAGTACCCTTGATGTCGTGGTCTACCGTCAAAATGCATACTTCTATTGGAATTGTATCGTTATGTTTTGCCATTTATTCACACCTAAAATCTTTAATCTACCCAAAATTATATTATAATTTCTCCCTTCCTGCAATATTTTTATATAGTCAACTGACCAGCTAAATACCTACATACCTATGTTCTGGTTGAGTTTCAGAATCTCTGTTATTGCAAGCAGTTTTGTAAAATCATTGAGAAACTCTTTGTAATTATTTATATCAATAGAGGATTTGAAAAACGGCATCTCAAACCAGTTTTTTCTAACATCAATCAGGATATAAATATTGTTGTTAATAAAAATAGCCTTTATTTTCCATTTGTAAGCCTCACCCAGTTTTAAGATTCTGTTCATAAAAGCTGTAGTCAGGATATATCTGGCCTCTATCTGGTCTGTGGAATAGACCTTGAAATGTTGTCTGAACACAGGGTCTTCAAGGCGGACTTCCTTGCTTCTTGGAAGTTCTTTGATTTCCTGTTCTTCTTTTTCAAGCTCATTATTTTTTTGAATGAGCTGTTTTTTGTCATAAGCGGTTTGGATAAGCTGTTTTCCGATATTCAAAATATCAGTTGCATTAAAATTATCAAACCCGATTCTCGGATGGTCGAGCATATTTGTATCCAAATGGGTGTTGGAAATTGCGGTCATACCTTTAAATTTTTTGTTCATAACAGCACTAAAAATGACTCCTTTAAAGGTTGTTTGTCGACTTGTGCCTTTTTTAGAATCTCTTCTGACAATAGCTGTTTCCAATTCGCAAAGTTCTACTTTAATATCATTAAATGTACCGACAATTTTATCATCGTATCGCACATCATTGTAGTCTAACAATCTTTTAAGAATAGCATGATTTATGGAAATATTTGAGGTCTTGTCTTTTGTAATCTCTTGAATAAAACCTGCCACGCCTGTTTTGTTTTTTATTGCGGAGTATATTGCAACATAAAAATTAACCGGCGGAATATATGAAAATTTACCCCAGAAGCTCAATAATGAAGGTAAGATTTTTTTCTTTGAATTATAAGAGAATACTCTTCTTATAAATTCAACAGGAGTGTAGCCAACAATACAGCCAATAGCAATCACAAGAAGCGGGGCGTATAAAGCTTCCACTGAAGTTATTTTAGGCGGAATAACAGCTATTGCGAGTACAAGCGTAATACCGGCTACAATAATACTCCATATTTTTACAATATTCACAAATTTTTCTCTTGTTGATTCAAGCTCTTGCGCACGGGGTACAATATTTTGGTTAAAATAATCAACAAACTGCTGTGATTTTTTTGCATTTTTCTGCACTGATTGTGCTTGATTTTCCATTTTTCACTCCATATCTTTACTTTATTTATTTTGCAATTTTTCCTGCAAATTGTACAAATCAAAAGTGTTTTTCATCAAAGAACAAATAGTCATAGGCCCCACTCCGCCCGGCACAGGCGTAATAAAGGATGCTTTTTGTTCCACCTGCCAGAAATCAACATCCCCGCACAATTTTCCTTCTTCTGTTCTGTTCATTCCGACATCTATAACAACAGCACCCTGTTTTACCATATCTTTTGTAACAAGGTTTCGTTTTCCCACAGCACTAATCAAAATATCCGCCTGCGAAGTAATTTCAGCAAGGTTGTGTGTTCTGCTGTGGCATATAGTGACAGTAGCGTCCCTGTTCAAAAGCATCTGCGCAAGCGGTCTGCCCACGATATTTGAACGGCCTATAACAACAGCGTGTTTGCCCTCTATTTTTATATCATAATACTCCAGCAGTCTGACTATCCCCATCGGGGTGCAAGGATACACATAAGGTTTGTTTCCCGAGGCAATCTGCCCTGTATTATACGGATGGAAACAATCCACGTCTTTTAGCGGATTTATTTTTTCGATAACTTTTCTTGTATGAATCTGTTTTGGCAAAGGCAGCTGCACGAGGATTGCGTTGATATCAGGGGCCTTATTCAATTCATCTATTTTTTCCAGAAGTGCCTGCTCTGATGTATCCTGCGGCATTTCTACCACCATGGATTTTATGCCCAGCTCCTGCGCTTTTTTCTTTTTAAGGTTTACATAAATTTTACTTGCTGGGTCATCGCCCACGATTATCACAGCAAGGCTGGGTTTCTTTTCCAGAAACAAAATTTCGTCAGAAAGATTTTCATATATTTTTTTAGAAACTATTTTTCCCTCTATCAGATTTGCCATTATGCTTTTCGCCGCTATACTTTTACCTAATTTCTAACCTGTGGAAGATTGAGTCTGAAGAACAATCCCCTGATAGCATCTTCCACTATTTTTGAATTTTTATCAATAGAATGTTCAAAAAGTCCTCTATCTTGAGGAATTATCCCAAGCACCTCAAGGCTGTATTTGCTCAGATAATCCTGCACCTGACTATATTGAGCATTATCGACATTATTCAAGATTAAAGCCATCTGCCCACCGGCAGCGTATTTTGCGGAAAACTCTTCTATCCTCTGGGCAAGAAAAATAGATTCTTCAGTAGGATTGGCGACAATGAGAGTCACGTCCATCGGTATATCAACAAGCTGATGCAGATACTTCAGGTCAAACTCGCAATCGAAAATCACTACATCATACTGGTTTATGAGCTTTGCCACAGCATCTGCAATCTGGCCCGTGATAGGGCAGCGGCAGTCTTTTGACGGCACAAGCCATGACACTATCAGGTCGACGTTTTCTTCCACTTCGACCAGAATATCCTCTAAAGCCCACTCGATATACTCCTGTTTTGTCATACGGCTCGGGATACCGGTTTTATACTCGTGTTTTCCGCTTCTGATACCGTAGATTGTGTTTCTTACGTCCATACCATAGCTGTGTGCCAGCTCTGTGGACAAATCATTGTCAAAAAGCAAGATACTCTTATCCGGATATGTTTCTTTCAAGACTTTGACAAAGTTTTTTGTTATAGTTGTTTTTCCGCTTCCGCTTTTTCCCGTGATAGCAATTGATAATGTCATTAAGATACCCCGTATTTTTGTTTTAATCTGTCAGACAACCGGTTAACAAGCGCCATAGCCTTTTGCGCCAGCTCCATAGACAGCCCGCCCGCCCCACAGGAAGGTGTAAAAAAGCTCTGTTTTATAACCAGCTCTCTGTCTATTTTTCCTCTGGATTTTTTTACCAAATCGTCTACAGCCGCCTCAAATTTTTGTTCAAGCTCCTCGAGGTTTGTATTTTTCAAAGCTTCTTTATCCAACGTCGGCACAATGCCCCACGCAATATAGCCGCCCTCAGGCTTTTTGAGAAATCTTTCCATATCGGCAGCATAAGCCCCGAGGCTGTTACCAAAAGAAAACGCATCAAAGTTGATAATATTTACCCCTGCATCAACCAGCAAAGACCACTGGGATTTTCCGCAGCAATGCACTGCGCTCAATGCACCGCAAGATTTTATTATATCCGAGATTTCGCCAAGAGCTGCCACGACATCCTCTCTTTTTACCGTAATAAAAGCAGAGGTTCCGTACTGTGACATCACAGGCTCGTCCATAAACATAATTGTTGCGATATCAGGGTTTGCCTTTTTGACCTGTTCAATCTGCCAGATAGCCTTTAGGGTCAGGCCCTTTATCAGGACTTCTCTATAAGTTTCGTCATAAAAAGCGCACACGCCCTCGCTGTCACAGAGGCTTGTTCCCCAGGTAAACGGCCCTATTATATGGCATTTGGCGTATTTACAATCTCCAGTTTTAAGTCTGTCCAAAAACAGAGGGATTGCACTGCTATAAGGGGCTGTAATAGCGTATTTATCGAGGTTTGTATAGTCTTTTTCGTTGACTATAGCCTCGTAGTCCATAAAGAACTCCTCAAGCTGCTCAAAAAACTCGTCAGAAGCGGAGTCATAGATATATTTACAGTTTTTTTCGTCATACACAATCCCCGGTATGCCCTGCACATACTGTGAGGTCATATCCTCTCTTCTGTCCACGCCCGCAAGCTGAGGCCAGAAGGGGATTTCTTTAAACTCATCAAAAATCAGTTTTATTGCATCCTGTGCGTTTTTGTGCGGAAGGCTCCCCACTGCAGTAGCTTTTAGTGTCAAGTTATGCACAATTTACCCCGTATTTTCAGTATTTTCCAAACTTTTTATTCTTATTTTACAATTTTACTAAAAATACTCGTTCAGGGCAAAATTATTTCATATACAGATAATTGTTAAAAGTTGAGCTGATGTTTCGTTTTTAGTTTTTGTTTTTTGCAGTGAAATTTGATTTTGAAACCTGAAAGTTGCTACAGATAATTATTAAAAATCGACCTGCTGCGTCGTTCATACAGAAAGTAGCATATACCTGTCTCGGCAACTCGGCACGTCAAAATTGCTAAAGTACAAATATTATTTGTGGTTCAAGTAATTTCCCCGTGCCTCGGACAATACCTCGTTTGCAGTTGTATATGCAACATTCTGTAATTCACTATGCAAAGGTCTTTTTTTAACAATTATCTGTATGCAGCGAAGCTGCACACGAAAGTGTTTTACGGCTCTGCCGTTGTGACTATGGTTACAGACTCTTTGTATTTACGAACAAAATTTTCGTTAGCGTAAGCGTTTAGAAAATTTTGGAGATAAATATATTAGAGTCTGTTTTAATCAGCGTCCTTTTTCTTTTCTTTGGTTCGTTTCTTTTCTTTTTCGTCGCAAAAAAAGAAAAGAAATGAACAATCAAAGAAAATAATCTTTTTTATTTGTTTATTGTTTTCATGTTGAAAAATTAAATTTCTCTGCCTAAACATCTGCATACAAAAAGCAAATATACCCCCCGCTACTCGCAGTCGCTGTTATAAATCAAAAAGCTTTCCTTCAAAAATTCATAACCCTTCAAAAACGATTCAATATCCACCATCTCATCGCTCGAATGCATGTTATAAATATCTGCCAGACCGAGCAAATACGGTTTGAAAACATTGCCGGCCCTGTTTTTTTCGTGTGCGTAGATGTGAGTTTCTGCTCCGGCATGGAATGAGGATACTTCGCCTTTTATGCCGATTTTTTCACACGCTTTTACACAAATCTTCTGGATAGTTTCATCGCCTGATTTTTCAAAAGCCTTCATCTTTGTTTTTGCAATAAACTCTGCCAGCGCAAGACCTTCATATTTTTTGTTAAACTCTTCAACAATCTTTTTGATATCGTCAATAAGCTGGTTTTCGTTATCTTCTTCAGAGCTTCTGATAGAATATTTTGCCATGGCTTTTGTGTTGATGATGTTTGTAAGACTGTTGTTTGCAACATATTCAATATAGCTGTCTTCGACAATACCTTTTTGCGCAATTTTTTGTATAACAGGCTCAACCCCGCCGCCGATGACAGAGCCGATGTTGATAGAGGTAACAGTGCCGTATTCATCTCTTTTGTATTCACCTTGAGGGATTTTTGCAATAAGCTCGCCTATGAGCTTTACTGCATTGACTCTTGTTGTATCCCCGATATCAATGCCGGAATGCCCGCCCTTAAAGGAGTTTACAATAAGTGTTCCGTTTGTGTAACTTGCGCCCGCAATCTGTATCTGACCGAGTTTGTCCGCATCCAGCACAAGCACATACTCAGAATCAATCTCGTCAAACTTTATGTTATGAATACCGGTCATGTTCTGCTCTTCGTCTTTTGTAAATACAAGTTCGAGTCCGCCGTGTTTGATTTCCGGATGTTCAACAAGATACAAAGCCAGATACATTGCTGCTGACACGCCCACTTTGTCATCTGCGCCCAGCGGTCTTTTTTTGTCTGTTTCTATAAATTTTCCGTCTTGAGAAACCCTCAAATTCACGGCAGAAGCATCTCCCACAACATCCATGTGTGCAGATAGCGCAATCGGCTTTTTGCCGGTATCCGTAGCAGGTATTTTGGCGACAACGTTTTTAAAATGGTCTTCTTTTGCGTTTATGCCTGCGGCTGTAAGTATTTCCACAATTTTTGCAGAAACGTTATCCTCTTCACCTGACGGGGACGGAATCTGCGCCAGTGTGCAAAACAAATCTAAAAGTTTATTATCTTTTCTCAAATCCTCGATATTTTTCTCCATAAAAAACTCCTTTGATATAATTAGCCTTTTAATTCTCTTAAAATCTGTGAATGCAAAGCACCGGCACGCTGCAAATGTGTCACAAGAGCTTCATATTTTGCATCCTGCTCACCCAGAGGCACTTTCATTTTAACAAGCTCATCAACGGATTTGTTAATTTTATTCAGCCTGCCGAGAGTATCTCTGATAGTCAGCGCACGCACTATAGGTGTATATTTTCTTATAAATTCCGAATGTCTGACAAAATTTATTATTGCTTTTTGCAAACTGACTCTTATTTCTCTGGGAAGACGCATAGCTCTGGCTATGACCGAAGTCAATTTTGTGTCAAAATTCTGCTCTTTATACTGCAGCTGCAAGTTCTCCAGATTTTTTTCCATCAATTTTTTTTGTGACAAAAGCTCCTGTCTTGATTTTTCATCGTTGATAGTTTCTGCCACCTCGAGTTTTTCATTCAATGTTTTGATAGAATTTTCATAGTTTTCTATTCTTTTTTCGAGCCTAAGTTCAGGGTCATCCAAAGCGATATAGGCCTTTTCCTCTAACATTGCAGAGTCTGTGGAATTGAGTCTTTTGGGCATTACAGCAGGCTGTTGAGCAGTTTTTTGAGGGTTATAAGTCTGCATATTGAACAAAGACATAGAAGGTTTCAGAGCTTTGTCATATTTTTCAACGTTTACGGAAAGCTGCTGTTTTGTCAATTGAAAAAAATCCGGCTTTTGCTCAGGCGAAGCAGATGTATTCACATCCGGATTCTGCGCTTTGCTTTGCGGATTTGTGTTTTTTTCGTTATTAAAATTTTTGTTATTATCTTCCATTGTTCTTTATTATACAGTGAAATTATTTTTTTAAAATTTTATTATAAATACCTGTAAAAAAGTCCTTTATCCTACCTGCGTTTTTGTAAGCAAGCACACCGCCGGCTATTATAACGCCCCAGGTCAGAAGAGTTTTGAACACTCTTTTTGCCTTGCTTTTGCGTTCGACAGAGTTTGTTGTTCGGGGTTTGTAATGAGGGTTTAAAAGTTCGTTGTAGAAGTTTTTGTCCACCTTTATCTCGTCATAAAAAGAATACGGCTTTACCGGATAAGGGTTTATGACAAAATGCCCCGCCTTTAAATCATTGCCCCCGCCCAGCGAAGACGCTGATATCACGCCGTATTGAGGCGGCTGATATACTGGGTTTATACTGTTATTTACCGGAGATACAGACATTTGTTTACTTCTACCTAATTTAATACCGCCTTTTCAGGCAGTCTTCCTTCACTATCTTTATAAAACAACTTAAGCTCCATTTTTGCATGAATAAGCAAAAAATTGTAAACTTTGTAACAATTCCCGAAATTTCATGATAATATATGAAATTAGTTGAGTAAGGTTAGACAAAAAAATTAAGGACCCCGCAAGATGGGTGATGAAGACAAGCAATTTGAGGCCTCGCAGCAAAAACTTGAAAAAGCGAGGAAAGAAGGACAGGTAGTAAAGTCAAAAGACTTTTCCATGGCAATTGCTATGATAGTAATGTTTTTTGCCATAGCAAAACTCGCACCCTTCATCTTTGACCAGATATCAAGGCTCTTTGTCCTGTGTTACGAACAAATACCCAACCAGCATCTGGAAAATATCGGACTGCCTTACCTTTTGTTTATTACGCTGGTGCCGACAGTGCTAATCATCGCACCGATACTTGCGCTGGCTATGTTTATCGCAATAATAGGCGATTTTATTCAGGTAGGGCCGTTGTTTACGACCACACCTCTTGCGCCGAAACTCGACAAACTCAACCCCACAAAGTATTTCAAAAACCTTATGTCAATAAAAACGCTCTTTGAGCTTGTCAAAAACATTATCAAAGTAGCTATCCTCGGCTATATAGGCTGGGTCGTTTACAAAAACCACTTTGAAGTAATACTCGGACTTGCCGCAACGGACAACCATTTTGCTATCATGCAGGAGTTCGGCGTTTTGATTATGGACTTTGTCATAAAAGCCAGCATTGCGTTTTTAATCATTGCCGCAGCAGATTACGGAATGACAAGATGGAAGTTTTTGCAAGACCAAAAAATGTCTTTTAAAGAAGTAAAAGACGAATACAAAAACACGGAAGGCGACCCGAATGTAAAAGCGGCTCTTCGTCAAAGACGACAACAGATGATGCAGCAGGGGATGATGGATGCCGTTCCGGATGCTGACTTTGTCGTAACAAACCCGACCCACATTGCCTGTGCGCTAAAATATGATCAGGAAGAAATGGAATCGCCAAAACTCGTGGCCAAAGGTACCGAGCTTTTTGCAAAAAAAATCATAGACATTGCCAGAGAACACGGTGTGCCTGTTGTTGAAAACGCTCCCGTTGCACGTGCGCTTTTCAGGATGGTAGATGTAAACAGAGAAATTCCGCCCGATTTGTACAAAGCTGTAGCAGAAATCTTATTGTTTGTTTATAATTTGCGAAATTCTCAAAAACCTAGTAATATAATTAGTAATAAAACTGATAAAAAATAATGATGGTAAATAACGTTTCTCAAAATAAAATTAAAGAATATATTTCAATCGTTGAAAAGGTTGCAAAGGTTGAACACAGACGTATCCCGTCACACATGGTCGATTATGAAGAACTTGTGTCCATCGGGATTATTGCCGTACAGGCAATGATAAAAAACAAAACACCGGAGCAGCTGGAAAAATACAACAGCTCATACATCGGCACTGCTGTCAGATGGGCTATAAGAAACGAACTGAGAAACCGCTACAAATGGTACACTCTAAAACATAACAAAACAGATGAAGATGCAGAAGGTTCAGGCTCAGAAGGAGATTTGGATGTTTCTCCGGGCAAAGTAAGAGAAGCTATCTACGAAACAATCCTCTCGATTGATTCTATTGCAGCAGCCTCGTCGGACAACGATTCTCCGTTCGACTTTATCAAAGACCCGCACGCACTGCCTGACGAAAAAGCAGAAATCTCAGAACTCGGCAAAGCTATTAGAGAAGCTATTGCCACACTTCCGCAAAAAGACAGGCTCGTTGTGGAATACAGATTCTACAGAAACATGCAGGTTAAAGAAATTGCAGAACAGGTCGGGCTGTCCTCTTCACGTATTACGAGGATTGTTCAGTCCGCTTTGAACCACGTCAGAGAATACCTCGTTGCGCATGAACATTACGGTTACTAAAAATAGGTTTTTAAAATAGTCTGTTGCTTGGCTCATTAGTATTAATTTTAACAGTTGCAATTCTTTTTCTTGCCGGTTCATTGATTGTTCTTTCAATGAAATATAAAAAGCTGAAAAACCTGCAGCGCAAGAAAAAAAACACCCTCAGAGGAATCATAAAAACCATAAACTCCGTAAGATACGGCAACCTCTACGAAAGAGTAAACGACGAGGCTTTTCAGGTATTCCCCAATCTTTCACGCAGTGTAAACTCCATGATTGAGTCCATTGTGGACAGAGAGGACATGATTAAGGAATACCAAAACGACCTGAACAAAAAAATAGATGCGCTGAAAGAAATTGAACAACTAAAAGAAGACTTTGTCGCAACACTCACACACGACCTCAAGGTTCCTATTCTTGCCGAAAAAAACATGCTCAATTTTCTTCTGGACAACAAATTCGGCGAGCTGTCAGACAGGCAGAAAGAGGCTCTCATTCATTTAAAAAACTCAAACAAAGAGCTTGTCGAGCTTGTGGAAATTATACTCGAAACCTACAAACTGAACGAAACAAAAATCGAACTGCACAAAGAAAACATTGACATAAACCGCACCCTCGAAGAAACAATTGACCAGATGCGCCCGATAGCCGATACTGACAGCATCTCTCTCAACTACTGGAGTGAATTTTACAATAGAATCAATGCGGACGAATTTTACCTCAAAAGGGTGTTGAAAAATCTGATTCTAAACGCAATATCCTTTAGCTCTCCGCAGTCAAAAGTCGACATTGCACTGTGCAACGATGACCAAAACATCTACATAAAAATAACAAACTACGGAAAAACCATAAAACCGCAGGAATTAAAATACGTTTTTGACAAATATTACACAACAGCAAAAAAATTCCGCAAAGTAGGAACAGGGCTGGGGCTGTATCTTTCTAACAGGATAGTAAAAGCCCACGGCGGCGAAATCACCATAGAGTCAAAAGGCGATGACAGTCAGGCATTTACAACATTTGTAGTCGTTTTGCCGCAAAACTAAACATTGCATACAGACAACCATTAAAAGTCGGCCTGATATTTAGTTCTTAGTTAATGCAGTGAATCTAATTTTTCAACATGAAAACAATAAACAAATAAAAAAGATTATTTTCTTTAATCTGTTCATTTCTTTTCTTTTTTTGCGACGAAAAAGAAAAGAAACGAACCAAAGAAAAGTTCACTATCTATAAATTGTTGAAACAAACAGGTTTTAAGATTAAATCGTGAAGCCATTTTGCACGCTTCGTCACAACTCAGCGGCAAAAGAAGGCAAAAACACGCTGATTAAAACAGACTCTAATATATTTATCTCCAAAATTTTCTAAACGCTGACGCTAACGAAAATTTTGTTCGTAAATACAAAGAGTCTGTAGTCAAAGTCACAACGGCAGAGCCGTAAAACACATTCGTGTGCAGCTTCACTGCATACAGATAATTGTAAAAAAAGACCTTTGCATAGTGCGAATGTTGCATATACAACTGCAAACGAGGTATTGTCCGAGGCACGGGGAAGTTACTTGAACCACAGATAATATTTGTACTTTAGCAATTTTGACGTGCCGAGTTGCCGAGACAGGTATATGCTACTTTCTGTATGAACGACGCAGCAGGTCGATTTTTAATAATTATCTGTATATATGCCAACCTACAAAAAACTATTCCCCGCTGTTCCTGTTCCATTTAGCGGTGAGTTCTTCTGTGATTTGCAACCCCGTCTTTGTTGTAGCGAGTCCGGCCTCTGCACTTTCCTTCAATTTTGGCGACATCATCTCCCCGACCTGAACCATAGCATCAACTATCTCATCAATCGGTATAACGGATTTTATCCCCGCCATAGCAAGCTCTGCTCCTGTAACCGCATAAATAGCAAGAAAAGCATTCCTCTTCACACACGGCACCTCAACAAGCCCCGCCACAGGGTCGCACACAAGCCCCATTACATTTTTAAGACAGAGTGCCGCAGCATTGAGAATCTGCTCATTGTCACCCTCATAAATTTCCACAAGCGCAGCCGCAGCCATAGCAGCAGCAACCCCGCACTCACTCTGGCAGCCCGCAACAGCACCAGCCAGCGCAAGTTTGTTGGAAACGATTTTCCCTACTAACCCCGCTGTTATGAGCGCATTTATCTGGGCTTCTTCGTCAGTTTCTTTTGCCTCGGAAACCGCAATAATCACGGCAGGAACTATCCCGCATGAGCCTGCGGTAGGACAGGCAACAATTTTCCCCATCCTCAAATTCTGCTCTACCGTAGCCAGTGCATACAAAAGAACATTTTGATAAGTCTTAGAAAACAGCCTGCTGCCGTCATTTTTGTACTTTTCCAAAAGTTTTGCACAGTCATCACCGCACAACCCGCTCATAGACATTTCTTTTGATGTAAGGCCGTTTCTTATTGCCTCTTTCATAGCATCCAGATTGGTTTTTACCTTTTCTCTGACCTGTGCAACGGAAATTTCCAAATTCTGCGCCTCATATTCCTGACAGAGTTCGTACAGCTTTTTACCCTTTTGTGCTGCAAGTTCATATATATCTTTAAATTCTCTTAATTTTGTCATTTTTTCAACACTTCAACATTTCTTATCAAATAAACTTCTTCTATTTTTTCAAGCTCTTTAATTATGTCCTCAGACACGGCACCGTCCACACAAATACCCATAGAAGCCTCCTGTCCTCTGGCGTTGCGGTCGCAGTGCATTGAGGCAATGTTTATATTGTGGCTCTGCAACAGTGCAGTGACCCTGTAGACCATCCCCGGTTTGTCCTTGTAAATCAATACAAGAGTGTCATAATCACCGTTTATATTAAAATTGTAGCCGTTAATCTTGGTTACAGCCACCTCGCCTGCACCAAGAGAAACACCGGAAACCTGCATATCCTTCATACCGGTCTTTTGCATCACAATATCCACGGAGTTCGGGTGACGGTTGTGGTTTTCAAGATATTCAAAAGAATAATCGAGATTCAGTTTTTTTGCTATTTCAAAGGATTTTTTGATACGCTCATCATCAACATCAAACCCCATAACTCCGCCAAGAAGCCCCTTATCCGTACCGTGGCCTTTTCCTGTTTTTGCAAAAGAGTTAAACAGCCTGAAACACACACGCTTCGGACACTGGCCGAAAATCTTGCCCGCCAGAAGCCCTATCCTGACAGCACCCGCAGTATGAGAACTCGAAGGCCCTATTATCACAGGCCCTATTACGTCAAAAAGTGTTTTTTCCTTTTCCATTTTTCGTGTTTTCCCGCTTTTATGGTGGTAAAATTTAATTAATCCACATTTATATATTAGTGAAAAAATATTTGTTTTTGATTTTATTTATATTTCTTAATATAATTATAATTGCATCTACAAAATATTTAAGACGGAATAGAGGGAATAATGACAGAAAATGCTTCAAACAGCAACAATGGTTTAAGAAAACTAAGCAGCCTGCAGCTTTTAAATTTTTGTCTGGGATTTTTCGGACTTCAATTTGCATGGCAGATGAGAATAATCCTCTCAGGGCCGGTAACAGAGGGGCTGGGTGCTTCTCCGTTTTTATTCGGGCTGATATGGCTTGCAGGGCCTGTGACAGGCATGGTTGTGCAGCCTGTAATCGGTGCATTGAGCGACAATACACAAACAAAATTCGGCAGAAGAAGACCCTACCTTATGCTGGGTGCGATTCTGGCAGCTATTGCGCTGTGGGCATTCCCTAATTCCGAAGGCATTGCCAATATTCTCGCAGCAAAAATGCATGTACCAGTGCCTGTGTTTGGCGGATTGATAGTAGCTGCAATCATGATTTGGGTAATAGATGCCTGTGTAAACGCTGCTCAAGGCCCGTACAGAGCATTGATTCCCGACAACATTGTCCCTGAACAGCACGCTATCGCAAACTCTTATCTGAGCTTTGCTATCGGACTCGGCTCTGTTATTGCAGCAGGTACTGCTCCGTTTTTAAAATGGGCTTTTAACTACCAGATGTCAGTTGAAGCACAGTTTATCATGGCTGCACTGGCATTTTCTCTCGGTATGACCTGGACTTGTATTACTTTTAAAGAAAAAACAGAAGAAGTCAAAAAAGAACCCGAAGAAAATACAAAAAAACGTACATTTATGGATGATTTCAAAACCTTCCTCCACTCCTCACCGGAAGTTTTTAAAATCTGTATGATGCAGTTTTTTACATGGGTAGGTGTAATGTGTATGTTTATTTTCTTTACACAGTTTGCTATCCACACTGTCTTTAGCGTACCTGATTTGACTACGGCAAGTGATATTGTAAAAGAGTCTTATGCAATGTCTACTGCAAAAGCAACAAACTTTTCGTCTGTTTGTTTTGCAGTGCTGAACCTTGTATGCTTTTTTGTTTCGATTCCTATAGGTATTTTGTCTACAAAATACGGCAACAAAAAGGTGCATATAATTTCACTTCTTATTATGTCAATTTCCTATCTTTTGATGACTATGACGACAAACGTAAAACTCATAATGATTTTGATGGGTGCAGCAGGCATAGGCTGGTCGAGCATACTGTCACTGCCTTTTGCAATGCTCTCAGAATACATCAAAAAAGGCTCAGAGGGTGCTGTTATGGGTATATTTAACATATTCATTGCAGGGCCGCAGATACTTGTTTGTACTGTTGTTGCCTGGTTTATTTCAAAATGCGCAATCAAGACACCGCTGGGGTTAAACTACCACTGGGAATACTCCTTCCTCATCGGGGCAATTGTATTGTTCTGCGCTGTTGTGATGACATATCTCATCAAAGAAAAACAAGAAGCTTAGGCTTCAAAGTTTATTATAATTTTAAAATAAGAGGTATAAGACAAATATCTTATACCTCTTTATTATTTGTTAAAAAAGAATCGTTGGTGCGATTTATCCGGAAAATACTGGCTTTTTATTGTTTTATTAAGAAATGTAACAATATTGATATATATTGAATATAGCTTTTGTATTTTGTTTTTATATATATGTAAGTAATGTAAGTAAACTAAGTAGTAAGGAGCAAACAAAATGGGTTTAGCAGCATCACAAGCAAGATTGTTACTTTTAACAGCTAGAAAATCTGATTTGGAGTACAGAGCGCAACAGATTACTAATTCTGAAATGATTCTTGCAATGCAGACTGAGCAGGTTGCTAGAGAATATTCTACAAAGATTAGCGATCAGACTCTTTATCACATTGATGCTCTTTCTACTGACCAAGCTACAGTTCAAGTTAGCGCACAGTGGTTAAAAGACCAAGGTTACAAAGTAATGTTATTAGAAGGCAACGATCCTGAAAACGGATTTTACGAATGGTCTTCTACTTACACTAACAATACTGAAATGGTACACAAAGGATTGAATGGTGAAGCATCTATTCCTGACAGCGTATACAATACTCTTTCTGAAGAAGAAAAGAAAAAATACGATGCAACACCTGTTGAAGTTACAAGAACTGACAGAAGATCTGACAATCTTACAGGATATCAAATTCTTGAAGCTTATAACAGAGGCACATTAAAGATTTATACAGCTGACGGACAGGACATTGATTTAAACGGTAACAACAGCTTTACACAGTCTTATTACACAGACAATGACAGAGAAGCTGAAGCCGAATATGAAAGAAAGACTGCTTCTATTCAAGTTAAGGAAAAACGTTTACAGAATGACTTGAATCAGGTTGAAACTCAGCAAAAGGCTTGTGATACTGAAATCGATTCCGTTAAAAAAGTTATGGAAAAGAACATTGAAAGAACATTTAAAGTATTCAGCTAATAAACTTACTTAACTTACTACTATTCGCAAACCCTTTTTAAAAAACCGCCAAATTCAACTTCTCCGGCGGTTTTTTTATTGTTTATTTTGGCTCCAAAGAGCCATATTTTTATAAATACTTTAATTAAACGGTTTACTTTTGCGCAAAAAACCTTAAACTGATGTATATAATTGTAAAAATCCCCGTACACTATCAAAAAATAAGGAGATAATTATGTCATTAATGAATGGTCAGGCTCTGTTTGCAAACGCCCTGAGCGGGTTGTCAAACACTTATTCAATCCTTGCACAAAACAGCTCAAGTAAAGGCGGTTTGACAATAGAAGATATCACAAACCCCTCAAACACAACTATAGCGCAGTTGGGCGGCAACATGTCCTTTGCACAGTTTTTGTCCTCAAATTTTGCTGCTATAGACAAAGACGGTGACGGCAAAATCAGTGCAGATGATATGAGCAACCTCACAAACAAACTATCCCAAAGCGGACTATCCTATCAGGAGCTTTGCCAGCTGTGTTCCAGCGGAATGGGCAACAGCGAAATGCTCAGCAATGTTTTAACATACTTCAACCAGATTGACACAAACAAAGACGGCAGAGTAACAAACTCGGAGATTCAGGCTTTCAGCCTCAAGGCAGATGAAGAGAAATTAAAAACAGAATACCAATCCTTCAAGCCCAGCTCTATGAGCGTATTCTACGGAAGTGAAGACTCTGACAGCGAACCCTCCAGCCTCGTTGACAATCTTTATCCTAAAGACAATTCATAATATTTCATATAATCAACTGACTCCGGTCGATTATAGAATAAGAACAACAAAAAAGCCGCCCGTTCAAACACTAGACAGGCGGCTTTTTTATTTTAAAAAAACTATTTTTTTACAGAATCTTTTATAACAATCAGGTTGTTCATTATTTTCATCTGCGTAGTCGGCAAAACAACATCGTTCAGCCCGTTTGCAATACTCAAAATAGAACCGGCTTTTAAGACAACCTCTTCTCCTCTATAAGTAAAAGTGTAATCGTCCTGTCTGTCCGATCTGATTGTGATTTTATCCATTCCTTACCACCTGTCTGATTTTTATGTGCAACACTTGTTTATTATAACAAAAAAGTATAAAATATTAATACTCTATACAGGTATTAATTTTGTTCCTACATTATTTACTATCGGGAGAGGCGACGCGAAAACTTTGAAGTATACCTACCGTATTTTATACGCCAGTAGGAAACGGAAAAGTCTAGGCACTCACCCACCTGCGAGCCACGCAGGTAACAAAATCGTACTTGTATAGGGTTTTTATTTTAAAATTTTTTAATTTTTTTTTAAAAAAGTGTTTAAAAATTGTAAAAAGTGGGCATTATCATGATAGAAAGTAAAATTTGAATGGTGATGTCAATATGTCAGTAAGTCCAATAGCCTCATATATGTTATCAATGTATGTCCCTTCCTCAGTAACAGACAAGAAAAAAGCTGAGGAAATCGACTACGAATATCAAGCTATTATGCAAGAATTGGCTCTGTACGGACTTTCACCATCAGGGGATAAAGATACGGATAAAATCCGTCTGCAAACAGCACAGTACATAGAAGAGTGGATGCAAAGACAGGAAGAATCTTCTTCTCAGACCCGTGATTCTATTCCATTTGATGACATCATGAACTCTCTGAACCTCACTATTACAGGGAATCTCGATGAGGACTACGATACAACCATAGATCGTCTTGATTACGAAATCTACATGGCCTACACTGACGAAGAAGAAGCCTACTATCAGGCTCTCAAAGATCAGGTCGAAGAAGAATACAACTCCTCAAAACGTGACAGTATCAGCTATTCGTCTTCTTACATTGCATCCTCTGTCAACAGATATATGATGCTCGGTGCGATATAAATATTTCATATAGTCAACTGACTCCGGCTAATTCAGGCGTAAATTTTTGAGAGCCTGCTTTGCTGTGGTTTTGCCGAAAAACACCGGCTCGAGCAGAATTTTTAAGCTGTCTGTCAACTTTTGGTAATCCTCGTTGACAGGTGTAACTCTGCCTGTTTTAACAGCGTTCAAAAAAGCCGTTGAATTCACAGGTTTTTCATTTTTATCCAAAAACACGTCAGAATATGCAATATCCTTCCTTGCCGGCACGATAAGTCCGCTTTTTGCAAGTGTTTCCAGAGAATCTTTTGAAGAGATAAACTCTATAAATTTTAGTGCAGCCTGTTTATGTTTTGATTTTTTGGACATTGCATAACCGGAAGCATCAATATTCACAACCGACCCTTTTTTCCCGCACGGAAACTCCGCAATATCCCAGTCGAATTCTGCATCAGACCTGTATTTTGGCACAAGCCATCTGCCCGACACCTGCATAGCCAATTTTTGCTGCAAAAACAGCTGTGCCATGGTAAAACTCGCACTGTCAGACTTTTTCGGCGCAACAGCATACCTGTTTGCCAAATCAGCATAAAACTGCAATGCTTCAAGGGCATCTGCATTGTTTATAAGCAGGGTCCTGCCATCCTCGCTCAACACAGAAGCCCCGCTGCTAAAAAGATACGGAAGCCAGAAAATAACATCCTGCTCAAAACTCGTACCCCAAACTCCCGCTGCTTTAAACTTTTGTGCTGTTTTCAAATACTGTTCAAAACTCCAGCCCTCTTCAGGAAAGGGAATGCTATACTTTCTAAAAAGGTCTTTGTTATAAAAAACTACCAGCACAGAAACATCTCTCGGCACAGCATAAATTTTCCCTTCATAACTAAAACCCTCAAGAGCTTTTTCAAAAAAATCCGCCCTGTTCACATACGGGGTCAAATCCTCAAGCAATCCGGCTTTGATATATTTGAGCGCATAATGGTTGTTCACAAAAACCACATCAGGAGCAAGGTTCGATGCAAACAACAGATGCAGTTTTTGAAAATAATTCTGCGGGATATGCAAAAATTCCACTTTTATATCAGGATTCTCCCGCTCAAACTGTGCTATCAACGGCAGCAAAAGTGCTGTTTCGCTTTTTGACCCCCAGCTTGAAAATTTTATCACTGTTCTGCGGTCTTGATTTTGCCTCGAGCAAAAAAACAAACCGGCACAAATAACCGCAACAAAAAATAAAATCAAAACTTTTTTCATTACTTAATTATAACTCAAGCAAAAGATTCATTTTTGTATCGCTTACTTCGACAAGAGCCTTGTAATCGCCCAGTCTAACGATATATCTGTCACGCAGCTCGTTAGAATCAGACAAACGGGAGCGGATTTCGCTGCTATTTATGCTGTCAAACTGATTGAGCATAAATATTTCGTTTCCGATATATCCGATGAGAGAATATTTTTGATTGTATTCAACCAAACAAAGCCCCTTGTCTGTTCCGAGTACAGATGTATTCAACAGCATAGGGTTCTGTTTTTTTGTAACAGTGGACGAAAAATATTTGTTTATCGAAAAATTGGTATTATCAGTAATTTTGTTTCTCGGTGACTGCTTTGAAACAGCAGGCTGCACAGCCCCGATATTTCTGCTTTTATTTTGCTGAATAACAGGAGTTGCATTATTAACTGCAACAGTTTTTTGCGGGTTTTGTTCAATCTTTGGGCTTACGCTTTTTGCAGAAGCTGATTCTTGTTTCACATTTACCTGTTTTTGTTCTGCCTTTAACGTTTTTTCAACAGGTTCTTTTTCTTCTCTTTTTTCTATTTTTATATTGCCGATAATCTGTTCTTGAGAGCTTCTGCCCGGAACATCTTCCGAGATTTCTTTAAATGTTTTCACCACAAGATACATAATCCCTGACGGGAACAGCACGAGAGCAAGGACCGCAAAAAAGATTTTAAAATCAAAAAACGGCTTTTGCTGTTCATAATCCACGACCTTAACCTCCGGCATTTTACCTTCCAAAAGTTTTTCTGCCTGAGGGTTATATTTCGGGTCAAGAACTTTATACTGATAATCAGATGCCTGTACTGTAAAATTTGTACAAAAAGTTAAAATTAATAATGAGATGCCTGTAAATAAAAATTTAATTCCAATTCGATATTTCATTGTCAGATACAATCCAAATTTTGTTTTTTAAGGGGTGATGATATTAATGGTCAACTAGTTTGTTACTATTGTTAATATTGTAGCAACAAAGATATCATTTTTTCAACCCTAATGTTAACGAATCTACATAATTTTTATATCACATAGACAGCAACCATTTCAACATACGGTTAGATGAGTTATGTTTTATTCTCTCAAATAATTATTAAAAGCCGTTCTGCTGCTTAATTTTTACAGTGAAATTTAATTTTTCAACCTGATACTACGCTTCTACATCAACTAATCAAAACTCAAGTCTCGCAACTCGGGCTGTTCCCCAGCCCTCAGACACACTCGCCCTGCAGATGTTTTGATAAGTTGTTGTACAAAGCTTCGTAAAAGGTTTCTAAATTAAATTTCACTGCAAACAAGGCATCTCAGGCATTTTTTATATAATTTACAAGCCCCTCTAGCGCAAGTTTGTAGCTGTCCTGCCCGAACCCCGCAATCTGCCCTATACACACAGGCGCAATCAAAGAATTTTTCCTGAACTCTTCTCTGTTGTGGATGTTAGAAATATGCACCTCAACAGCAGGCAGGCTCACTGCACTGATGGCATCACGGATAGCCACGCTCGTGTGAGTGTAAGCAGCAGGATTGATTACAATACCGCAGCAACCCTCACCATCCAATTTTGCCTGCTGGATTTTGTCCACAATCTCGCCTTCAATATTGCTCTGGAACGTTTCTATTTCCACGCCCAGCTCTTTTGCGTATGCAGCAAGGTTTTCATTTATTTTTTCAAGAGTCAATGTTCCGTAAATCTCCGGCTCTCTTGTACCCAGCAAATTTAAATTTGGCCCGTTTATCACTAAAATTTTCATACAATTAATGTATCATGAGGCGATTGGCTTTGTCTAATTTTAATTTTTAATCTATAATAAAAATATGATAGAAATGAAAGTAATGGGAATAGCACTGGATACAAGAACCGGCTCGCCGATTGTTGTTTTGCACGACTTAGAAAACAGAAAGGCTCTGCCTATCTGGATAGGTTCGGCCGAGGCCAGTGCAATCATAAGAAAAATAGAAAATATTGCGGTCAGCCGCCCTATGACTCACGATTTGGTTGTACAAATTATTGAAAAAATGGAAGGCTCCATTGACCGTATAGAAATAAATGATGTTGAAAAAGAAACTTATTACGCAATAATTTACGTTAAAGACAAAGAAGGCAAAGAACTGGAAATCGATGCCCGTCCGTCTGATGCAATTGCTATAGCCATAAGGGTAGATGCCCCTATCTATGTCACTGCAAATGTGCTTGCCAACGGTTCTGTTTCTTGCGATGCAGCAAAAGACGAAGAAGAAGCGCAGGAATTTCGTGATTTTATCCAGTCAATCAAGCCGTCTGACTTTGAAAAACTGCTCAAACACGACAAAGAGTCCGACCAGTAGTTTCATCTCGTCAACCAACAGAATTAACAATCGCTACATCAATATTCCGGCAATGCATGCTGACATATAAGAAGCAAGCGTTCCGCAAACTAGTGCCTTGACTCCGAGTCTGGCAAGGTCTTTTCTTCTGTTCGGAGCGAGTTCACCTATGCCGCCGATTTGTATCGCAATAGAGCCGAGGTTTGCAAACCCGCACAAAGCAAACGAAGCAATAATTATGCTCTTTTCACTCAAAACAGACTTCAAAGAAGTCAAATCAAGATATGCAATAAACTCGTTGAAAACAAGCTTTGTACCCATAAGCGCACCCACATCCGCAGCCTCTTTGAACGGAACACCCATAACTATTGCAAACAATGAAAATATGCTGCCCAAAATTTCTTTTAATGAAAGATGTGCCAAATCAATGTTGATAAAAGACAGATTCATGTGCAAAACATTTGCCATAAACAGCCCGATGTGAGCCAGTATCCAGTCCACCATAGAAATCAACGCAGTTAGCGCAATCAGCATTGCTATTACATTTATGGAAACCTTCATCCCGTCAGAAGCCCCGTGAGCAATCGAATCAATAAGGTTTACGTGAGTTTTTTTGATTTCCACTTTGACCTCATTTTTGGTCTGGGATTCTTCTGTTTCCGGGTAAACTATCTTTGAAATAACAAGCGCACCCGGAGCCGCCATGATAGACGCTGCCAGCAGATATTCAGCCGGAATGCCCATCCCGACATACATTGCCATTACCCCGCCGGCTATACAGGCCATGGACCCTGTCATAGAAGCCAAAAGCTCTGACATTGTCATAGTGGCAAGATACGGTTTTATCATAATCTGGGCCTCTACCTGCCCTACAAAAGCAGACGCTATATTAGACAATGACTCTGCCCCTGATACGTTCATAAGTTTGTACATGATTTTTGCACAAAACTCAACTACCCTTTGCATTATTCCATAATAATAAAGGATATTCACAAGAATTAGGATAAATATAATTGTCGGAATCAATTTCAGTGCGAATATAAACCCTGCACCCGTGCCGAAGAGTTCTTCCATTCTCACGGGGCTGTTGGTCAAAACACCGAATACAAAATTTCCGCCTTCGTTTGAAAAATCAAGGATTTTTTGGATAAACATGCCTATTGCGTGGAAAATCTGCTTCCCTGGCGGTGTCTTTAAAACAAACACTGCCAGAAGCACCTGCAGGATGAATCCGGGAATTATTGTTTTCAAACAAATTGCCTTTCTGTTATTAGAAAGCGCATACGCAATGCCTAAAATAACTGCTATACCAATAATTCCAACAAATCTATCCATACTTATTCCTTTATTTTTTATTTAATTTTACTTTAAAAAGGTTTTTACTACAAATTATTTTAGATAGTTTGATATAATTATATTATGGCAACGCAAAAATCAAACCTACAAAAAGAAGTAAAAGAAACCCTCGCCATCATTCCGGAACTCAGCGGGTCATACCAGTATTATGACAAAGACGGCGAAATCATCTATGTCGGCAAAGCAAAAAACCTGAAAAAGCGAGTATACAGCTATTTTAACAAACACCACGACTCGCCCAAACTCCGTGTAATGGTGCCGCAAATCGCAAAAATAAACTTTATCGTCACAGACAGCGAAGTCGAGGCTCTGATTCTTGAAAGCCACCTTATAAAAAAACACAAACCAAAATACAATGTGCTTTTAAAAGACGACAAAAAATTCCCCTACTTTGTTATCACAGAAGAGGAATACCCACGCATAATCGTTGCAAGAAAAGCCAACAAAAACAAAATTAAAGGCAAATACTTCGGGCCGTACACGGATTCCCGTGCAATGTATGCAACTCTGGATTTGATAAAAAAACTCTTCCCCCTAAAACAGTGCAAAACTCCAAAATTCAAAGACAGACCATGCCTGTATTACCACATAGGCCGCTGCATGGCTCCCTGCCAGAGGCTCATCACCCCCGAAGAATACAAAAAAATCCTGAAAAACGTAGAACTGTTTTTAACAGGGAAACAAAAAGAACTCGTGGACGCCCTCAAAAAAGAGATGGAAAAATATGCCGCAAACGAGGATTTTGAAAAAGCTGCAAGATACCGTGACAGCTGGCGTGATGTCCAAAAAACAATGGAACATCAAAAAGTTGTGTTTGAAAACACAAGCATAAATCAGGATATTGTTTCTGTTTACAACGAGGGCAATTTGTTTGTTGTTTCGCTTTTGCAGATACGTCAGGGCAGACTCACGGACAAAAAAGATTTCCAATTCTCAAACCTCAACCTCTCCAACGAAACCGAGGTTCTGACAACGTTTTTAAAAGAATACTACACCATGGCGTCAGAAACAGAAATCCCCGCAACAATTGTACTGCCAAAACTTCTGGAAAAAGAAGACATAGAGCTGTACGAACAGTGGCTTGCTTCTGTTGCACACAAAAAAGTAAACATTACCGATGCAGCCTCAAAACGCAACATAGAACTTTTGAGCCTTGCTCAAAAAAATGCAAAATTCTATTTTGAAAAAGTAAAACTCGAAAAACTAAACGAAATACAAAGAGATTACAACGAGGTAGGCAGCTATATCCAAGAAAAACTCGGGCTGTCAAAATTCCCCTACGTTGCGGAATGCTTTGATATCTCGCACATTCAAGGCACAAATACGGTCGCCTCTATGGTTACGTTCGAAAACGGTATGCCAAAAAAATCCAGATACCGCAAGTTCAAAGTCCGCTCCACAGAATCAAAACCCGATGACTTTCAATCGCTGCAAGAGGTTGTGGAAAGAAGATACTTTGGCAAACTGTCAGAAACCCTGCCCATGCCGGATTTGATAATCATAGACGGCGGCAAAGGCCAGCTGTCCTCTGTTATGGAGATATTTGATGCACACGATTTTCATCCGGATGTGGTGTCACTGGCAAAAAGGCTGGAAGAAGTCTTCAAACCGCACGAGTCGCAGCCTGTCGTGTTCCCGATAAATTCGCCTGCATTGTACTTTTTCCAGCGCATAAGAGATGAGGCTCACAGGTTCGCTATCACTTATCACAGAAAACTCAGAGGCAAAAAAGCTACAGAGTCCGTCCTTGATGAGATAAAGGGGCTGTCTAAGGAAAACAAAGAAATTTTAATGAAAGAATTTAAAGATATCAAGAAGATTTCGCAGGCGTCTTATGAACAGCTGTGCGAAAAGATACCCAAACGTGCCGCAAAAGCCGTGTACAATTATTTCATATAGTCAACTGACTCCGACTACTTGTAGAACCTGTGCAATTGGCAAGTCCATTTTGTTAAACAAGTCCGGCACAGGCAACAAGCGCATGGGGTCACTTCCATAGATATAAACGAAGCCGCCTCAGACATTTTCAACCCCAATGTGCAGGTGGTGTAAATAGTTTATATAACTTTCTGTAATTCATTGCACAATGGTCGATTTTAGATATTTCTTTCCGGCTGATATCTTGCCGGCACATCAAAATTTGCCCCAAAATGTAACAATTTTGTAATATTTTACAATTTCAGGGCAATTTTTTCCATGCCCGATAATTCATGAAAGGGTAATTTACAACCAGCAGGCAAAAACCATGAGCATAAATGCAATTGCGATGAACGCAATAAAATCCGATAGAAACGAAAAAAACAATATCTCTTTTGAATCAAAAATAAAACACGAAAAAGAAAAAACCACAAAAAACGGAAACACCTATCAGTCCTCATCACTTGGAATAAAATCAGGACTGTTTGCCGGTGCGGTCGTTGCAGGATATGACATTTTTAAAGCAATAAAACAGGAAAAATTTAAAGGCCTTAGCCGACTCAAAACAATAAAAAAAGTTTCAAATATCATTGTGACCCTGCTCGTAACAGGTACCGTCCTCGGCGCAATGCAGGATGCCATCATTAATGCAGTGAGAAAAAAACAAGCCGACAAAACTAATAACACAACTGTTTAATTTTCACGCTTTTAAAATCCTTCAATATATGATACTATTATCTTAGTTTAGTATATAATTAATGATTTTTATATGAATTAATACATATTCAAAACAACACAAATAAAATTAAGCCCGAATGTGCCGATTCTGCATAACTGCAGGCATGTTGGGTTATGTGTATATAGAAATACGAGGTATAGGACAATCGAAACAATGTATTTATTAATTACAGTCTTGATAATTGCCCTGATTGCCTTTGCGGGTACCGCTTTTGTAATCTGGCAAAAGAAAAAGACTGTTCAGGCACTTTATGAAAAACTTTCAAAAGAAAGCACCGAAAAAGAAAATCTTTTGAAAAAAGAAGCAATGATTCAGGCAAAAGAAGCTTTGCACGCAGAAAGAGAAAAGTTTGACGAAGAAGTAAGAGAACGCCGTCAGGACTTGCAAAGAGCAGAAGACAAAATCGCAAAAAAAGAAGATATGCTCGAGGACAAACTGCAAGAAGCCTCTGACAAAGAATATGCCGCTCAAAAGAAAATGGATGAACTGCTCGAAAAAGAAGACTATCTGGCAGATTTAATCGCAAAACAAATTGAAGAAACAGAAAAAATCGCAGGCATGTCACGTGAAGAAGCACGCCACATGCTGATGGAACAATTGAAACAAGACCTGCAGCAGGAACAAATGCAGCTGATTAAAGAAAACGAAGCTAAAATCAGAGAATCTGCAAAAGAAATGGCTCAGGATATCCTCTCTACAACAATGCAAAGATGTGCAATTGATCAGGTTGTAGAGTCGACTGTTTCTGTTGTAAACCTTCCCTCAGACGAGATGAAAGGACGTATTATCGGACGTGAAGGCCGCAACATCAGAACTTTGGAAACTCTGACAGGCGTAGACCTCATTATCGATGATACACCCGAGGCTGTTGTACTCTCCAGCTTCGACCCTGTAAGAAGGGAAATTGCAAAAGTTGCACTGGAAAAACTCATCTCCGACGGCCGTATCCACCCTGTAAGAATCGAAGAAATGGTGGAAAAAGCACAGGAAGAAATTGAAGAAAAAATCAAAAAAGAAGGTGAAAACGCTGCTGTTGATATGGGCGTTTTGAACCTTCATAAAGAGCTAATCAAAACTCTCGGCCGCCTCTATTACAGAACAAGCTACGGCCAGAATGTTTTGAAACACTCGCTCGAGGTCGGACACATTGCAGGAATGCTGGCTGCAGAACTCGGAGCCAATATTCAGGTTGCAAAACGTGCCGGACTCCTGCACGACATAGGCAAAGCCGTTGACCAGACTCAAGACGGAACACATATTGAGCTTGGTGTTGAGCTTGCCAGACGTTATGGTGAAAGAGAAGAGGTTATCCACGCTATCGAAGCTCACCACGACGATGTTACAGCAAATACGATTGAAGCAGTTCTGGTAAAACTTGCGGATGCTATATCAGCCGGACGCCCCGGTTCAAGACGTGATACTCTTGAAATCTACATCAAAAGACTCAAAAAAATCGAAGAAATTGCCTCCAGCTATGACGGCATAAAACAGTCTTTTGCTGTACAGGCGGGCAGAGAGGTCAGGATTATTGTCCAGCCCGAAATGTTCGATGATTTGGCCAGCGCAAAACTCGCCAGAGATATTGCCAAGCGTATTGAAGAAGAACTCGATTATCCGGGTCAAATCAGAGTCACTGTTGTTAGAGAAATCAGAACAACAGAAATAGCTAAATAACACTCCATAAAATAGCTACAAACTCGATTACGACCTGTATACGCAGGCATAATATGAACAAAACAATAAAAGTATTATTTATAGGTGATATTGTGGGCCGCCCGGGGCGTAATGCCGTAAAGCATTTCTTGGGCGGACTGCTCTGCGCCGAAAACACAGAAAACACCAACAATGCACAAAAGCCCTATGACTTTATCATAGCCAATGTAGAAAATGCCTCTCACGGTTTCGGCCTTACGGAAAAAAACCACAATGAACTTGCGCAATTGGGCATTGACTGCTTTACATCGGGCAACCACATCTGGGACAAAAAAGATATTTACTCTTACATAAACAACTCTGACAGACTTATCCGCCCGTGGAATTACCCCAAAGGCACCTACGGAACGGGTTACAGAATTTTTGAAGTTTGCGATACAAAAATTGCCGTTATGAATTTTCTCGGACGTACTTTTATGAACCCCGTCGACTCTCCGTGGGAAATTGTACAAAATGAAATTGAAAAAATAAAAGAAGAAGCTCCGATTGTTATAGTGGATTTTCATGCAGAAGCAAGTGCCGAAAAAATATGTTTCGGCAAATTCTGCTCAGGACACAAAATCAGTGCGGTAATCGGCACACATACACATGTACAAACAGCAGACGAAAAAATCCTGAACGATTACACTGCATACATTACAGATGCAGGCTTTTGCGGGGCTTATGATTCCGTAATCGGTATGGGATATGAAGGCTCGCTAAAACGATTGATGACCAGCATCCCCGAGCGTTTTGATATTGCAGAGTCTTCCGTTGTAGAACTCAACGCTGTAGAAATGAGCTTTGACGCCGTATCCGGGCAATCACAAAGCATAAAAAGAATTCAAATTAAAAAAGATATTAGTGAGGTAACATTATGAAGAAAGGATAGAAAGGTGAAAGTCGATTTACACATTCACACAACCTATTCGGACGGGGTTTTCTCGCCTGAAAAGATTGTGGATACTGCTATTGAAGCAGGTTTGAATGCTATTGCGATTACAGACCACGACAATGTTCTGGCTTATCCGATAGCACTGAACTATGCTCAAAAAATCGCAAAAGATACCGGCACAAAAGCTCTTGAGATTCTGCCGGGTGTAGAAATCAACACGATTTATAAAGATGTGGAAATCCATATCCTCGGATATTTTATGAACCGTGACGACAGCGATTTTCAGGCAATGTTAAAATCACAGCAAAAAGCCCGTATAGAGCAAACAGAACAAATTTTGCACCTTCTAAACAAAAAAGAAGGCATCCACGTGACTTTTGACAAACTCAAAAGCCTTGTGGCAGAAGGCGGAAGTATCGGCCGTCCTCATATTGCCAAGGCGATTACGCTTGCAGGCGGTACAAGCAGCGTGATGGAAGCCTATAATAAATATATAAACAACGATTCCGAAGTTTATGTACAAAGAAAAACAATCTCTCCACACGAAGCAATTGAGATTATTTATGATGCGGGCGGAATCCCTGTTTTTGCACACCCGTTTGATGTTGAAGATGCAGAAACTCTGATAAAAGAATTCATGCATTACGGACTCAGAGGGGTAGAGGCATATCACCGCAAACACTCTCCCGCTATGGTAGAATACTATTCTTCCATTGCAGAGAAAAACGGACTGATTATCACAGGCGGTTCTGATTTCCACGCACCGAATCCGAACAACGGTCAGATAATCCTCGGGAAAAACTTCATCCCCGAATGGATTTATGACATGCTTATGAAAGAAAAAAAACAGCTGGATTTGGCAAGATAAAAATAAAACGCCCTGTCTTACGGAACAAAACAAGCTAAAACCGTTCAAACAGGCAGGGCAAATTGAGGACGCAAACGTGAAAAAAGCATTTAATATGGTAGAAATAGCAATCGTAATATGTTTGCTTTTGACCACTGTTATATTATGCCTGCCGGTTATTTTTAACAACTCAAAAGAGGCAAAAATCATCTCGGGCTGGAAAAAAAGCTATGCTGAGATGCAGTCAAACTTTGAGGTATTTAACGTAAGCGATGCAGAAAAAATCGACACCATCTGCAAAAGCAGTGTTGAAGAAAAAGAAAAAGAGCTGTTTATGATAATCAGCCCTTATTTGAACGCAGATCTGGACAAAAGCCCTGCAGGCCTGAAATCATATCATTACAGATTCAAAAACGGTGCGCAGGTGCCTATGCAATCCATTGCTTTCACACGTTTTTTCTCTTATCAGGAAAACGGAAATATCGTGGGTTTCAAATGGCTGGATTGCGAATGTACGGAAAAAACGCCCTGCGCTTCTGCTTTGTTTGATATGAACGGAACACAAAAACCTAACAGAATCGGGCGTGATATTTTCGGCATATTCCTTTACAAAAACAGAATCGAAGCCTTTGGCGCAGAACTCAACAACATAGAGCTGGAGCGTGACTGTTCAAACCACTCCAACGGCATGAGCTGTTCAGAATACTATTTAAGAGGGGGTAAATTCTAAAAACGCCTTATGGAAAAATATGTACTGATAACAGGAGCCTCGTCCGGTCTTGGCAAAGAAACAGCAAAAAAGCTTGCGAAAGAAGGCTTTAAAGTCTTTGCAGGAGTAAGAAAAGAAGAAGACAAACTCACGCTCGAAGCCCTGAACCACAACATCACTGCCATATTTCTTGATGTGACAGAAGAACAAAGCCTTAACAGTGCGGCAGAAGAAATAGCAAAAACAACAGACACTCTTTTTGCGCTGGTAAACAATGCAGGCATAGCCATTGGCGGGCCTGTTGAATACATTCCCGTTGACCTTTTGAAAAAGCAGTTTGATGTAAATGTTTTTGGTGCTATTCAATGCGCACAGAAATTTTTGCCTTTTTTAAAAAAATCCGATGATGCAAGGATTGTAAACATCAGCTCTATGGCGAGTTACGGGATATTTCCTTTTGTTTCGCCTTACTGTGTTTCCAAAAAATCACTGGATATGTTTTTCAACTTCCTTTTGATAGAGGCAAAACTCAAAAATTTAAAAATTATTTCCATAAAACCCGGAGTGGTCGCCACACCGATATGGGAAAAGTCTGTTAATTTCTGCGAACAGAACCTCGAACACCTTTGCGAAGAAGGCAAAAAGAAATACAAAAAAGAGTTTGAATTTTTGATGAAAAATGCAAGGTCAAACACAGACAAGGGACTAAAACCGCAGGACATTGCAGACACTGTATACAAGGCTCTGTGTGCAAAAAGACCGAAACAATCCTACAATGTGGGCAAAGATTCATATTTTGCACGGTTTGTGTCATTGCTGCCGCAGGGGGTTACAAATTTCTGCATAAAAACAGCCCTGTCCAAACGAATTAAAAATTTATAAATTTGTAACTAAAAATGAGAAAAATGCGCAACTTTTTTGAAAAACATGTTTTTATATAAACAGGTAGGCAAATATTATCTTTTTTAAGGTTATGTCAGTCAATTATCCAAATAACAATCCGTATAAAATATTCACCCAGCAGACAGGGGTCTACAATCCCATTTCTTCCCCTGCGCTAAAGCCGTCTTCCATAAACAGCGGAGCAATTGCCTCTGTACAAATCGGCGATGTTGAACAACCGGAAAGTAAAAAAGAAACCGAAAAAATGAACCCTAAAAAACTCATCGGGATAATATCCGCTTCTTTAGGCGGGACAATAATCCTCGGGCTTTTGGGGTTTGCTGCTGTGTCAAAAGGTTTTTCAGGCGGATTTGCAAAAAAATTATCAAAAATTTCTACAAAAGCAAGAAAAGCTGTCTATGACCTCAATGCCGGCACAAAAAACGGTGAGAACAACCTTACCGCTTGGCAAAAAATAAAATTGAACGTAAACAAAGCCATACAGCACTCGGCAGACGCTCTTCAGGCAACATCCAATTTTTCTGCCGTAAAAGACAGTTTTACATACCATTGGATGAAAAAACTCGGTATGGGCAAAATTTCTGACGGAATAACAAACTATTTCAAAAAAATAACCTTGAAAACCAAAAACAATGCCTACAAAAACGCAGAATACTCTACCATTGATTTTTGCAACTACCTGAAATCACTTGCAAAAGCTCAAAAAGACCCTGCAAAAGCAAAATCTCTCGAACAAAAAGCCGAAAAAATAATGCAGGAATATATGGCAGGATTTTCTGCAGAAAAACACATTGCACGCTCTAAACAAACCTGGGACGACCTTGCAGGCTTGCACGATGAAGTTTATGACAAACTATACGGCGGCAAAGGCGGGCTGTTCGGCAATCTTCGCAAATACAAAACTTATATAACAACAGATATTATAGAAAAAGACAGAAAAGCTCTGTTCAAAAACGTCAAACAGGCAAAAGCCGCTATCTCCAACGATATGACAGACGTAAATTATTCAATGAAAAAAGCACTCTATGATTTGGAAGCGGGCATAGATTCTTCCAACCAGAAGGCTGTAGAGCTTGTAAAAGACATAGGCGCAAAACTCAGCGAAAGCAAAGCCCTTAGCGGCGAAACAGAACTTGTTAAACGAAACGAACTCTTTGCAAAAATCAAACAAAATCTCGATGAACTTGCTGATATTGCCAAAAAAGATACAAAAAACAAAGAGGCGGCAGAAGCACTGGAAGAAAAAATTGCCAGAATGAAAGAACTCACAGAGCCTGATGCCTTCAAAAAAGGACTTGCACAGGAGGCTCTGACAGAAATAAAACTGCTCTACAAAGACGGCAGAAACTCTGCAGAATACAAAAAGGCCAAAGCGTTCATGGAAAAAATGAACAAAAACATGAACAGGGCAATTTCATCAGAAAATCAGGTATATGAAAAACTTGCAGAACTCCGTGTAGGTTCGGCTCCGACTGACGTAGTCGGAATCTTAGGCCCTGCAGCTCTTGCGGCATTAGTTGTTGCAAATTCAAAAGACAGAGATGAACGTATCTCAAGAACTCTCACAGGCGGTGTGCCTATCATTGGCGGTATCGGAATGTCATATTACGGTACATTGAGAGGCTGGACAGGAGCCAAGAACCTTATTCTCGGTCTTGTTACAGGCTGGGTACTCAACATAATCGGTGAACAAACAGACTCTTATGTCAAAAACTACCGTGTTGAACAACAAAAGCTAAAAACCGCTTTTGAATCCTGGACAAAACTGCAGAAAAAGCAGGACACGCCTAGTGCAACAACCTCAATAAAAGCATAGATAATATTTATTATGTAAGGTTTGTTTTATTTTATTTAATTTATTGTTTTTTAATTATTGTTTAATATGTTCATTTCTTTCTTTTTTGCAGTGAAATTTAATTTTTCAACCTGAAAGTTGCTACAGATAATTATTAAAAATCGACCTGCTGCTCCGTTCATACAGAAAGTAGCATATACCTGTCTCGGCAACTCGGCACGTCAAAATTGCTAAAGTACAAATATTATCTGTGGTTCAAGTAATTTCCCCGTGCCTCGGACAATACCTCGTTTGCAGTTGTATATGCAACATTCTGTAATTCACTATGCAAAGGTCTTTTTTTAACAATTATCTGTATGCAGCGAAGCTGCACACGAAAGTGTTTTACGGCTCTGCCGTTGTGACTTTGTTTACAGACTCTTTGTATTTACGAACAAAATTTTCGTTAGCGTTAGCGTTTAGAAAATTTTGAAGATAAATATATTAGAGTCTGTTTTTAATTAGCGTCATTTTTCTTTTCTTTGGTTCGTTTCTTTTCTTTTTCGTCGCAAAAAAAGAAAAGAAATGAACAATCAAAACAACAATAAAAAAACAACAAATAAAACAACAGGGTACTTTTAAGAACCGCCGATTTGTTGTAATATATGATTATTGTTCAGACAATCAGGTTAGTTTTTATGTTGAAATTATTTAATACTTATTCACTCAAAGAAGAAGAGTTCGTCCCGATAAACGGAAACCACGTAAATATGTATGTTTGCGGCCCCACGGTATATGACAATCCGCATCTGGGCCATGCCCGCTGCTACATCACTTGGGATGTGCTTTACAGATATCTGAAATTTTTGGGCTACAACGTAAAATACTGCCGTAACGTCACCGATGTCGATGACAAAATCCTGAACAAATCCGTAAAAGAAAACTGTACACCGGACGAAATCGCAAAAAAATATTACGATATTTTTTCAGAATCAATGAAAAAACTAAACAACCTGAAACCTGACGTAGAACCTTTTGCGACAAAGACTCTCGGCGATATGATAAAAATGGTCAAAACCCTTATAGAAAAGGGCTATGCCTACGAGGCCAACGGGGATGTGTATTTTAGAGTAAAAAAATTCCCCAAATACGGCTATTTGAGCAAACAGCCGATTGATGACCTCGAGTCCGGCGCAAGGGTAGAAGCTTCTGACATAAAAGAAGACCCGCTGGATTTTGCACTGTGGAAAAAAGACGAAAAATTCGGCTACAAAAGCCCTTGGGGCATAGGCCGTCCGGGCTGGCACATCGAATGCTCCGCAATGAGCAAACGCCACCTCGCTGACGAAATCGATATCCACGCAGGCGGTGCAGACCTTATCTTCCCCCACCACGAAAACGAAATTGCACAATCAGAATGCGCCAACGGCTGCAGATTTGTAAAATACTGGCTCCACAACGGTTTTGTGACAATTAACAAAGAAAAAATGTCAAAATCACTGGGCAATTTTATTACAATAGACGGCCTTTTGGAAAAATATGATGCAAATACAATCAGATTCTTTATACTTACAAACAACTACAGAATGCCTGTAGAATTCAATGACGAAGCACTGGACGCCGCTCAGGCAGGCGCAAAAAGACTCAAAAACGCAGCCTCAAACGTTCTCGTATGGGTCGGCAAAAATGCAATAAACGAAAATGTTGAAGCCGACGAAATAGAAGAATTCAAACAGGCTATGAATGAAGATTTGAACACATCAAAAGCTCTGGCAGTGCTTTTTGAAACAGCTTCAAAAGCCAACAAAGCCAAAGATGAAGGCAACAAAGAAGAAGCCGCAAAATATGCCTCTGTCCTGATTAAACTGTCACGGGTCCTCGGCTTTGACTTTGAAAAAACACAGCTCGATGAAAATCAGCTGAAAGAAAAACTCTCGGAAATCATTGATGAGTTTGAATTTATAAAAGACAAAAATGCACCCGCAAAAGAGATAATGGACTCAATAATAAAAGTCAGAAACGAAGCCCGTGCGGCAAAAGACTGGGCTGTGGCTGACAGTATCAGAAACTCTCTGGACAAAATAAATATTGTACTCAAAGATTCTAAAGAAGGAACGGTTTTTGAACTGAAATAAAAATGTTGCGACCCTGCAACTGATTCAGGGCTGCAGTGTTTTAAACCAAAAATAAATTAATAAAAGAAAGCTGGCAAGTATGATAAAAATAGGTCTCACAGGAAACATTGCCTCGGGCAAATCAATAGTACAGAGTTATCTTGAAAAAAAAGGCATCCCCGTAATAGATGCCGATTGGATTTGCCACCGCTTGATGGATGAAAATGAAGAAGTAATAGAAAAAGTAAAAAAACTGTTCGAAGGACAGGATATCTTCCTCGAGGACGGAAGACTCGGCCGCCACAAAATCGGGCTGATTGTCTTTGCCGACCCCGAAAAAATGGAAAAACTCGAGGACATTCTGCACCCGCTTGTTGAACAGAGAATAAAAGAATTCTTTGAAAAAAACGAAGACGAAGAAATTGTTGTTGCTTCTGTTCCGCTTTTGTTTGAAGAAAACATGCAAAACATGTTCGACCGCACAATACTGGTCTGTGCAGACAAAAAAATAAGACTCCAAAGGCTCATGACAAGAAGAGGCTATCCTCTGGAACACGCTATTGAACGTATAAATGCACAGGTTTCGCAAGAAGAAAAAAGAAACCTCGCCGACTTTATTATCGAAAATAACAACAATCTTATAGAACTCGAAACTCAAATAGAAAAGACCCTCGAAAGGCTCTGGCTATGATACTTTACAAATTGCATAAAATCCCTGACAGATTTATTTTCAGGGTTATTTTTATACTGATTATCCTCTGGAATTTAAAACACTTCTTTTTGATTTTCCAAATTCCATACACACTGGCTTTTGTGGACTACAAAGGACAAAACACCATATATTCAAAAGTTGTTGCAATAAAAAATGCCGTAAAATCGGACAAAGAATTTAACGACAGCGACAAAATAGGATTTATCTCGGATACTCCTCAGTCCAATGTCTTTAATTTGACAGACTCAATACTGGACTTTTATGCAGCACAGTATGCAATAGTGCCGGTGGTTTTGAAAAACGATATTGAAAAAGAATTTGTCATAGGTGTGTACGACAAAAAAATCATAAAACCTCAGGGGTTTGATGTATACAAAAAGGTTAACGACAAAATTTATATATATAAAAAAATCAATAATGGAGAAAATAAATGATTGGCTTTCTTCTGGGTTTGGTAATAACAATACTCACAGGATATTTTGCGGTTTCCATAATCGAAAGAGAAATGGAGCTTCGCTTTAGAATATTGTTTTCCATACCGTTAGGGTTTGGTATAACTTCTATTTTTTACTTTTTATATCTGTATTTGAACATTAATGATTTCAGCGATTTCAGGTTGTTTGAAATCATTGCACTGATAATACTCGCACTTATCTATTACAACGAAGAAAAGCCCAATTTCAGCAAACACAAATTCCAAAGGCTGTCCGGCTGGTTTTATCTTTTGAATTTGTACGCTCTTTTGATTTATCTAAAATATTTTATCTACAATCCGATGGGCAGCTGGGACGGATTTAGAATATGGAACACAAAAACAGAATTTTTGTTTTTGAACAATCCGCTGTGGCAGAATGTCTTTGAGCTTCCGCATTTTATGTCGCACAATGACTATCCGCTGCTTTTGCCCGCATCAACTGCCAGATTGTGGAACTATGCAGGCGAGCCGAACCTCGTGATAAACCTCACTATCGGGCTGTTTTTTACCTTTGGTGTTGTTTATCTGCTGTTTCAGGCACTGGAATATTTTAAAAGCAAAAAAATTGCACTGGTTGTAGGCTCGGCGTTCATGATTTTGAACATATTCCTCGTAAACGGTGCCTCTCAATGTGCGGATATACCGCTGTGCTATATGTATCTAGCGTGTATTGTTTCTTTGTTTTTGTATTTCAGAAAAGAAAAATTTTCTTATATAATACTCTCCATTTTGTTCGCTGCACTCAGTGCGTGGACAAAAAATGAAGGTATGATGTTTCTTGCAGCATACGGGTTTGTGATTTTATGCTGGCTTTTAGCTGCAAAAAAATACAAAAAAGCCTGTCTTGCAGGCATAACAGCCCTCATCCCCGCTGCAGCAATCATTTTCTTCAAAAAATTTGCGCACAATCCAAACGACCTGATTGCGGGCATATTTATACTGAAAACCTATCATTTTATGTTTGATTTTCACAGATATGCAGTGATTCTAAAATCCTTTGTGTCAATGTTTCTGCTGAATTTCACAATACTCATTTCGCTTTTGCTTTTGTGCATAAAGGGCTTTAAAATCAAAGAAAAGAACAAAACACCGTTTGTTCTGTCAGCAGTTGTTTTTGTACTGTGCAGTATCGGATATTTTCTTATTTATCTGCTCTCACCCCACGACATAAAATGGCTCGTGGACAACTCCATAGACAGAATTATACTCCAGCTGCTGCCGGTATTTTTGTTCCTGTTTGCCGTAAATTTAAGAATAGGTAAACCGGACAGTATGAACTAATTACTTACTAAATTTCTGTTATATGCTAAAATTAAATTGTCCAAAACAAAAGATAAGGTAAAAATATGAAAAACATAAAAAATAAAATAATTTTGTCACTTTTTGCAGTATTTGTTATGACAGGCAGCATGATAGCCTTTGCTGACAAGGCTCCTGCAGCAAAAGAAGTGAACCTCAATCTCGCAGCAGCAACAAAAGCTCCTGCAGCAAATGTTTCTGCCCAGCCGGCAAATGCAGGGAGTTACATTTGTGTAACACCTCTCGCTGTTGTAGCGAACCCTGACAAATATTTGAATCAAAAAATAAAATTCAAAGCCACTTTTGACAAATTCTCTACCCTCGGACTTGATTACAAACCGGCATTTAGAGATTCTCAAAAATACATATCTTTCTTAATCAAAAGAGATGATGTCACCGACCACACAATACCGCTTTCCGAGATGAAAATTTTTATCAAACGTACTGATGCGGAAAAATTTATTGACCTTGATTCCGGCGATATCATAGAAGTTTACGGCAAAGTGTTCTCTAACGCTTTGACAGACACATGGATGGATACTGACAAACTAGTTGTTGTACAAAAAAAGAATAAAAACAATAAGAAAAAAGCATAAACAAAAAGCTTTTGGAGAATTTGAAATTTAAATAAAAATGTCTATATAATGTTATTCACTACTGGTTTTAAGAAGTTGCGGAGTTATTAATTATGGGACCAACAAACAAAACAGCACAAACAAAAGACAAAGATAAAGATAAAGATAAAAAATACCTTACAATACACGGACATTTTTACCAGCCGCCAAGAGAAAACCCCTGGCTCGAAGCAATCGAACAGCAAGACAGCGCACTGCCTTTCCACGACTGGAACGAAAGGGTAAATCTCGAATGCTACAACCCGAATTCTGCCTCGAGAATCGTGGATGACAAAAACAAAGTGCTGGATATTGTAAACAACTACTCTCTGATGAGCTACAACTTTGGCCCGACACTGCTGTCGTGGATGGAAACCCATGCACCAAAAACTTACGAAAGAATAATAAGAGCCGATGTTGTCAGCCGTGTCAAATTTTCCGGCCACGGAAACGCCATTGCACAGGTCTACAACCACATGATTATGCCTCTGGCAAACCGCAGAGATAAAGAAACTCAGGTAAAATGGGGTATAAGAGATTTTGAATACCGCTTTGGCAGAATGCCGGAAGGTATGTGGCTGGCAGAAACAGCTGTCGATGACGAAACCCTCGAGGTTCTGGCAGACAACGGAATAAAATTCACTATCCTGTCCCCATATCAGGCACTAAAATACAGAAAACTGGGCGACAAAGAATGGACAGACGCAGGCTGGGGAAATATTGACCCTGCAAAACCTTACAGATACTTTATCAAAGACAATCCGAAAAAATTCGTTGATTTGTTCTTCTATGACGGAGCTATCTCAAAATCCGTAGCTTTTGACAATATTCTGCAAGACGGAAACAAATTTGTTAACCGTCTAAAAGAAGGTATCTCCTCGGACAGAAACTATCCGCAGCTCATCCATATCGGTACTGACGGCGAAAGCTACGGCCACCATACAAAATTTGGCGATATGGCACTGGCTTATGTGCTGAGAGTAAAAGCCGAGCAGGAAGGCTTTACCATAACAAATTATGCGGAATATCTGGAAAAATACGGCGTCAATGACGAAGTAGACATAAAACAGGCATCTTCCTGGAGCTGTTTCCACGGCGTAGGCCGCTGGAAAGAAGATTGCGGATGCTCCACAGGCGGACAACCCAGCTGGAACCAGAGATGGAGAAAACCGCTTAGAGAAGCTCTCGATTACTTGAGAGACAACCTTGTTGTCCTTTATGAAAAATACGGCAAAAAATTCTTTACAAGAAATGTGTGGGATGTACGTAACGATTACATAAATGTAATACTCAACAGAAGCGAACTCTCTATACGTACCTTCCTTAAAAACAATCTGAAACCCGAATGCGACGATGATGACAAAGTCGCAGCAATGAAACTGTTGGAAATGCAAAGACAGGCAATGCTTATGTACACAAGCTGCGGCTGGTTCTTTGCCGACATTTCGGGTATTGAAACAACCCAGATTATGAAGTATGCAGCACGAGCTATGCAGCTTGCAAAAAGCTTTACCGAACAGGATTACGAAACAGAATTCGTCAACATTCTGGCAAATGCTCAGAGCAACATTAAAGAGTTCGGCTCCGGTGCTGATATTTACAGAAAATTTGTAAAACCTTCTGTCGTAACAATAAAACAGATTGTCAGCCTGTGGGCAATTTCTTCTCTTTACGAAGAAATTGAAGACGAGGCAACATTCTACTGCTATGACCTCAAACGTTTGAGCTACAAAATGGTATCAAAAGGCAAAAACAGCCTTTATCTCGGTCGTGTGGAAGTAAGATCCCAAATCACGCTCGAAAAATACGACATGATTTTTGCACTGTTAAAATACTCCGGCGGAGATTTCCACTGCGCAATCAAAGAATTTGCTTCCGCAGAAGAAAGCGATGATATAAGAAAGAACCTGACAGAAACCTTTATAAATTATCCGCTGACAGAGATTATCCGCAGCCTTGATAAGAACTTCGGCTCGGAATACTATACGCTCAAGGATATCTTTATCGAAGAAAGAAGAAAAATCCTCAATATCATGATTCAGGGCAAAACAAACAAATTCTCAGGCCTTTACAAAGATATCTACGAAGACGGAAAAGCCTCTATTTTCCATTTCAAAAATCTCGGCTTGAATCCGCCTGATGAGTTTAAAATTGCAGCAAGATATGTTCTGGGCATTGAATTCAACAAGCAGTTTGAAGGATTTTCAAAAACAGTCAATGACCACGAAATGCAAGAGGCAATCGACATCAACAACGAAGCAAAAATGCTCGGTGTTACGCTCGACAAAAAGCTTGCTAACAATGTATTTACGGAAAAAATTACGGATGCAATGTACGCACTCGCAAAAAATCCGGAAATCCACACGATAGAAGCTGTCTTGAATCTGTTCAAATACGTTGAAGCACTGGAGCTGAGAATTGATACATCAGAATCTCAGAACACATACTTTAACAAGATTCAAGAAATCTTAAAAGATGTGGTAGAAAACATAGACGACCTCAAAGACGATTATGACAGAAAATTTGTGCTTTTATTGCTGGAACTCGGCAACAAATTGAACATAAACACAGATTTTTACAAAGAAACCTTTGACAAAGCTATGTCGCCCTTGACAGCAGCAATGAAAGAAATCAAAGACGCTAAAAAGAATTAATAACAAAAAGAGGCCGGCCTTATTGTAAAATTTTAGCGGTCGGTCTCTTTATTTGCAAAATTTACTGTCAATTATACACAAATATGTCTGAGGCAGTGAATGCATAAACTATATGAAAAAGCTTGTTTTTTAGCTTCTGCGTGATACAATTATTATTGTAAACAGAAGAAAAACAAGTTAAGTTGTGGTTGGGTATCAATCAGAATTAATGACAAAATTTAATGAATTTTAGAAATTATGGGCAGGATTGTAATAGATAGAGATGTGTGTAAAGGGTGTTATCTGTGCATAAAAGCATGCCCGAAAGGACTGCTCAAAAAAAGTACGGAACCTAATTTACACGGAGATTTTCCGGCAGAGTTTAATGACCCGCAAAACGCCTGCATAGGCTGCGCAATGTGTGCTATGAACTGTCCGGATGTTGCAATAAAAGAGGTGTACAGATAGTGGCAAAAGTGTTGGTAAAAGGGAATGAAGCAATTGCACAGGCTGCTATCAACGCAGGTTGTCAGTGCTATTTCGGCTATCCGATTACTCCGCAGAGCGAAATCGGCGAATACATGGGCAAACATCTGCCAAAACTCGGCAGAACCTTTATTACAGCAGAGAGCGAACTGGCTTCTATCAATATGGTGATAGGCGCTGGCACTACAGGAACAAAAGCAATGACTTCTTCGTCTTCCTGCGGAATTGCACTTATGCAGGAAGCATTTTCTGCAATGTGCTGTGCGGAAGTTCCGGGCGTAATTGTCAGTGTAATGAGAGGCGGGCCGGGACTCGGGAACATTGCACCCGCTCAGGCAGATTATTTTCAGGCACTCAAAGGCGGCGGCAACGGGGATTACAAACTCATTGTGCTTTCTCCTTCCACCGTACAAGAAGCCATTGACCTTACTTACAAGGCATTTCATCTGGCTTTGACATACAGAAACCCAGTTATGCTTCTGGCTGACGGAATACTTGGACAGATGATGGAGCCGGCAGAATTTGGCGAATATCCGTACAAAGACCCTGACGTTAGCGAATGGGCATTGTCAGGTGCAAACAACCGCCCTGCAAGAAACATTGTTTCTCTTCACATGCCTGAAGGCGCAATGGAAGAACTCACAAACAGAATCTTTGAAAAATACGCTCTTGTCGCAAAGAACGAAACAATGTACGAAGATTATATGCTGAAAGATGCAAAACTCGTACTGACAGCCTTTGGTTCTGTCGGCAGAGTAGCAAAAGCAGCCGTAAACAGAGCAAGAAAGATGGGTATGAAAGTCGGACTGTTCAGACCGATTACGCTTTTCCCGTTCCCTGACAAAGCACTGCATCAGGTTGCACAAAACGCTGATATGATTTTGGATTTGGAACTTAACAAAGGTCAAATGCTGCTGGATGTGCGTTCCGCAGTGTTTGGAGCTTGTCCTGTAGAATTCTACGGAAGAACGGCAGGCGGATTGCTCACACCTGATATGATTATGGCCAAAATAGAAGAATTGTACAAAAAACTGGACAACACAGAAGAATCGAAAGCAGGGGTCAGATAAATATGGAAACACTTGTATACAAAAGACCCGAATCACTATTAAAAGACGGACATTTTACCTTCTGCCCCGGATGCGGACACGGCGTGATTTTGAGAATAATTGCAGAACTGATTGACGAATTCAACCTGCAAAAAGATACAATAGCAATTTCTTCTGTAGGATGTTCAATATTCTTAGAAAAATTCTTTAACCTTGATGTTGCCGGTGCATCTCACGGACGTTCACCCTGTGTTGCAACAGGCATAAAAAGATGCAAGCCGGACAAATTTGTATTCACATATCAAGGTGACGGCGATGCTGCAACAATAGGCTTTAACGAAACTATCCACACGGCCTGCCGTGGCGAACATATCACCACCATAATGATTAACAATACAAATTTTGGTATGACAGGCGGACAGGCCAGTGCAACGACTCTTGTCGGTCAGGTCACAACAACCACCCCTATGGGCAGAAAACCAGAACTTACCGGTTATCCTCTGCACGCTGCAGAAATAGTTTCCAAATGCGACGGAACAGCTTTTGCAGCCAGAGTGGCAATAACTGACACAAAACACATCAGACAGGCAAAAGAAGCCATAAAAAAAGCTTTTGAAATGCAGATAAAGGGTCTGGGCTACTCATTTGTAGAAGTGCTTGCAGCCTGCCCCACAAACTGGCACATGACACCTGTTGAATCTGTAGAACACATATCAAATGTAATAGAAACCGTTCATACGCTGGGCGTGTTCAAAGATATTACAGCTAAGGAGAATCTATAATGGAAGGCGAACTAAGCGTAATTATTTCAGGATTTGGCGGACAGGGAGCATTGTTTGCCGGTATTTTGCTGTGCCACACTGCAGTACTGGAAGGCAAACACACAACCTGGTTCCCCTCATACGGCGCAGAAATGAGAGGCGGTGCTGTAAATTGTGCTGTTAACATTTCTGACCACGATGTGCCTTCTCCTATTATTGACAAGGCCGACGCTGTGATTGCGCTCAATGACGCTTCTCAAGAAAAGTTTGAAAACAAGGTAAAACCGGGCGGATTTATGATAATAAACTCCTCTCTGTCGCACCACAAACCAAAAAGAACTGATATAAAATACATAAACATTCCTCTGAATGAACTGGCACAAAAGCTTACTCAGCCTGCATTTGTCAATGTTATGGCACTGGGTGCATTTATCGAAAAAACTGGTATCCTAAAACTGGAATCAATAAAAGAAGTAATGAAAGAAATGGCAAAAACCGTTTCTGCAAAAAAAGCGGCTCTTTTGCCAAACAACCTTGAATGTGTAGAATTTGGGGCTAATATAATAAAAAATCAGCTCGTGACTGTATAAAATTATGAAAGAAACTATTGAATTTATCCAAAAACAGATTAAAGACTTTCAACCCGAAATAGGTATCATACTCGGTTCGGGGCTTGGTGATTTTGCAGACAATCTGGAAGGTGTCAGAATAAAATACTCTGACATTCCGGGGTTTGAAACTTCAACAGTAGCCGGACACAAAGGCCAGCTTGTCTTTGCAGAAGTTCTGGGCAAAAAAGCAGTAATAATGCAGGGTCGTTACCATTACTACGAAGGCTATCACATAAGCCGCATAGTTTATCCTGTAAAAGTGATGAAAAAATTGGGAGTAAAAATCCTTGTCATCACAAATGCAGCGGGCAGTGTAAACAAATCGTACAATGCCGGTGATTTAATGGTGATTTCCGACCACATAAACCTCATGGGCGTAAACCCTCTCATAGGAGAAAACGACTCCACACTGGGCGACAGATTCCCTGATATGAGCGAAGTTTATAATCATCAACTGTCAAAACTCGCTCTTGAAAAAGGCAAGGAATTGAACCTCACAATCAGAAACGGCGTCTATGCGGCAATGAGCGGCCCGAGCTACGAAACACCCGCAGAAATAAATATGCTCCGCATTATGGGTGCTGATGCCGTCGGCATGTCTACCGTGCCTGAGGCTCTTGTGGCAAACTATTGCGGAATGAAGGTGCTTGGTATCAGCTGCATAACAAACTCTGCTGCAGGGGTGCATCCTTCCAGACTTTCTCACAAGGAAGTTGTCGAAACAGCAAAACGTGTAAAAGACGGGTTCAAAAAGCTTTTGACCGCAGTGATAAAAGAAATGTAGTCTATTATATTTTTATATTGTTCAGCTGGCAAAATGCCCTAAAAGAGGCATAATTTTTGTTTATCTCTTCTTTTATTGCTGGGATATCCTGATGTTCTATCAAAGAGAGTGCTTTTTTGTATGTAGCAACAGCATTCTGGGCATAGTTGGCTTTGTTTTGAGGTTTTTTATTGAGCATTTCCTCAAGATACTTTGCATAAAGCTGGTACAAAGATATTTTTAACAGTTTCATATCGTACTGTTTTACTATCATCAGAGCTTTTTCTATATACATTTTTGCAGCTTCCGTATCTCCTTTTATCAAGAAGATTTCTGCAATGAGTTTTTTGTACAGCACCATAAAATAGTAATTTGAAATTTTTGGATTCTTAGCCACCTCAAGAGCCTTTTGTGCAATATCAAGAGCCTTGTCCGTACCTTCTGTCACAAGGGTAAGTTTTGCAATATAATACCAGCACAACAATGCGCCTATGGCTATTTTTTCTCTGGCAAAAATTGTCACCTGCTCGTTATAAATCTCCAGTGCTTTTGAGAGATTGCCTTCTTCCTGCAAAATTTTGCCTAAAAATACCTTCAAAAGATTTTTCACAAGCACGTCATTGTAGTTGTTTGCAAAAGTCACAACAGAGTACAAATCCTCTTTTATATTCTGCCATTCCTGCTTGTAGAGCTTGTTCAAAATATTTGTAAAATTCCACAGCGAAATTACATCAGGCTCGACAATTTCCTTGCTGGTTTTTTGAGAAAGCGAAATCAAAATGTCATCACTCTTTTTAATATCGCCCTGAACACTGTATGCCAGTGCTTTTGCAAGGTCTACACGCTGCAGATAATTTTTGTTGTCCACATTATTTTTTGCAATAATTTCATCAATAACTTTTAGCACGGCAAAGCTCTTGTTGTTCCCCTGCGAAACAAGTGCCATAACAACTATCAGGTTACACTCCAGCCATGTTTCGTAAATAATGTCCATAGAGATTCCGTTGTTGGGGATAAGGTTGGACAGTGCCTGCTCAACAACAGGAATAATTTCGTTGCTTGCAAGATTGTAAATCTCTTCTGCATTGCCGATGCAAAACATTGCTTTTAGCTTTTTGTATTTTATGAGTGCGCTCTCGAGTTTGTTCTGCGGGGTGTCAATGATTTTCAGCACCACATCAACAGCCTCAATTACCCCGTTATAGTTGCCTGTAAGAGAACAGCTCTTTGAAAGATATCCGGAGAGTTCGATTATCTTCGGTCTGTTGCCGACTTTTAGAGCATTGCTGATTGCAGCTGACAAAAGCGGAATAGCCTCTGACGGTCGGGTCAAATAGAGCATTTTGCCCAGACGCTCCTGAATATTGTTGGCTATGATTTCATCATTGTCAGGGTGAATCTCCTGTACGATTTTCAGACACTGCTTTTGAGAAAGCGTCCAAAGATGCTCATCGCCCAAATATGCGCAGAGTTTTGTATTTTCCGTCCAAATATTCAAAGCCAGCAGTTTCTGGTTCAAATTTTGTGCAATCAGTGCCTTGAGAGCATTGCTCGAGAGGGTAAACGAATTTATTACATCAAAGATTTTTTCATTCAGCATTACAAAATCTTTGTTTTGTTTTGCCTTTTCATAAACAAATTTCCACAGCAGAGTATTTTTAAACTCAAAAATGTTGTTGTTAAACTGCGCAACATAAACAAAAGAGGTCAAAAGCTGCATAACGTTTTGGAACTCTTCCGGTTTTAGCTTCATCACAATTTCTAGCAGTTTAACATTAAATTTGTTGCTCATTATTGAAGCTGTGCATAAAGTCCTGAAACAGAGCGGAAATTTCTTTTGCAGATAATTGATTCTGACAGAAAGAATTTCGTACAGATTTTTGGGCATTTTTGACTCTACAGGAGTGGTTTTGTAGGTTATTGTGCCGTTCTCCTGCTTAAAGGCTTTAAAATCATTCAACAGCACCATTATTTGTTCTATATAAGCACTGTTGCCCTCAGAATATTCGAAAATCCTTTCAAAAACCTCTTGAGGCAGCGGATTTACACCGTTCAAAAAGAGTTTCACAAGGTTGTCCGCATCAGATTTTGTCAGTTTCGAAAGTCTGATATCTTCGTACTGGTTCTGCGCTATTTTTTCCGAATAAAAATACCCCTGCGTAATCCTGTTGTCTTTGTATGAGATTATCAGCTTTATATTTTCTCCGAGATGACCCTGCTCGACAAAATATGAAAGGAACGCATAAGACGCACCGTCTATCATATCAAAATCATCTATGACAATTATTAATTTTACCTTTTTAGAAAGCTCGAGTATAAGTTTTTCCAAAAGTGCAAAGGTAGAATCCTTGTTCACGAGTATGTCTTCGTAATTTGAGGTCAAAGACGGATACAAAAAGTTAAACAGGTTAAAAATCTCTTCCTGTGAAAAGAAAGGAAAAGTCTGTGAGAGCATGTGTTTTGCCTGTTTTACAAAATCCTGCGACATGTTAGAAAAGTTCGGCATATTAAAAAATGTCAAAATCATTTCCTGAAAAATGCCAAAAGGACTTATCTGAGAGTTTGCACTGCACTCACCCCACAGCCAGCCGTAGTTTTCGTGCATCAAATCCCCGAAAAGATATTTTAAAACAGTAGATTTTCCGTAACCTTCGGGCGCACTCAGCCCTATTATAAGTTTTTCGGGTTTTCTTATTGCATTCACTATCAGATTCTTACATTTCATCTGGTTGTAAGATTTTATATCCACATCAAACTGCTCAAAACTTTCCTCTGCCCGAGCAGAAACGCTCTGCTGCTCCTGCTGCTGTGATTGCTGTGTTTGCTGCTCTCTTTGCTGCTGTATCTGTGCAGCGGGTTCTGCTGTTTGCTGCGGCTGTTCAACAGGAGGCTCCTGTTTCAGAGCCGGCTCAGGCACTTGTTCCTTCTCGGGGGCAAGTTCCTGTTCGTGCGGAATTTCTTTTTGTGCGTCTTCAATATGATTAATAGCGGTTGCTTCTTGTTGGGCGGTTTTTATTGTTTGTGCAACGTAATTTTGTGCCGCATCAGCGTTTATAATAGGGTCAGGTTTAATATCAGCTTTTTTCAACTCCTCTGTGATAGTTTCTTCAGCTGCATCGCTCAAATCGCACAAAGAGAGCAGGTCATTATCCGAACTATCCAAAGCAGATGTCATAGCTCCTTCCGGCTGAATATTTTGGACAGGTTCCGGCTCTTCTGTCAGCATGTCCGAAACAGGCTCCTGTTTTTGAAGAGAAACTTGTGTATCTTTAACTTCATCAATATTTTCCCCGTCTGAAAAGTCCAGAAGCTCATCTTCCTGCAGTTCTTGAAGCTGAAAATCCTCTTCGGAATCAGATTCCAAAAGCAAATCCTCTATTTCTTCTGCCTGCACGGGTTCCAACGGTTCAATATCAACAACAGGAATATCATCAAATTCCTGCTTAGCAATCGGCTCTTGTTCTTTAACGGGACTTACATCGGGTTCTTGAGCGGGTTCAGCGGTTTTATTATCTTCATCTTCCTGTTTAAGCGGTGTTTCCGGAGAATCTTCATTGAGCTGTTTTTCAAGGTCGGCAATAGAAATTTCGCCGTTTTGCATATCAAAAGGCTCGCCGCATTTTCGGCACTTTTCAGCCCCCGGAAGGTTCACGCATTTGCAATGCGGGCAGTATTTTAGCAGCTGCAATCCGCAATGCGCACAATACTGGGCGGTTATAGGGTTTATGCTGCCGCAGACAGGACAAGGCGTCTGCACTTTTGTATTGCAAAAATTACATCTCAAAAGATTGTCGTCTATTTCTTTTTTGCATTTTATACAACGCATAATAATAACCGCTTAACTTAATCAAGCATATTATAGTATAAACGTTGCGGAAAGAAATCAGGCGTAAAGATTAGAAATGCGTCTTAACTATTTGAGAAATCTCAACAAGTCTTTTGCTTACTTCGCTCTGTGAAAGATTTGTTTCCTGCGCAATTTCTTTTTGTTTCAGCTCTTTGACATATCTTAAAAAGAAGATTTTTAAATATTCTTTTGTCGGATTGTTTTTTTGTGCAACAAGAACAATATCAACAATCTTTTGCAGCAAATCTTTTCTTACGATTTTTTCTTCAAAAGAAGCTTTTGGATCTTCAATTTCATATACAAAAGAATCAACAGCACCGGCAGCAGCAGGAGCAGTTTCCTGTTCAACAGCAGCTTTTACGGGCATCGGGTTGATAAGAATTTCCTTTGTACTTACATATTTATTCTCTCTTCTTCTGACTCTGCCGTTTGATTTAAGAACATTCAAAATAGCCGTATTCACTACTTTGGCAACATAGCCCTCGATATCCTTTATTTCTACACTGTCAAACAAAGAATGCGAGCGTTCGTATGTTTCTGAACAAAAATCCTCAAGCAAATCTTCGTTGCCTCTGAATTTATTATTTGATTTTACTAACTTCTCTATAAGCTCTCTTTGTGCTTGTATAGTATCCAATTTCGCAATCCATTTTATAAACTTTAAATATCTTGATTATATCATATCATATAATTAAAAATTTATAATTAAAGTTAAGAAATAATCAGACTTGTAATCCTTTAATTTAGGCACACTTACATATTTCAAAGTGTTTTTAATACTTCTTAACATAGATTCATCGATTTTGTCAGAACCGCTGGATTCCAATACCTGCATACCTTTGAGGGTGTTGTCAGGAGCCAGTGTTACAGAGATTTTTACGCTTGTATTGAACGGAACATCTGCTGCATTTGCCAGATCATTTTGTAAATTCATCTGAATATTTTTACCTGCAGTTTGTAAATATTCCTTAACAGAAGCCTCCTGTGCAAGTTTTTCGCTCACCTGCCATGAAATTTTTGTGATTGTAATTGCAGCAGGTTTGTCAGAGAAGGAATTTGCCATTGATTTGTTTATATCCTGCGAAACTGCACCTGACTCTGTATCCGGCTGCTCGCTGCCCTGATTCTGGAAGTCGAATACAGGGTCGCCCTGATTTGCTAAATCCATATTGTCACCGGAATTTGCGGCTTTTTGATGGTTCATAAACCATGCACCCGCACCCGCTGCAGCAAGAAGCACTACCACACCTGCTGAAATTGCAGCCTTTTTAATAATTCCTGCTTTTGCAGGGCTGACAGGTTCTTCTGCAAGTTCAAAAACGTTTTCCTCGCCGTCTGGTGATTGTTCACCATCTTGATTGTCGAACAAAGATTCTATTGTTTCGTCAGACTCTGTCTGTCCTTCTGCAGGGGCAGAAGCGTTTTCCTCTTCCGGAGTTTCAGCCTCTACAGTATGAGCTGCCTGCACAGAATCGGAGTCGTCATCGGAAAGCAGGGCAAAAAGGTCATCATCCATAAGATTCTGGATTTCTTCATTTTGAACTTCCTGCTCCATTTCAGCTTCATCTTTTTGGATAAGATATTCGGAGTCTTGTTCAGCTTGAATCGGTTCTGCAGATTCCGTATCTTCATCCTCATCATCATATTTTAACTCTACAGGTTCCTGATAAGAGCCTGTTTCTTCCTCATCAGAATCAAGTTTGTACGGATCATCATCCTCTATAGCCTGCGGCTGTTCGCTTACTTCCGAAGAATCTATAGTCCCGTCAACAGAAGCCGGTCTTGCAAAAGTAAAATACTGAGCAGTTGTTGTATCTTCGGTATCTTCCTGAGCATTTACCCAGCTGTCATCGCCTGCATCCGGAGTATTTATATCAATATCAGAAGAGCCAATGTCAAATCCGGATTCAAAGCCTGTTTCAGAAGTTGTTTCATCAATATTAAGATCAATATCGCCTTCTTGAGAAATCAAATCAGAATCTATGGAAGATTCTTCTAAGCCAGATTCTTCGGCCTCCTCTGCTGGCTGCAATTCCAATTCAGGTTCCGAAACTTCTGTCAGTTCTTCGGGTTCTGCTGTTTCGTCCAGAAGTTCCAAATCTTCCAAATCAACCGGCGGAAGCATATCATCGTCACCGTCGAGTGCTATATCCACATCAGAAGAAAGCGGCAAAGGTTCTTCCACTTCAGCGGAAGCCTCAGTTTGCGGTTCTTCTTCTAGAAGTTCAGGCGTTTCTGTAACTTCTTCTAAATCCATTGTTTCTTTTATTTCTTCCAATTCTTCCGGCTCGGCTGTATCCTCCTGCAGCAGCAAATCTTCTTCATTGCCGTCAGTTTCCAGCAGTTCGGGCATTTCTGATATTTCCGGCTCTGCTGTTTCTTGAGCGGATTCTTGAATTTCTTCTAAAGACACATTTTCTTGTTCCTGCAACGCTTCGGATTCCGTTGTATCTTCTGCAAGAAGCAAATCTTCACCATCCAGCTCCGGCAGCGGTGAGGGTTCTTCTGTTTCCAAAGCATCAATATCATTGTCCTGAGCAAGCTCAAGAGCTTCTTCCTCTGCCGGTTCCCCTTGCAGTACTTCTTGCTGTTCCTCTTGCAGGTCTTCTTGCTCTTCGTTTTCGGAGTCATTTTCCTGCAATAGAGAATCATTTTGTTCAAGCTCAAGCTCCGGCGCAGAATCTTCTGCCAATTCCAGAGATTCGGTCTCCTGTATATCTTCTGCCGGTTCAGACTCTGGAGCTGTTTCTTCCATCAAAAAGTCAGCCCCGTCAGTTTCTACGAGCAATTCGTCTTCTGCCCCGTCAATATCAAGAGCAGGCAGGTCAGCATTCTCTGACTCATCTTCCAGCAGATTGTTTTCTGTTTCTTCATCATCTTCGGAAGCATCTTGCTGTTCGTTATCTTCCTGCATTAAAAATTCCTGTTCAGAAGTTTCTTCGCTGTCATCAGAAGCAGGTTCCTCTGTATTTGTCAAGGTATCTGCCATTTCTGCAGCGTTCATAACACCTTTCAATACAGCAGCGTCAATAGAAGCGTCTAATGCTGCAGCAGCAGTTGTGGCAGCAGTTTCAGCAACATTTTCGACTACATCTTCAATCACACTTTCCTCAACGTTTTCCTCTGCCGGTTCTGCAGTATTTTCCACTGCGTTTTCCACAACGCCGAGATTTGCGATATAAGCTTCGTCAAACTCTTTTTTGTTGCCTGAAAGTACGCTCAAAGTGCTGTCGTTCAAAAGTTCGTTATAATTTTTCAACTGAGAAACGATTGTATCAAAATCGTTCATGTCACAAAAAGCCTCTCTGCAAACAGGGCAGGAGATTACGTGTTTTATAAAATAGATTTTTTCGCTTTCGGAAATCTGGTCGTCTATAAATCCTGCGCAAAGGTCTTTGATTTTTTCGTGGTCGAGAGATGAATAAGGCGGGATTTTTACGGAAAGCCCGAGAGCATATTCCTTAAAACCGTCCATTGGTTTTAATACTGAATTTTCAAAACAGTAGTACTGTGCATTATTTTTGGACAAATTCAAATCTTTAACAGGTGCATAACCTAAGATTTCTGCTGTTTTTAAAGATTTATCAATGCTGATTACAATATATGCAAAAGGCTGTGCATCGTATTTTTCATGGATTTTTGGAATGCAAAAAGTTTTTCCGTCAAAAGAAATTCTCACATCAAATCTTGCACCGTTTACGTAAATATCGGCAAGCTCAAGATTTTTTGCAAACGAAGGCACTCTAAAAAGACTCAATTTGGAATCCGTATGGACACCTGATGCATTGAGATACTCTGCTACGGTATTGGCTGCTATATTAAGAGCATAGGCTCTTTTTCTCAATTCTGCATCATCAATTTTGCAAGAAACTATTTTTGCGCTTTCTATTATATTTTTTTCTATATTTACGAATTTATCCATCTATACTAACCCTTCATTTATATTTAGTGTAAATTTGCCTCTATTAACTATGATTACACTTTTAAAAAAAATATTCCAAAATATAAAAAAAAGTGCTACAATGTTACAAAATGTTTCATATTTATCTGCATTACTATCCAAATTGGCAATAAATTATCTTTATATGTTTTGTATGCTCAGAAGTGTTAATAAAAGGAGTGTTTTTATATGTCAGTAAATTTCTCAACAATTACACCAATGTCACAATCAACAATCTCTAAAGCTCCTGCTTTTACTGTTGCACAACAGCCGCAGCCCGCAGCAAGCAGCCCGATGGGTCCTCAATACGGCCCTGCCCCGAAAAAGAAAAGCCACTGGTTTGCAAAAACTCTTGCTGCAATAGTCGTTCTCGCAGGCGGTGCAGCAATACTCAGAGGCAAAGTGGGTGCATTCAAAAACTTTGATAAAACAAAACCGTTAGAAGAAGGTGCAAAATTTAAAGAACAAGCAACATACTACGGCAAAAAAGCAGTAGCTGTTGTAGGCGATTTTATTAACGAAAAAGTCGTTGCACCTATATTAAAACTTTTTAAAGGCAAACCAAAAGAAGGTGCGCAAGGCGTTGAAGGTGCAGCAGGCGGCGCACAAGGAGCTGCCGGTGCAGCTGAAGGTGCCGCAGGCGCTGCAGATGGAGCAGCCGGTGCTGCAGGCGGGGCTGCATAAAACACTTTTCTAACTAACATTACTTACACAATTAACACTTGAAAGGACGGCTCAAAAACCGTCCTTTTCCCGTTATTTAATACTGTTTTAAGCCTATACCCAGTTTTCAAGGTCAGGGGTTTTCTTTCGCCAATCTTTTGAAACTTTTACATTAAGCTCCAGATAAACCTTTTTCTCCAGCATTTTTTCCAGTTCCTGTCTGGCCTGAGTGCCGATAGTCTTTAACATAGAGCCTTTTTTGCCTATCATTATACCCTTCTGGCTTTCATGTTCCACATGTATTACGGCAAAAATTCTATCAATTTCATCTGATTCTTCATATCTCTCGATTATCACGGCAACGCTGTGGGGGATTTCGTCTTTTGTATTGATTAGAATCTTTTCTCTGATGATTTCCTGAGCAATAGAACGCATTGTTTCATCGGTCAGTTCATCCTCAGGATAAATCGGGTCGCCGTCAGGCAGTTTTCTTATTATTGTAGAAATAAGTGTATCAAGGTTTCTGCCGGTTTGTGCAGAAATTTTTGCTGTGGGCATATTTTTATCAAAAAGCAGTTTGTAGGTCAAAAGGTTTTGTTCTTTTTTTATCGGGTCTTTCAGTTTGTCGACCTTATTCAAAACGATGATAACAGGGATTTTGCAATCCTTTAAAAGATTTTCGACAATCCATTTGTCGCCGGCACCGGCAGGCTCTGACACATCTACAAGAAACAGCACCAAATCCGCATCAGGAATAGAGTATTTTGCCTCCTCCATCAAAAACTCTCCGAGTTTGTCCAGCGGTTTATGCACACCGGGGGTGTCTATAAAAACAATCTGGCCCTGCTCATTTGTATAGATGCCTTTGATTCTTTTTCTGGTTGTTTGTGCTTTGTCCGTAGCTATTGCTATTTTCTGGCCGAGAATTTTATTTAAAAGTGTGGACTTGCCTACATTCGGACGGCCTACTATTGCTACAAAACCTGATTTATAATCTTTCATTATATTTTCTTTCTCTTATTCCTTCCTTCACAATAAATAATACAAAAATGTCTAAATTACATTAAGTTGTGCGTCCAATTTGTTTGCATAAGCAATATCATCGGCTTTGAGGGCAAAATTCTGGGCTTTTTCAAGGAGTGAACGGGCTTTTTTGCTGTTTCCGAGTTTGAGCATTACAGAAGAAGCCTTTTCAAAGTTTCTTGCCATTTTCAAGGGAGAATCCGTACTTTCGTAAAACTGCGAAGACTCTTTGTAATCCTGCAATGCGCTTATATTTTCATTGAGCATGGCCATGGAATCAGCAGACCTTGACCATACAGACCCCATGGTTTTGTTACTGCCTGTTTCTCTGGCAATATTTTTTGCTATACCGTAATAGCTGCGGGTGTTATTCACATCGTATCTTTCGGCGTACATATCCGCAATATCAGAAAGAGCCTTGGTCTGGGCTTTCAAATTGTCTGCCTCTCCGGCAAAAGATATGGCCGCAAAATAGTGGTTCATGGCAGGCTCAAAATACACAACATCGTCATAAATCTGTGCCATAGAATAATAAGCACGGGCCTTCAGATTGTTGTCCGCTGTGTTTAGTCGGGCTTGGTTATAAAAATTGAGCGCCTGTTCAAGGTTGTCTGTTTTATCGTAAATTTTGCCGAGTTCAAAACAAATCATGCCCTGAGCGTTTTTATCATCTGTTGCTTGTGCTTGAGAAAGCGCATTGTTAAAGGCTTCTATAGCTTTATCAGACTGGTTTATTGAGGCATATTTTTTCCCCTGCAAAAAGGCTTTTCTAACATTTTCATCCTGCGGAATATAGACATTTTTGTGTTGAACAGCTTCCTGTGTCTGCTGTTCTTCTTGTACGGCTGTTTGCTGTTCGGACTGTGTGGTTTCCTGTTCCGGCTGCATAAGATTTTTGGAGATAGGCTTCATATCTCCTGTTTCTTTGTCGGGCAATTTGACAAGGAAATCCTCATTGATAGTCGTCGGGTCTGATTTGTAGTTTACCTGCTGCAAAAACAGCGCATCTATCCAGTTTTCCACGACTTTTGAATTTTTATTCAAAGTCTTTGAAATAAATTCGTCGAGGATATTTGAGGCATTTTTTAGATTAGACTGTATTCTTTTTTTGTTGGGTTCGTTTTTTAAAGACTCGTTTTCTGCAATAGAAAGATAGCTTTCGACCTCCTGGATAATGTTTGGCGGGGAGCCGATAGCTATAGCAGTGTTTTTAAAATCCGTTAAAATCTGGGCAATATTGACCTGCGACTTGGAGTAATCGATAGTAGTTTTTTGACCGTTTGGAAACTCCTGTCTTTCAAACCTGTTCGGGGCTTTTCCGTTAGCATCCGCTGCAGAATAAGGGTTTGTTGCACCGGATTTTGAAGATCGTTTGTCCCTGTTTAAGTCAGACGATTGAGAGGATTCTTCATCCTCTTTGTCCTGCACCGCTTTTTTGTTCTGCGGCGGCACGTATGGTTTTATTTGTACCGGATAAATACTGTTATACAAATTTTAACACCCTTGATAATTTTGCCCTAACATCGCTATCGGCATATCAAAGCTTTAATTGAATATTTTGTTCAAAAATCCTTCGTTTGGGGTAAAAATACTCTGACCATGCTCTGCACCATGCCGGTAACGTGCCTTATATTTAATGATTGCAAAAAAAAAGTCATGAACATGTCGCATAAAAAGATGAACATGTTACGAATTATTCATAATAATGTATGATTTTCTACAACTAAAGTATGTGTAGAATAACACTATACTCCTTAAATAAAGACGACGATACGCATATCCCTAATCTAATAGCTATAAACCTTAAGGAAAAGTTTATAGCTTTTTTTTGTATATTTCATATAGTCAACCGACTCCGACCAATTTCTGAACAGGTGCAATAATAAAGTCCGACTGTATAAACAAGTCCGCTGCGCCTTTACAAGTTCAAGGGGTCACCTCCTCAAACATAAGCGAAACCGCCCATAAAAGCCGTAAGGTTTTAAATAAATTGTTCAAAAACCTTATAATACAAAAACAGAGCGAATAGTATCAGAATGATACCGCTAAGTTTTGTCAAAAGGTCAGTATATTTTGCAAAAGAAGACAGGTTCTTCAAAACAGATGTAAACAATCCAGCCACAAGGATAATCATCCCCTGTCCCAAAGAGAACAAAAACAGCATCAATGCAGCATAAAAAATGTTTGCGCTCATGGAAGCAGCAGCCATAATCCCCGCAAGTATGGGAGTGGAACACGGAGAAGCAGCAAGTGCAAACACCATACCAAGAATCAACGGATAGGTAATAAAATTGTGTTTTTCACTCTGCGGAAATTTTTTCACCAGCACGGGAAAATTTATCTCAAGCAGTCCGACAAGATTCAACCCGAAAATCAATATAAGAGATGTAAGCGCAAGCACAAAGTAAACACGCTTTGACGCATCAAAAATCTGCCCCGTAAGCGCACAAACAATCCCTATCGCTGTCAAACAGACAGACAACCCGAGGATAAAAAACACAATCTGTATAATATTTTTCGATGTGCGTTTTTCTGACGAACTGCCTATATAACTTACAACAACAGGCAGCATGCCTATACCGCACGGCGACAGTGAAGCAACGACCCCGCCCAGAAAACACAAAGCCAGTATAAGCAAAGAAAATTCGTCTTTTACATGTGTTTGGAAAAATGTAACAAGATTATCCATTAATTAACCCTTTAATAATTTTTTCGAGTTCGCTTTTTGGCATATAGCCTTCTGTCCTTTTATAAACAGTGCCGTCTTTTTTTACAAAAACCATTGTCGGCACAAGAGTAACATTATATTTTTTGATTAAAGATGCACTGGCACTATCATTGGACTGGGCATTAATTTTTTGATAAGTAATTTTATCAGCGTATTTTGGCATAACTTCCGAAATTACACCCTCGAGTTTTTTGCAGTCCAGACACATTGGTGAAGAAAATTTCATCACAACAGGCTTGGACATATTTTGTGTAGCCTGTGCTTCAAAAGCAGCTTTTGAGGCCTGTGTTTTGTCCAGAACAAAATATGTAACCATCGGTATAATAAGAATAGCAAGTGCAATAATCCAATTTTTCATAACTTTTCTCCCTTAAGTTTTTTCTAAATATAACATACAATAACTTGAAAAGTTTCATATTGGACACAAGAATTAATAAAAAAGATTATAGATAAAATATTTGTAAAAAAAGGATTTTTTTGATAATATGGTTTTATCCGCTCTGGAGAAGTGGCCGAGTAGGCTGAAGGCGGCACCCTGCTAAGGTGTTAGGTGGAGTAATCTGCCTCGAGGGTTCGAATCCCTCCTTCTCCGAATTAAAAAACATCCGGCTTTGGTCGGGTGTTTTTTAATATAGAAATAATATTTAGACCCGCAAGGGTCTTTTTTAATGCTATACTTTAACGTCCAGTTTGTTACACTAATAATAAACTGTCAGTTGGGCATACTTGCCCAACAACACTAAATATTAGCCGTCGGAAGTTGTTTGGTTATACCAAAATCAAACTGGACGAAAACGGACTTTATTAGGACATAAAGTTACAAAGAATATTTTGAAATTAGGCTGAAACTAAACAAAAATCAAAGAAAATTCCAATTTCCAATAATGTCCAGTTTTATCGTTGGGCAGGTATGCCCAACCTACAAGCTATTCGAAGAGTAAGTCATGCATTGCCTGACCTACAGACTCTTTTGCTGTTCATAAAAATGTATAAAAATAAATTTTGTCTGCATAGTAAAAGCGAGAATAATAATTAATTGTTGGGCTATAAGCCCAACCTACAACTTCCCTCTGGAAATACGGTAACATAAACATGATTAAATATTAAGAGATAAGTTTTTTATTATGTATTGCGTATAATTTAAATAAATCTCCATCTCATAGTTAATTTAATCTTGCTATGTGTGTTAAATTACAGCCGTAGTTTGACGGATGCAGAGTGCCGATTTTTTAAGTAGTAGCCGAGTAGGTCAGGCATTGCCTGACAAAATATTATGACCCGAACTTACCTATTGAAATTGAGATTAGGAAAAACATTATCAAAAAAACGGCAAAAATCTTAGAAGACAAGTGTTTTAAACGGGTTGTTGTACGGTATTTGTAAATTTATTTTTCATTTCTTCACAATATGAGCAAAAAGGAAATTTTTTGAGCCTTATAGCAAACACAATATTATAAAGAAAGGTTCTTATTTATGAAAGTAATTTCAACACAAATGATGAATACAGTGCAAAAGTACTCTAAAAAATTGATTTTTCCGGCTGCTCTTGCTGCAGGGCTAACTTCTTGTTCTATGCAGAAATCTCCCGAACAAGATATATTTGAAAAAACACGGGAGGTTGTTGAATCTTTACAAGAGAACCTGTTACAGTTAAATCCAGGGGAATATATGTCCTCCCCTGACTCCGTGTTGGCTAACGTTGAAAAATCTTTAGCGCAGCTTGATTCTTTGCAAAGGACTATGTTACAGGCTGTCCCCATGACCGATATTTCTGTCCCTGACACTGCGTCTGCCGGTAAAGATGTTAAGCTCCAAATCAATTCTGAAAACGGTGTTACATCAATTAATTCCTCTAATTTAGATATGCTGAATGATAATGGAATATTTCCTGTAGATATTTCTCAAATTTTTCCGTTTAGCAATAACCGTACCTATCAGGTAGCAATTTTTCAAGCTCTGCCGTATATCAATGACGGAAAGTTTAAACAGGTAGAAGCTATGTCTAACGGCTTTGTTATTGATGGCAAATATAAGATGAAGGCTGATAAAAATGGCGGTTATCGTGGAAAGTATGACCTGTTTGACAGTCATAGTTTCAAAATTGACAGATTAAGAAATGGTAATTTCAACCTTATTTATAAAAATGATGATAATGTAGAAGCCCTCGCTTTTTCAAAGGATGGCAAATTATTAAGTAAATTTGAAGCTTTCAAACAAAACTCACCGGTATCACCCTATAAACAACCTTTTGGTTCAACAGGTGTGTCTGATGCGTTTAAATCATTACCGGAAAATACAGATGATAAAATTGTAAAGTTTAACAATCCTCTATCAGATAAAGAGCTTAATATGGTTAAAAACGTAATTGCATCTACAACGCCAGGCATAGAAATAGTTGATGCTAAGCAAGACGGCAATGGTCTGATTTTTAAATATAATACCGGCGATCGTTTTCCTGAAGGGAAATATACTATAAAACTTACAAACACAATCGGGCTGGATTATAAGAGAAAATTAGATTCAAACTCTTCTTTTGAAGAGCTGAAAATTCGTGCTTTAGAGAATGGCGGATATGCCTGCTGTACATCAAACATGGCTTTCTTTGGGTCTGATTACGATGTAAAATATTTTGATAAAGATTTGAATATGAAAGATGAAAATTGGTACAGACAAGACAAAGCCATAAGGGACAAAATTAAAAAGGAATTATCGGCCGCTATGATGGAAAAGGCGCTTGAAAATATCAAAAACGGCAAGCCTGCGCATTTTAAACTCGGTGATAACAGTGTAATATTACTTCCAAAACCTGGAGAAATGGTGATTGGAGATACGTCTCTGGGCGTAAGGGCGGAAACTTCTTTTAATGAAATAAGAGAAGCCATTGAAGATTTACCGCCAGCAGTAAAAGCCGGTATAGTGGTTGTAACAGTTGCAGCAGGTGCTTATGCTCTTGATGCAATAGTGTTCCCGTCTTTTTTGGACGGAGCGGCAGCCATGGGGGTAATCCCTGCGAGTGTCGGGGCAGCTTTGTAATACAAAAAACAAAAGTTGTAGGTTGGGGTTTCTACCCCAACACAAAGTGTCCAAAAATAATCAAACCATCTGTAACAAGTAATCAAACCATGTGTTCTTTTACATTTCGTAAAGGCTCGATTTCTTTTTAATTCTAATATACTTTTTCTATCGGTCGCATCCGCCACACAAAATTCAATT
>CALVBT010000005.1 GCA_944325885.1 Candidatus Gastranaerophilales bacterium | reverse complement strand
ATGTCAAGATAGGCTGAAAAGTTCCGAATATAGATTTAAGATGAAAATAACGGGTCTATATAAGGAGCAAATATGAAGTATAACAAAAAACAAAACAGCAGAGAAGAAAAGTATGCATTTTCGTTGGCAGAAGCGTTAATTACATTGCTAATCGTGTGTTTAATTACTTTGGCATCTATTCCGATTTTGACAAAGAAAAAACGTGATTTAAATACGGGTGACCATGGATACTGGATGTGTTCGCTCGATGATAGTGGCAATGCAGTCTACGCATCAAAAACAACAGACGGCTGGACACAGTCCGGCAGTATCGATTCTTGTACTTTTTATCCTCCAATAAATGCAAGAAACTTTGAAATTACAATTGTTGGCGGCGGTGGAGGCGGTGCCGCAGGAAATTCTATTTCTGATGTTAAAGAATTGTCTGGTGAAAATTCTCAAAATTTTATAGCCCCGGGTACAGGCTCGTATGAAATTTATCTTATTGGCGGAGGTGCTTCTGGGGGTAAAAGAAAAAATAATGCAAACCGCTGTCAGGAAAACCCCGGTGGTCCGGGCGGGTCTGGAGGATTTAGCCACAGAATTATTAATTTGGAATATGGGGCATCTTATACACTTGCCTCAGGAAAAGCCGGTTCAGGTGCGAGTAAAAATTGCGGGGATGCCGGCGGGGATTCTTATATTAAACTGGCATCGTCTGATACCCGTATAGCAGAAGCAACCGGCGGCAACGGCGGTCAATCCATGTGGAAACCGGCTTGTGGTGACAGGGGCAGCGGATGTAATGTTGTAAATGACGGACGTTGCCATTGGGCTGGATGTCCTGGCAGAGGCGGGTCTCCAAATGGTAAGTCAGGTTGGACTATAGGTCAGGACGGAAAAGATACAAGGCGTTCTGTTCCGCCATATTTATGCTCGTCTGCTTCTAGAAATTTATCTGGCAGTATTGGCGGGGTACAATGTGCAACTTTATTAAAAGACATTTTGAAAAAACCTGCTGAAGAATATGACTATGCATCGAATTCCAATTATTCAGAATATACAACTACAAGATACGGTCTGCCCTACGGCTATGGCGGTAAAGGGCAAAGTACCGGCCAGACATCTGGGCCAACACCCGGCGGTCCGGGATATTTAAGACTTTCATATTTTATTGTACATGCTGGTGGAGGCGGTAAAAGCGGCTATGTGAACAGACCGGCTGTAGTTCCATCTTTGAAAAGACTTATTGCATATCCTGGCAAAGGCGGACTCGGTGCTACAGCAGCAGATTCTAACGGGAGTCCTGGAGAAAGTACAACATGTACTATTGAAGCAAAAGATTACACATCGGAAAAAAGTGCATCAAGAGGTACTGGCGGAATCGCAATCTATAATACAGCTGCGTCAGCAGAAGCAAGCGATGTGCTTCCTGGTCAAGAAGGTGAAACTTCTCCTGTAAAATTGAGAACTTCAAATGCTATAGGCGGTCTTGGCGGTTTTCAAGCAGGTAATGCTTCAGAACACGGCGCAACTGGTCTGTTCAAAGATCGTAACTACTTTGGCGCAGGCGGCGGTGGCGGCGGTGCTAATAGCGAAGCCTGGGGTAAAGGCGGTAACGGCAACCCTGGTGCTGTAATTGTTGAATGGTAAGTTTTCCGTAACATAAAATTTTCTAAACACAATCCTTATATAGTTTATAGTTTAAAAATACAAGTGTTTAGAATCATGGCTCTGATTATATCAGAGCCTTTTCCTTTTGGGCAATTTTTAGTTGATTATATTTAATTGTTAATTTTTGTAATAATTCTTTTTTTTAATAGAAATTTTTTGTTTTGAGGGTTTTTAAAAAAATCACGAAGTGTTCAGTGAAGAAAAATCTCCCCCGTTAAGTATTTACATGTAGTGCGAAACTTATTTAATAACTCCATAAACTCTATAACCTAACTACCAAAATTACTAACCGAATTATCGCCTTTGACCAAAATCAAAGGCTTTTTATTTTGCGCAGGTTAATTGTTTCTTGTGAGCCAGGCTACTGATTCTATGTGATAAGAGTGGCAGAACATGTCCACGGGCTGGATGTATTTTGTTGTAAAACCGTTTTCGTGCAGATATTTTAAATCCCGAGCGAGCGTTGAAGGATTGCAAGAAACATAGATTATGGCTTTTTTTGTCAGCTGTATTGCCCAGTCAAGAGATTGCTTTTCACAGCCTTTTCTCGGCGGGTCAAGCACGGTTACATCAAATTTTTCATTGTCTTTTACCAGTTGTTCAAAGATTTTTTTTGCATCGCCGTTCAGTGCTTTTAGATTTTTTACAGAGTTTAAAACGATATTTTCTGCTGCGTCTTTTGTTGCCGAGGGAGCCTCTTCTACAGACACAACCTCTGATGCACTGTCAGATAGCCATATCCCGAAACTCGAAACTCCCGAGTATGCGTCTAAGATTCTTGAGTTTTGATAGTTTTCTGCAATTATGTTTTTAACGGTATTAAAAATATTTTTGGCAGAGCCTATGTTTACCTGAAAAAAGCTGTTTGCTGAGATTTTGAAGGATTTGTCTTCGATTTTTTCGATAATATAATTTTCGCCCTGAATTTTTCTTGTATCATTTGTCATTATCAGGTTTGTTTTTTCTGTGTTGTAATTTATCAAACAGCCTTTTACGTGTGCAAATTCTGCCATGAGTTTTTTGGACAGTTTTTTGAATTTGTCACGAAGCACTGTGTCATTTACAACAAAAATAACAATGCATTCGTTTTGTGATTTGCTGTAGCGATAAACAATGTGGCGCAGGTCGCCTGTGTGCTTTTTTTCGTTGTAGCCGGAAATCTCAAGCTCCTGTGCTGTTTTTCTTATAAATTCTGTGATTTTATCAAGAATCTTTGGCTGAATGGGGCAGAATTTGATATTAACAAGCTCGTGAGAGCCTTTTTTGTAATATCCTGCTATCAATCTTTTAGAAACTTTTGTCTGGCTTACCGGATATTGTACTTTTGAGCGGAATTCTCTTGTTTCGGGACTTGGTATCACAGGCTTTACTTCAATTTCTTGTCCCAGTATTTTTTTTACTGTTTCAAAAACAATATTCTGTTTTTGTTCCAGTTGAAAATCATAATCCACAAACTGCCATCCGCAGCCGCCGCAAACATTGTGCATCGGGCAAAATGGTTTTACCCTGTGAGAGGACGGCTCTATTATTTCTTCAATAACTGCGCCGGCAAAGTTTTTGTTAGCTTTGGTTATTTTTACTTTGAGTTTGTCCTCAGGGCATGCACCTTCTATAAATATCGGATACCCGTCAATTTTGGACAGGGCATCGCCTTCGTAGACAAGTTTTTGTGCGGTAAGTTCGATTATATCCCCGCCTTTAATGCGTTTTTCTTCAGCCATTTAGACAGCCTGTTCTTTTTCTGGTTTTTCTTCGATTTGTTGTGTCAGTACTTTATTTTCATCGACTTTGGTTACGCCGTGCTGGGTTTTGCCCCAGTCCATGGTTTTTTTGAAAAAGATAATTTTAAATACTATAAAGACTACAATCGGGAACCATACGCAGCATAGGAAAATACCTGTTTCGATTGCTTGAACAATACTTTGCCATCTTGAAAGGTGGTTGTATCTTCTTACACTGTACAAAAGTCCTACCGTAAAGAAACCGCAAACCACTACTGATACGAGTAATGACGACATTATGCAGTTTGGTGAATCTTTGACGTATTTAAATGCCTGAAAACAAATTTCTGAAATCAGCCAGAACGGAAGAATAAATTCTGTGATGTATGCAATCATGTCTATACTTACACGCAAGGACATGTCTTTAGAAAATAAAACACCCCAGAAATGTTCGAGATATCTTCTGATACTTCCTTCGACCCAGCGTCTTCTTTGTTTTAAGAGCGGGATGAATTTTACAACTGCTTCTTCATAAACACAGACATCGGCGCAGAATCTGACATCCCAGCCTTTTATATGGAGCCTTGTGGACATATCAAGGTCATCTGTGATTGTATAGTTGTTCCAGCCGTCAATATCTTCAAGAGCTTCTCTTTTGATGAGTTCTCCGTTGCCTCTTAATTCTACTGCGCCTTTAATGGAGTTTCTTCCGACTTGAAAATGTGTATCAAGCGCATATTCATTATCCTGACAGCGTGTGAGGAAGTTTTCTTCTCTGTTTATGATTACTTTTCTTGCTTGAACAGCACCTACGTTGTCTTTTTCCAGATGCGGAACAAGTTTTGTTAAAAAGTCAGGGTTTACTCTTGCATCCGCATCAAAAATCAATACTGCTTCGCCTTTTGACTGCGGAAGTGCTTCGTTCAGCACTGCAGATTTTCCTGGGAAGGCATTTTTGTCACGGATTATGGCTTTGACTTTTTCGTATTTGTTCTGCAGCTCCAGTAGTTTTTCTGCTGTGTTATCTTCGCTTCTGTCGTCTATCAGGATTACTTCAAATTTTTCGTAATCCATTGCCAGTATGTTTTCTACTGTTTTTTCTATAACATCCTGTTCGTTGTGTGCAGGAATCATTACGGAAACAAACGGCTTGTAGTTCCAGTTCAGTTCTTCAGGCTGTTTTTTAAGTTTAATTTTTTGGTGCTTGAGGGCAATTTGCATGTAAATGCAATAAAGCGTCATAAATCCGCAAAGGAACAATATTGCCCAGAAGGTAGACATAAAGTTCTGAAAAATGAACAAAAATAGCCATAGTGAAGCGATTATTATCGTTAAAACAATTCTTTCTATCAAACCCGACCCCTCTAAAGTGTCATTATGAACATATTATACCAGAATCTTTAATTATTTTGTAACAATAATAAACAATTCCAAAGAAAATCGCAATATTTTTATTTTACGATTATATAATTATATTTATCAATAGTTTTTACAAAACAAACGGAATGCAAAATGACAAAAACCGCAATATATCCCGGAAGCTTTGATCCTATAACAAAAGGACATTTGGATGTACTGGCAAAAGCATCAAAAATGTTCGACAGGGTGATTATTGCTGTTTTGAATAATGATGCAAAAAAAGGTTTTTTGCCTACAGACGACAGAGTCGCTTTGATAGAAGAAGCTCTTAAAGAAATGGATTTGCACAATGTCGAGGTGGACAGTTTTGATGGTCTGACTATCGAATATGCAAAAAAAGTAGGTTCTGATATTTTAATCAGAGGACTGAGAGCTGTATCCGATTTTGAATACGAAATGCAGCTGTCCCAGACAAACAACGCTCTGGCTCCGTCTATTACTACGGTATTTTTAATTACAAAACCAAAATACAATTTTATTTCCTCAAGTACAGTTAAAGAAATTGCCAGATACGGTGGGGACATTTCTAAATTTGTTCCCGAAAGTGTGGTAAAATATTTTAATAATATATAAGAAAGGTAAAGACTAGATATGACACAACTTAGAATTAAAGAACTTTTAGGAAGAGCTAATTTGATATTAGACAAAGGTTTTCACTTCCTGCCCGGTTTTGTCATGGTAAAAAGTTCAGAAATGGAAGCTATTTTGGACAGAATTGATGCTTCTATCCCTGAAGATATAAAAGAGGCTGAATCTATTTTAAGACGTCGTGAAGAAATTCAAATAGAAGCTCAGCAAAGAGCAGAAAGAATTATTCAAGAAGCAAGAATGGAAGCAGAAAAAATTCTAAGTGAGTCTGAACTGTTAAATCAGGTTCAAAGAGAAGCTGAAAAAATTAAAGAACAGGTTCTCTCAGAGTGTCAGGAACTTAGAGATAAAACTATAGAAGAAGCTAAACAAATAAAAATTCAGGCAGAAGACGAAGCACACAGAACAAAAGAAGGTGCAGAAAATTATGCTGAACAAATCCTGAATAATATAGAATCTGATTTGTCACAGCTTCATACAATTGTTAAAAACGGTCAGTTGTATCTGGAAAAACTCAAAACAAGTTCTAACAGCGGCAATTACAACCAGCCTCAGCAATATGAAAACCAGCAGGAAGATTATACTGCTGCAAACTATCCGATGTAGTGTGTTGAGCTATTGCGCACCGAGTTTTGGGAACAATAATATAGATCCGTCGGTTTCTCTCCATTGAATGTAACCGATTTTGGGCTGCGAGCCTAAATCTATTACAGATACAAGAACCCAGTTTCCGCTGACTTTTTTGAGTATTATTGATTTTATTAATGTAAAACCTGCGAGTTTTTGTGAATTTTCATCTGCACCGCTGTAGATGCCTCTGTTTCTGTAATCTATGTTCTTCATATAATACAGGCCGTAGCGTCTGCCGTAAAAAGAATAAAAATCTCTCAATCCCCAGAAATCATCTTCGGAGCCGGCTTTTATCCAGCCTGAGGAGTTTGTTGTTTTGTCATAGATTATTTTGTACCAGTTGTCTTCGTTTTCATCTATTACCATACAAAAGGCCATGCCTTTGCTTTGAATTTGTGCGGCAAAGAGGGCAGATGGCTCTATTGTTTTGTTTTTGAGTTTTACTTCTGTATTTGTCCATTGCACTGTGTCTATGATTTGGGAGTCATAGCGGGGGTACAAATACAGTTTGAAACTTTTTGGCACCTGCAAAAAGCCTATTGTTTCTTTGCTCAAAGAGCCTGTGTAATATGGCATTACATCTGCCATTACAGGCAGATTAAACAAAAATAACAGAGAAAATAAAATTAAATATCTAAAAATTTTCATAATAAAGATTTATCACAAATTAAAAAAAAATTCATAAGCTATCTGATGTAAACATTTTTAATGTAAATATCCAAAAGATTTTTTATTTGTTCAAATTCAGTGTCGCTGTAAGTGGTGCAATCCTTAAAAGACGGGTCCAGTGTGGTGGAATTGACGAATTTTTGCAAATAGTATCTTTTTGCGCCTGTTAGCGTTTTGCCTATGTTTTCAAAGTCTTTAAAATCCAGCTGTGATTTTACAACCGTTGTGCGAAATTCGTACTCTATGCCGCAATGTATAATAAAATCAATGCTCTTTTGGATTTTAGCCGTGTCCGTATTTGTGCAGACAATGTTTTTATACTTATTCAAAGGTGCTTTTATATCCATTGCAATATAGTCGAGGCAGTTTTTTTCAGAGAGTTGTTTTATTATATCCGGATTTGTTCCGTTTGTGTCCAGTTTTACGAGAAAATTCAAACTTTTCAGTTTAAGAATAAAAGTTTCCAAATCCTTTTGCAATGTAGGCTCGCCGCCGGAAATGACAACAGCGTCGAGTTTGTTTTGTCTTGTTTTTAAAAAATCCAGAACAAAATTTTCGTCAAAACATTTGTTTTGTTTTGATATTTCGAGGATATCAGGATTGTGGCAGTATCCGCATCTAAAATTGCAGCCCTGTGTAAATACAACTGCCGCAATTTTAGAGGGATAATCCACCAGAGAAGATTTTTGTAAACCTGCTATTTTCATAATTTATTGTATGTTAAAGGTTTTTCTTGTTTTAAATTCTTCTGTTTTGCCTTCATTCCACTGGTTAACGGGGCTTATGTAGCCTACTACACGAGAAAAGACTTCACAGTTTTCGCCGCATTCCGGACAGCTGAAGTGTTCTCCTGCCACATATCCGTGGGTCGGACACACGCTGAAGGTGGGCGAGAATGTAAAATAAGGAAGTTTGTAGTTTGTGCATATTTTTTTGACGAGATTTTTGATTACTTTTGTGTCGTAAACCCTTTCGCCTGCGAATATATGCACTACTGTCCCGCCTGTATATTTTGTCTGCAGGTCATCTTGGTTGTCCAGCAGTTCAAAAATATCATCCGTATAATTCACGGGAAGCTGGGATGAGTTTGTATAAAACGGCTTTGCTCCGGTTTCGTATTCTTTTTGGTTGGCACAGGTTATATTTTCAAATTTTTGTTTATCAAGTTTTGCCAGCCTGTAGGTTGTGCCTTCTGCCGGAGTTGCTTCGAGGTTGTAGTTGTTGCCTGTTTCTTTCTGGAAGTTTGAGATTACATTTCGCATATAGCTCATGACTTTTAGCGCAAACTCTTTTCCTTCTTCATCGCCTATGCTTTTGTTCAAAAAGTTTTCACAGGCCTCATTCATCCCGACAAGACCGATTGTTGAAAAGTGGTTTTTCCAGTATTCGCCAAATCTTGCTTTTATATCTCTCAGGTAGAATTTTGTATATGGATAAAGATTTTTGTCCGTATAGTCTTCAATTACTTTTCTTTTGATTTCAAGACTTTCTCTGGCAAGTTCCATATTTCTGCACAGGATTTGGAAGAATTCGGCTTCTGATTTTGCGAGGTAGCCGATTCTGGGCAGGTTGATTGTCACTACTCCGACGGAACCTGTCAGCGGGTTTGAGCCAAAGAGGCCCCCGCCTCTGTATTGGAGTTCTCTGTTATCAATTCTCAAACGGCAGCACATAGAGCGGGCATCTTCCGGATTCATATCCGAGTTTATAAAATTTGAAAAATATGGGATGCCGTATTTTGCTGTCATTTCCCACAGTCCTTCAAGCTCGGGATTTTCCCAGTCAAAGTCTTTTGTAATATTGTATGTGGGAATCGGGAATGTAAAGACTTTGCCTGTTGCATCGCCTTGCATCATAATTTCAAAGTAGGCTTTGTTTATGAGATTCATCTCGTGCTGAAAATCTTTGTAAGTAGTTTCGAGCAGCTCTCCGCCTATAATGACCGGTGCATCGGCATAATAGGAAGGCACGGTTAAATCCATGGTTATATTTGTAAAAGGTGTCTGAAACCCTGTGCGGGTAGGCACATTCAGGTTGAATATAAATTCCTGCATGGCTTGTTTCACCTGCGCATAGTCAAGGTTGTCATATTTTACAAACGGGGCAAGCAGCGTATCAAAGTTTGAAAAAGCCTGTGCGCCTGCTGCTTCGCCTTGCATTGTATAAAGAAAATTTACTATTTGTCCTAATGCTGTTCTAAAATGCTTTGCCGGAGCGCATTTGATTTTTCCGTCCACTCCGGTAAAGCCTTCCATCAAAAGGTCTTTCAAATCCCAGCCCACACAGTAGGTAGATATTATGTTCAGGTCGTGAATATGGATATCACCGTTTTCGTGGGCGTGTTTTATTTCCGGCGTGTAGATTTTATTCAACCAGTAGTTTTTGCTTATTTCAGAGGCAATGTAGTTATTCAATCCCTGAATTGAATAGGTCATATTTGAGTTTTCTTTAACCTGCCAGTCCAGTTTTTTTAAATAGTCATCGACGAGTTTTATATTCTTGTCAATGAAGGACAAATTTGTTTCTGCATTTTTTGTTGTGTAGGGGTTTGTTGCAGAATTGTTTTGTGCAAGTTTTAAAAAACCGTCTTGCACACGGCCGGTGTGTGTTTTTGATACCATAAAAAATCTCCTTGTCTCGAAGTAATACATACCAGATAAGCATTCCGACTATCTCACTATTTTTTATTTAGCGAGGTTTTTGCACAAGGTTTAGTTTGAAAACCGGCAAAAACACGGCTGCGGACCAGTGAGGGACTTTCACCCTGCTTTCCTTAAATGGTAAATTTTATGATAATACTTTTTCAAATTTCGGTCAATAATATAAAGAAACTATTTGTCTGACCCGTATCCTACAACCTGCGCAAACAGTACTTCTTCACCGAGTTTTAGCTCCAGTTTATAGTTGAGCGCACTGCTGTTGACACCGTAGAGAAATATTGTGTTCAGTCCGTTTGCTGCGCTGAACAGGTATACATTTTGACCTATAAAACCGCAGTCTACACTGGCAAGGGCTTTGCTCTGTCTGGATAGATTTGCTACATAAAGCAATATCAAAGGTGCTTTTGTCCCGACAATCGGTCTTATATCCTCTTTGCTGAAGCCTACAAGGTTGTGCATTTTTGGGTCATATTTGTAGATTCCGTCATCGAGTGCGGCATAAATAGTAATGACCTGTGCATTCAAGGCACTTGGGGCAGTGCGTTTGCCGTCAGGTCTGTTGATACCGTCTGCAGCCCAGAGCATGTCTGACAGTACCTGCAGAGGAATTTCTTTTTTGGAGGTAAATTTTGTTGAAGAATGACGGTTTTTAAAAGCTTCCATTATCGGCATACCGCCTGTTACATTAGGTTCCGGTAATTTTATATCTTCAAGAACAACTTTTGCATCTGCAATAGCTGCACCAAAAATCATGCCTGTCATAACACATAAAGAAACCAATAAATTTTTCATTTTTTTCATAGTGAACTTACCTTCTCTGTTTGTATTTGTAGTAAATTTTTGTCAAAATCATCAAAATCCGAAATTATTCCGGTGACAGCAGGAACAGTTTCATACAATTCCCGTGTTTCCATGGATTCTATTGCAATAATTTTTCCTATACCGGCACGTTTGGCTGCTTCTATGCCTGATAGAGCATCTTCTACAACAATGCAGTCAGCAGGCGAGAGTCCGAGTTTTTGTGCTGCGAGTATGTATATGTCGGGTTCCGGTTTTCCTTTTATTTTTCCGTCGTCATAGACTATTTTTTCTACATCAAACCATCTGTCCAGACCGAACCCTTTGATAAAGAAATTTACGTTTACACCTTCTGACATTGTAGCAATGGTGTGAGGGATTTTGTTTTCGCACAAATAATCCAAAAATTCCACAGCCCCTTTTGCCAGTTTAAAGTTTTCTTTGTCATTGGCGCACATTTCACGGTATATGGCTTCTTTTTCGTCCTGACATTTTTTGACAAGTTCTTTGTCAGGTTGTTTGCCGATGAGGTATTTTATAATGTCTTCGTTTGTGCGGCCAAACATGTAGTTGCGCATTTCTTCATCTGTGAAAGGTGTACCTCTTAGCTTTTTAGAGTATTCTCTCCAGGCTTCGAGATGTTTTTTGGAATCCCAGAATAAAGTTCCGTTAAAATCAAAAATTATGCCTTTATATGTTTTTTGCGTCATTATTTTACCATTTGTTGTAGTGTATTCTTGATGAGTCGTATCTTTTCGGGCGTGGAGTTTTGTTTTCTGCATAGCCCAAAGAAATTAAAGCAAAGGGTTTTATGTGCTGCGGCAGTTCAAAGCGTTTTGTAAAGTCAGCCATGGTTTCTTCCCATGGGTAAATCCCCATCCAGCAAGTGTCAAGGCCGAGTGCTTTTGCACACAAAAGCATATTTTCAATAGCAGCGGAACAATCAACCTGATAAAATCCCGGTGCCATTTCTTTTTCTGTGTCGCCGCACACCATTATACAAACCGGAGCAGTGGAAAGAGCCGATGCATAAGGGTGCATTGCTTTTATTTCTTGTATCAAATCTTTTTCGTTAAAAACAACAAAGTGCCATGGCTGTTTGTTGCAGCCTGAGGGTGCAAACATTCCCGCTCTTAAAATTTCATCAACGATATCGGGATTTACCTCTTTATCAATATATTTTCTTACACTCCGTCTGTCATAAATTGTGTCGATTGTATTTTCCATTTAATCCCCCAACTGTTTTTTAGATTTTAGAATACAGATTTTTTGCATATTTTCAAGCTATTCCTCTATTACATAGCTGATTATATCATACAAATATCCCCACATGATATTAACCAGGTGGGGATGTTTAAAATTTTTATTGAATTAAAAATTTTACTTTTGTTCCAGTTCCAAAAGCTGTTCGTAGAGTTTTATCTGTTCATCTGTAAGGTCTTTTGGAATAGCAAGGCTGATTTTTACGTTCAGGTTGCCGTATCCGCCTGATTTTTGAGGCAGGCCGAGGCCCTTTAATCTTAAAACTGCTCCGCAGGAAGTTTTTTGCGGGATTTTTATATTTATATTGCCGTGCAGTGTCTGGATTTCTTTTTTTGTTCCGACAACGGCTTCTGCCGGAGTGATTTCTATTGTTTTTGTTAAATCAGTTCCGTTGATTGTGTATTCTTTGTCCGCAAATTTAACAACAAGGAATAAATCTCCTTTTGTGTTTCCGGAACCTGTTTTTCCTTCGCCTTTAAGACGAATTTTTTGTCCTTCTTTTACCTCGAGCGGGATTTTTACATTCAGATTTTTTGTATATGTGACAAATCCTGTGCCGTGGCATTGGCTGCACATAGAGCCTACACCCGAGCAGTTTGTGCATTTTTCAAGGTTGTTTATGCGTACACTCACGGGTTTTTGGTTGAAGATATCTTTTGCGCTGACTTTTATTTCCTGTGTAATATTCAGGTCTTGAGCGGGTTTTTGTGCTTTTGCTCTTGAAGATGAAGAAGCACGTGAAGAAAAACCGCCGCCAAAGTCATCATAAAAAGATGCACCGCCTCTTGAGCGGGAAGAAGTTGCACCACCTGAGAAACCGCCGCCGAACAAACTTGTAAAGAAGTCGGAAAATCCGCCTAAATCTTCAAAATTTATGCCGGAAGTGCTGTATTGATACTGTTGACCGCCGCCAAATCCGAAGTTTTCAAACCCCGGAGGCGGAGTATAGTTTGCGCCGGCCTGCCAGTTTGAACCCAGACTGTCATATCTTGCTCTTTTATCTTTATCGCCCAGAACTTCAAAGGCTTCGTTTATATCTTTAAATTTTGCAGAAGCTTCGGGGGTTTTGTTTACATCAGGGTGATATTTTTTGGCGAGTTTACGATATGCTGATTTTATTTCGTTCTGTGTTGCATCTCTTTTGACGCCCAAAATTTGATAGTAATCTTTATATTCCATAATTTTGTTATCAGCTCCGTTGGTTACTTATATTCTTATTTTATTACAAAATATGCACTACTTAGTTGATTTTAATTATTTATTAATAAACTATTCTAAAAATTGTCCGATAATATATTTATAGAATTACGTAATCCAATACTAAAATAAGCTTATGAAAAATTTTATCGCTAAGTTGTCAGTTGTATTGTTTATATTTGCCTTGCTGAATACAGGGCTGTGTGCTGACGCTAAAAAAAATCAAAAAGATAAAATTGTTCCCCAAACAGGCAAGGTAGAAACAGTTGAGGAAGAAAAAGATGCAAATTTGGTACCTGTGCCATACGAAGGGATTTTGTCGCAGTCTTCTTTTAAAATTAATGCAATAGACCCCTCAGGAGGCGGTAATTTTACGGGTAATTTTTACCCCGGCGGCAGAGGTGCAAACCAGCTTGTTATTTATACAAGAAATTTTGGCGGCAGGACAGGTACAAATGAATTCGGCGCAGAGGCTATTGTTGTAGACAATACTGTTGTACAAATAAGCGGTGCGGATTCTATTATTCCAAGAAACGGTTTTGTAATAAGCGGGCATGGCCGGGCAAAAACCTGGATGAATGAAAATCTTACAGTTGGAACAAAGGTTCTTGTTGATTCCAAAAATATGATTCTTAATTCTTATCTGACAAACGACAGCTTTATTTTTGCCACAAAGGAAAAAATTAAAGAAATCGATCAGATAATGCGTTATTACAAAGACAACGACATATATTACGATGATTCTATAGCTCATGATTATGTTACAAAAGCACTGGACAATTTGAAACGGGCAAACAGACACCCTGATGATACCCAAAAGTATTCATCTATGGCAATCAGTGCTGCGAACAAGGCTCTGCAATATGCTCTGCCTTATTACAAAAATGAATTTAAGGGCGTATGGCTCAGACCTACAGAAAAAACTCCAGCCGAAATTGAAAAAACTCTTGATAGAGTCAAAAAATACGGCATAGAAACAATCTTTTTGGAAACTTATTATCAGGGCAAGACAATTTTTCCTTCGGAAACGTTTGCAAAATATGGTGTGCAGCCGCAAAGGCCGGAGTTTATAGGATTTGATCCTTTACAAATCTGGATTAGCGAAGCTCATAAAAGAGGGCTGAAGGTATATATCTGGTTTGAAACTTTTTATGCCGGCCCTGAAAATCCTATGAACAATCCGATGAATGTAATTTCCGTGTATCCGAAGTGGGCTAATGTCACAAAAATGAAATACAATTCGCCCACGCCTGTTGCTTCTTTGTCGGAGCATAACGGATATTTCCTTGACCCTGCAAATCCCGAAGTACAGGCATATCTTTTGACCCTGCTTGAAGAAATAATTACAAAATACAAACCGGACGGCATAAATCTTGATTATATCAGATATCCTCAAAGTATCAGTGCAAATTTTGCCGGTTATGAACTTTCAAACTGGGGTTATACAGAATATGCAAGAAACGAATTTAAATCCGCAATGAATGTTGACCCGATTGATGTAAAATACGGCACACCGCAGTGGGATGCATGGGCAAAATACCGTCAGAATAAGATTTCGAGTTTTGTATTTAAAGCAAAAAGACTTACTGCAAAATATAATATCCCTGTTACGGCTGTTATTTTTCCTGACAGATTTAAAAGTATGGAAGTAAAAATGCAAGACTGGAAAACATGGTCTGATAACAATTATATAGATGCATTTACGCCTTTGATTTTGACCTGTGATAAGGACACTGCTGTTTATCTAATCAATGATATAAGACAAAATTCCAAACCGACTACAAAGATATATCCGGGTTTGTTTGTTGCATTTATGAACGGAAAGCCGGATGACCTTTTGCGGCAGCTTCATGAAAGCAGAAAACTCAAAACCTCCGGTATTGTGTTGTTTGACTTTGCGCATCTTGATAAAAAGTATACGGATGTCCTGCTGACAAATGCCTTTACTCCTAGTACCCCGTCCAAAACAACACTGTCAAAGCAAACTGAAGCAGGAAAAAAAGTTATACAAAAAGAAGAAAAACCAAAGAAATTTAAATGGTTTAAACGTAAAAAAGAAAAACTTACTGCTGCTGCAGCTCAAAACAGTACAAAACAGACAAAAAATTAACCTCTGTAGCTTTCTGTTTTGTTAGCTTTTTGCAGTGCATTTTTTAATGAATCCAGAATGTTTTCGATAAGTTTGTGAGCTTTTTCTGTTTTTAAAAATTTTTTAATTTCTGCTGCACTCTGCGGCTTCAAAAATGTGTAGGAGTTCAATCCTTTTTTGTCGTTTACTTCTACTTTCACTATTGTATGGGTGCCGTTTCTTGCTGCGGAAATATAAGCTTTGTCCCCGATGTTTGCACAATCAACAGGTATTTTGGGAGTTTTTGGGGATTGGCCTATTTTTTCGGAAAGAATATTGCAGGCTTTTTTTATAGAATTTGTTTGAGAGGATTTGAATGCAATAGTGTTTGTTGTGCCGATTTTGTTCATAGTTTTTAAAACCTTTTCTATGGTTAATTAATACACGTAAAGAAAAAATTTAACACTTTGAAGGTCAAACTGTAACATTTGTTAATGAGCCAGTTTAAAGAGAGTTTCTGCTTTTAAAATCGGAGCAAATCCCTCCGGAAGTTCCGGAAAAACCGGAGATGCCAGATTTTTTTCTTCTGATTTTTTTAAAGCACCCCAGATTTTTGACATATATTCTTGCATGTATTTTTTATGGGCATTTGGTTTTTGCAAAAGCTTTTTGTATTCTTTTGCATATTCATTGAAAAGTTTTAGTTGTTCTTCGTTAAGTTTTGAGGTATCAACATTTTTGCCCAGACTCATGTCATAGCGGTAATGTTCTACATCGCCCCACGGGTTTGTAAATTTTCCGCCGACCTGAACTTCTGTGTTGATGTCATGTGTTTTTGAATTTATGTTTACACGGGTGTAACCTGTTTTTTTCTCGGCATCAACGGCTATTGTGTTGCGCTTTTTGCCGAAAATGTCTTTGAAAATCAGCTGTGCAAAGTCATCACAAACATCCTGTTGAGCATAGGGTTTTATGCCTTTGCCGTGATAGTTTTCTACTGTTGATACGGAAAAATTCGGGTTCTTTTTTGTATGGTTGTAGATTGCACGCATGATTTTGTCTATATCGGAATCTGCCGCCGTGTATCTGATGCCTGCAGAGTCACCGACAATTTCGCCAACTCCTTTTTTGCCGAAAATTATTGCCAGAACATCATCTCTTTTGTTTTCGTATGTATCAAAATTTTCTTTGAGATATCTTACTAGCTTTTTTTCTGTAGAATCCAGCGACTTGAACCTTACGGAAACATCAGCATTTACGCCGGCTTCTTTGAGTATCTGATGTGCTGTAGTTTCAATTTGTTGTTGTTTTTCTTTTGTGAGTTCCGCAGCAATTTTTTTTGCGGCACGTTTTACCGTGTGCGGTTTGCTCAGTGAATTGACAAATGCGTCAAACATTGTGGGTCTGATTACCATACTAAATTAAAATAACTCCTAAAAAACTAACCTTATATGTTAATAAACAAATTCTATGAAAAATAATTGCCTTTCAATTAACTGACAGGTTATAAATATTTACAAAACAACAATTGTATTCACAATTTTTCTGCGCTATCCTCTTAATTAATTCAAAAAAGAAGATTATACAGGAGTTGTTATGAAAAAAATATTATCATTGATTTTGATGACATTTGTTATTATAGGAGTGTCTACACTAAAAGGCTATGCAAAAGAAGATGCAGCCAAAATTGAAATGCTGCCTGTTTTTTCTGCTCAGACAGATGCACAAAACAGATTGTGGGTAGGTACTTTTCAGATTGTCTGGAATGAATTTATGGACAATATTTTGAAGGGGCCTGTGTTATTTAAAAATTATGAATCCGAGCTTGCAACTCAATTGAACAAGCAGGAATTTAAAAAATCCATGATATCTGAAGATTCTTACTATACAGCTTATGGAGAAACTACACTTGCATTAAAAGAACAGATAGAAAAAGCTATCATGGAAAAATTTAATGAAACAAGCGATGTGCTGGACAAAATAGACTGGACAGACCCTAACAACGCTTACCTTTTGTATGCAATGCTGAAGAAAGATTTTACATATTCTGCAAGATTTGAAATTTTGCCGGCAGAAAAATTTAACAACAGCAAAACTCAATACAAATATTTTGGTATAAACGAAAAAAGCAGACCGGAACAATACAGCAGTGTAAAGGTTCTCTTCTACAACAATCCGTTTGATTATGCTGTTGCTTTGCAGGGAAATAATGACGAAGTAATTTTGTACCGTACAAATTCTGACAAAACTTTCAAAAATTTGTATGCTGATTTGACTAAAAAAACTGAAAAATACAGAGGAAACAGAGCATTTGTTCAGGGTGACAAATTAAAAATTCCTTTTATTTCCGTAAAACAGGATATAGACTATCAGGCACTTTGCGGTCATGAAATTTTAAATACGGACAGATTGTATATAGGCAAAGCTCTTAATACCGTTGATTTTAATATGAATAATACAGGCGTAAAACTCAAGAGCGAAGCTGCTATGAGCATAATGACAATGTCCCTGCTGCCGGAAATGAAAAAACAAAGAGGCAGAAATTTCTATTTTAACAATACTTTTGCACTGTTCCTTAAAGAAAAAGACAAATCTATGCCATATTATGCAATGAGAGTTAAGGATATGGAATTGTATAAATATACGGGAGAAATACACTAAATGACAGTTTATACAGAGCATTTTTTGATTAATACTCACGGTTTTACTGACATAATTGATATTACACAAAAAGTAAAATCAGCGGTTTATCAGCATAATCTAAAAAACGGCTGTGTTATAGTTGCTTTGCCCGGCAGTACAGCTTCTATCACTACGATAGAGTATGAACCGGGACTGGTAAAAGATTTGCCCGATGTGTTGGACGAAATAGCACCAATGGACAAAAACTATCATCACGATGACACATGGCATGACGGCAACGGATATGCCCACATCAGAGCTGCAATGCTCGGCAGCTCTGTCACCGTGCCATTGATAGACGGGGCATTGCTTTTGGGAACATGGCAGCAGATTGTTCTTATAGATTTTGACAACAAACCAAGAGCAAGAAATGTTTATGTTCAAATTATTACTTAATTTGTCTGTACGGTTTTTTGAAAAATAAGGGTATTCTTATGATAGCAGCGGATTGTAATTTATTGGCGTTGAATAATCCTGATGATATCCTGCCTTATCCGAATTACAAATCAGGTCTTTTAGATAAGGACAAGGGGTATATAAAATTCGGGTATCCGTCTTCTACATATCCTATTTTGAATATGCCGTTTATTCTTGAGGATTTTGAGGGGAATACTCTTCCCCCCGGACATTACGAGATAGTGCTTTCTCCTGACAGAAATATGCTTTATTTTGTAGAATCAAATAAAATAAAAGCCTCTGTTCCTGTTGCAAAGCTTGTTGAAAAAATGGTGTCTGAGGAAGAAGAAAGAAAACGTATAGAAGAAAAAGAAAAACTCGCTAAAAAATATAAAAACAATCCGAGAAAACGTCCTTTGGACCAGACAGAAAGAAAGCGTCAGGCAGGCATGGAGGCATCTATTGATGATTCCAATCCTGATTATTACATACTGAGGTACAAAAACGGGAATATACAGGCCACAGGCTATATTCTAAAATAAGTTACTTGGCGAGGTTGCCGACTTGATTTCTTCCGTTTTCTTTTGCTGCATATAGGCAGTCATCAGCGTATTTAATCATGTCCTGAGGGGTCATTCCGTCTTGCGGATATGTAGAAACACCCAGACTTATCGTTACTTTTACTTCGTTTCCGTTAACGATTTTTAGAGGATGTTCGCTCACTGCATTACAGATTTTTTGTGCTGTTGTTATTGCATCTTGATTATTTGTGTTTGTGAGGATTATGGACATTTCTTCACCACCGTAGCGGCAGACTATGTCCGTGCTTCTTACATTCTTTTTCAAAATTTGTGCAACCTGTCTTAAAACAGCATCGCCTGACTGGTGGCCGTATGTATCATTGAATTTTTTGAAGAAATCAATGTCTATCATAATTAGAGAAAAAGGTTTGTTGTATCTTTTGCCTGTTTCTATATTCTGGAGCATTTGTTCCTGAAAATATCTGTGATTGTATAGTTCCGTAAGCCCGTCAGTTGTGGCAAGAGCATAAGTATATTCCAAATCTCTGGATTTTAAAATATACTTTGCAAGGTAACAGGCAATAAATACCAGCAAAATAGAAGCAAGCTGTATAATAATTCCGACCCAGGTATTGAACCAGAACATTATTGCAGTTGCCGCAATAGCATAAATTGTGCCTGTCAAAATTGCAGCGAGCGACGATATGACGGTTGATTCGCTTCTTATTACCAGCAGTCCTACGAACAAGCTTAATAAAAGGCTAATCAAAACATCTGTCCACAGCGGGACTCTTTTTATAAAATTGTTGTCCAGTATGTTGTTTACGAAAGTTGTGTGTATTTCCACACCCGGAAAAATCCTGTCAGTAGGCACACTTTTGAGGTCGAACAGCGAGGTTGCACTGGTGCCGATGTAGACGATTTTGTCTTTAAAATAGTTTTCCGGTATAAGTTTTGTACCTTCGTATATATTTTTTTCGGCTTTCCACATTGGAATATATTCAAATGTGTTGTGGCTGTTTATGCCGCTTGGGCCGTACCAGTTTATTATAGCGGAACCGTTGATTGTGAGAGGGATTGTTCTTTCTCCTATCAAAAGGTTGCCGTATTTGTCTATTTTAAAGTCTTTTATTTTCAGATTTTCTTTTTGTTCAAGGTATTTTAATGCAACTTTGAGTGCAAGGTGCGGGTAGTAGTTGTCTTTGTAAACAACAAAAGGCGGCAAATCTCTTGCTATACCGTCTTCGCCTCTGACGAGGTTTATGTGGCCTATGTTGGGTGTTGTGTACAAAATAGCATCAATAATAGCTCTGCAGTTTGAAAATGTGAGCATATCATTTTTTATGTTTACGTTTGATTCGTTCAGGATATTTGCTTTTAACGCTTCCGGAAGGTCAACGGGTTTTCTTAAATCAAAAGACTGGTTGTCAAAGTTTATTGAGGTAAAAACATTGTCATATTTTGCTATGTTTTTAGCGAGTTTGTTATCGGCATCGTTGCTGCTTTTTAAGGATTTTACAAACATCAAATCAAAAGCGATTGCAGCAGGATGTTGTTTTTCGAGATAGGTTATTATGTCTGCATAAATATTTCTGGAAATAGGCCACTCGCCGTATTTTCCGAGCAGATACTCATAGCTTTCTTCGTCAACAGAGAGGATTACGATATCTTTGTTTACCCTTTTGTAAGGAGCGAGCAGGCTCTGTCTTACATCAAAGGTCTTGTTTTCTATTACAGAAAAAAAGTTCCTGATAGACGGGTTCGACATAAGGCTGAATAAAAACCCTGTTGTAATGACTATATAAACAGCGTACAAAAAATATTTTAAAAGGGTTTTGTCCTTCAGGTACTGGGCAATACTATCTTTGATTTTGTTCATAATCTTTATTAAACTCCAGCAAAAGCGATGTTAAATCAGCAAGCTCATCAGGGTTTTGCAAATACTTTAGCAAACATTCTTCGTTAAGGTTCATTTCTTAAACTCTCTCTTTTGTGTAATAGCCGTGGATATAAATTATTTTTTATTGTTTGTTGGGGTTATTATTATTTTGACAAAATTTGAATACATTTAAATCACCTTAACAAACGAGTTTTTTACATGATTAAGAAAACCTTAATTTTGCATGATTTTGTTCACAAATTGATATAATGAAAATATGATAAATATTGATTATAAAAAAATAGTAGAAAACCTTGATTCTGTTGTGATTGTTGTTGATTATGACAACAAAATTGTTTATGCAAACAGGTATTTTTGTTCTTTGTTCAATACAAACTGTGAAATGCTGGCCGGCAAGAGCCTGTATGATTTTTTGCCGGAGCATGCTGATACGGTTTTGTTAAAGGATTATACGTACAAAATTACAAAATTTGATGATGAGTTTTATTCGTATTATTACCTCACAATAGTGGACAGCCAGATGGAAAAAGTTTATTCTGACTTTATTTCTACCGTCAGCCACGAATTGAGGACTCCTCTGACGAGTATAAGAGGGTTTGCGGATACAATGCTCATGTCTTTTGAAAAACTCGACAAACAGCAGATACAAAAATTTTTGACTATCATAAAAGAGCAGTCTAACAGACTCATAAAACTTGTTGAAAATTTGTTGTCCATATCAAGAATACAGGTTCAGCAAAGCAACCTTGTCATAAAATCTATAAACCCGAAATCTCAAATAGAACAGGTTATAGACGTTATAAAAAATCAATATCCTTCTCATCCGATAGAGTTGTCTTGTGCTGATGATGTGCCTAATATACTTGCGGATGAGAACAAGTTCCAGCAGATTATGATTAACCTTCTGGACAATGCTGCAAAATATTCCTATGACAAAGGTTCTGTCAGGGTCAGTATCACAAACTCTGCAAAAGAAAATTTTGTAAGCATAAAAGTAGAAGACCACGGAGTCGGGATAGAGCCGCAGAATATGTCCAGAATTTTTGAAAAATTTACAAGAATAGAAAACCACCTGACAAGAAAAACACAGGGCAGCGGTCTGGGTCTGTATATAGTAAAAAATTTAATCGAAAAAATGAACGGAAAAATCTGTGTCGAAAGTTCAACAGTTCTGCCCAACAGCGGTTCTGTATTCGAGGTTTTGCTTCCGGCTGTTTCTTATACCAGCGGAAGTGAAAAAGCACTGGAGGACAAATAATCATGTTATCCAAAGTTGTTTTGATTTTAGACAAAAGAAAAGAATTACCGGCAAAATATAAAAAGCTTATCGAATCTAACAATACACATGTACTGTCTACGGAAAGTTTTGAAACAGGGCTGGAATATCTTTCCGAGTATGAGCCTGATTTGATTCTTATTTCAGATAGTTTGCAGGTTACTCTGGCTGATGCGGTAAAAAGAATCAGGATGCTCAGTTATTCTGCACGTCCTTGTATCATTGCTCTTTCAAAGTCAGCAGAACTTCAGGACAAGTTAAAGGCTCTTGATTCCGGTGCGGATGATTTTTTGAGCGAGCCTATTGAATCCGAAGAATTTAAAGCACGTATAAATGCTCATCTAAGACGTCATTTTGAAAGTTCAATATCCGAAATTACACAGCTGCCGGATACAAAATCTTCTTTAAAAGTGCTGAAAAGAACAATACATCAGAAGCAAAAATGGGCAGGCATGCTGTTAAGAATTAACAATTTTGAAGCATACAGAGAAATCTACGGCGACCTTGCCTCTGACAAGATGCTCCAGACATATACGGCTATTATAAATTCCGCTCTTGATGAGAGCGATTATCTTGGAGAACTTTCAGACGGAGAATTTTTGATTTTGACAAATCCTCTGAAAGCGGAACATATTGCTTCTTTTCTGGTTTATGCTTTTGACTCGATTGTTGAAAAGTTCTACAACGAAGAAGATGCAAAATCGGGTTATATAATTTTGCACGGCGATGACAATGCAGGGAAAAGAGTTGAACTTGTTTCCACAAGCATAGGTGTTATCTCCAGTGAGTTCCAGCAATATGACAGCGTAAAAGCTGCATTGAATGCTCTTTTTGCAACCTGCAAACTTGCAAGCCTAAATCCAAAATCCGCTTATGTTGTGGAAAGGGCAAAACTCAGTGCTGAGGATGCAATTTTTAAAGGGGATTACAACAACAAAATATTGATAATCGAACCTGATGAGGCACTGAATTTTCTTTTGAAAACTACAGGCGAAATGCAGGGCTATGAGGTAGCAGCTTCGCAGGAATATGACCATGCAATGAATCTGATAAAATCTTTTGAACCTGCGCTGATAGTGCTGGATGCCGGAGATGCCGAAAGTTTGAAGGGGCTGGCATTGTGTCAAAAACTTAAAAAAGATGAAAACTTAAAGGACATAAAAATTATTCTATCCACTATTGTGCATGACAAAAAACTTGTCCTCAATACGGGTGCGGATATTTATTTGCCAAAGCCTTATGAACTTCTCAGTATTTTTAACTGGATTGAAAGACTTATTAAAGATTTTAATATGTAAAATCTTGTGCGCTAAATAATATTTGCCTTATACGTTTTTAGCCATGCAGTGCTTTTTTGAATTCTTCAACATCTTCTTTTGTATCAATGCCGATAGGTTTGAAATTGACAATAGATGTGATAATTTTCATTCCTGATTGCAAAGCTCTTAACTGTTCAAGGCTTTCTGTTTTTTCCAGCATGGTCTGGTTGAGAGAAGTCATTTTGAACAGAGCCTCTCTTTTGTATCCGTAAAGACCTATGTGACCGTAAAAAACAGCCTCGCCTTCATTGCGTTCGTATGGTATTTTTGAGCGGGAAAAATACAGTGCAAACCCGTTGTTGTCAATTACGCATTTTACAAGATTGGGGTTTGCGACTTCGTTTTTGTCTTCGATTATTCTTAAAAGAGTAGAAATGTCTGCATTGTCGCCTTTTTTTAATGCGGATATTACACTGTCAATGCTTTCCGGTGTAATCATCGGTTCGTCGCCTTGAAGATTTACAATGTATTCCAAATCCGGATGTCTTGATGCAACTTCTGCAACTCTGTCAGAACCGCATTTGTGGTCTGGGCGGGTCATTTCTGCATTTCCGCCAAAGGATTTTACGCAGTTGTAAATTTCTTCGTGGTCTGTGGCTACAATTACCATATCAGCCTGTTGTGCTGCTGCTGCTTTTTCGTAAACCCACTGGATAATAGGTTTGCCTTCTACTTCAATAAGCGGTTTTGCATGCAGTCTTGTTGAGCCGTATCTGGAAGGTATAATAATTGCAGTTTTAGACATATTTTCACTCTTTCGTATTTTAACTCGGATTCTGTTATAATTATATTACAAAACAGGGGAGAGAATAAAAAACGTGGCAATTTTTTCGGATGATGAAAATCAACAAAAGTCATTGAAATTTGAGAAAAAGACAAAAAACGAAGATTTGCAAAGCAAGGCACTGGCTTCGGACAAGTCTTTTGAAAATAATATTCGACCCAAAAAACTGGATGAATATATAGGTCAGAGTGCATTAAAAAATACTTTGAAAATTTCTATAGAAGCTGCAAAAAAGCGAAATAAACAGCTTGACCATCTTCTTTTTTACGGCCCGCCCGGGCTGGGAAAAACTACACTCGCCTCTGTTATTGCAAATGAACTGGAAGCTAATATAAAAATTACCTCCGCACCTGCACTGGAGCGGCCAAGAGATATAATAGGCATTTTAATGTCTTTAAAAAACGGGGATATTCTTTTTATTGACGAAATCCACAGACTTAATAAAGTTACGGAAGAAATTCTTTACCCTGCAATGGAAGACTTTTTTCTTGATATGACAACGGGCAAGGCTCAGACAGTAAAGACACTGCGTGTGCCGCTGCCTCATTTTACTCTTATAGGCGCAACAACAAAAGCAGGAGAACTCTCCGGCCCGCTGAGGGACAGATTCGGTATTATACATCGTCTGCAGTTTTATACGGAAGAAGAACTGGCAAAGGTGGTTTCCAGAACAGCTAAAATTCTCGATGTAAAAATCGATGAGGAAGGTGCAAAAGTTATAGCAGGTCGTTCACGTGGAACACCACGTATTGCGAACCGTCTTGTGAAAAGGGTTTCTGATTATGCGCTTGTTAAAGCGGACGGGAAAATTACACAGGAGATTGCAACAGAAGCTCTAAAAACATTACACATAGACAAAAACGGTCTGGACTCCACGGACAGAGCCTTGATGACATTGATTATTGAAAAATATGACGGCGGGCCTGTCGGACTGGAAACACTGGCCGCAGCTCTGGGCGAGGACACAAGAACAATAGAAGATGTTTATGAACCTTATCTTTTGCAGGAAGGTTTTATACAAAGAACACCGAGAGGCAGAAAGATTTCTCCTGAGGGGTACAGACTTTTGGGTTACAAGATGCCTGACAATAACGGGCAGCAGAGCCTGTTTTGATTTAGTTATTGGAGCTGTACAGAGGTTTCTTTGCCGTTTACTCTGTCCCAGCGGAAGTAGCTGTAGTATATTCTGACATTGCGGATTATGCTGAGCCACGTATCTTTTTGATAATTCATAAAGGCTGCACGGTTTTTGTTTATGTAGTGTATGGATACAATACTTTCATATGCTTTTGTTACTCTTAAAATTTCGCATTGTTCCGGCATTGTTGCATTTTTCGGCGCACACCAGATAGCGACTGAGTCTTCCGGTCTGTCTTTTATTATTTGTGAAACTATTTTCGGGTTCTGGGAAGAAACATTTGAGAGCAGATTGCTCATAAATCTGTAGCAATTTCCGCCTTTTGCCCAGTTGTATGAGTGGAATACAACGGATTCTGTCCAGTTGTTCTGGTATTCATAAGAAGGAATCCACTGGGAGATTGTTTCGTCATCCTGTCTGCCAAAGTATATCTGTTTCCAGTTTTTGTTGTAGTCAGGATAAGTAATCAGCGCAGTCTGGTAGGCATTTGCACTCTGTGCAAAAAATATCACAATTATTGTCACAAAGATGCAGCTTTGCAAAAGCTTAAATATATTCCCACGCTGTTCTTTCCTGTGCAACAACGACCTCGATTCTTTCTTTCTGGCTTTCGAGCAAATATTTTATTTGTTCAACAAAAGGTTTTTCGGATTCAAAATGACCTACATCAAGAATTGCGGTTCTTCTTGAATCAAGAGCATCATGGTATTTGATTTCTGATGTAATATATGCATCAATATTGTATTTTTCCACATCGCTGATAAACTCTGCACCTGCTCCCGCACATACGGCAATTGTTTTTATCATATTTTTTCTTGAGTTGTTGATAAGTTTTATTCTTTTTACATTAAATGCAAGTTTTACCAGCGAAACCAGCTCATCGAGCGTCATTTCGTGCGGAGCCAGCCCGACTCTGACAAAATCATTCAGTTCTGCAGTTTTTCTCAAGCTCAGTTTTTGAGCAATCAAATCGCTTGTTCCGTTGTTGGTTTTGTCACAGTTTGTGTGCAGGGAATAAATCTGAATTCCTCGTTGTATTGCTTTTATAATTTTTACGTCTTTAACAACTTTCAGCGGTTTAAAAATGACGGGATGATGAGATACTATCAAATTGCATCCAAGCTCTACCGCCTGATTGATAATTTCATCCGTTACAGATACACAAATCAAAACTTTAGAGGTGTAATCATTCCCCAAAAAAATCTGCCAGCCGGAATTGTCCCAGCTTTCAGCAAGTTCAGGCGGAGCATATTCTTCTAAAATTTTTATTATTTCGCTTGTTTTTGCCATATCAACTCCAGCAGTCTTGCTGCTATATTTTCTTTTGTATCCTTATCTATTTTATCAATATTTAAATCTTTGTCCAAAATATAAACTTCGTTAAAGTTGCTGGAAAAACCTGTATCCTGTCTGGAAATATCGTTTGCGACAAGAAAATCACAGTTTTTTGCTGCAATTTTTTTCTTTGCATTTTTGATTAAATCGTCGCTTTCTGCACAAAATCCGATAACCAGCTGGTTTTCTTTTTTAATTTTGCACATTTCTTTTAAAATGTCCGGATTTTTTACGAGTTTTATTGTGAGTTCGTCTGTGTTTTCTTTTTTGATTTTTGAACCTGCAGTTGTTTCCGGTCTGTAATCAGCGACCGCTGCTGTCATAATAAGAATATCCGCAGCGGAAAATTCGTTTTGAACAGCATTGAGCATTTCTTTTGCACTGACAACATCAATGGTTTTGTATCCACGGTTGTTAAGTGTAAAATTGCTTTTTATCAAAGTTACATCTGCACCGGCTTCAAAAGCTTTGTCCGCAATGGCTGTACCCATTTTGCCGGAGCTGTAGTTGCCTATGTATCTTACGGGGTCAAAGTTTTCTTTTGTACCGCCTGCTGTGACAACAACTTTTTTCCCTTTTAAAAACTCATTTTTTAAAAAAGTTTTTTCTACAGTATCAAAAATTTTGTTTATATCAGCGAGCCTGCCCTGACCATTTGTTCCGCAGGCAAGATAGCCTTCTTCCGGTTCAATGAATTTTGCACCGTATTTTTTTAAGGTTTCTATGTTTTTTTGCACTGCTCTGTTGTTCCACATTCCTGTGTTCATCGCAGGTGCAAAGATTATTTGTTTTTGAAAAGCACATGCAAGAGAGGTCAAAAGATTGTCGCATATACCGTTGGCTATTTTGCTTATGGTATTTGCGCTCGCAGGTGCAATCAAAAAGATATCAGCCCAGTCGCAAAGTGCAATATGCTCCGGTTTTTTTGCTTCTGTTTCAAACTGTTTTGTATAAACAGGTTCTTGAGAAAGTGTTTCTAAAGTCAGAGGCGTAACAAACTCCAGTGCATTTTTTGTCGCAACGACTTTGACGTTTGCGTTGTGTTTTTTGAACATACGAATAAGCTCGCATATTTTGTATGCGGCGATTCCGCCTGTTATCCCTATTAAAATATTTTTGTTGTCTAAAGACATTTTTTGTTTATACTCCTTTTAAAACAGAAATTTCTGTTTTAAAAATTAGTGGTACATGCCGACAGTTTTTCTGACCTGTTTGAGAACTTCTGCAGCGGCTTCTTTTGCTCTTGCATCTCCTTTTTTGATGATTTCATCAACAATTTCCGGATGCTGTTCATAATATTTTCTTTTTTCTCTGATTGGTCGCAGCTGGTCGTTTATCAATGCAGCAAGCTGGCGTTTGCAATCAGCACAGCCTCTTTTGCCTGCTATACATTCCTGCTGTACCTGTTTTATTGTGTCTTCGTCAGCAAAAGCTTTCCAGTATTCGAAGGCGACTTCGCATTTGTCGGGATGACCGGGGTCATCTTTTCTGGCACGGCTTCTGTCTGTGATTGCTTTCATAATTGTTTTTGTTGTAGTTTCTTCATCATCTGATATTTTTATATCATTGTGGAAGGATTTGCCCATCTTTTGACCGTCAACCCCTTTTAGCATAGGGATGTTTGTCAACAGCGGTTTTGCTTCTTTAAACAATTCTGTTTTATAAATATTGTTGAATCTTCTTGCAATATCTCTTGTTATTTCGATGTGAGCAACCTGATCAACGCCTACAGGTACATAATCCACATTGAAAGTGAGTATGTCAGCAGACATCAAAACTGGGTATCCCAAAAATCCGTAAGAAACATTAGGTTTTGAGTCGTCTTCGCCTTCACGAATCATCTTGACCAAATCTTTTAAGGTCGGGTCACGTTCCACCCAGTTTTGCGGTGTGACCATACTAAGATAAATATGAAGTTCTGCTGTTTCCGGCAGATGTGACTGGATATAGATAGACGATTTTTCAGGGTCAATACCTGCAGCCAGCCAGTCAAGAACGACATTTTTTGTATCTTCGATTAAATTTTCGGTACAGTTGTATTTTGTAGTCAGGGCGTGCCAGTCAGCTACAAAAAAGAAACATTCGTATTCATCCTGCAGTTTTACCATGTTTTTTAAAACGCCAAGATAATGTCCCAGATGGAGTTTTCCGGTTGGCCTCATTCCGGTAACAATACGTCCTTTTTTGCATCCGTTTTGGTTGTTTTCGCCCATTGTCATTCCTTTATAAAAATGCTAACTCTGTTTTTAATTATATAACAGACATGACCTATAATAAAAACACAATTACAAATGCGCCGAAAATCAATGCAGGCCCGTATGGGATAATAAGTGGATTTTTGTTTTCTTTTATGGAGCTGATTAATAATTTGCAGCAGTATAGACCTATGCTCGCAACAAGGATATAAGTAAACCACTGGAATAAATTTGAGGTGAAGATGTTTAAGGCTTCTCCCGTCAAAAACAGAGCCACAGCAACAATAAACAGAAGCAGGCTGCTTAATAACTTGTATTGCTTTTCTTTAAACCATTTGTATAAAAATACCGGAATGGAAAATCCGCCCCAGATAAAGATACTCAAAATAAATATAACAATAACATTTACAATTCCGAAAAAGGCACCCAGCGCACCGAGGATATATGCATCTCCTTCGCCGAAGCAGTCTTTTTTTGTTATAAATTTTGCAATTTTAGATATAGCTATCATAACTGCAGCTCCGGCAATCAGCCCGAGTATAGAATAGATAAAGGACTGATATATGACGATTTTGTGTCCTAAAAGCCAGAAAATTATTTTTGTGCTGTTTTCTCCGGAAAGGTTAAAAAGGTTGTAAATCAGGCCCAGTCCGGCAAGTATGTATGCATGAACATCAAAAATGACTTTTTCTTTAAAATCGCAAACCGTCATAACTATGCACAGACACGCTGCAATTAACAAAAACAGTGTGTTCCAGTTAAAAGAGCCATTTGCATATTTAAAATAAATCCCTGCAAAAACCAGCCCTGTAACCAGTTCTACAACGGGATACTGCCAGCTTATTTTTTCGCTGCAGTAGCGGCATTTTCCACGCAAAATTAAATATGACAAAAGAGGTATGTTGTCATACCATGCGAGTTTGTGGTCGCATTTCGGACAGTGAGAAGGCGGCAGCACAATGGACTCTCCGCTGAAACCTCTAAGTACAACCACATTGAGAAAACTTCCTACGCACAGTCCTATAATTAATGAATATATTGTCCAGAATAAAGTCATAATTTTCTCTCTTTATTGCGGTAAATTAGCACACAGCTATGCGTTTTGTTGCTCTTCAATAACTTTGTGCAGCAGTTTTAGTGCTTTTTTCAGTTTTCTTGAAACCTGCATTTGTGTCAAACCGAGTTTGTTGGCAATTTCTAGCTGGCTCCAGTCTTTAAAATAAGTCAGTTCTACAATATCTTTGTAAATTGGTTCAATATTTTTCAATGATTCGGCGAGCAGCATTCTGTCTTCGGTAAGTGATTCCATGCTTTCATAACTGAGGTCTGCAATTTTGTCACCCCAGTTTGAGTAGTTGTCATCGTCATCCTGATATGTCAATTGGTCTAAAGAAAGCGTAGTTTTCCTCCGGTCTGCATCAATAGCCTCTTTTAATCTAGAAACAGGAATCTCCATTTTGTTGGCAATTACATCATCAGAAGGTTTTTCTCCAATTTCTTCAATCATTTCCATTGTTAGTTTGTGCGCACGATAAGCCAGCTCCTGTATAGCTCTCGGTGCTTTTATCATGTTTGCTTTATCTCTCAGATAATGCCTTATTTCTCCTGTTATGAGGTATGTTGCATAGGATCTGAAATTTTTGCTTACCTTAGGGTCATAAAGTCTGATTGCTTTAATAAGCCCGAGGCTGCCAACCTGTATAATGTCTTCTATAGGGTCGGTACTTCTTCGTGCAAGAGTACGTGCAATTTTTTTGACAAGAGGCATAGTCGCAATTGCAATAAGGTTCTGCAATTGTTCTTTTTTGCGTCCTTTTTTGGCGCTTCTGTATTCGCTGAGCCAGATATTGACTTCGTCGTAGTTTATGTATTCTGCCAAAAAAACATCCTCTCTTTAATTCCAAAAGTATTATATCATTTTAATAAAAAATTTGGTAAAATAAAAGTCATGAACAAGCATGGAATTTCAGATTTAAAAAAATTAATTATTAAATACGGGGCAAAACTCGGTGAAAAAAATATGTCACCTGCGACCTCAGGCAATATTAGCGCACGTTTTGGCGAAAATATTTTGATTACAGCATCAGGAACATGCCTTGCGGATTTGTGCGATGAGGATATTGTTTTAATTGACCAAAATTCAAATGTACTCAACGGAAGCAAAAAACCTTCGTCAGAAAAAAATCTGCACAAAGCAATTTATGAAATCAGACCGGATATAAATGCGATTATCCACTGTCATTCGCCTTATGCTTCGGCTTTTGCGGTCAGCCATATTCCGCTTTCAAAGCCGATAATATCTGAAAATGTTTTTTATTTTGGCGAAATACCTGTGGCAGAATATGCTTTGCCCGGTTCGGACAAACTTGTTGAAAATACTGCAAAATATTTTGCAAAACATGATGCAGTGCTTCTTGCAAACCACGGTATTGTTATCGGTGCTGGTGATTTGAAAAATGCATATTATTTGATGGAAACTGCTGAAACGTATGCTCAGATTTATATAAATTCTGTAATTTTGGGCGGAGCAAAGGAGCTTTCGCCAAAAGATATAGACGAAATTTATGCAATGAAAAAAGCCGTTGCAAGATGATTTGTGATAAAATCGCAATATGCAGATTACAGGCGGCTATTTAAAATCAAGAAAAATTGAGTCACCAAAAGGCAGCAATGTGCGCCCGACACTCTCTCAGATACGTGAGAGTATTTTTAGTGTCTTGTATTCTATGATTGATTTTGAAGAAAAGTCGTTTCTTGATGCTTTTGCAGGCTCGGGGATAATGGGGTTTGAGGCGGTTTCAAGAGGCTTTTTGAATGCAAGTTTTGTTGAAAAAGACAAAAAAACTTATTTTTTGTTAAAAGAAAATGCAGCAAAGCTCAATATCGACGCAAATTTTTACTGCGGGGATACTTTAAAAGTCTTAAAAAAAATGACAGCAGGTTTTGACGTAATATATGTTGACCCGCCTTACAAAAGCGGTTTGTATGATGATTTTCTTGAAATTGTAAAAAATCAAAAACTTTTAAACAAAAACGGGATAATAATACTCGAACATCTTAAGGATTTGGCGATAGATTTCAAGGAATTTGAAATAATAAAACAAAAAACTTATGCGGACAAAACATTGACTTTTCTAAAACAGCATGTTTGAGATAAGATTAGATTAAAAAGGAATTAATTATGAAAGATATGTTAGACAAAATTCTTCAAATAGAAGAAAAATATACGCAACTCGGCACAATTTTGTCTGATCCTGCTGTAATTGCGGATTATGAAAAATTTCGTGACCTTTCAAAACAAAGAAAAGCCATGGAAGAAACAGTAGATGTTTATCATCAATGGAAAAATAATGAAGATGCCATTGAAGATGCAAAAGAAATGCTGAAGTCAGAATCTGATGCTGAGATGAAAAAGTTTTTGCATTCGGAAATCGAAACAAACGAAGCAAAAAATAAAGAACTTGAAGAAAGAATGAAGGTTCTTCTTCTGCCGCGTGACCCGATGGATGACAAAGATATCATGCTCGAAATCCGTGGCGGTGCCGGCGGTGATGAAGCGAACATTTTTGCCGGAGATTTGATGAGAATGTATCTGAGATATGCCGACAAACAGGGCTGGCAATCTCAAATTTTGAGCAAAACCGATTGCGAAGCAGGCGGAGTTTCAGAAGTTATTATTTCAATAAAAGGGGATAGCATATATTCAAAATTGAAATATGAATCAGGTGTACACCGTGTGCAAAGAGTTCCGCAGACAGAATCTCAGGGCCGTGTACATACATCTACGGCAACGGTTGCTGTAATGCCCGAGGTCGATGATGTAGAAGTGGAATTAAATCCGAATGATTTGGAAATTTCTACAGCACGTTCAGGCGGTGCCGGCGGTCAAAACGTAAACAAGGTTGAAACTGCGGTAAGAGTGTTCCACAAACCGACAGGCATTATGATTTTCTGTACGGAAGAACGCTCCCAGCTGCAGAACAAAGAGCGTGCGCTGCAAATTTTGAAAGCAAAATTGTACGATATGGAAGTACAAAAACAAATGCAGGAAATTACCGACCTCAGACGTTCTCAGGTCGGAACAGGCGACAGATCAGAACGTATCAGAACTTACAATTTCCCGCAGGGTCGTCTTACAGACCATCGTATAGGTCAAAACCTGAATGTTTGGACTGTTATTGACGGTGATTTGGACGAATTGATTAATCTTTTGATGGAACATGATCAAAAGCTCAAGCTTGAAAAACTTGCAGAAATTAATTAGCGGTAATTTATCAGAAAGCGTAGAACAATGATTGTTGAACATCATCATATAGTTGCTTTCCTGCTGACATTAATTGCCGGTCTGGCAACAATAATAGGCGGGTCTGTATCATTTTTTGTTAAAAGAAGCAACTTGAGAATGCTGGCTATAGGGCTGGGATTTTCAGCAGGTGTAATGGTTTATATGGCATTGACGGAAATACTCAAGGATTCCCGTGAATTTACCCAGCTGTATTTTGGCAACAAAGCCGCACTGGTTACTTTTATAGGATTTTTTGCCGGTATAATAATAGCTGCTCTGATAGATTATTTTCTGCCTGCACACTTTGGCGATGATATGATAGACAAGGCTCCGCAGGATATATCAGAAGAAGATGAACGTATAAAAAAAGCAGGATTGCTCACTGCAATAGCAATTTCTTTGCACAGATTTCCCGAAGGGCTGACAATGTTTCTTGTTGCAAGTACTGATTTAAAACTGGGGATTCCGCTGGTTATTGCTATGGCTATACACAACCTGCCCGAGGGTATTGCGATTGGGCTTCCAATGTATCACGCAACCGGAAAGAAACGTTATGCAATGCTGTTTTCGGCTCTGGCAGGGATATCAGGCCCAATAGGTGCGTTGATTGGTTTTGCTATTATAAAAATCTTTATGCCGCAAATGGCAATAGGGATTTTGTTCGCTATGGTAGCCGGGATTATGGTTTATATTTCGCTTGATACTCTTATGCCGACAGCACGTGAATACGGCGAAAACCACGACGTTATGGCAGGAATTTTTGCAGGCATGTTCTTTATCGGGGCAGGGCTTTTGCTGGTGTAATTCTGTTTGAGGCAGTTGATTTTATAAAAGTAATAAAAAACCCGCTTGTTTTGTGCAAGCGGGTTTTTGTTTGATATTTTCGGAAATTATTCGTTGATATCTTTTACGCTGAGAGCGATTCTGTGTTCTTGAGGAGTGAATTTTTTGATAAGAACTTTAACTTCGTCGCCGTTTTTGTAAATATCAAACGGATTTGCGTTAGAGTCTTCCATTTCTGCAACAGGCAGAAGAGCTTCTACTCCGGGGAAGATGTTGATGAAAGCACCGAAGGAAGTAACTTTGTTTACTGTACCTGTGATGATTTGGCCTTCTTCAAATTTGTCTTCGATTTCTTCCCAAGGGTTGTCGCCGATTCTCTTCAAGCTCAAGCTGATTCTCTTGAGGTCTTCGTCGATTTTGAGTACTTTAACTTCAATTTTTTGACCGAGTGTCAAAACATCGGAAGGATGTTTGATTCTCTGCCAAGAGATTTCTGAAATCGGAAGCAAACCGTCAACGCCGTTGATGTCGATGAAAGCACCGAAGTCTGCAATTCTTACAACTTCGCCTTCTACAACCTGATCAACTTCAAGGTTGGAGATAACTTCGTCAACGAGCTGTTCTCTTTGTTCTGCAAGAGCCTGTCTTTGAGAAAGAATAAGTTTGTTTCTTTTTGCATCTGCTTCGAGAACTTTTACTTCGATTTCTTGATTCATCAAGCCGTCAAAAGGCATACCTGTTCTGAGTTGAGAAGCAGGAATAAAACCACGAAGGTCGTTTACTTCAACGATTACGCCGCCTTTAACGAGCGAAACAACTTTTGCCATAACAGTTTCGCCTGAGATTTTAGCGTTTTGAAGAGTCTGCCATGCTTGTGCGCAAGCAACTCTTTTGAGAGAAAGAATCATGCCGCTTTTTTCGTCTTCTTCTTCCTTCAAGATATAAAATTCTTTGCAATCTCCGAGTTTCAATTCGTCAACCATTGAAGTCGGGATTTCTTTTACAGGCAAAAATCCTTCTGATTTTGCACCGATATCAACGAGATAGCCATCGTTTTCTTTTTTTACGAGCTGGCCTCTTACAACGTCAGCTACGCTCAATTTTGAGGTGAAAGATTCTTCTAACAATCTTTCGAATTCGTCCATTTCTTTTGTTACCATGTTTTGTTTTTTCCTTTCGTTAATAATTATTCAGTTTGTTAATAACATTTTCAATTATCGCATCGGGCGTGGACGCACCAGCCGTGACGCCGATATTTTGGGCATTTTTTATCAATTCATCATAGTTTGACAGCTCTTCATCCGTTTCTATGTGGATTGTTTTGGTTATGCCTGACAGAATCTCTGCAAGGTGAGTGGTGTTTGCACTTTTTTTGCTGCCTACGACAATCATCAGGTCAGATTCCTGTGCTAGATTTTTGGCTTCGTTTTGTCTTAGTGAAGTCGAAGCGCAAATTGTATTAAAAACTTTTATTTCTTTTGCTATCGGCAAAAGATAATCTACTACATTTTTGAGATTTTCTATTCTTTGAGTAGTTTGGACAACGACTCCGATTTTTTTGTGTTTTTTAATTTCTTCTTCAAATGCTTTGAGGCTGTCGACATCCGGTGCAACCAGAACTTTTTCTCCGTGGGTCTGGGCGTTTGCTTTTATGGCGCAGACCTCGGGGTGTTCGGGTTTGCCCACAATTATGAGCAAAAATCCTTCTTGTACAAGCTCTATCGCTTTTTGCTGTACTTTTTTTACGTCAAAACAGGTAAGGTCTACAACCTCGTAGCCTTTTTGTTTTGCGTTTTCAAAAACTTCCGGTGCGGCTCCGTGACTGCGGATTACGCAAATATTTTCGCAGCCTTTATTTTCCGGTAATTCATCTACAGTGTGGATACCGAGGGCGGAAAGCTCATTAATAACATGTGAATTGTGTATCAATTCACCAAGTACAAAAATTTCTTTATCTTTGTTTTCAGCTTTTAGTTTTTTTGTAGTTTCAACGGCTCTTTTTACGCCGTAACAAAAACCTGCATGTTTGGCCAGTTTTATATTTTTTTTCAAACGCCAGTACGTCCAATCTTTTAGACTCACCTGAAAATCAGGTGGTACATGATTTATAACACGGACATGATGTTAAGACAAGCAGTCTAAAGCATAATGATTTTTTTATAGTGTAAACAAATGTAAGCGCAGAAATTAAAAAGGCTTAAATGTGAATATAACAACAATCAACCCGCATAAAAAAATCTGGCATTGCAGCCGCCGGGGCCGATTTTTAGGCGTATAGTTTTCAAACATTTCGGGCATCTGCCTACATAGGCAGTGCCTTCTTTGTTTTTGTATGCCCTGCCGTAAACTCCGCAGCAGGTGTACATTATTCCGACAAAATTTTTTGTTGATGGATTATCGTACATAGTTTTCAAACACCTTGTGAAAATAAAATGTTCACAATACTATTATACAACTTTCACGTGTTGTCGACACAAATTTCGGGTATTTAGAGGGTATTAGTCAGAAAGAACCTGAGGAATATCCACATCCGGTTTGCCCAGTACTCTTACGAGTTCGAGAACAGATGCTTTCATCTGGCATTTTTGTGATGTTCCGTTAAAAAAGTCTGTGTAGAAACATCCCTCGCAAACGCATCCTCTTTTATAACATTCCAGTGCCGTATTGGTCCATCTTCTAACGGCAATAGATCTTCCCATATCTCTGCTTCTTAGCACTTTACGATTTCCTCCCAAAGTATTTGTTTAACCATTCTGTCAAGTTTTCCCGATTGTTGGGTTTGTTTTTGTACAAATCCCCATCCCCTATAAAGTTTAACCATGCCCTGTAAACTCAACAATAAAGCGCATGAATAACTTCTTTTTTCTATTATATAGACAAAAATCCTTTTTACAAGGCAATCATGACCAATTGTTACGATATGTTTCATGTGCCTTATAGGTTCAAAATACAATGCTTTCGAGGTTTTTGGGTTTCTGTGATACAGTCGCTGACATGATTTGGGCGTTTTTGTATCATGCAAACCATGTCATAGTACATGTTTTCATGTGATTTTTGTCGTTTTAAGAAATGTAAATATTTGTGAGAAAATTTCTTACCCTTGCCCGAAATTAACGTAAATTAACATATTTGAATTGGTTTAAAAAATAGTCTATATTTTTAATATAGGTTAAATGTAACTAAAATTTTGACATATATTCAAACATAATAAAGGGGAAGACTTGGAAAATAATTATTTTAAGCTGTTCCTGGACGATTTAACAAAATTGTGGAATGGTTTAGAAATTGGACAAAAATTCGGGATAGTTGTATTGAGTGCTGCTACGCTCATTATAGCTTCTTTTTTCATAATGAAATCAATGGAACCAAACTGGTCGGTTTTGTATTCTGACCTGTCGCCGCAGGATGCTGCTGCAGTTACCGAGAGTTTGAAAAAGAGCGGATATGCTTACAAACTTTCTGCTGACAAAAAATCTGTACTCGTTCCTCAGGAATTGCAGGACGAATTGAGGATATATGTTGCAGAAAATGATTTGATTCAGGATTCTTCTCCGGGGTTTGAGCTGTTGGATGACATGCAATTAGGCTCTACTGATTTTAAAAACAAACTAACAAAACAAAGAATCTATCAGGGTGAGTTGACCCGTTCTATTGAAAGAATGAGCGGTGTGAGAAAAGCCAGAGTGCAGATAGCGGATCCGGAACGTTCTGTTTTTCAGGAACGTGACGAGGCTCCGACTGCTTCTGTTATGTTGATTTTGGAACCCGGATACAAGTTAAAAACTTCTCAAATAAAAGCTATAAAAAATCTTGTTGCTTATGCTATCCCGAGGCTGACTCCGGAGAGAGTATTTTTGACAGACCAGTCAGGCAACAATCTTTCTGATGATATAGAAAAAAATTCCAATGACATAGAAACTTACAAAACAAATTTTGAAACTCAAACTGCCAAAAAGATTCAAGACGTTCTGGACAAAATTGTCGGTGCGGACAATGCGTCTGTGCAGGTGAGTGCGGATATTGATTTCAATTCTACTCGTTCTACGATAGAAAGCTATGTGCCTGTAGGTGATACACAGCAGGGTGTTTTGATGTCTACTCAGACAGAGTCTGAAAACTATGAAAATCCAAACCCCAATACAACAGGTGCTGTTACGGGTACAAACAACCCTCCGCCTGTAAACACTCAGACAGGGCAGCCAAAAAATCTTAATTATCAAAAACAAAAAACCGCAGCAAATTATGCTGTATCAAAAGAAGTTAAACAGATAATTTATGCTCCGGGGTCTGTAAAAAGGATGACCATTGCTGTTGCAGTAAATAAAATCCTTACAACTCAGGAAAAACAGGAGCTTGAAAAACTGATAGCATCTGCCAGCGGTGCGGATTTGAACAGAGGCGATGTTATCAATGTCACCAGCCTTGAATTTTCTGCTAAAGATCAGCATCAGGCTCAGGAAGCTAAGGAAGAAAAAGCTCTCAGAACAGCTCAAACTCAAGAAATTGTTGTGAACAAACTTGTTCCGATGTCTGTAATATTGATACTCGGTCTTGTGGCATTGTTTGTATTCCGCTCAATGTTCGGCAAATCTACAGAGGGTGACAGTTTTGATGAAGAGTTCAACGAACAGCAGCAGACTATTACCGACAATTTGATTGACAAATTTGAGGTAGAAGCACTGCCGCAGATAGAAGCTAAATTGAATCCCGAGCTGGATAAGTTGAAAACAGACCTGACGGATACAATCATGGCAGATCCTTCGGAAGCTGCAAAAATATTGATTTCATATATTAAGGACTAAATAAAAAATGCAGGAACTGACTTATGAAACGATGACGCAAAGGCAAAAAGTTGCCGCATTATTGATAGCACTAGGCCCCACAACGGCATCGGAAATTTTAAAGAATATAAAAGATGATGACATTCTCGAGCAGATAACTTTTGATATTGCGAGTTTGAACAAGGTGCCTTCTGAAATTTTGAACAGAGTTCTGGAGGAATTTCACTCCCTTTTTTTAGCCAGTGATTATCTTTCATCAGGCGGTACACAATACGCAAGAACGTTGTTAGAAAAGGCTTATGGCGTTGAACAAGCTCAAAATATGCTCGGCAGATTGGTTAATTTGCTCACAACAAACCCTTTTCAATTTTTTAACGACGCTGATCCTTCGCAGCTTGCGACATCTTTTCAGAACGAAAACCCGCAGTTGATTGCATTGATTCTTGCTTATTTAAAACCCGAAAACTCTGCAAAAGTATTGAACAGCCTTCCGCCTGAGGTTCAGGCTCAGGTTGCTTTTAAGATTGCGGATATGAGTTCTACAAACCCTGAAATTATTTCGGAAATAGAAAAAATTGTAGAAAGCAAATTTTCTTCCGTTGTTGCGCAGGACTTTTCAAAGGCCGGCGGTGTTGGCGCACTTGCCAGTATTTTGAACCGTTCAGACCGTGCTACTGAAAAGAATGTTCTTGAATACTTAGAGGTCAAAAACCTTGAACTCGCTGAAGGCGTAAGAGAGTTGATGTTTGTATTTGAAGATATTATTCAACTCAAAGACAACGCTATACAAAGGATTATCCGTGAGGTAGAAACAAGAGATCTGGCTATTTCTTTAAAAGGTGTGCGTGAAGAGATTAAAGAAAAAATTTACAGCAACATGTCAGAGCGTGCGCAGGCTATGTTGAAAGAAGAACTGGAATACATGGGGCCTGTCAGAGCAAAAGAAGTACAGGAAAAACAAACAAAAATTGTTGGTATTATCCGTGCATTGGAATCTGCCGGCGAAATTGTTATAACAAGAGATACTGCTGAGGACGAATACATTGAGTAGGATAGAAAGCGACAAAGTAAATCTCGGAAAGTCCTTTGTTCTGAATGCAGAGGGCAAAGCTGTTTTGAACAAAGAAATTACGGATGCTCAGCTTATTGCGGATTCTATCATTGCAGAAGCGCAGAAAAAAGCAGAGGCAATCCTTGCTCAAGCGCAGAATCAGGCTAATACAATTGTCGGTACGGCTATACAGGATGCAGAGGCATCTAAAGATGCAGTTACTGCTGATGCAAGAAAACAGGGCTTTGAAGAAGGTTATGAAGACGGTAAGGAAAAAATTACCACCGAGATGGAAGACCTTGTTTTTAACGTAAACAATTTTGCAAAGTGTCAATTTGATATGAAGCACAGAATCATAAAATCTTTGCATACGGATATTCTGGATCTTGTGCTGGCTATTTCTGAAAAAATTTGTAAAATTAATATGCTAAAAGACAGGGATGTGCTGCTTAATGTTGTGTCGAATGCAATAACTCAGCTTAAAGAAAAAGAGAATGTGACTATTATTGTAAACCCTGTTATGGCACAGAAGATTTATCAAATATCAGATGATTTGAAAGAAAAAATATTCAATCTTGAAAATATAAAGATTATAGAAGATTCTTCTGTTTCGCCGGACGGAACAATTGTAGAATCTGTCGGCTCCAGAATAGATGCGAGGGTCAGCACGCAAATAGAACAGTATGCGCAAAAACTCTACAATGAATTGAATGCGGTTCCGGAGATAGAGCTTTCCAGAGAGCTGGACGATTATCAGCAGCAGAATTATCCAAAAGACAGCAATGATAAACCTCACGAGATATAAAAATATAATAAATAGTACAAATACCCTGCAAGAGGTCGGAAAGGTTACACAGATTATCGGTTTGACCATAGAAGCTGACGGGCCAAAAGCCAGTATCGGCGATTTGTGCTATATATACAACAAACTGGATGCCGAGCCTATCTGGTCAGAGGTTGTAGGCTTTAAGGCGCAAAAAATACTGCTGATGCCGCTGGGGTCAATGGAAGGGCTTATGCCGGGTGCTGTTGTTGTAAATACCGGTTCTTCCATGAAAATCAAAGTCGGGCCGCAGCTTTTGGGCCGTGTGCTGGATGGTCTTGGCCGTCCTATTGACAATCTCGGCGAAATTAATTCCCAATCAATGTATTCTACACAGGCAGAAATTATTAACCCGTTGAACAGGCAGCTCATCAGGACGCCTCTTTCTCTTGGAATCAGAGCAATAGACGGATTTATTACGGCAGGTAAAGGTCAAAGATTGGGTGTGTTTGCAGGTTCCGGTGTAGGTAAGTCCACGACCCTTGCAATGATGGCAAAAAATACCAGTGCAGATTTGAACGTTATTGCACTGATTGGTGAACGTGGAAGAGAAGTAAGAGAATTTATTGAAACAACGCTCGGCCCTGAGGGTATGAAACGTTCTATTGTAGTTGTTGCTACGTCTGAACAGCCGTCACTCGTAAAGATAAAGGCCGGTTTTGTTGCAACTGCCATTGCGGAGTATTTTAGAGATCAGGGCAAAGATGTTTTGTTTATGCTCGATAGTGTTACACGTATAGCTATGGCACAAAGAGAGGTCGGTCTTGCTGTTGGAGAACCCCCTGCGACAAGAGGTTATACTCCTTCTGTATTTGCACTTATGCCAAAGCTGTTGGAGCGTGCCGGCAGCAATGAACACGGTACAATTACAGGGCTTTATACAGTTCTTGTTGAGGGTGATGATTTTAACGAGCCTATATCAGATACTGCGAGAAGTATTCTGGACGGACACATTATGCTTTCACGTGAACTTGCTCACAAAAACCATTATCCGGCTGTTGACGTGCTGCAAAGCGTCAGCCGTGTAATGAAAGAAGTTACAAGCAAAGAACACGCCGTTGCCGCAGGCAAGGTCAGGACGCTTCTTGCCGGATACAAAAAGAATGAAGATTTGATTAATATCGGTGCTTATGTGTCCGGTGCGGATGCTGTTACCGATCAGGCAATAAAATATATGCCCAAAATAAATCAGTTTTTGCAGCAGGCTGTTGATGAAAAAACAACCTATGACAAGACTGTTGAGAGCCTTATTGCGCTGGGTAATCAAATCAATTTATAAATATTTTTATCTAAATTTTAGAATTGGAAGTATAAAAATTCTGATACGGTATTCAATGACAGTATAGAAATTATTAGTAAAGCCATGGTAATAATCATGCAGATTTTGTTTGGTTTTAACATTTTTGTAAACTCAATGGAGTTTTTAAATAGAAAAACCAGTATAAAACAGCTTAAAAACAATATTATACTTAATTTTTCATTTCCAAATTCACTTACAAAATGCATTTTTTTAACAGAAATCGGCAAAAATCCGTTAAATCCGCACATGGATTTTAGTATATCAAATGCTCTATGAATAGAGGGGCTTCTGAAAAATACCCAGGTTGTGTTTATAAAAATAAAAGTCGTGACTATAGCAATGATATTGTTAAATTGAAGATGTCTGAGGCTACCTCTTTTATATCTGAGGAAGTGACCCCATGGACTGTCTTGAAAACAGACGCTTCGTCCCCCTGAACGTGGGACTGCGCATGGGCCAAAGCCCCGTCTGATTCCGCTTGTTGCCTGTGCCGGACTTGTTTGTAAAAAGGGACTTGTCAAATCCACAGGTTCAACAAGTGGTTGGAGTCGGTTGACTATATAAAAATTTTTCCAAAAGCGGTGTATAACCGATGCAATTCCGTGCAGGATACCCCATGCAATGAAGGTGAAATTGGCTCCATGCCATATACCGCCTATCAAAAAGGTTAAGAAAAGATTTCTGTAAGTAGAAATTTCTCCTTGGCGGTTTCCGCCTAGCGGGATGTATATGTAGTTTTTTAAGAATCTTGATAGTGTAATATGCCATCTGTGCCAAAAATCCTGAATATTGTTTGCTTTGTACGGTGAGTTAAAGTTTATTGGAAGAACTATATTGAACAAATAACCTATGCCCAGTGCCATGTCACAATATCCGGAAAAGTCAAAATATAATTGGAATGTATAAGATAATGCGCCTATGTGGCTTTCCCAAAAAGAAAGCGTCGGGATTGTATCAAAAGCCAGATGCACAAATGGCGATAGATTGTCTGCAATCAAAACTTTTTTAAACAATCCTATTGCAAGCAAAAACATCCCTATAGCAATGTTTTTGTGATTTATGATTTTTTTTCTTAAGTTTGCAAATTGCGGCATCATTTCGCTGTGATGCAGTATTGGCCCTGCTATTAAATGCGGAAAAAACGTTACAAATAAAGCATAGTTTAAAAAGTCGTACTCCTGCACTTCTTTTTTATATGCATCTGACAGGTATGCGATTTGGGTAAAAGTAAAAAAACTTATCCCTAATGGCAGCGCAATTTTGAGAGTATCAAATCCGGTATGAAGTACAAGGTTTATATTTGTAATTAGAAAATTAAAATATTTAAAGTAGCACAGCAGTGCCAAATTGCCGAGTAATCCAAAAATAAATACTGCTTTTCTGTTAATTTTTAGTGATGTCGGATGTGATAATGTATAACCGATTGTATAGTTAAATATCATTGAACATAGTATCAAAACAAGGTATTTTATATTCCAAAAAGCATAAAAAAATAACGAGGCGCAAACAAGCCAGCCAACAGCAAGCTTTATTAGTTTTGCTTTGTTTAGTCCAAAATAAACTATGAATGTTATCGGTAAAAATACAAATAAAAATTCTAAAGAATTAAAAAGCATTACTCCTCTTCCCCGTTCAAGATTTTGTTTATCCAGTTAATAGTTTCTTTGTCTGTGTTTTCCCATTTTTTTATGTCCTGATAGTTTAAGTTGTTGATTGTATCGACATTTTGTTTTGTAAGCAGTCTGGCTGTGTTTGTTTTTTTCAGGACTATATCGTCTATAATTTTGTCCCCTACAAGATATGTGCAATGCGATGCATCAAAAAATGTTTTCATCTGCGGGGTGATTTTGTCTGTTGTGTAAATATTTGGATATTGAAAATCGTAAACAGGTGCAATGGAAACAAGACTTTTTTTCCAGTTTTCATAATTTTTTCTGTTACCTGTTTTGTAAATAAAATAAAATTCACTTACATGTGACGGCATGATGAATAGAGTTACTTCTATTCCTTTATTTGTCAGGTTTTTGTAATAATTATTTAATTTTTGTATTTTTTTATCATCGAGTTCGGCTTTTGTATAAGCGTTGTTATATTCTGTCCAAGATTTTTCAAATTCTTTTTTTATTTTTTTGTTTACAAAAATATATTTTTTGCCGCTTGCATAAAACATGCGTTTTTTGTTTCCGCTGAGGTTTTTTATAATAGTCCAGATACTGTTGCCAGTTGTTTTTAAACATAATAAAGCAATGCCTATTTCGCTTGCTTCGAGTTTTGGATTTGTTGTAATAGTTGCCCTGTGGTCATCATTTTTATCTTTGCTTTTTAAAAATGTTCCATAATCAAGCCCTATATAAATATGTTTGATTTCCGGATGGATTTTGAGTGCGATGTCAATTGTGTCCAGCATTTCTTGAAAATGTAAACCGCCAATAGCAATGTTTTCCGCTTCTTTTCCTGTTAATTTTTTATAGTGTTCTTTATCCAATCCCAAATCTGCACGTGATGTACCAAAAAAGATTGCATCTATATTTCGGCTGTCAATTTTTAGCCCTATTGGTTTTGTTACTCTTTCTTGTATTTTTGCTTCCGGTTTTAAGAGTGTATTTTTTAATATTCTTTGTTTGAAAATGTTGTAAGGATTTACTAAATAGTTAAGTATTACTATAAATGTCAGAATTGCTGCTGATGAGGTAAACAAAAGTTTATTGTAATTTTTATAATTCACTACTCTAACCCTGATTTAAAATGACAAGTTATTGCTAATTATTTAGTGTCTTTTGACAATAAAGTAATTAATTCATGTCATGATTTGCTAATTTTGTCAATAAAAATTGATGTAATTTATCATTATTTTGTTGCTCCTAAAAATATATCCTTATTTAGGGGGCAAAATGGATACTTTAAAAAAGAGATTCGGCTTAAGAATTAAAGAATTAAGAAAAACTTTAATGATGACTCAAGAGCAGCTGGCTGAAAAACTGGACATGGATACACCAAATGTCTGCAGAATGGAGAACGGAACTCATTTTCCGCAGACAAAAAATTTGGCCAAACTGGCAGAAATTTTAGGTGTTGAAGTTAAGGATTTGTTTGATTACGGTCATATGGATAACAGGGAAGATTTATTAGCTAAAATTGATGAGTTTTTGAAAAAAGCATCTTTAAAGGATATTGAATTTATTTACAAAACGGTTAAGAGTTTGCAGGAATATAAAAAATAACATAAAAAAAGCTGTTGAATTAGGGGTTCAACAGCACAGTCTAAACAGGGATGATAAAATAAAATTATACATTTTGAAAATTGGATAATTCTGAGTATTGATAGGAATTTGTATGCCCTGAACGGCTGTATAAATATTCTGATAATTCCTCTATGTTGTTTAAAAAGATTAGGGATTTGTCCGTCATCATTCTTAAGGTTTTTTGTTCAGGTTTTGCATTTGTTATTATAGTTTTGATGGGGAAATATTCGGAGAATTTGTTTATTGTTGATGCAACAACAAAGTTGTATAAGTCTGCATCTATTATTACGTATGAAATGCCGGCAATTTCTAAATATCTTTCTGCGGAGTCAGCATCATTTACAGAAAAGATATTTTTTTCTGATATTCCTGCTTCAAGACACTTCTCTGTCAAAAGAGAAATGTTTTGAATATTATCTTGAATTAATAATACCGCTGTTTTGTTAATCATTATCTCTATGACCTCTCTACAAACATACTATCGATATAATTTTTAAAATCTTTACAACTAAAGTTGTAATATCCTCTAAATGACGTAGTTAAAAATTTGCTCTAATGGGCATGCTTACAGGTGATAGAAAATTGTGCTGCAGATTTTTAAAATGTCACTATGAAAACACGGGTTGTAATAATAGGCGGCGGAGCAGCAGGCCCCAAAATAACGGCAAAACTGCTGCGAACAAAGGAATTTGATTGCAGTATAGACCTCTATACGGAAGAGGATATGATTTCTTATTCTGCGTGCGGTTTGCCTTATTATGTCGAGGGTTTGATAGAATCAAGCGAAAAACTTATCGTAAGAAAACCCGAACAGTTTGAGCAGCAGGGAGCGCATATACATTTGCAAAAAAAATGTATAAAAATTTTGCCGCAGGAGCATAAGGTGCTTGTGCAGGATGTAAAAACTCAACAAACAGAAGAAATCGAATACGACAAACTGGCTATTACTACGGGAGCAAGGCCTATTATCCCTTCTGTAAAGAATATACAGCTGGAAAATATTTTTACTGTCAGAAAAGTGCAAGACGGGATAAATATCCGCAATAAAATGAGAGCATCAGAATCTAAAAAAGCTGTTATTGTGGGCGGCGGGTATATAGGTATTGAAATGCTCGAGGCATTTTTCTTAAACGGGTTTGAGATATATTTGATAGAAAAAGGCTCGCATATTCTGCCTATATTCGATGCAGAAATAAGCGACATGATAAAAGACGAGATAGTCCGTATGAGTAACGGCAAAGTCCATATAATTACGGATGATGCGGTAGCTGCTTTTCAAGGAGCAAATAAGGTAGAAAAAGTTGTCACGGAAAAAGGTAAGATTATAGACACTGATATTGTTATTGTGTGTGTCGGAGTGGCTCCAAATACTGAAATCGCCGCTGATGCAGGGATTCAGCTGGGTGTCAGCAACGCAATAAGGGTAAATAACCGTATGCAGACTTCTGAAAAAGATATCTATGCAGCAGGTGATTGTACGGAAAAATTTAACCTTATTGCAAAAAACTATTGCTGGATTCCGCTGGGGTCAACCGCTAATAAAGAAGGCCGCTGCGCTGCTATAAATTTGTCGGGTCAGTATGATTCTTTTCCAGGGGTTCTGGGGTCTGCTGTCACCAGATATGACGGGCTGACTTTGTCTTTGACCGGTTTGACAGAAACAGAGGCAAAAAAATACGGGTTTGATGTTATAGCTTCTACTATGACAAAAAAGGACAGAGCCGGCTATATGCCGAGTGCGGAAAATATTACCATAAAACTTGTTGTGGATAAACGTTCCAAAAAAATACTGGGCGCACAGGCTATAGGCTGTGGAGATGCGGACAAAAGAGTCAACACAGTGGCCTCTGCAATACAGGCAGACCAGACTGTTGACCAGTTTTTGCATCTTGATATGACTTATGCTCCTCCTTTTTCTACGGCAGTAGATCCGTTGTTGTCTGCGGCTCTTGTTATCAACAATCAGCTTTATCAAACATAAGAAAACGGCCTTTTTAAAAAGCCGTTTTTTTATTTCCCCAAATCTAGTATTGCCTCTAAATGTTTTGTTTTTCCTCTATTAGTCCGTTTTGCTGTATTTATCTCTATTAGTCTAGTATAGCCTTTGTTTCAATTTCCCCAAATCGAATAGCTTTGCCTTAATGAATTTTTTTAGTCAAGCAGTGCTTCTAAGATATTTGCGTTTTTAGTTGCCAGTGAGTTTTCTCTGATTTTTTGTTTGTGAATGTATGTTCTGAGTGCTTCACGGATAAGTTCGCTTCTTGTACGATTTTCTGTTTCTGCTACTCCATCGATTTTGTTCAAAAATTCTTCGGGCATTGAAATTAAAACTCTTGCCATAGTTGATTCCTCCAAATATAAATCTTGTAATCTCTTTTGTGGTCTGTGTTTGGAGTTTTTAAACTCCTTACTCTTATATAAAGTATTTTTTCTATAAATAATTGCTAAAAATTATTTAAAAAATATATACTGATTTTTTAAATCTAAAAATAGCAAGGGTTTTCAGCTTTACAAAAGTTAACAATTCTTTGTGAGGATTACTATAAGGCGATTTGAATAGATTTAAAGCTTTCTGAATATTTTCTGCATATCCAAAAGAGCCGTATAGGTAGGCATAATCAGAAGCTGTTCATTTTGTTGCGTGGTGTTGAGTGCGTATTCTACGGCTTCTTTCAGGTTTTGTTTTATTTCTATTTTTTGCGGGTCAAAACCGGCATACTTTAGCCTTACTGCCATGTCATAAGCCCGAATTCCGCTCACAACAATACTGTTGGGATAATCTTTCAAAAGTTCAAAATCTGCATCCCACAGCCATGAAACATCTCTGCCGTCAGCATAGTTGTCGTTTATTGCAATGAGCAGCCTGCTGCTTGTTGCGGGATTTACGGTTCTCAATACTTCTGATGCGCCTGTAGGGTTTTTTATAAGCTGTACAAGAATGTTTTTGCCTTTGATAGAGAGTTTTTCCGCTCTGCCAAAGACTGATTTGTAGCTATCCAGCCCCTGTTGAATAACTTCTGCAGGGATGTTAAGCTCCAGTGAGGCACTGATTGCTGCCAGTGCATTGTAAGCATTGTACAGCCCGACCAGCGGGGTTTTAAAATACAGTTCTTTTTCCTGTCCGTTATTATCTTTGTGTTTTAAATAAATTTCTGAAAAATCATCATATATTACAGCATAGCCCTTGTAGTCGGGTTCAGGTCTGTGCATATTACAGCTGCTGCAATAGTAGCTTCCGATATGAGCATAGTATCTCTGGCTGTACTGGAGTGCAGAGCCGCATGCGCAGGTTACTGCCTCTGCAGGGGCTTGAGATTCATTTTGTTGGTTTTTATAAGTTATGTTGTCAAAACCATAGAAAATGCGGTTGTTGTTTTTGCCGAGCTGTGAAAGCATCGGGTCATCTGCATTTATAAAGAGTTTGAGGTCTTTGTTTTTGTCTATGGCTTCTTGAATTTTTTTTGCTGTAGTATCCAGTTCTCCGTATCTGTCCAGCTGGTCACGGAACAAATTTGTTACAAGCAGGTAGTTTGCCTTCAGATAGTCATACAGCTTTGTCAGATAAGCCTCATCAGATTCCAAAACAGCATAATCAAAGCGGGAAAACGGTTTGTAGTTTACAGCCAGTGCGCTTGCTATGCCGGAGAGCATGTTTGCTCCTTTTTCGTTGTGCAAAACACTATGCTGAGAGGTTTTTAAAATATGTGCCAGAAGTCCGGCCGTCGTAGTTTTTCCGTTTGTTCCGGTGACGGTGATTATTTCTTTTTCATTGTATTTAGATAAAAAAGACAAAAAGTTTTTTGATATTTTTAAAGCCACAAGTCCGGGCAATGATGTACCCGAGCTTTTCATCAGGTGCAGCCCTTTATTTATCCCCTTTGCCGTAAAAAGTGCCGTATAAAAACTTATTTTATCTTTTATATCCATGACAATGATTATATCGTAAAATTAGGTTATGGAAAATGATAACTATCAAAAAGCTGTAAATCTTATTACATCGCAGGAAAAGTTTCATATTTGTCTGGGGCTGGACAGAGTGTCGCAGGCGTTGGAGCTTTTGGGCAATCCTCAGGAAAAACTCAATATAATTCATATTGCAGGCACAAACGGCAAAGGCTCTGTGTGTGCAATTTTGTCAAAGATATTGACGTGTGCCGGTTTTAAGACGGGTCTTTATACCAGTCCGCATATCCTTGAATATACTGAACGTATAAAAATCAACCAAAGAGATATTTCAAAAACTGATTTTTCGGATTTGATTACGGAAATAGCCGTGCTTGCCAAAATAAACGGGATATATTTGACGGAATTTGAGCTTTTGACTGTGGCTGCATATAAGTATTTTGCGGATAAAGAAACTGATATCTGCGTAATAGAAACGGGGCTGGGCGGAAGGCTGGATGCTACTTCTGCAATAAGTAAAAATCTTTTGTCCGTTATTACGTCGGTTAGTCTGGATCATACAGACAGGCTCGGCGACACTATAGAAAAAATAGCTTTTGAAAAAGCAGGAATAATAAAAGATGGCTATCCGACAGTTGTCAGTGCAGAGAACAAGGGTTTTCCCACGATAAAAGAGATTGCTCTTCAAAAACACAGTGATGTTTTGACACCGCAGCACAGAGTGGAGCTTGTTTTTGAGGACGGCCAAAACTTTGCTCTGTACAATGGAAAAAGATACGAATTCAACCTGCTGGGCCTGTGGCAGAGAGAAAATCTTGAGCTTGTGTTTGAAGTCATTGATTATTTGAGAAAATCCGGATACGAAATAGAAGAAAAAGCGTTGCAAAAGGCTTTGAAAACCGTAAACTGGCCTTGCCGCATGCAGTATATTAAAAAACATAATCTTTTAATTGACGGTACGCACAATCCTGACGGTGCAAGAGTATTGAGAGAAAGCCTTGATTATTATTTTCCGGACAAAAAGCGTGTCTGGGTTTACGGCTCTTTGACTACAAAAGATTACAAAAAGGTTATGGACATTTTGTTCCGCCCTCAAGACGAAGTGTATTTTTATGATTTTGATTACAAAAACAGTGTCCCTTATGAGGATTTGAACAGTTTGTATCCTTCTGCATTAAAAATTAATCAAAAAGAGCTGGAGTACCTTGCAGCAGAGAACAAAGAGGCTCTTATTGTTATCTCGGGATCGTTTTATATGATAGGACAGATTCTAAATTCAAAAGGATTTTTTAAAAATATTGCCGAGGTGGATAATATCTATTAATTTTTTTATTTGTTAATAATGTCATGAACTAATAATTAATTACTCTATTAGAGAAAGGGCAAGGTTAGACATGTTAACAACAACAGTAGAGCAAAACAATGAATTAATCAAAGTCGTTATTGTTGAGGATTACAAATTGACAAGAGTCGGCTTGCGTTCCACTATCAACGAATTTGAGAATATCAAAGTAGTTGGAGAAGCAGAAGATGCCATAAAGGGCCTTGAGATTATAGAAAAAGAAAAACCTCAGGTAGTCCTGATGGATTTGGGCTTGCCCGAAATGAACGGTATAGAAGCAACTCAAAAGGTAAAAGAGGTTTCTCCTCAGACAAGAGTAATTATTCTTACATCACATGACAGAGAAGAAGAGGTGCTGGCTGCACTGGGTTCCGGTGCTTCGGCTTATTGTCTGAAAGACATTGACCCAAAGACCCTTGCTTCTGTAATCAGAAATGTGGCAAAAGGTGCCTGCTGGTTAGATTCGGCTATTGCACAGGTTGCATTGAATCTTTTCCCGAAACCTGAGAGCATAAATCTTCAAAGCGGGTCAGAGATTTCTGATGCCAGAGCGCAGCTTACGGAAAGAGAATTTGAGGTGTTGAGGCTGCTTGTTAAAGGCAAGAGCAACACTGAGATTGCTAAAGAATTGATTGTTTCTGTTCATACGGCAAAAGCGCACGTTTGCAGCATTTTACAAAAATTGTGCGTTGATGACAGAGTTCAGGCTGCAGTAAAAGCTATTAAAGAAAATATTATTTAGCTACGGTGTTTATTATAGGAGTGTATTAACTTAAAAGCCGCTTTAATCTGAAGCGGCTTTTTTATAATTGTTTGTTAAAGCGTTAGTTCTTTTCGCAGTATTCAATCAATTCGTTCTGCCAGTCTTCTACTTTTTCAATATAGAAGTCTGCTCCTTTTTTCATGCATAACTGGCGGTGTTCTTTTTTTGATGATGCGGTCATAACGCCTATGACTGTGTTGTTGTCATTCATTTTTGAAAGTTTTACAAGTTCATCCAAAAGCAAGAAACCCTCTCTGTCTGTTGGAATGAACAAGTCCATTATGACAAGTTTGTAGTTGTTTTTTTTGTATTTTGATATTGCATCGTAGATTTCTTTTGCGATGGTGACATCATAGCCGAGATTTCTGAACATTACACCCAGCTGGTATGTAATAACGCCCAAATCATCAACTATTAAAATACTCTTGCCGTTGCTTTCTTCCATACCGTCTGATTCAAGATTGTTTTCTTGTTTTTTAGGTTTTGGGTTTGTGACGGATTCTATGGCTTCTGTTTTGATTTGTTCCATTTTGCGTTTGATATCTAGTATCAAATCCTTTAGCAAATCAACATTGATACCTTTTTCTCCGGGCGGGATTTTGCCCACAAGACCATATAAGGATTCCAAAAATTCTGTATCAACTTCAATTGTTCTTTTTTCTTCGCTCATTGTTTTATCATATCATATTATTAGTCTAATTAATAATATAATATGATTTTTTTAGAAAAAATGCCACCATTTTTTTTCTTTTTTTCTTTTTTTCAGGTTATTTAATGAATTTTTTAAAATTTTAACAAGCTGTTCATCACTGAGGCTAAAATGTTTTTGCAGGTCATTGAGATATTTTCCGATGTATTTTTCGGCAGAGTGGATATCGGAATTTTTTTTGTTTAACAAATTTTCCTGCATGAAAGCTCCTTCAATTTTATAATATATAGAAGCTGCAAGAAAAACATTGTCGCAAAGAGTAATAAACTAGTTATTGTTATCGTTTGTATTCTGCTCGTCGTTGATTGTTTGGACAATAGAGTCAAAACATTCTTCAAAAGCTTTTATAACAATAGGGTCAAACTGTGTGCCGGAGCTTGCTTTTATTTTTTCCAGAGCTTCGGTGAATTCGACTTTGTTTCTGTATATGCGATTTGAAATAACACTGTCAAATGCATCTGCCACAGCGATAATACGTGAACCTATAGGAATATCTTCTCCCTTAATTCCGTACGGGTAGCCGGTTCCGTCGTATTTTTCGTGGTGGTATTTAATGATTTCCACTACATCTTTGAGCTGTTTAATGTCTTCGAGAATTTTTACGCTGTATGTAATATGTTTTTTTATTTCGTCATATTCTTCCTGAGTCAGAGAGTCTACTTTGTACAAAATTTCATCCGACACACCTATCATTCCTATGTCGTGGAGCATACCGGCAAGCTCTACTTTTCCTATATCGATTGTTGAAAGGCCGAGCTGTTTTGCTATCAGGATAGAATAGTAAGTGATACGTTTGCTTCTGCCAGAAGTGTAAGAATCTTTTGCATCGAGTGCTTCCATAATAGCTTTGATAGTGCCTGAAAAAAGCTCTTTTAAGTCGTTTATCAGCTTGTCATTGTCATATTTCAGCTGATAGTATTCCAGTGCGGAGGCGACAATAAGCTGGAGTTCTTCAGGGTTGTAAGGTTTTTTTATGTATCTGTATATTTTTGCATAATTGATTGCATCAATGAGAATATTGGCGTCGGAATATGCTGTTAAAAGTATCCTCATTACATTCGGGTGTTCCAGCTGGACATGTTTTAAAAACTCTACTCCGTCCATCTCCGGCATTTTGTGGTCTGAGATAACAAGCTCAAAAGGTTTTTCCTTCAAAATTTCCAGTGCTTTTAAAGGCGAAGTCGTTTTTTCGAGGTTGTAAGTACCTCTTAGCGTTCTGTACAATAGTGCCAGATTGTCTTCTTCATCATCAACAAGTAATATGTTATATTTGTCCATTTTTTATTCCATCCGTTGTTATTTGCTCATTTTTAAAGGAAGAATGATAGTAAATTTGCTGCCTTTGCCTTCTTGTGACTCAAGCTCGATTCTGCCTTTGTGATTTTTTATTACTTTATAGCTGATTGCCATACCAAGGCCGGTTCCCTGACCTACTTCTTTAGTGGTAAAGAAGGGGTCGAATACTTTTTTGCGGGTAGTTTCGTTCATACCGCAGCCGTTGTCTTCAAATTCTATTATAGCATTTTGGCCGTCGGATTTTAATCTTATCCACACATCGCCTTTTTCTTTTATTGCAAAAGCTGCATTGTCCAGAATATTCATAAATACCTGATTGAGCTGTCCGCCGTATGCTTCTACATGCGGAAGGTTTTCTTGATATTCTTTGTGAACGGTGATTTTGTTTTTAAATTTGTTGTGCAAAATATTCAAAGTTGTATCAATTTCTTTTGGCAAATCAACATTGTTGATAACAGCTTCTTCGAGTCTGGAGAAGTTTTTCAAATCCAGTACAATATTTTTTGTTCTTTCCGTACCTTCCTGACAGCTTCTGATGAGTTCCGGCAGGTCGTCTTTTAAAAAGTCGAGGTCTATTTCTTCTTTGAGTTCTTTAATTTTTTCTTTGTGTTCTTCTGTTAAATCAGAATCATATTCTGTGTACTGGTCAATGACTGACATCATATCGGCTGTATAATTTTTGAGGTGGATTAAATTTCCGTAGATAAAGTTTACGGGGTTGTTGATTTCGTGAGTAATACCTGCAACCAGCTCGCCCAGTGATTTCATTTTTTCCGAGTGAACCATCATTGCCTGAGTGCTTTTGAGTTCTGAGTAGGCAGCTTCCAATTCTTTTGTTCTGTCTTTGACCTGTTGTTCCAAAGACTGGTAGAGTTTTTCTAAGGATTCTGCCATTTCGTTATAAGAACGAATCAATCTGTTAATTTCAAGATAGTTTGTTTCTTCCAGACGGTGAGAAAAGTTCCCTTTTGCAAAATCTCCCAAACTTTTTATGAGGATGTTGATTGGTTTTATCAGTATTCCTGCAATTAAGTTTGATAAGAAAAATCCTAAGAATATAAAGATAAATACCATTGCGAGCATGTTGTCGCGCAGCATATCCAGATATATTTTTGTAATAGGCTCGTTGTAGAAACCGAGTTCTATTATTTTTCCGTTTTTGTTGACGGATTGTTTGTATATAGCATCTTCCAGTGATTTCTTTTTAATAGATTTGTCGGATATTTTGTTTTCTTTAAAAACTTCTGCCAGTTTTTCACTCGGATGGGTAACAAACAGAGTCTCTTTGGTTTTTGCATCTTTAACCATTACAAGAGCAACAATGTTGCTGTCTACCATTTTTTGGGCAGATTTTTTGAGTTTTGTGTAGTCGTTGGTTTCCAGTGTTTCACCCAGTGTTTGGAAAAGAGTGATGGATATAGAATCATTCAAATCTTTTGATTGTGTGGTAATTTGCTGGGCAAGATTGTTTACCGTAAAAATTGAGTACCATGCAATACAAAAGACTGTTATAGCAATCAACATTGTCGTAAATGCTGCAAACTGTGTGCTTAGTTTTGTTCTAAAGTTTTTCATCGGATTAAGCTTTTGTTTTGCCATATTTTTACCTTAGTTGTTTTCTATTTTATAAATTTATTCAGTGATTTTTTCTTTTTCTTGGAATCAAAAATTTTGCCTATTTGAAATCCCAAAAATCCCGTAATCAATGCGGCAGGAATGATAATGGAAAGAGCGTAGATTAAATCATTCATTGTCATTGACTGCAGTGTCAAAAACAAAAGACAACAGCACACAAAAGTTGTTAGACTGGCTAACATTCCACCTAGTTTTTGTGCGTATGTAATACTTTTTCCTGCCATAGTTGTTATTTGTTAGTGTTTTCCATTTGCTTTTTAAAACAGAATTGGACAATAGCTATTTTATCAATATTCTTGAGCGCAATAAATCGTCCGGATACAATATTTTTTTTGTTCTTTGCTTTTGTTTTGCTGTTTTTGCCGTTGTCTACACGTATGGGCTGGAAGAAACATTGTATCGGTATAGTGCTTTCGAGTGTAAATTCAATAATATAATCTTTTGCACAGCTCAACTCAGCCTCTGTAGCAAATTTCATACCGCCTGCACAGATATCAATGCACTCGCAGATATAAGAGTTTTCTTTGTCTTTGAGCGTAAATTCTTTTGAGAAATCCACTCTTGTGTATTCACGACGCTGTAACAGCTCGTATTGTTCTTTTGTGTATTCGAGTTTTATTGTTTTTTCGGTTTTATCAACCTCTTTTACAATCGGTTTGAAGTAGAGCATTCCGTCTTCTACCACGGTAAAAAGCTCTACTGTGTCGCCTTGTTTGTAATATTTGATATCTTTGTCAGAGAGTTTTAAATCAATGGATTTTGTTGTGATTTTTTGTATTTCTGTAGACAAAGCACCTTTTATATCTTCTGGAACCAAACATATTTTTTTATTTTTGTTTAATAGATTTTTCATACCGGTTGTATTTTTCCTTATTCTTAATTTATACTCTTGCGGCAGCTACTTTGACAACGCCTATTGATTTTGCTTTTACATTGTTGCTGATTTCATTATACGACATAACGGCAATTTGTGGATACGTTCTTTCGATGAGTCTTCTGAACGGAAGCCTTATGGGAGAAGAACATAAAAGCACCGGCTGATTGCCTGAGCTGGAGATTGCTTTTTCGAGTTCATAATTGAGATTGTCCAAAAGCTGCCTTGTAAATTCAGGGTCGAGTGTAAGACTCGAGCCATCTGGGCTTACACCCTGTGCAATAGTGTTTTCTACTTCCGGTGCCAGTGTTACGGCCAAAAGCTCGCCTGTGTCTGCCAGATTTTGTTTGCAAATACTTCTTGAAAGTGCTTGTCTTACCTGTTCTGTCAGGTAATCTGCGTTTTTGCTTACACGGGACTGCAGGCTTATTACCTCGAGAATTGTTTTTAAATCTCTGACAGAAACACGTTCTCTTAACAGGTTGTAGATGATTTGCTGGACTTCTGCAACTGACAAATCCTTCATCAAATCCGCAACATATTCTTCTGACACTTCTTTTTTAAGATTGTCTATGAGCTGTTGAATATCAGCACGTGAGATAATTTCTGCCGCATTCTTTTTGATAACTTCTGTCAGGTGTGTAGAGATTACGGCAGAGGGGCTTACTACAGTGTAGCCGTAGTTTTCGGCAATTTCTCTGTCTTTTTCTTCGACCCAGATTGCAGGAAGACCAAACGCCGGCTCTATAGCACTGATTCCGTTGATGCCAAGGTCATTGTCAGAGCCGCCTGCATTCATGGCAAGACTTCTGTCCGGATATACTTCTCCGCTTTCTATTGCCACGCCTTTCAGTTTTATTTGATAACTGTTAGGCGGAAGCTGCAAATTGTCCCTTACCCTTATGGACGGAAGAACTATACCCAAATCAAGAGCAGTTTGTCTTCTTATCTGTGCAATTCTTTCGAGCAAATCTCCGCCCTGCTCTACATCAAGAAGCGGTACGAGCCTGTAGCCTATTTCCATTTCGATAGTTTCTACATTCAAAAGCTCCATGACGCTTTCTCTTGTGGCTTTTTTCTTTTTCTTTGCCACTTTGCCGAGTCCGCTTTCTTGTTTTTGGGCTTCTTGGGCAGCTTTTACTTCTTCTTCTTTTTTGACTTTTTCAACTTTGTTTTTGCTGTATGCAAGCCAGCCTATAGCCAGAGATACAATGATAAAAGGCAATGTCGGCATGCCGGGAACCATGCCTAAAAGAAACAGAAGTACGGAAACAATAGCCAGTACTATCGGGTTTGAGAACATTTCTTTTTTGATGTCATCGCTCAGAGATTCTTCCTGTCCGCTGGCTCTTGATACGATTAAACCCGTTGCAAAAGAGATTAAGAGTGCAGGGAGTTGAGAAACAAGTCCGTCGCCGACTGTCAGGATGGTGAATGTGTTTAGTGCGGTCATGATGTCCATTTTCATCTGCCACATACCTATTACAATACCGGCAAAGATGTTTACGACTGTGATGATGATACCTGCTGTGGCATCACCTTTTACGAACTTTGACGCACCATCCATGGTACCGTAGAAATCGGCTTCTCTTTCCAGCTTTCTTCGTCTTGCTTTTGCCTGATCTTCGTTAATAAGCCCCGAGTTGAGGTCTGCGTCGATGGACAGCTGTTTACCCGGCATACTGTCCAATGTAAATCTTGCGGATACTTCCGCAACCCTTGTTGCACCGCCTGTGATTACCATAAAGTTGATAACAACAAGCAGGATAAAGATGATAAAACCGACAATGTAGTTGCCGCCGACAACAAATTGTCCGAAAGAGTTGATAACCTCACCTGCTGCCCCGTATAGCAAGATTAGCCTTGTTGAACTTACGTTCAAGCCAAGACGGAAAATCGTCGCAACAAGAAGTATTATCGGGAAAGAAGAATACTCCAGAGGCTCTTTAATAAAAAGGCAGACAAGTAAAATTATTACGGAAAGAGAGATGTTTAGCGTCAATAGAATATCAAGCAGCATCGGCGGCAGAGGTATAATCATCATAGCAACAATTATGACAATACCTATTGCCATTAAAATATCGTTATTTTTTAGTAAACTTGCTAATGCGCCTAAGTTCATTGTTGTTTAAGTACACTCTTTCCCATTAATATAATATCTTACATCTTTCTATTTATCGAATTCTTTACCAAACTTCAAATTCCATGCCCCAAATAGCAAAAAATTTTCTTAACAGGTGTTATAATAATATTCCAATAGTCACAAGTGAGGCCGCCTCATACAAGTTAAAGGAAGGACATTGTATGGTTACGGGTATGAATTTTGTACCAAATATGCAAATACAGGGACAATCCTGGCAGTCAAAAACTGATACTCCCGTTATCGCCAGCATAAAAGTCGGCGATGTTACTGATTCTGCACAGCTGGATAAGCCGGAAGCTAATGACAATTTTTTGCAAAAGTTGAGAAATTATTTTATAAATAAACGCCGTCAAAAATTGGAAAGTATTCCTCCGGAAAAAAGAACCGCCTCTCAGCAGGCAGAGATAGAGGCCAATAAAAAGTCTGTTGATTATATGTTATAATCTGTTGGATTATACATATAAAGGACGGACAATGATTATAAAAACTTTCCCGCTGGGGCTTATTGGCACAAACGCTTATCTTTTGATTGATGAAGAAACAAAAGAGGCAATTGTTATAGATTTGGGCGGAGATTTTGGCGTTATCCAAAAAGAACTTGAAAAATACGGTGCGGTTTTAAAATATATTTTGAACACTCACGGTCATTTTGACCATATTCTAGGTGAAAGAGAAGCGCAAAAAATAGCAGATGTTCCTGTTTATGTACATGAGCAGGATAAATATCTTGTAGAAAATTTGCCAAAACAGCTGGCACGTTTCGGTTTTGCGGAAAATTACGAATCGCCTGAAAATATTCGTACATTTACGGAATCTGATACTTTTAAGCTCGGCAGCCACGAAATCAAAGTCATCCACACTCCGGGGCATACTCCCGGCAGCTGCTGTTTTTTGATTGGCAGCAGTTTGTTCTCGGGTGATACTCTGTTTTATACATCTGTTGGCAGAACTGATTTTGAGGGGGGAAGTTTTGCTCAGATTAGCAATTCCATAAAAGAAAAATTATTTAAACTTGACGATTCCATAGACGTTTACCCCGGACATGATGCAAAAACAACTATAGGGTATGAAAAAAAATATAATTGTTACTTTGGTTCTGAAAATAATCTTTATTAATTAATTTTTATTTATTTTATAATTTTATTATTAGGGATAAATTGGTTTGGAAGAAAAGATGAAGATTTCGATTATAGGTTCTACGGGGTCAATAGGCAGACAGGCAATAGAAGTTGTTCAAAAAATGCAAGGATTTTTTGAAATAATTTCTTTGACGGGCGGAGATAATATAGATTTGTTGCGTGAACAGATTAAACTGGTTGCGCCGAAGAATGTCTGTGTAAAATCTGAAGAAAATGCTCTGAAACTGCAAAAGGAATTTCCAAAACTCAATGTGGTTTTTGGAGAACAGGGGCTTGTTGATATTGCCTCTGACAAAACAAACGAAAGAATCCTTGTTTCCGTGTCCGGAAAAACAGGACTAAAACCTACTCTTGCTGCTATAGAAAATAATATAGATGTTGCTCTGGCAAATAAAGAAACCCTTGTTATGGCAGGTGACATTGTAATGGCAAGGGCAAAAGAAAAAGGGGTAAAAATACTGCCCGTTGACTCGGAACACGGTGCGATTCATCAGTGTCTTTCTAACAGAGAAGAAGTGGAAAAACTTATTATTACAGCATCAGGCGGGCCTTTTAGAACAAAAACAATAGAAGATATTAAAAATGCCAGTGTTGAAGAAACCCTTCATCATCCAAGATGGAATATGGGTAAAAAAATAACAATAGACTCTGCAACGTTGATGAATAAGGGGCTTGAGGTTATAGAGGCGCATCACTTGTTTTCTATGCCTTATGAAAAAATTCAGGTGGTTGTGCATCCGCAAAGCATTGTCCACAGTGCGGTAGAATACATTGACGGCAGTGTAATAGCACAGCTCGGGTTCCCTTCAATGCACATACCTATACAGTATACGCTTACTTATCCGCACAGGTTTGAGGGGATAGAAACAAGAAGTTTCGATTTTGTAAAAGCGGGCAGGTTGGATTTTGAAGAACCTGATATGGAAAAATTCCCATGTTTGAAACTTGCTTTTGAAGCGGGAAAACAGGGCGGAACCCTTCCCGTTGTGATGAATGCTGCAAACGAAGAAGCTGTTTATATGTTTTTGAACGGGCGTATATCTCTGTGGGAAATTTATGAAATTACCGCAAAGATGATGGAGCAGCACAAAAATATTTTGAATCCGACATTAGACGAAATTTTGGAAACAGATATGATGGTAAGAAAAAGTCTTGTCGGTTCTGTTTGTAAAAACTGATGGCGTTTTAATAATGTCTGAGGCGGCTTCACTTATATCTACGGAAGTGACCCCATGGACTTTTTTCCTGTGCCGGACTTATTGAACAAAACGGACTTGCCAATTGCACAGGTTCTACAAGTAGTCGGAGTCAGTTGACTATATGAAATATGAAAAAACAAAAAAATCAACAGCAAAATAAATAAATTTACATTGTAAAAATTGCTACATATTTTGAGATTTTTATACAAATTTCATGCTAAATTATACATAACTTAAGCCCCATTGGTAATTTGAAAAATACAAATATCAAACAATCATCGTAAGTAACCTTTAGAGGGAGTGGTCTTTACGTTTTGTTCAGGGCTAGGACAGTCAGACAGTTTATATATTAGTCAAGGAGATTTATTAATATGCCGGATTATTTGACCAAAGAAGAAATCAGACAGTGGAGAAGTTCTTTGGAGAGAATTACTTTAGAGGAATATGCTAAAAGGTTAGGCAAAGTTATTTCAGAAGAAAAAGAAACAAACGATATGGTGGATATGGTTTACAGACATTCATCAGAGGTCAGATATGTTTCCAGTGACGAGCCGTCTGTTGCAAAATCTAATTTTAAGGCAGAAAGAATAAGCTCTCTGGCTCAAAAATCTTTTGAAAGAGAAAAAGAAATCTCTGCTGCTAAAGTGGAAAAAGATTTGAAAAAAGCTGTTAATAAGTCTAAAAAATCAGAAGAAATTTCTTCTAAAAAAGAAACTCTTAAACAGTCAGACAAGAAAGAAATTAAAGCAGAATTGAAAAAACTGCAGCCGGAAAAAGCTAAAAAAGCAGAAACAAATGAATTACCTTTGTCTGTTACAGAGGATGTTCAAATTACTTTCAAAAAGAATTTAACTCCACGTGAGCAGGCTGTGTTTGAGCATTTTTTGAATCACAAAAACAGTATTGTTTATGCAAAAGAACTGGCTCAGGTTCTTGATTTGCCGAGAGATTATGTGTACAAATATATTAAAAATCTCAGAGCAAAAATGAATGAAAATGCTATCCAAAACGCTGACAACGGCGGTTTTGTTCTGGAAGTAAAATAGACAATAGAATTAAACAAAATAAAAAAGCTCCTGAATTTTGTACAGGAGCTTTTTTTGATGCATGAAAACAAACTACTCGATTAAAAATTATTCAAAAGCCAGCATATCGTGGCCCGGAATTCTTTCAAGATTGTTAGTTTTTAAAGGAGCAGATAATCTTTCGGAGATATGTTTTCTGAATGTTTTGGATTTATCTGAATTTCCGTTGCCGGCATTAGATAAAATTTTTCTAAAAGTATTTTTTCCAAACATTTTTTCACCCTCTTTTCTAGGTTTTTTGCGCAAAAACGCAGAGCATTTTTGCTGAGATAAGTAAATTTAATAAACACAAAAATTATTTAATGACCTTAATATATATTACATCTTTTTTTTGTATTTGCCAATACATTTGTAGTAGTAAATTCAAAATTGTTACATTTACACTTAACAAACGCAAAAACACTGCGTGGTTTTTTATAAATCGGTAATATTCTCATGACAAAAATATGGACATTGGCGCATGTTGATACTAATATACAGGTATATTAATTAAGGAGATTTTTTTATGAAATTAATGGAAGGCAAAAAAGGTATCATTTTTGGCGTATCTAACGCAAGAGGTATTGCTTATGCTATTGCAAAACAAATCCACGAGGCAGGTGCTGAAATAGCTTTTACTTATGCAAACGAAGCTATGGAATCACGTGTACGCCCGCTTGCTGAAGAAATGAACGCAAAAATGATTGTTGAATGTGATGTAACTAACGAAGAACAGGTTAAACAGGTTTTTGCCGAATACGAAAAAACATACGGAAAATTGGACTTTGTAATCCATGCCGTTGCTTTTGCTCATAAAGAAGATTTGATGGGCGATTTTATTGATACATCAAAAGAAGGCTGGGATACAGCTATGGGTGTTAGTGCTTATTCACTGGTTACGCTGGCTAGAGCTGCAAAACCGTTGTTTAACGAAGGCGGTGCTATTCTCGCTCTTACATATCTCGGTTCTGAAAAAGTTGTTGCAAACTACAATGTAATGGGTGTTGCAAAAGCTGCTCTTGAAGCTTCTGCAAGATATCTCGCAGACAACCTCGGTAAAATCGGTGTCAGAGTTAACTGCCTTTCCGCAGGTGCTGTAAAAACTCTTGCTGCAAAAGGCATTTCAGGCTTTGACAGAATGCTCAAGGCTGCTATATTAAAAGCTCCTTTAAGAAGAAATGTTTCACTTGAAGATGTAGGAAAAACAGGTTTGTACCTCGTTTCTGACCTTGCTTCCGGTGTTACAGGCGAAGTTGTTCACGTAGATTGCGGATGCCATAGTGTTTATGCATCTATTGATGAAATGGAAGCTACATACGCATATCAAAAAGAACATCAGCAATAGTTTTTTTAAGGGCATTCCTTATGGTTTGCCCTTTTAATTTAAAAATATTTTAGTCGAAACAACATAAGGAATTAGAAAAATGATGAAAAAGAACAAAACAAAGATTGTTGCCACGCTCGGACCTGCAAGCTGCGAAGAAGAAACTATTGAAGAACTCGTGCTTTCAGGCGCAACAATGTTTCGTATCAACACTTCTCACAACACTGCAGAAGCTCATGCAGAAACAATTAAAAAAATCAGAAATGTAGAAAAAAGATTGAAAACTTTTATCCCTGTTCTGGTTGACCTTCAAGGGCCAAAAATCAGAGTGGGCAACTTAATCGAACCTATTCCTATAGAACCCGGTAAAGAATTGGTTTTGGAATACGGTTTGGAACAAACTGATCCGAATATTGTTCCTGTTGATTACAAAGGTGTTGCAGATGATGTACACGAAGGTGAATATATTCTTCTCGACGACGGTAAAATCAGAATTCAGGTTCTAAGAAAAGAAGGTTCTAAAGTACATGTAAAAGTTATTGACGGCGAATTGTTAAAACCGAGAAAAGGTATAAACATCCCGGGCGGAACAAAGAGCCTTTCTGCAATTACAGAGCGTGACGTTGACTTTATCAAATTTGCTGTAGACAATGATGCTGATTATCTGGCATTGTCTTTTGTAAGAGATAAAGACGATATCATGCTCGCTAAAAAATATTTGAGCCATTTTGGTTCTGATATGCCGATTGTTGCAAAAATTGAAAAACCTGAAGCTGTTAAAAACATCGAGTCTATTCTTGATGTAGTTGATGCAGTAATGGTTGCTCGTGGTGACCTCGGTATTGAACTTGCACCGGAGAAAGTTCCGATGGTTCAAAAACAGATTATTGACGCAGCTTATGCTCACAGAAAAACTTGTATCGTTGCAACACAGATGCTGGAATCTATGATAGAAAATCCGATTCCGACAAGAGCAGAAGCTTCTGACGTAGCAAACGCAATCCTTGACGGTGCTGATGCTGTTATGCTTTCCGGCGAAACTGCTGCAGGCAAACACCCTGTCGAAGCTGTTAAGATGATGGCTATGATTGCACATGATGTTGAACAGAGCAATTTTGTTAGCTACAATCTTGATTTGCCGATGAATCCTGATTATGAACCTACTCCGCAGGCTGTTGCAGGTGCTGCAGTAAAAATGGCTCATGATTTGGGTGCAAAAGCTATTCTTGCTTTCACTCACACAGGATACACAGTTAAACTGCTTTCAAAACTCAGACCGTCTGTTCCTGTACTTGCAATTTCTGACAGCGAAAAAGTTTGCAGAAAACTTAACCTGTTCTGGGATATGCATCCTTATCAGAAGGATTGGGACGTTGTTTTGAATGATGATTTGCTCAAAAAGATTGACAAATTATTGCTCGAAAAAACTGAATTCAAAAAAGACGACAGAGTTATTATCATAGGTTCTATTCCTAAACTTATCACAGGAAGAACAAACTTTGTTCGTGTACACAGAATGTGCGCATTCTAAATTCAGTAACAAAATAAAAATAAAAATAAAAAAGGCTGCCGTATTATACGATATTACGGCAGTCTTTTTGTTAAGATAATTTAATAAAAAGACAATTTGTAACAAAATGTAAACACGAGTTTATTGACACCGAAAGTCAAGCCAGATAAGCTCTTCTGTAAGGTAAGGTAAGGTAAGGGACGCTGGATTATGTCAAGATAGGCTGAAAAGTTCCGAATATAGATTTAAGATGAAAATAACGGGTCTATATAAGGAGCAAATATGAAAGATATCAAAAAGCAAAACAGCCGAAAAGAAAAGCAAGGATTTTCGCTAGCAGAAGCGTTGATTACACTTTTAATCGTGTGTTTAATCACAATAGCGTCTATACCGATTTTGACAAAGAAAAAACGTGATCCTTCATTAGGAACAAGAGGTATGTGGATTTGTACCAGAAACAGTCAAGGATTGTATGTTTATTATGATAAAAACCTTGGTGAAGGGGATATAAATAATCCGGATACTTGGACACCTACAAATAAAGATTCTTGTGTATTTACTACATCAAGAGGCAAACAGTATGGAATTACTGTCGTTGGCGGCGGCGGTGGCGGCGGTAATGGTGAATCTTATAGAGAAGTTCTTGCTAAACAAACATCCGCTGGTGTTACATCGTTTTCTCCAGAGCGTACAGATTTGTATGATGTGATTGTTATAGCTGGCGGCGGCGGTGGTGGCGGCGGTCAAAGTGAGTCTTCTGGGACAGGTGGCGGCGGCGGTGGCGGCGGCCGTTTTGAAGGATTTATCCCTTTATATAAAGGGACATCATATAAATTGACAATAGGTGGTGGTGGTAATCCCAAGGGCGGAGAATACCATGGCGGTTTGAGTAATTCTACTGGTCATCCAAGAGGAGAAGATGGTGGTAATTCTTCTTTTATGTATTCAGAAGGTGCTGACAATAAAACAAAAATTGTTGTGCAAGGCGGTCAAGGCGGTGATTCTATAGGCTGCTCAAAATGGAAATGCCGTGGTGGTGATAAAGGATATGGCCGAGATGTAATATTTGCAGAACATTATTCATCACTGGAAATAAATGGTGAAGTCGTAAACGGCTTTGCTGTTGGTATGCCTGGTAAAGACGGTAAACAAGGCGATTATTATACTTTTAAAGATCCTGCAAACTCCGGAGCTATAAATCAATATAAGGATATTGCTGGTAACATTACAACATATGGTAATGGTGGAGATGGCGGCTCTCATAAAGCTAGCTCTGCAACAGCAGGTGTTAGCGGGTATGGTATAGTTGCAAAAACATGGAAAAAGTTTGGTAGTGGTGGAAAAGCTGCAGTTCCAAACTCATATTTCGTTCCATCATTAGAGGGGCAAGTTGTTGTTACAATCCCTGATGTTGCTGATGCAGGAGAGCGTGGTGGAACTGTTATTGCAAAAAACATGAAAGGAAATGTTCAGGGTAGAGTCTTTTATGGATACGGCGGCGAGGGCGGTTTTGCTGATGAAACTTTGACAGAACCTGCATATGGAGAACATTCTCAATTTTCATTAAGGGGTGGTGGTACGCCAGCACCTGCTTGTACTCCGAGGAAGGTAATTCCTGGCGGGACAGTTCCTGTAACAGTTGCAGAAAAAACATGCACAAAGGTTGTATGTAATATTATTGATGCAAATACAACAAAGATACAGGAGGACAATGTTGATGAGTCAACAGGTATTGAGGTTGTACCAAAGGGCTTTATAAAAGTTGGCAATAAAATTGAGTTGAAGCAATCTATAGGAAATAATCAGCCAGAGGATATTACACCTTTTAACAAATCTGCAGGAACATCAAGAAATGATATCGTTAATTATTTTGAATTACTAGACTTGTATCCTTATTTTAAGAATAATTATTCGTTAGGTTCACCTATGACATCTCATCTTGCTTGGACAAGAATAAAGGGTCATTTCCCTGAATTTAATGATGGTGATGAGGAAATGACAGAATTTGCTGGTTATAAAAATTATGAAGATATTTATAAAAATACTCTTTGTTTTAATGATGACAATATTAAATACGAAAAAGTTTGTGCTGATTATAAAATAACAACAACGCAAGTCATGAGTGATGGAGCCCCTGTTATTCAGCCTGCTATTTGTGAAGAAGATGGAGGTCCGGGTACTTCATTTGGTGCAGGCGGCGGAGGCGGCAGTGCATCTGATTCACCAGGTGTTTATAGCAGAGGCGGTAAAGGCGGTTATGGCGCTGTAATCATCGAATGGTAAGTATAACAAATATATCTAAACACAATCCTTATATAGTTTATAGTTTAAAAATATATGTGTTTAGAATTATATGGCTCTGATAACATCAGAGCCTTTTCCTTTTTTATTGATTTTATGAAAAGAAATTTTGTCCGTGCAATTTGCTTTCCTCCTGCGGGTCTTTTGTTATCCCTATTTGGAAAGAGTTTCTGCCGTATTTTTTTTCTATGTTATCCCAGACCTGTGCAATTTTTTTAGCTTTTTTTGTTTTTTCATCCTCGAACAAAAAGAGCTGGGAAGAAGCTTTTTCCGAAAGTTTGTCCGCATAAATCCCTGAGGAACGGTAGATTATATTTTTGTCATAAAGTTTGTCCAATAGCTTGTCCGCATACTGGTTTACAAGAAATTCACTGTCTGTCGGTTCAGGCAGTACAATTTTTTCTGTATATACTCTAAAATCCTTTGTCCTTAACATAACAAATATAATTTCCGTTTGCAGTCCGAGTTTGCGCAATTTTGAGCATACCTGATGCGAATGGTAGTGCAATGAGCCTTTTATATAGTCTTTGTCCTGCGTAAAATGAGAAAAAGCACTGGTTTTTTGAATGGATTTTGGCAGTTCTATTTTGCTCTGGACGGGGTTTGCACTTTCTCCTGCCAGTTCCATTTTGAGTTCCAGCCCTCTTTTACCCCAGATTTTTTTCAGCCAGAAGTCGTTTTGTTTTACAATTTCGCTGCATTTATAAATCCCGTATTTGTGAAACAGTGCTGCAGAGTTTTTTCCTATTCCCCAGATATCTTCTATCTGTGTGCGTTTTAGTATTTCGTCAATGTCGTGTCTGTAGATGCGGCAGAGTCCGTTTAGGTTTTTGTCTTTTTTTGCTTTTTCACAGGCAAGTTTTGCCAGTGTTTTTGTTGGCGCAAGCCCTATTGAAACAGGCACTCCGATTTCTGCTTCTATTTCTGTTTTTATTTTTGCAATTATTTCTTCGTAAGAACAGCGGTAAAGTTTTTTTAGCCCTGTCAAATCCAAGAAAGCTTCGTCTATTGAGTATTGTTCAACTTCCGGAGTATAGCTCATTAGTTTGAGGATAATTCTTTTTGAAATATCGTGATACAGGCCAAAGTTCCTGGAAATATAGATTACGTTTTTGAATTCTTTTTTTGCTTTAAAAAGCGGGTAGCCCATGGGGATTCCCATTTGTTTTGCTTCTTTTGAGCGTGCAATTATACATCCGTCATTGTTGCTCAAAACGCAGACCGCTCTGTTTCTGAGTGCGGGATTCATAAGTTGTTCACAGGAAACAAAAAAGTTGTTGCAATCTACAAGTGCTATTTCTGCCATTTTATATAACCTTATTAAACTATTGGGGGAGATAAAGAAATATAGCGGGGGGTTATTATCCCTTATCTAATTTGTGATCTGCAAGTTAACATGAGACCCCCGCTGTTGATTGTATTAGGAAGGATATCTAGAGTTTTTATAACTGTCTTGCAATCCCTGTCGCCACTCCAAAAATTGTGAGGGATTCTTTCGGCTCAATTATCGGATATTGCGGATTCTCCGGCTGGAGCCATATTTTTCCGTCTTTTTGCCGGTAGGTTTTGAGCGTGTAACCGTTATCGATGTAAGCCAGAACAATATCTCCGTTTTTTGCGTACGGTGTTTTTTTCACTATGACTTTATCTCCGTCAAAAATTCCTGCATTGACCATGGAATCGCCGGAAACAGTGAACATGAAAACGGAAGGGTTGTCCAAATCAAAGTCAGAATCAAGAGAAACCCTTTTTTCTATGCTGTCTTCCGCTACCGTAGCAAAGCCGGCTCTGACAGAAGATGTAAAAAGAATAGCTCCGAAGCAGTCCGGATTTATAAAGAATTTGCCGTTTTTTTCTTTTACCAAATCCAGTTCTTTTAGTTTTTTGAAATACTGCCATACAGAATTTTTGTGCTTAAAGCCAAAGGACTGTGCAATTTTTTCAAAACTCGGAAGAGGTTCTTTTCCGTATGCTTTTTTGAGGTTTTCAAAAAAGTTTTTTTGTTTTTCGCTCATATTTTGATTTAACATATTATTATTATAGACATTTGTCTATAAAATGTCAACAGGCAAAAAATTTTCCTTTATTTATTAAAAATAAAGGGCATAAATGCTGGTTTTGTTCTCTTTGTTATATGAAATAATATCTGTTTATTAACGTAAAAATAAAACACAGCATAAATATCAGCGAGTATACGATACTGACGACAAACAGATTTGTTTTGCATTGTTTAAATTTGCTGTTGTCAAATAAAAATAAAAACAACGGCAAAACCGGCAGCAAATATCTGCCTTTAAATCCTTCTATCAATCCTCTCGGACTGTAAGCAAAAATGATGTAGTTTGCACTCAGTGTCAATATTAGTACGGCAATAAATATGAAAGAAAAAATGTATTTTTGTTTTTGAGAGAACGGTTTTTCTTGTTTGTCATAATATATTGCAGTAAAAATAAGCAGAATAAAATATGCGGTGATTAATAATCCGGATACATTCGTGTCAGAACAACCAAAGTCAGAGAGCATTCTGGTTGTGTATTCGTTAAAGTAGAAAATTAAAGTTTTTATTATGCGTATAATGTAATCTATAGGATGCTGAAATATGGAGATAATCGCATTTAGTGCATTTTTGTTGTAATAGGTGAATGTGCCTTTAAATATATTTATGTTGTACAAGATAAATCCTGTTATCCAGCCTGAGCATACAATCAGCATTTTAATAAAGGATTTTATTTTTAAACCTGCTGATAAAAATTTTTCTTCAGGTATTGTCAAAAATAGCAGAATCATTGGCAGGTATGTGAATTTACAGACACAAATTAAAAATATCAAAAGAAAAAACAGCAGAAGTTTTTTTGTGTCAATTTTTTCGGTTTTATAAATCAGTCTTAGTGTATAGGCAATGAGCAAAAAACAAAGTCCGATTACAAGGTGGTCTGTATTTATTGTTGCTCCGAGATAAATTGGCAGCGGGGCAATACAGATAAGAGCAAAAGTGTATTTTTTTACAGGTGTCAGTTTTATTGCTGCATAAATCAATGCCGTGTACAAAAACAGTGAACACAATCTTAAGATAAACATCATATAAACTGGAGGTGTGTTGAGGGCTTTGAGTATAGCCAGAGTTATTGTATGGGGGGTATAAGATACAATTGTGTATGAAGGTATCATGTGAACAACAATTGTTTTAAAATTTTTATCCAGAGGGTATTTTGATTGGGCAAGAATAGTCTGAGGCGAAATTTTTTGTGCGGGATAGATTTTTTTGTTTTCATCAAAATACGGGTTTAATTTTTTTGCTTCAACTATTATTCTCACAATGTTTACCGGAATGATTTGAGCCGGCAGAGTTTTTGGTTCGTCAAAAATCAGTGTTCCGTCTGTTATTGATGTTATTTTTTTAAAGTTTAGAGTGCCTTCTGTAAATGCATAAATTTTATAAAAGTGTTCCGGCTCATCAAAACTCTGAAAAGGCGGATTTACGAATGTCAGGATTATCCCCCAAAAAACGGCTAAAATAACAAAAATATTTTCAGGTTTTAATATTGTTTTTAATAAGTTCATAAATTATCCCTGAAAATAAGGCAGTTCTTCATTTTTATCGAGAATTTTTGCATCATTTCTAAAGATTTTGGATTTGTAAATACCTGATTTTGCAAGAGCGAACAGGATGCTTGTTTTTAAAACACCGAGTCCGTATTTGCAGCTTCTCATAAAGTTTATGGATGAAGCGTCAGGAAAGTATTTTGTCGGGCAGCTTATCTGACCTATTGCAAAACCTTTGTAGAAAATCAATGCAAGCATTTCGTTGTCGAATACAAAGTCGTCATCGCAGTCTTTGAGCGGACATTTTTCCAGAACTTCTTTTGTAAAAGCTCTAAACCCTGTGTGGTATTCGGTAAGACGTTCTCCCATTACCAGATTCTGGAAGAAGGTCAGGAATTTGTTTGCAACAAATTTGTATAGAGGCATACCGCCTTCCAGTGCGCCTTTGCCTATAAATCTTGAGGCAATGCAGGCATCGTATTCATCAAATGCAAGCATTGTTGCCATTGCCGGTACGAGTTTTGGTGTGTATTGATAATCAGGATGCACCATGATAACAATGTCGGCATTTGTTTTTAGTGCGGCTGTGTAGCAGGTTTTTTGGTTTCCGCCGTAGCCTTTGTTTTTATCGTGAACAAGGGTTGTTATGCCCAGTCTTTTTGCAACTTCTTTTGTTTGGTCGGACGAATTGTCGTCTACGAGAATAATCTCGTCCACTATGTCTTTATAAAGCTCGTTATATGTTTGTTCGAGTGTTTTTTCTGCATTGTATGCAGGCATTATTACTACAATTTTTTTATTATTTATCATTCTTAATCCCCTATATTTTATATAGTATAATCAAAATAGATGGAGAACACAATTTGTATGGAAAAGTTTATAAAATTTGCAAAAAAATATAATATAGGGGAATTGTTGTTGATATTTGCCGTATCAGCAGTTTTGTTTTTTCTTTTTTACGGAAAACAGGATGTATATCTAGTAGATGTCAGCAGAGAGGCGTATTTGCCGTGGCAGGTGATGAAAGGTCAGGTGCTGTACAAGGATATTTTTAATGTTTACGGCCCTGTGGGATATCAGATAAATGCTCTGCTATATTATATTTTCGGCGTAAATCTTAATACGCTTTATTTTGCAGGGTTTATAAATTCTCTTGTCATACTGTTTACGGTGTTTTATACAACAAGACTGTTCGCCAGAAAACGTGTAGCCATTGCAGTATGCGGGCTTGTTGTGTTTGTGTGTGCGTATGCAAAAAACTTTTTTAATTTTATTTTTTCATATTCTTACAATGCGCTGTATGCCCTGTCGGGATTTTTGCTGTCATTGTTTTTTGCCTTGGTTTATATAAAAGAAAAAAAGACAAAAGATTTGGTTCTGGCATTTTTGTTTGCAGGTTTTTCTTTTGCAAATAAAATTGAGGATTTGCCTTATTTTTGTCTGTTGTTTTTGCTTTTGCCTTTCTGGCTTAAAAAAGATTGGAAAAAATATTTGTATGCAATAGGTGCATTTTTTGCCGTTCCTGTTGTTTCGTTTGGTATTTTGTTATTACAGGGCGCAAGTTTTAATGATTTTATAGAGGCTTTTGTCCTGATAAAAAAACTGGTGAACGCTCCTGCAACGAATTTCTTTTATTATCAATACGGTCTATATTTTAACCCTCAGGTGGTTGCAACAATTGCCGGCATGGTTTTAAAAGCAATAAAAATGCTGTGGCTTCCGTTTGTTGTTTTGTTTGCAATTAATTATGCGGGTGAAAAATATGTTGTACAAAAATGGGTCAAGACCGTAATAAAATTTTTGTCGGTATGTTTTTCTGTTTATGTTGTAGTTGACAACTTTAAGGTGGTAAAAGATTATTACGAAAGCATATTCTGCTGGATGGGCATGGCATGTCTTTTGATTTTTGCCGTTGCCGTTGTTTATATTTTGTGGCGTATTTTTAAACAAAAAGTAAAAATTGAACAAATCCCTCAGCAGGACAAAATGTTTTTGTTTTTGCTTACAGCTGCGCTGTGCGTGTCTTTGAAGGGGCTTTTTAGCGTAATAATTACCTGCTACGGCACTTTTACTCTGACAGCAATGTTTATGCCGTTTGTTATATTTTTAGTGGTTTATGTTCCGTTAAAAATGCCTGAAAATATTAAAAAGGCGTGGTGTTCTGCTGTTATGTATTTTTGTATAATGGCAATGGCATCGTGCTTTTTCTATAACATTCACAGAGTTGTTACTACTGACAATTATGCTGTTGTGAACCCTCAGGGATTTATATTAATAAGAGATTTTTATCCTGCACAAAATGAACTTATCAAATATATAAGAGAAAAAACTCCGAAAAATGCAAAGATTCTGGTTGTGCCGGAAGGTTCAATCATAAACTTTTTGGCGCAGAGAGATTCTGACAACAGATACTACTATCTTATCCCTGTTAATGTGGATATTTTCGGGCAGGAAAGGATTCTGAACGATATTAAGAAAAATCCGCCGGATTATGTTCTTTTGGCAGATATGTTGTACAGAGTATATGCGCAGGGCGGTTTTTGTGATTATGCCGGCAGTGTGTGCAGTTTTATAAAACAGGAATATACACCGGAATTTATTGTAAAGGGTCTTGTTACTATGACTTTGTACAGAAAGAAATAAAGTGTGTTATTATATGTCTTGGTTTCAGTTTGATACTATAGGTGAATAAAAATATGAAAAAGGCTGCAGCACACTCGCCCGAGGCTATAAATGAGGTTTTAAAACTGCTTTCAAACAAGTGGAAAGTGTTTGTAATCAGAGATTTGTTAGAGGGGAAAAAGCGTTTTGGCGAATTGAAAAAGATGACAGGCGCATCGCAAAAATCCCTGACATCTGCATTGAGAGAGCTGGAAGAAGACGAAATTGTCATAAGAAAAGCTTTTGCCGAAATTCCGCCGAGAGTGGAATATTCTTTGACGGATGTGGGTTATTCACTGGCTCCGGTACTCGAAGCAATGATGCAGTGGGGTACTGATTATAAGGAATATTGCAGATTAAAACAAAAATTGCAAAATAAATAAGGCTAATCAACTGTTTATAACAAATTATAAAATTATTGAAAATCTAAAAGTTCGGATATTTTGATATTAAATGCTTTTGCCAGTTTTAGCAAAGTAAGGTATTTTGCTTCGACAATACCTGCTTCGATTCGGCTTACTGTAGACGGTTCCAGCCCGTTGCGGTAGCAGAGTGCGCTCAGAGTGAGTTTTTTTTCTTTTCTTAGCTTTTTGATATGCTGTCCGAGTTTTATTAATTCTTCATGTTGCATGTATGCAATTTTAGTGCTATTTTGAATAAAAAATTTGCGTGCATGCAAAAAAGGAGTAAAAATTGTCAATTCTTAATATTTGTCTGGCGTGTGATGACAATTATGCAAAATATGCAGGTGTTGTTATTGCATCGGTTTTATTAAATTCCAAAGAAGATGAGTCGTTTGTTTTTCATATTCTTGCTTACCATTTGTCTGAAGAGAATATTGCTAATTTTTTGGCTTTGAAAAATCTTAAAAATTGTGAAATAAAAATCATCACGCCGACAGAAGACTTTTTTGAGGTTTGTAAAGAGGTAAGAACGCTTTCTCATATTACATTGCCTTCTTATTTCAGACTGCGGGCTGCCAGTCTGCTCGATGTAGAGGATAGAGTTTTGTATCTGGATAGCGATATTATTGTCGAAAAAAGTTTGAGCGAATTGTATTTCACTGATTTTGAGGACAATTTCTGTGCGGGGGTTGTTGACCATCTCGGACGTAGTGACGGGATTATAAATTCCGGAGTGCTTTTGATAAATTTGAAAAAATGGAGAGAAGAAAACGCCGAAAAATTGATTTTTGACTATATTGAACAAAATAAGGAAAAAATTTCCTGCGGCGATCAGGAAATAATAAATGATGTGTTTAAAGGCAAGATTTTGCAGCTTCCTGATATGTGGAATGTGCAGACGTTGAATTTTTATTCTTTTTCTACTTACGAAATGAATTATGGCATAGTACATTTTATAGGCGGGTCAAAGCCTTGGCTGTTCGGTTCGTTTATGCCGTTTAAGAAAAAGTTCTTTTATTATATGTCAAAAACCGGATGGGGCAGCCCGTCGGCTCTCTGGCAGTTTGTGTCAAATGTGTACAGTTATCTCAGGTATTTAAAACGAGTTCCTTTTTTCTGGCTAAGACCGAGGTTTTTTAAAGCTTTGAAAAACGGTATTGTCAGAGGTTTTTCACACCGGAGCGAAAAATAATTGTTCAATGGTCTTGACAATAGTTAGATGTCGAACCATAATTTTCTATAAACTACGCTCCTGTCGGGTATAAAGTTCCTTTTAAACATGCCCATACACAGAACGAAGAAATTTATCTTGTACTTAAAGGCACAGCTGTTTTGGAGGTGGACAATTGCAGATTGGAGATGAAAGAAGGCTCCGCAGCAAGAGTTGCGCCGGACGGAATCAGAACTGTAGAAAACGCAGGCAGTACAGATATGATTTTTATGGTAATACAGGTAAAAGAATATTCTCTGACCCAGTTTACGCTGACAGACGCAAAAATGGTGTAAAAAGAATGTGGGGGGAATTATTTATTATTCTCCCCTTTTTCTGTAATTAATTCTGAAGCCCATAGGATTAATTTGTTGTATGCAGCTTCGATTTCTTCGTCGTTGTGTTGAGCGAAATTTTTTCTGTCAATGCAAAGCTGTAGAATTTCTTTGTCCTGATTCTGTAATAGAGGCAGGAGTTCTTTTTTAGTGCAGATGTAATTTTTTGTTTTATAAAAATACAATGCCTGAAGCACAAAAAATGTCCCTTTGAACAATTCCGTCAGAGAGGATTTTTTGTCTTTGTCATAAAGAAAACTGTGGACAGCTGCGTGATAGAGGTTTGCTGCTCCGTTTTTGACGGCTGTTTTTACATCTTCTTTTGTTATTTTCGGCGCAATATTGTCCAGATTTCCATAAAGAGGTGCTGTGTCGTATATAAGCTGAAAAATATCCGATTTTGGCCAGTTTATTACTTCTTGGCTCCCGCCGAAAAATCCGCATGCCTTTTCACTGTGTGGCAGATTTTGAACAATTTGTCTGTATATTTTTAAATCTTCGATATCCGCTTTGTCAAGGATTACGACCATATCAACATCGCTGTTTGAGGCAGCTTCGCCTCTTTTATAACTCCCTTGATAACCTATAAAAAGTACACGTTTGTCAAAGTGTTTCAGGATTTCGTTTGTAAAATTTTCAAGCCAGCTGTGAAGGTCAAAATTCATATAAACTCCGATTTTTTAGTTTTTTATAAAAATTATATCAGAGATTTGAGTTATAAAAGAATATTTTGTATAGTTGACGTAATTATTTGGAAATATTATTATTTTTACGGGTCTCATTATTTAAGGATATAAAAATGCTGCAATCTGTTCAATTAAGCAAAGCGGACTTTTTTTCTTGTTTTGGCCGTTCCAATTCTGATAAAACACAGAAAGAAAAAAAGGAATTATCTAATAATTCCAATGTGGATAATAATTTTAATAAATCCAAATATTTAACGGCAGGGCTGGGCTGTATGGCTGTTGCTGGTGCTGCAGCTGTTGCAATAAGAACTAAAAATAAAAAAACAGCAATTCAGTCAATAAAGCCATATCAGGAAGAATTTTATAATTTTTCCGCATTTTTGAAAAAGTTGAAAGAAGCTAATATTAATACGGCAGCTGATTATCTTGCCAACTGCACGGAAAAGAATATTCTTGGTACGGGGCAAAATTCTGTTGTATATAAATTTGACAGTCCTTTGTTGGAAAATTGGGTTATAAAAGTTAATACAAAGCATAATGATTTTACGCATAGTTTTAATAACGTTATTCAACAAACGGCGGATGTTTTTTCAGGTTTTAATATGGGGCAGGAAATTGCAAGGTTTGATGATACTGTCAAAATTTTGAAAAGAATTGATGCAAAACCCCATTCTGTAAAAGACTGGTCTGCTCACCGTAAAAATAATACAGAGATAACTGTAAAAGAAGCATCAGACTTTTTGGCTGATGTAAAAAATATAGCAAAATTTCCGCAAGAAACTTTCGATGATTTTGCAAGGAAATTGAAAATAATTGATGATAAAGGGTACAAAGCCGATAGTTTTAATCCTAATAATTATTTGATTGATTATAAAAATAAAAGTATATATATAATTGATTTTTATAAGTATGATGTTGATGCACATCTCAATACAAAGTATGATTTGTGGTGTCCTCTTGTTGATTACCCTAATTTTGAAAAATTCTATAATGTTATGACTCCGGCACAGAAAAAGGAATTTGTTCAAGCAACGGGAATTCTTGACGCAAAATGTACGAAAGCTGCGCAAGCTTCTGGAGTGAATACATCTGAGTCTGTTTTTAAAGATTTTATAGGCAGGATTGACGGGCGTGAAAATAATGGAAATATGTATACACATTGTTTTGATACAATGAAGAATATATGCGCAAAATCAAATTTGACAGTATAAAAAACAATTTTATATGCTATATTTAGTAATATTTGAGAAAAATTAATTTTATGAGCGAAATAAACACTGAATATTTGCATAAATGTCTGGATAATAGAAATTCTACCGCTCATGATTATGGAGAGCAATTTGCAAAAGAAACATTGATACTGGTGGATGATTTTCTTAAAGATACAGAAAAACTTATACAGGTTATAGAAAATGACTGATATTTTTATAGAGCAGCGTTTTTTGGATGAATTAAAAATTATTTTTAATAAAACAGTACCTGATGCGCAAGTGTGGGCTTATGGAAGTCGTATAGACGGGTTTGCTCATAGCGGCAGTGATTTGGATATTGCAATTGTCGGTGAAGGTGATATTTCTGTTTTAAAAACGGCTTTAGAAGAAAGTAATATTCCGTTTCTTGTTGATGTGGTGAAGTTTGAAAATCTCCCCGAGAGTTTTCAAAAAGAGATTTTGAAAAAGTATGTGGTGCTGCAATAATTTTTTATTAAAAAAGACCCCTTTCGGAGTCTTTTAAAAAGTTTGGGCAGAGGTAAGGACTCCGTGCGGAAGGTGCCTGTGGCACGTTACGGATGGAGGTATGCTAAGTCAGATACGAAGTATCTGCGAGCAGTATAGAGATTTGTTCGAATCCACCTCAATAAAAAAGACCCCTATCGGAGTCTTTTAAAAAGTTTGGGCAGAGGTAAGGACTCCGTGCGGAAGGTGCCTGTGGCACGTTACGGATGGAGGTATGCTAAGTCAGATACGAAGTATCTGCGAGCAGTATAGAGATTTGTTCGAATCCACCTCAATAAAAAAGACCCCTATCGGAGTCTTTTAAAAAGTTTGGGCAGAGGTGGATTCGAACCACCGTACCCTCGCGGGAACAGATTTACAGTCTGTCGCCTTTAGCCACTCGGCCATCTACCCATATTCAATTGTTGCACTCTCTAGAAGAAATCTGCCTTCGACGGGATTTGAACCCGTGGCCTCTCCCTTACCAAGGGAGTGCGCTACCCCTGCGCTACGAAGGCGCAGATTATAAAAAATGCCGAAGATAGGAATCGAACCTACAACCTACGGTTTACAAAACCGTTGCTCTACCATTGAGCCACTTCGGCATAGGATTATAATATTAAGGACATGTTAAAGTGTCAAGTGGTTAGAAGGATTTTTTTAAATCTTGCAGAATTTCTTCTATAACAGGCTGCCAGTTTCTGTCTTCTTTTTGTTTGTAAATCGTAAAAGAGGAGTACCACGGAGTCGTTTTGGTATCGGAGAACCATCTCCATTCATTTACTTTTGGCAGCAAAAACAGTGTTTTTACCCCGAGCGCACCGGCGAGGTTTGCTGCGGCAGTATCTATTGTGATGAACAAATCCAGTGCTTTTAGTTTTGTTGCGGTGTCGTAAAAATCTTTAAGGTCTTTGCCGGTATTTATTATTTGCGAAAATTCTTCTATCTGATTGTCTTTGTCATCTTTTGTAAAACCGTAAAAGGTGCAGTTTTCAAGAGTTAACAGGGGAGCGAGTTCTTTGAGTTTTATTGCACGGTTTGAGTATCCGTCATAGTTCCCCTGCCAGAAAAGCCCTATTTTTTTGTTTTGTGTATTAAAACATTCATCTTTTGAAATTTCTGCGTTCAAATATCCGTCAGAAAAAGGTATATGCTCAAAATCCAGCCCGAGATGATAATTTAGGTACATGACATTGTCGCTGTAGTCGTAGTCATCTTTTACCTGATGAATTATCTTTATGTCGGGAAAATTCTTTGTAAACAAACGTCCGAGTTCATGCGAGCAGAAAAATTTTACCTCTTTAAATTTGTCTTTCACAAGGTTCAGATAACGGCAAAACATTATCTGGTCGCCAAAACCGGAATCATAATAAACAAGAAGGGTCTTGTCTTTGTGTTCTGCTCCGTCCCAGTGGTTTTTGTACATTGCAGCTACTTCGGGCTTTTTTTTCATATAGTGTTTGTAGCCGTTTTCAAAATCTTTTTGTATAAGATAAGTCATGCCAAGGCTCAGATGGGACATTACATTTTTAGGATCGTATTTAAGAGCTTCTTTTATACATTTTTCGGATTCTGCATAATTTCCTTCATTTCTGTATAAAATACCGAGATTGTGCAGTGCTGCGTAGCTTTTTTTGATTTTAAGAGAGTTGATATAGCATTTTTTGGCTGAGACCATGTCGTATTTTTTTTCGTACATAAGGCCTAAATTTATCATGCCTATAGTGTCTTTCGGGTCGAGTTCGAGGCACCTTTTAGTTAATTTTATGCAGTAGTCTACGAGTTGTGCTTTTTGTGCAAGTTTTGCAAAATCTCTTATGAAGTAAACATTGTCAGATTCGTAGCTTATAGCTTCATCAAACAGTTTTATTGCTTCGTCGTAATTTTTTTCTTTGTAATAAACAAGCCCCATGTTCCGGCAAAAATCAGCACAACGGAACCCTTTTAGAGCTGTCTTGAGGTATTGTTTGGCCAGAGAGAGTTCTCCCGTGTTAAGATAAATCAGCCCCAGAAGGTTTGAAACATCCGGCTGCTCCGGTTCTTCTTTGAGAAATTCGAGATAAATTTGTTTTGCTTCTTCATACTGGCCGTTTGATTGAAGCTCCAGTGCCTTTTGGATATCTGCCATTGATGTAGCCTGTTATTGTCTTAATTCTTCGTGGTATATGCCGCCGCCGCATATTGTTTCTATTACTTTCAGCAGAAATTCTCTCGGGGCATCCATGTGGTTTATATAAAATTCTTTGTTACCAAGATGGTTTATTTTTATAATGCAGTTCTGTCCTCTTTCAGCAGGGATAAATAACGAGGCTACCTCTTGTTCAAGGACTGTTCTGAGCTGGTCTTCTTCTTTTACGTCTTTGATTATTTCGTAGAAATTGCCCTTCATTGCAATGATTCTGTTGGATATCATAGGGACTTCGACCCCTCTGTAAAGAGCCTGAGGCTGGTTGTTCCATTTTGTGGTAAAGCTTATTGTATGCCACAAGATATGAAGCACAAGTACTGAGTTGTCGTTATCAGCTTCAAAATAAATATTGTCTGTGGCGACTCCTCTTGCGCCAAAGGACTGTTTTAGATATTCAACGGTTGAGCGCATATTGTCAGCAATTTTTAAAAATACCTCTGCAGAATTCATTGTGGAGCGTTGGTATTCCAAAAACTGTTTGTACATATGAGTTGAAACAAGATTTATCCTCTCTTGAATAACAGAGGATTTTCTGATTGATGTTTCTAGATTGTCAAAGCTGTTGAAATGGTTGTCCAATTTATCTCTCTTCTCTTATACAATATTGTATAAAAAAATTTACTTTACAGGTAGCATTTTTTTGTTTTTTTTTACAATACAATACACTTATACTATTTGTTTAAATCCTTTGTCAACTTAATTCATCAGCCTGACGTTGCCTGTAGATTGCAGAAATTGTTTGTTCTGTTGTCTGTTGTCTGTGTTGAGATAAAGCAAAAACGGGTTTTTATGCCCCTACTTGCTTTTTAGTGATTGTTTAGCTAAGATTTTACTATAAATATTGAGAGGGTTTATACATGGCTAATGCAGCTAATTGTAAAAAATGCGGAGCATTATTTCTCCAAACATCAAAAAGAGATATTTGTGACAAATGCTTTGAAGAACAAAATAAACTTGTAAGTGATATAAATACCTACGTTTTGACAGCACCGGCAGAAACAGTTCCTTTAGAAGAAATTTTGACAAGATTTAATCTTAAAGTTGATGAATTTGAAGCTTTGTTTCTTGCAGGCAAATTTGTGAAAGTAGCGCAAAAAGTCACAATGAAATGTGCAAAATGCGGGAATATTGTACCAATTGCAGGCAAAACAAACCAGTTGTGCAGCAACTGTGCAAAAAAACTGCAAAACGAAATATGAAAGCAAGTTGATGATCTGCTGGATTTGTTTATAACTTCGCATTTTAGAAAAAAATGAAAATAGTAATTGTCGGATATGATAAGATGTTTTCTAACCTTATTCTGGGGACTCTTGAGTCTAATAATAAGGTCGTAGGAGTGTTCCGGCATGAAAGAGTGTCTATTGCACCGTGGCTTTTGTTTTTTAAGGATTTTTTTGCCCCCGGCAAAGATTTGTCTTTTATAAGGAGTCTTAAATTAAGAGAAATTAAAGCCCGCAGCGTAAATTCTGATGCTTTTAAAAGAGAAATCCTAAAACTCAATCCCGATATTATTCTGGTCGGCTCGTGGAGTGAAAAGTTTAAAAAAGACATAATTAATTTGCCAAAAATCGGTACAATCAACTGTCATCCCTCTTTACTGCCAAAATACAGAGGGCCGAACCCTTATATGAGAGTTATCATGAACGGTGAAACTCAAAGCGGCATAACTTTTCATCTTATGGATGAAAAACTCGATACAGGCCCGATTCTTTTGCAAAAGAAAATAGATATTTTACAGGGTTTTAACGGAGATACGGGCGGAAGCCTCAAAGATAAATGCTGCGTGCTTGCACGGCAGGGAATAAATGAACTGTTAACAGCCATGAATGATGAGATGATTATTCCTATAAACCAGAACGAAAAGGATGCTTCTTATTATCCTCAAATCAGCGAGACAGACATTTTGATTGATTTTAGAAAATCCTCGACGGAAATAAATGCGATGGTGAGAGGCCTGAGTCCGTGGCAGCCCGCTTATATCCCTCATAAAAGGACTTTTTTAAAAGTAGGAAAGATAAAATTTTTTGAAAACAAGACAAAATATACAACACAAAAGTACAAGGCCGGTTTGATTCTCAAAAAAAATGACAAAGCACTGTGGATTCTTACAGGAGACAACAAGATTGCCAAGGTGCAAAAATTAAAATTGTTCCACAAAATAGGCCGGATATTTACTCCGTTTTATATAAAATGGTGTGTCAAAGCAGGAGATATTTGCAGATAAAAAGGCTGCGCTGTTTAAATCACGCAGCCTGTAGTCTTTTTATAACTTTATATTAAAGAAAATTAGAATTGTTTCAGATATTTTTTCGGTGCAACTATCGTGAATACGTAAGGTTTTTCAAAATATTTGTTTGCGACTCTTATTACTTCGGTCGGGGTTACGCATTCTATCAGTTTAGGAAATTCATTTATATAGTCAAACCCTCTGCCGGAGAGTTCAAACCAGCCCAGAGTGTAGGCTTTTTCCATGTTTGTTTCCTGAGAAAGAACAAAGTTGCCGAGAATTTTGTCCTTTGCTTCTTGCAGCTCTTTGTCCGAAACAAATTCTTTTTTAAGCAGGTTAATTTGTTTTAGCAGTTCATTTTTTGAGTGCAGTGCTGTTTCCGGGTTTGTGCCGATGTAAACCGCAAAAACACCCTGATTTACGTTCGCTGCAAAGCTGGAACCTACCTGATATGCCAGCCCCTGTTCTCCTCTGAGATTTGAGAACAGTCTGGAACTCATACCGCCGCCTAGTATAGAATCAATAACCTGCAGAGCTGCAATGTCTTTTTTGTTCTGCACTCCGTCTGTGAGCCAGCCCATTAGTATCCATGCAGCTTCTACGTCTTTTTCTTTTTTTACGTTTTTGGTGGCTGAAAGCGGTAAGAATTTGTTCTTGTAGTTTGAATATTCAAATTTTTTCGCATTTGTATATTTTTTTGAGCAGAAGATTTGTTCAATGTTTTTTATGATTTCTTCGTCATTAACGTTTCCATTAATTGAGATAACAAGATTTTCCGGATAAAAAACAGTGTTGTAAAATTCTTCTACATCATTTTTGTTTATTGTCGGGATAGTTTTTTCCATTACTTTCCCGGTGACACCGTAAGGAGTGTTTGCCCAGATTGCTGTTTTGAATTCTTCAAAAGCAACACTCGAAGGCGTATCTCTGTTTTGTTGAATAGCGTAGATTTTTTCTGTTTTTATTCTTTCAATTTCGTTTTTGTCCAGTGTTGCATTGTTTACCACTTCGTTTAAGAGGTCAAATGTCAGCGGCAAATCGTTTTTTGTTGTTTTTACGGATATTGAAAAGTAATCCGAGCCGTTAGCCGGAACTATTTTTATTCCGTTTTGTTCCATTGTCTGTGACAAATCTATCTGGGAATATTTTTTTGTCCCTTTCATCATAACTGACGCTGTTATTGTGCCTGTGCCTGCTTTTTTCTCAATAAAATTTCCGCCTTTGGCATAAATTTCCATAGCAACAATATCATTGAGCGTGTTGTGATTTATAATAAGGTTCAGATTGTTTGATAGTTTGTACTGGGTAATATTTTTTTCTTTTTTGACAACAACGGGTTTTGGGTGTGCAACATTGCTTATCTTTTTAATGTTTTCTTCAGAAGCCGTGTCCGGAAGCATTATGGAGATTACTGCGTGATTCGGGTTCAGATATTTTTTTGCAACCCTTATTAAATCGGCTTTTGTAACCTTTTTGATGTTGTCTATGTATTCGTCATAATATTTTGCATCACCGTAAACAAGAGTGGTGTATCCGAGTTCGTTGGCAATGTTTGAGGTAGATTCTCTTGCGTAGAAGGTATCTCTCTCTATAATATTTTTTGCGGTAGAAATTTCCTGCTCGTCTATATTGCCGTTTCTTACTTTTGTAATTTCGTCAAAAATAGCTTTTTTTACTTTGTCCTTGTTTTCCGGTGTAAAGTTTGCTCTTACAAACACAAGGCTGTCATCTTTCATAGAAGCATGTCCTGCAGAAATGCTGTAAGCAAGCTGTTTTTGCTCTTTAACTGCCTGATAGAGTTTTGAGGCGCGGCCGTCGCCAAGGATGGTGGCAAGAACATCAAGAGCGTAGCTGTCTGCTCTGTTTTCCTGCGGAACTCCTCTAAAGCCTATCAGCATATAGCCGTTTTTGACTTTGTCTTTTGCAGTAATTTCGATTTGTTTTTCGATATTTTTATCTGATTTGTATTTTGGATTTTTGCAGTTTTTGGCTTCGGGTCTGTTAAAGTTCTTTTTTATCAAATCCAGAGCCTGAGTCGTGTCAATATCACCGACAACAACTGTAATCATATTAGACGGATTGTACCAGCTGTTGTAAAAATTGAAGATTTCTTCTCTGGAAATGTTCTCTATAATCTCTTTTTTGCCTATTACTTTTCTTTTGTAAGGATGGTTTATATAAAATGACTGCACCATATTTTCATACAGTTTGTTTTCAGGATTGTCATTTGTTTTTGCTATTTCTTCTATTACTACTTTGCGTTCTTTTTCCAGTTCTTTGCGGGGGATGAGCGGATTCATCAGCATGTCTGCGTGCAGGTCGATTGCTGTTTCAAAATATTTTGAAGGCAGGGTTATGTAATAGTGTGTAAAATCTTTGCTCGTTGCAGCATTTGTTTGTGCGCCTTTAGATTCCAGTATTCTGTCGAATTCACCTGTCGGATGTTTTGTTGTCCCTTTAAAGAACAGATGCTCCAGAAAGTGAGCCACACCGTTATTTTTGTCATTTTCGTTTATAGAGCCTGTTTTTATCCACGTGTCAATTGTTACTATCGGGTTGTCGTGGACTTCTTTTATAATGACTGTTTGGCCGTTATCGAGTTTGTAGACGGAATAATCCATCGCAAAAACATTCTGGGTTATGCAGAAAAATGCAAATAAAACCAGAATAAATAGTTTTTTAATGTTTTTCATAAAAACCTGCCCCCTTCAATAATTTTGTATATTTGATATCAAATTATACTATAGATTTTAAAATGCAGTCATAATCCAAATGATTGGCAAAATCGGGCATAATCGAATTGGCCTTTTAGCTAATGGTTTTTGCAATATTGTTTTTTAAAATACGTTTATGTTTAATCAATTTGCAAACGAAAATTCAGGACAGGATAAAAGAAGTGCAGCTGCACAGGATTTTGACAGAAATTACGGCGAAAAACTGGGCTATAATGACTGCGCCATTGACGGCTATTGCAGTATAGACCCGATAGTTTATTCTTTGATGGAGGTTTTGCTTTATGAGTTAAAGCAAATTACCTACTATTACATAAAAATGCAGGAACTCGGCTATGAAAACAAAAAGTTTAAAAACCAGATAATAAATTATCTGTCATTGTTTTTGATTGGTTATGAGTTCAACCGTGATGAGTTTGAGCGTATTTTAAAAGAAATTCATAAAGCAAAGGAAGAGGTAAAAGAGGCCTATATAAATTTTTGCGACAAAAAGAATATAGATTGTCAGATTTTGAAATCAAATATAAAGTTTGAAAAATTTGACCTTTCTTCTATTGTAAATCAGGGTGAACAGCAGGCTATTCAACGCAACAAGATAATGAATCCTGATATAAAAAATCTTTATGAAATTATATTGAACCTGATAAAAAGTGCGAGTATAAGGCTAACAGAGCTAAAAGCCTATACAGAGGACTATGTTCCGGAAGAAGACGGGATTTTGAGGCTTTTTAACAATCTCAATTTTTCTGCAATGACAGAAACAAAACTCATAAAAAAAATAAATGATTTTTCTCGTATTAATTACCAAATTCATCAAAAACTTCATCAGTTTAAAGAAGAATATTACGGAAAAATCACTCTCAATGATGTGGAAGTAGGTGTTGAAAAAGGCAAATCCATTCTTGTTTCCGGACAAAATCTTAAAGATTTGGAAAATTTGCTCGAGGCGGCTATTGATACCGATATAAATGTTTATACCCATAACGGGCTGGTAGTTGCTCATGCATATCCAAAATTTGCAAAATATAAAAATCTGAAAGGACATTATCAAATGTCGCTGGATAGTGTACAGTTTGATTTTGCTTCTTTTAAGGGGCCTGTGCTTGTTATAAGGAATTTTCAATATCTTCTTGACAGATTGTACAGGGGCAGACTCTTTACGACAAATATTATTGCCGGCAAGGGGATGACAAGGATAGAGGACAACAATTTTCTTCCGCTCATAGAAGCTGCTGAAAATTCAACAGGCTTTGACAGCAATCACAGACTCGCTCAGATAAAAGTCGGATATGATGAGGATTCTGTTATGCAGAAAGCAGATGAAATTATTGAAAAAATTAAAAACAAGAAGATTAAACAACTGATTGTTGTAGGACTTTTGAATCATGCAGCTATCCAGTCGGCTTATTTTAGCGAGATGGAGAAGAATCTGCCTTCTGATTATTATGTAATTTCTACGACAATTCCTTCTTCAAAAGAAAATATACTTTATTTTAATTCTTTCTTTAATTCTTCTTTGATTTACAAAATCATTGCCCGCATAAAAGAGCATATTGATTTGGATAAATTTCCTGTCAGCGTGTTTATTACGACGTGCAATCTGCATACGATTTCACACTTATTTAATTTGAGGTATCTAGGGATAAAAAATATTTATCTGCCAAAATGCACCTCAAATACAATAACTCCGGGAATGATTGAATTTTTAAAATCAAAATTCGATTTTAAACAGGTAACGGATGACCCGAAGCAGGATTTAAAGAATGTCTGAGTCGGTTTCGCTTGTAGCTTGTGAAGTGACCCCATGCACTTTGCCTGTGCCGGACTTGTTGAATAAAACGGACTTGCCAAATGCACAGGTTCTATAAGCGGATTTTCGGACGGGTAAAACCCGGGGAGCGAGGACATTGCGCCTGCTTGTGCAAAGCACAAAAGGCGAAACTGTCCGAGCGTGAAGAAAATCCAAGAAGTAGTCGGAGTCAGTTGACTATATGAAATATTATAATTTTGCTAAAAATTCTTCTTTTTTAATTTTTCTGCCGCAGCATTTGTCCTCGTCGCAGTAGCCGAGTCGTTCACATTTTGGCACGAGATATTTAGAAAGCCAAGGCTCTTCTTTTAAAAGCTCCTCGCACATCATCTTGACCATAATGCGGATTTCGTATTGCGCACGGGTGCAGAGTCTTATGTTTGCCAGATGAATAAGTTCTCTCAAGTTCAAAGAAGCGACAAGAGAGCTGGCTGCTGCATTGGGGAGTACAAAACGGGCATCTTCTGCGGGTATGCCTGCTTTTGTCATTTCAAGATAAAATTCCGAAACTTTGCCCATAAAATCATTGTATTTTTTCAGCAATTCTGGGTTTTTTTCTATAGTCGGCGGAGTAATGTAATCAAACTGTCCTTTTTCTTTTACATAGCGTTGTGATTTTTGGGAAAAGGACATGTGTCTGTGACGCACGAGCTGGTGTGTGCATGCTCTTGATACATTGGAAATGGCAAAAGATACCTGAATGTGTTCTATTGTTGAATAGTGGCCTGAGGAGATTACTCTTTCAATAAGATTGAGCATTTTTTGTTCATCATCGGCTTTGTCATATATGTTTACCGGCGAATCTGCGCTGTAGCAGGTTCTGCAGGCTGTGTATATAGTTTTTAAAAGGTTTTGAGGTTTTGCTATAAGTTTTACAACCGGTTTGTTATTGTTTTCCATAATTCTCCCCTGATAATGTTTTGTCGGCCACTTTATTTCATAATAACATTTGCTGTATTTTTTGTAAAAATATGTAACTTAAATTTTTGTTTTTTAACAAAACTTTTTTATATCCAAGTCATGCTTGACGTAAGTGTTTTAGGTGTTATGCTATAGGAACGATAAATAATTTTATTGAGTTTACGCCACCAACTTAAACTTATTAAAATTAGAAAAAGGAAAACAAAATGGCAATAAATTTAGCAAAAGAAGAAAAAGCAGAAATCATCAAAAAATTCGGTAAAGATGCAAAAGATTCAGGCTCAGCCGAAGTTCAAATCGCTTTGTTGACTCAAAAAATTTCTGAATTGACAGAACACTTGAAAGCTAACAAAAAAGACTTTCAGGGCAGACGCGGTCTTTTGATGATGGTAGGTCAGAGAAAAAGACTTCTGGCTTATGTTAAAAAACAAAACCTTGAAGAATACAGAGAACTTATTAAAAAACTCGGTATCAGAGGTTAGTCTTAAATTTATTAAAATTTTTAAAAAAGCTCTGCGCAAAGCAGGGCTTTTTTGTATTTTGTTGAATAATTTTACATAAATTAATAAGCTCAAAAAAACTGCGTATAGTATAATTTAGTTTATGGGACGGAATTATAAGAATTATAAAAGCGATAAAGAGAAGTTTAAAGAATTTGATAACAAACTGATACTGTGGCAAATCCTCTGTATAGTGATAAGCTTTGTCATTGCAGGTTATTTGTTTTTGATTATGGTCATAGACGTAAAAGACTACCGTGGTCAGGCAAAACGCCAGAGAAGCGCAAAGAGTTTTGTTATGCGTGGGGCTATTCTTGACAGAAACGGTATAAAACTGGCATCTGACAAAACTTCTTTTGATGTATATGCCCATCAGGAATATTTTGACCATACACCTAATGAACTGGCAGCAATACTTGCGCCTATTCTTGGAGTAAATAAAAATCAGCTGGCAAAAAAACTTGCACAGGATGAAAAAATTATAGTTTTGAAAAAAGATGTCCCGAGAACAACTGCGCAAAAGATAAGAAAATTGGGGCTTAGGGAAATAAGCCTCGGAAAAAAAAATGAGCGTGTCTACCCGCAGGGTACAATGGCCGCCCATATTCTCGGATATTATAATCCGGACGCTGATTTGGCTGCAGGAGTCGAGCTTACCGCCAAAGATAAACTAGAAGAAGTTGAACAGGATGTAAACTTTGAAAAAACACCTGACGGCGATATTATCTATGAGGTTAATACAGACCCTGCCGCAACAACTACGCCTTTGAGGGGCAAGTCTATTACTTTGACCATAGATTCTGCAATACAGCATGTTTGTGAGGTAGAGCTTAATAAAGTAATCAAAGAAAAAGGCGCGCTTCGTGGTACGGTTATTGTTATGAACCCCAAAAACGGTGAAATATTGGGTTATGCTGTTTATCCTACATACAATCCGAATAATTATAAAAAGGCGACTCTTACTCAGCTGACAAACTGGACATTGAGTGATGTATTTGAGCCTGGGTCAACTTTTAAGGTTTTGACAATATCTTCTGCAATAGAAACAGGCCGACTCAACGAACATTCAAAAATTCTTGATACAGGAAAGATAGAAATCGACAAATGGCCAATCAAAAATTATGATTATAGCACGAAGCCGTTCCCCGGAAATATAGATTTGTATTATCTTTTCGAACATTCAAGCAATGTTGGCAGTGTAAAAGCAGCGTTGATGATGACAAAGCAAGAGCATTATAATATGCTTAAGCAATTTGGAATAGGTGAAAAAACAGGCATTGACCTCCCCGGAGAATCAAGAGGTATTATCCCGCCTGTGAGCGACTGGTATAAATCCACACATGCAACTATTGGTTATGGTTATGGTATTTCTGTCACAGCAATCCAAATGGCTTCTGCTATTTCTGCTATTGCAAATAACGGTGTCAGGGTTACACCGCATGTAATTAAATATTCGCCGGAAGAAGAGGCAAAAAAAATCAAACATATACAAACAGTCAGCCCTGAAACCGCTCGTGTCGTAACAAAACTACTCGCAGGAAGTATCGGCCGCTCAAAATCACCGGTAAATCTGGATGATTATCATGTTGCTGCAAAAACAGGTACAGCAAGAAAATCTTCAAATAATGGCGGTTATACAAATAAACTTGTGACGTCTATTATCGGCTTTTTACCTGCAAGCAATCCGCAGGTAGAGATTTATGTCGTTATTGACTCACCGTCAAAAGGGGCTTTGTGGGGAAGCACTGTTGCGGCTCCTGTATTTAGAGAAGTGGCAATGCAGACTGCCCGTATTATGAATATCCCTCCTGACAAAACAACTGTTAAAAAGACTATAAAGGACTAATTTATGAAGCTGAGTGAACTTATTAAAAATATAATGATTGAAGAAAAAATAAATTTTAAAGATGTTGATGTTGAAGGAATATCATACAATTCCAAAACAATAAGGCCTTCAGAGCTTTTTGTGTGTTTGAAAGGAGAAGTGTCTGACGGGCATGATTACGCGAAAATGGCTGTGGAAAACGGGGCTTGTGCAATAGTTGCAGAAAAAAAACTTGATGATATTGATGTTCCACAAATAATTGTAAAGTCCACTCGTCATCAGATAGCTGATTTTGCTTCTGCATTTTACAATTATCCGTCTAAAAATTTGACTTTGATAGGTGTAACAGGTACTAACGGAAAAACAACAGTCACACACCTTATCCAGAGAATAGTAGAAGACGCTAGACCGGATAATGAATGCGCTTTAATCGGGACTCTGGGGTACAAATTGTCTGCTGCTGACAGTTACCACGATGCAAAACATACCACCCCTCAGGCTCCGGAACTGCAAAAAACTCTGGATATGATTAATAAAAAAGGAATCGGGTATGTTGCCATGGAAGTTAGCTCCCACGCTTTGGAACAAAATCGTGTGGGCGGATGCGACTTTGACGGTGCTGTTTTTACAAACCTCACACAGGACCATTTGGATTACCACATTACAATGAACAACTATTTTGAGGCAAAGGCAATTTTGTTCAAAAACCTCAAAAAAGGCGGATTTGCCGTTATAAATAATGATGACAGCTATGCACAGCGTTTTAAAGATGTAATCCCTGACGGGGTAAAGGTTTATACGTACGGAATAAAAAACAGTGCGGATATTACTGCTTGTGATATTGATTTTTCAATACACGGAGCTAAGTTTAACTGCAAAATAGGAAATGAAGTGTTTCCTGTCAATTTGCAAATGAACGGGATGTTTAGTGTTTACAATGCGCTCGCTGCACTGGCTGCAGGCATTGCAATGGGCTTTGATGCAAAAATTTGTATAAAAGCACTGGAAGAAACAAAGAGTGTCGACGGCAGATTTGAGATTGTGAGCAAAAAACCTCTCGTGATAGTGGATTATGCCCATACACCGGACGGACTGGAAAATGTTTTAAAGGCTGCAAGAGAACTTACGCCAAAAGACAGCAATTTGATTTGTATGTTTGGCTGCGGCGGGGACAGAGATGCTACAAAACGTCCTAAAATGGGTAAAATTGCGGATGAGGCAGCTGATATAGTTGTTGTTACTTCTGACAACCCGAGAACAGAAGACCCTCAGCTGATTATTTCTGATATTCTGGCAGGTATCAAGTCTGTTAATACGCAAAAGGTTTATGTTGAACCTGACAGAAGAACAGCAATTTCTATGTTGAAAAACATTGCAAAAGAAAACGATGTAGTCGTGCTTGCGGGTAAAGGGCATGAGGATTATCAAATATTAAAAGATAAAACCATCCACTTTGATGACAGAGAAGAAGCCAGAAAAGTATTTTGTTAACATATTATCTGCGGCTGAGCATAACCATTAAAACAGATATATCAGCAGGTTTTACCCCGCCTATGCGTGAGGCCTGAGCCAGTGTGGCAGGACGGACTTTTGCGAGTTTTTCCCGTGTTTCTGTAGAAATATGAGTAAGCTCGTCATAGTTTATATCTGCAGGAATCTTTATTTTTTCCAGTCTGTCAAGAGTTTCCACCTGCTGGTTTTGTCTTTTTATGTAGCCGTCGTATTTGATTTTTATCTCTGCCTCTTCATATACATCAGAGGGCAGGTTGAGGTCACGGGTATCTTTGTCCAGCTCTTTTAAAACTTCATAAGTAATATTCGGACGTTTGATTAGCTCGGCAAGCTTCATGCCTCTTTCTATGCTTTCGTTGTATTTTGCAAGAATATTGTTGTTTTCTTCTGTTGGAGAAACTTTTTGTGACTTGAGTCTTTCTATTTCCTGCTCAATTTTGTTTTGTTTTTCCAGAAAACGCTGATATCTTTCGTCGCTGATGAGTCCGATTTTGTGTCCTATCGGAGTAAGACGCTCGTCTGCATTGTCCTGACGCAAAAGCAGCCTGTATTCCGAACGGGAAGTAAGCATTCTGTAAGGCTCCTGTATATCTTTTGTGACAAGGTCGTCTATAAGCGTACCAATATAGGAGTTGCTTCTTGAAAGTTCCAGCATTTCTTTGTTGTTTAAATAATTGAAGGCGTTTATCCCTGCAACAAGCCCTTGAGCCGCGGCTTCTTCGTATCCGCTCGTACCATTGATTTGGCCTGCGCAAAACAGTCCTTTAATTTTTTTGGTCATCAGCGAGTGGCTCAGCTGCAGTGCCGGTACAGCATCGTATTCTACTGCATAAGCAGGTTTTATTATATGAACATTCTCCAGCCCCGGCAGTGAATGTAGCATTTGGATTTGTACCTCGGCAGGAAGACTGGTCGAAAATCCCTGCACATAAATTTCGTAAGTATCTTTGCCTTCAGGCTCGATAAATATGTGATGAGAAGGGTTGTTTGCAAATCTTATAACCTTATCTTCAATAGAAGGGCAGTATCTGGGGCCGATGCCGTGAATCAGACCTGCATACAGCGGGGATTTGTCCAGATTGTTTTTTATGATTTCATGGGTTTTTTCTGTTGTGCGGGTAAGATAGCACGGATATTGCTTTCTTATCGGTCTGTCCGGTTCAAAAGAGAAGAATCTGAGCTGTTCGTCCCCGGGCTGAATCGTCATTTTTGAATAGTCAATTGTTCTGGAATCCACTCTGGCCGGTGTTCCTGTTTTGAGTCGTTTGAGTGTCAGGCCGTTTTTTATAAGAGATTCTGAAAGACCTGTTGCAGCACGTTCTCCCATTCTGCCTGCGTTGACGTATTGAAGCCCGACATAGCATTTCCCTTCCAGAGATGTTCCTGTTGTTAAAATGACAGTAGGGGCGTGGTATTCCAGCCCGAATTCGTCAATAACGCCTTTAACTTCGTTGTTTTCCACTATGAGTGATGTCGCCATGGTCTGTTTTAAAGAAATGTTAGGGTTACACTCAATAATGTGACGCATGTAGGACATGTACTCTTTTTTGTCTGATTGCGCACGCAATGCTCTTACTGCAGGGCCTTTTGACGAGTTCAGGGTTTTCATCTGGATATATGTAGCATCCGTAACAATTCCCATTACGCCGCCCAGAGCGTCTATTTCACGCACAAGACAGGATTTTGCAGGGCCGCCTACTGCAGGGTTGCATGGCATCAGTGCAATGTGTTCAAGATTAAGGGTTATTAACAAACTTTTTAATCCGAGTTTTGATGCCGCAAGAACCGCTTCACATCCGGCATGACCCGAACCGACAACTATCAAATCATATTTAAACATGTAAACATTTTATAACAAAAATACGAATTAGTGTTTAGAATACTTTAATTGTGGGAATTAATTATATTAAGTATTGCTTTTTTTAAAGTAATGTTTTATAGTGATAAAGTAAAATTAGTTAGCTCATACATGCTAAGAAAATAACAAGATTTTAAATAAGAAAAGAAAGAGGATCTTATGAACAAAAAATCAGGTTTTACTTTAGCGGAAGTTTTAGTTACATTGATGATTATCGGTGTAATCGCTGCTATGACAATTCCTTCATTGATGCAGTCTACAGCTCAACAAGAATACAGAGCTGCTTTCAAAAAAGCTGTATCTATGATTAACCAAGCTGTTACTTTGAACTATGCATTAGACGGTAGAGATGCTACTGACTACTCTTTGACAAACTTCTATCATTTGATGACTCAAAGATTAAACGTTATGTCATCTGATAATGCTAACACTGCTATGTATACAGCAGATGGTATGTGGTTTAGAGCTTATGGTACAGCTCAAGGTGCATTGAACGGCCCGTCTTCTAACTGTAACGCTAACGACCAGGCTACTACTGGTAACATCTGTTCAGTTGTTGTTGTTGACGTTAACGGTATGAAAGGTCCAAACAGACCAACTACAGCTACAACTCGTATCTTTGATATCTTCACAATCGCTATTTACCCGCAAAAAGCATTACCTGCTAACACTACAATGGGTGAAGTTTTATACCAGAAATAGTTGGTTGTTAACAGATTCGTTCAAAATAAAAAAAGCCTCGTATGATTACGGGGCTTTTTTATTATCCGGTAAGGCAGGTAATTGGAATAAGTTGGCTATATGCTGGCTGAATGTATGAAAATTTTTCCTTGATTTTATTGTTTGATGTAAAATTATAATTACGAGGAAAAGAAATGGAGAAAAAAATGACAACTTTGGATGAAGTTAGGGTAAGAATCGCTCCTTCGCCGAGCGGAAACTTGCATATAGGTACAGCAAGAACAGCTTTGTTTAATTATTTGTTCGCAAAGAAAAATAACGGCAAATATATTTTGAGAATAGAAGATACAGACCTCGACCGTTCCAGCCAGGCTTATATAGATAATATTTATGACAGCTTAAAGGCTCTCGGTTTGAATTGGGATGAAGGTCCGGATGTCGGCGGCCCTTATGGCCCGTATCAGCAGTCCGACAGGTTTGATATTTATCCAAAATATGCACAAAAACTTGTTGAAATGGGTTATGCATACGAATGCTTCTGTACTCAGGAAGAATTGGATGCAGAAAAAGAAGAATCTATTAAAAATAAAAGACCTCACAAATATTCAGGCAAATGCCGTAACCTGAGTGAAGAAGAAAAAGAAAAACTCAGAGCAGAAGGCAGAAAACCTTCAATAAGATTCCATGTTCCGGAAGGCGAAACTTCTTATGATGATATGGTAAAAGGTCATTTGCATTTTGACAATTCATTGATTGGTGATTTTGTAATTATGAAATCTAACGGCACACCGACTTACAACTTTGCTGTTGTAATCGATGATATGGAAATGAAAGTTTCTCATATCATTAGAGGTGAAGACCACATTTCAAATACGGCAAAACAAATCATGATTTACAATGCACTCGGTGCAGAAGTGCCAAAATTCGGACACCTTGGTATGATTCTTGCTCCGGACAGAAGCAAACTTTCAAAAAGACACGGTGCTACTGCAGTTTCTGAATTTGTGGAAAAAGGCTATTTGACAGAAGCTCTTGTAAACTTTGTTGCTTTGCTTGGCTGGTCGCCTTCTGACGGTCATGAGATAAAAACACTGGATGAAATTGCTGCTGATTTTAGAATTGCCGAAGTTTCTTCTTCAAACTCTATTTTTGAATATGACAAATTGAACTGGATGAACGGTCAGTATATTAAAAAAATGGATCTGGCAAAACTTACGGAACGTGTAAAACCGTATCTGTCCTGCTATGATTTGAGCGAATATACTGAAAAACAGCTGCAAAGAATAGTCGAAGTAACAAGAGAACCTATTACTATTCTTTCAGAATTGACAAATGATACAAAATATTTCTTTGGCAAAGATGTAGAAATTGAACCGGATGTTCAGGAAAAAATCTTGAACGGCGAAGTTGCAAAAAAAGTTTTGCCTTACGTAATTGAAAATGAACTTGATAAATGGGATTTTGAAGACGAAGAAAAACTCCACGAGCAGCTTGCTGATTTGAGAACATACTTTAAAGAACAGCACGGTATAAAACCGAAAGAAACAATGTGGGCAATCAGAGCAGCTGTGACAGGTCGTACTCACGGGGCTGATATGGTCGCTACTCTTGTTCTTCTCGGCAAAGACAGAGTAGTTTACAGAATAAAAAAAGCCGTGTAATTTGATAAAAAATGAAAACATATCTTCAAAACAATAACAGTGATAATTTGATTTTGTTTTTTTGCGGATGGGGAATGGATGAAAATCCATTCTCTATCCTGAAAAACACCAGTGATGTTTTGTATGTATATGATTACACCGTGCCGGAGTGTGAGGACTTTTTCAATTTTGATTTTTCAAAATACAAAAGCGTAAAACTTCTGGCATTTTCTTATGGCGTGTACGCTTCTGGGATTGCAAAACTGCCTGAAAATTTAAAATTGGATTTTTCTGTTGCAATAAGCGGAACTCTTATCCCTGTTGATGACAAACTCGGCGTTCCGGTAAGGCAGTTTGAATTGACGGAAAAAATGGATTCTGACAGCGTGGTTAAGTTTCGACAGAGGCTTTTTGGCGGTGAAAAAGCAAAAGAACATTTTGAAATTTTTGAAAAACATTTGCCAAAAAGAAATGCTCAAAGCTGTACAGCAGAATTAATAGGGATGAAACGTTATGTTCCCCGGTTGCCTGTTTCGGTGCGTAAATTTGATAGAGTGTATATTGCACTGCATGACAGATGCGTCCCTACAAGAAATCAATTAAATTTTTGGAATAATGATACGTTTGCAGAAAAAATTGAGCTGCAGACCGGTCATTTTCCGTTTTATAATTACGGTTCGTTAGAAGAATTATTTTAAAATGCTAGACAAAAATCTTGTAAAATTCAGATTCCAAAAGTGCATAAACACCTATGATGATTCTGCTGTTATACAAAAAGAAATGGCAGCACATCTTATTGATTTGGTGCTTTGTAATTGCGGGCGTAATTTTTCTAATGTTTTTGAATTCGGCGCAGGTACAGGGTTTTTGTCAAAAAATATTTTGCATCAAATATCGTTTCTAAATTACTGCGCAAACGACATAATAGAAGAGTCGGAATTTTGTATAAAAAATATTATAGACAATGCAAAATTTTTGTCAGGCGATATAGAAAAAATTCGGATAGAAGAAACTTATGATTTGATTTTGTCCAATGCTGTTATGCAGTGGATTGCGGATATTGATGAGCTTTTGATAAAAATGCATAATGCATTAAATGACGGCGGGTATTTTGCATTCACTACTTTTGGTGAGCAGAATTATAAAGAAATAAAGGATACAACGGGTGTTTCTCTGGAATATTTAAAAACGGAAACTCTCAAAGAAAAATGCAACCTGGGGTTTGAGATAGTGTGTTTTGAAGAAAATGTCCAGACTTTATGTTTTAACACTCCGCTGGATGTTTTAAAACATATAAAAAATTCAGGAACAAACGGCATAAAACCACTAAACTGGACTGTGTCAAAGCTAAAACATTTTGAAGATTATTACAAAAAATGTTTTGGTATGAATGATAAAGTCACTCTGACTTACAATCCTGTTTATGTGGTTTTAAAAAAGAAATAATTAAAATTACAGGTCATCGTCTTCAAATCCCGGAGAGCGAGAGGGAAGGTTTGCGTACCCCGGATTTGTGAATACGGTTTTTCTGATATATTTGCTTGTGTAATTCCCTTTTATAAAGAGTTTTTTGAGGGTGTTTTCTCTTACAACAAGCGGATGCATGCTGTCATTGTATTTTGGATTTTTTTCCGTAAACTTTGTCCATACGGCAGCCTCTAGTGTCCAGGCATAGGTTTCTTCATTGAGAGAATTGAAATCATCCTGATGCAGAGCCTCGTGTGCCAAAACTGCAGCAAGAGCCGGTGCCGGCGCATCCTGATGCTTCTGGTTTATGTAGATATAGAGTTTGTCTTTTTTCTTCCATCCCAGTGCATCAAAGTTTGCATAGGTCTGACCGAATTTGCTCAGGTCTTCAAAATCAATCTTTATAGGCTCTCCGGATAGGTTGTTACCCATTATTGCTCTTCTTGAAAAATCGGCAAGTCCGCCTTTCATAAGCTCAAGAGCTTCCATGATTTTTTCATCTTTAGTGACTTTTTTGTATACTTTTCTCAGTTCTTCAGAGCGTTCTTTCTGCTCTTTAGAAATAGGATTTCCGTTTTTGTCGGTATAAACTTCTATTTTTTTCTTTGCATTGTTGGTTTTTGTGTTTTCAACAAAATTTGCCGGTTTGTCATAAGTGTTAACAGCAGGTTTCATCATAGGCGGCTGAGGCACAGTTGTTTGTGTTTGTGCCGCAAATGTGCCTGTTTGCATTATACCCGCTATTACAAATCCTGCTATTAAATTTTTTACACAACTCTTTTTTTTATCCAATAATCTTTACCCCGTCCTCAACTATTCATATAAAATATTATTAATTACTATTTTTGTAATATCAAATTCTGTTGTGTTTGTGAAAAGTTTTGTAAAGTTTATTTTGTTTAAACATAAACACCACGGAGCATTTTGCTCAATTCGTTTTGTTCGCTTGAGCTGTTCATTGCTTCGTCACCGGAAATCAGACCTTCGTTAACCAGTGCTGCCAGTGACTGGTTGAGCGTAATCATTCCTTCTGATGCGTTGTTGGAAATAAGTCTGTAGATTTCATCGCTTTCTGATTTCATGATGTAGTCTTTGATTGTCGGCGTGACTATCATAATTTCGCAGGCAGGAAATCTTTTGTTTTTTTCATGTGAATAAACAAGTTTTTGTGCAACAACTGCTCTCAGTGTTTCTGCGACTCTTTTTCTTGCGAGTATTCGGTTGCTTTCGTCAAACAGGTTGACGATTCTGTTTACTGTTTGTATAGAACCGTTTGTGTGAAGAGTAGCCAGAACAAGGTGGCCTGTTTCTGCAGCTTTGAGTGCTGCATCCATTGTTTCCAAATCTCTGATTTCTCCGATAAGAATAACATCAGGGTCTTGTCTAAGGGCATATTTTACGCCGTTGGCAAAAGAAACAACATCAGGGCCGATTTGTCTTTGAGATACCATACTCTTTTTGCAATCAAAGATATATTCTATAGGGTCTTCGATAGTGATAATGTTTTTATATTCCTGCAAGTTTATTTGATTTATAACAGAAGCGAGCGTTGTACTTTTGCCGCTGCCTGTCGGGCCTGTGACTATAACAAGGCCGCTTTGGAATTTTGAAAAAGTATTTATGACTTCAGGCAGGCGAAGCTCCTGTACAGTCGGGATATGATAGGGAATGTTCCTCAAAACAATAGCAGGGCTGCCCAGTCTGCGGCTGTAGTTTACACGGAATCTTGAACAACCTTTAATTTCGTAAATAAAGTCAATGTCTTTTTCTGTATCGAGTTCCTGTGCAATGTTTTCTGGTGCTATGTGCAAAATCATTTCAGATATATCTGATTTTGTTATTACAGGCATTGCAACTTTTTTCATAAAGCCGTTGATTCTGACAAATGGCGGCTGGCCTACTATTATATGTTCGTCTGACGCCCCGAGAGCAACTGCTTTTTTTAAAAATTCATCAATATTTAATGCTTCTGACATATATTGTACCTTCCGGTTATAAATAAAAAGTTATAAAAACATTATTTTCTGATAGATTATACCACTATGATATTATATTTTTTTGTCCAGAAAAATCATCTAATATATTTAACTTTTTCAAAAATTAAGCCCTCTGTTTTTGATAAAACAAAGGGCTTTTATATTAAAATAACCGAATTTTAGTTAAAAACTAATTGCCTGCCATCTGGCTTGCAACTTCTTCTGCAAAGTTGTCCTGTCTTTTTTCAAGACCTTCACCCAGTACGTAACGTACAAAGGATTTGATGTTAAGTTTGCCTTCAACCAGCTGTGCAACAGTGATGTCAGGATTTTTAACAAACGGTTGTTCCAAAAGACATCTGGAAGCCATGAGTTTGTTGATTCTGCCTTCAACAATTTTAGCTCTGATGTTTTCAGGTTTTTTAGCAAGGTCTTCTTTGCCCATTTCGATTCTTGTTTCTTCATCGATAACAGATTGCGGAATTTCTTCTCTTGAAACAAATTCCGGAGCATTAGAAGCAATGTGCAGACAGATATCTTTTTCCATAGCTTCGTCAGCTTTGTCAGTGTTGAGCAATACACCGATTTTTCCGTTGTGGATGTATGATGCGGGGTTGCCTTCAACAATAACAAATCTTCTTACAGTGATTTTTTCACCGATAGTTGCAACTTTTTCTTTGATAACGTCTTCGATTTTTTGTCCGCATTCTGCACATGTAGAAGCTAAAAGTTCTTCAACATTAGCAGGTTTTGTTGCAACAACCTGTTTTGCGAGGTTTTTAACAAGAGTTTTAAATTCTTCATTTTTAGCAACGAAGTCTGTTTCGCAGTTTACTTCAATCAAAGCACCTGTGTTGCCTTCGATATAAGAATCAACAAGGCCTTCAGCAGCGATTCTGCCCATTTTCTTTTCAGCAGAAGCGATACCTTTTTGACGAAGGTATTCCATAGCTTTTTCCATATCTCCGTTGTTTTCAGTCAATGCTTTTTTTGCGTCGAGAATACCTGCACCGGTTTTTTCTCTAAGCTCTTTTACCATAGCAGCAGTTACTGTCATAAACTTATCCTCTCTAATTTTATTTGATAACAATAAAATTAAGAGCCTTGCGCTGTGTCTTGTTTGGACAAGCCTGAGGCAAAGCCCTTAATCTTTTAAATTTAATTAAGCTTCAGCAGGAGCTTCTTCCTTTGTTTCTTCTTTTACTTCTTCTGCAGATACACCGGCATCTTCAGCCTTGATAGTTTCTGCTTTAGCACCTACAGCTTTGTTTTCTCTTAACTGTTTGCCTTCAAGAACAGCATCAGCAAGTTTTGAAGCAATCAATCTGATAGAACGGATAGCATCATCGTTACCGGGGATGATGTAGTCGATTCCGTCCGGATTTGCGTTTGTATCAGCAAGACAAATTACAGGGATATGCAATTTGTTAGCTTCTGCAATAGCAATGTCTTCTTTTTTCTGGTCAACAACAAAGATGATATCAGGCATACCGCGCATTTCTTTGATACCGCCTAATGTTTTTGACAATTTTTCGAGTTTTTTAGTCATTTGAACAACTTCTTTTTTCGGAAGTTTTTCAATGTGGCCGGAGTTTACAAAGTCTTCGAGTTCTCTCAATTTGTTAACTCTGCCTCTGATAGTTTCAAAGTTTGTCAACAAACCGCCCAACCATCTTCTGTTGATATAATACATACCGCATCTTTGAGCTTCTTCAGCAACAACTTCTGTAGCTTGTTTTTTTGTACCTACAAAAAGTACGTTTTTGCCTCTTGCGGCGAATTCTTTAACGATTTCGTATGCTTCATCCAGTTTGTCAGAAGTTTTTCTTAAGTCTAAAACATAGATTCCGTTTCTTGCACCGTAGATATACGGTTTCATTTTGGGGTTCCATCTTTGAGTCTGGTGTCCGAAGTGTACACCTGCTTCGAGTAAATCAATCATTGATGCTACCGGCATCGTTTTCTCCTTTTCTATGGGCTTTAACATACTAGGAAGGGTTTTTGCTTTGGAAATTATCCGCTGCCCCGACTGGTTCCGTCTAAAGTCCGATTACTGTACTACGTTTAACATTATAACCCAAACAAAAAATACGCCAACATGGAGTTTCGGGTTGTTAAACATTGCTTAACAATGATTGAATTGTTTGTAGCATATATAAAAATACATAACTTAAATCATTTGATTATAGAAAATATATTGATGTGTAGAGTCGAATCTTTTTGTACAATTTTATGGTGAATATTACTAAAGGAGATTTAATAACATGACTCAAATGTTTTGTTTTCAATGCGAACAGACTGCTTGCGGCAGCGGATGTACCAAGGCGCAGGGAGTTTGCGGAAAAAAAGCCGACACGGCAAATTTGCAGGACAAATTGACGGATTCTTTAATAGAGCTGGCAGGCTGCTGTGAAAAAACGGAAGAAATTACAGACCTTATTATAAACGGCCTGTTTGTTACCATAACAAACGTAAACTTTGATAATGATGCTATCCAAAGATACATAGACAGAGTGGACGCTGCAAAAAATTGCGATAAAAAATTTGATATAAAATCTGTCTGGACAGCAGATGAAGATATAAGAAGCTTGAAATCTTTGATTCTTTTCGGCCTTAGAGGGATAGCCGCTTATGCTCATCACGCAAGGGTTCTCGGCTATACGGACAAAGCTGTTGATGATTTCTTTTATGAAGCTTTGAATGCGCTTGCTTCTGATTTGGGGACAGATGAGTTGTTGGCACTTGTATTAAAGACCGGAGAGATAAACTTAAAATGCATGGAGCTTTTGGATAGAGCCAATACAGAAACTTACGGAACCCCCGTGCCTGTAAAAGTCACAACAAATATAGAAAAAGGGCCGTTTATTGTTGTAACGGGGCATGACCTTAGGGATTTGGCGATACTTTTGGAACAAACAAAAGACAAAGGTATAAATATCTATACACACGGAGAAATGCTTCCGTGTCACGCTTATCCGGAGCTTAAAAAATATCCTCATCTAAAGGGGAATTTTGGCACTGCGTGGCAAAACCAGCAAAAGGAATTTGCTGATATTCCGGCTCCTATACTTTTTACAACAAACTGTATAATGCCTGTTAAAGACAGTTATCGTGACAGGGTGTTTACAACTTCTGTGGTTGGATATCCTGATATGGTTCATATTTCTGATGAAAAGGATTTTTCTCCGGTTATAGAAAAAGCCTTGCAGCTGGGCGGATATAAAGAAGATAAAAAAATGACGGGAATCAACGGCGGAGATGTTTTGACTGTAGGTTTTGGCCACGGCACTGTATTGTCCGTTGCGGACAAAGTGATAGATGCTGTAAAATCCGGTGATTTAAAACATATTTTTTTGGTTGGCGGCTGTGACGGCGCAAAGACAGGAAGAAATTATTATACGGAATTTGTCAAACAGTGTCCGAAAGATACTTTGATATTGACTCTTGCCTGCGGAAAATATCGTTTTAATGACCTTGACCTCGGCGACATAAACGGCATACCGAGGCTCTTGGATATGGGACAATGCAACGATGCATACAGCGCAATAAAAGTGGCGGTAGAACTGGCCAAAGTTTTTGATTGCAGCGTAAATGAGCTGCCTCTTTCTCTTGTTCTTTCGTGGTATGAACAAAAGGCTGTTTGTATATTATTGACGCTTCTTTATCTCGGTATAGAAAATATCAGGCTCGGCCCCAGTTTGCCGGCATTTGTTTCGCCAAATGTTTTGAACATACTTGTTGAAAAATTTAAGATAAAGCCAATCACAACACCGGAAAAAGATTTGCAGGATATATTGGGTGAATAAATAAACCAAAAAGCAGCCTTAAATCAGGCTGCTTTTTGGTTGGAAAAGGTAATCACTGAGGTTTTTAAAAGGTTTTAACAGCCGCAGCCTTTGTTTTTATCCAATTTTTTGTAGGTATCTTTCTGGCACTGGTTCAGCAGTTCCAAAAAGCATTTTTCGTGTTGTTTTTTCTTGTCTTTGATTTCTGATTTCAGGTCTTTAATTTTTTCTTTTTGTTCTCGTTTTGCACTCCAGGAGCATTTCTGGCATTTCATTTCGTTTAGTTTTGCTTTTTCCTGTTTGCAGCACATTTTGAGCGGAGCGATTTCGTCAAAGAATTTTTCGTCCACGCATCTTGCTTTTACTCTCTGTTCTTGTGAGAGTCCGAGTTTTGTGTAGATTTCGCATCTTTTTTTGAAGTATTTATCTTTCCACGCCTGAACTTCTTCGCATGAGTTGAACACGGGGGCTTTTTGTTCATTACATTTCGGGCATTCTGGCTGTCCGCAGTTGCAGGGGAGTCCTTTTTCACAAGGGGCGTTTTGAGCAGGACAGGTGACGGGGACAAGTCCTGTGGGTTGCGCACATACGCTCATTACAGAGCATAACATAGCAGCACAGAGAGTGATTGCAGTTTTTTTCATATAATTCTCCTTAACTTTTAAATAACTTTTGTTATTTACAAATTAATTATAAATTTTTAGAAAATACTGTAAACTCGAACCGTACTAGGTCTATCGGGCTATTTATTGTTGTTTGCCAAAACGTATGCCGGCGATTTCGCTGCACATAAATGTTGCATATTCATAATCTGTTTCCAGAATCAGTTCATTGCCGTCGTCTGTAGCTGTGAGTACTTTGCCCAGCAGTCTGATTGGTTTGTCAAAAGAGTTTTTGAAAAACACCTGAATAACATTGTAATTCCCTAGTCTGTCCTGCGGTGGAAAATTAAAAATCATATTAGCTCCTGTCTTGTTTTTGTGCGCAGTTTTTGCACTCTCCGTATAATTCAAATTTGTGTCCTGTTATGTTAAACCCTGTAGAATCAGATATTTTATGCTCCAATTCTTCTATCGGACATATATCTATTGGTATCATTTTTTTGCATTTTGTGCAAATCATGTAATGATGGTGGCTGTCTTTTGTCAGTTCATAAAGCGAGGTGTTGTCCTCGAGCGTGGCAGCTTTTCTTATTATTTCAAGGTTCAAAAGTTTGTCTATAATTCTGTAAACAGTAGAAAGCGATATAGAAGAGTTTTTTGCTTTTACTTTGCCGTAAATTTCTTCCACACTCAGAGGGCAGTTTTGATTTTCCATAACAAAAAGCACCTCGTCCCTGTTTTTTGAAGCTCTGCAGCCTTTTAATTTTTCATAATGATTTTTCATCATTTTTTATTTTCCTTTTTATATATTTTATCACAATATGTCTGAGAGTATTAGCTGTAAGAGGTTATTCTGTCGGGGTTGATTTAAAAAATTAAAGTGATTTAATGTATATGCAAATGCAAATCATTTGCATTAATAGTTTAATTAAGGGAAATTTTTATGCCTGTATCATCTTTAAATGCGCTGAAAAATAGTGCAAAAGTTTTTGGAAAATATCTTGACCAGCCTGCACTTGTTGAAAAATTGTATAACGCAATGCCTGTTGTCCTGACCGGTACAGCTGCCGGATACGGTGTTTATGACACTTTTAAGGCAAAACCTGAAGAACGTAAAAAAAGAGCAGTAAAAAATGCGTCTGTACTCGGGTTTACGGTAGCGTCTGCTCTTCTTGCAACAAGAGGGCTGAAAATTAAGGGCAAAGAAATTTTTGAAGGTATTATTGAACTTCCGCAAAAAGATGAACAAGGCTTAAAAGAAATACTGACAAAACCTTTCGCCTCAAAACTCAGCGATAAGGCAAGAGGGTTTGTTGAAAGGGTTCAAGAGGATAAAGTCCTTAAGTTTGGTGAAGTTAAGGAACTTATGAAGGAATTTAAAGAAAAATTTAAGGATGAAAAACTTATCTCGAAAGTCATACCGGAGCCGGAGAGCGAGGCTCCGTTTGCAGACCTTTTAAAATTGTCATGGCTCGGGCTTATTCCTGTATTGGGCGGTATAGCAGGCGGCGTTGTCGGCGACAAACTGACAAAAGATGATTGGAAAAAGCATTTTCCTGACAAAGTAAAAGAAGGAACATACCAGTATTTGAACAATATAGCACTTTGTAATGTCGGGGCGGGTTTGGGCGCACTTACCATGAATGCTTTTGACGTAAAATCCAAAACAGCAAGATTCGCTGCAATGATGACAGGGGTTCTTGGTGTGGGGCTTGTTGCGGGTAATGCTATAGCAAACTTTGTCGGCAAAAATGTTATCAATCCTATTTTTGATAAAGACAAAAAAGCTGAACACAAGTCTGTAAAAAATATGTTTAAAAATTTGAATTCCGAACGTCATCCCGAAGCTCTTGATGTAAGTTTGCATCTTGATGATGTGGCATCTGTCGGTTTTGTTTCCGGCTTGAAGTGGATAGGGCCGGTGCTTCCGATGCTGTATTCTGTTTCTGCTTATCGTGCGGGAATAGGGTATCGCAACGGCAAGGAAAAATAATTACAGGTTCTACAAATAGCGGTGTCAGTTGACTATATGAAATCTTAAAGTATTAAGTTTTTTAAACAAAAGTATAATATTTTGAAATTTACTATAAAGTTTTCTTATTTGTGTGCCGATAATAAAAATACGGAAGATTAGCGAATCATTTTTTCTGTATTTAAACGGATTTATACAAAATAGGAATGAAACATGGCAAAAGAGAATGTTAATAAGGAAGAAAATGGAGTATCGGTTTTTTCAAGAAGCGAGGAGCTATTAGGTGGTGATCCGCTGGAAGAAATTTTTGCCTTAAACCTTGGTGATTTTTTAACCGAACATTTGATTTCTGACGAACTTGCACAAAAAATCAAAAAGCATGATGCTAAAGACAAGGCAGAAAGCCTTAAAAAACAGCTGCATGAACTGATTTCTATTTATTCTATTAATAACACTTTGAGTGTACTTGGCTTTACCAACAAAGAAGATTACATTATTTACAATTCTATTGCCAAAACAATTGTCCAGATGATAGATGCAAAGGCATGCCATATTTTTCTTGCCAATGAATATGCAATAGGCATGGAAAAAGACGAAACAGGTCTTGTGCTTGTTGGTTCTTCTATCAGTGCGGATGAAGAAATAAATTGTGAAGACCCGTCTTTGTTAGATATTCCTATGCATTACGGCTCAGAGAATGCAGGTCTTATTATGATAGAGCCTATGCCGGACAAAAAGATTTCTGATGAATTTGTGAAACTTATACAGGTAACATCAAGACTCTTTGCAATTTCTATGATGCTGCAAAAACTTACTGATGAAACAGCACATGTTATGGAAGACCCTGATGTTACGAGTTCCGAACTCCAGCATTACCGTGCTGAACTCACCGCAGTAATAGGTGATTTGGGTCAGGAACAGCAAAATTTTGTTGAAATGCTTGCAAAAGCTGTTGATGCAAAAAGCGAATTCCACAACAATCATTCACAGCGTGTTGCTGATTTGGCAAAGAGATTCTGTGAACATATAGGGCTGAATGAAAAAACAAAAGACCTTATCTATTATGCAGGACTTTTGCAAAATATCGGCAAAATCACTATCCCTGAAGAATTGTTTAATAAAAAAGGCAAACTTTCTCCAGAAGACTGGGAAAAATTGCAAAACCATCCGAATATCGGCGTAAGCTTGTTGATGAGTATAAACTTCCTCTCAGAAGTTATTCCGTATATTCATTATCACAAAGAACGCTGGGACGGCAAAGGTGAACCGGAAGGTCTGAAAGGATACAGCATTCCTTTTGGTTCAAGAATTATTGCAATATCAGATGCATATTGCGCTTTGACAGAAGACAGACCTTACAGAAAAGCTTTGAGTGAAGCAGAGGCTCTGAATATCATCAAAGAAGAATCAGGCACAAAATGGGATCCCGAGCTGGTTGGCGTTCTGGAATCTATTCTGGCACAATAGAATACCCTTATCCCCTGAAATTATAATCCGAGAAGAGAAACAGTATGAAAAAACTTTTAATAATATTTTTGCTGGTAATGATTTTACCAATGTCTGCTTATGCAGCGGCAAAGAAACAAAAGGTCGGGTATCTTTCTATTACTTATGAAACAAAAGACAGTTTTGTAATAAAATCAAAACTCTTTTATCCAAAAGAACAAAAAGATGTCTATCCTGTTGTTGTAATGCTGCATTCTCTCGGATATTCCGGAGATTATTGGAGTGTGCTGACAAAAAAGTTTGTTGATTCCGGAGCAGCTGTGCTGGTTATGGATTTGAGAGGCCATGGCGCAAGCATATACGATTCAAATTTTCGTATAAGGTCATGGCGATATTTCTCTGATGCTACTTATCAAAAAATACCCGTAGATACTGCGGAAATAGTTAAATATATAGCAACAAATTACAAAAATATTTCTACAACAAAATATGCTGTTGTAGGGGCTGACCTCGGAGCCAATGCGGCAGTTGCTGCTATGGAAAAACTGCATAATAAACCGAAATGTATGGTGCTTTTATCCCCAACAAGAGAATTTAAAGGGATTTATACCCCGATATCTCTTGCAAATATAGGCAATATTCCGATATTGTCCATTGTCAGCATACGTGACAATCATTCTTATAAAGAGGCACAGGAGCTTAAAAAGTTTGCACAGGGGACTTTTGATATAAAAACTTATCCCGCAGGCGGTATGGGTATGCTTATGTTAAAGGCAAATCCTTCTATGGCACAGGATATTGTAAACTGGGTTCTTCCTCAGATAAAATAATTAATTTTTAAGTTAAAAGCCAGTTTTCACAAGTTTTTATGAACTCTTCTTTGTTGTCGAGGAACAGGTCTTCTGCGTGGATTCCGTTTTTGAAGATTTTCAGCTGTTTTGTGCAGTTTGTTTTGTCATACAGATTTTTTGTATGCCACGGGCAGACCGTGGGGTCTTTTTCTCCGGCAATATACAAAACAGGAGTCTTTAGACTGCTGACAAATTCCTGAGGATTTGTTTTTTTGCCTGCCACGAGGCTCTTTATATCAGCACGAACAGAAAACCACGTTTTTAATTCGCATTTTTTTATTGTCGGAATCCAGGCATTGTAATGCCAGAAGCGGTTTTCTATCTTATCAAATTTTGAGGGCGGGCTTACTGCAATGACTTTTTTGATTTTTTCGCTGTTTTGAACTGCCTGCTGCAGAACAATTGCTGCGCCTAGCGAAAATCCAATTAAGAATATATTTTTGTACAAATTTTGAGCATATTTTATGACAGTGTTGAGGTCATTGCATTCTTTTTGCGTAAATGTATATGTCCCCTGACTTTTGCCGTGGCCTCTGCAGTCTATTGATATGACATCAAAGTTTTTTGACAGAGCTTTTGCCATGTCCAGAAAGGGTTTTGAGTCTTTGCTCATAAACCAGCCGTGGACAAGGATTATTACATCTTTGTGGCCTGTTGCAGTTCTGTTTGCCGCAAGTTTTAAATTGTCATAAGTTGTTAAAAAAATTTCTTCCATTGATAAGTATTGTATAATTATTCTAATAAAAATATTATTGCAATATTATTGTGCCATTATTTTTTATTTTTGCACACAAAAATGTACGGACAAAAGAGGTTTTTTAGTGAATATTTTTGATACATCTATGGTAAATGATTTCCAAAAATACGAGGAAACAGAAAGAATAATAAAAGCAGCCAGAGGCGAAGAACCGGCTGATATGGTAATAAAAAATGCCAGAGTTATAAATGTACTGTCAGAAGAAATTTATGAAGCTGATATCGCAATCGTTGATGGTATTATTGCCGGTGTGGCAAAAGGGTATAAAGGTAAAGACGAAGTAGACGTAAAAGGGGCGTATGTTTCTCCTTCGTTTATTGACGGGCATGTGCATCTTGAGAGTTCAATGCTTATGCCGTCCGAATTTGCAAAAATGGTTTTGCCCTCGGGTACAACAACCGTTGTTGCAGACCCGCATGAAATTTCTAATGTAATGGGGCTGCAGGGGATTAGTTTTATGAGGGAAGCTGCTAAAAATCTTCCTCTTGATGTTTATATGACATTGCCCTCTTGTGTCCCTGCAACAAATCTGGAAACCTCAGGTGTGGACTTGAACAGCTATGACCTTGCGCTTTTGATAGATGCACCGTGGGTACTCGGCATAGCGGAAATGATGAATTTCCCCGGTGTTGTTAATTGTGACAAGGGTGTTCTTGCAAAGATTAAACTCGGGATTGAAAAACATAAAAGGATAGACGGGCATGCACCGCATTTGAGCGGAAAGGACTTGTGCGCTTATGTCGCAGCGGGTGTGCGCTCTGACCATGAGTGTACAACTGTGGAAGAAGCTGTTGAAAAACTCAGACTCGGAATGTACTTGATGGTTAGAGAGGCAACCGGGGCAAGAGATTTGGAACCGCTGCTGCCTGTTTTGAAAAATTTAAATACAAGAAAATGTATGTTTGTTACTGATGACAGACACCCGAAACACCTTTCAAAACATATTTCAAGAATGGTGAAAAAAGCTGTCAAAAACGGTGTTGACCCTGTGAAGGCAATACAGATGGCAAGCCTTAATACTGCGGAATATTTTAACCTGCCGGATTTGGGTGCAATTGCTCCGGGGTACAAAGCTGATATGGCAGTGTTTGACAATCTTGAAGATTTTGAGCCGAAAATGGTCTTTAAAAACGGAAGACTGGTGGCAAAAGACGGAAAAATGGCGATTGATACGGATTATATAAAACCGCCCGAGTTGAGAGGTTCCGTTAATATTAAATATTTGTATAAAGAAGATTTTCAAATACCTGCAAAAACAGACAGAGTAAAAGTTATAAATGTTGTGCCAAAACAGCTGATTACAAAACAGACAATAGAAAATGTCAAAGTGGAAAACGCTCTGGCTGTTTCGGATACGGAAAATGATATTTTAAAAATTGCGGTTATTGAACGTCACAAAGCCACCGGCAATATAGGGCTGGGATTTGTTAAAGGGTTTGGCTTAAAGTCAGGTGCAATAGCCTCTACGGTTGCACACGATTCTCATAATATGATAGTTATAGGCACAAATGATGATGATATGTATTATGCTGCAGTGGAGCTGGTCAAATCTCAGGGCGGAAAAATTATTGTAGAAAACGGAAAAACTCTCGCTCATCTAAAACTCCCTATTGCAGGGCTTATGTCTGATATGCCGTACAAAGAGGTTCAAGAAAAAATTGAAAATCTGGACAGAGCCGCAGCACAAATCGGCTGCAAAATAGATGAGCCTTTTATGAGCATGGCATTTTTGTCGCTGTCTGTAATACCGGAGTTGAAGATTACGGATAAGGGGCTTATTGATGTAAACAAATTTGAGGTAACGGATTTGTTTGTATAAAGAGGGAATTGACTGTATAAAATAAAGAAAACACGGCTTCAAGTGAGTTGAAACCGTGTTTTTTGCCTAATTAAGGCAAGGTGTAGATATTTATCTATTTGCAGCCGCAGTCGTTGTTGCAGTCACATGGAGCAGGTTGTGCGCAAGGGTCGCATCCGCATGGCTGTGGTTGAACCGGAGCAGCACATCCTGTGCAGGAGTTGCATCCGAAAGCAACTGTGATGTTTTCTCTCGGGTTAACAGAAGTTACTCTGTTGCCTTTCGGGTCTACGAGGTAAGCAACTTCGTCGCCTGTAGTTTGTAACAGACCGATGGTTCCTGACAGAGCTGTTCTTGTCAAGTCGATAGGAGCTTTAACAAGTGCTTTTGTAGAATCCATTAAGCTTCGGCCTGCTGCAGGCAATTGTCCCTGAAGAGTTTCTCCGAGAGTCAGACCAACACCGTCAGAAACGTGTTCTGCTGCATTGCCGACAGCTATGATAGCACCGCCTACGGTTCTGCCCACAGTACCGACAATACTGCCGGCCCAGTTGAACGGAGCTTCTACTACTTTTGCAAAGAAGTTAGGCTTTTTGTCGCTTTTAACCTGAGCTGTCAGAACCTGTTGAGGCAAGTCTGCCTTGCAATCGTGGCACTGGATTCTTTCAAATGAAAGTTTTAAACCGCCTTTGCAGTTGCCGGTAGGTCTTTCAACTTCTGTAACTTTACCGTAGACTTTGGAGCCGGCAGGGAATGTCTGGCCGTTAATGCAGACGGATTCTGTTGTTTTTGCTGCAAATCTGTCGCCGATAGTAGCGGATTTTGCGCTGATTTCGTCTTCAAATTTCAAACAAAGTGTAGGAATTGTAACAACTTCGTCTTTTGCAACAAAGGCTGCTCCGCCTGTGCATCCGCAATCAGGTGCAGTATAAGCTACGTCTTTTTTAGAATAGCCCATAGCGCATCTTACTGCTTCTAACATAGAAGCTACATCAGCACGGCTTGCATCTTTGCAGGCCTGAATTTCGTTCGGGTTCGGAACATCGTTCAGTGCGCCTGATTCAATAGCTTTTGCTACAGGGATTTTAGCCCAGGCAGGTACTTTGTTTCCGTCGCAGTATTTGCTCAGAATCTGGTCTGCTTTGCAGTCATCCATTTCGCAGGGGATGCCTTTTGCCAGTGTAACCATGGCTTCTGCTCTTGTTACAGGTTTGTTCGGTTTGAACAAATCTCCCGGGTATCCTTCCATCAAGCCGTTTGCAACAGCTGTGTTGATGGCTTGATTTGCCCAGTGGTCTGCCGGAACATCTTTAAATTCTTTTGACGGACATCCGCAGCTTCTCAAGTTAAAACCGTTAACTGCCATTGAGGCAATTTCTGCACGTGATACAGGCAAATTCGGTTTGAAAGTTCTGTCCGGATAGCCTGCAACAACTTTATTTTCTGCCAGCAGGTTGATGTCGCATCCTGCCCAGAAACCGGCAGGAACATCTTCAAAAGATGATGCACCCGTGATAGGTGATGCACCGCCTGTGATAGGCATTTCAAAAGGTGCGATTGTTCTTTTGATTACATTCATTCCTGAGGATGTTTGCATTTCTATAGGGCATCCTGTGTTTGCTACAGGAGCTGCACCGCCTGTGATTATCTGGTTTAAATCAAAAGACGGGTTGAGTACAGGCATGTCTGCTGCTGCACCTGTTGTAATCCCTTCACCGCATCCGCAGCCGCAGGTAGGCAGGTCAGAAACCATAACCCCTTTTGACGGGCCGATAGGACATCCGCAGCCGGCACCTTCGCCGATAATTACATTGTTGGCCTGTGAGCCTACGGATTGGGTATCTGAATAAACATTAGCCGGATAAGCATAATGTTGTTTTGCCATTGTTTTTCCGTCAATTTGTGAAGCACAAACTGACTGTACAACCGGCTGGCAATCACACGGCGGAGCTGCTGCTTCGCAAGGGTTGCACGGATCTACAGGCGCACAGGTGTTGCAAGGGTCGCATGGAGCGGCACATCCTGTATTGCAGCCGCAATCTTCTACCGGTGCAGGTGCGCAGGGGCAAACTGCTGTGTCAGGTGTTACGTCTGCCTGACATCCGGATATCGGGCAAGCAGCAAGTTTTGTCATATCTAAGCTTGAAATATCCACATTACTTGCAATCCCCGAGTTCATGGTACCTGCCATCAAACCTATTGTTAAGGCCGCAGCAAGTGTAAGTTTGTTAATTCTCATCTTTCCCTCCTTAATTAAACAAACTGAAATCGGATTTACCAAATCTAGCGGCTTTATAGCTCACTTTTTTTAATCGGGATACAAATCCAATTTGCGATAATTAACATCTTATGCCGTATTATTACAGTGAATCCTGTTAAAAATCATTACCGTAAAGGTTAGCTTTGCGGGCTATTAAAATCTTTTGGAATAATAAAAAATTTTTTTAAAATCGGCTAAATGCTTGAGCTGCATGGGGTTACATTTGTTACGAATGTAGTGTATAATATATATAGATAAGATGTCTTTTTTTGTGTCACTAAGAATAGAAAACCGGTAAAAAATGTCATTTGGAATTAACGGGCCAAGTCCTACATTTGGAATACAAGAAGCACAAAACATGCGCAACAATGGCGGTGGCGGCAATCTTGGCTATTTCCAACGCAGAAAAAAAGATGAAAAAAAGAAAGAAGATGAGATTGATGTTTTTCAATCACATGATGAAAATGATGTTTTTATTCCGGAAGAAAACTTTGAAGAAGAAAGCATTTTGCAAAAAGCATCTGATTTTATTAAAAAATTTAAAAAACCAAGACACTAATAAAAAAGCCTTAAGTTTAACTTAAGGCTTTTTGTTATATTGTTATAAATTTTTGTTTTATGCTGTTAAGTCAAATGTTCTTACAACGCCTGCTGCAGGGTCACTGTTTAAAACAGCGGGATGATTCGGATTTGCATTGCCTATAGAGGCCATAAAGTTTCTCATATCATCTGTGTTTATAATCGGATTTCTTCCAATGGACGAAGCTGGGTTTTTGCCGCCTGCAGCTTGTGTTTGGCGAGGGCTGACAGGTGCTGTACGTTGTACCGGCATCTGGTTGAACATATTTACTTTTGGAAATTCATATCCGCTCATAAATTTATAGTTGTTCCTTTAACTAAAACTCTATATATAAATAAAAACATGTGATTAAAAAAAATTGCCAGTTTGTTAATAAAGTTTACAAATGTTTATGATATGGGGGGTGATGATGTTTATTATGTAATATTGTTTTCTTTATTGTTTTTTATTTTTTGTTTTGTGTAAGGTGTAAGACATTTACTTCTTCGTTCCGACTTCGTCGTCTGACCTCTCGCAAAACAATTCACCGGATTGTTTTGCTCGGCAGAGTTACGCAGTCACTCCGAAGCAAACATCTTACACCTCTTTATTGCTGCAGTGGAATTTGATTTTTCAACCTGAAAATTGCTACAGATAATTATTAAAAATCGACCTGATGCGTCGTTCAAACAGAAAGTAGCATATACCTGTCTCGGCAACTCGGCACGTCAAAATTGCTTTAATAAAAATATTTATAGTCTTGGATTATTGCTTCACGCCTTCAAGTCGTTCGCTTTGTTTTGCAGAACAAAACATCGCTCACTATTTCGGCGTTACTTCGGCGTTTCGCTTCGCTACAGCCTACGCAAAATCCGCAATAATTTCCCCGTGCCTCGGACAATACCTCGTTTGCAGTTGTATATGCAACATTCTGTAATTCACTATGCAAAGGTCTTTTTTAACAATTATCTGTATTAAAATCACCACATCAAAAACAAAAACTACATAACAAATATTATGATTTACAAACTTTAACGTACCCTGTACGGCAATTCATTTTTGTTTGATAATTATTTATACTGCTCAGGTAAATTAAAAAGGAGCGATTAAATGGATAAATATGTATGTTTGGTATGCGGTTATGTTTATGACCCGGCGGAACATGATAATGTAGCCTTTGAAGATTTGCCTGCTGACTGGATTTGTCCTGTTTGTGCAGTTGGCAAGGACCAATTTGCAAAAGAATAAACATCCGGTCACTCATGTATCAAAGGATTTTTGGCAGTAAAATCCCCTTACAAAAATAAGGAGAACTAGCCATGGATTTAAAAATCAGACCTATAAAAAATAACATTTTTTTCATAGGGTCAAAAGACGAAAACAGAAAACTCTTTGACCAGTTGATTCCTCTTACTCAGGGAACTACATACAATTCTTATCTTGTAAAAGGCAGCGAAAAAACTGCTATTGTTGATACGGATTATCCAAAAAAACTCGAAGAATACAAAAAAAGACTGCAGGAAAATAATATAGACAAAGTTGACTATATTATCTCAAACCACGCAGAACAGGATCATTCAGGCGGAATCCCGATGCTTTTGGAAATGTTTCCTGAGGCAAAGGTTGTTACAAACGCAAAAGTAAAAGAAAATGTAATGAATATGCTCCACGTTGATGAGGACAAATTCATTGTAATCAATGACGGGGATGAGCTTTCTCTGGGCGACAAGACTTTTCAGTTTATTCTTGCACCGTTTGTTCACTGGCCTGATACAATGTTTTCTTACTTAAAAGAAGACAAAATGCTTTTTACATGTGACTTTTTGGGCGCACATTATACAAAACATGAGCTTTTTGCAGATTATAGCAATGAGCTTGTTGAAGCTGCAAAAAGATACTATGCGGAAATTATTATGCCGTTTAGAAGTTTTGCAAAGAAATATACTGATAAAGTCAAGGCAATGGATATTGATATGATTTTGCCAAGCCACGGCCCTGTTTATGACAAACCTGAATGGATTCTTGACCTTTATGCTGATTGGACTTCCGACAGAGTAGAAAATAAGGTCGTTATCCCTTATGTTTCTATGTACGAAAGCACAACAATGCTCGTTGACAGATTGAACAAAAAACTTACTGAAGCCGGCATCGAGGTGAAGCTTTTTGACCTCATCCACTGCGACGAAGGCGAGTTGACAATGGAACTTGTTGATTGTGCAACTGTTGTTCTGGGTGCATCAATGGTTCTGGCTGGGCCTCACCCTGCTGCTGTGACTGCAGCATATCTTGTTAATGCACTAAGACCAAAGTTCAGATATTATTCAATCATTGGCTCTTATGGCTGGGGCGGAAACCTCGAAGGAACTATTGAAAAAATGTTCACTATAATTAAACCTGAAAAACTGGATTATGTTATAGTAAAAGGCCAGCCAAGACAGGCTGATTTTGAAAAAATTGATGCACTCGCTGCAGAAATTGCTGCAAAGCACAAAAGCTTGTAATTGTTTTTGACAATAAAAATTCTGCCGGTAGTTAAAGCCGGCAGATTTTTTTATTTTAATTATTTTTTTAATTCAGTTCATCCGGATGTAAATCATTAAAGTCCATAATCGCATCTCTTACTTTGTAGGCAATGTCCATGGAATCAAGAGAGTCAATGTTTTCTGTTTTTTGTCTTAGCACCGGTTCTTTAATATTGTGAATATAATTGTGCATTGCTTTGTATCTTGTCACTAGATTTATCAGGTTTGCAACCTGCTGCTGGGTCATATGCATTGCCTCACAGACTTTTTTGTCCAGAAGAAGCACCATAGGGTTGCTTTTTCTTACTTCAAAGACGAGTTCTCCTTCTCTGTCCACACCGAAGATTACATCGTTTTGAGGGAACATTGTGTTTGTAATTTTAAAAGCAGTGTCCAGCTTTTTTTTGTTTTCGTCTTTGAGTGTTATTATGCTGGGGTGAAGAATTGTTTGTTTGAATGATATATTGTGTCCGACCGGTGTAATCATGATTTTTTATCCTCTCTTTTGGACTTAAAATATGTGAAGAATTTTTTTTGCTAGTGATTTAAAAATTAATTTACTTTGAATAACTGCTCAGAGCAGCTTTGTTTTTCAGCCCTTCCAAAAAATTGTTGCAGGTGTTTTTGTCATTGTTCAGATAAGCCAGCATTGCCCCGCAAATTTCTTCATTTGGGTCAAAGGGTTTTGTTTTGTGGTTTGGCAGATTTTCAACGTACATTGTCATAAGAGCGCAAAATCCGTCAGGCACAAGGGTTTTTCTGTATATTCCGGCCAGCATTGTCTGGATATTCGGGGATTTTGAATAATTAAATTTTGATATTACAGGATATGTTTTTTCCGCACCTGCTGCTCCTGCATCAATGATTCTGTTTAACAAAAAAAGTCCGGCTGTTGCATCTTTTTCGTTGTCGGTTTTTGCGAGCATATCCGTAACGGGTTGGATGGCTTTTTCTTTGTACGAGGCTATTTTTTGAACAAGATTTTCATCAAATTTTGCGTGGTTGCAGTTTTCATCCGGCAATTCAAAAGTGCTGCAGAAAGTTTCGACAAGCTCGCACTGTTCATTGCTTTGCGATGATTTTTGCAGAGAGGGTGTATAAAATTGTTTGAAGGTAACAGATGATATTTGCATGATATAAAGACTCTCTTAATTTAAGAATATACAAACGGCGGGCCGTTTTTGATTTCATAGAGGATATTTTCCGCCCTTGTTTTGAGTTCGTTTTTGTCTTTTCCGTTCATTGCCTGTACTCTAAACTCGTTCATCATCGGCTCTATAACGCTGCGTTTTTTTGTTTCAAAGTTATTCAATTCTACGTTGACGAGCCGTTTTTGCAGTTCGAGTTCTGTTTTTGCATTCTCTTTTATCACCTGAGCTTCTTTAATTCCCTCTACTGTTGCAGTTCCGACATATCCCACGGCCGTAACTGTTGAAAGTCCGGCAAAAAGAATTTTTAAAAGCGGGTTTTCCCAGTTTACTATCATATTGTACAAATGCGCTCTGTCGTCATCTGTGTGAGAATACAGTGATGGTTTTGTACCGGGTTTGCCGGCGATTGCTTCGGCACCTTCCTGTGTAACTTTTTCTGCTTCTTTTTGCAGGTCTTCGACAAAGTTTTTGGGCAGGTTTTGTGCATTTTTGAACATTTCCTTTATTTTTTTTGCGGAAAAATTCATAGAAACGCAGATATTTTTTGCTTTTTGCAGAGATTCTTTATCCCAGTTTTCGTTTTTGGAAATCAGGTCTTTGATTTTTTCTTCCATTTTTATGGCGTATGATTCATAAGTTTTTGCTGTTTTTTGTACATTTTTGAATGCTAAAAATCCCAGCCCTGTTATCAATGCGCTGGTGATTGCGACTGCTGCATAGCCGAAAGAATTTTCCTTTTGTTTGTTATTGGCTTGTGGCTGTGAATTTTTAAAGGAAATAAATTTTTTAAATGTGGTGTTTTTGTTGTTTGTGTTGTCCTTGTGCAGGATGTAATCAAGTTCACGTGCTTTTTCAGAGAGCATGTTTCTTAATATTTGCATTTTTCCTGAAAAACTCTGTGTTTCGACAGCAATTAATTTTTCTTGCAAATCACGTTGAACATCAGCCTGTTTTTTTCTTACCCAGACTTCTTTTACCCCGTCGACAAAATTTTTGCCCGCAAGCCCTACCGCACTGAGTACAAAAACTCCCAGCGCACCGAGGACGTTTCTGAGGTTAGGGTCCCTAATCATCAAGTATGTAACAAAATGAGGCTCATTGTTAATTGCTACGTTCTTGGGGATTTCCGGCAGAGTTTTCCATTCAGGCAGGACTGTTTTGTGTTTTGCCGCACGGCTCAGCATAGCCATTGCCCCTGCCAGTATTCCGAACACTGCTGTTGTTGATACAAGAAGAGGAGTCAGGGATTTTTGATGTTTTTTTTCTTTTGTATAACCGTGATTTATGTTAATTCTTTCAAAACTGTCAGGGTTTGTTGTCGTGTCAGGGATAACGAGATTGTCGTACATATCTTCAATGGACGGACATTCATCGTATTTGTCTTTGTCTTTTATCAGATTGTTTACAACAACACCTTCTTTCAGTGCAGAAATGTTTTTTTGCTGTGTGTAGGTGTGGTTTCTGTATTGTCTTCTTGTTTCTATGTCTTGATACGGATTAATGGTACTCATTTTATTTCACTTTCTTGAGGGGTAATTTGTGGCTGTTGCGGGTTTTCATCATTTTCAAAAGCTCCCATATTGTCTTTAGTGTCCTTAGTTTCAAATAAGGCTTCTTTTGCGGTATTTAATTCAAACAGCCTTTTTTCTTCTTCTATTCTTTTTAGTTCATCGTCTTCTTCGTTGTCTGTGCCTGTTATGCCAAAGAGGTTGAAGATTTTTTTCTTGATATCTTTGAACTTTTCATCAATTTTTTTCTGTATTGCAGCCTTTGCCTCACCGAGCATGGCAGTGAGTTTGTCTGCTATGTCGACAATTTTTTGTTTTATGTCATTTATTGTTTTTGTTATGGCATTGGCAATATTTTGGACAGTATTTGTAACAGCCTGTACAACCTTTGCCGCAGGGGTCAAAACAGTATCTGCAAAAACAACTATTGCTTTTACAAGCGGTTTGGGCAGAGAAGAATTCAACGCCATGGTTTTGAGTGCATTTATTTGTTCTTGAATTTTGTTCAAATGAGCAGCCAGATCCTGTGCTGCAAAAAGCTGCACGGTCTGTTGATGAGCGGCTTTTTGTGCTTTCATCATTTGCCATACGGCATAGCACTCGTTGTAGGACATTTCTTTTGGTTTGTTGTCTTTTTTTACAGAACCGCCGCCGCCCATGCCGTTGCATATAGGGCAGGCTCCCATAGGCAGCCCGTGAGGACAGGTGCCTATTCTGTTATTTGCTCCTCTTGTGACAGTAGCGGCCATAAAAAACTTTTTCCCTGCTTAATTCCTTTGCTTTGCCTTTGCTTCTTTTTTATTGCGCCGGAACTATTGCAGGACAGGAACGGAAATTTTAAAATCCGTATTTATGACCCCATGCCTAAATCCCGAAGCAATGGTGATTTTATAAAGTATTCCGGCTATACGGCTGCGGCTCAGCCGGGGAGTTTCACCCCGTTTCCTTCTTTCATGATTGTACGGTTGACAAAAATCAGTGTCAATTTTATTTCTTCATATTTTTATATATTGTCATAAAGTGAGAATCTCTCGGATTGTCAGCCACAAGGTTGAATCCTTTTTCCGCACGGAATCCTCTTTGTTCAAAGAAAGGAATGTCTATAAAACATCTGGAATCCATGATTGTTCTTCCTTTTGTTCCGTTTGTATAAAATCCGCTGCCGTGCAGTTCATATACACAGGTAAACGGTCTGTAGCTCGGGTAATAAGCATCACCTTTTTCGTTAACTTTATATTCCACAACCATGTCTTTTGTCTTTTTCAAAAGCACTGTGCTGACTAATATTTTGTCCATTGTCACAACATAATCATATTTTGAATAATCATATTGTTCCGCTTTTTCAGGCAGCAGTGTATCTACTTTCCAGCCGTGGCTGTTTAGTATATCTATCGGATACATTTCTGTTATTGCAGGAAATACTGCAAAAGATGTGCCTTTTGGAGTGGATTTAATAAAATCACGGATGTACACAAACTGTCTTGTGCCTTCAAATCCTACGTACATTGAATCTCTGATGCGTTCTCTTGCATCATTAAGAGTTTTTTCTTCGAGTATAACTTTTGCAATGGAGCCAAAACCACGTCCTGTCATATTTGTTGACATAACAAGGAAATATGACATTGCAAAAAATAAAATTAATAGTTTTATTATGCTGTTTTTCTTTAAATATGACAGAGCCAGAACCGGTGAGGACAATACTACAAGAAATGTCAAAAATCTGACGCTGAATACCATATATGCTATGGTGCAGGACAAAAATGCAATATTTATAAAAAACATTGCGCCGAATGCAAAAAGAGCATTGATTTTTTTGTTTGTTTTTCTGATTATGCCAAGGATTATTGCAGTGACAGCGGACGGTAAAAATAACAGGAATCCTAAAAGTCCTGTACCCATTTTTACGTTAAGCAGTCTGTTGTTTACCTCGTTGTTGTCAGCCATTTCCACACCCAAATCAGCAGGAATGTGAAGGAAGGTCAATATTGCCTGTCTGGCGTTTGTGATATGTTCTCCTACATAATCGCTGTATCTAAAGCCTGAAAAATCAAACATCATGAATATATATCTGATGTAATTTGCTACAAATGCTTTTATTCCGCCTCTAAAACCGTGTATGGCTTTGGAAGATTCAGACCCGAGCGGGTCGCCAAAATCAATAAAGTTAAGCACGTAGTTGTAGCTAGAAAATATAATAAAGTTGAGTGCTAAAAATCCTAAGAATGTAATCAGCGGTTTGTATGCCTCTTTTTTACATTTTCTGTATGCAAAGTAAGTCATTAACAAAAATACACCGGGGAAAGCTATGATTGCCGGAGATTTTGTTCCCATTGCAAGAGCATAAGCGAGTGACGAAAAGAAGAGAAAGACTATGTTTTTTTCTTTTAGTGCGAACAAAAACAGAGTAATAGAAGCTAAAATTATTCCGCCTATAAACACATCTGTTTCCAGACTGGTGGCCTGTCCCATAACTGATGCAAACGCAGACAGTATCAAGACACTCCAGACTTTTCTTCTTTCTGAAAAATTAAAATACTCAAGTATGTTGTAAACACAAAACAGCGATGTAATCATTCCGCTGAAGGCAATAAAATACAGTCCGTAGTCGTTTTTGAAGAATAAAAGGTTCCACAAATATAAGATTTCTGAATTTATCGGCATAACAAGGTTTCTGTCATCACAGATAGTAAAATGATTCAGACTGCCCTGATGCAGCCAGTAAGAGGCTCTGTTAAGATGGTATGATAGAGCATCTCCGCCTACTACCGGCAAAAATAAGTTCAAAAGTATTGTGCAGACAATCATAAATACAAAGCCGGCGGCCATGATTGCAAGGAATTTGTCCCTTTTCAGGGCTTTTGTGATTTTTTGGAGAGTTTCTTTTATTTTTGGAATGTACAGAGGTCTTTTGTTTTTGTTCCAGAAAAGTATTGCTGCAATAAGAAACAATACATTTATTATCAGGACATTAGGTTCTTTTATTGCTTTGAATAAAGATAAAAATTCAAAACTTACTACGACCTGAGCAAACATTGTTATGTACCAGATTAAAGGGGTACAGGGGCCTTTGGGTTTTTTCTCTTCATTGTTTGCACAGACAGTGCTTGCAAAAAGATAAGAAGATAAAAGCACCATGAAAAAGGATATAAAAAATAACATAAAATCTCTCCCTTACAATTCCTGTACAAATTATATCCTAATAATAAATATTTTTATACAACAGGGTAATTCAAGAAATTTTAAAAATTTAATACTATAAGACTGTGCATATTCCACTCTCACTCGTAAACTGTTTACTTTATGGCCGCCGGTTATTGCCGACGGTTTTTTTTATTTTGTTCAAATAAATTTTATGAAGAGGCGTCCACGTAGAGTCTTTTGTCATTTATCAGTTTGTCTATGTTAAGGATATTGTAAACCTTGTTGTTGATATAGGCTTCTGCTTTGATAAACATGTTGTCGAGTTTCATGTCGTTTTTTGTGTCTATATCTTCTTTTGAGATGTTTATGATGTTTATTATGTCATCGACAAGAAGAGCTAGCTTTAGCTCTGTTGATTCTACAACGATAATTTTTCCTTCTTTTTCCTGAGGCGGTTCTTGTGTTTCGTATTCCAGATTTATAAATTTTTTAAGGTCTATGACTGTATAAAAATTCCCTTTCAGGTTTATTATTCCTGTAATGAAATTCGGAGTGTACGGGATTTTTGTCACGGGGAAATTTTTGAGGTTAATAAGTTCTTTTACAAACAGCGAATAGATACAATAAGTATGTTCTGCCAGTTTGAAGATAATATACTGGTCTTTGCCGTAAATATCCGCATCAAGGTTCATTGCAGGGATTTTTGCAATGTCGTTTCTTCTCTTTTGCAAAATACAGATAGACTCTTCGTCATGGGGGAACATGTCTTTGTAGTTTGTGGTGTTTTCTTGAAACTGAGCTTTTTTAATTGTTTCTTCAAGACTCGGAATATCTATAATGTTTATTACTTCGTCATTGAGTTTGTAGAAGGTTTTTACAATGTTGTTAAAGCTTTCGCCCATGACTCTTTGTATTTTGGCGGGATGTGCCGTAAAAAAGTCTGTTACTTCATCAGTGATTACGGCAATAAGGGATTCTTCGCCTTTGAGTATGATTATTTTGTTAGAGAGTTCATAGTTCTTTTGCGGAAGGTCAAATATTTTTCTTATATCAATAACGTTTATAAACAAATCATTGTAATTTAGGATACCTACAATATATTCGGGGAGTTTTTGAGGCTCGTTTATAAGCGGCAGTGTGGTTACTTCCAGCACATTTTTTGCTTTAAAGGCGTAGGTCTTGTCATCCAGCACAAAACATAGGTGAAGATTGTCAGGGTCTTCGATTGTCAACAGCGGTTTTGTAATTTCCATTATATCTACTATTTCCTGTGTACAGTACTTGGCTCAAACACAAATTTGTAATAAAATAATTATATTGCATTTTTAATAAAAATAACAAGGGAGTTAAGAGGAATTATTATGAGCCGCCACGAAGAATCTAAATATATGAAAAAATCCAATATAAAGTTTGCCCTTGACACTGTGTTTTTGGTGCTGCTTCTGGTTCTTGTTATTTTTGTTTCTGTCAGCAATGAGTGGTCGCCTCTTGTACTTACCGGTGTAGGTATTTTGTTTGTTTTGTATCTCGTACAGTATACTCTGACGAGAATTTGGATTTTGAAAGAATTGAGAAAAGAAATCCACAAAAAGGAATTAAAATTTTCTGACTCCGCATCAGAAATAATAGAGCAGGCTTTGAATCAGAAAAATGCAATTGTAAAATACGACGGCACATTCAAACAGACTGCAAATAACATTGATAAGATAAAATCAATGTCTTTTTCTCTAAAGCAAAGCTCAAAAGAGATTTTGCATAATGTCGCTCAATCTTTAAAAAATACTGATATTGAACAAAAGCCTGTACAGGCAAATATAGACAAGATGATTGTTCTAAAACAGCGTATCCAGATTATTGCAGAATTGATTCTCGAATTGAGTGAATATATCCAGCAAATCGGCTCAATCATCGGGCTTGTTGAAGATATTGCGGAACAAACAAACATGCTGGCATTGAATGCAGCTGTAGAAGCAGCAAGAGCCGGTGAACACGGCAAGGGTTTTGCTGTAGTAGCAGGCGAAATCAGAAAACTGGCCGATGAATCAAAACAGGCAACAACAAAAATTGCTTCGTTGATTAACGATATTCAGCACACAACAAACTCTACTGTTATGGCTACGGAAGAAGGCAGCAAAGAGATTGAAACAGGTGTAAAACTGGCCGGAAATATTGAAGAAAACTTTAATGTCCTTAACGAAGCACTCACAAGTTTGATGAAGTTTATTGAAAATGTTTCTTTCAACTCGGAAAATCAGGAAAAAATTTCCACAGAGGTTATCAAAAACATAAAAGAAAGCTCTACTGATATTGCTGAGGTGATTGATACAATTAATTCTAATATTGAAAATATTAAGAATTTAAAAAACGTATAAAACTTAACATGGTATAAATAAATGGATTTTCTGCCGGAAGAGTTTGAAGAAATTTTAAATATATTCAGGAGCGAAACTGAAGAAATCATTCAAAAAATGAATAATAATCTTCTGCAGCTGGAAACCAGCCCTAATAACAAGGAGCTTCTTGTTTATTTGTTCAGAGATGCACACTCGCTAAAAGGTGCAGCAAGGATGATAGGGTTCAACAACATACAGCGTCTTGCTCACAAGGCCGAAGACGTACTCGGGATGGCAAAGGAAAATAAAATTGTCATAAACAGAGAGATTATCGATGCGTTGTATAGGTCAACTGATTTGCTTTCGGAATTGATACAAGAATCCGTAAAGCTGAAAAAAGAGTATTATACGGATGATATTCAAAAACAGATAGACTACATTGATGAACTTTTAAAATCTTCTCAAATCCCTGAGGATAAAACTCCTCAAACAGAAGAATCAAAGACCGATAATAAAAAAATTGCTCATTCTTCTGCTGAAAACAAAAAGACAAAGGCCTTTGCCAAAAAAGCTGTCACAATCAATGCTCTTTTGTCGGAAGCTTCTTTGATGCTGCAAAATATGGTCGGTCAGGAGGGTTCTTCTTATATAGAAACTTTTGAAGATATAATAAAGCAGCTTTCCGAGCAATTTGACGAAACAAGATATTTTGATATAAAAAACGAAATCAAAAATATAGAAGCCAAAATCAGCTTTGTCATGCACAATTCCAATATCATGACAGAAGAAGAAATCAAAGAACTGGACGACAAACTCACGAATATAGTGAATTTTTTGAATAAAATTTATCAGGAACTTGAGATAGAAAGGTTTGATTTAAAGGGACAGCTTTCTAAAAAACTAAAAAGTGACGAGCAGCAAAATGCTCAGAATTCAGAAACACCTGATAATAACGGAAATGAAAACTCTGTAAACAGCAGTTTTATTGAAAAAATCGATTTTATCAAAGACGGGCTGAACAAATTGGAGAACAATCTCAGCCAGATACCTGCTTTGCATGTTGCTATAGATGCTCTTATCGAACTCAGCAACAAAAAAGAGGTAGCGGATATCTCTCACAAACTCGAGGAGATTCTTAATGTTGTCAAAAACAGCAATAATCTTCCGGAAAAAGAAGTGATAAATATCTTAAAACAGAGCTTTTCTTCCGTAGAAAAACTCATCCTCGACACAAAAGAAGAGGAAGAAGACGTTTCTCTTGTTTTGCAAAGGCTGGATATTATTAAACAGATGCTGGATTTGAACTCTTCAATAAATCCGCTTTCTTCGTTGAGTACTACTCTTGATGAGTCTTCTTTGCCGGTTAAAAAGGCGCAGGACTTTTTCAATTCTTTTGAAACTACTTCTATCAGGACATTGCGTGTTGATTCCAAAAAACTCGACAGGCTGGTAAATCAGGTGGGCGAGCTTATTATCGGGAGAATCAAACACAAAAAAAATGTTTCCGAGCTGGAGGGCATACTGGCCGAACTCACTGAATGGCGAAATTTTAACCACAAATCGCAGAGTTTTATAAAATACTATGACAGAAAATATCTCAACACTGCTGATAAAGTAGACTATTCTACACTTTCTGTGTTCAGCAAACAGATTTATTCTATTTTTCAGGAAAACTCTGCAAAAATAGTAAAATTGAACAATAAAATTCTCAGTCTGCAAAAATCAGTGGACGAAGAAGATACAAAGATGAATTTAATCATCACCCAGCTGGAAAGTATGGTTAAAAACATCCGTGTATTGCCTCTTGCGACTATTTTTCACATGTTCCCGAGAATGATAAGAGATATTTCTAAAGATACGGGCAAGGATATTGAGCTTTTGATTTCCGGTAGCGAAACAAGTGCGGACAAAAAGGTTATTGAAGAAATCAAAGCTCCTTTGATGCATATAATAAGAAACTCCATTGACCACGGAATCGAAACTCCTCAGGAGCGTATAGCTGCGGGAAAATCGCCTAAAGGAAAGATTTATCTTATTGCAAGAAGCCTGCAAAACAAAATTGTTATCGAGGTGCATGATGACGGCAGGGGCATTGATTTAGAAAAAATTGTAAAAAGAGCCATAGAAAAAAATCTGATTACCCCAAAAGAGGCAAACTATCTGTCTGCGGAACAGATTATGAACATCATATTCTGGCCCGGTTTTTCTACAGAGCAGGTAGTCACTGAGATTTCCGGCAGAGGGGTGGGGCTTGATATCGTACAGACAAAGATTTCCCAGCTTAACGGAACGGTAAAAGTGTTCTCAATCCCGAATCAGGGAACAAAAATTACAATAGAGCTGCCGATTTCTATGTCTACATTAAAGGCCTTTATCGTAAAATGTTCTGACCAGTATTTTGCATTGCCAATGACATCTGTCAAGAGTGTAATGTGGATTAATGACACTGAAATTTATACAAGAAATGATACAAAATCCATGGTTATTGACGGAAAAACCGTTAATCTCTTCAGATTGTGCGAGCTTATGCAGCTGCCCTGCAGCATAAAATCTCCCGAACAGGAAAAAGAAACAGTTATACTTATTGAGGTGGAAAACAGCCTGATGGGTATAATTGTGGACAAAATTGTGGGGGATCAAAATATTCTTCAAAAGAAACTGGAACCCCCTATTATGAAACTCAAAAATATTTCGGGGATTACCACTCTGGCAAACGGGGATGTCTGCTTGATACTTAATCTTGTAGAGTTGTATAAAAGCACTTATACTCCTGTTGAAAAACCTCTGCTCGGACAGAAACCGCAAAAAACAGCCGTCAAACCTAACAAAGAATATAAGATTCTTATTGTTGACGACTCTATTACAACCAGAGAACTGTTGAAAAATATCCTTGTACACTGGGGTTACAGCTTTGAAATGGTGAAAAATCCGAGAGAAGCTTTTGAAATTTTGTACAAAGATGAGTTTGATTTGATTCTTTCCGATATGGAAATGCCTGAGATGGACGGCGGAATGTTTGTAAAAGAATTGAAAAGTCATCAGAGATTGAAGGATATTCCTGTTATAATAATATCCTCTTATGATACGGAACTGATGGCTAAGAATATGCCTGATGTTGACGCTTTTATCCAAAAATCTAACTTTAATCAGGATTATTTGCTCGATGTAATCGAAAAACTGCTAAAATACGATTAAAATATAATTAAGACGGGATTAAAATGTTGGCAGAAACAGAAAATAAAAAACAAATGCTGGAAGAATATGTAAAAGATAATGACCACGCAAAAGAAGTGCAAAAATATGCCCTGATGATATTTGATGCGTTCAATGAGGCAGGTATCTTTAATTTTTCTTTAAGACAAAGAGAATATTTAAAAAAAGCAGCACTGCTCCATGATATAGGATATGCAATAGAGAGCAAATCTCATCACAAACACGGGATGAAGATGATAATCGCACAAGGGCTTGACGGGTTTGATGAAGAAGAAACTCTTGTAGTTGCCAATATTGCAAGATATCACAGAGGGTCTTTCCCTGATGAACAAAAACATGAGTATTATGCAGAGCTTTCTGATGAAAATAGGGAGCTTGTGAAAAAACTTGGTTCGATTTTACGGCTTGCTGACGGATTGGACAAACCGCACAAAAATCTTATACTGAGAATGAGGGCAGTTCAAAATGATACGGAATTGCTGTTGTATATAAAGACAATAGGCTTTAAGCCAAATTTAAAAATGGCAGAAAAGAAAAAAGATATGATGGAAGAAGTTTTTCAAAGAAAAGTAAAATTTCTTTTTGAGTAAAATATATATTAAAAATAAAGGATGGAGGTTATATATGTTTAGAAGTTCAAATCCGATGCTCTCCAGAATGGAAAGCCCTGTACAGGTGCTGGAAGGCGCACCGATGACAGTAAAAGGAACAATAAATAAAACATTTGTTATGCTTTTGATAGCAGCAGTATCTGCTTTGGCTGTAGTTTATGAAGCTATGATGGGTTATGCTGACAAAATGATGATGGTAATGGGCATAGCTCTTTTTGCCGGTTTGGGTGCAGGTATTGTGACAGCTTTTGTCCCCAAACTTGCAAAATTTCTTGCACCTGTTTATGCTTTTGCAGAGGGCGTACTGCTCGCCGGTTTGTCTTTGATGTTTGAGGCAAAATTTCCGGGGATTGTTGTACAGGCTGTGGCAGGAACTTTTCTTGCGTTTTTTGTAATGCTTGTTTTGTACAGAACAGGTGTAATCAGGGCTACTGCAAAATTTAGAGCAACAATTATGTCTGCGCTTTTTACCATTATGATACTTTATTTGATAAATCTTGTAGGTCCATTTTTTAATTTTACCATTCCGTTTATCTCCGGTTATTCAAAAATGGGGATTGTATTTAGCTTAATTGTAGTGGTAGTAGCTTCTTTGAGCCTTATTCTTGACTTTGATTTTATTGAACAGGCAGAAAAAAATCTTTTGCCAAAGGATTTTGAGTGGTACGGTGCTTTTGGTTTAATGGTTACTCTTGTGTGGCTGTATGTCGAAATTTTGCAGCTTCTGGCAAGGCTCAGAAACGACTAATCGGAAGCGTTTTTTATTGGAGTCAAAATTAAAGATTTTGTAATTTTGACCGTCAGAAATAATTTTTATCGCATTGTTTACATCAGTGCGATAAATTTTTATGTTGTTTTCGTATAGAACATTGAGAGTTTCTCTTGCAGGGTGGCCGTAGTTGTTTAGGCCTGTGGAGATGATTGCTGCGTCCGTGTTTATTGTTTTTAGCATTTTTGAGGTGACAGTGTTTTTTGCACCGTGGTGGCCGGATTTTAGAATTTCTATATCATTTTTCGGTAGGTCTTTTTTGATTTTGTTAAAACTTTTGACACTGCCATCCCCCATAAACAGCATATCAAAGTCTTTGAAGGACAAAAGTGTGATTGTGGAATTGTCATTGTCGTTTTTTCCTTTTGTAAAGTCAGGAGTATATGCTGTTATGCTGAAATTCTGCTCTTTGTACAAAATGTCTTTGTTAACTGCGTCTTTGGTTTGGATATTGTTTTGTTTAAGATAAGACATTATTGCTTTTGTTGTTTTGGAATAATCTTTATCTTTGTTTAAAACAACTTTTTTGACCGTGACGGATTTCATGATATCAATGGCACCGCCCGAGTGGTCAGAGTCAAAATGTGTCAGTATCATCAAATCAATGATTTTTATGCCGTTGTCTTTTAAATATTTGTTGATGATAGAATCTGCCTGAGAAAATGTTGCTTTTGACCCTTCGTACAGTCCGTGGGCCGTGTCTATGATTATGTACTTGTTCTTTGGCGTTTTTATTAAAAAGCTGTCAGCGTTGCCCACATCAAAGACAAGGATTTCACAGTCTTTTGACGGAATTTTGATAAAGCTCAGACACAGAAAAACAAACAAAACCAGAACTGAGGTTAAGAGTTTTTTGTTTGCAAATTTTTGTCTTAATAAAAATCCGAACAGAATCAATAATGTATAATACAAAACAATCTGCAAATACGAAGGATGAAATGTTGTCAAAAGCGAATGAGGCAGCCCTGCAAAATAGTGAGATATGTTTATCAAACAGGTAACAACAGGGTTGAGTATGTAAGAAAAACTCTTGCATATCAGGTCAACAAACCCTTCAAACGGCAGCATCGCCAGTATTGAACCCGCAAAACCAAGACAGCTTATTATCATAACGAACGGTGTTATAACAAAATTTGCCAGAACAGAGTATGTGGCATAAGTGTTGAAATAAAACATCTGAATAGGGCTGGCAAAAAGCTGTGCAACAAACGGAATAAGCACGGCCCCTGCAATAAATTCTAAAAATTTGTTTTTGATAGGTTCAAGCACAGGCGGACAGTAATACATCAGCGCAAATGTAACTACAAAAGAAAGCTGAAATCCCACATCATTAATCATTGCAGGGTTGTATAAAAGCATTAAAAACGCAACAAAAAACACAAGCGAAATGCTGTCTGTGTCACGGTCAATCATTTTGCCTAAAAGTACAAATTCTATCATCAATGCTGCTCTCAAAACAGACGGTCCCATCCCTGTCATAAGCGTGTAAAAAGCAACAAGAATTGCACCGGAAAACAGTATAAATCTGTAATTAAGCCTCAGCCTCGATGCTATGAAAAACCATATACCGAAAATAATCGAAACATTCATCCCTGATGCTGCGAGTATGTGCAGCAGGCCTGAGTTTATAAAAGAATTTTTTATGTGAACAGGCGGATTTATTGCATCGTCGCCAAAAACAATTCCGCCAAGAACCTCTATGTTGGGGCTTTTTATGTATTTCTTTTGATGTTCGAGTATCTTTAGCCTTGTGTCATTTAGTTTTTGCAAGAATTTTCCGCTGATACTTTGAGGCTCAGAAACAATTTTCCAGCTGCCGGAATTGACATAGTAGGTGGAGAATATTCCGTGATTCTTCAGATAATTTGCATAGTCAAACTGCGAGGGGTTTGAGGCTTTTATTGGATTTCTCAATTTTCCGTACAGCTCTATTTTGTCTGCAATTTTGATTTTTGAAATATTTTCCGGCGTGTCATATATTGTGACAATGGTTTTTGCATCAAGATTCTGCGCTTTTTCTCCGTCAAAAATTCCGCTCTGGGCTTTCAGGTAGAATTTTGTTTTTCCGTTGTTGTTTGTTGTCGGAATACTCAAGACCGTGCCTGTGATTTTTGCCTTTGACGGGAGAAATTTTGACAGACTGTCATAGCTTTTTACCTGCAGTGTGCAGTTTACAAGCGCAAGCGCAAACATAAGATAAAATAGTATTGCGGCTTTTGCACTGACAAGCTTTTTGAAAAGCAAAAAACAGGCCAGAATCAAAAGTATAAATCCTACAAAAGGCACGATATGCATAAAATATGCAACAATACCCGCTATGTAAAACGAGGTGAATGTAATTGTTGTGTTAATTTTTGTTGAATCCAAAACACTCATCCAATACACTTTATTTTGCGTATAAAATTATGATATAAAAAAGTCCTTCAATTGCAAATCTTTTGCAAGAAATTTTGAAGGACTTTTGTAGGTTTAAAAAGGTTTACAGGTTATTGGTAGTTATGGATTTATGCTTCTGTATGTTTTGATTTCATTGCATCAATGACGTCATTTTGCGCACCAATTATTTGGGTGTTCATTTTTACCATTTTTCTGTAATCATTAATGGATTCGGCCTGATTGGCTACCCAGTGTTTTAAGATTTTGTTTTGTTTTTTTGTTTCTACAAAATCTTTTACAGCCTTAACCCCGAGTGCAATTGCACTGATGCCCAGCAATGATGCTGCTGCAATAGTGCCTGTTTTTTTAGGGTTTTTCTTCACAAAATCGACAACATCTTTTTTTAAATCTTTAGTATATTGCCACCCGTCTTGTAATTTAGGTTTAATATGGTTTTTAAAACCGTTAGAGATACTGTTTTTTGCATTTGTAAAAGTATTTGAAAAATTAACTTTCATAATTCGCCTCACAAGTTCCTACACACATGTAAAGTCTAATTGAGATTAAAAATTGCTAAATATAAAAAGTATAAAGAGATAATGTAACAAAACTATACAATTGTAAAGTTATGTAAACAATATATAAAAAGTATATAAGAATATGGCAATTATTTGTCCTGCAAGGTTTTTATATATATAAGAGAACAAAAGTAAGAAAGAGAGTAAGTAAAAAATGGGCCGTCTGAAATTTAATCCAGAAAATTTAAAAGTAGATTTAAAACAATATTATAAAGATACTTACTGTGCACCTGACTATCCTGTAATGCCTGAAATCAAACTTGAAGGCAACGGAAACTGGGGTAATGTCGGCGACGGTTTTGAATCTTCAGGTTCAAAAAAGACTTATACTACGACTAATTACAGCAGCAATCCTGTAAATAATCCGTCTAACAACCCGACTAACAATTCGGGTAACGAAACTCCGGAAGAAATAGACATGGCTAATGACGCTTTACACAGTAATGATACAACAGTAGTTTCTCAGGCGTTAGGTGCGGTAAACGGACTTGCTGCATCGCCTGATAATGCGTCTAACGTACAAAATCAACAAAACCTTGTTGATAGTTCACAGGCAAATGTTGCAGACAGTGAAGGCAGAGTTTCAACTGCAACAGAAGGCTTAACAGAAGCTCAGGGCGTTGAAGATGCGGCAGATAAAGACAAAGTAGCAAAAGATAAGAAAGTATCTACCCAGCAGGCTGATTTGGATAAAAAAGAAGTTTCTTTGCAAAAAGCAGAAGCTGCTGAAACACAAGCTCAGGCCAATGTACAAAGTGCCAAGGCAACACTTTCTTCTGCTCAGTCAGCTGTAAAAAGTGCTGAAGCGCAGCTTCAAGCAGCTCAAGGTGCAATGCCGTATTCAGCAGCAGCTGTAGCGGCAGCACAAGCAGCCCTTGCGGCAGCTCAGGCAGCAGAAAAAGCTGCTCAGGCCAAACTTGACCTTGCTGAGGCTGAACTTGAAAAAGCTACTGCTCAAAAACAACAGGCAACAGCAGAAAGAGATAAATCAAAAGCTGAATTAGATAATGACAAAGAAGCACTTTCTGCAGCAGAAAAAAAATTAAATGAAGCAACAAAAAATGTTGAAGCTGCTGACGAAAAAGTTAAAACAGCAAAAGCCGATTTAGAAAAAGCACAGGCTGATTTACAAACTAAAAAACAAGCTTATGAAGCTGTAAAAGAAGATGTTCAGGCTCAATCTTCCGAGTTGGCACAACAGCTTGACGAAGTATTGAAAGAGCTTGAAGAAGGCAAAGAATCCGCAGGCAAAGGTGCTGCTAAAAAGACAGACCGTATTGCAAACATTTTCCAGGCAGGAAATCAGGCTCTTGGCAGCCTTGGTCAATTGGGCAATATGCTCGGAAGCTCTTCTTCTTCAGGTACATCAGAAATGCCTGATGAATTGAAAAGAGCTTTTGAACAACAGATTAGAGAAACAGGAAGCTATATAGCTAAACATGATGCATCTCCTAACGGATATTATCAAAATCCTTTAGCTGATATGTTTTCTTCAACAAGAACAACAGCTGCATCAAGCACTCAAAATACAAATACTACAACTGCAACAAACACTACAACTGCAGCAGCTTCTCAGAGTACATCCGCATCAAACTCAGGTGCAAATCCATTCAAACTTAAATTAGCGTAGTCTTTAAGTTTGCTATTACAATAAAGCGGCAGCAAAATGGTAATAAAGCGGTAATAAACTGGCAATAAAGTGGCAATAAAAAACTCCGTTTAATTTAAACGGAGTTTTTATATATTATGCTGCTTGATTATTAAGCGATTAATTCCTGGAACATTTGTCTGATTTCTTGTTTGTTTTCGTTATCCTGAGTTCTTGCGGATTCTATATTTTGTTCGTTGTTTTTAGCAAGTGCGTTCAATGCATCGAGCATGCTGTTGTATGTAGTGTTGTCATAAGAAATTGCAAGGAACGGATTTGATGATTGAGTGTTTTCTGAGATTACATAGTTGTTGTTTGTTGAGTTTGTTACATCATCTGTTGCCGGAGCGTCGATAACGACTGTAGTGTCATCAGTAACAGTATTTTCTGCTTCTTTGTTATCCAGTGCGTTGAGTGCGTTTTGAGTAGTCTGGATATTTACGTTAACTTTTGCAATTTTGTTATCAATAGTTGTGATTTCTTTGTTAGTTGTAGAGATTTCTTTGTCTATTGCAGAAATCTGACCGTTAAGAGCGTTTACCTGTTGTTTTAACGGTGAATTTTTTTGATTTAATGCACTGTTAGAATCAAGTGCTGCAGAAATAGCTGCTTGATAAGTCTTTATAGAATCTTGTTTTGCGCTCATTTGATTTGTAATGTTAGTTGCGCTCTGAAGTAATGCGGCAACTTGAGTATTCAAGGAGTTGATAGCTGCAAAATCTGCACTGGAATCAGCGATAGCAGAGTTGCCTACTTTTTTTGCTACATATTGAGCAACTTCGTCTTCTTTGATTTCGCCTGATTGAACTTTTTCATAAGCTTCTTGAGTTGCAGCTGAAATTTTTTGCTGTTGAGCTTCTACGCTTTCATCAGAGTCGCTAATGAGTTTTGAAATTTTTTCGCTGATTTGCTGGTTGAGTTCTTGAGCTTCTTTGTTTTTTGCATCATATTCTTCTTGAAGCTGTTCGATTTCTTCCTGTGCTTTTGTGATATTTTCTTCGTTTTCTTTAATAGTTTCTTCGTTAGCTTTGATAGAAGCTTCGTTTGCTGCGATTTGTGCTTCGATTTGAGCTTTTTGGTTTTCGATAGCTTTTTTCTGAGCTTCGAGTTCGTTTTTGTATTCAGTTTTGTTAGCTTTTTCGTTTTCGAGGTTTTTCAGTTCAGCTTCTAATTTGGTCAATTCAGCTTCTAACAATGCTCTTTCTTTGTCTTGAGTTTCGTTAGCTTTTTCTGTTTTGTTTTCGCCGAACAAGCCTTCAGTTTTTTCTTCGGGAGCAACACCTGATGTTTTTGTTGTTCCGTTAGTACCTGCTACATTGTTTAAACCGTTTACTGTTAAAGACATTTTACTTACCTTTTTAAATACACACATATATATAAAAACATTTTGATATATACGATTTCAATATTTGTTATATCTGTTACATTTCTTTACAAATGGTTTGTATAATACTAAAAAAGCCCGCAATCTATATTGCGGGTCTTTTTTATATTGTATTGTTGTTATTTGTTCAATTCTTCTGCGAGGAGTTTGTTAATAACCTGCGGGTTTGCTCTGCCTTTTGTTTCTTTCATAATCTGTCCGACAAAGAATCCCATAAGGTTTGTTTTTCCGTTTTTGTATGCCTGAACCTGTGCAGGGTTGTTTGCAACAACTTTTTGTACAAGTTCTTTAATGGCACCCTCGTCAGAAATTACGCTCAGGCCTTCTTTTTCTACAATAGCTTGCGGGTCTGCGCCTGTTTCGAGCATTTTGGGCAGAATTTTCTTGGCTATGTTGTTGGAGATTGTGCCTTTGGTGATAAGGTTTACAAGGTCAGCAAGAGCCTTTGGAGCCAATTTTGTCTGGTTGATATTTACGTTATGCTCTTTGAGGTAAGCTGTTATGTCGCCTACGAGCAGGTTGTTTGCTGTTCTGTAATCAGCTCCGAGTTTCAAAACTTCGTCATAGAAAAGAGCTGTTTCCATCTGTTCTACCATGACATTTGCGTCATAAGCACTGAGGCCGAGGCTTTCGTATCTTTTACGTTTTGCTTCGGGGAGTTCTGGCATTTTTGCTCTGATTTCTTCTACCCATTCTCTTGAAATTTCTACTGGCATAAGGTCAGGTTCCGGGAAGTAACGATAGTCGTTTGCGTCTTCTTTGCTGCGCATTGTTTTTGTTACTTTCTGGTTGTCGTCCCAGAGTCTTGTTTCCTGATCTACTTCTCCGCCTTCTTCAACAATTTCTATTTGTCTGTCGATTTCGTATTCTATAGCTCTTTGTAGGGCAGAAAAGCTGTTTATGTTTTTGATTTCTGCACGTGTACCGAATTTGTCAGAGCCTTTAGGCATTACAGAAACATTGGCATCGCATCTCATAGAGCCTTCTTCGAGGTTTCCGTCGCAAACGCCTATGTATCTTACAATGTTTCTCAATTCTTCCATGTAGGCTCTTGCTTCTTCGCTGGAGCGCATATCAGGCTCTGATACGATTTCCAGAAGCGGTGTGCCTGCTCTGTTGAGGTCAACGAGCGAGTACAAAGAGCCTGCCAGCCCGTCAGCACCTGCGTGGACGAGTTTTCCTGCGTCTTCTTCAAGGTGCGCACGTGTTATGCCGATTTTTTTGCCGTTAATATTTATATGACCGTTTACACAAATAGGCTGGTCATACTGGGAAATCTGGTATCCTTTCGGCAAATCAGGATAGAAATACTGTTTTCTGTCGAATTTGCAGCGGGGCGGGATTTCGCAGTTCAGCGCAAGTCCTAACAAAATACCCATATTTACGCATTCTTTGTTCAATACAGGCAAAACTCCCGGCATGCCCAGAGTGATTGTGCTTGTGTGCGTATTAGGTTCTGCGCCGAATTCTGTTGAATCAGGTGCAAAGATTTTAGATTTTGTTTTGAGCTGTGCGTGTACTTCCAGTCCTATAACGACTTCGTATTTATCTCTAACTGCTTGTGAAACCATATTCCAAATTTCCTTAATTATTTCTAATTCTACTTGAAATAATTTTAGCACAGAAATACAAAACAAAATTGGTTTGTTATGCTTTTTGAGCAGGAGTTTTTTCGGACTGTTTTTGTTCTTTTCTTCTTTTGCGTCTTCTCATAAGGTCAACAAATGCCTCAAGACGTGTGATGTAGCCGGCTTTGCCTGATTGTTCATCCATGATAAGAGGCAGTATCGGGATGTCGCAGTTTTCTCTCATTGCGGGGAAGAAGTTTTGTGACATGATTTCCGGCATGCAGGTAAACGGGCTGATGTGGATAATGCCGTCTTTGCCTTTTTCGTTTGCATAAACAATATCAGAAACACATTCCAGAGAGTCACCGCCTATATCTCTTGAAAGATAAGGTTTTGCCAGTCTGAAGGCACGCTCGAGGTGTGTTTCGCCTTTAACAAACATTTTCGGGATAATAGCATCTCTTAAAAAGCTCGAAACAGTAAGAGTTCTGCGTGTTTGTACACCCATTTTGCCCAGTTCTCTTTCAATGTTCTGGTTTGAAAACGGGTCTTGAACAAGGTAGATTTCACCTGTCAAATCAACGTGAAGAATCTCTCTTTTCGGGTCAATTTCTACCTTTTGCATTAATTCTTTTGCTTCTTTTTCTGCTTTTTTGAGTTCTCTGTAGTGGTTTGCTTCATAAATAAGCTTCATGCCTTTTTTAAAGGCTTTTTCAGCATCGCCTACTTTGACCTCTCTTGCTCTGTAGAAAGAGAGCATGGTTTCCATTCTGTCAGTGGCAAAAACTTTTCTGAAAGCAAAAACAATTGCTCTTAAAATTGTAATCGGGTTTTTTACGCCCGTAAGCTCTGTGAGAAAGCGGAACATGCCTTTTACACCGTCATAGAGCTGCAATTCAATATAGTTTGCGTGATAGCCCATATCCTCAAGGGTGTTTTGTATGCCGGCACCGTATTCGCCGAGTCTGCAAATTCCGGGTGAAGATATCATTGCTACATAGTCGGCACCGCCTTCAATAGCTTCGATAAAATTGCCGAGAATGAGTTTGTAAGGCAGGCAGATAGATTCCGGACTGTTTTTTGTTCCCAGAGAAAGCGTCCTTTTGCTGGAATATGGCGGGATATATGGTTCTACGCCTAGTCTTCTGAGGGCCGAACCCCACGCAACATAAATGTTTCCCATATGTGGAAATGCAACTTTGATTTTTTTCTTTGAATTTTTGTCTGCCATACTCTTCCCTGCAATGTCTAAATTATACTTATACCTAATTATATATTAAAGGGATTTTTTTTAAAGGTTTTTATTAATATTATTAAGATTCATTATTATTTGTCTTCAAAAGTAAAGAATCTTTTTTTTAGCCATTTTAAGCCCACGCCGGCATAGGTCGTGATTACCATAGTCAGCACAAAATAAAGATAAGTCGTTTGAATCGGGTTGTAAATCCAGTAGATGTCATGGTTTGCACGTTCTTGAATAGGGATTCCGTTCATATAAAGAAAAATGGCCGTGATAATGTACATAACCAGCAGATGGTTGGCCATGATGTGGTAGGTGTTTTCACCCATGAGCCTTACAAATTTAATGTTTTTAAAATAAGGATAGACGAGTTTTACCACCCACAAAGATGCCCAGATGCCTGTCAGGGCAGTGATTATTGGCACAATCAGCTGTTCATCAAATCTTGCCCAAACAAGTACATAACTCAGTCCGATACCGTGTTCGGGGTCAAAATCCCTGTT
>CALVBT010000004.1 GCA_944325885.1 Candidatus Gastranaerophilales bacterium | reverse complement strand
TGTTTTTAATCAAATGACCGAGCAATAATGCAATAATTTCATTAGGAGTAACGTACTCGGCTTTTTCATTTATCACACCGAATCTGTCGCCATCTCCGTCATTGCTCAAACCTATTGCACTCGTCCTGTGAGATATCAGCTCAATAAGTTCCTGCAAATATTTTGCTTTGGGTTCAGGCATTCCGCCGCCAAAATCAGGGTCATGATGCATGTGCAAAGTTTCAAAACTAATTTCATTTCGTCTTAAAAGTTCGTCAAAATAGCCTATACTTGCACTGTACAGCGCATCATAAATAATTTCCCCGTCATCATCCTCACGGGTAAAATATTCTTTAATTTTTTCAAAATCTATAATGGACTCAATGTGTTTAAAATATGGTTCTTTAAAAGATTTGTATTCAATATCAAAAACTTTTTCCGGTGCAAACGAAATATCGTCAATATTGTGGATATTTTCCACAATAGCATTTGTAATCTCTGTTGTAGCCGGCCCTGCATAATCAGGAATAAATTTAATCCCGAGATATTCAGGCGGATTGTGTGAGGCCGTGAACATAAGCGCATCAGCATCGAGTGCCTTTGCATTGTAAGCAAGAACGGGTGTCGGCACAACTCCGTCACTCACAAAAACTTTAAAACCTGCCTTTTGTAAAACAGAAGCACTAAAATGGGCAAATTCTTTTGCCTGATTTCTTGGATCATACCCAATAATAATCTTTTTATCTATTCCGTCTTTTTCCAGAATATATCCGGCGATTGCACGTGTAACAATTTCTACATTTTCAAAATTAAAATCTTTTCCGACTACTGCTCTCCAGCCGTCAGTGCCAAATTTTATAACAGGCCTGCCTCCTGCCGCATCATTGGACTCAGCGGTTGTATTTGTTTCGTTTGCCTCATTTGTCCCATTTGTCCCATTTGTCATTTTGAAAACCCTTTTGTACAATACTAATAAAAGATATTTTACCAGAGAAAACAGGATATCGCAAAATGATTGAAATAAATAAAGAAATAAAAGAACTACTATTTTTAGGCCCTCAAGGCTCCTATTGCGAAATTGCAAAAAACCAATTTCTAAATCTTTTGCCCTCAAAAAGTATCGAACAAAAACCATACTCCACAGTAAAAAACATAATAGAATATGTAAAAAATAACGAACACGCAGCAGGCGTAATACCTATAGAAAACTCCATCGAAGGAGTGGTAAGAGAAACAATGGACAACCTGCTTTATATCAACGACAAAAGGCCGGATTTTCCGCTCCAAATTACAGCAGAAACAGTTATCCCTGTTCATCACTGTCTTGTATCAAAGTCAGGAAATATAAAAAACATAAAAAAAATTATCTCCCATCCGCAGGCTCTTGCTCAATGCCAGAACTTTATCTCAAAACATTTTTGCCCGGAAATAGAACAAATAGAAAAAGCCTCGACGAGCAAAGCTGCACAGGAGCTTTTAGAGCTTGATGATTCTTTTGCAGCTATTGCAAATCAAAAAACTGCAGAACTGTACAAACTCAATATTCTATCCAAAAATATAAACGATGAAAAAGATAACAAAACAAGATTTATCCTGCTTTCCGCCTGCACAACCACGCCGACTGACAGTGACAAAACAAGCATAGCCTTTGCCACAAAAAATCAATCGGGTGCGCTTGTGAAAGTTTTGAATGTTTTTGACAGTTTGAACATAAATCTTTTGTACATTGACTCAAGACCCTCCAAAAAAAATCTTGGAGAGTATGTGTTCTTTGTCGATTTTGAAGGCCATATAAAAGACGACAGGACACAAAAAGTTCTGGATTTGATAAATCTAAACACGAATTATATTAAATTTTTAGGCTCATACAGAAGATTTTAAAAACAATTAAAACAAATAGCAAATTTTATCTTGAGCGGTTTTTATACCGGTATGAAAATTCCTCAAACAAAATTTGTAATAAAATCACCCGAACTCAAAAAGGTAGAATGGAAAAATTGCGATTTTAACGATGAGCGCAAAATGTTCGATACCTTCAGTTTACAACACAATATTTTCGGCAATTTGAATGTATCCATCCGCAAATATGAAGACGGTTTTAACAGATGGATAATAGAAATCAAAAACTCCCTAAACAAACTTTTCGGGCAGGAAATTTTGTCCATGGAAAAAGAAACAAAAAACATGATAGGTTACAATATCGTTGTTGAGCCGGAATACAGATATCAAGGCCACCGATTTGGCGAACTGCTGCGGCTCTTCAGTGTCATGGAAATGAATGAAAACAAAGCAAAACAGTTAAAAATTTTTTCCAAAGGCTCAGCCGTCTACTTTCATTCAAAATACAAATTTGTACCGTGTAACATAAAATTTTTTGACAGAGATATGGCTCTTGAGGCAATGTCCAAAGATTCAACAGAAAATTTTGCCGACCTGAAACAAAGAGCAAAAGAAATCTTTGATGCCGTATTAAAAAATAAATCAGACTCTGAAAAACAAAGAGAATTATGCCGGCAAACAAACACCCTGACAAAAGAATACATAAAAAGAGCATTGCAAGAACCTGACGCAAGCTCAAAACATGCTTTTGATTACGGCATGGATATGGTCTTAACAAGAGAAGAAATCCTTAAAAATAAGGATTTCTTCAATAATTTGTTTAAAAAATATAATATAGATTACTCTATATAAAACTATACAGTACCTGAATTCCAGCTGTGCAAGTAAGCTTCTTGTTCAGGAGTCAATGTATCAATTTTTATCCCCATAGAATCGAGTTTGATTTTAGCAATCTCAACATCAACTTCGTGAGGAAGAGTATACATTTTGTTTTCAAGCTTGCCTTGATTTTTTACAATATATTCAATACCAAGAGCCTGATTTGCAAAACTCATATCCATAACAGAAGCAGGATGTCCTTCTGCAGCAACAAGGTTCACCAGTCTGCCTTCTGCAAGAACATAGATTGATTTTCCGTTTTTCAATTTATATTCTTCCAAAGAAGGTCTGATTTGTCTGATTTCTGTTGTTTCTTTTTTCAAACCGTTTACGTTAACTTCAACATCAAAGTGACCAGCGTTGCAAACAAATGCACCGTCTTTCATTGTCAACATGTGATGAACATCAACAACATTCTTGTCACCTGTAATAGAAAGGAAAATATCCCCGACTTTTGCAGCTTCGGCAATAGGCATTACACTGTAACCTTCCATTGCAGCTTCAAGAGCCTTGAGCGGGTCAACTTCCGTAACAATAACATTAGCACCAAGACCCTTGGCTCTCATTGCAGCACCTTTGCCGCACCAGCCATAACCGCATACAACAAATGTTTTTCCTGCAAGAAGAATATTTGTTGCACGGATAATACCGTCTATAGAACTCTGGCCTGTGCCGTATCTGTTGTCATAAAGATGTTTTGTAAGGCTGTTATTTACACCTACAGTAGGGAATTTTAAGCTTCCGTCAGCTTCCATTGCCTGCAGACGAATAATACCTGTTGTTGTTTCTTCTGTAGAGCCGATAATATTTGGAATCAAATCCTGTCTTGTTTTGTGAATAGTAGCAACAAGGTCGCAGCCGTCGTCTATTACAATATTAGGTTTGTGATTCAAAACAATTTCTACGTGTTTTGCATAAGTTTCGGGAGTTTCGCCTGCATAGCCGTATACAGGGATTCCCCAGTATTTTACCAGTGCTGCAGCAACGTCATCCTGTGTAGACAAAGGATTTGATGCAGCAAGAACAGCATCCGCACCGCCCTCTTTCATTGCAATACACAATGCTGCGGTTTCTTTTGTAACATGCACGCAGGCAGTAAGTCTTAAGCCTTTAAACGGCTGTTCTTTTCTGAATCTTTCTTTAATTCTTTCAAGAACAGGCATATCCTTCATCGCCCATTCGATATTATTTTTGCCCTGTTCGGCAAGTGCCATATCCTTAACATCGCAGTTTAATACTGATTCTGTCATTGTCATTCAATTTCTCCTGTTTTTCTAAATTTTAAAAAATATTTTATAATATTTTACCACAAATTACTCTTGTGCCAGATAATGCAAAGCTTCTTTCAAAATTTCTTCTGCAGAATCTTGTTTTGTAACAGTCTGGCAGGCCAGTTTTATTGCGCCTTTTGCTTCCTGTGCCGAATATCCCAAAGACAACAGCACGGCCTGTGCTTCTGAAATTGCTTCTGTATCAACAGATTTCTGCTCAGCAGAAATATCAGAAACATCAACCGGAGAAGTTTTTTGCCAGTTAATAAGTTTGTCTTTTAATTCAAGAATAATTTTTTGTGCAAGCTTTGGCCCTACACCCTTTGCTCTGGAAAGCTCTTTAAAATCGCCTCTTATAACAGCAGAAATCAAATCATAACCGGAAAACTCATCAAGAAGCACAAGCGCAACTTTCATCCCCACACCGGAAACACTCAAAAGAATATTAAAAATATCTCTGTCTTCCTTATTCAAAAACCCGCACAAAAGCATTGCGTCTTCTCTATGTATCAAAGTGGTATAAACCCTGATTTCTTCGCCTTCTTCTTTTGCCAGAGCAACGTTTCTGTTTGTCGTATTTATCAAATATCCAATGCCGTTATTTTCAACGACAATTGCCGCACCTTTGACAGCACCTGTTTGTTTTGATACTAATTTTCCTTTGATGTAGTCGAACATATTATCTTCTTTCCGATTCTTTCTACAGTTTCTATATCTTCTTCAGGTTTTCTTCCTACAGTGGTGAGATAATTTCCTACCATAATGCCTTCTACACAAGACTGCAAAGCCTTTTCCTGATTTTCAAGACTAAGACGCATTCTCCCGCCGCAAAAGCGCAATATCGCTTTGGGGTTTGCAATTTTAAATATTGCAAGAGTTCTCAACACATTTTCTTCATCAATTTTGTCCAAATAATTTTCAAACGGGGTATTTGCAATAGGCATAAGAATATTTATGGGGATTGAGTCAGGTTGAATCTCTGCCAGAGTCAAAGCCATTTCCACCCTTTGTTCAACACTTTCTCCCATACCGAGAATGACGCCGCAGCACAACTCCATGCCGTATTTTTTTACGAGTTTGCAGGTATTTATTCTTTCTTCAAAAGAATGTGTTGTACAAACCTCACTATAATAAGACCCTGCTGTATTAATATTGTGATGGAATCTTTTTAGTCCGCATTGAGCCAGTCTTTTTGCCTGTTCTTCGTTCAAAATCCCGATAGAGGCGCAGCTCTTGAGTTCCGGAAATTTGTTAATCTCCTCAATCATTTCGAGCATTCTGTCAAAATCGCTCTCATCAGGTGTTTTGCCGGAAGTAACAATAGCAAATCTTGAGGCCTTATGTTTTATCGCATCTTTTGCTGCCTCTGTGACCTGTTTTATATCCACAAGAGGAAAAGATTCAATCTCTGTATTGTAATGCGAACTCTGTGCGCAATATTTACAATTCTGTGAACATTTTCCGTTTCTTGCATTTATAAGCGAACAAAATTCCACCCCGTCTTTTATATACATGGCAGAAATTTTCAAAAGCTCATCAAGAGGCAAATTATATAATCTTAAAAGTTCATCCTTGTTCATAAAACAATGATATAACAAATAACAGTGATTTTAAATCAAAGCAATCATAAAGTAACTTCTACTTCAAAAAACCTGTGCCAAGGATAAGAGTAAGATGTATTTTTCAAATCCATTTTAAACTTGCTGCCAAGAACAGTTTCAAAATTCTGCATTTCAGATTTCAATCTGTCTGTGTCAGGCTCTTTTAACACTGATTTTAATTTTTTACGGACATTAGCCTGATATGCCCAGTCATCTAAGAATCTAACCGCCTGAACTTTTTTAAAAGCTTCTAAATCAACTCTTTGAGCGAGATATTTTACAATAGCGCAGCACAATACACTGCCGAGAGTATTTCCCGTTGTATTCCAACCCGCATAGCCCAAAAATTTATCCCAATTTATTTCACTATGCAAAAACTGCTCTACAAAATTATTGTCAGCCCCGTTCGCATTCAAAATATCCGCAATAATATACGGTTTTTCAGGCAATTCCAATTTTCCGGCAAACCCTTCAACATCCACACCCATCACAAGTTCGCCCTGTTCTTCTTTAAAATTGTTGATAACAAGAACAATATCAGCCTCATTTTCACTGTTTACAATGTTGGCTCCTGCCAGCTCAATTTGCCCTCTGACAGAATCATAAACCGTGACATCCTCATACTTAGAAATTCTGTCCACAAATCCCGACTGAGTAAAAGCAGGGAAAATTTTTATCTCTCTACCTTCGGCTATTGCTCTGCACAAAAGGCTCAAAGGTATCTCATCCGCACCGGTTTTTACCAGTGCTTTAAGATTATTTTCTTTTATACACTGCTCCAGTGCCTGCGCCTCTGCTACGTTAAGTCCGTATTGTGCGCAATCGTCTTTTGAAAAAACAAGAGTATCAAAAACGCCTTCCTTTGCCCATTCAAGATACATCATATTTACATCAAAATTGCGTTTTCGAGTTTTTAAATAATCCTGCAGAATTTCCAAAGGGACATCGGTTTCCACCTGAGTTTCCGGCGCATTTTTATGCACATTGTACGAATATTGAAAAATCTTTGTCCCGTACAAATTCCAGTATTCTTTTTCTTCTTCGTTTATATTGTTGTTGGAAATTCGCATTATGCTGGAGAAAGCATATACTTTAGCAGAATTTTGAAGCAAAATGGATTTAAACTTTTTCATCCGCTCTTCAATCTGTTCAAAAGTATCCTCTGACCTGCGTGAAGGTATCAAGCCGCCATAGGCAACCGTATCAAGAGAAACAACGATTTTGTCCACTTTATCCAGTTTTTGCAGCCAGCCGATTATTCCGTCAATATCAGCTGTTTTTGTCAAATCACCGAGCATATCACGTGGCGGCAAAAAAAGCTCCAAATTCTTATCAATTTCTGCTATCTGTTGTGCCAGAGTATAACACACAGGTCTGTTGTCTATAGGAACAAACGCTATTTTTAAACCCGTCATCTATTCTGCCTTTGCATTGCCTGTAGAATTTGTGCTGTTGCCGTTTGTTGTAAACTGGTTTGCCCTTGTAATCCCGACTTTGCCCGAGCGCACAAGTTCTTTTATACCAATCGGACGCAAAAGTTCTATTAAAGAGCGAATCTGTCTTTCATCGCCCACTGCCTGTATAGTATAAGTTCTTGGTGTGACATCTATAATTTTTGCACCAAAAATTTCTGCTATTCTTAAAATTTCAGACCTGTCTTCGTCTTTTGCAATAACTTTACACAGTATAAGTTCACGCTCGATAGATTCAACATCACCAAGATCCACAACCTTTAAAACGGGAATTAGTCTGTTTAATTGCTTTGTAATTTGTTCAATCACATTAGCATCCCCGCCGGAAGTTTCTATCGTAAGCCTTGCATAACCCTTTTCACTGGTTTGTGCAGCTGTAATGCTTTCTATACTATAACCTCTGCCGGAAAACAATCCGCTGACACGGGAAACTATTCCGGCTTCGTCTTTTACAAGAACTGATATTACATGGTTTTTATTATTCATCTCTCACCTTATTACACGCTAATTTATCGGGCAATCATTGGACATAAGAATTTTGTTCAACGGGTTGCCGGCCAGTACCCATGGATAAACCATCTCATATTCATCCACGACAAAATCAATAAACACAGGCTCTCTGCATTCTATTGCCTGCTGCAGCACAGGAATAATTTCTTCCTCTTTTGTAACTCTAAAGCCTCTCGCTCCGTAAGCTTCTGCAACTTTTACAAAATCAGGGCCGGAGATTTTAGTTTCGGAATAATGTTTGTGATAAAGTTTTTCCTGCCACTGACGCACCATTCCGAGATAACCGTTGTTAATGATTACATTTATAACAGGCAGTTTATATTCCACGCAGGTTGCAAGCTCCTGAATATTCATCTGTATGCTGCCGTCACCCGCTATATTAAGAATCAACTTGTCCTTAAGCCCGACAGCTGCACCCATCGCAGCAGGGAAACCAAAACCCATCGTGCCAAGACCGCCCGAGGTAATGAATCTTCTGGGTTTATCAAACTTCATCAACTGTGCAGCCCACATCTGGTGCTGGCCTACCTCAGTACAAACTATAGGATCCATATCCTTTATGTAGTCATATATCTGTTTTATTACTGTTATTGAGCTTAATTTGCCCTCATGTTTTTCTTGAACTGGACGTTTTTTTCTCCATTCATTAATCTGTTCACGCCAGGACTGTTTGACCTCATAATTAATTTCGTAATTATTTGCATCAAACTCCTCGAGCATTGCACGCATAACGTTTTTTGCATCGCCTATGATAGGTATATCAATTTTTACATTTTTATTAATAGAACACGGATCAATATCCACATGAATAATCTGAGCATCTTTTGCAAAACGTTTTAAACAACCTGTAATTCTGTCATTGAACCTTGTACCTATTGCAAAAAGCACATCACAGTTTGTGACAGCATGATTTGCCCAAAAATTGCCATGCATTCCGAGCATTCCCAAAGAACGTTCGTCGGTTTCAGGGAAAACACCCTTGGCCATTAAGGTATTTGTTACAGGGATATTCAATTTATCCGCAAGCTGTTTAAGTTCAGCCATTGCATCAGCAGCTATAATCCCGCCGCCTGCCAAAATTACAGGTCTTTCTGCCTCGCACAAAAGCTCCAGTGCTTTGGAAACCTGCTTTGGATGCCCGTTGTAATTCGGATTATACCCAGGCAATTTTACACAATCCGGCCAAACAAATTCTGTTGATGCACTCAAAATATCTTTTGGCATATCAACGACAACAGGGCCTGGTTTGCCTGTAGTAGCAATATGAAAAGCCTCTTTTATAACTCTTGAAAGGTCTTTAACATCTTTTACAAGATAATTATGTTTGCAGCAAGGACGGGTAATCCCTATAATATCAGCCTCCTGAAAAGCATCGTTGCCTATCTGATTTACACCGACCTGCCCCGTAAATACAACCAGCGGATATCCGTCATAATAGGCATTGGCTATACCTGTTATGGCGTTAGTCGCTCCGGGGCCGGAAGTCACCAGCGCAACACCTGCCTTGCCTGTCACACGTGCATAGCCTTCTGCTGCGTGGATAGCTGCCTGCTCATGACGTACAAGATAGTGCTTGATTTCCGGACAATTATAAAGTGCTTCATAAATAGTGAGGATAACACCGCCCGGATAACCAAATATTTCGTCTACTCCCTCTTTTTTTAAACACTCTAAGAATATTTGCGCACCGGTTAGTTTATCAGATTTTATTTCGATACCTGTCATTAATTACTCCAAAACCATAATTATTTAATACATTCTATCATTTTTTGCCGATTTTACAAAAAAAACAGGTCAAATTAATAAATTTTTATTAAAAAATATACAAAAGCGGGTCATTTTTTTAAACAACCCGCTTTTTATTTGTTAATTAGCTATAATTACTTGCATCCGCAGCAGCTGAGTCCGGCCTGTTCTTTTAACAAATCAGCCTTATCAGTGTGTTCCCACGGAACATCGATATCAGTACGTCCCATATGACCGTATGCAGCAAGCAATTGATAGAATTTGCCGCCGTTTTTAGCAGGCAAACCACGTAAATCAAACTGCTTTATAATAGCAGCAGGTCTGAGGTCAAAGTTCTTTTGAACGAGTGCTGAAATTTCGTCATCAGAAATAACGCCTGTGCCAAAAGTATCAACCATGATAGAAACAGGTTCTGCTACACCGATAGCATAGCCGAGTTCAACTTCACATTTTTGAGCAAGCCCTGCTTTTACAACGTTTTTGGCAACATAACGTGCAGCATAAGCAGCTGAACGGTCAACTTTTGTAGGATCCTTTCCTGAAAAAGCACCGCCGCCGTGACGTGAATAACCACCGTATGTATCTACGATAATTTTTCTGCCTGTAAGGCCTGCATCACCCTGAGGGCCGCCGATTACGAATCTGCCTGAAGGGTTGATTAAATATTTTGTATTTGCATCAGGTTTGATTGCATCATTTTCAAATACAGGGTTGATAACTTTTTCTATCAAATCCTGTCTGATGATTTCCTGAACTTCTTTGTTATCAGAAACACCTTTGATTTCAGGGTCGTGTTGTGTAGAAAGAACGATTGTATCGATTCTTGACGGTCTGCCGTCAACATATTCTACAGTAACCTGAGATTTTCCGTCAGGTCTTAAATAGCCCAGAGAGCCGTTTTTTCTAACCTGAGCAAGTCTGTATGCCAGTCTGTGAGCAAGGCTGATTGGCAAAGGCATAAGTTCAGGAGTTTCGTCACAAGCAAAACCGAACATAATACCCTGATCGCCTGCACCAACGTTTTCTGTTTCGCTTGATGAAGTATCAGAATTGTCGCTTCTGGATTCCAGAGCTTTGTTTACACCGCCTGCAATATCTGTAGATTGTTCATCAATAGAAGTCAAAACAGCACAGTTTTTGTAATCAAAACCGCCGCCTTCTGCACCGGCATAACCGATATTTTTAATAGTATTTCTTACTACTGCGGGGATGTCCACGTAGCAGTCAGATGTAATTTCACCGCAAACAAGAGCCATGCCTGTAGTTACAGTAGTTTCTGCAGCTACTCTTGAGCTTTTGTCTTTTGTAAGAAATTCATCTAAAATTGCGTCAGAAATTTGGTCACAAACTTTGTCAGGATGGCCTTCTGTAACAGATTCTGACGTAAAAAGAAATCTTTTTGATGTCATTTTGTAATGTTCCCTTTCTAAATACACCCGGGTTACTCTCCGAGATTAGGAACATGTTAAATCAAAGTAAAAGCAGGGTCAAACATTGCACAGCCCAGCTTTACATAGCTTAATCAATTCTATTTTTGTTCATTTAAAGGATTGAATCCCTCATTTTCTCTTATTCTGTTATAAAGCCATTCTAAGTCAGAATTTTTAATAAAATATTCATAGTTTTTATATATGCCTTTGGCACCTTGCGTCTTCACTATAGCCATATAATCTGACTTTGACTGTTTTATGTTTCCCATATCATGGTAAACATAAGCTCTGTATTTGAGAGCATTAGTTGTATATTTGTGTGTTTTTATATATCTGTTTAAAATTTCAAGAGCCGAATCATATTTACCCATATGCCTATACACTTCGGCTTTGTATAATATTTTGATGTCTTCGCTGAATTTTTGTGTTTCCAATGCCTTTAGCGCACCTTCATAGTCTTTGTTTAAGAGATAGTAATCTATCAATTTTTTATCAGCATAAAAATCATTATCTATGCCAAAATATAGTTTTTCATATACATAAATCGCCTCATCATATTTGCCAAGCAGACCATACACCTTTGAAAGTTCCTTACACGAGCTTTTATTTGAATTTTTAGAAAAACAAGCTCTGTTATAGTAATATACGATTTTGTTAATCAAGTCATTTCTTTCTTTGTCATTAATAGCGGAATGAAACCTTTGAGAACGCAGCAATAATTGAGCCTTAAACGCAGGAATGGCAACTATTTCTGATTTCAAATCCGCAGGAAATATTGCTATTTTTTCAGCAAAATTTATAAGACGACTATGTTCACCCGCATTGTCTGACACAACATAAGAGGCTATATAAGCAGGTAATGCAATATAAAATGACAGAATAAAAGGTACTGTCATAATAAGACTTAAAGACCCCAAGCACTTTTTATTTTTTCTATAAAGATATACTGAAATCAAAATCAAAACAGGAACAATGACCAGAGCAGCCATCCCGATAAAATAAAAAAACAGCTCTAAAAAATATAAAAACAGAATTTTATCCATATTATTCTCCTAAGGTTTGGCCGTCATTACTTGTAAAATCCCGTTTGTAGGATAATAATTATCTCCTTCAAAATCAGGGATTATGCCGCCTAAAGCGTAAGTATATTCATCAAGAGGAATTATGAAAGTTTTTTTATGAGCATATAAAAACTCAGGCCCCCTTTTTACTGTATTAGACTCATAATCATATATGATGATTTATTAAACATAAAATTATTTAATATCTTATTCTAGCACGACTTCGCCCTGACGAAGAACCTTAATATTGTCATCCAGAGCCAGTGCCACTGTTGACGCACGGCCTTCGCAATGACAGCCGTAATCCTCAAAAACATATTCAACATGTGTGCCGACGTTTTTCAATGCCTCTTCATAAGTAGAAGCAGCGTCCTGTCCTGAAAGGTTTGCACTCGTTGTGGCCAGCACATGCCCGTCTACCACCTCACACAAACGTTTAAAAACTTTGTTGTCAGGCACACGAATCCCCACTGTGTTTTTAAAAGAAGTGACAAAATCAGGAGTCTTATCAGATTTTTCAAAAATCAAAGTCAAAGCTCCCGGAAAATGCTGCTCCATTAATTTATGTGCCTTTTGTGGAATTTCTTTTACATAAGGCAAAAGATGTTCGACACTATCCGACATCAATATCAAAGGTTTTGAACGGTCACGGTTTTTGAGTTCATAAATATTTTCCACACCTTTTTCATTGTCAGGCAGACAGCCGACACCCCACACAGTATCCGTGACAAAAGACACGACAGCACCCTGTTTCAATTTTTCATTCAATTCTTTTACAAAATTTTTATCATCAAAAATCATAAACTACTTTCTGAACCTCATCAACTTGCCTTTTGCCCTTCCGTACAATTCAAACACATACGGTATCCTGACAATTGCAGCAAAAATGCTGTAAACAACTGCGCACAATAAAGTTATTACTATTATTTTTACAATCAATGTCAAAGGAGAAACTGCAATGTGAGCGTCCCACAGCTTGTAAGCCCCGAGGCAAACATAATATGTAGCAACAGAGATTACAGACATCTTCAAAAGGTTTTTAAAATAAATACCATAATCCATGCTCATTTTTTTCTTAATCAACAATCCGAGCCAGAAGCCGTTTATCAAAGTTACAAAAGAAGTTGAAAGTGTAATACCGCCTATGCCCAGTTGTTTTACAAAGAAAAAGTTCAAAATAAACTTAATCACAATAGAAGACAACGCAACAAGAAAAGGAGTCTTTGAGTCATTAAAAGCATAAAACACTCTGGTTATGGAATCTCTAAACACATAAAATATGATAGAAATTGATAAATAACAAAGTGCCTCTGACACCATCATTGTCGCAACTTCATTAAACGCACCTCTTTGGAAAATCAACTGTATTGCGTTTGTAGAAAGCAGTATTATCAAAACAAGTATCGGAAAAGCCACAAAATTTAAAAGCCCGACACCCTTGTTAAAATAATATCTTATATTGTCATAATCTTTTTCCCCAACAAGTTTTGAAAAAATAGGGAACAGCGGGACAAGAAACGCTGTCACAAGCACCCCGACCGGAAACTGAAACAACCTGTTTGCATAACCGATAGCAGACCATGCACCCTCTTGCAGCTGTGAGGCAAAAAACATATCAACATAAATATAAACCTGACCTACAGTGCTGCTCAAAATAGCAGGGAACAACAGCTCCAGAATATTTTTATACTGAGGGTTGTTAAAAACATCAAGATTCGGACGGAATTTAAACCCCAGCTGTTTGAGCTTTGGCAATTGATACACAAACTGGCACAAAGCACCTATTGTAGTAGCCAGAGCAAGCACAAGTCCTGAATTATCATTATGCACAAGCGATATTATTGCAATAATAGCTACACTCATCAATATAGGCGAAATATTAGGTATCAAAAATTCTTTATAAACAATCAATATCCCGTAATAAATACCGACAACACCGCCTACCGTCAAAACAGGAGCCATAATCTTTAAATGCAAACTCGCAAGCCTTATCAACTCCGGTGAGCCGTTAGAGATTATCACCTTCATAATTATGTCGGAAAATGCAAAAACCAAAACCCCGAGTACGAGAAACACAAGAAAAGAACTTGTTAAAAATGTGTTAAATAATTTATTCACCTCGGGCGAGGCTTTTTCTTCAAGGTTCGGTATCATTTTGGAAAAAACAGAAACAACGGCACTATGAAAAGGCCCGCCTATTCCTCCCAAAAGTATAATGGAGATTGCCGGTATTTGATAAGCATAAAAATATGCGTCAGAAACCATGCCTGCACCGTAAAAATTTGCAATCACAACATCACGCAAAAAACCTATTAACTTGCTTATTATTGTGACAAAAGCAATAATCCAGGCTGCTTTTAACAGGCTCTGTGTTTTTGTTGCATGCCCCGACTCATGAGTCGTTTCTATATCAGCAGTTTCATTATTTATCATTTTTAGCCTCATTTAATTCAACATAAACCCTTACAGATTTTTTATGCAAATCCGAATAGGGCAAAATATATGTGATTTTGTTTTCACCTTTTTTAAGATATGGACTTATGTCATATTTTTCAGGTTTAAAAAGTTTAGGAATTACTTCTACATGCAGCTCCTGCCCGTTTAATACCACTGTCAAATCCGAAAACTGGAACTTGTTTTCTACAACAAGATAAGCCTTTTTGTTCTTTGTATAAAAAACCTGCGACTCTGTATCATGACCCGTGTCATTAGACAACTCAACAGGATATGTGCCTATTGCCGTATTTTTAAAATAGTGCTGTACTATATCAGAATAAGAATAACCCTCTTCTCCCATAGCACCTGCACCATACTGGCTCATGCCCACACCGTGTCCAAAGCCGCCGCCTCTTGCAACTATTTTTGTATAAGATTTTGCCGGAGTCAATTTGTCTTTCAGACTGTCGTCTGTTTTTGATTCCGTAGCTTTTTCAATATCAAAAATCACATTTGCCGAAGGCAAAGAAATCCCGTCTTTTTGAAAAGTACGCCTGATAGGCAGCTCTTTGCTGACAGTGTATGTTCCCTTGCTTGTTACAATATCAATAAACATCGCCTTGCCGGAAACTCCACGCCTTGTGACCTTTATATCTTTTAAAGAACCAAAGTCTTCCGGTCTTGTGAGTTTTGGTTTTACAAAACCTGCTTTTGATTGAGTTATCAATGTTTTTTTCAAAACATTCTCAAGCTCGGATTTTTCCCACTCTTTTGTCCAGCGAAAATACGGTGACTTGTTATCAAAAGTTTCCGGAGTAGTGGTGTAAAATTCTCTGGCAGCAGACTCAGAAGTCAAAACCGGTGTATCGGCACAATCGGGAACGCCCTTTAAAAACGGCTTTGGCGAACCCGGAAAAAGCCTAACTCCGTTGGCCAAATCCGTAGAAAAAGCGTTTTCATAACTTTCTGTATATCCGCCGGCTGTAGAACTGTATAAAGCGAGTACCAGCTGACCTTCGTGCATTGCTACAATATTTTCCGTTTCATAAACAGCTTTGTCCGACAGTTCCTGCTCGGTATTTGCACCAAAATACACCTGACATGCAACAGAATCACAAACATCAAAATTGTGATAATTCTGCTCTCTTGGCATAAGTACATAATTTCTCGCAAGAACAGCCTGAGCCTTCAATGCCTCAAAGCCAAAACGCACAGGCATTTCGTTAGGGACAACGCCTCTTAAATAAGACTCCAAATCCAGAACATTTATTACATTAAACTGGTTGTCCTTTTTCGGTGCTTTTGTAATCTCAAAAGTGCCGCGGTAATATGCAGGTTTTCCGGCACGATTCAATCCCGTAACAGTGACATAGCCGTTATCCGATTCCACCACCACAGGCCCTTTTATATTCTCTGCAATAACAGTAGATGCCTGTGTGACAGTAAAAAGATTATCTTTTATTTTAATATTTACATCCTCTAATGCGCCAAAGTCAGCAATCACTGTGTCAGAAGCCTTGTCGCTCAGACGAAAATTGTCAGTTGCACTGACATTTATTGTATTAAAATAATAATTTTGAAACTTTGCATCACTAATCCCTACTCTGACCATTCTACCCTGATTTGCACTCACTGCAATACAAGGTGCCGCTGTTGTGATAGCAAATATCATTATTAAAATTGATAATAAATTTTTAAATTTAAACATAACTCTCTCTTACAAAGATTTTATAATAAAAACAAAAAAAAGACTCCTACATTAAGCAAGAGTCATATAATTAACGCTTCTGCAAGCGATATTTTATTTACAAACCTTATTTAAATAAAAAAAATCGGCTCTTTCTTATCGAAGATTAAGCCGAGATGGATAGAATTAGTATTACGGAGTTTATAGAGGAGTTTACACATGCATGAAATCGTAATAAAAAATTTTTTGCTACCATGGAGATATTTTGTTAACAAAACTTAAAATTAAATATTTTATGGTATTCTTATTATTATGAAAAATTTTCTATTCTGGTTAGATTGTACCCGTGCATATTCTCTGCCCATGTCTATTACAGCGTGGATGATTCCGTTTGCCCTTGCATATTTTGACGGGGGGAATGTAGTCCATGGACTCATAGCTCTGGCCGGAATAATTTGTGCGCACCTTGGTGCAAATCTTTTTGATGATGTTATAGATTACAAAAATTATTTAAAATCACGCAAAGAAAAACACGATTTAAACTTAAAAAAAGGCAAATGCAGATGTTTTGAACAAAACCTGCTCACAATACCAAAAGCACTCAGGGTCTGTCTTTTTCTTTTTATGGCAGCCGTCATTGTCGGGATATTTTTTATAGAAATATACAAATTACCTGTATTAATAATAATGGCAGTCACAGGATTTTTATGTCTTTTGTACCCGAAATCCGGCTATTTTGGCCTGAGTGAAATTATTATTGGCACAATTTTTTCACCTCTTTTATTTACGGGTGTTTATTACGTGATGACAGGAGAGTTTTGTACAAAACTCATCTGGCTTTCGGTTTCTTTTGCTCTTGTGACAATATGTCTTTTGTACACTGACTTTTTTCTGGACTACAATTCTGACAAAATTGCAGGTAAAAAAACAATACCCGTGCTGACAGGCAGCAAAGAAAACGCCTATTTCTTTTACATTTTTGTTATCTTTTTAATATACGCAAACCTGTTTCTCGGAATTCACTCACACATTTTTCCCGTAAAATACACACTGATTTTTATATCCATAATCCCTGCATTGAGTACAATAAAAACTCTGCAAAAGTATATAGACAAAGAAATCAAAGACGAAAAAGATTTTATGACAGCAATGAACAATGTACAAAAATTTGTACTTGTCTTTGCGATACTATGCGTAATCAGCTTTACGTAAGTTTTTTATTTTCGTAAATAATTTTTTGAAGATAGCTGTATTTTGGATAATAAGTATCAGGGTCTTCTTTTGCTGCCTTGATTTCGTCAGAGCATTTGATAAACAAATCCGCCAGAACAGGGTCAAACTGGGTACCTGCACATCTTTTTATTTCTGCCATAGCGGTTTCGTGAGAAAGTGCCTGACGATAAGAACGTGTAGAAGTTATTGCATCATAAGTATCTGCCAGTGCTATTATACGGCCGGAAATAGGAATCTCTTCTCCCTTAAGGCCGTTTGGATAGCCTTTGCCGTCCCATCTTTCGTGATGGCAGCGCAGCCAGTTGGAAACAACTGTAAGCTTTTTGATCCCCATAAGCATTTTTTCCGCCTGTGCGGGATGAGATTTCATAACCTCATATTCTTCATCCGTAAGTTTTCCGGGTTTGCACAGAATGCTCTGAGGGATACCGATTTTGCCTATATCATGAAGCAATCCTGCTGTTTCTATTTCTTCCAGCGTTGTATCATCAAGATTCAAATTTTTTGCCAGTATCAAAGAATACATTGTTACACGCAAAGAATGTCCGTGAGTGTACGGGTCTTTTGCGTCCAGAGCCGAGGCAATAAGTTTAATGGTTTTGTAAAAAAGTTCTCTCAAATCTTTGAGAATAACTGTTTTGTTATTTACCAAATCAAACTTTTTTATACCGGAGTCTATTGTCAATTTCAACTCTTCAGGGTCAAAAGGTTTTACAATATACTGGTACAAATGACAGTCATTGATAGAATCAACAATAGCATCCACATCCAGATGCCCTGTCAAAAGAATTTTTACAATATCAGGATATTCTCCTGCAACCCGTTTTAAAAACTCGGTACCTTCCATTTCCGGCATTTTCTGGTCGCTTACAATAAGAGCGATTTCATCCCCTTTGCCTTCAACAATTTCAAGGGCTTCTTTGCCGTTAGATGCAGTCAATATATTATAATCGTGACGAAGAGTTCTGCGCAAAAGCTGCAGGTTGTTTACCTCGTCATCTACAAGCAGAATCGTATGCTTTTCATTTTTTGGATTCACCTGAAGAATTTCGCCTAAGCTTTCTTCAAAAGAATCTTCTTTTAATAATGCAAAATTTTCCATACATACACCATATTACATTATTTATTTCGACTAATTCCAGCCAAAACTTTATAACTTTTGTGATAAACTTTACAAAACTTTAAAAAAAAGTTATAACTTGGATAATTATATATTATTTTTGAAATAATGAAAATACGGTAAATAGCTCAAATCTTTGTAAAAAGAATTAAAATAAGGGAAAAAAATGTACTTAAAGCAATTTGAAAAAGGCAGAACTTTTATTGCAAAACTCAACTATCAGTCTGATTTGTTAGAAGAATTAAACAAAATCTGCCACGACGAAAACATAAAAGCAGGCTCAATCAGTGCTATCGGAGCTGTATCAAGTTTAAAACTCGGATTCTATGATCAGGAAACAAAACAGTATGTTTATACAACCTACGCCTATGACGAAGCTATGGAAATAGTTTCCTGCTCCGGCAATATTTCCATAAAAGACGGAAAACCCTTCTGCCATGTACATATTGTTGCTGCAGACAAAAAAGGCAAATGTATTGGCGGACATCTGGCAGCAGGAACATCTGTTTTTGCTGGCGAAGTTATTATACAGGAATTTCTCGGAGAAGATTTAATAAGAGAAATTGATGAAGAAACAAAACTAACACTGTGGAAATAACTTGTAATCTTAGTATAATTGCAAACTGACTGTTTTCCCGTTATTATATATAATAAATTATTATTCGGTTAAATTTATAAGGATAAAAAATGTCATCTGACAGTAATAACGTAGAACTTTCAAACAAAGAATCAACTAATAACAATAACGAAACAAAAATTACGGTTTCTATAGAACAACCGGCTTCTCAGGAAAAAATAGATAATTCAAAATTTGTAGCGGTAATAAAAGCTTTTATTGCAAATATCGGCATTGCGCTGGTAAAACTTATTTGCTTCTTCTTTTCTTCAAGCTCCGCAATGCTGGCAGAAGCAATCCACTCCGGTGTAGACTCTTTTAACAGTATATGCCTTCTTGTTGGTATAAAAAGAGGCTCCCGCCCTGCTGACAATGCTCACCCCTTTGGTTACGGACTCGAGGCCAATGTCTGGGCAATGTTTGCTTCTATATTAATGCTAGGCGGTACTTTTGTGGCTATTTATCACGGATTTGAAAAACTGCTCCACGCAGAAGAAGCAAGTGATTTATTATTACATTACAATGCCATAGCGATTGCACTGCTTTGCAGCATTATGTTCGAGGCCTGGGCTGTTATTAGTGCGTCCAAAGCAGTATTGCACGAGGTCGGTATTGAAGAAAAAAATCCTATAAAAGAATTTTTCCGCTCTATAAAATATATTGGCGAAATAAAAAGCCCTACAACAAAATTTGTATGGTACGAAGACACTGCTGCCCTGAGCGGTGTAGTTGTTGCTTTTATCGCTCTTACTCTGGCAAAATTTGTTATGCCGGTTCATCTTGCATACATCCCCGATGCTATTGCATCTATCATAATCGGTACAATACTGTTTTTCCTGGCTATTTATTTGCTCAAAAACAACGTAAACAGCCTGACCGTACAATCTGCAGAACCGGATGTTGAAGAAAAAATAAGACACGTTGCCTCAACCATTCACGGCATTACAGATGTTATAGAACTCAAAACAATCGATTTAGGGTCTTCCGGCTTAATCATCAACATGACGATTGAAGTCGATCCTGAAACACAGATGAAAGACGCTGATGACATTGCTGATATGCTCGAGCGCAAAATTAAAAAGGTAATAAAAAATATTACACATATCACAATAGAACTGCAGGCACATGATGCCGAAGATAACTGGGAAGAAAAATTCTACAAACTCATCAAAGAAGGCGAAAAAATTGAAACAATAGACAGCCATGAAGCAACTATGCTCAAGAATTTCTTTGAGTTTGCAAATACTGTAGTAAAAGAAATCATGGTGCCAAGACCGGAAGTTTTCATGGTAAGCGCAGAAGAAAAACTGGAAGCTCTTGCAGACATGATTATAAGCTCCGGTCACACAAGAATCCCTGTTTACAGAGATAATGTGGACAATATTATCGGTGTAATAAATGCAAAAGATGTTTTAAAAGTAATTAAAAACAACCATGTTGACGAAAACTTTTCAATTGATACTCTGACAAGAGAAATATTGATAGTTCCGGAAAACAAATTTATTTCAGACCTTTTGAGTGATTTTACATCTTCAAAAAATCAAATTGCTGCTGTTATAGACGAACATGGCGGCATTGCAGGTATAGTTACAATTGAAGATATCCTCGAAGAAATCGTTGGCGAGATATATGACGAATTTGATAAAGTCGAAACACCGGAAGTTGTAAGAATAGACGACAACACATTGAATGTATCCTGCAAAATGGATATCGAAGACATAAACAAAAAATTTGATCTTGATATACCGAGCGAAGATTTTCAGACAATCGGCGGTTATGTTTTCGGGCTTTTGGGCAGAGAGCCTGAGCCAAATGACGTTATTGAAGACAAAAATATTACATATACCATTCTGGAAATGGACGGCCGCAGAATTTCACGCATAAAGATGCAAAAACAGACTCCGTTTGTGGATGCAGAAGCTGCAGAAGCAGAAAAAGAATCAGAAGACAGCCTGTCAGAAGAATCTTCTCAACAGGACTAAAATCTGCTGACTTACTTAATTAGCCTATAGCTTCTTTGTATGCTTCTACATATTTTTTGGCACTGTTGTCCCAGCTAAAATCAGCGTTCATAGCATTTTGCATAATTTGACGCCAATCTTTCTTATCCTTAAAAATATCGAGTGCATAACGGATACAGTCCATCATTGCATAAGGGCTGTAATTCCAGAATTTGAATCCGTCGCCGTTATCCATTGGATAGCCGACTATTGTGTCTTCCAGACCGCCTGTTGCACGTACTATGGGGATTGCACCATATTTTAAAGCTATCAACTGGCTCAAACCGCAAGGCTCAAAAGCCGACGGCATAAGAAACATATCAGCACCTGCGTACATAAGATTGCTGAGCTGAGCAGAAAATTCAATTTTTGCTCTAAAATTAGAACTCGTGCCGCTCAAATATCTGAACATATCTTCATAATGCTGTGCGCCTGTTCCAAGCAATATAAACTGTGCATCAAGCCCCTTTAAATCTTCACACACAGGCCCGAACAAATCAAAACCCTTTTGCTCAACCAATCTCGAAACAATAGCAATAAGAGGCTTATCCTTTTCGTACGGAAGCCCGAATTGTTCCAATACAGCTTTTTTGTTAGCTTCCTTATCCTCAATATGATTTACGTCATAATTTTTTGCAATCAATTTGTCTGTTGCAGGGTTAAACACATCATAATCCACACCGTTTAAAATACCGAGCAGTTTGTGTGCATTATGGTTCAAAGTCCAATCAAGACCCTTTCCCCCCTCATAAGTTTTTATTTCATTTGCATAATTCGGCGAAACAACAACAACTCTGTCGCTATAATTTATTGCGCCTTTCATCCAGTTTAGCATGCCAAAATGCTCAAGACCCCAGCAGTTCCACACATCTTTGTGGTCAATTTGTGCAAAATACAACAAATCATCAAACCACTGGCCCTGATATGCAATATTGTGAATGGAGAAGAAATTTTTTGTATTTTTAAAGAACGGGTCATCCTTATAATTCACCTTCATATAAACGGGTATCATAGCTGTATGCCAGTCATTGGAATGAATTATATCGGGTTTAAAATTCAAAAGTTTTGCATATTCAATTGACGCATGAGAAAAAGCAATAAACCTTTCGTGTTCATATCTTGTGTCAATGCTGCGTGGATAAACCTCATGGAACGGTGCAAAATATTTGTTGTTATCCAGAAAAAATACATTTACGTTTTTTGTTCCTGGGAGCTTTGCCATTTTTAAAGTAAAATAATACTGCCCATAACTGTAATCTATTGTGAGTTTTGAGTTTTCGAGTTCTTGAATCCCAAATTTCTGCTGGTCAATACAGCCATGCAGCGGAGTGAATATCGCCACTTCGTGACCCATTTTTTCCAGAACTTTTGGCAAACTGCCAACCACATCCGCCAGCCCACCAACTTTTGAAAAAGGGGCAACCTCTGCTGATACAAACATTATTTTCATAAAAATAAACCCTCAAAACCCTATTTTTTATAAATTAATTATAGCATTAATCGCCAAATTTAGAATAAAAGAAAAGACCCTTATTTTTTTAATAAGGGTCATTTAAAGCTAAACACGTTTTGTCTATATAAGGATTGTGTTTAGAAGTTTTTTATTACCATTCAATGATGATTGCACCCGGCGCACCTTTGCCGCCTTCGCTCATACAATCAGGTTCAGAATGAGCATATCCGCCGCCGCCACCTGCACCATAAGCATATTTTTCAGCATCACCAGCAGGCGGACATTCATATTTCGTTCTGTACCCTATGATTTGATCTTCACCAGCCGTTTCTTTATATTCATCCTGTTCACATTCTTTTGTGTAATAGAGTTTATTTGTTGTATCCTGGAAACAATACCCCTTATTCTTCAAATCCGAATAATTTGCATATCCTTCCATATTTTCATTTTGCAAAAGAAAATATGAATCAAATGAATCTTTAAATTTGTCATAATCTACAGTACTTGTAACAGAGCCGTCTTCTCCTGTAATTGATTTTGAGAAAAATCTTTCAAAATACGACTTACTCATACTATCCAGATATGATTTATGCGAAGCATTTGCCGTATCAAAACTTGAAGAAGTAAACAAAGGTACACTATATGCAATTTCATTAGTACGTGACGCTACTCCGATATTAAAACCAGAAGGGAAGCCGGATTCATCGTCAATAATACAATATACCTGTTTACAAACATGTTCCATGGTAACTGCTGCAGGATTATATACAGGTATATTTTCTACCTTTGTACATGTCGTAGAAGCAGCAGCACCGCCACCATCTAATGTCCAATAAGAAGATTCTCCAGCCGTAGGATACTCTCCCTCGAACTGTTCACCGTCATCTCCGGGATAGCCTATTACCTGTCTTGTTAATCTGTTTAATTTATCGTAGATTTCTACTTTTGTTGTTCTGGCATTTCTGTAGTTTTCTGCTGAAAAGTTGCCATTTGCATCGAGTGCTTCGGGGTCATCTTTATCAATAGATTTCCCAACAGCAACATCTACTCTGCCTTGTATTGTCGGAACCATTACTTCTTTTGGTTCAGCTGCAACACCGCCACCACCTTGAAGACGTATTATTTTATATACAGCTACATAGCCGCTAGCACCGTATGAACCGCCTGCATAAGGATAACCTCCATTACCTCCTGTACCTTTACCGGTAAAAGGCATGCCAAAATTAACACCGTCAAAACCGGCACCTCCGGATTGTGCTGTTGTTTTACCGCATCCGCCATTTTTGCCTGCATTGCCACTGCTATATGCAACTTTTTTTGCATAAGATGAAGATCCTGCAGAAAAAGATGAAGTAATATCAACATTATTTCTTTTTATTGTGGCCTTTCTATTATCACTCACATTATTACCGCCACCACCGCCACCGCAGTTGTCTTTGCACACACTTTTACCGGCACAAGAAATTCTCTCGCCTGCCTGCCCGCCTGCAGCTCTGATATCCAAAGTCGCACCGCTGTCACTGGTTGTATAAAAACGGGATTCTCCACCAGCTGTAGCACGCTCCACTTTTCTAGAACAACCACCAGTATGGCCGCCATTACCAGCACCACCTGTACCAGCAGACAGTCCATAAGTTGTACCTTTTGTAAGTTCAATATCTGCAACAATAACAGTACCACTTGCACCTGAACCACCGGCTCCACATCTTCGTGAATGACACCAATCATCATCTCTTATTGCGCCACCGCCGCCGCCACCGCCGCCGCCTACGACTACTACTCTATAAAGGGCATCTTCTTGAGGCGTAAATGACCCGCTGCCAGGTGTTTCTGCTTTCAGTTCCAATCTGGATTCCGCATCAGCACCATCACCGCCGGCACCTATTGCTGTTATGGCAAAGTTACGCGCACTTGTCGGGGCTACAAATGTACAACCTGCTGCCCAGCTGTCCGGATCTGTTTCATCTTCTGTTGACACGCCTTTGCGCCAAGACACAAGGTGTCCCAAGCTATGTCTTGTACATATCCATTTTCCGTGTGCGCCTGAGTCCAAATCACGTTTTTTCTTAGTCAAAATAGGAATAGATGCCAACGTAATTAAACACACAATCAATAGAGTAATCAGTGCTTCGGCCAGTGAAAATGCACGAAACCTGACCCTTTCAGGTCTAATCTTTTTCATTTTTGCTCCTTACATAGTTTATATACTTTATGATATAACGTTTAACGGCATTATTCATCATAACTTTAGAGGATTTCTAAAAATGATGACAGCATAATAGGGCAGAACTCTTGCAGAGTGTGTGTTTTTATAAAAATAAATTGATTTTACAATTTGTAATATAATTCATAAATATTACAAATGCTTAATAAAAAAAGCGGGTCAACTAAAACCCGCATTTTTATCTATACATATTCAAATCATTAATTTCTTTCTGCAGCCGTTCTTTCTCTTGCTTCTCTGTTTGATTGTCTTTTTTCTTCAATTCTTTCAATTCTGCGATTTCTCTTATATCCGTAACCTGCGTAAATGCTGATACCGATTAAAAGCCACAGAGGAAAGAGAAGAGCAGTTTTTCCCATACTCATAACAGCTACAATCATCAAACCACCGCATAAGATAATACCCAATGATGGAAAAAGCGGTGAGAAAGGAACCTTAAACGGTCTTTTTCTGTCAGGGTCTGTTTTTCTCAAAATTAATACGCTTATACAAACCATGATAAACGCTGTAAATACACTGAATATGCAAAGCTGTGCAGCAAGATTCAAATCAAGGAACAAACATCCCACCATCATTGCCCCACCAACAATCCATGTAATAACATGCGGTGTTTTGTACACAGGGTGAACTTTTTTAAGCAAAGTAGGGAAGAAATTGTCCCTTGCCATTGCAAACAAAATTCTTGTTGCAGCCAATTGCATAACAAGCAAAACTGATGTCAAACCTGTCAACGCACCGATAGAAATAAACCCTGCTACCCAGTTTTGGCCTGTCATTTGGATTGCATGAGCAATAGGTGCATTGATATTAATATGGTTCCAAGGCACAACCCCTGTCAAAACCAGTGCAACAAGTATATAAACACCTGTACAAGCCAGCAATGTACCAATAATACCTATCGGAACATCTCTTTGCGGATTTTTTGTTTCTTCCGCTGCTGTTGAAATAGCATCAAAACCTGTATATGCAAAGAAGATTGTGAATGCGCTGATTAAAACACTGCCAACACCGTTAGGCATAAACGGAGTCCAGTTTGCAGGTTTTACATAAAAAGCACCCACACCGATAAACAAAGCTATGACGAGCAATTTGATAACAACCATTACACTTGCCATATTTTTGGATTCAGAAATACCTTTTACAAGAATATATGTAACAAGTGCAATAATACAAATTGCGGGAATATTAATAGAAATAGGAATCAAACCGAACAAATGCGGAATATGGTCAGCAGGATTCATACCCATTTTTAAATATGCAGCTTTAGCAGAGCCATAATCGCTGATAAGCCACAAAGGCGGGTACATTATATGGTGAACAATTCCCTGCAAAGCAGCAGGCAGATGTGCCGTATAAGGCTCAAAACCTCTCAAAAATTGGAACAGATAACCTGTCCAGCTGCAAGCAACCGCAATATTTCCGATAGTGTACTGCAGCATCAAAACCCAGCCCACCATCCAGGCAGCCAGCTCACCCATTGTTGCGAATGTGTATGTGTAAACACCGCCCGAAACCGGTATCATAGCAGCAAATTCTGCATAACACAAAGCAGAAAATATACACGCAACTGCTGCAATTATCATAGAAACAACAAGTGCAGGGCCTGCACCGGGGTGTCCGTTTGTTCCGACAACAGCAGAACCTACCATTGAAAATATTCCGGCACCAATAACAGCACCAATACCCAGAACTATCAAATCAATCCACGTCAATGTTTTATTCAAGCCTGTTTCTTTAGAATCGGCTATCATATCATCCGGATTTTTTGTCTTTAATAATTTTGAGATAAAACTTTCAACGAGTTTCGGCTCTGTAACATCTTGTTGACTCATGTAATCATATCCTTATTAACTTGTAATCTTTAATTTTTTTTAAATTGCTGCTTTTTCTGCAGTTGTTTTTGCAGTTTTAAGCAAGGGGAAACCTAACTCTTCTCTTTGTTCAACATACAATTTGGCAACCATAGCAGCCATTCTTCTGACTCTGTTAATAAAATTAATTCTTTCGTCTTTAGAAATAACTCCTCTGGCATCCAGAAGGTTAAATGTATGTGAACATTTCAAAACATAATCATAAGCAGGAAGAACAAGTTTGTTTTCTACACAATTTTCAACTTCTTCCTGATACAAATCAAACATCTTAAACAATCTGTCGGCAGAAGAAACTTCAAAATTATACTTAGATTGTTCAATTTCGTTTTGGAGATATATTTCACCGTACTTCAATTCTTTATTCCACATAACATCGTATACAGAATTTACATTTTGAAGATACATTGCAATTCTTTCAAGCCCGTATGTAAGCTCAAGGGCAACAGGTTTAATTTCAAGACCGCCCACCTGCTGGAAATATGTAAACTGGGTAATTTCCATGCCATCGAGCCAAACTTCCCAGCCCACACCGGCAGCACCGAGAGTAGGTGATTCCCAGTTGTCTTCCACAAATCTTACATCGTGCTGTGAAAGGTCAATACCCATAGCTTCCAAACTCTTAAGATAAAGTTCCTGTGCATTATCAGGAGATGGTTTTAAAATAACCTGATACTGAAAATAATGTCCGAGTCTGTTAGGATTTTCGCCGTAACGGGCATCTGTAGGACGTCTGCATGGTTCTACCATTGCAGTATTCCATGGTTCCGGCCCCAATGAACGCAAAAAAGTTGCAGGGTTCATTGTAGAAGCACCTTTTTCTATATCATAAGGTTGTTGAATTATGCATCCGTAATCAGACCAAAATTTTGATAAATTTAAAATTAATTCTTGAAAGGTTAAAGCCATTCTCTCTTGATTTCCAGTACCATATTAATAATCTAAACCGGCGTTTCCGCTTTTTCGGCTCTACTATTATAATATAATATTTTTCATTTTACAAACTATTGTGTTACTTACACTCAAAATTGTTACATGTGTAAATGCATGAGGCAAAAGGTTTTTTGATTAAAATTTAAAATTTTGCTTTTATTTTATTCAATTTTTCCGGTTTTTTTGTACAAATATTCCATATTTGTAAAATTTTTATACAACCGTAAAAATTTTTGCACATTTTCTTTTTTGTTTACATTTAAAACTAAAATACAAAAAAGAGGAATAATTTTTTTATTCCTCTTTTAATTTTTGTTATTTCAAAAAATTATTTTTTACTTCACGCAAACAGACTGATTTTTTATCATCTGAACAAGAAGTTCGTTTGCTTTTTTCAACTGAACATCATCTTTTGCTTTGATATTTTCTTCTGTCAGCTCAACTGTTACATCGGGAGCAATACCCTTTTTGTTGATGTCTGTTCCGTTCGGTGTCAAATATTTTTGGATTGTGATATTTGCACCGGAGCCGCCCATCAATTTATTTACTTCTTGAACAAGACCCTTGCCAAAAGTATTTTCACCGACAAGCAATGCTCTTTTGTTATCTTTCATTGCTCCGGAAAAAATTTCACTGGCCGAAGCAGAACCTTTGTTAATCAAAATAACAACAGGTTTGTCTGTTACATAATTTCTTGTAGCTCTTGTGGTTTCTTTATAACCGTCACGGTCAACCGTGCTTACTATAATTCCGCCGTTCAAAAACATATCCGAAATTAAAATCGCATTGCTCAAAAGTCCGCCGGGGTTTGAACGTAAATCAATGATAAAACCTTTTTTGTTTTTATACTGATTCAATGCAGCTTCAAACTCTGTTGTTGCATTTTTGCTGATAAAAGAACTGAGTCTGATATAACCAACGCAATCATCCAATTTTGCTTTTTCAGGAACTTTTGTGGAAACAGATTTTATTTCAATTTCCGCACGCTGGATTTTATAAAGTTTGTTTGGTTGATTTTTTCTTTTAATCAAAAGTGTAACATAGGTGCCTTCTTCGCCTCGTATGCTGTCAGCAGCCTTGTCGATAGTTATACCTTTTGTGGATTTTCCGTCGATTTCCAAAATTTCATCTTCTGCAAGAAGTCCTGCCTTTTCACCGGGGGTGTCTTCTATAGGAGCAATAATAACAAGTTTTCCTTCTCTGAGTCCGATTTGTACACCGATGCCTTTTAAAGAACCTTTTATGGAACTTGTTTCTTCTTCAAATTCTTTCGGATCCAAAAATTTTGTATACGGATCATTCAAACTTGCGAGCATTGTTTGAATAGCGACGTATGCATCTTCGTCAGTTTTAATAACATCGTCATACTTGTTGCGCCATTTTTTCCAATCCTGTTGATTGTTTGTATGGTCTACATATTTAGAATTAATAAGCTTCCACACCTGATCATACAGCTGCTGCGGAGATGAAGCAAAAACCCCTCCGGATGTGGTAATTGAACTTGTTACAAAAACAACAAGAAGCGCAAACGCTATAAAAAATGATTTTTTCAAATTGATTTTCAAAACTCTACCTCTTTTTCCCTAACTTCAGGTCAACAATATAATACCATAAAGCACAACTATTTTTATATCGGAAACATTGCTAACCTTTTTACAAACCCTTATACTTTTAGACCCGCTGTTTGGTGTTTTGTTTCAAAAACAGGCAAAATATTTCGTTTTGTAAAAATTCATATTGCAAAAAAGCCACGCTCAACTCTTGCAACTATGCCGTCAAAAAATTATTTTAACATCAATTCTTCAAGAGGCATTGTGCATAATTTTTGGCGGTAATCATAAATTTTTTGAAGCTCCTGCTCCAGCTCCTCGAACATTTCCGATTCTTTTATTTTAGAAAATTCTACGGCATGCAAAAATTGAATTCGATAATTATTTGCATTCTTTTCTACAACCTCAAACATGCCAAGCTCCTCTAACATATCAAAGCACAGCTCGGTAACTTCGTCCGACACGGCCAAATAATCAGAAATATCACACAAATCAACCTCGCCCTGTTTGCTTGTGCAAACATACTTCAACATGCCGGAAATATTTTTTATAAGCTCCTGAGCGTCAATATTTTTGTTGTTGTAATTCATAAAATGAAAAATTTTTGCACCGGAGCGATTCAAAAGATTTTTCATAATACTTTCGCTGGCAGGATAATCAAAAAACATCAGCTGATTACATTTTGTAAGGTTTTTTCTTGTGCGTACTTTGTCAAAAATTTCTTTGTAATTTTTTAAAGAATCACAAATAACTTTATTCTGTGCAAAAACCTCTGTAGAAACTTTTGTTGTCAAAAGATAGCTGCATATCTGCTGAAAAATATTTGTTTTTTTACGATGGTCATACAGTTTAAAATCTGTTTTTTCTTCCTGTTGCTGCTGCAAGAATTCAGATTTTATATCCTGCACATCCAGCTGGATTGTAGCAACATCATTGAACACATTAAGCTTTGGATAAAAAGCTACATCAAAAGTTTTTCCCTGCGCAATATTAATTTCTCCATGGTTCCAGTACACGCATTCAAAAGGCTGGCCATTTTTATCCTCACAAAAAATCTTAAGATGATTATTCTTTTGCCCCATTGTTCTGGAACTGTTCAAAATCAAATTTTTTGTAACAAACAAAGGTGTTTTGTTTCCTTCGCCAAATGGTTCGAGTTTTTTCAATGTATTTATCAAATCAATGGAGATATCTTCGGGATTTATTTCCATATCGATTTCTACAGAAGGAACAAGCTCTCTTCCGTCAATCTGTTTTTCTATTGATGAAACAAGAGCATTTTTTACCTTTTCAAAAGAGTTTTTTGCAGGGTCAAACACAAGACCTGCGGCCTGAGAATGTCCGCCAAAATATTCAAAAAGATTTTCGTTGTCTGCTATGACATTTCTGATATGCACTTCGGGAATACTTCTGGAAGAACATCTGACAAAGCCCGTATTTTCATCTTTTGTCATCAAAAAAACGGGTTTGTAAAAATATTCAACGAGCTTTGACGCAACTATACCAATAATACCTATATGCCAGTCAGGCTTGTACAAAACAATACCGGCAGCAGGCGGTTCGTTCTGCACCATGGCAACAGCCTCTTGAAAAATACTGTCGCACAAATCCTGTCTGATACGATTCAAATTATTCAATTCTTCACAACAAAAATCTATTTCTGTTTTGTTATCGGAAATAAGAAGTTTTACGGCATTGTCCACTGTATCAAGTCTGCCTGCAGCATTGATTCTCGGAGCAACTCCAAAAGCAATATTTTCGGATGTTATACCGTTTTTTAAATCATATCCTGCGATATTCAAAAGCTTTGTCAGTCCATAATGTTTTCCTGATTCAATAAGTTTAAGCCCTGCATTAACAAAAGAACGGTTTTCATAAAGAATAGGAACAACATCGGCTATAGTTCCTACTGCAACAAACGGCAGAAGCTCCTGAGCAAAATCATAATCTTTTTTTTGTTCGAGCAAGGCACATGCCAGTTTAAAAGCAACACCAACACCCGCAAGCTCGTTAAGAGCCTCTATCTGTTCTACGCTCAAATCCTTATCAAGAGCATTCATGGCCTTCGGGTTAATAATTGCAAAAGCATCTGGCAATTCCGGCGGTGCCTCGTGGTGGTCTGTGATAATTACATCAACCTTAAAACCGTTTGCAAAATTTACCTGCTCCACATCACTTATACCGCAATCCACTGTAATAATAAGTTTTGTTCTGTGTTTTGCAATAAGTTTTACAAGAGCTTTTGTATTAAGCCCGTGATTTTCCGTTTCTCTGTTAGGGATGTAAAATTCAACATCAGCACCGAGATGCAAAAGCGTTTTGTAAAGAAGAGAAGTAGATGTAACGCCGTCACAATCAAAGTCACCGTATATCAGAATTTTTTCCTGTTTTTCAATTGCGTCAAAAATCCTGTCTACAGCACGCTGCATATCACAAAAAACAAAAGGAGAAGAAATATTCATTGTATCGGGCTGCAAAAAATTCTTGATTTTTTCAGCAGTATCCATGCCTCTTTGCACAAGAAGCCGTGCAAGAAGCTTATCTCCGGCAGCCTGCACTAGTACATCTGACGTTTCTTTTTCTTCTTTTATTTTCCAGACCTTTTGCATTTTACCTAGTTGTTTTCTTCGTCGTCTTCTTCGTCTTTGTCTTCTTTAATTTTATCAACGACCATTTTTGCCATTTCTTTTGCAACAGCTTTTTGAACAGGCACAGGGCTGTTTTCCAGCATGTTGATAGCTGTTCTTACAGTGGTATCAAGATCATACCATCTGCTTTTGCCCTTTTCCACAAGGCCTTCTTCTACGGATTCCATCATATCTTCCACGCTCGTAAAAGTATGCTCGGAGATATTGTGTTCAATAATAATTTTAATCAAATTCAAAGCTACTTTTATCTGTGTTTCGTCATCAGATTTTTCAAGAGTCCTCATTGACTTGGACAAAATAGGGTCTTTGTCATACCATCTGCGATAGTTCTGGCTGTATTCTTCTTTCATACTTCTCTCCTTTGTTCCCCGTGCGAGGTTATGATTTTTTAAATATTACACCTTTCCCGCTCTTCGGATATTTCCAGTCTATATGTTTGCAAGCTATTCTGCAGGCACCGCATTCCAGACATTTTTCATAACTGACAGTGAGTTTTTTTTCTGCCTCGTTATAGCTGTATACATTAGCAGGACATATAATTGTACAGGTTTTTTCAACACATTGCAAACATTTAGTCAAATCCGGTTTCAGATGACTTTGTTTATCTGTTTTATATTTTAATGTGAATAATTTATCTTCTATCATTTTAATATGCCCAAAATTATCCTTATACCTGCAAAAGCATCCTTAAACAACTCTGACAAACTTCTTTTTGTAAAAAAGTGTTTTGTGAATTTTTGAAATTTTCCTTTTTTTGCAACCCCGTCAGCGCAGGTAAAAATCCCAAAAAATTCATTAATCTTTTCAGGATAATACCCCAAAAACGAAGCTGTACGGCCTGTAAGAATACGAACAACATCCTTATAGGTTCTCAAATCCTTTAGAATAAAGCTGTTTTCAAGTTTCTTTTTATACAAACAGAGCTGATTTTCGCTAAAATCCTGACGTTCAATAGCATCAAGAGCGGTTTCGCCCGCAAATTTTCCGCTAATCATCGCAAAATTTGTACCCTCAAAATGAACGTTGTTAACAAGCATTGCTGCATCACCGACAACAAGCGCACCATTTGTATAAAGTTTTGGAATTTTTTTATAACCGCCCTCGGGGATAAGATGTGCCGAATATTCCAATAATTCCCCGCCTTCTATTAAATCAGCGACAAAAGGATGTTCTTTCAATTTGTCTAACAATTCATAGGGTTTTATTTTTTTTGTTTTCAAATCATCTAAAGAAACACCGATGCCAAGAGCAACAGAGTCTTTGTTTGTGTAAACGATACCCATTGCAAAAACATCTTTTAACGGCCCGCCGACTATTTCCATAGCAGATGCCATATCTTTTTTTAGTCCGAACCTTTTTTCTATAATTTCCGGAGAAAGTTTTATTACCTCTTTAACCCCGAGAACAACATGTTTTGGTTTTATTTTTTTTCTCAGACCGAGTTGTTTTGCAAGCAGCGAGTTTACACCATCAGCAATTATAACAACATCCGCAAAATACTCCTCTACATCCGTTACTATTCCAACAACTTTTCCGTCTTTTACAATAAGCTCTTTTACAAGCGTGTCCGGAGCATAATAAACACCCTCTTTAACAGCCTGCTCCACACACCATTTGTCCCATTTTGCACGGATGGCAACAAAAGCATTGTCATTGTGATGAGGATTTTTGTATGTAATTTTTGTTGATGCATCATCAGACAACAAGACATAGCTGTGTTCTTCAACAAATCTTTCTATGGGAGCCTCTTGATAATTTGGAAAAATTTCCGACGCTGCATGCGAATGAATCACCCCGCCGTACATATTTTTTGCGCCTGCAAAAGAACCTCTTTCAACAAGTACAACTTTTTTTCCGCCACGTGCGACGGTAATGGATGCACTGACTCCTGCGGGGCCTGCGCCTACTACTATTACATCTGCTTTGTTATGGTTGTTTGCCTCTGACATAAAACTCCCCTGTAATAAAACAATTATACTATTAACAAGACGTTTTCCGCAATAAACCTTTGTGCAGCCCGCCGGATATTGTTAAAAAAGGAAGAAACATTTATGATAATTTTAAATGGTAATTACATAGACAAGGAGTTTTTATGAACAAAGCTATAGTGTACTCTTCAACAACATGCCCGTATTGTGTAAAAGCAAAAAGACTGCTCAACATGTTGAATATAGAATTTGAAGACATAAACTGTGATGAAAATTTTGATGAAATGTGTGCAAATTTGAGCGAAAAATATAATCAGCCGTGTATATCCACTGTTCCTCAAATAATAATAAACGGCCATTATGTAGGCGGTTATGACGATTTGGAACACATGTACAAAACAAAAAAACTGGACGAAATTTTGAATTAAAAAAAACCCGGGATATAAATCCCGGGCTTTTTTGTTTTTAAACATAAGCTGTAAATTATTTACAACCGAGTGTACCAACCTCTTCTTTAGAGTGTTTGAACTCAATTACTGCCTGAGCTGCAGCAAGTCTGGCCTGCGGAACTCTGAACGGAGAACAAGATACATAGTTCAAACCGATTCTGTGGCAGAATTTAACAGAAGCAGGGTCGCCGCCGTGTTCGCCGCAGATACCACGTTTGAGGTGTGGTTTTACGGTCAGGGCTTTGTCCAGAGCAATTTTCATCAACTGGCCGACACCTTCTTGATCCAGTGTCTGGAACGGGTTAGCAGGAAGTATTTTGTTATCTACATATTTTTGCAGGAACTTACCTTCTGCATCATCTCTGGAATAACCGAATGTCATCTGAGTAAGGTCATTTGTACCAAATGAGAAGAACTCGGCGTATTCTGCAATCTGATCAGCAGTCAAAGCAGCACGAGGAATTTCTATCATTGTACCAATCATGTAATCAACAGAAACGCCTTTTTCTGCCATAACTTCTTTTGCCACGCGTTCTGCAACAGCTTTTGCTTCTTTGAGTTCGTTTACATGGCCGACAAGCGGAATCATAACTTCAGGTTTTACGTCCAGACCTTCTTTTTTCAAGTCACATGCAGCATAGAAAATAGCTCTAACCTGCATTTCGTTGATTTCCGGGAAGGTAAGACCCAGACGGCATCCACGAAGACCCATCATCGGGTTAGATTCTGACATGTTTTCTACAAGGTGGAGCATTTCTTCATCTTTTTTGTAATCCTGATTCAATGCTTTTTTAGTAGCAACTGTCGCAATCAATTCTTCTTTTGAAGGAAGGAATTCGTGAAGCGGCGGATCCAGAAGTCTGATAGTCATAGGTTTGTCGCCAAGAGCCTTGAACATATCATAGAAGTCTTGATACTGCATAGGAAGCAAGTGGCTCAAAGCTTCTTTTCTTTGTTCTGTATTTTCAGCAATAATCATCTTTTGAACCCATGGGAGTCTTGACGGATCCATAAACATGTGTTCTGTTCTGCAAAGACCAACACCTTCTGCACCCATTTCCAATGCTTTTGCAACATCAGCAGGTGTATCAGCGTTGGCACGTACGCTCAACAATTTAACTTCATTAACCCATTCAAAGAGTTTTTTGAAGTTGTCATCAAGAATAGGAGGAACAAGATGTACTGAGCCTTCAAATACTTCGCCTGTACCGCCGTCCAGTGAGATGATATCGTTTTCGTGGTACACTTTACCGCTTCCGTCAGTCAGTGTACCGTTTTTGAGGTCAATTTTCAAATCTTCGCAGCCTGCTACACAAGGTTTACCCATACCTTTAGCAACTACTGCTGCGTGTGATGTCATACCGCCTCTGAGTGTCAATACACCTTGAGAAGCAATCATACCGTGGATGTCATCAGGACATGTTTCCAAACGAACAAGGATAACTTTTTCACCTGCTTTACCACGTTCAGCTGCTTCTTCTGTATCAAATACGATTTTACCAACAGCAGCACCCGGAGAAGCAGCAAGACCTTGAGCGATTTTGTGAGCTTCTTTTTTGGCAGCAGGGTCAAAGTCAGGCAAAAGAACCTGATAAAGCTGGTTCGGGTCAACAAGTTCGATTGCTCTTTCTTTATCGATAATACCTTCTTCTGCCATTTCTACTGCAATACGGACAGAAGCTTTTGCTGTTCTTTTACCGTTTCTTGTCTGCAAGATGTACAATTTACCTCTTTCAATAGTAAATTCCATATCTTGAACATCTTTGTAGCCTTCTTCCAATTTTTTAGCAATATCAACATATTGTTTGTATTGTTCAGGCATTTCTTTTTCAAGGTCAGCAATCGGATGAGGTGTTCTGATACCTGCAACAACGTCTTCACCTTGAGCATTTGTCAAATATTCACCGTAGAATTTGTTTTCACCTGTAGACGGGTTTCTTGTGAAGGATACACCTGTTGCACAATCATCACCCATGTTGCCGAATACCATTGTTTGAACGTTTACGGCAGTACCGTAGTTGTGGTCAATTTTGTAGTGGTTTCTGTAAGCAACAGCACGAGGAATATTCCAAGAACGGAATACTGCTTCAATTGCTTCTTCCAGTTGCACAAAAGGATCCTGAGGGAATTCTTTTCCTGTTTCTGCTTTAATTAAAGCTTTATAAGGTTCTATCAAAGATTTCCAATCTTCTGCTGTCAGGTCAATATCCTGTTTGTAGCCTTTTTCTTCTTTAATTTTGTCGATATACTCTTCGAATTTCATTCTTTCAATGTCCCAAGCAACAGAGCCGAACATTGTCAAGAAACGTCTATAAGAGTCATAGCAGAATCTCGGATTGTTAGTAAGTTTTATCATACCTTCAACAGTCTGATCATTCATACCGAGGTTCAAGATTGTTTCCATCATACCTGGCATTGAAAGTCTTGCGCCGGAACGTACAGAAACAAGCAGAGGATTTTCAGGGTCGCCGAATTTTTTACCTGCTTTTTCTTCTACTTTTCTCAAAGCAGCTTTTACTTCGTCCATTACCCCTGCAGGCATTTTATTGCCGTGGTTGATATAATCCATACAAGTTTCTGTAGTGATTGTCAAACCAGGAGGAACGGGCAGGCCCAAATTTGTCATCTCAGCGAGGTTTGCACCTTTACCGCCCAGAAGATCACGCATTTGTGCATTACCTTCTTCAAATAACCATACTCGTTTTTGTGTCATAATTTGTCTCCTTTTAATAAACTGAGTATATCGTGTTTTCTATTTTTTCCATGAAACCATTAAGTTTATACTCCTTAAGACTAGCATATTTTTAAGGAATACACAAACACTTTTATCAGAAAAAAATCAAGTTATATCTAAAAAAACAAGATATCAATCATATAAATGACATGCCACCATCGACCCTTGCACACATTTTAAGCATGGGTCAATTTCCTTACAAATGTCCATACAAGCCGAACAACGTGGATGAAACGGACACCCTGAAATATCATCGGTTATTGAAGGCGGATGCCCCTCGATAGTCTGAACATCTTTTGTATTAATATCAAGGATAACCTTCAACAACGCTTTTGTATAAGGATGTTCGGGATTTTCAAAAAGTTTTTTATTTTCAGCATACTCAACAATGCGGCCGGCATACATTACGGCAATTTTATCAGCATTTTGGGCAACTATACCAAGGTCATGCGTAATCAAAATAATGGATATATTATATTTTTCTTTAATTTCTTTTAAAATATCCATAATCTGTGCCTGCACGGTGACATCAAGTGCTGTTGTAGGTTCATCAGCAATAATTATTTCCGCATTACAGGCCAGTGCCATTGCTATAATAACACGCTGTTTCATCCCGCCTGAAAATTCGTGAGGATAAGCCTTCATTTTTTCTTTTGCATCCGGTATCTTTACTCTCTCAAGAGCTTTCACGGCAACATCCACTGCGTCTTTTCCTTTCAAGCCCTGATGGAGTTCTATAACCTCAAGAAGCTGATTGCCTATAGTATAAAGAGGATTTAGTGATGTCATAGGGTCTTGCGGTATAAGAGCAATCTTTTTTCCTCTGATTTTCTGCATTTGTTTCTGATTGAAACCAAGTATATTTTCGTTATTATAAATAATTTCACCGCTTTTTATACATGCACTCTCGGGCAAAAGCTGCAGCACAGACATTGTGGAAATTGTTTTTCCGCAGCCTGATTCTCCTACAATAGCAAGCATTTCTCCCTTTTCCAGAGAAAAACTGACATTGTATATTGCCTGTCTGTAGCCTTCTGACAGATTAAAACCGACATTCAGATTTTTTACTTCTAATATTTTCACTAAATATTTATAGTTCCTTCAAAAACGTATTGTGCTTCACCTGTCATAAATACATCAAAGTCAGTGTTTTGTGAATTGCCTGCCCATTCAATAGTCAGGCTTCCTCCGGGTAAATTAACTTTGACTTTATTATCACAGAGTCCGTTTAAAACAGCAGCCACAACAGATGCGCACGCACCTGTACCGCAGGCCAGAGTAATACCGCAGCCTCTTTCCCAAACTGCAACATCTATTTCGTTTTTGCTTTTTACTTTTACAAATTCAACATTTGTTTTTTCAGGGAACAAATTGTCATGTTCGATTTTTTCGCCGTATTTTTTGGCAAGTTCGTGTATATCCTCATCATCCTTTACAAAAATTACGCAATGAGGGTTCCCCATGCTGACAGCGTTTACAACAAACTTTTTTACACCGTCCCACAAAGGATAATTTAGATTTTTACTGCCTTTAAAAGGAATTTTTTCCGGTTCCAAAATTGGTTTGCCCATATTAACTTTTACAGTCATATCCTCTAATACTTCCGGAACAATTTTCCCTGCGTCTGTATGCACAGTAAATTTTCTTTTATTAACAATTTTTTTGTCCACACAAAAACGGGCAAAACATCTCATACCATTGCCGCACATCTGTGCAGTAGAGCCATCTGCCTGATAAAAGAACCATTCCAAATCAGAGTAAGTTTTTGGATTTTCCACAGGAACAAAAATACCGTCTGCGCCTATGCCAAAGTGTCTGTCACATAGTTTTACGGCAATTTGAGGAAATTTGTCTTCGATTTTTTTGTACTCGTTATATTCCATCAAAATAAAGTCATTGCCTGCGCCTTGCATTTTTGTAAATTTTACCTGTGTCATAATTTTTGTCCTGTTTTTGTGTACTTTGTGATTATAACATATTATAAAAACTTTAATAATTAAAAAGCAGGGTTTTGATACCCTGCTTTTTTGAAAAATATAACAAAAACTTACTTTGTTTTTTGACCTGCAGCCTTTAGTCTTGCAAGTGCTTTAGCCAGAGCAATTTGCGCTCTTGCATTATCCACCTCAACCTCATGAGAGCCGAGTCTTGCTTCTGCTCTTTCTTTGGCTGATTTTGCACGTGTCACATCAATATCAGAACCGCACTCTGCCAAATCTGTCAAAATCAAAGCCTCATTGTTTTTAAACTGAAAAATACCGCCCATAGTGGTAAAAAACTGCATCTTTCCTTCGTTTTCAGCTCTTGTTACACCTATATCAAGAGCAGCCATAAAAGGCTGGTGGTCAGGCAAAATACCGAACTCACCTTCAACGCTTTTAGAATAAATTGCATCTACATTATCATTATAGACTTCTTTTTCGTGAGTTATTATTTTTAAGTTTATTTTCTTAGACATAAATAGCTCCTGTTGAGTTTATTTCATAAACTCTTACGCCGCCGATATCAAGTTGCGTTGACGAAAACTCAACGTTTTCGTTAACTTCACTCCGGCTTACGCTTTTTTCATTTCTTCAGCTTTAGCAACAGCTTCTTCTATTGTACCGACCATATAAAAAGCCTGTTCCGGAAGGTCATCGTGCTTACCTTCAAGAATTTCTTTAAAGCCTTTAATAGAATCTTCAAGCTTAACATATTTGCCTGGTATGCCTGAGAACTGTTCTGCAACAAAGAACGGCTGTGACAGGAATCTTTGAATTTTTCTTGCTCTGTTAACAGTTTCTTTATCTTCTTCAGACAATTCATCCATACCAAGGATAGCAATAATATCCTGAAGGTCTTTGTATTTTTGAAGAACTTCGAGTACCTGTCTTGCTACAGAATAGTGTTCATCCCCGATAATAACAGGGTCTAATACTCTGGAGCTTGATGCCAGCGGGTCAACAGCAGGATAAATACCAAGAGATGCTATTTGTCTGGACAATACTGTTGAAGCATCAAGGTGAGAGAAGGTTGTAGCAGGAGCAGGGTCAGTAAGGTCATCAGCAGGAACGTAAATAGCCTGTACAGAAGTGATAGAACCATCTTTTGTAGAGGTAATACGTTCTTGAAGCTCACCCATTTCCGTAGAAAGTGTCGGTTGATAACCTACAGCAGAAGGCATACGGCCTAACAGAGCAGATACTTCGGAACCTGCCTGTACAAATCTGAAAATGTTATCAATAAACAACAACACATCCTGTTTTGAAAAATCACGGAAATATTCTGCAGCAGTCAATGCAGAAAGGCCGACTCTCATTCTTGCTCCCGGCGGTTCGTTCATCTGACCGTAAATCAAAGCTACTTTATCGAGTACGCCTGATTCTTTCATTTCGTTCCAGAGGTCGTTACCTTCACGTGTTCTTTCACCAACACCGCCAAATACGGATACACCGGAGTGTTCCTGTGCAATATTGTGGATAAGTTCCATAATCAAAACTGTTTTGCCAACGCCTGCACCACCGAACAAACCGATTTTTCCGCCTTTTTGATATGGCTGGAGCAGGTCGATTGCTTTAATACCTGTTTCAAAAATTTCAATATTTGTATTCTGGTCAACCAGCTTTGGAGAAGGTCTGTGAATAGGTAATTTTTCATTTGTATCAACAGGCCCCATTTCGTCTACAGGTTCACCGAGAACATTCATAATTCTTCCTAATGTAGCCTGACCAACAGGAATAGAGATAGGTGCTTTTGTGTTGATAACTTTCATTCCTCTTTGCAAACCGTCTGTAGAAGACATTGCAACAGAACGAACTTTGTTTTCTCCAAGAAGCTGTTGAACTTCTGCAACTGTTTTTTGACCATCTTGTGAGTAGATTTCTAACGCATCATAAATTTCAGGCAAATTTCCGTTTGAAAATTCAACGTCGATTACAGGCCCGATAATTTGGGTTATCAACCCTTCATTTTCTTGTAATACTGTCATATTTATCCACCTTTTTTATTTAAATATGCCTTTATTATACATTTTTTATAATGTTTATACAAATACAAAAATTTGAAATGATTTAAAAAGAGGATAATTACTATACAAATAGCAAATTTTTAAATAAATAGACAGGTGGCTAATAGACAAGTGGCTAATATCATGAGAAAATAGGCGTTATGGAACTATTTTTATTAAAGAAAGAATTTAGCCGCTATTATATAAGATTTTTTGGAATAAAAATTCTTATTAATACAAAGAAGAATCATCTTACTCAAATGAAAAGAAAACTGAGTTTTCTTTTATACAAGCTAATATTTTTAATTACGGAAAAAACAAAAAAATATTCTGATATTGTAATTCTCGGCAGAAATTGTGAAATAGCAACTTGTTACACAAGGATTCATGGCTACATAGAATCCAGTCTTTTTTGCTGGTCGGTTTACAACAACAAAGAAAAATTTTTAACAGCAATAAAAAATCCACAGCTTATCTTTAGTGAAGAAATTGATTTTCTATCGGATGTAAATATGTGGCACTGTCAAAAGACAGATATAATTTTTCACGGCAGTATGCGCTCGGAAGAACTTCTGGACAAAGACGGGAACCTTGTAGAAGAACGAGTAAAACAAGAAAAAGAAAACACAATCAGCAAAATAAAACACCTTGCTCAAAAAAATCAAAAAATATACAGCTCAAACGAAAAAAAATTATATATTCTAACACTGGACTTGGAAACAAAAGAAAAAGATTTTGATTTTATAAACCAAATTTACAACTACTTAAAAACACAAAATGACAATTTTGATATGACTGTCATAGTAGAAGAGAAAAAATACTATGATGAATTAAAAACATTAGAAGCTATAAACAAAAATCTTTCTATAAAACAGGTTCCGTATTTCCACTGCAATGAAAGTTATGACGAAACTTTTGATTACTATAAAAAATGGACAAAAATACTCACACCTTTAAAGGTTTCAAAAAATAAAATAAAAACAAAGAAAAAACTAAAGTGTGACGACTAATTAGTCCACTACTCTTGCGCCGTCTTCTTCCACCTGCAGAGTAAGAATTTTAGATTTTACATTCAAATCTAACCAGACTTTTGAAACAGTTTCTCTTATTTTGTTCAAGTTGTTGCCATGAGAAATAACAAGAACAGACGGCCCTGCACCGCTAATCACAACACCGAGTACATTCTCTTCATGGAGCAAAGCTTCGTTAATCTCTTTCAACCCCGGTATAAGTTTTTCTCTGTACTGTTGATGGAGTCTGTCATGCAATGCTATTTTCATAAGTTTTTCATCGTGAGTGTTTACAGCCTGAACGAGCATTGCTGTGTGTTTTAAATTAAAAATAGCATCTTTCATTGGAACTTCTTCCGGCAAGACAGAACGTGCAATGCTTGTCGAAAGTTCATAATCAGGGATACAAACAGTTATATTCCAATCTTTCGGCCAGTTCATTTTTGAATAAACAACGCTGCCGTCCTCTTCAAGCGAAGAAACAACAAAACCGCCGACTACAGCAGGTGTAATATTATCCGGATGATTTTCTATCTCTGTTGCAATAGACAACAATGCAGCCTCATCAGCAGGACGACCCAAAAGCTCATTTGCTGCTATCAAACCGCCTACTATTACAGAAGCGGAACTGCCAAGACCCCTTGCTATAGGTATCTGTGTTCTGATGGTAATTTTTAGTTCACTCGGAGCCTGACCTATTGAATTGTACAAAAGCTCTATTGCTTTATAAACAATATTGTTTTCATCCGTAGGAATGGATATTATATCCTGCTCGTGAGTTTCGTCAATAATATTAATTTCTATGCCTGTACCCGGCATAATTGTTTCTTCAACAGTAATAATATTAAATATTGGAAGAGCAAGACCCAATGAATCAAAACCGGGGCCTAAATTTGCTGTTGTTGCAGGAACTTTTACACTAACTTTCATAACATAACATTCCATTCTCTAACGTATTTGTATCGGCATTATAAGACAGAGATAATCATCCTCGCTGTCAGGTCTGAACAAAGTAGCGGACAAACTACCGCCCAATCCTATTTTTACATTTTCTGATTCCATGATTTTTAAAGAATCAAGAACATATCTGTAATTAAAAGCTATTGTCAATTCTTCATCCGTATACTGTGCAGAGATAGAATCTTCACCAAGACCGGCATCAGGCGTATCTGCTTTCAAAAACAGTGTATTTTCGCCAAAGATAAACTTAACAATATTTGTTCTTTCGTTTACCATGACAGCTACTCTTTCGAGTGCAGAAATCATTTCTTCTCTTTTAATAACAGCATTTTTTTCACAGGATTGAGGAATAAGCTGTTTGTATGGAGGATATTCGCCTTCCAGCAATCTTGATGTCATTATCATTGAAGAGGTTTTGAAAATTATTCTTGTTTTTTCAATAAACAAACACAATTTTTCTTCATTAGTTTCTTTTAAAATAGAAGCTATTCTCAAAAATTCCTGCAAAGTTTTGGAAGGAATTACACAACTAAGGTCTGTATCTTTTTCATTTGTAATTTTTTCAATAATTCTAGTAAGTCTGTTTCCGTCAGTAGCAGCCATCTCGAGATTTTCTTTTGAAATTGAGCAAAAAACACCGCTTATGATATTTCTGTTTTCATAATTTGCTGCAGAAAAAGCAGTGTATTTTATTGATTTAATAAAAGGATTCAAATCAATTTCAACAGATTCTTTGTCTTTTAATTCTTCTTCGTTTATAGTTTGAGGAAATTCGTCAGCAGAAATTCCGATAAGTTCAAATTTTGAGTTTCCGCAAATTATGTTCACAACATTAGTTTCTGCATTCAAAGAAAAAACAACGGGTTTGTTGCTCAAACGGGAAACAATTTCCGAAAGTTTTTTTGCAGGCAATGTGATTTTACCGGGAGTTTGAACAGAAGCTATTGTTTTTGACACAATACTTATAGCCAAATCCGTAGCACTGAATGTTATGTAATTGTCCGGAGTTGCGTTGATTAAAATATTGGATAAAACAGGTTGAATACCTCTGGCAACTGTAGTTTTTTCTACAATTTTTAAATTAGTAAGCAGAGATTCCTTTTCTATAGTAAATTCCATGTTAGACATTTTTTCTCCTGACAGTTTTTTGTTAAAGTTTTTTTGAAAGTTTTTAAATCTTTTTCTTTATTTATAAATTAATTATATAAATAAATATATAAAAATAATAATAAATAATAAAGAAAAACTTTTCTGTATAAAACTATTATAAAACAAACAACACAAAGCACAAAGCCTGTTCATAACTTTGTTAATTTTTTGTAGAAAACTATTCAATAATTTTCAATAACTTTGTTCAAAAAAAGTTTTAAATATTTTTCTGTAGAAAAATACAAAGTTTTTGAAAAAATTTGAACATATCTTTAATAGTTTTGAACAAGTTTTCTACAACCATGCTCCAAAAAATTTGTACATGATAATACAAAAATAAAGCATGGGTAATCATGAAAAACCTTGCCATGCTTTATTTTTAACTTTACTTAATATTTTTAAAATTGTTGGCCTTCTGGTTGTGTACCCAGCGTGACATTTTTTGCTGTTCAAAACTCAGTGCAAAATTGTACAAACTCTGTATGAGATTTCTCCCTGTTGGTGATTTGCCGATAAAAAGAAAATTTCCGACATTGTTTTTTGCAATGTAGATTTCTTTTTGCAGTATTCTATCCACATTGCTTTTTGCAGGGCTTTCAATTTTCATTTTCAGCCACACATATAAAAGAGAAACAGACGGTTTCTCTTCATTTTTTTGTAAAAATTCCGAAAATTCCTTTAATATCATATTTTTATATAGTCAACAGATTGATGCTCTTTTGTTTTGGGCAACATTTTGTTATCTATTTTATCAGTGCCTGAACTTCTTTAAAGTGCTGGTGTTTGGATGATTTCAACATTTCGAACAACACCATTTCCGTTGTCAGAATTTTTGCACCTTCTTTTTCCATGAGATTTATTCCTGCAATATATTCGTCTTTTTCACGTGAGGCGCAGGCATCTTTTATTACAAAAACATTGTATCCTTTTTCCAGCAGAGCGATTGCTGTTTGAAAAACACAGATGTGTGTTTCTATTCCGAATATAAATATATTTTGTTTATCTTTAATGGAGTCCGGAATACCTTCTGTTTCAAGAGCATTGAATGTATTTTTTTCAAAAGTTTGTGCTGATTCAGAGGCCGAATATTTTACCGGTTGTATTGTAGAGCCAAGACCCTGTGGATATTGTTCCGTAAAAACTGTTTTTATGTTCAAGATTCTGGCTGCGTTTGATAAAATTTCCGCTTTTTTTGCACATTTGATTTTTATTTTTTCTTTGAGCATTCCGACGAGTTTTTCCTGTACATCAATAAATAAAAATGCTGAGTTTTCAGTTGTGATATTTATAGCCATGATTTTTTCCTTTTTTATTTGTTAGTGTAATTTTGAAATTCTTTTATAAATGAATTTAGCAGAAACTCCATCTTTTCTTCGTTCAATTCTTCTGTTTCCATAAAGAGTTTTTCTGCTTTAAGGTCATTGTCTTTTATATTGTGAAGAATCTCTATGTTTATTTTAGTAAAACCGGGGTAGCTGACTGTAAAAGAGCTTTCTCCGTTGTCATTTTTTAGTTTAAACGTGCTTTTTTCTTCCGTAACAGTCTGGGTTATGCTTGTTTCAAAGAGTTTTTCTTCGTTTCTTTTTTGTGTTTGATAAAAAAGAGGAGAAAGAATAGACTCAAGTTTTTTCACAAAATTTTCTTTATGAAGTTTAAAGTTTTTTACATTAACTTCAAGGTTTATTTCCTGTTTCTTTTTTTCTTCTGCAAAAAGGAAAGTTTTACCTTTTAATAAAGCTTTTGAAAGAGCTTTGTTGGCCAGTTCTTCCGCCCTGTCAAAAGGTATATCTTTTGTTTCTATGTAACCGGCACTGATGCTGAAATCAGGCACGAGGTGCTGCTGGATTTTTCCAAGAACGTTTAATACATCTTCTTTTGCTGTTCCTCTAAACCACAGATATATTTTAAAATCAGTTGCATAACCAAGAATATCGCATGTTCTGACATTCTTTTTTAATATACTCATCAGAGCTTCCGGAGCAATTTTGCTTCTGATATTTATATCCGGAGCCAGCACAACAAAGGTTCCCCAGTTTTTTTTGCTTTCTTCTTTTAATATTGTGTATGTGTAATTTTCTGTATAAGCCTGATTGTTTTTGTCTATGATTTTTAACTGGGACAAAATATCTTTTTTGCTCTGGCTTTCGTAAAGGGCTTCTCTTTTTTGCAGACACCATAGTGTCCTTATGGTAAATTCCGTTTCGGTCGCATTTGAGAGCAAAAAGTCTGTAATCCCTTTTTCAAAAGCGGAGCAGAGTATATTTTCATCAAAAGAATCAAAAAGCAGAATCAAAGAGCAGGTTTTTAAATCCTGATTCTGTCTTATTTTTTGGATGAAATTGAGCAAATCTTCTTCAGCGGAGTTTTTTGTAAAGTGATAAAAAACAAGCACGGGTTTTTTGTTTTTTACTTCTTCAAAACAGTTTTGTGTCTTGATAGTTTCAAAAACATCGGAATCTCTAAGTAAAACAATTTTGTTTTTTACTTTTTGAGCATATTCATCATTGTCTGTTATTAATGTGATGGTATTTTGCAAAAAAACTTCTCCGTTTTTTATCTACAGATATATTTTATCATGCAAAATTTTAAAAATATCATACTTTAGTTTCGTAAATTTCTAACTTTTTAAGAATGTAGAATAGGTCAAAAAAGCCGTAGTATAAATCTGTAAAGGGAACGCCATCCCCCTTAATTTAACAATATCTATGCTTTTGGGCATCTGATTTGTGCTGCAATGCCGTCAGAGTGCTTTTAAGGCAGAAAGAGTATACTCGGAAGTTACTTTAAACTCACTCAGAAAGGAGCTATCACTATGGCTATTATTGTAAACACAAACATTACTGCGTTAAAAACACAAACAAACCTTAATAACGCAACAAGTTCTTTGAACAAGGCATTGGAAAGAATGTCTACTGGTTACAAAATTAACAAAGCCGGAGATGACGCAGCCGGTTTGTATGTTGCAACAGGTTTGGAAACACAAATTAGGGGTTCAAAAGTAGCACAGGATAACATTGCAACAGGTAACAATGTACTGCAGATGCTTGAAGGTGACCTTGACGTTATCTTGGACAACCTCAACCGTATAAGAGATTTGTCAACTCAAGCAGCAAACAGTATTTATGGTGCGGCAGCACAAAGAGCAATGGGGGACGAAGTTCAGGCACGTCTTGAAGAAATTGACCGTATTGCAACAGCATCAAACTTTAACGGTTTAACTTTGTTAGACGGTAATAGCAGACTTGCCACAGACGGCTTGAGATTGCAGGTTGGTGCAAACGCTGATTCGGCAGGCAACTCTATCACAATCTCTGCTGATATGTTTTCTCCTTTGAATTCAGATACACTCGGTGCTGATGCAACAGGTGATGTTGGTACATTAACAGTAGGTACTGGTCTTGCTGGTAACGTTGACACTGTATTTGGTGATGGTGAAACAGCGGCTGCAGCAAGTTTGGCTGCAAGATATCTTGTAATGATTGATGCTGCTATTGACTCAATTTCTACAAAGAGATCAACAATCGGTGCTATGATGAACAGATTGGACGCAGCTGCTTCTTCATTAACAACAACAATTGAAAACAACACAGCTGCAAAATCAACAATCATGGATGCTGATATCGCTGAAGAATCTGCTGAATATACAAAACAACAAATCCTTCAACAAACATCATCAGCTCTGCTGGTACAGGCAAACGCACTGCCGCAGATTGCTATTCAGCTTGTTCAAGGATAGTATTTATAAATTTAATTTCTATACAATACTTCTTTCTGAGCCCGCGCAAGCGGGCTTTTAATTTTGCAATATCTACTATATATGAAAATTTTTTTTGATGATAAAATATTGATTAAAGAATAAACATAAAGGAATTGAGAATGTCAGAAAAAAATAATACATCTACACAAACTGTAAATGCACCGACTCTTAATGCAATTAGAAATACAAGAATTCAAAAACTTACAGAATTGGCAGACAAAGGAATAAACCCGTATCCTTATTCTTATGACAGAAATGCTTCTGCTAAAATGCTGCAGGAAAAATATAAAGATTTGCCGGCAGGCGAAGAAACAAACGACGAATACTGCGTTGCAGGAAGAATAATGGCAATGAGAAACACAGGAATGTTTATTGATTTGCAGGATTCTTCAGGCAAAATTCAGATTTTTTCTCACAAAGAAAATATGGATCCCGAAAAAATTAAAACAATGAAACTTATAGATATAGGTGATATTGTTGGTTTTCAGGGTACTATCAGAAGAACTCCGAGAGGAGAGCTTTCTATCAAAGCTACTGATTACAAACTTTTGACAAAAGCATTGCTCCCGCTTCCTGAAAAATTTCACGGTTTGACAGATGTTGATACAAGATACAGACAGCGTTATGTTGACCTGATTATGAATGAGGATGTGAGAGATACTTTCAGAAAAAGAAGTCTTATTATCCAAAAAATCAGAGAATATCTTGCAAAAGCCGGATTTTTAGAAGTTGAAACTCCTATACTGCAAACAACAGCCTCAGGTGCAAATGCAAGACCTTTTATGACTCATCACAATGCTCTTGATATGGATTTGACTTTGAGAATAGCTCTCGAGCTTTATTTGAAAAGATTAATAGTCGGCGGCGTTTCAGAAAGAGTTTATGAAATCGGCAGATGTTTCAGAAACGAAGGTATTGATACACGCCACAATCCTGAATTTACCATGATTGAGTTGTATCAGGCTTATGCTGATTACAATGATATGATGACCTTGACAGAGAATATGGTTGCTTATGTTGCACAGGAAGTTCTCGGCACAATGAAAATTAAATATGGCGAACACGAGATTGACCTCACTCCGCCATGGGACAGAAAAACAATGCTCGGCTCTATAAAAGAAGCTACAGGCGTTGATTTTATGGAAATTTATGACGCAAAACAGGCTGTGGAAGCGGCTAAAAAACTCAATGTTCAGGTTGATGACGACATGAACTGGGGACAGGTTGTTGAAGCTGTTTTTGAAGATAAAATTGAGCCTTCTTTGATTCAGCCGTGTCATATTATTGATTATCCTCGTGAAATTTCACCGCTTGCAAAAGTCCACAGAGATAATTCAAGACTTACAGAGCGTTTTGAAACAAGAATAAACGGATGGGAACTTGCAAACGCATTTTCTGAATTGACAGATCCGATTGACCAGAGAAGCAGATTTGAATCACAGGCTCTGGCAAAAGCTAACGGCGATGAAGAGGCTATGGAGTTGGATGAAGACTTTATTACTTCTCTTGAATACGGCATGCCTCCTACAGGTGGTATGGGCATGGGTATTGATAGACTCGTTATGCTCTTAACAGACTCTCAAACCATCAGAGATGTAATAGCCTTCCCGACAATGAGACCGTTGGATAACAAGTAGATTGTTACTTCTTTTTGTTAAAAAAATGGTTACCTGTAAAAATATATTTTAGATTATCTGCTGCAAAAAGAGGAGATAGTATTGCTGCTGCTTTAAACAAAATCTTTTCTCCTTTTGATAAATCTTTATGTTTAATAAGCATTGCAACGGATAAAGCCGTAATTATTCCATAAAGAAGCACAGATAAACCCGGAAAGGTGTCAAATTCATGCCATTTTGAGTGAATTTTTCCTTGGATACGAGCTTTAATTGTATCTTGTTTAAGCCTGTGAACCAGATTTTTATCCTGTTCCCAGTTGGGAAATTTATTTATAAAATCAAGAGCAAAATGCTTTTCCATTAAATCTTCTCCGGAGTCAGGATTTTTTATTAACCAATAAGTTGAATCTTTATCCGAAGATTTTTTAAAGGATATATTTTTGTTGAAATTATTTATTTGGGTGATGTTCATTTTAAAGCCCTTTGGTTGTTTTTATTATATCAGTAATACGAGGAATTAGTTCATTGTATATTGACTCAAGAGAATCTAATGTATTTTTGTCTATTTTATACTTGCCATAAGATTTGATACCATTGCTTATTAGGTTATTTTCTATTAATTTTTGGATATATGGGTCATTCATCATGTATATTATATAATTTTTTGATTTTGTCGTTATTTGATAGTTATTTGAATTATTTCCAAGCAAATTTCCACATACAAGAGAATAAATTGAACCTTTTATTATATTTTCTAAGAAATTATCTTTAATTTTTCCATTATTTTCTATTAAATGAGATGCTAGCGCTGGTGTTATAATTTCTAATCCTTTAGCCACCATTGTTATTGGATGTTTTGATAAAATTTTCATGGATGCATTTATGAAAGAAGCGTATTGACTTGGCATGTTATTTGCCAGTGACATGCCAAAAGCTTTTGAAATAGTGCTATCTAAAAAAGATGCTGGATTTTCTAAGTCTAAATGTGAATCGAAACCACTAATTAGCATATTAAAGACACCAAAGGCTATAAGTTCTTTTGATTTTTGCTTAGTTGTCATTAATCCGTTTTTATAATCTTTTACAAAGGCCCACCCCATTGCTTCACAAAATGACGCAGTTAAAGCGGCATTTGAGGCTCTTAAATAACTTGAAATCGCAACGTTACCAATACCACCAGTTGTAGGACCTGTCACTACATGACCACCAATAGAGGCAATGCTGTTAATCCATTTTAATACTTTGCCTCCTATTATCCCAGCAGAAGACATGTGTTTTGCCCCGTGAAGCATAGCAGCACCCCAAGGAGCATTTAAGGTACCAGCTAAAGCAGCAAACATTCCTGTTTCAGCTGTAACCAAAAAAGGAATATCTGCACCTGCTGCACAAGCTTCACCCATCATTGCGGAAATACCAGCACACACTAAGGAATAAGAATGTATAATGTAATGACATTCTTTTTTTTGTTTTTCAGTTAACTCTATCTTTGTTCCATTAAAAGATATTAAGTTAATATGGTTTTTATTTATAGAAGATATTTTTTTTGTTGTATTAGGTGGTATTATTAAATCTATAAAATTTATAAATTTGCGAAGTTCATTTATTGATAAATTTTCAGAAGATATGTAGTTTATATGATTTTGTTCCGCATATTTTAAAACTTCCTTGTTATACTGATTGAAGAGCTTAAGAATATCTTTACCAATATTTATTGTTGCGGGTTTAGTGTAACCGTTTGTTAATATATAAAATTTTTTCGAATATTCTTTTTTTATTTTGTTTAAATAGTCTATATCTTTTGATGATACAATTATTTGTTTATGATATTTGTTTTTTGAATATAATGAGTCTGTTAAGAGATTTGTGTTATAAAAACTATTAATATCTTCTGTTTGAGAAACAAAAGAGGGTTTTGTTTCTATTTGAAAAGCTATATTACTTCTTATACAATTTTGTGTATTAATTTTGGAAATATTCATAATAAGTATCGCTCATTAATTTATATGTTAAAAGTAAAAATATAAAAATTTTTGCTATTATATTACGGTTTGTAAACAATAAATCAATGTTTTATTACTATTAATTAAAGCATTTTTAATTAATTGAGTGTATGGTGTTTATTATAAAATAATAGTTCTTATTTATAAATAAATGTTTTATTTTTTAAAAAAAGTTAAATTTTTGCATGCAATGTTCATTTAATAGATAATTTTGTTATGAAAAATATTGATAAACTTTTTAAAAATACCTGTTTTTTATTATCTGCGGCATTCTTTTTTAATTGTTTGAGTGCTGATGCTTTGCAGATTTTTTATCCAAAAACACCCAACACAGAAACAAGTGCTGCTTCTACATTTTTTGTCGGGAACACTACCCCAAGCTCAAAATTAACTATTAACGGAAAAGAAGTAAAAGTCTATGAAAACGGTTCTTTTGTAGAAGTTGTTCCTTTAAAAGACGGTTTTAACCAGATAAAAATAGATTCTCAAAACAATGTTGAACACGATATGTTCACCTATGTTGTAAAAAAAGTTCCTAAAGAAAATCTTATGGTAAAAGAGCCTCAGACAGAGGTTTTTCCGGAAAATCAGTATATTTATGCAACTATTGTAAAAAATAACACACCTCTGCGTGCGCAGCCGGATGAATATGCAAAAAGAATTACACATCTTGATAACAATACGGCCCTGCTGTTGAACGGCAAAAAAGGCGGTTATTACAGGGTTTCTTTATCCCCGTCGGAAAATGCCTGGGTCAAAGCAGAAAATATTGTTACATATTCTACGGTAAACGGAAAATTGCTTGCGCAAGCAACAGGGGTAAAACTCGATGAAGACGGGTTATTTAATTATATAAAAACAGACTTAACCTATCAGGTTCCTTATAAAATTACGGAAACAGAAAACGGTTTGAGGCTGGATTTGTATAATATCAGCAAAAATCCCGCTGATACAATGATGTTTAAAACTTCAGGAAATTTAAAATCTCTGGCAATAAATACTATAGAGTCCGATAATCTTTCTACTTATTTTATAGAAACTCAAGACAAGTTGTGGGGTTACAATGCTTATTATGAGGGCAACACTCTTGTTTTAAAAATAAGAAAAACACCGCAAATAAATCTAAAAGAACCTCTAAACGGTATTAAAGTGACAATTGATGCAGGTCATGGCGGTGACTGTGATGACGGTGCAATCGGGCCTACCGGAGTAAAGGAAAAAGATATAAATCTTGATATTGCAAAAAAATTGCAGCAGGTTCTTATTGAACAGGGCGCAGATGTTGTTATGACACGTACTGACGACACGGCTGTTGATTTGTATAAAAGAGTCAAAATTGCAAAAGATAGTGATTCTTTGTTTTTAATAAGCATACATTCAAATGCTCTTGAGGACGGCAAAAATCCGTATTTAAAACACGGTTCGGCCTCTTATTTTTACAACAGAGAGGCTGTGGAACTGGCAAAAACTTTGAGAGATTCTATGGTAAAAGAATTGAATACCATGGATGACGGTGTTTGTATGAAGAGCCTTGCTTTGACAAGACCAACAATGCCATTGTCAGTGCTGGTAGAGGTTGCTTATATGATAAATCCTGAGGATTATCAACTGCTTTTGCAGGAAGGTTTTAGACAAAAAGCGGCTGTGGCGTTAAAAAACGGGCTGGAAACATATTTGTTAAACAGTGTAAATTCATCTGCAGGGATTAACCACCAATAGTGTTGACAGACTGTGCATGCGGTGATACAATGTAAAAAATTTATGTTTAAGGTCATCGGTCCTAAGGGTGAAAATCCACTATAGACAGTGCTTAAACTCCATTTTTTAAGAAGAGAATTTTTATTCAGAAAGTATTAATTACAGGTAGTAAAAATGCAAGTTTGTGTAATCAAAAACACAGAACCTAAAAACGTAAACATACCGCTGGTGGCAGCAGCCGGAGCCGGTGCAGGTCTTGCGTTGCGTCATTTTATGCCTGTTCACAAACCCGAAATTGATTCTGTCATGTTTGGCGAATCAGAGGTTTTAAAAGAAAATAATATAAAGAATGCCAAAAAGGCAGTTTTGTCAGATTTGTTTAAAACAGCCGGAAAAGACAAAGATAATCAGGCTTTGCAGCTTTTTATCGAAAGAACAAAAGCTTCTGTAAAATATGATCAGGCAGGCAGCGACAAACAACTGAAAGCAGAGGCTGTAAAACTTGCTAAAGCTGCAAAAGAAAAAATTAAAGCAGCACCTGCTGAAGTACAAAAAGAAGTTCATAATTTGACAGAAAAAGCTGTGAATAAAGTCAGGGCAGCAAAAATTTTGACAGAAGCAAATATCAAAAGCGCAGTAAAACAGGCCAGACCTGTCTGGGCTTATGTTCTTCCGGGTGCAGCTCTCGGTGCTTTGGGTGCTTATGTTTACAATGTAATCGGCACAATTAGTGAAGATTAGTTTTTTATTTCTTTTGTGTAATATGTTTTAGTCAATTTTTCTATGGTTGTGTGTTTGAAACCAGTGTTTATTTGTTTTATGAGCGATACTTGTATAAAATTATGTGTTTTGCTTATGTTATTTTGTTTAAAAATTTGGGCAACCTCTTTTGATAATTTGTCATCATGTACATTGTCTGTTTTTATAATGACAAGAAGACCGCTTCCTTTATCATTAAATGTTTGTTGACAAGATTTTACGGTTTTTTGCGTTTTTGTTTGGATATTTGCCGTCAATCCAAAATATTCTTTTTTCATTTTATATATGCCTGTTTGTATTTGTAGAATAAACAAAAAACAAATCAAAGAAACTATTGGTAAAAATAAATTGCTAAAATTAAGAGTTGTTTTGAGATTTTTTATAGAATCTTTTTTGTTAATCACAAAGCTTTTTGTAAAGTAGTCGTGCATTGTTTGTCTTGTTTTTGTATTGAATAAGAATACAAGAATTAATAAAAAGAATAAAAAGTTTTTTACAAAATAGTATATTTGTACCGGTGTTGAAAATTCTTCGTTAAAAGACAGAGCAGAAGAATCTATTATATAGAAAAATATTAAAGAAAAAATTAAAGAGCGGAATAAAGATACAGGTACAGACAAAAATTCGTTGTTTTCATTTACTGTTTTTATATTCAAGTAAATTTTGCCTAAAGTTTGTCCTTTACAGAGTCTGCTATTCATAAGCCCTGTATATATCGTATATACAATAACTCCGATTACAGGAGTAAAAAGTCCTAAACCTTGAAATTCGGGGAATAATCTTCTAACAATGTAACAACATATATACATAAAAGCGTTGTAAATATTAATATCTATCAAAAAAGCAAAAATTCTTTTACATAATACAATATTGTTATTTTCTTGTTCTGTTTTTTGTGTATTTTCAATAATTTCTGTATTTTGCATCATCAAAATAGCCTCTTTTTTAGTTGTTCAAACTGTGTATAGGTGCCGGTATTCTACCGCCTCTTTGCACAAACTTTGTGCTTGAAAGATTGTTGACGTTCATAATAGGAGCCTCACCCAGCAGTCCGCCGAATACAACTTTGTCGCCGGCTTTTTTATTTGGCGCAGGGATTACTCTTACTGCTGTAGTTTTTTTGTTAATCATACCTATTGCCATTTCGTCAGCGATAATGCCTGATATTGTGTCAGCCGGTGTGTCACCCGGTATGGCTATCATATCCAGTCCTACAGAACAAACAGAGGTCATTGCTTCCAGTTTGTCAAAGGTCAAACAGCCTTTTGTTGCTGCTTCTATCATTCCTGCGTCTTCCGAAACAGGGATAAAAGCACCTGAAAGACCGCCAACATGCGAGCTTGCCATTATACCGCCTTTTTTTACAGCATCATTGAGCATTGCCAGAGCTGCTGTTGTTCCGTGCGCTCCGGCATGTTCCAGACCCATTGCCTGAAAAATACCTGCTACACTGTCGCCTATTTCCGGAGTAGGAGCAAGCGACAAATCTATTATGCCGAAAGGTATTTGCATTCTTTGTGCCATTTCTCTTCCGACGAGTTCTCCTGTGGAAGTTATTTTGTAGGCAATTTGTTTTATTTTGTTCGCCATATCGCCAAAGCTTGTGTTTTTTGGCAGTGCTTCTATTGCCGCACGTACTACACCTGGGCCGGAAACTCCAACGTTTAATGCGCATTCCGGTTCTCCATAACCATGGAATGCCCCTGCCATAAAGGGATTGTCCCCGGGTACATTGCAGAAGCATACGAGTTTTGCGGCACCTATCCCGTCACGGTCTGCAGTAAGTTTTGCTGCTTTTTTGATTGTTGTTCCCATTTTTAAGACAGCATCCATATTTATTCCGGCTTTGGAGCTGGCTACATTAATGGAAGAGCAGATTCTTTCTGTTTTGGACAGGGCTTCCGGTATGCTTTCTATAAGAGCTGCATCTCCTTTTGTACAGCCTTTTTCTACAAGTGCGCCGAATCCGCCTATAAAATTTACTCCGACTTCTTGCGCTGCTTTGTCTAAAACTTGTGCAAGGTAAACATAGTCGTATTCTTTGCAGGATTCGCCAACAAGTGATATTGGAGTGACTGAGATTCTCTTGTTAATTATAGGGATAGAGTATTCTTCCTCAATTTCGTTTGCGAGAGATACCAGATTTTTTGCATATTTTGTAATTTTGTTATAGATTTTTTCTCCGACTATTTTTACATCACTGTCACAACAGTCACGAAGGCTCAAAGCCAGTGTCACTGTTCTTATATCAAGGTGGTGGACACGTATCATGTCAATTGTTTCTAGTATAGAGTCGGCGTTTATTGATGACATCTTTTTTCCTTTAGTTAAATTGTGTGCATTTTGTCAAAAATTTGTTTTTTCTGAACCCAGATTTCCATCTGGAGTTCTTCGCCTGCTTTTTGCAGAGCTTCTTTTATTTCTTTAAAAGATTTGTCGGCTTTGGAAATATCTCCCAGAAGAAACATTACAAAGTAATCCTGCATGATTGTTTGTTTAATATCTTCTATGTTGACTTTATATTCTGCGAGAACATTTGCAACTTTGGCTACAATGCCGATTCTGTCCACTCCGGAAACAGTTATTATAATTTTATTGTCTGACTTACCTACAGTCTTTTCCTGCATAAATTGTTCCTTTTTATTGTTTTGCAATAAAATTATAATACCTTATTTAAAGAATTAAGTCACCGGAATATACGGTTTTTTCTTCTTTTTTGTCATCAAGAACAATCAAGTTTCCGTTGTTATCAATTGTTTTTGCTAAAAGAGGCAGCTTTTGAGCATTATCTCTTTGTTGTATAAAAATTTTTTTGCCAAGAAAATGTATTCTTTTTAAATAATCCTCTTTAAAGGAAGAGAAGCCTTTTTCTGCTACGTATTCATAATTTTCAAAAAACATTTCCACAAGCGTGTTGAAGAATTTTTGTTTGTCTATTTTTTGTTTTGTTTCCAGATTCAGCGATGTAGCCGGTCTGTCTATTGTTTTTATCAGCTCCTCCGGCATATTTAAATTTATACCTATACCGAGGACAACACCCTGTATTTTATTTTGTTTCAACTTTGTTTCACAAAGAATACCGCAGATTTTTTTTCCATTCACAAGAACATCATTTGGCCATTTTATTTCGGGCTGTACATTATAGTTTTCAAGAATTTTTGCACAAACTACACACAAATACTGGGTAAGGTTTGTCAGATGGTTTTTATTTTCTGGTTTTAAAACAAAAGAAACATAAATATTTTCTTCAGATTCCGAAATCCATTTTCTGTCAAAACGGCCTCTGCCCGCAGTTTGTTTGTCTGCAGAAACAACTGTTTTGTCTTCAAGGTCGTCAAAATGCTCTATAGAATATGTATTTGTGGAGTTTATACAATCAAAATGTAAAAGTTTTTTATTCTGCATTTTTTCTCAACATTAAAACATTGCCGTTTTCGTCGTAGCAGGCATTTTCAACCCAGTGTCCGAGCAGATTTTTGTTTATGTCATAAAGATACTGTTCGTTTTTGGAAACAACATAAGTTGCGTTTTTAAAAGCCCCGTATCTGTTGTAAGCAACAGAGCGGTGCGGATAAACATTGTAGGGTTTGTTCAGTACATCTACTTTGAACAAAATACCGTTTTCATCGTAATAGTAATTGTGATAAGGGTCATTAAGATATCTTACACCGTATGTTCCGTCAGAAAACAAAGACAGTTGTCTGTTTGCTACTTTGTTGGAGCCGTTTTTCAGTGCGTTATAGTTGATTGCATAATTCGGGTCGTTCCAGTAATCCCGAAATTCGTTCGGCCCTAGAGCATAATTTATGTTATTAAAAGTTTCTTCCCTTGCTGCCTGAGTGTTAATTTCCGCATTACCCTGCAGTATTAATGCAGAAGCCGGCAGGGCAAGAAGTATAGCAAGTGTGGTTAATATTATTTTTTTCATAATTCAATATTATAATAAAAATACCCCGAAAGTCATAGACAATCGGGGTATTTTTTAACTTTTATAAATTAGCTTTTTATGCTTTAGCTTTAGCTGATTCTACAACAACAGAAAATGCTTCCGGTTCGTTAACAGCCATTTCTGCAAGCATTTTTCTGTTTACTTGAATATCTGCTTTTTTGAGTGCATTCATGAATTTTGAATAGCTCAAGCCGTGTTGTCTAACAGCAGCGTTGATTCTTACAATCCACAAACGACGCATAGCTCTTTTTCTGTTGCGTCTATCTCTGTATTGATATTTAAGTTTTTTCATTACAGCAGTATTTGCAACTTTAAAAATTCTGCTTCTTGCGCCGATAAAGCCTTTAGCTAATTTTAATATTTTTTTATGTCTTTTTCTTAAGACGTTTCCGCGTTTTACTCTCATTGTTTAACCCTTCCTTATCTTGAATACTTCATGTACGGCAATTCTTTTGAAATCAAATTCAAATGTGTTTCAGACACTTCTGTCATACCGGAAAGTCTTCTTTTTCTGCTGACAGCTTTGTGCTGAAGCAAGTGTTTTGTACCTGCCGAGCGTCTCAAGATTTTGCCGGAAGCAGTAACTTTGTAGCGTTTTGCTGCTGCGCGGTGTGTTTTCATTTTTGGCATAGTTTTCTCCTTTCGTGTGCTTACGGGTGGCTGGCCACTTTGTACCGCAGCACTGTTGTACTTTGTTCGGCTGTCATTGGTTTTTCGACCTTTGACCCCTTGCAAGACCCCTGTGACATGCCGTCCACAGTGTATCTTACGCATGTTAATTGTAAAACAAAAACCCTTTTATGCAAGTATTAATAAATGTTTTATTAAAGTTTTATAACATAGCAAAAAATTTTTTTGTAATGTATAATTTCTTACAATATGAATGGCGCAGGAAAATTATTCGTTATATCAGGTTCATCGGGTGTGGGCAAAGGCACTCTTTTAAAGGAGCTGTTGCTGCAGCATCCGGAGCTGGAGTTGTCTATTTCCGCAACAACAAGAAAACCCCGCCCCGGAGAAGTTGATGGAGTTAATTACTTCTTTGTTTCAAAAGATGAGTTTATGCAGTCTGTTGAAAACAAAGAGTTTTTGGAATGGGCAGAATTTAACGGCAACTGCTACGGCACCAAACAGGCATGGGTAGAAAAGCAGTTAAACAAAGGCAAAAATCTTATACTGGAAATAGAAACCAAAGGCGCCTTGCAAATTAAACAAAAAATGCCTGAGTCTATTTTGATTTTTATACTTCCGCCTTCTATAGAAGAGCTTGAACACCGTTTAAGAGGCCGCAACACAGAAGATGAAGAAACTATCCAAGGCAGGTTGCATGAGGCTTTTAGAGAAATTGAGTGTTCAAAGTATTATGATTATAAAGTTGTAAATGATGATTTGTACAAAGCTCTCAAAGAACTCGAACAGATTATCAATGGTTTTATTCATTAAAAACCCAGAGTTTTCTTATTTTCCATTGGAGAGCAGTTAGTACAAGCACAATTAAAAATAAAATGTAAGCTCCGGCAGAGGCCTGTCCGATGTTGAAAAATTCAAAAGCGTTTTTGTAAATCCAGTACACAAGCACGTTTGTAGAATCCATTGGCCCGCCCTGCGTCATTAGATATATCAAATCAAATACCTGAAAAGAAGAAATTGTTGTGATAATGAGAACAAAAAAGATGGTGGGGCTTAAAAGGGGCAATGTTATTCTGAAAAAAGTATCAATTTGGCTTGCACCGTCTATTTTTGAGGCTTCATAGATATTTTGATTTATACCGGAAAAACCTGTTAAAAAAATGACCATATTGTAGCCGATTAACTTCCACGAAGAAACAATAATCAATGCCAGCATAGCTGTGTGTGTGTCGTAGAGCCAGTTTATGTGGGTTTTTAATAAAAGGTTAACAAGGCCGTTGTTCGGGTCAAAAATCCATTCCCAGATTATTGCAATCACAATCATAGGGGTGATGAACGGCAAAAAATATGCTGTTTTAAAAAACTCTGTTCCTCTTATTTTGTTGTTAAGCACGGCAGCAAGTATCAGGGGAATGATTATGGAAAAAATACAGGTAGATACTGCAAACACAAATGTGTTTTGTATAATTTTTCCGAATTGAGGGCTTGTTAAGAGCGTTTTGTAGTTTTCAAATCCGACAAATTTTATGGAAGATAACAAATCCCAGCTGCAAAAACTTAAAAAAAACGAAAAGAAAACCGGCAGGACAATAAAAATCATTGTTCCTGTTATGGCAGGAAAAAGAAAAATTTTTCCTGTTGTTTTTTCATCATTTAAAATTTTTGACAAGTTTTTCACAACCTGATTATAACAAATATTGCTTAATTTTACCTTTGTTGTTTTTTATGAAATAATGGAAAAGTTATATAACCAAACGCCTTATAAACAGGCGGTATTTATAAAAAATAGAAGATTGTCGAGGATATAATATGGCACAGACACTGGACTTTAGAGCCTTTGGAAAAAATGATATCAGAGGAATATACGGTGAAGACGTAACAGAAGAACTGTTTTATTACGCAGGTCGTGGTTATGTTAAGTTTGTTGTGGAAAATTTGAACAAAGATAAATCCGAAAACGAAAAAATTGATGTAAAAGATGTCTGGGTCAGTGTCGCAAGAGATGCAAGAACACATTCTCCTTCTTTGACAGATTCTTTGATAAAAGGCGTTACCTCAACAGGTGCAAATGTCTTGAATATAGGTATGGTGCCGACACCGCTCGGTTATTATTCAGAATTTGCTCAGATTCCATCCAATGTGATTAGCAAAGGCCGTGTCAACGGTGCATTGATAGTTACTGCCAGCCACAATCCAAGTGAATATAACGGATTGAAAATGACATTTAACAAAAGTTCTCTGACAGAAGAACAGATAAAAGAAGTTAAAAAATTGTCCATGGACCAAGTCGGCGTGGCCGAATCTTCATACAGACACGGTATCATTAAAAAATATGACATAATTGAACAGTATGCAGAAAATATTATTAATATGTTTGCGACTGTCGGCCGTGGCATAAAGGTCGTTACTGATTGCGGAAATGCTACAGCAGGTGTGGTTGCGCCACAGCTGTACAGGGATTTGGGCTGTGAAGTTGTGGAGCTTTTTACTGAGCCTGACGGTACTTTCCCGAACCACCACCCGAACCCGAGTGATGAAAAAACACTGGAAACTATAAAAAAAGTAGTGGTGCAGGAAAATGCCGATGTTGGTATAGCTTTTGACGGTGATTCTGACAGAATCGGAATTATAGACTCAAAAGGCAATGCACTTACAGGTGACAAGCTGCTTTTGATTTATGCTCAGGATATAATAGAGCCTCTTGCAAGAAGAGGTGAGCATCCTTGTGTTGTTTCAGAGGTGAAATGTTCACAGGTGCTGTATGACACAATCAACGCAATGGGCGGCAATGCTATAATGACAAAAACCGGCCACGGTTATATAAAATCAAAAATGAAAGAAGAAAATGCTATTCTGGCCGGTGAAATGTCGGGGCATACTTTCTTTAAAGACAGATATTACGGCTTTGATGATGCTATTTATGCGGGCTGCAGGATTATCGAAATTATTGCAAAACAAAAAATGCAAAATCCTGATTTTAAAATAGAAGATATGTTAAAACCGTTCGAGGGGGTTTGTACTTCAAAAGAGGTCAGATTCCACTGTCCTAATGAGTTTAAAAAATCCGTGCTGGAAGATATGTCAAAAACCGTTGAGGAAAATCCTGACTTGTTCGGAACAAAGATAAAGGATATTATTACTCTTGACGGGATGAGAATCATTCTTGAAGACGGTTTTGCTATGATTAGGCAGAGCAATACAGAGCCTGTGTTTACGCTGAGATTTGAAGCAAAATCAAAAGAAAATTGTAAACATTACGAGGATACATTCGTAAACTTGCTTGATAAAACAGTAAAAAAATATTGTTAGAATATATGGGCAGAAAAGTAATCACAACAAATAAAAAGGCTTTTCATGATTTTTTAATCCTTGAAAAATACAATGCGGGTCTGGTTTTGACAGGCACTGAGATTAAATCAATCAGAAAAGGCGCAATAAATTTAAAAGACAGCTTTGCAAAAATAGAAGACGGCGAGGCCTGGCTTTATAACGCCCATATAACCCCTTATGAACAGGGCAACAGGTTTAATCACGATGCTGACAGAAAAAGAAAACTTTTGTTAAACAAAAACGAAATCCTAAAAATGCTGGGCAAAGTGAAAAAAGAAAATTATACCATCGTGCCATTGAGCGTGTATCTGGAAAACGGCTGGGCAAAGGTAGAGATTGCACTTGCAAAAGGTAAACAGCTACATGACAAACGTGAAGCCATTGCCAAAAAAACTATGGACAGAGATATTGCAAGGAATATCAAAATCAGATAATTTTTTTGTTTTTTAGCAAAAAAAAGGGCAAAACTATTGAATATCCCTAGTAACGCCCGTAAATTAAATAATGGTAAGATTAAACTTTGTTTAGATATAATCAAGCAATGACTGGTTGGAAATGATAGTGTATGCCTGCATAGAAGCTTGCAGAGCATAGTTTTGTTTTACCAGTTCGGAAATTGCAGAGGTCATATCTACTTCAGAAATTTCGGCTTTTCTTGATGATAGAGTTATTTCATTGCTATCAAGAAGCTCAGATGTCATTGTCAGCTTGGATACAGTGGTGCTGTGTACTGACTGGATTTCTGAGATATGTTTTATAGAATCTTGAATAGCACCAAGGTGATTGCTCACTGCCTGATTGTCCATGGGTTCTGCATCAAGTATTGCTTCGAGTTCACCAATTGCACCAAAAAGTCCTGAGCAGTTTGCCGGGTCGTTGGGGTCATAGGTGCCAAAAATAGTATCGCCCGCACTGTTGAGTTCTATTTTTACACCATCTGCAATTTCTAATGAACGTTCGTATCCTGCAGTGTTGTTTTCCGGTGTTCCGTGGTAAGTTACGGTTCCGTCTTCTGCAAGTTCAAAGGGTTTTGTTGTGACATTTGTGCCGGCAAATATGTATTTTCCGTCATATTGTGTGTTTGCAAGGTCGATAATATTTCTTTTTAACTGTTCGATTTCTGTTCTGCATGCTTTAAAACCTTCTTCACCGCTTGCTGTGTTGGCAGCTTGTATTGCGAGGTCGTTGATTCTTTGCATTTTGTCAACGATTTGTGAAAACACTTCGTCCTGTGCGTTGATTTGTGTAGTTGCATTTTCTATGTTTCTTGCGTATGCACCTATTTGCGCCAGCTGATTGTTGATTTGTATCAGGTCTGCTGCGGCTATTGGGTTTTCGGAAATATCCGTATATTTTTGGTTTGTATTTATTTTGTTATAAAGCTCATAGAGTTTATTTTGCTGGTTTGTTAAATTATTCAAAAGACTTTGAGATGAATAACTGGTAATTATTGCCATTTTTACCTCACATGATTATTTGTTATGTTCCTAAACTTATAATAGTTTGCATAAGTTCGTTGGCTGTATTGAATACTCTGGCGGAAGCCTCGTAAGAGCGTTGGAATTTAATCAGGTCAGCCAGTTCCTGATTCAAATCTACTCCGTAAAGAGCATCTCTTTGAGATTGTGCCTGCTGCATTACTGCGTCTTGGGCATCAGCGGCATTCTGTATAGAAGCAATACCGGAGCCGATTTTTGACACAATACTGGATAAAAAGTCCATGATGGACATACCTTCTCCCGGAGGGTCAGACAAACTTAAACCCGTAAGATTTCCCTTGGCAAGATTGTTAAACAAATCCATATTGCCGGTGTTGCCGACAGCTTTGTCATCAAAGTCTGCAGCATTGGGGTCTAGTCTGGCTGTTGCTACGAGTGTAGGGTCATCTATCAAGGCCTGATTTATTGTAATGTTGCCGGCCGTAAAATTACCTGAGCCGTCTTTTGTTACAAATATAGGTGTTGTGGATTCAACAAGTGTTCCGTCAGGCCCTATGTACATAGGTGTTCCGTTTGCATCCGCCTGTGTTTGGATTCTGTTCATTTCTTCTGCAAAAGCGGCTGCAAGCTGGTTTATATCGTTTAGTAATGATTGATAACCAAAGGACTCTCCGTCGCCTGCCTGCAAAATAGCAGAAATACTGCAATTGCTCAGGGAGTCTGAAATGTCGGCATTTTTTATGTTTCCTTCTTCATCCACAAGCTGTATATTAACCGGATGATTCGGGTCATCACTTTGCACAGCTTCTACTGTTAGTCTTTTATCTCCGCCTTTTACCACGGTTTGTCCGTCTATAATTACATTGACTGTTCCGTTAGGGTTTGTTGTTGTATTTAGCGGAATCATTGCTGAAAGTTCGTCAAGTAAAGCATTCCTTTGATCCAGCAGAGTGTTGGATGTAGGTGTCTGGGCAATCTGGTTGTTTAAATCTGCAAGCTGCTGCAGTTTTTCATCCAGGCTGTCCACTTCTAATTTTATTTGAGAACTCGCAAAACTGTCAGGATCTCCGAAAGTTCCTACTGCCTGTGACATATAGCCGTTTATGGTAGTGGACATGTTGTTAAGGAAATCGGAAACATTTTGTGCAGCATTAATAAATGCTATTTTATAAGCGGTATTTGTAGGGTCGCCGCTCAGTGCCTGAGAGGCTGCAAAAAAGTCTGAAAACTTTTGCTGAAGACCGTTTGCACTTAATTCATCGTTTAGCAAATCGTCCATGTTGTTCAACATGCCGCCTATGCTGTCATAGTAGCCGTTTGGGGCATTTTGTTGTCTAAAATAATTATCCAGCCAGTCAGAGCGTTTGTTTGTTATACCTGTAATCTCTGCACCCTGTCCGATAAGCAGTTTTCCGTTTGAAGAACACCAGCTAAAGCTTGTATTTGGCGGTATTGCCGCAAATTCTACCTGCTGTCTTGTATAGTTTTCTGTATTCAGGTTAGCAATGTTGTTGCTGACAACGTTCAGTGCAATCTGGTTGTTGTTCACTGATTGTTGTGCAATATTCATTATGCCGCTTAATGTATACATTTATTTAATCCTTTTGAGTTTATACTTCTTCCACTATAGAGGACATTTCGAGCTGATCTTTAGCAATATTTTTGCCCTTTTGATTGTATTCTTTTGTGATTGGTTTTATTCCTTTAAGGAAAATTTCAAGAGTTTTATTTGTTACGAGCATACCGTGTTTGATTAGCTCATAGTTTGTTTTTTCAAGGTTGAAGATTTTTTGAGCCAGTTCGTTTACTATTGCTTTTTTTTCTTCAAATTTTTTGGCAGCTGCTTCATCTTGTTCTTTGAGTTTTTTGATTATGTCAGACATAGAAAATGACAGCATGTTCATACTTTTTGTGACATTTTTTCTCATAGAAGACAAATTTTTGATTTTTTTGTAGGTGTCTGTGATTTGAGAGTCAATTTCGTATAACTCTGCTGTTTTGCAGTGAACAAGAATTTCTTTTTTGTCTGCATAGAGTTTTTCTATATTTTTATATTCATCAATTTCTTGATTTATAAGATTTTCCAATAATTGTATCTGTTCTGTAGTCATTGCGCTCCTCCGTGAGTTTGTTTATGCAAGGTATTCTACTATTACGCTTCTGCCGTAGCTAAGTCCGTATTTTATATCTTCTTCCGTGAGGTCGTTTTCCCCTGCTTCTTGTACCATTTTTGCATATTTTTTTATTTCGTCTACATTTTGTGATTTTAAAATAGAGTTGTCGTCGTTTAGGTCAGTTCCATCGCTTGTTTCCGGAATACGAGCCATAGAAGGTTCTATAGGGGATGAAACCCTGTTGTTTTTAAATGCGTTTGCTGCATTTAAAAGTTGTATTGCACTTACATTTGATGAATTTACCTGACCTAACATTTACGCTATATCTCCCTATCGACTCTTTTATGTGTTATTTCTTTTGTATTTTGTATTGCTTGGGCTTCTTCTGCCGGTTCTGCAGGAAGAGCTTTTTCCATCTGGCTGTATATTTGTTTTGCGAATCCGACTGTAGAGTTTGGATTGTGTGCAATCTGGCGGCCTACCTCGTTAAATATAAAGGATTTGAACTTGTCCATATATTTGTTGTCGCTTCCAAAGATTCCGCCTTCTTTGTCAACTGTTTTGTCCATTTCGTTAAGCATTTTTGTAATAAAAATTGCTTCGAATTCGGTAGACACCTTTTTTAACTGTGCCTTTTGAGATTTTAATCTTTTGACATTGTCCAGAGTTTGTACATCTATGTTGATTACATCCGGTGATAAATTTGCTGTTGTCATTGAAGACATTTTCAATTTTCCCTTTTTTAAATTACCTGAATTTCAGCTTGTAAGCTGCCTGCTTCTCTCAGAGCCTGCATGATAGATATAAGGTCAATCGGAGCAACGCCGATTGCGTTGAGCGCACGAACTAAGTCGTTAAGCGTGCTGTTAGCAGGCATTGTGACAAGACTGCCGGAGCCTTTGTTCACTGATACTGCGCTGTTTGCAAAGGCTGTTGTTGTTCCGCCTGCAAATGGTTCAGGCTGTGATACCTGATTTGTTGTCTGTACGGTTACTGTTATGTTTCCGTGAGCAACTGCTGCAGGCAGGAGTTTTACTTCGCTCCCTATTACTATTGTTCCTGTTCTTTCGTTGACTACGACTCTGGCTTTGTCTTTTGCAGCGTCTACAGTCATATTTTCCAGAATAGAAAGAAATGCGATTCTGTCATCGTTGAATTTTGCAGGAATTGCTACTCTTATGCTTGAACCGTCGAGGGCTTTTGCTGCAGTAACGTTTCTGTTGATTGCATTTGCCACTCTTGTTGCCATTGTGTAGTCTGATTTGTCCAAAAGCAGAGTAAGAGTGTTTTCATCGCCGATTTGGGTGTTGATATCTCTTTCAACAATACCGCCTCTTGGAACACGGCCTGTTGTTGTAATAGCTGTTCTTGTGCTTGTTCCGTTAGAGTCTTTTGAAATACCGCCTACGGAAACAGGTCCCTGACCAATTGCAACGATTTCTCCGTTGGGCGCTCTCAATTGTGTCTGGATAAGTACACCGCCTTCGAGGCTCTTTGCGTCGGCCATTGTAGAAACTGTAAGGTCAATCTGGTCGCCGTTTTTTGCAAATGGAGGAACGGTTGCTGTTACCAGTACGGCTGCTGATGAACCTTTTTGGATGTAGTTTGATTGTTCAATTACTGTTCCGAGGTTTTGCAGCATCAACTGGTTTGTGATTTGTGTAGAACGGGAGTTGTCGCCTGTACCCGGCAGACCTACTACGACACCGTAACCTACCAGCTGGTTGTTTCTGACTCCTTTTACATGAGCAATATCTTTGATACGCACCATAGTGGACATTGCGTCTGTAGAAATCATCCCTGTTATCATTAGTATTACAACTATTGCTTTAATAAGTTTTTTCATTTTTGCGTCTTTCGTTTTATGTCCTGTTAGAAGAGGTATCTTACTGCTCTGTTTATGATACCTTCGTTGCCTGCTCTTGTTACAGAGCCTTTGCCTGCGAGTGCAAATTGTAAGTTAGCAACGTTTCTTGAGTTTACCTGACCGTTTTGGTTTATAAATCTCGGGTCAACAACTCCGCTTATCAGAAAATCTACTCTTTCCTGTCCGTTAACAAGGGTTTTTTTGCCTTGTACCATGAGGTTTCCGTTAGGGAGCAGCTGTACAACCTGAACTGTTACATAGTCCGTAATGCCCATTGTTCTCTGGTTTGATGTTGTACTGTCTACTGTATTTGACCCGCCGAAGTTGTTAAACTGATTGTTTAACGGTGTTCCGGGAAGGATTTTGTTTATAAAGTTTGTGAAGTTGTCCACAGTGTTTGATGAACGGTCTGCAGTGTAGTTTAATGAATCATTAAAGTTTATGCTTTCGCTCAATACAATCGTGACCAAATCACCTACAGAGCGCGCTCTTACTCCGCCAAAGAGAGATTTAGGCTCTGAATAAAAGGATTGTGAAGCTCCCATTACATACAAAGATTCTGCCTGCGAGGTTTGTGTTCCCTGCATTATCATCAATAATGCCGCAAGCATTATTATGGTTTTTGTTATTATTTTTTTATTTGTAAATTGTTTCATCTCTGTTTTTGCTTCTCCCCAAAATGTTTTTCTAAATCTGTACAAGCACCTGATTTACTCCGATAACCTCTCCTGTATAGATTTTGTTGAATTTTTTGTTTTTTACCTGAATGGTATCTCCTTTGTTTCCCTGAGTCAGAGCAACGCCCTGTATTGCTACGTTAATATTGGAATCTGTTCTAAAATTTATTGTTACCATTGCATTTTTTACAATGTCCGGTTTTGATATTGTGTATCTTTTAAGAATCATTTCCCCTGGGAAGAATGCTTTTGTTGCAACCAGTTCTCTTGAAATGTCAGCGGCATTCAGTGTGTTATCCAGATTGCCTATGACGTTCATTTTTTTAAACTCTACTGATTGCAGAGGAATAACTTTGTCCCTTTGAATAGTTTCTTTTGCTACAGCTACATATTTAAAAGCTTTTGTTTCTAAAGGTACATAGTATGTTCTGGCGTAGTTGCCGTTTACTATCACATTAATTTTTTTAAATTCTTTTGCTGTAAGGTTTTGGTATCCGTTTGATACGATTTCTATAGTTACTTTGCCGTCAGGAATAGTAAAGTTCTGAACGGGGACGTGTGTTATTGTAACTTCGCACTCATCGAGGTTGTATTTTTGCAAATCTTTTTTTGCCTGTGCTGATACAAGGGCTTTGAATTTTTCGGCAGTAATAGTCTGGGCAAAACACTGCTGTGCCATGCCTGACATGTTTAGGATTAAAGAAGCTGTTAATAATATTTTAAATATTTTGTTCATTAATGTTTTAATATCCTGTTTGTATTACTTGCCCGTTGTTTAGATTTTTATTAAGTAACTATTTGAGTTGTTGTTCTCAAGATGTCTGATGCTGCCGTAATGATTTTTGAGTTAGTTTCAAAAGCTCTTTCGGCTTTGATAAGGTTAATCATTTCGTCAACGATTTGTACGTTGGAACCTTCTAAGAAGGCCTGCTGAATAGAGCCGATACCGTCTTGATCAGGAGTACCCGGGATAGGAGTACCTGACGCAGGAGTTTCAACATACAGGTTGTGGCCGACGGATAAAAGACCTGCAGGGTTTTGGAACCTTACAAGCTGAATTTGGCCGACAATGGTTTGTGTGTTGTCGTTCCCTACTTTTACTGATACGTTGCCGTCAGGCGTAATATTTACCTCTGTTGTGTTTTGAGGAATTGTAATCTGAGGCTGAAGCAGATAGCCGTCTGATGTACAAAGCTGACCGACAGCATCCGGCGCAAAGGAACCATCTCTTGTATAAGCAAGTGTTCCGTCAGGTTTTACAATCTGGAAAAAGCCTTCGCCTTCAATACACATATCATATTTGTTGCCTGTGCTTTGGATTACGCCCTGAGTCATAATTTTTCTTGTGGCAGAAGTTTTTACACCAAGCCCGATTTCAATACCGACAGGCTGATAAGTACCCTGTGTAATCATAGCACCCGGGGTTCTTATTGCAGTTGACAGCAAATCCTGAAACTCTGCTCTGGATTTTTTGAAGCCTGTTGTGTTTACGTTTGCAACGTTGTTGGCAACAATATCCAAATTGTTCTGTTGTGCTATCATACCTGTTGCTGCTGTGGTTAGCGATTTTAACATTGTATTTTATCCTTTCGGGTTATTATACGTTTAGTCTGCCTAATGTAATTGTTTGTGAGAGTTGATTTGATTTTTCTTTTACCAGTGCGCTTAGTGTTTCGTAGTTTCTTGTTACATTTATGGTGTTAATCATTTCGTTTATGATGTTTGCGTTTGAAAGTTCTATTGCGCCTTGTTGTACACTAAATTTCTGCGCACGAAGCTCCGGATTTGTTGTAATGTCTTTTGGTACATACATTGAGGTGCCTACGGCCATCATCTCGTCTTTGTTGGCAAAGTCAAAAATACCGATTCTCTGCAATGCTGTTGCGTTTTCGTTTCTTAAAGAAACAATAGTGCCGTCTTCGTTGATAATCAAATCTTTTGGAGAGCCTATATTTAATTCAGTCAAATTTAATCTGATAGGCTGGTTTTGAGTGTCGAGAACAAGGTTGCCCTGCATGTCTGTTAACAAATCCTGTGAATTTATACAAAAAGCACCGTTTCTTGTATAAGTAATAGTGCCGTCAGGCGCACGCAGTTTGAAAAAGCCGTCGCCTTCGATACCGACATCCAGCGGGTTGCCTGTTCGAGAGAGTGTACCCTGTGAAAATTCGTGTACGAGTTTGTTTGTTACAGAACCCATGCTGATTTCTCCGACAAGTCTTCCGTCCTGGTTTTTCGGATTGTTTCTTTCTATCGGTTCTTCTATTACAGCGTTATAAACATTTCTGAAAGACAAACCTTCTTTTTTATAACCTGCTGTGTTTACGTTTGCTATATTGTTTGCGATGGAGTCTTGAAAATCTATCAGGCTCATCATCCCTTTAGCGGCTATGTCAATCCCTCTTGATATCATTATTGATTCCCTCCGCTATATTTTTGGTACATGCTCATTATGTTTTTTACGTAGTTTTGAGTTTCTTTATATGGCGGGATTCCGTTATATTTTGCTACGGCATTGGGGCCTGCATTGTAAGCAGCAAGTGCAAGAGATTTGTCCCCGCCGAATCTGTCTAAAAGTCCTTTTAAATATTTTGTTCCGCCTGCAATGTTTTGTTCAGGGTCATAGGCATCGGTTACGCCCATGGAGCTTGCTGTTGCAGGCATTAGCTGCATAAGTCCCATTGCTCCGCAATGCGAGGTAACTTTTGGCTGGAATCCTGATTCCTGTTTTATTACTGCTTTTACAAAAGCACTGTCCAGACCGTTTTTGGCAGAATATTCTTCAATTAGTGCATCTATGTCTGCATTGCATTCAGGCTTTGCAGCAAGTTCACTGGAGAAGACTTTGCCTGCAAAAGGTGTTTCCGGTTTTTTTTCAGGCATTTTTGCATCCAGAATTTTTTGAAAATCCTGACTCGGGCGGGATTCCGGCATGCCAAAAGAAGCCAGACTGTTGAATGTGCTTTCAATAGCCTGCATGCGTCTTAGAGTTATATCTAATCCTGAAATCTCCACTATTCTTTTTTCCACCCAAGTTTAGTTTCTTACCATTATCAAGAGAATATATTCTCTCTCATAAATAAATTACTCTATGTAGAGTATTTTCTCATCGACCCGATGGTTGAAATTACAAAAGCGTATATTGACCACATGGTCAATATAGATTCATGTATTTGCAAAATGAAGTTGTCATATTTTGCCATAAAGCTACTTTTTATCTATAATATATAAGGTCTGTAAGTCTATTTACACAGGGTGAGGTAATTTGTATGCTGCAAACTTTAAATAAAATTAATTCTATTTGCGATTTGGCAAAAGAGGTGCTTCAAATAGAAGCGGATTCTGTACTAAAACTCAAAGACAGAATCGATGAAGACTATGAAAAAGCAATAGATATATTATATAACTGTAAGGGACGTGTAATTGTTACAGGCATGGGCAAATCAGGTCATATTGGCAGAAAGATTGCGGCTACACTGTCATCTACCGGAACTCCTTCTTATTTTTTACATCCTGCAGAAAGTACACACGGCGACTCAGGATTAATCACAAGAGATGATGTTGTTATAGCTATTTCTAACAGCGGAGAAACAGCAGAGTTGATGAATTTGTTGCCGTTGATAGAGCGTTTTGGAGTAAAGATGATAGCAATGACAGGCAAAAAAGAGTCTACTCTGGGCAAAAAAGCAGATGTAGTGCTGGATGTGTCTGTTGAAAAAGAGGCATGCCCGCTGGGAAAAGCTCCTACAGCAAGCACTACAGCTACACTGGCAATGGGTGATGCTGTTGCAATATGTTTGTTGAAAAAAAGAGGATTTACAGAAGAAGATTTCCTTATGTTCCATCCGTCCGGTGCGCTCGGCCGTGGCGTTTTGTATCATGTCAGCGACCTTATGATTACCGGTGACAGACTCCCGATAGTTAATGAAAACAATAATTTCCACGACACAATACAAATTATATCTGCCAGAAAATTGGGCTGTGCAATAATTATTAATGATGACGGAGTGATGACAGGCATACTGACAGACGGTGATATCAGACGTACATTGCTCAAATACGAAAACACAGCCAACCTTCTTGCAAAAGATGTTATGACTCACAATCCAAAAGTTATTCTGCATAATGATTTGGCAGCAAGAGCCTTGCATATTATGGAAAAACACTCTATTACATCGCTTGCTGTTTGTGATGCACAGGGCAAGCCTGTAGGTCTTATACATATCCATGACCTTTTGAAAGCGGGGGTTGCTTAATGGAAAACGATTTGGAATTAAAATATAAAGCCGGTAAAGTAAAAGCAGTTGTTTTTGATGTGGACGGAGTTTTGACAGATGCTTCGCTTACGTTTGACGAGGACGGCAAAGAGTATAAAACCTTTAATGCAAAGGATGGGCAGGGCATTGTTATGCTTAACAGAACAGGTTTTGTCACGGCTATAATAACGGCAAGACAAAACGGAACAGTCCGTCACAGGTTCAATAACCTTGGTATGACAAAGTTGTACGAAGGCTGTAAAAATAAAATCGCGGCACTGCGTGAATTTATGGTTGAATACAATCTGGATCCCGAGCAAATAGCGTATATGGGAGATGATTTGCCGGATATTTGTGTGTTGAAAAAGGTTGGCATGCCTTGTTGTCCGCAGGATGCAGTCGCCGAGGTAAAAGAGCATGCCCTGTTTGTGGCATCAAAAAACGGCGGAAAAGGCGCAGTACGGGAGATGTGCGACTTTGTGCTGAAGGCAACAGGCAAATACGAAGAGATTGTGGCTGCAATAGCAAATCGAGAATAATTTTAATTGTTAAAAATACACTTTATTTTTACTATTTTTGGTTCAAATTTTGACATAAAAAAATAGGGCTTTAGTATGCAAAAGCCCTAGCTGTCTGGAATTAAGAATAGTTGGAAGTATGAAAAAGATTTAATTATATATAACCTTAAAATGTGAATTCGGACAATTACCCGAGTGGGTATTTTTGAATAAATCTTCTTATTTTTATATGGATTAAATAAAAATAAACTTTTAAAGCTGAATAAGTGTACAAAATGCACTTTATCAAAAATCCTTTTATTTCAATACTTTCCAGCCGATATTAAGATTTCTTTAAGAGGGGTTGACAAAGAAACCTTTATAGTCCATAATAAAAATGTACTAAATAGTGTAGTTAAAACACTTAATACAAATCAGTCACAACATAAGGACGAAAAAAATGAGAATAAATAGCATAAATACATATAGCTATTCAAATATAAATAAAACAAACAAACAATACGCTTCCAGACCTGTTTTCAAACAACAGCAACAAATGGACAGTGTCATTCCGACAGCTATTGTAGAAACTTTAGTTGAAGCAGCTAACGATAAGAAAAACAGAAACTCTTTTATGAGCAAAATCAATTTCTTTAAAGATGTGCTTACTTCTCAGGAAACTGCAAGAAAAGCACAACAGCTTAAAGAAGCTATCGAAAGCTACGATTCAGCACAAAATATACTTTATCAAATATAAGATAAAGTATTAGCCGAAACATTATATTTTCCCCTAGATAAATTTTAATTTGAATAGATGCAGTAAACACAGACCTTATGGTCTGTTTTTTTTGACAAAGCGAAGTGAAGTAAAAAGCGAACAGCTGAGCCTGTCTACAGGTTATTTTTAATCCATTCAACCATCGGTTTTAATGCTCTGGCACGATGCGAGAGGGTATTTTTTTCCTGAAGAGTCAAATCCGCCATTGTCTTGTTTAAATCAGGTATAAAAAATATAGGGTCATAACCAAACCCGTGTGTGCCTGAGGGTTTTGTGTCAATATAGCCTTCTATTTTGCCTGTTTGGGTGTGGAGTTTTGTGCCGTCAGGCGCAACCAGTGTCATTGTACAGATAAAGTGCGCATTTCTTTTATTTTGAGGAATATTTTTCATTTCCTCAAGGAGTTTTTCGATTTTTGATTTTTGATCCGGTGCGTATCTTGCAGAATAGATTCCTGGGCGGCCGTCCAGCGCATCTACACACAGGCCGGTGTCGTCTGCAAGAGCAGGCATGTTCATGATTTTTGCGGCTTCGGCTGCTTTTATATATGAATTTTCCTCAAAAGTTGTTCCGTTTTCTTCAGGGTCAAAGCTGCCTTCTACCAGCACAAATTCCAGACTGTCGGGGTGTATTTCTTTAATCATTGCATTTATTTCTTCGAGTTTGTGCGGGTTTGAGGTGCCAAGAACAATTTTTTTCATATTTTTCTCCAAATTTAAAATTTATGCGCAAATTTTTATATGTTTGATTTTTGTACGGATATGAAAATCTGTACACAAAATCATTTTAATATAAACCAAAAACAAAGGCCTGTTTTAAAAAAACTTCAACCCGTGCCTGCATCGAACAGAATGAAATCGGAAGGGGATGTTTTTTGTACGGGAGTAAAAGGCGTATCTTTTTTAGTTGAAAAAGAAATTAACGGATATTTAAAGAGCATAACCTTTAAAACTCCGATAGAACCGCATAAAGCACTGGAAGTTCTGGCTAATACAAAGAATGAATATGTTTCTTATGAACTTTTGAGCCATCTTCACAACCAGACACAAATTAAAGTAATGAGTGAAGATATAAAAAGAATAAACGAATTAAAAGGATACAAAGTCCATAAAATGATAGGTATGGGTGCTTATGCTTTTGTTTTTGAAACAACAGACGGAAAAATTTTGAAAATAACGGATATGAATCATTTTCCTAATAACAGAAAGCCTGATTTTTTTGATTTGCCGTTGTTAAAAACAGGGAATAAGGGCTACACTTTTTATTATCTTGAAGAAAAGGTCAGCCAGAACGATTTGGCACAGGATGAACTGAGAACTCTCGTAAGACAAATCAAGAACAGAGGATATAAAATGAGAGATTATCTTATGCATTATAGCGGGCTGACAGAGGATGAAAATGCAATAATTAAAAAGGAGCAGTTCGGCAGGGCAAAGAACGGCAAAGTTTATTTGATAGATCCCGGATGTGCAGTCGCACCGCCAAAACATTTTTTCAATCCAAAGACAATAAAAGACAAAATTTTTGATATTTTGAAAAAACAGAAGTTTAAAAGATAAATTATTTGCCGAATCTTCTGTTTCTGCTCTGGAATTCTATAATAGCTTTGGACAGTTCTTTTTCGTCAAAATCAGGCCAGTACGCATCTGTTACATAAACCTCGGAGTATGCAATCTGCCATAACAGATAGTTGCTTATTCTTTTTTCTCCGCCTGTTCTTATTAAAAGGTCGGGGTCGGGAATATTTTTTGTATAAAGGTGCTGAGATATTGTTTCTTCTGTAATATCTTCCGCTTGGATGCCTTCTTTTATTATTGATTTTAATGCGTGAGTGATTTCGTCACGGGAGCCGTAATTGAAGGCTATATTGAGATTTACACCTGTGTTGTTTTTTGTTTTTTCTTCTGCGTGGCGTGTAATTTCAATCAATTTTGGATTTAGTTTTGACAGGTCGCCAAAAAACGTGATTTTTACATTTTCTCTGTGCATTTCATCCAGTTCATTCAGGAGTGTTTTTGCCAGAAGACCCATTAAAAACTCAACTTCTTCTTTTTTTCTGTTCCAGTTTTCTGTAGAAAAAGCATATACGGTCAGATATTTTATGCCGAATTTGTCAAAAAGCCTCATCGTGCTTTTTAGTGATTCCACACCTTTTTGGTGTCCCATAGCAGAGGGCAGGAATTTTTCTTTTGCCCAGCGTCTGTTGCCGTCCATGATTATGGCAATGTGCTGCAGGTTTGTGTTTTTTACTATTTCTTTTACATCAATTTCTTTTAGTGTTTCCACTTTTATTACCCTTTTTCGGCCAAATATAAAACTAACCTTTTAGTATTATAGAGCAAATATTTTTATAAAAGTAGTTTTGAAAAGAAATTAATTATTAACAAATGTTACAATAGTAATAAAAGTCATAAAGTTTTGTACAAAACGGCCGATAAATTTCATGTAAAAAATAAAAACAAACCATCACCGATAATTATGCTTAGAATTTTAAAAAACGGGCATATTATAAGTAAGCGTATCAGTTAAGAAGAAAGTCAAGGAAGAAAATGATTCTCGAGTATTCTGTAAACGAAGCACAGGTTCAGCCGGCATGGCTCAAGACTCTTTATGATTTGATTGAAGAGTTGAATTGTAAATGCCAGACATACATTGATGAATCTTACAACAGATCGCACAAGCAGTTTACCAGAACAAGAACGATTGAGGTGTATGGTTCAGAAACTATGCTGTCATGGTTAAAGTTGAGAATGGAAAGGTATTCTCATTTTATCAACCAGTTTAATGACAAAGCAGAAATTCAAGCCAACATGAAAGACGAAGGCCGCAAGCAAGAATAGTTTGTTGTGTTCACGTTGTTCACATCCGGCAGAATCCGCCTCTTGAATTCTGCCGTTCGGCAAAAGTGTGATTTTGCCTCACAGGGATGTTCACTTCGCTCACATCCGGCAGAATCCGCCTCTTGAATTCTGCCGTTCGGCAAAAGTGTGATTTTGCCTCACAAGGATGTTCACGTTGTTCACATCCGGCAGAATCCGCTACTCGCCTTTGAGTTTTCTGTTCATCAATTTGTTCAAAAGCTCCTGCGGAGTGATATCAGTGTACACCGCTTCGTATATTGCTTCGGAAATAGGAGCTTCTATATTAAGTTTTTGTGCAAGCTCACATACTGCCTTTGATGTTTTCACCCCTTCGGCAACGGAGCCGAGTTCTGCAAGAATGTCATTGATTTTTTTGCCATGGCCGAGCATTGAGCCTACAGTAAAATTTCTGGACATCGGGCTGGAACAGGTTGCAATCAAATCACCCATGCCTGACAAACCGTAAAGCGTAGAGGGTTTTGCCCCCAGAGCGACGCTGATTCTTGTTATTTCTGCCATACCTCTTGTCAAAAGCGCACCACGGCAATTGTCGCCCAGTTTCATTGCATCTGCAAATCCGGAAGCAATTGCGATTACGTTTTTCAGACTTCCGCCCAGCTCAAGCCCTATAACATCTTCATTTGTATAAAGGCGGAATTTTGAAGGAACGGTCAATTTTTCCTGTAAAAATTTTGATATTTCAGGTTTGTTTTCACAAGCTACAGAGGCGGCTGTCGGACAGCCCATCAGGACTTCTTTTGCCAGTGTAGGGCCGGAAAGCACTGCAATATTTGCCTCTGGCAGTTCTTCTTTCATTACCTGGCTCATCCTCATTAAAGAAGGAAGCTCCAGCCCTTTTGAAGTGTTAACGAGTATTTGATTGTCTTTAAGCCCTATTTTTGCAATGTTTTTACAAACTTCTCTTATGCCTGAAGTTGCTACAACCATAAGAATAATATCTGCATCTTTTATTGCGTTGTCTAAGTCAGAGGTTATTTCAACTTTGTCTTTAAGCTGAATTTCGAGCGGTTTTGACAGATGTTTTTTTGTTCGTAACTCTTCGGAAATATCGACGTGTCTTCCCCAAACACAAACTTTTTCAAAATTGTCTGTCAAAAGCCATGCAAGAGTCAGTCCCCAGCATCCGGCACCCAGTACGGTAAGTTTCATAACCTGTTCCCTTTTTAATCTCTAGTTTAACTATTATAGTTTATTAAACCCGTTTTGTAAAAAAGTTTTTGTGACCTTTACGAAAATGTAAAGGTCTTTTTTTTATGATAATATCAGCTTATGGTTTCACAAATTATTACAGCAACAGTCATTGGTCTGGAATCTTACAAAATTCTTGTTGAAGTGGATTTTGTTCTGTCTATTCCGTCAGTCGTTATTGTCGGTCTGCCTGACACTACAGTTTCAGAGGCAAAAGAGCGTGTGCGCTCCGCAATAAAAAATTCAGGTTTTACGTTTCCGAATCAAAAAGTTGTAATAAACCTTGCGCCTGCCGATATCAGAAAAGAAGGCACACTCTACGACCTGCCTATTGCAATGGGAATTCTGGCTCGAGATGGTATTGTAAAAGAGGAAGAACTCAAAAACACGGCATTTTTGGGCGAATTGTCACTGGACGGGTCTTTAAGAGCGGTGAACGGTATTTTGCCCATAGTTTCAGGGCTAAAGGATTTGGATATCAAACAGGTTGTTGTTCCAAAAGAAAATGCCAAAGAGGCAGCACTTGTTTCCGGTGTAAAGGTTCTTGCTGCAGAATCTCTTCGTGATGTTGTGAGCCATTTTTCTGCAAACGAGCAGGAGAAAAAGGAACTCGAGGTTTGTGAAGTCGATATAGAAGACTATTTGAACGATTATACGACCACGCATTATGAATATGATTTTAAAGATATAAAAGGCCAGATAAAAGCTAAAAAAGCACTGGAAATTGCTGCTGCGGGCGGACATAATATTTTGATGGCAGGCCCGCCGGGGTCCGGAAAGACTCTTCTGTCAAAAAGTTTTGCTTCTATTCTTCCGCCTTTAGAGCTGGAAGAAGCCATTGAACTTACAAAAATATACAGTGTAGCAGGGCTTTTGCATCCTGACAAACCGTTAGTCAACAAAAGGCCTTTCAGAACAGTACATCATACGGCTTCTTCTGTAGGGATTATAGGCGGCGGGTCAAATCCACGTCCCGGAGAGATTACTCTGGCTCACAGAGGGGTTTTGTTTCTTGATGAAATTGTTGAATTTCCTAGAAATGTGCTGGAAGTCTTGAGGCAGCCTATAGAAGACGGAGAAATTGTTATCTCCCGTGCGCACAGCAGTATTCGTTTTCCTGCTGATTTTATGCTGCTCGCTGCAATGAATCCATGCCCGTGCGGGTATCTTGGAGATTCTCAAAAACAGTGTACCTGTTCGGAATTCCAGATACAAAGATACCGCTCGAGGTTGTCAGGCCCGCTTTTGGACAGAATTGATATACAGATAGAAGTCCCGAGGCTCAGTCCGGAAGAACTTTTGAATACAAAAATAAAATCTGAATCATCGGCAGATATCAGAAAACGTGTAATTAAAGCCAGAAAAATTCAGGCACAAAGATACAGGGATTATCCGATTTTAACAAATTCCCAGTTGAGTGCAGAACTTATAAAGATTTTTTGCAAACTTGATGAAGCAAGTGAAAATTTGTTAAGAACGGCAATTTCAAGATTCAACCTCTCCGGCCGTTCTTATGACAGGATAGTCAAACTGGCAAGAACAATCGCTGATATAGAACAGAGCGAAAATATAGAAAGTTCTCATATAGCACAGGCTCTGCAGTATAGAAATTTTGTAGAAAACAGTCTGCAATAAAAACTAAACAATAAACTAATTGCAAAACTCAACCAGTCTTGTAAAATAGTTGTATGCAAATATTGGCTTACATTTTTAAAAGACTTTTACAGGCAATACCGTTATTATTTCTTGTGTCTATTATCAGCTTTTTTATAATAAGGCTCAGTCCTGTTGACCCGCTGGGCGAATTGAGGCTGAACCCGTCCATATCACAGGAAACTTTAAAAGCGGAGCAGCAGAGATTGGGTTTGGACAAACCAAAAATCGTGCAGTATGGCCTGTGGCTCAAAAGTTTTTTAAAAGGCGATTTGGGTGTTACTGTTACGGGAGAGCAGGTCAGTGCAAAGCTCTGGGAGCGTATTCCTAACACACTATTGTTGACGTCTGTTGTCATACTATTGACATGGATGGTGGGGATTCCGCTCGGGATTTATGCAGCATTGAACTGGCGAAAGCCTGTGGATAGGATGCTCACAGTGATAACGAGTATAGGTATGGCTATACCTTCGTTCTTTTTTGCGTTGTTATTATTGATTTTTGCGGTAAAAACAGGCTGGTTCCCGACAGGGGGGCTTACGTGTTACAATTTTTCCACCTTTTCTCCTTTACACAAGGTGCTTGATGTAATTCATCATCTGGTTTTGCCGGTTATTGTTTTGTTTACGATTTCGTTATCAGGTTTGCAAAGACAGATGAGAGGAAATCTGCTGGATGTCCTCGGGTCTGATTATGTAAAATTTGCCAGAGCAAAAGGGCTGAGCGAAAACAAGGTCGTGTACAAACATGCACTGAGAAACGCTATAAATCCTATGGTAACACTATTGGGGTTTGAATTTGCAACGTTATTGAGCGGTGCTGCTTTGACAGAGTATGTTTTTCAATATCCCGGACTGGGAAGATTGATTTTGGAAGCTGTTATGAAATCTGATATAAATCTTGTAATGGCTTCGTTGATGATGGGTACAATAATGCTTGTTGCGGGTAATTTGCTTGCAGATATTCTTTTAAAAATAGTTGATCCGAAAGTGAGCGTGAGCTGATGAAAAAAAACAGTGTTTTCTCTCAAATTTTAAAAGACAAATATGCAACAACCGCTCTTGTTGTACTTTTGATTTTGTATATCGGGATATTGTTTGCGGATTTTCTTGCTCCTTATTCAAAGGAATTTTCTGACAGGCACAGGGCTTATGTTCCGCCTTCAAAGATTTTTACCATAGATGAAAACGGCAGGTTATCGTGGCCTTATACATATAATTACAAAAGATATTTTAATCCCGAACAGTTAAAAATCACATATAAACTTGATAGGAGCAAAAAATATTATTTAAAATTTTTTGCAAAAGGCGAAAAGTATAAATTTCTGGGTCTGATTCCTATGGACAGGCATCTTGTTACTGTGGAAAAAGACGGCAGATTGTTTTTGCTCGGCACGGACATAAACGGACGTGATATATATTCCCGCATACTTTTTGGGGGAAGAATTTCTTTGACAATAGGTTTTCTTGCCTTGTTTATTTCTTTCCCGCTGGGGATGTTGTATGGAGGAATTTCCGGATATCTCGGCGGAATTGCTGACAATCTTATGATGAGAATAAGCGAGGCAATAATGTCTATTCCGAGTTTTTATCTTTTGATTATTCTTGCTGCAATATTGCCCACAAATATGACCAGCATACAGAGGTTTGCGCTTATAGTTGTGATTCTTGCATTGATAGGCTGGGCAGGATTTTCCCGTGTAGTAAGGGGTATGGTCTTGTCTATTAAAAATCAGGAATTTGTACAGGCTGCAGAATCAATCGGCGCATCAAAATTGAGAATAATTATAAAACACCTTTTGCCACAGACAATGAGCTATGTAATCGTTGCAATGACATTGTCCGTTCCTTCTTATATTTTGTCAGAATCCGGATTGAGCTTTTTGGGGCTGGGGATTCAACAGCCGGATGCAAGCTGGGGAAATATGCTCAAAGAGGCTCAGGAGTATGTCAATATTATTTATAGACCGTGGCTTTTGACACCGGGTTTTTTAATTTTTATTGCGGTATTATCTTTTAACCTCATAGGTGATACAATAAGGGATATCTTAGACCCTAAGAGTAAAGTAAGATAGAATATAAGTAGAGATTTTGTTGAGAATAAAGAATAATTGGATAGATAGATGGAAAACATATTTGCAAATTTTATAATTGAAAAAAATATGCTTTTAGATATTTTGCTGGCTATTGTTCTTGGTTTTGCTATCGGTTTTGAGCGTGAAATCACAAACAAATGGGCGGGCTTAAGAACGCACATGCTGGTGTGTCTTGGGTCATGTATATTTACACTGTTGTCTATACATGCCTTCCCCGTGTATGCACACAGTCCACAGGCTGACCCTGCCAGAATTGCGGCACAGATTCTTACCGGTATAGGTTTTATCGGTGGTGGTACTGTTTTAAGACACGGTTATTCCATATACGGTTTGACAACAGCAGCTACTTTGTGGATTACTGCCAGTATAGGTATGGCCTGCGGGTGTGGTTTTACGGCAATGGCTATAATTTGTACGGTGCTGGCTGTCTGTACTCTTGTTTTAATCAGAATTTTTGAAAAACAGTATATTCATAAAGGAAGAAAAAATCTCAGAAAGTTCAAAATAAGTTTTTATACTCCTATCCCGAAAGCAGATAGTGTTTATTCAGGGATTGTAGAAAAATTTGATTCTATATTTGAAATAACAAAAGCTCAGTCCACATCTAATGAAAACCTTATAAAAATAAGTTTTAAGCTGGATTTGTTGGACAAAAATCCTGTGCAGAGTCTTCACAAAGAATTGAATACAATAGAAGGAATTGAGTCGGTTTCGATACAAGAACTATATGAATAAAGTAGAAATTCTGGAATATTTTAGAACAATATTGATTGCGCTTTTGGTGGCGTTGGTTTTGGCCTCTGTTGCTACAGGTTGTTCTAAAATTATTGCGGAGCATCATTCCAGAATGCTGGCTAAAATTTCTAACACTGCAAAGGATAATGAACTGATAAATTATCTCATTGAAAGATATACGGAAGAAGCAAAGAAAAATCCGGGAAATTATGCCATTAATGTAAGACTCGGCAATTTGTACACACTGATTTTTAATTACGGGCATGCTGAAGAAGAATACAAAAAAGCAATTGAAAAATCTCCATATGGAGTTTACAGCTCATATCTGGGGCTTGCAAATTTGTATTTGAAACAGGGAAAATATACGCAGGCTCTGAATATTGTAAAACAGTTAAAAAACACTGACCACAAGCCGCTTTTGATTGCCAAGGGTGATTTTTATATGAACCTTGGAGATATTTTCTGGCAGAAAAAAAAGTATAATACTGCTGTAAAACAGTATAAAATTGCATTTTTTTATTACAAAAAAGTTGATTCTGATAAAAAAGAATACGCCGTGAACAGCATACTTGATTGTTACAACAAAATAGCTGATGACGACTACAAACATCATAGTATAGACAAGGCTATTGAGAGTCTTGAGACAGCACTTTTGTATAGAGAAACTTCTGTTTTGTATTACAAACTTGCTGTTTTGTATAAGGATTATGACCCGATACTGGCAAATCAGTATATGGAAAAAACCTATGCGACTGATCCGGGGCTTATTAACTTTGATATTTACGAAGAAATTTTGTTAAAGCTTATCAGATATTATTATTCTAACGGTCAGGATGTAGAAACAAACCTCTATCAGCACAAACTGAAAGCTGTAAAAAATTTCCAAAAACGTTATGTCATAACGGACAAAGATGTTCATATAAATCTTGTTTCGATGAGGGTAAAGACGAATTTCTTTAAAACAAAACAAAAAATATATGTTAAATTTAAGGTAGAGAATACTTCGCAGAATGATTTTAATTCTCTGTATGTTATTGCAAAATTGAGATATAATGATAAAGTTGACGATGTGTTCAGCCAGAGATTTTATTCCAAGAAAAAACCTCTAAAAGCCAGAACAGCATCACCTATGTATCGTTTTAAATATGAATATACAGACAAAGACGAAATTTATTCTGCACCAAAAATATGGTTGGATTTTTATGTAGGGAAAAAAGAAAATATGCGTAAAATTCCTGTCTATTCTATAGAAGTAAAAAGAGAGTAGAAATCTAAAAAGATATTGACAAAAATTGTAAAAAAAATATTAAAATTGTTCAAAAATTAATGTTTAAGGGGTAAAATTACATAAAAGGAGCTTTTTATATTGCAAAATTTACTTCATAAGGAGAATCAACAATTATATTCCGATGTTCCGCCTACAAAATTGCGAAACAAGGATGAAAAATTCAGAGCGGCAAAACCCACACCTTTCTGGAGATGGGTCGCTGATCAATTTTTCTACAATATGTTGGAAAACCGATTTTTCTCTTTAAAAATTAAAAATAAAGAAAATTATGACAAACGCAACCCTGATTTTTCCAATATTATTTATGCTCCGCATAACAACTGGTGGGATGGCATAGTAGGGTACAATCTTTGCCGCAGAATTTTTGATACTGATATCAGAATGATGATAGAGGAGTTGAATAGATTCCCTATTCTTGCAAGAGCCGGTGCTTTTCCCGTAAACAAAAAATCACCTCAGGCCTCTATGAGAGCGTTGCAGTATTCTGTAGAAGAATTGTGCGACAAAACAAAATCTTTGTGGCTTTTCCCTCAGGGAATCATAAGACCCCCTATGTATAGGCCGATAGAGTTCCAGACAGGCATGGCTTATATTGCAAAAAATGTTATTAAAAAAGCAGGCGGGATTAACCTCATACCTGTTGCTGTCAATTATCCGTTTTTGAGAGAGGACAAACCAGAAGTTCTTTGTGATGTGGGTGAGCCGTTTGTTCTTACTGACGCAAATTTTGACAGAAAAGAATTGACTCACATGCTGGAAAAGAATTTTGAAGCATTGTGTGACAAACAGTTTGCGGAAATTACTCACGGTGATATAGAAGATTATGAGTATTTGTACAAACAGAAATTGAAATGGTACAAAAAACTTGAAAAAAGGCTCAAGAAAATCGATATAAATCGTAATTCCGGAGTTTAAATATCTTTTCTAAACAATGCCGGCAAGGATTCGGTTTGTTTTCAGGCTTATTCAAAATATCCTATGTAAGGGAGATTTCTCATATAGCCTTCGTAATCGAGTCCGTAGCCTACTACAAATTTGTCATCGATTTCAAACCCGTAAAAATCAGGCTCAATCGGAGTTTTTCTGGCCATTTTTTTGTTTAAGAGTGTTACTACTTTTAATTTTTTAGGTTTGTGAGTTCTGCACAGCAGTTCTGTTAAAAATTTCATTGTACAGCCTGTGTCTATAATATCTTCAACAATAAGTGCGTTTTTATTTTCAAGATTAGGCAGGGTCAAATCCATTGCCTGTACGTGACCTGATGATGTTTTTTGGTTTCCGTAACTCGAAACCCTGATAAATTCCATTTGTACGGGCATTTTTAAGTGTTTTGATAAATCACAGAAGAAGATACTCGAGCCTTTGAGTACACATATTAACGTTAAAGGTTCTTCTGTTCCGAAGTCTTTATTGATTTCCTGTGCAAGTTCTTTTGTTCTTTGTTCGATTTGTTCCTGCGTAAAAAGAACTTTTAAATCTTCTGTTTTTTTATCAAGCATGTGAGGTTTCCTTTGCAAAATTTATACAAATTATAGCATTATTTGTTTTCTTGGGTAATGCTCAGTATATGTGTGGGCAGAGTTTTTGCACGTAGTTTTTCGCTCAGGCAGATTCCTGCAGCCCACAGAACTTCGTGGCCGTTACACAGGAGTATGATATCGTTTCTTGCAAATTTTTCTACTCCTTTGTTTATAAAAAGTTTTTTCAGCTTCATTGTTCCGTCCATGCCAAAGGGTTGGATTGTATCACCGTGCAGGCGGGTGCGTATTGTGTAAACAAAATTTTGCGGGAGCGATACATAAGCTTTCATTTCAGTAGCTTTAGGAAATTCCGGCATTTTTTGCGCTGTATATTTTTCTATTGAAAAAACTTTGCCGTTTATTGTGTATTTTCCGCACTGAGTTATTTCAATTTCTTCTGTATTTTTATCCGGTTCCAAATCATCAATTGTGCAAATTTTTTCTTTTGAAACAAACAGCCACAAATCTGTTGTCAGAGAAAAAGTTCTGCCTGATTTGTATTTTGCATTTTTATTTATAAATTCATAAATCTCCTGCACACGTTTGGAATCATAGTCCAGATTTTGTTCCACAAGATAGTCAAGAATCAGTTTACACTGAACATCTTTTGAAAGTTCTATAAATTTGTCGGTTAAAATATAGTCGTCTTTGTAGATTACGTTTCGGATTTTGTCCAGATATTCTTTTACAATGTTTTGTTCTGATATAGCAATTTTGGAAAGATTCAGTATTACATCGTCAATTTTGGGGTTGATATTTTTTAATTCGGAAATTATTTGGTGTCGTATAAAATTGCGTGCATATTTTGTGTCAAAGTTGCTCGAGTCATTGTTCGGGACAAGTTTGTTATTTGTGCAGTATTTTATTATGTCTTTTCTGGAAAATTCCATAAGCGGGCGGTAAATTTCACAAAAATCGAATTTTGATTTTTCTAAAATCCCGCATAACCCTTTTACTCCGGTGCCTTTTGTCAGTCTGTAGAGGATGGTTTCTGTATTATCTGATTTTGTGTGAGCAAGAAAAAGTCCGTCAGCGTTAAATTTTTTATAGCATTTTTTAAAAAATTCCTGTCGTTTTTCTCTTGCAATGGTTTCTGTTTTCGGGGTGCCTTCGGGCAGAGTTTCTGTATAAATTTCTATATTATTTTGTTTGCAGTAATTTTCACAGTTTTCCTGTTCAATTTCTGCTTCACGTCCTCTCCAGTTGTGGTTGAGGTGCAGAGCAATGAGGCGAAAGCCCTCTTTTTGAGAAATTTTGTGCAGAATATCTAACATGCACATAGAATCGTATCCGCCTGAAAAGCCTACTACAAAGGTTTTTTCCTGTGACAGTAAATCGTATTTTTTTAAAAATTTTTTAATCTTCTCTATCATTTTTGCAAGCTTTTATAAGTTTTTCTGCTTCGTGTACGGCTTCTTCCAATTTTTTGTTTTTAACTATTTTTCTGGCATAAGACCCTATGCCGATGCCGTTGTATCTGAGTTCACAGGTTTTTGCAAGCCAGGCTGTTTTTGTGTTTGTTCCGCCGGACATAAATATATACGTGCCGTAATCCTGTACTAAATGCGCCATGGCAACTGCCTGCAAGGTGGATTTGAAGGTATCATCACCGCCTGACATAGGTACACCGTCTGCCTGTATAATAAATTTGGAGTCTTGTTTCCATTTTATTATTTTATTGATGAGTTTTTTAATTCTTTCATTAGAGTAATATTTTCTGTCCAGACAAACGCTCAAAGCTCCGGAAAATTCTTTAAGCACATATTTTATTTCTTGTTCCGGTATTTTTTTTGAGGATATGTGCAGTTCCACGCAGTCTAATTTATATTTTTTAGCAAGTTTAACAATTTCTTCTATATTGTATTCTGTATCGTTAAATGAAATAGCCTTGCAGTCGTCGCATTTTTTGCAGCCAATACATTTTTGTACAATGACTTCAGGAAATTCGCCATTCCATTCTATTGCATTTCTCGGGCATTTTTTTATGCATTTTCCGCAGCGTTTGCATTTGTTTTTATCGATATGGCATTTTTGTACGTGGCTGTCACCCAAAAGCCCTGTGCTGATAGTGTAATAAAATTCTTCGATTTGTCTTCCGGCTTTTTTAACCCCTCTTAAAACAGCTTCTATAGCTTCTTTTGAAGGGTTTATGTCGAACATGTCGGCTCCTGCTATTGCATAAACCGTGACAAGGTCTTCTATTTCTTCAAAATCTTGATTGCCAAGGCCAAGAACCAGTTTGAATATCTTTTTTTCATCAAGTGTTTTTAGAAGATTTTGTTTCATAAACTGCCTCTAAATTAGGAAAATTTTAATCAAGAGAGAAGATATCTTTGAGGTCTTCGTAAGTAAGTGATTTGCCGATATTTCTGTCTACTGAAATTACACTGTCGACCAAATCTCTTTTTCTTGATTTTAGTTTTTGAATTTTTTCTTCTACAGTGCCTTTGGTAATCATACGGTAAACAAAGACTTTTTTGGTCTGTCCGATACGATAAGCCCTGTCTGTTGCCTGATCTTCTACAGCAGGGTTCCACCACGGGTCATAGTGGATTACATAGTCGGCACCAGTGAGGTTCAGACCTGTACCGCCTGCCTTCAAGCTGATTAAGAAAATCGGTATTGTCGGGTCAGAGTTGAATCTTTCAACAACTTCCTGACGGTCTTTTGTGCTGCCTGTAAGGTATTCGTGTTTTATGCCTGCTTTTGTCAGCCATTCTTTTATGATATCAAGCATGTCTACAAACTGGCTGAACAAAAGAACTCTGTGTTTTTCGGCAATGATTTCTTCGAGCATTGTTTTCAGTTGTTCAAATTTGCCTGATTCGTTTATGCCTTTGACGTTTTCTTTGTCATACAATCTCGGGTGGCAGCAAATCTGTCTTAAGCGCAGCAGTGCCGAGAAGATAGACATTCTGCTCTTTTCAATACCTTTTTCTTCAATGGATTTGAAGAGTTCTTCTCTTGTGGAATCCATAACTTCCATGTAAAAGTCTTTTTGTTCCGGAGTGAGTTCGCAGTATGCAACGTTTTCGATTTTATCCGGAAGGTCTTTTGCAACATCTCTTTTCATACGGCGCAAGATGAACGGATAAATCTGTGATTTTAAACGTTTTTCTACTGTTTTGTCTTCTCGTTCCATAATCGGTGTTACATAACGGTAGTTAAATTCGTTTTTGTCAAAAAGAAATCCCGGCATAAGGAAGTCAAATAAAGACCATAGTTCTTCCAGCCTGTTTTCTATAGGTGTACCTGACAGAGCGAGTTTGTGTTTGCAGTTGAGCTGTTTTACACTTTGTGCTGTCATGGAATCTGCATTTTTTATGTTTTGAGATTCATCCAGAATTACGTATCTGAATTCTTGTTTTTTGAGTTTTGCTATATCTCTTCTTATCAGTGCATAGCTGGTTATTATGACGTCGTATTTCGGAATTTCTTTGAACAAATCTTTTCTGTCAGCACCGGTGAGTTTCAGGCATGAGAGGTTCGGTGCAAATTTTTCAATTTCGTTTTCCCAGTTAAATACAACGGAAGTCGGGCAGATAACGAGATTCGGTGCTTTTTTATTTTTTTCTTTTGCTTTTTGAAGCAGTGCCAGTGCCTGCAGAGTTTTACCAAGACCCATATCATCGGCAAGGATTCCGTTAAGACCGTACTGATACATAAACCACAGCCAGCCAAAACCACGTGTCTGATATTCTCTGAACTCTGCATTGATACCTTTTGGCAGGCTCGGAACATCCATGGTGGAGAAGGTTGAAATTTGTTTCCAGAATTTATTAAACCTTCTGCTCATTTTGAGTTTAAGTCCGAGGTTTTCCATTTCGGAAATAAGACCTGCACGATAGGTTTTTACAATATATTTGTTGTCATCATTTTTGTAAACATCAAAGGTGTTGAAGGCTCTCATCAATGAATAAATATCCATTGTGGGAACTTCTGCAAATCCAAGATTTTTGATTCTTACATATTTGCTGTTATCCAGTGTAAGACTGTATACATCATCGAACGGGATAATCTCTTCGCCTACACGTCCGTAAAGCTCTAATTCAAAACTGTCTGTGGAATCAATTGCAAAGTCAATCTCTGCACACAATTCGAACGGGTCTTTTGTGAGTTTGAAAAATGACATGTCGTCTTTTTCTTCAAATTTCCACCCGTCGCCAGCCTGCTGTATGTAATAGTTGTAAAAATCGATTGCGTTTTCTTTTTCCAGTGCAAGGTTGTTTGTCTGCATAGGAGCAAATTTACATGCCAGAAGCATGTTGTAAGCGGCTTCTTCGTGCTGGGGATTGCGTTTTACCCAGTACAAGAGGTCTTCTTTCGGTTTTTTAATGGTTACATAAGGTGTTTTTTCAGTATGTTTTGAATAAGGTACACGTGTGCCGTCATATTCAAATTCAAGTTCTGCTTTTAGCGAACCGTCATAATCAAGCCCGAGTGTAACAACATTTATAGGCGGTTTTTGTTCCAAAAACAGTTTTTCAATTGTTTCTGAAACAGTTACTTTCATAACTTTTTGAAGCTTGGGCAGTTCTTCGTATAAGAATTTTGCACCGTCAGCATCTTTTACATCGGTAAAGCTTGCTTTAATAAGATTTTGGGGCAAAGCTGACACAGGTGTGGTTGTCGGAAAGATTACGTTTTTGTATCGGCCCCATTTTAGTTGTCTTGAAAAATATCTGATTTCTTCAAAAGGATAAGAGTCACTTCCGTCAGGACGCTCCCATGTTAAAGACAACAGCACATTGCCTACCATGGAGAAATTAACCGACAGAGCGAGTTCCCATTCTTTGTCATCAAAGCGGAGTCTTTCTTTTGTTTTTCCGTCGATAACTTCTTCTGCACGTGCCAGCAGCTGGAAGAAACCGTCAAATTTGTTTATCGGTACATCATACCAGCCGGCTTTTTTGTCAAGGCGTGAGCGTTGCAGCAGCAGCTGGAAAATAGCTATATCTACTTTTTCTTCTTCATTCAAAACAAAAGATTTGTCATTTCTTTGCAGTTCAATGATTGCTCTTAATATTGCTTCCAAATCTCTTATTACTTTTCCTGTTTCTCTGTCCATAACGAGAATGGAGAAGAAATTTTGTCTTCGTTTCGGATTAAAGTGGAAAACGTATCTGCCTGTAGGATGTTCTACCGGAGGAACGATTTCGTCGGGGTAATCTATTTTTATTTTGTGTACACGTTCAAGATATTCGTCATAGACTTTGTCTTCTATTACTTTTAAGCCGACAGCAATAGCGTGTTTGCACCATTCTTCTTTTAACGGGCAGCTGCAGTCAGCTTTTACACCGGTTTTTGTAAAAGTAAGGCTGGTTTCGTAAGCATCTTTAAAATTGCCTTTGACTTTTGCGTCTACACCGGCAATTTTTGTGTCGTAGGACATGACAATGTCTTTTTGATAGCTTTCATATCCCCTTCTCCAGCTTCCGGGGGTAGCTTTGTCCTTGATATATTTGTAGTTGAATTTACAAAAGCTCATAATTTAAATTGCGTAAAATTGTGAAGAATTTTGAAAATGTGGTAATAACTGAATGTTTAGCAGAAAAGAAACAGGCTCTTTCTGACATCACATTGCTTAAACAAAAGAGAAAGCTTAATAAAAAGATTAAGTCCAAACAGCCCTTTTGCTTAAATGAAAATAACAGCTTAAAAACCTTCTATTAACAGCTGTTAATATAGATTATACATGAAATTCATAAAATAACAATACTTTTTTCTTGTTACAGATTGTGCAATCTATTGGTGACGTGCTATTATTGAGAAATGAAAAAGATATTGATGAATATTGTAGTAATGACTTTCGGTGCGCTTATTGCCGCATTTGCTTTAGAAGGTTTTTTAATTCCTAACAAGATTATTGACGGCGGAATTCTGGGTATTGCAATTATGACAAATTACAAGACTCATTTTCCTCTCGGATGGTGCATTTTTATTTTGAACCTTCCATTTATATTTCTTGCATTGCAAAAGATGGGTAAGGCATTTGTTGTATGTACTTTTTATGCTGTTTCGATATTGTCAGTCGGTGTTTCTTTAATACAGGTGTTGCTAAATCATAAACATGTATCGGATCCGTTTCTTGCGTGTATATTCGGCGGTTTGATACTGGGTGCGGGTGTCGGTCTGGTGCTGAGGAGTAATTCTTCTTTAGACGGCACAGAGATTTTGTCCATAAGACTCTCAAAAAGATGGGGTTTTTCTGTTGGCGAAATCATCATGTTTTTTAATTTGTTTATTTTTACTGCAGCGGGCTTTGTTTATAATGACTGGCGCAGTTCAATGTATTCAATGATTTCTTATTTTATTGCATATCGTGTAATTGACATTGTGCTTGAAGGTTTGAATGAGTCAAAGTCTGTGCGTATTGTTACGGACAAGCACGATGATATAGGCAACGCTATTATGGAGAATTTTGATATAAGCGTTACTTATATAAAAGCACGTGGCGGCTATTCCGGTGCAGAAAAGAAAATTATCTTTTGTGTAATAAACAGGCTGGAGATTGCAAAGCTCAAACAGCTTGTAAAATCAGTTGACGAATCAGCTTTTATTACCATTGAAAACGTACACGAAGTTGACGGCGGCAGGGTAAATTCTAAAAAACATCATCATTTATAATTTAAATATTAATAACCATCTTTGTGGGAGTAATCAATATTTAAAGTCATGATGATATTTTCGAGCGGTGTTTCCAGACCTCTTGCATATTTAACAAGAGTAGAAAATTTTGTATCAACAAGACCATTCTCAATTCTGCTCACTGTGGCTGTGGTCAAATCATTTTCGTATGCGAAAATGTTCAGCGACGCACCTTTTTCTTCTCTGAGCTTTTTCAATTGTGATCCTAAAAGTTTTATTATCTTTTTCTCGTCCAGTTCTTCCATATCGACATTATATGTATTTCAAAAATAAACATATTACGTGTATGTAATTTCCGTTTAGGCTAGTAGGCGTATTCGGACTAGTTTTTGAGTATATATATAAAAAAACAGGCTCCAAACTGGAACCTGTTTTAAATTTTTTCTGGTCTTTTTGTATGATTTTTTACATCATACCGCCCATGCCGCCGCCCATTGGAGGCATTGCAGGAGCTGCTTCAGGTTTTGGGATATCTACAACAGCTGCTTCTGTTGTTAACAACATAGAAGCTACAGAAACTGCGTTTTCCAAAACAGAACGTGTTACTTTTGCAGGGTCAACAATACCTGCTGTGAACATGTCTACATATTCATTTGTCAAAGCATCAAAACCTTCTGATTCAGGAAGTTTTTTAACTTCTTCAACAACAACGTCGCCTTTTTCGCCTGCGTTGTCAGCAATTTGTTTTAGAGGAATATGAAGAGCATCGAGCAGGATACGGAAGCCTACTTTTTCGTCATCTGAGCTGTAGTTGCAAGTGTCAAGAGATTTTGCCATTTCTTGCATTACTCTGATGAGGGCAACACCGCCGCCAGGTACGATACCTTCTTCTTTAGCTGCTCTTGTTGCGTTTAATGCATCTTCAATTCTCAATTTTCTTTCTTTTAATTCAACTTCGGAAGCTGCACCTACTTCGATAACAGCAACGCCGCCGGAGAGTTTTGCAAGTCTTTCTTGAAGTTTTTCTTTATCGTATTCAGAATCAGATTGTTCAATTTGTTTTTTGATTAATCTTACTCTGTCAGCAACCTGAGCTTTTGTTTCGTCGCCGACAACAATTGTTGTGTTGTCTTTTGTAACAGTTACTCTTTTTGCTTTACCGAGCATTTGAACAGTGATGTTTTCGAGTTTTATGCCGAGTTCTTCAGTGAACATCTGGCCGCCTGTCAATACAGCGATATCTTCGAGCATAGCTTTTCTTCTGTCGCCAAAGCCCGGAGCTTTTACAGCAACGGCTCTTAAAACTTTTCTCATTGTGTTAACAACGAGTGTTGCAAGAGCTTCGCCTTCAACGTCTTCTGCAACGAGCAAAAGCGCACGGCCGTCACGGGCAACCTGTTCGAGAATAGGTACCAAATCAGAAATCAAATTGATTTTTTTGTTTACACAAAGTACATAAGCATCTTCCAATACAGCTTCCATTCTTTCAGGATCTGTAACAAAGTATGGAGAGATGTAACCTTTGTCAAACTGCATACCTTCTACAACTTTTAAGTTTGTACCGAAGGATTTTGATTCTTCTACAGTGATAACACCGTCAGTGCCTACTTTTTCCATTGCATCTGCAATCAGGTCACCAATCATAGAGTTGTTGCCTGCAGAAATTGTTGCAACTTGAGCCAATTTTTCTTTGGAGTCAACGGGTTGAGCCATTTTTTTAATTTTTTCAACGGCCATTTCAACACCTTTGTCCATACCTCTTTTTATGCAGATTGGGTTTGCACCTGCAGTAAGGTTTCTTAAACCTTCACGAACAATTGCCTGTGCAAGTACGGAAGCTGTTGTTGTACCGTCGCCTGCTACGTCGTTTGTTTTTGAAGAAACTTCTTTGAGAAGTTGTGCGCCTGCATTTTCCAGACCGTCTTCGAGTTCAATTTCTTTTGCAATTGTTACACCGTCGTTAACAATTTGAGGTGCGCCGAATTTTTTTTCTAAGATAACGTTACGTCCTTTTGGTCCGAGAGTTACCTTTACTGCATCGGCTACTGCATCTATACCTTTGAGCAAGCTTTTTCTTGCTTCCTCATTAAATACAATTTTTTTAGCCATTTTATGTTCTCCTTAGTTAAATATTATTCATTATTCCAATACGCCTAAAATATCTTTTACAGACATAATTTTGAAAGTTTCTTCACCCATTTTTACGTCTGTGCCAGCATATTTTGCGAACAAAACAGTTTCGCCTACTTTTACTTCCATTTCTTCTCTTTTGCCGTCGTCAAGAGTTTTGCCTGGGCCTACTGCAACAACTTCACCTTTTTGTGGTTTTTCTTTTGCAGAATCAGGAATAAATATGCCGCCTGATGTTTGTTCTGTATCTTCGATTACTTTGATAACTATTTTGTCGCTTAAAGGTCTGATTGACATAATTTTCTCCTTTTCTAGTATTTATGAGTTATTTTTCGACTTATTTACTTACTATTCTTTTATATCATTAGCTTTTTAAAAATCTTAAAATATTAATGAAAAATTAATTATTTATTGCTGCCTGTATATTCATATATTCTGTAACCTTCAAATTTCAAGACAGTGTCTTTGCTTTCGTATATTTTTTTGAAGTTTTTCAAATTGTTTACATCGAACATGTATTTTTGGAAGGTTGGCAATACAACATACAGTTTTTTTGTAAGAAATTCTTTGTCCACTGTTTTCATATATTGCATGTAATCATCCCAGCCTTCTTCGCTCAGGAAGTGGTACATTGTTTTGTCCCAGACAATGTATTTTATGCTTTTTTTGGTTAAAGCGGAATATATGTCATATTTGCCGTCAAGGTAATAAATCAACGACATACAATATGGTATGTTGTCGGTTATGATAATAGAATTTTCTTTGTTTATATTTTTTTCGACAAATTCTGCTGTTGGTTTTGCCGCCGAGTAGTTGTACAACATATCCCACAGAGAATATTTTATGCCGTTAAAGAGTGTGATAATCAAGAACAAGATTAGTGTTATATTTATAACTTTTTTGGTTTTTTCCGTTGTATTTTTGTCATTCATCACATACCACAGAGCAAAAAGGACTATAATATGTGCGCAAAATATTCTCGAAACATATACGCAATAATTGTATGCGAGAATATAAACAACAAACTGGAATCCAACACCGCATAATGCGATAAGAAACATTTTTTTGTTTGTTTTGAAAAGTATAACAAAAAACGTTATATACAAAATTATGGATACAATTAAAATACAAAAAATTGTATTTGAAATTGTTAAATATTCAAATGTATCAGAGAATCTTGCATCATATGCGTCTACAAAAAATTTGGTTGTTACACTGAAAGTATTGGAAATAATGTTGCCGAAGTCATATTTTATAAAAGCGTTGCTCGAGGTTGTGCCATGGAGCTGGAGCCATACAAGAAACATGCCTAAAAAGACAATAAAGACGGCAGAAATATACTTTTGTTTTTCGGTTTTTTGTAATTGTTTCCAGGGTTTTATAATATTGTCATAAGCAAAAATACATCCGAGTATCCCGACAAACCCCAGCATAATTACATGAATGTTTGCTGTTATAAAAAGTATCGTACTGTACAAGAAGGGGTGTTTTTCCGATTTCGGGTAAAGTATTGCAGTAAAAAACACAAGCATAGGCAAGACAGAGTATGTTCTGGCTAGAACCGGAAAAAAGTATAAAAAGCCTGCACTTGTTATTATTGCCAGTTTTGCACCTTTTGAAAAAGGAGAATACTGCAATAGCAAAAATACGGAAATGACTGTAGAAATCCAGCAGACAAACTGCATACAAAAAATGGACATGCCGGTTTTTGCAAAAGGCATCATCAACAGATAAAACAATGACGGATGGCCTTCGTTCACCAGATGTTTAAACAGTTCCGGAACTGAAAGATACTTTGCCAGCATCCACACCTGTGCTTCGTCGGCCCAGATTTCGTGATGAAGTACCAGTATTAAAGTAAAAATTGCATATAATATTGTGAAAAAAATGTTTTTTAATAGAATTTTTTTGTCTGTCATATATTTTTCCTTATTTATAAATTACTACAGGGAATTTGTAGATTTTATATCTTTCTGTGAATACCATAGAATTTGGATTAGAGCTGTATATAGGTTCTATATCCGTATAAAAATTTTCGTAACTCATTAATACATATACTTCTTTGTGTTTTTGAAGTAAATCTATCAGTGGGACAGGTGTATTTTGAGGCAGTATGTTTTTTGTCCATATTGTGTAAGTATAAAAATCATTGTAACCTGTGTAGAAAAATTTCCATTTTTCTTTTGGCAGATATGCACTGATAGGAGTTGTTGTTATGGGATAATTGCTGACAATAAATGCATCCGGCGGGATATTTTTTTTAATAAATTCTGCTGCATTTTTGCCGTCAGAAAACGGATATTTATAATCTTGTTTTATCATATCCCATGCATTTGGCAGAGATATAAGAAAAGTTATGCTCATTAAAATGTTTAAAACAATTTTTAATTTTTGACTTTTGATTTCGTTGTACACAATCCACAAACAAAATACAGGAATAATAAGTATCAAATAAGCTCTTTGAGGCAGGCTGTTCCACACGAAAATAAATATAGAGAATATAAAAATCGTGTTTGTTAAAAATATAAACAGCAATTTTTTACTTTTGAAAAATAACACACAGGCAGTGAATAACAGAAATATGGAGAATACTGATATGAAAAATTTATTGGCATATCCATAAACGTTAAAAACAGTATTTTCATATACATCAATTACCTTGTGCCAGCTAAAAACAGGCATATTCTGTTTGACAATCAGGTTTTCATTCTGGCTTCCGTATACATATCCGGCACATGCCAGCAGGCCTAAAATTGCTACAACAATCGGGATAATATAGTCTTTTCTTTTTTTATCTTTCAAAACTTTTATCATAAAAATCAATGTTAAAGCAGCGCAGAATCCGAGCATTACCACATGCGTATGAGCTAGAAGCGTCAGCAATATGACATAGATATAGGGGTGTTCTTTTTGCTTTTTATAAAAAATTGCAATAGCAAATATCAGTAAAGGTATGAGACAGTAACTTCTGGCAAATGCGCTGTACCAGTATAAAAAAGCACTGCTTGAGAGTACGGATATTTTGCACAATGTGTTAAAAGGTGCTTTGAACAAAAACAATCCCGCTCCGAGTGTTATAAAAAACCAGTTTATAATCTGCATACTCAATACAGGGAGATGCAGTTTCGCAAACGGAGTCAAAAGAATATACCACAATAGCGGGTGGCCTTCTGTTCTTACATGGAAAAATATTCCCGAAAGATTTAAATCTCTGACAACCAGCCAGGCCTGTGCCTCATCTTCCCAGATTTCGTGATGAAGAATGATAATCAGTGTAAAAATGGCATATAATAGTATTAAAACTATGTTTTTTATTAGGTTATTTTTGGTCATATTAGTAGAAGGTTATGATTAGTGTTATTAAACTCAAATAAAGTACGATTTGTGAAATTATGAAAAATAATACTGTCAGGATTTTGTTCTTTAAAACTATTTTTTGATTTATGAACAGCATCAAAAATAAAAATACTGCCGGCAAAAGATATCTGCCCTGGATACCCTTTATTAACGGTGTATATTGAAAAAGAAGATATACACTTGTTACAACAGACAAATAAATCAAAATTATACACGATGTTGTTATAAATTTATTTTTAACAGTTAAATAACAGTTTTTTTCCGTATCAGGGCTGTACATTGCACTCAGTATCAAAACAAACCAGTAAAGATTAGCGGCAAGGTTTGGTATCATAGCAGAATTGCAGCCGAAGCTTGAAATTACATTATAAAAAAAGAATTTGCCAAATTTTATGGTTGTGTAACATACGATTTTTAAATAATTAAAGGGGTGTATCAGGATATCTTTTATCAATATAGATTTTTTTACAACCAGATGGCTGTATATATTTGTTGTGTTTGATGAAATTTTGTTTACATAAAGTATAAAGCAGGTTATGTAAACAAGACTTGCTAAAAGGATTATAAAGAAATATTTGTAATAATTTTCCGGTTTTTCAAATTTATTTTTCGGTATCAAAAAATATAGCAAAACTAAAGGTGCGTATGCATATTTTAAAATACAAATTAGTAATATCAAAATACCGAATTTGATGATTTGTTTTGTATTGATTGTTCTTTTTTCAAAGATTAGTCTGAAAGTGTAGGCAAAAAATACCATCATGCTCCCGAAACATACACAGTCCGTGTTGATAGAGCCGGCCTGATAAAGGCATAACGGCAATGCTGAAAACAACAAAAACATTTGTTTTTTTACCGGTGTAATTTTTATTGCATAGTAGCAAAGAGCCAGATAAACCAGCAAAGAACAAAACCGCATAATATATATGATAGAAAGCGGTGTAAAATTTAAAATTTTTAAAACCCACAACACCAGAAACGAAGGGAAGTAAGATACCGGTGTGTAAGAGGTGGGTATAAATATATGGAACGCTGTTTTATTTTTTTCAAGCTGTGTTTTTGCAATAAAAGCCAAATCTTTTAGCGGTACTTTTGTTTCTTTGTGCAGTTTAAATACCTTGTAATATTCATCAATATTGATAAAACTTACGGGCAGAGTTTGTCCTGACCAGTTGTTTTGTTTTGAAAAGTTTAGTTTTCCGTTTGTGTAGCCCCACATTTTGAACAGATGTTCTGGTTCATCAGGTGCTTGAAAAGGCGGATTTATCAACAAAAATAAAATCCCCCAAAAAAGACATATTATTAAAAATAAATTTTCTGTTTTAAATAAGTATTTTTTCATTCTTTGAGTTTGTCCTCTGAAATATAAAAGTTTTCTGTAGCTATTAATGTATAAGGTTTTGATTTGTAGAGCATTTTTTGTTCCGGAACCGTTATAGAGCTGTACAGATAATATTTTTTGCCTTTTGTTGTTTCTGTTTTCTCCGGTTTTCTTATATCATAACCAAAAGTCACAAATCTTTTTTCTTTTTCGTAATAAAATTTTCTATCAGGCAGGTATGCTGCTATGCTAGAGGTAAAAACAGGATTGTTTGTGATTATGGTGTCTTCTTTGTTTATGTTTTCTTTTATGAATTTTGCGGTGTTTTTACTTCCGGAATAATCATAACTTATGTCATTTTTAACAAGATTTATGCCAAGGCCCGTGTTTATCCCAAAAATTGTTATCAGAAGAAGATTGTAGACAATTTGTTTTGGTTTTGAGAGTTTTTTTGTATTTAATATCAGCCAGAAGCAGAAAATCAAAATAACAAAGAACAATGCTGCTTTTTCACTGCTGGACTGCCAGATATATGTATAAACACAAATCTGGTATACAAAACTTGTTAAAAATACCGCAAAGAGTTTTTTGTTTTCAACAAAAATCACTGCAGAACATATCAGCAAAAGAGCCGTTATAAAAAAGCCTTTGACATTTGATACATAGCCGTAAGTATAAACAAGCATGCTTGTGAAACTTTTCCACAGAGTTTTTTCTCCATGTTCGTTGAAGTTTACTATGCTTGCGTTCTGGTTTTGGCTGCTGAAAATATACAGGCACAGGATTATTAAAGGTAAAAATATTATTAAAAGCGGCCAGACAAATTTTTCTTTGTTTTCTTTATTTTTTATTATGTTTTCATACCCGAATAATATGCCCATTCCTGCGCAAAAGGCACTTGTCAAAACATGGGTCTGGGACAGCAGAGCCAATGATATTGCATAAAAGTAAGGGTGTGTTTTTTGCTTCGGATACAAGAGGGCTGTTGTAAATACAAAAAACGGAATAAGCGAATAATTTCTTGAAATTATACTGAGCCAGTAAATAAAAGCTGTACTAAACAGTATTGATATTTTTGTAATTATATTAAACGGTGATTTAAAAACAAATATCAAAGCAGCCGCTATCATAAAAATCAGACTCACAGCCTGCATGAAAATTACCGGCAGTCCGAGTTTTGCAAAAGGCAGAACTATCATATACCACAATAGCGGATGTCCTTCGTATCTTACGTGGTCAATTATTCCAAACAGATTCAAATCTCTAACCACGAGCCAGACCTGTGCCTCATCTCTCCATATTTCGTGATGGAACATTGTGAATACTGTTATGAATATATAAAGAGCAATTATTAAAATATTGAATATTAAATTTAATTTTCTATTCATATTTGCTCCGCTTTTTATATATAAAATCTGTTTATTAATGAATGTAGCACAAACGGAATAATAAGTATCCAGCCGCAAACAATAATTGCAGGGAGCTTATTCCACACAATTTTTTTGTTGTCCAAAATAAAGAATAAAAACGGCATAACAGGGATAAAATATCTTCCCTGCACTCCGCAAATTATCGGATAGCACTGGAATAAGATGAAAGACGATGTAAGTATAATAAAAAATGACGCCAGAAATATGATGAAAAATATTATTTTGGATTTTAAATCAAAAGATTTTTCTTCTCTGTCCGTTTTTATAAGCGCAGCGGACAGGATTAGGATTATACAGTAATTCAACGCAAAGAGGGGCAGTTTTGTATCATTGCTGCCAAGAAGCCCTATATAAGAGTACAAATAATCCAGCCATTTTGTTTGTATTGTTTTTATTACAAAATCCATAAACCAGCTGAATTTGTTAAAAATAAAGGCAATCATAAAACTTTTTTCATATCCTGGTGCGCCTGATATCACTCCTTTTGAGATTTGTATAGTATGAAAGATAAATGCTGCCGTGATGATAATGTTTAGTGCTGTCAGTCCGCTAAAAAACAGATATCTTTTTGTTTGAGAGTTGAATTTTTGTTTAGGGATTATAAAAAACAAAAGTAAAATCGGGAAATAAGCATATTTGCATATCAAAAGCAAAGTCCCGAGGCTGCCGAAAATTGTCAGTTCTTTTTTGGTAATTTTTTTGATATTGTCATCCATTGCCAGTTTGCAAGTGTATGCAATAAACAAAAAAGCAATCCCCATACAAATTGCATCTGTGGTTATTGAGGCTGCTTCGTATACGGTCATTGGGGTTAGGGCAAGAAGAAGCATCAGCCATTTTTTTGCCGGCATGGTTTTTATGGCTGTGTAGCCCAGTGCTGTATACAAAAATAAAGAACATAATCTCAGCATGTACAGCATTATTAACGGCGGAAAATTCAGCAGTTTCATTGCCCACAGAATTAAAAATGAAGGAAAGTATGATACCGGTGTGTATGACGTGGGAGTGAAGGTATAGAATGCTGTTTTATCTTTTTCGAGTTTTATTTTTAACAATGACAGAACCTCTTTTGCAGAGGTCTTTTTTTCAAGATGTCCGCCAATATTTTCCATTTTGCTTATTTTGATAAGGCTCAGAGGCAGCTCATTGCCGGTTATATTTTTGTATACTTTAAAATTTAAAGTTCCGTTAGTATACCCGTACATTTTGAACAGGTGCTGGGCTTCGTCCGGTGTTTGAAACGGCGGATTTATGAAAACCAGCAGAAATCCGAATACCAAACAAATTGTTAAAAATATATTTTGCGGCTGTTGTATTATTCTTGATATTTTCATATATAAAACCTTGTTATTATAGTAAAAGTACTGATTGCGAGTATCAGATTAATAAGAAAAATCCCTGTGAATTTGTACAATGTTTCGTGTTTTTCTATGAAAGGATTGCTCAGTGCAAGAAAAAACAGCGGAGCAAGCGGTATCAGGTATCTGCCCTGAAGACCTATGAGTGTACCTGTTTTTGTATCAACTTGAAATATTATTGAAAAGACCGCATACATTGCAATAAAAGAAACAAGACAAATTGTCAGAAAAAAGATTCTTTCATTTTTATTAATTGATATTTTATTGTCTGATTTTATACAGGAGAACATGCAGATTAAAAAGATATAACAAAAGACAAAAATCTTTGGCAAGTATGTATCAGACCAGCCAAAAAGACCGACAAAGCCCGTGATATATTCATTGGCATTTGTATACAGGGTGTTTAAGATAATTTTGAAAAACGATATCGGGTGTAATACAAGATAGCCTGATGCCATTGAGTTTGCAGACAATCCTGCAGAAGTAATTGCTGTTATTAAAACTTGCAAAAAGGTTATTGCAAAAGTCGTAAATAAAAATACTAATGAGGTATAAATCTTTTGTTTTTTGTTTTTAAATTTTTTGTCCGGTATGAGGAAATAAAGCAGTATCAACGGCAGATAGGTGAATTTACAGAATACGAGAATTGTACTCAGAAGCATAAAAATTAAATTGTGTTTTTTGGAAATTTGAGCAATGTCATCGTTATAAATAAGATTTAGTGCATAAGCAGTCAATAAAAATGCACAACCGCATGTTAGAGCGTCAATACTCAAGGCTCCTGCTCTGTATATCATCATTGGCAAAAGAGCGACGGAAAAAAGAATCCATTTGCCTTTTGGCGTAATTTTTATTGCAAAAAATGTCAGTAAAATATAAGTAAGCAAACAGCAAAGTCTGCCAACATAGAGCATGATTGCCGGCGGTGAATTGATAAGCGACAAAAGCCAGATAATAAAAACAGCCGGAACATAAGCAACGGGAGTGTATGATGGTACAGAATAGCTTATAAATACCGGATATTCTTTGAATAATGGTGTCGAAATAATATCAAAACTCTCTTTTATACTGGTTTTTTGTTCCGGATGGGTGATTATTCTTTTGTTTAATCTTGATGATTTTACCAGACCTGCCGGTAGATATTGTCCGCTTATTGTAATTTTTTTAGTAGGGTTTTGGCTGTCAATGCCGTTCAGGCTGAGTTTTTTAAAAGTCCAGCTCCCTTGTGTAAAGCCGTAAATTTTGTAAAGATGAGAGTCTTCGTCTGATGCTTGAAAAGGCGGGTTTATTACTATAAATAAAAATCCCCATAACAGACAAAGTATAAGAAATAAATTTTCTATTTTAATTTTGTATTTTTCCATTTTTTTGTAGAATTTATTTTGCCTTTTATATAGTAACTTAAATGGTGTGTGTATGTCTTTTATGTAAAATATATTAATTTATACTATAATTTACACGTATGAAGATTGATTGGCTTTTTATAAAATTTATTCTTGTCGGGATTTTGAACACGGCTTTTGGTTACGGCGTTTTTGCATTGCTTTTGTATTTTGGCATACATTACTCGCTGGCTGTGATTTTGTCCACAGTAGCAGGAATTTTGTTTAATTTTAAAACAACAGGGGTACTGGTTTTTAAAAATCATAACAACAAATTGATATTTAAATTTGTAACTGTTTATGCCTTAATTTGCGCAATTGGTATAATATTTTTAAGGATAGCAGAGATTATGCACATAAATTTATACTTTGCAGGTCTTGTTTCTACCGGTATATGTGCGGTAATTTCTTTTATTTTGAACAAAAATTGGGTTTTTAAAGGATAGTTATGAAAAAAATAAGTTTGGTTTCCAGCTGTTATAACGAAGAAGAAAATATAGACGTTTTGTATGAAAGAACTATGAAATCAATAGAATCTTTCGAAAAAAAATACGAATTTGAGTATATTTTGCTGGATAACGGCTCTACTGACAATACTGCGGAAAAATTAAGAGAGCTGGCTCAAAAAGATTCCAGAGTAAAAGTTATTTTAAATGCACGTAATTTCGGGCATATTCGCTCCCCTTATTACGGAATGCTGCAGGCCACGGGCGATGCTATTATTTATCTTGCATCTGACCTGCAGGACCCTCCGGAATTGATTCCGGAATTTATAGAAAAATGGGAACAGGGCTACAAGATTGTACTGGGTCAAAAAACAGAGAGCAAAGAATCTTTGATTTTCTTTTTGGTAAGAAGTGCCTATTATGAACTTATTGCCCGTATTGCCGATGATGATACAAACCTTGTAAAAAATTGTACGGGTTTTGGTCTTTATGACAAAAGGGTGATTGATATAGTCAGGAGCCTTGATGATCCGTATCCGTATTTGCGTGGTTTGATTTGTGATATCGGTTTTGAAAAGGCATTTGTCGAGTTTAAACAACCTTTGAGAAAAAGAGGAATTACCAAAAATAATTTTTACACAATGTATGACAACGCAATGGTCGGGGTTGTAAAACATTCTAAAGTTCCGCTCAGACTTATGGCATTTCTGGGATTTGGATTCTCATTTTTGAGTCTTGCAGTTGCCTTTTTGTATTTTATTTTGAAACTGGTTTTCTGGAACGATTTTGCACTCGGTATGGCACCGATAATTATAAGTATATTCTTCCTTGCTTCTGTCCAGCTGTTTTGCATGGGTGTTTTGGGTGAATATATAGGCGCAATTTATACACGGGTCAATAAAAAACCCGTGGTTGTGGAAAAAGAGCGGATTAATTTTTAGAGTTTTAGTTTACAAGTTTGAAAATATCGTTGCAGATTTTGAAAACTTTTTCCGCCATTTCGATTGACAGCATGTTCGGCCCGTCGCACAGTGCTTTGTCAGGGTCAGGATGTACCTCAAAGAACAGTGCTTTGGCACCTGCTGCTGTGCCGGCTTTTGCCAGAGTTTCTACATACTTTCTTTCGCCTGAGGAGCTTTCGCCTGCTCCGCCGGGTAATTGGACACTGTGTGTTGCATCAAACACAACGGGGATGCCCATTTCTTGCATTATGGGAATGCCTCTCATGTCAACAACAAGGTTGTTATAACCAAAAGAGGTGCCTCTGTCTGTGAATAGAATTTTGTCGTTGCCTGCTTCCATGACTTTGTTAGCGAGCGGTTTCATCTGTGCAGGAGCAAGAAACTGGCCTTTTTTGATGTTTACGATTTTGCCTGTTTTTGCCGCAGCAACAAGAAGGTCTGTCTGTCTGCATAAAAAGGCAGGTATTTGAATGATGTCAGCTACTTCTGCTGTTGGTGCAGCTTGTTCCGGCAGGTGGATGTCTGTCACTATGGGCAGGTCAAATTCTTTTTTTACCTGTGCGAGCAGCTCCAGCCCTTTTTCCAGCCCCGGCCCTCTGTAAGAATGAATTGAGCTTCTGTTTGCTTTGTCAAAAGAAGATTTAAATACATAATTTATACCGAGCTGTTGTGTCAGTTTTTTAAGTGCTTCTGCCACGGTAAAGAGTATATCTTTGCTTTCTATTGAACACGGGCCTGCGAGTATTGTTAATTTGTCGCCACCGATTTCAAAATCATTCAGTTTTACAGGTTTTATTTGACTCATAAATGTTCTCCGTATTATGTTATCAGTATTATTTTTTGACAATAATTGTTAAAGATTGTAAAATTTAGTTAAGTAAATTAATTATATCATTAAAATTTTATACACAAAAAATAGTAGGAGCATGAAATGTTAATAGAAGAGTTATTGGAATCAGCAGTTAGTAAAGGTGCGAGTGATATTCACATATCAGCAAATTTGCCGCCGGTATTTCGTATAGACGGTAAACTCGTAAGAACTAATACAGAAGCACTTACTGCTGAGAATGTAGAATCACTTGTTTTCCCTATTTTGAATAATGAACAGAGAAGAAAACTCGAACAGGATTGGGAACTTGACCTTTCTTACGGTATCCACGGCGTAGGCAGATTCCGTGTAAACATTTATAAAAACAATGGTACTTACGCTGCAGCATTCAGAACTATTAACACACAGGTTCCTTCTTTTGAAACATTGGGCCTTCCGCCTGTTGTTAGAAAAATTACTGAAAAGCCGAGAGGATTGATTCTGGTTACAGGGCCTACAGGTTCCGGTAAATCTACTACTCTGGCTTCTATGATTGATTATATTAACGAAAACAGAAACGAACACATTTTGACAATCGAAGACCCTGTCGAATTTGTTCACCAGTCTAAAAAGAGTGTAGTACACCAGAGAGAACTCGGTCAGGATACTCGTTCTTTTGCAAACGCATTGAAGTCAGCACTCCGTGAAGACCCTGATATCATTCTGGTAGGTGAGTTGCGTGACCTCGAAACTATTTCACTTGCTATTACAGCAGCAGAAACAGGCCACCTTGTTATGGGTACGCTTCACACGTCTTCTGCCAGCCAGACTATTGACCGTATTATTGACGTATTCCCTCAAGGTCAGCAGCAGCAGATTCGTATCATGTTGTCTAACTCACTTTGTGCTGTATTTTCACAGACACTTTTGCCTCGTTTGACTGAAACAGGTGAGAAAAAAGGCCGTTGTATGGCTCAGGAAATCATGGTTGTTAACGGTGCAATCGCAAACCTTATCCGTGAAGGTAAAACTTCTCAAATGTATTCTGCAATCCAAACAGGTGCGCAGCACGGCATGCAGACACTGGAAACAGCTCTGGCTAATCTTTATAAGAAAAATCTTATTTCTGCTGAAGATGCTCTGGCAAAAACCAGCCGTCCGGATGAATTGAGAAGACTTATCAATCTATAATTTGAAACAGAAAATCGTAAAACAGCCCTGAATTAATTTTTGGGGCTGTTTTTATTTCTTTTTGTCTTTATCTTTTGGCATTATAATATTTTTTTTAATATATTCCTGCACATTAGAAGAAATTTGTATATTTTGCAGACCGAGGTTGTATTTTTTCATTTCCGCCAGTTTGTCCTGCTCTGACATCAAATCTTTTTTGGGTATTTTTATAGAATTTTTTACATCTTCAAAAGCATGGGATTTTTCCGCACCGGAAATTTTTAAAATAATGTCGTCAATATCATTGGCATGCAGGCCATGTTTTTGCGCAAGTTCGGAAACACTAATGCCATAAGGAAGTTTGTACAACCATTGCAAAGACATTGCATCTCTTTGAGAGAGATTTATTACTCCGTATTTGTGAGGGGTGTACATTATGTCGCTGTCATAGGGGCTGTGGCCGAGTCCCAGTGAGTGGCCTATCTCGTGCAAAATTGTGTGATAAACTTCGTTTTGGTCTTGATATTGCTGGTGCAATATTCCGTCTGACAGTCCTATTTGCACTTCTGCAGAGTACAGGCGTCCGTTGTTGTCAAAGTGGAAGTAACAATGTCCTAGAGCTTTTCTGTCTACTCTTTTCCAGTCCAGATTGACCTGAGAGTCGTTTAAGTTGTCAACAACTTTAAATTTTACTTTGCCTGCACTGACTTTTTCCCATTCTGACAACGCTCTTTTGACCATTGCATAGTATGTATAAGGGTCGTTAGGATTTTGGGCATACCATCTGAACGGTGCAATATAGAATTTTAGCGGAAAACAGTTGTCCGGCCATCTTATTACACGATTGTCTTTTAAGTTGTCTTGAAGGTATGTAATTTTTTTCATAGCAGATTAGATTTGTTTTGTTACGATAGCAATTATATCGTTAAAGATTAATACCATCATAAGAATAATCAAGAGCAAGAAGAAGAAATTGCTTACTTTTGCTGTAACTTTTTCATCCAGAGGTTTGCCTTTAAGTTTTTCTATGATTAAAAACATCAAATGACCGCCATCCAGTGCCGGTATCGGCAAAAGGTTCATAACAGCGAGGTTGATACTTATTATCGCAGTCAGGAGTATGCCGTTTAAGATGCCTGTTTGTTCTATCATATCACCGCCCATTTTTGTAGCGGCAACAATACCTCTCAGTTCTTTTACGGGGATTTGGCCTGTGATGAGTTTTTCCAGACCCAGAAGCGTATATTTTGTGTTAATCCATGTGTATTGCAAAGAGCCTGTCACGATTTTTAACGGAGAATTTGTCTGTATCAGGATTCTTTTGCCATCTCTTTCTATACCGATAAGCCCTTCTTCATTGGCATAAATAGGTTTTAGTTCGACAATTTCTTCTTTGCCGTTGACTGTTCTTTTAACGGTGAATACCATTGGCTTTCTTGTATCGGAAAGGGCTTTTGCAATGTCAGAGAGAGTTTCTTCGCCTGTTGTGATATAGTATTTTTTGTTTTTGCTGTTTTGAAGGCTGTTTCTTAATTTTATTTGTTCTTCATTCAATTTTATATTATCGTTTTTGATTTTTTCTATACCCATTAAAGCTGCTGCAGAAAGATGCATAGGTTCTTCATCTTTTATTGGTATCAATTTGACACTATCGCCTTTTACAAGCGGTTTGTATGCTTCTTTTATGTCGGGATTCAATTTCTGTAATGCAGCAAGATTTGTGTTGTAGACTTTGCTGGAAATATATCCGTCGTGTTTTTTGCTTGCTTTTGCATAGATATTTGTCTGGAAAGGCTGTATTATTTCGGAGCCGTTTATTTTTAAGATAATATCGCCTTTTTTGAGGCCGGAATCGTTGACTGACGCACCTTTAGCTTGATTTATATTTTTAATATACACAATAGCTCTGTCTGTAGGCAGTTTGTGTGTTATTGAGGCAGTAAACATGACAAGTACAATTGCACACAGCATGTTTGCTGCAACACCGGCACAAAGTACAATTGCTCTTTTCCATGCAGGTTGATTTTGAAAAAGTTCTTTAGAGTCTTTTGGGATATTAGAGTCCTCTTCATCATCAGGAAAGGAAACATATCCGCCTAATAAAAACGCATGAACAAGAATTTCTATATCTCCGATTTTTCCTTTGAACAACGTAGGCCCGACAGGCAGCCCGAAACCGAATCTTGTGACCTTAAAACCGAGTGCTTTTGCTGTCAAAAGGTGGCCGAGTTCGTGAACAAGAATCAAAAAGCTTATTAACAAAATCATTATTATAATGTTCATGGTTTTTCTCTCTCAAGTATATGTGACATCTAGTTTATTTTAACATATACAACGATTAATATAACTAAAATTCGTATTATAATTATTATATGTTTGGGATTTTTAAACAATTACTCGACCTGATATACAAAAAAAGATGTTATTTCTGCAAAAAATCTTACGAAAACACAAAAATGTGTTCAAAATGTTATGGACGTATAAAGTTTTTGCCGTTTAGCGTTATGAAAAATATAGACGGTGTGCCTGTATATTGTGCGTCAATTTATAAAAACGAAATCCAAAAACTGATAAGAGGAGTAAAGTATCATAATCAAAAGGAACTGGCATATTATCAGGCAAAAATCATGTTTGATTACTGGCAAAATATAGCTGTATCTTCCGGTGATTTTGTTGTTGTGCCTGTTCCTTTACACAAATCGAGACAAAAACAGCGTGGATACAATCACATGGTACTTGTCGCAAAAGAGTTTGCAAAATTATGCGGATATGAGGTGCTGGAAGCTGTTATTGAACGTGTAAAGGAAACAAAGCCTCAGTACCGTCTGACACAAATTGAACGTGAACAAAATTTAAAAGATGCGTTTAAATTTAACAGGGAAGTATGTGAGCTTATTTCAGACAAAAATATTTTGATTCTTGATGATATTTTAACAACAGGGGCAACACTTTCTGAGATTATAAAGACTTTTAAACAGGGCGGAATAGACAGAGAAAAACTTTTTGCCTTTACAACCAGCTGCAGCGAGCATAATATTGTCTAAAGAATCTTTAACTATACTTTTTGTACAACAATAGCAACCCACTGTTCTTGATGCAAAATTTCTACCACATTCAAATTTTGTTTTTTAACAGCTTCTAAAACAATATCTTTTTTTTCATCAAGAATTCCGCTCAAAACCATGTGTGCGTTCGGCTTCATGATATTTTTTAAGTCACCCATGATTTCTGCAAGAACATTATGCAGAATGTTTGCACAAACAAAATCGTACTGTTCAATGAGCATATCTGCAGTCGCATGCATAAAGTCAATTTTGTTAAAGACATTGTTCATTTGGGCATTGTCTTTTGCCACATCAATAACAAGCGGGTCATTGTCAATAGCAATGGCATGTGCTGCGCCGAATTTTATTGCAGTGATAGCCAGTATGCCTGAGCCTGTACCTATATCCGCTGTTTCATCTCCTTTTTTCAGGTATTTTTCAATAGCCTGAATACACAGCTGCGTTGTAGCGTGGGTGCCTGTTCCAAAGGCAGAGCCGGGGTCTAATGTAATCAGGATATCATCTTTTTTTCTTTCACATTCTTCCCAAGACGGGCAGATGATTACGTGTTCCGATGCTTTTGTCGGCTTCCAGTGTTCTTTCCATTTTTGTGACCAGTCCTGATTTATGACTTTTTTTGCAGAGATTTTCCATTCTCCAAGCTCTTCATCAGTAAAGCCTTCTTCTTTTAATTCTTCTTTTGCGTAATCAAAGATTTTTTGAATTTCAGCCGGAGAAAACTCGTCTTCTTCCAATTTTATATAACCTTTTGCAATATTGTTGGTAGTTTCAATAAGTTCAAGGTCTTTGTATTTTTCTTCTGCCTGCACAACGCCTTCGCATTCGAAGCGTTCGAAGAAAATTTCTGTCACAAGCTCGATGGCAGAAGGATTTATTGTAACTGAAACTTCAAAATAGTCTTTCATTCTGGCTCTTTACAGCTCCTGTTATTTTTAAGAGTTAAATACACCCATACGGCGGAATTTTGAATATCTGTCATCTTTCAGCTCTTGAGCGGACATATTTTTGTATTCATCAAGTGCTTTTAAGATTTCTTTTTTAAGTTCTTCGCCCATTGCTTCATAATCATAATGCGCACCGCCCAAAGGTTCTTTAACAATGCCGTCAATGATACCGTATTTTAACAAATCCGGCCCTGTAATTTTTAATGCTTCTGCAGCCTCGGGTGCTTTTGCTGCATCTCTCCACAAGATAGAGGCGCAGCCTTCCGGTGAAATTACTGTGTAATAGGCATGTTCCAGCACAAGAACTTTGTTCGCTACAGCAAGCCCTAAAGCACCGCCTGAACAGCCTTCGCCTGTAATAATTGCAACAATCGGAACTTCGAGTTTTGCCATTTCTTTTAAGTTAACAGCAATGGCAATCCCCTGCCCGTGTTCTTCTGCTTTGATTCCGGGATATGCACCGGGGGTGTCTATCAGTGTGACTATCGGCAGCCCGAATCTGTTTGCGTGTTCAAACAATCTCAGTGCTTTTCTGTAGCCTTCCGGCTGCGGCATGCCAAAGTTGTATTCAAGATTTTCTTTTGTTGTTTTGCCTTTTACCGTTCCGACAATCATAACCGAACGGTCGCCTATTTTTGCAATACCGCCTATGATTGCACGGTCATCTGTGCCTTCTCTGTCGCCGTGCATTTCTACAAAATCTGATGTGATGAGATTTATGTAATCCAAAAAGTTGGGGCGATTTGGATGTCTTGCGATTTGCAATTTTTGAGAAGGTTTTAGGTTTTCGTACAATTCTTTTTTGTATTCGTGTGACTGTTGTTCAAAGATTTCGATTTCTTTGGACAGGTCCATTCCTGATTCTTCACTCATTTTTTTTAGTTCTTCTATTTTTTCTTCAATTTTTGTTATAGGTTTTTCAAAATCTAATTTCATAATCCCCAATCCTGATAAATTATTGTTCTTAATGCTTGTGAAGTCTTAAAATCTTAGCAAGAGTAGATTTTAACTCGCTTCTTTTTGTAATCATGTCGAGCTGTCCGTGTTTCATCAAATATTCTGCAGTCTGAAAGTCTGCAGGGAGTTTTTGGCGTATTGTTTGTTCGATAACACGGCGGCCTGCAAATCCGATTCTTGCGCCCTGTTCTGCAATTATTATATCTCCTATGGTGCCGAAGCTTGCTGTTACACCGCCATAGGTAGGGTCAGTCAGGATGTTAATGTACAAAAGCTTTGCATCGTTCAATTTTGCAACAGCACAGCTTGTTTTTGCCATTTGCATTAAGGATAGTGCGCTTTCTTGCATTCTTGCACCGCCTGAGGCTGTGATAGTAACAACAGGCAGTCTTTTTTCGAGTGCAAGTTCTATTATGCGTGTAACTTTTTCTCCGACAACACTGCCCATAGAGCCGCCCATGTATTCAAAATCCATAATAGCGCAGGCAATTTCTTCACCCTCAACTTTGCCGGTTCCTGTGATAACAGCATCATTGAGGTTTGTTTTTTCTTTTGCTTTTTGTTGTCTTTGAGTATAAGCTTCTGTATCAAAAAATTCCAGAGGGTCAGATGGAGAGATATTTTCAAAATATTCTTGAAAAGTTCCTTCATCAAACAACTGTTGAATTCTTGTTCTTGCATTTATTCTAAAATGATAGCCGCATTGAGGGCATACCATCATGTGATGTTCCAGTTCTTTTCTGGGAAGCTGGGCGTTGCAGTTAAAGCATTTTACCCATAGTTTGCCGATATTGTCGTCGATTTTTGGGTCAACCGGACGTGCGGCGATTTGTTCTTCTTTTCTGGTTTCAAACCAATCTTTTAAAGTCATTTATACATATTCCCTTTATAGATATACAAAATATTTTTTCACTATTATACTACAAACTGTTTTTCAAATTACATCCCCGGAGGTCTGATTAAAGAAGGAGTAAGCATTGTGCCACCCGGCATCATGTTAAAGCCCGGATTGTAGTCACGGTAATCTTTTACAGATTTATCCATTATGTTTTCTTCTTTTTCTGCAGCTTTTTCCTGGGCTCGTTTTCTTTGTGCGGCAGCTCGTTCTCTTTCTTTTTTATCATGCTGGCCTATTGCTTGCGGGTCATTTAAGATTAAACGTTTGAATTCAACATCCGAATTTTCTGCACCAACATCCATCATGATACCTACAGTTGCATTTTGACGGTATGCGTCGTAGCCTACAAGGAATTTTAAATCATCGGGGCCGATTGCTGCGTAGAATCTATTTTCCTGCATCATATTTCCGTCAGGAGTGTCATTGGAAACTACAATCGTGCCGCTGTACATCAGTGTAAGATATTTGCAGATTCTTAAAGATTCTCCGATTACTACGTTAGATTTGCCGTAAAAGTTTTGGTCAAAGTAGAAGGGAGATTGTCCTGCCTGTCCGCCTATATAATATCCGAGATATTGCTGCCATCTTCTGTATTGTGTTTTTATATACGGCCCGCCTCTGACTACGCCCATTGTGTCGCCGTTTCCATACAAGGCCGCATGAGTTTGGGCATTTATCCCAAAATCCAATGCAAATTTTTGTTCAGTATTTTTATATGAAAACAAGGATTTGCCAGTAGATGTCTGCCAGGTAAATCTTGTTGTCGAAAAATCTCTACCCCAGTCGTGAGCAAAACCACCGGTAAATCTGTTTGTAAAGTTTACGCCCAAATCTTCAATATTGTAACTTTTGCTGTGGACAAGCTGTAATCCGTATTTTGGCATTCTTCCGCCTAAAAAGCCATTGTCCATGTATGAGTTTATACCGTATTGTAATTTTAAGTCGTCTGTAAACTGTTGTTCACCTTCGACTACAAATTTACTTTTTGAACTTGACCAGCCGAATTCAGTCCTGTTTTTATCTGTTAAAAAACGGCCTAAAGCACCGACACCCAGCTGGCTTTTGTAAGTCAAAGCAGGCCCGATTTTTAATGTAGAGGCATTAGGTGTTTGAAAAACTATCCCCGGAGAAACATAAGCACCGAAGTTTCTCATAGAACCTAGCTCCAGCATATTTGTTTCTATGTATTGCTGGTCTTTGTCGGTGTATAGTCTGAGTTTGCCTGCAGAACCTATTTTTGTGTTTTTGATATATATATCTGCATTTTTGAGTGTGGCAATATCTCTGTCTTTGTAACTGTCTATGACAATTGTTTTTGCTTTAAGTTTCCATTTGTTGTCATATTTTTCTTTAAAATAGAATTCTTTGTTAATAGCTTCTTCTATCATCGGATCCTGTGTACCGAAGATAGGGCGTGAGCAGAATTTGTAGCGGGCTTCGTCATTAAAGGTGACATTACCGTCTATTGCTTCTGTCTGTGCATCGTATACGATACCTGTTTTTGCTCTGATTTTTATTGCAACATGGTTTAGCACAGGACGGGTCATCAGGGCGTTATCTTCGTTGAGGTCGACTTGAATATATTCCCCGTTAATTTTTTGACCTTCTTTAATCAAAACAACATGCCCAAAACCTTTGACCTGATTTGTATCATGGTTAAAGGTAATTTTGTCAGCCATAAGAACGGAATTTTCGCTCGGGAAGGTTACTTTTGCATTGCCGGTTGCTTCTATTTCGTGACGTTCGGGGAAATATTCTATAGTTTCGCTGTCGACAATTACATCTGTTGTGCCTTCGGTTTCTGCTGTGGTTTCTTGTTGTTTTTTGTTATCTTTTTTTGCTCTAGTAAAGAATTTGTTTGATTTTTCATCTTTTTCTTCTTTTTGAGCTGTTTCTTTTTGTTCTTCTTCCTGTTGTGACACAGTATCTTTATTGGTCTTGTCTTTGTCAGGAGAAGTTTTTTCTGCTTCGTTTTTGTCCGGTTGAGTTTCTATACTTGTGTTTTGCGGAATATCCATGGTTTCTGCAGCAAAAGAAGGAATGCTCCACGCAGTCATTGCAAGTAATATTAATAATTTTAAAACCAGTTTTTTATTCATAATTTTTATTAGAAGATATTCCTTTATTTTATTATATATAATTTAGAGGATTTTGTGGTTTTCCGTTTACCCTTACCTCAAAGTGGCAGTGAGGCCCTGTGCTGTAACCGGTTGAACCTTCGTATCCGATGACCTGACCTTTTAGTACATTTTGGCCTGCACTAACTACATAACCTGACATGTGAGCATAGAGAGTAGTTATTGGTTGTCCGTTAATAATACCATGGTCAATGATAACAACTTTTCCATATCCGCCGTACCATCCGGAATACAAGACTTTTCCGGAGTTAGAGGCTCTGATTTTTCCGCCGTTTATGCCGCCAATATCAATACCTGAGTGATAAATTGTCCTTTTAAAAATAGGATGGACTCTGTAGCCGAAAGGAGATGTGATAGGCCCTGCGATTGGCTTCATAAAGCCTGACACAACTTTTACTGTTGTGCCTTTTGTATTTTTGCTTATCATTCTGCTCAAGGCTTCTGACTGTCGGGCAAGTTCTCTTTCTGCTTTTTCGTAATATGCTCTGTTTGTTCTGTATCTTTGAATAGAGCTTTCATTCTGGCTGATTGCACCTTGAATGTATTGCTGCTGGGCATTAATATTTTTGATTGAATAAGCAATTATTGTTTTTTGTTGTTCTATTTGATTTCTTAGTATAGCTATTCTTCTTGATTTTTCTTTGAGATAATCAAGTTTCTTTTTATCTCTTTTTGTCAGTATATTTTGATAATAAATTCTGTCTAAGAAAGTATTTATATCAGTAGCGGCCAGTAAAAGCTGGAACATGCCTCTTCTTTGCTTTTTGAATATCTGGCGGATTCTGTTGCGTGATTGAAATTCTGTAGCCTGATAATCCTGCATGGTTTCGTTCAGATTTTTTTCTGCTTCTGCCAGCTGGGTTTCTGCTGATTTATATTGTTTTTTAGAGTTGTTCAAATTTTTTGTAGCGTTTTCAAGCCTTTGCTGGTTTTTATAGAGTTTGTTTGTTTCAATAGATTCCAGCCTTTTTAGCCTTACAACTTTTGCGTGGGTTTCTTTTCTCTTTTTTTCAATATGACTTTGCGCACAAAAGGCATTTTGTGCAAAAGCAAATATTAAAATAAATATGAAAAAAGCCCTTAAGATATTTTGTATATAAAAACCGCGGCTTTTAGCTTTATATGCATATTGTGTATGCGGCATTTGTTTTATCCTAATCCTCTACATACTTTGCAAAGGGGTAATAACTATTCTCATCTCGTACTGTTCGGACTATTTAGCTATGAATGCGATAAGTATCGGTGCAAACATAAATAATAAAAACGAAACAGCGATTATTCCTACTATAATTTTTTGATTTTTTCTGAAAAATTCCATGAATTGTTAATCCACAAGTCTTGTACAATAAATATTTTACATGCAAAAAATCTTGTTTACAACAAATTTACATATACATTGCTTATATTTTTACTTTTACAACAGCTTTTTTTACATAAGCAGGATTTTCAACAGCAATGCAGGGCATGTGTGCATCCTGAGGCATAAAAATCAGGAATGTATTTTCTTTTGCCTGTGCAAACTGGCCATGTCCTTCTAAAAATACAATGTCATTTTCAGAGTCATAGTTTGTTGTTGCTTTAAAATTTTTTACATTTCCATATCCGAGTTTTTCTGTACCTTTGATTATGAACTGGATATCGGCATATTTTTTGTGGGCTTCGAATTTGCCTTCATTTTCCGGTTTTGAGTTGTAGTCCTGTATGGAAACAAAGAGGTTTTGACCGTCTATTTCGTATTTTCCGTTTTCAAATTTTGAGAGGTCATTGTTTTTCAGAAATTCAAATCCCTTTTTAAATTTTTCGCCCAATCCGTAGTAATACTCTGCGTTTTCGATATTATCTATTATCATAGTTTGTTCTCCCTTAATGTTTATTTACAAAGATTATAGCAAATTTTTATTTTCTGTGGTTTTATAGGTGTAGATGTGATTAATAGTAGTAGGTAAAATGATTACGCCCGTAAACACTAATAATAAATCAAAAAAGAACGTATTCAGCTCTTTTCAAAATACTGCCCACACCAAAAACGTATATTCGACTTTGTATTATAAAAGAAATCACAGGGTAGAAGAACCGGATTGGAAGAATAAAGCTTTAGTGGCAGGCGGCTCTATTATTGCAACATTGCTGCCTATGGTTTATTTTGCAAAAAAGCAGTTTGGAAAGCAGGCATTAAAAAATCCTATTAATCTATTTAAAATTGATTATCATTTAAAAGAAGTTCTTGCTCTTAGTACCGCAAGTATAGCAGGCGGTGCTGTTACGGGTATTGCTGTTGATAAAAAAGCAAACAAAAAACGTAAAGTTCAAGAAGGTGTTTTCCAGTTTATGAACGCAACAGTACCTACTCTTCTTGTAGGCGGTGCGTTGAAACTTCTTGAAGACAATACAAAATATAAAAATTCCAAGCCTGTGAAGGTCGCAGCAATTGTTACATCTCTTGTTGCGGGCATGCCTCTGGCTGCATTTTTATCCAATATGATTAATGACCCGAAAGACAAAGAACCGGATAGAAAGCTTACATTAAAAGACTCTATAATCAATATGGATGACGCTCTGGGTGCGCTTGTTGTTGCCAAGGTTCCTATTGTAGAGCATTTGCATCTTGATAAGTTTATGCCGGCAATTTTTGCTTGGTGCGGTTACAGAGCAGGACAAAGTAACTAGATTTTATCCAGCATTTCTTTATTGTCTTTGGCTGTGTTTTCTCTTGAGTGGATTACTCTGTCGATGCTTTTTTCTGTTTTTATTGCAGATGTTCCGCTTTTGACGGCATTGTCAACGTTGAGAGGTTTGCCCCAGTTTGTGTATGCAAACCATATTGCGGCTACAGCTATTACAAAAACGATTAGTTTCATCATGGTTATAAACTCCTTTTGGTGTATGAAATAATATTACCTCTTTTTGAACCATTGTAATCCACCGGATGAAGCAGATAGTAATTTAGTCTCTTTGTCTTTCTTCCATAAAAAAATAGCACCCTGACGGGTGCTTATTTTTTATGGAGCGAGAGACGAGGCTCGAACTCGCGACCCCTTCCTTGGCAAGGAAGTGTTCTACCACTGAACTACTCTCGCAATCGGTAATTTTTATTATACATGGCAAATTTTAAATTTCAACTATTTTGTTTCAGACTTTACAAAATTTATTTCATCCGCTTTTGTAATAATAGTTCCTGCCAGTTTTCTTTTTAAAATTTCATCCAGCATTTTGCCTATTAATTTGCCTTCTGTAATGCCCAGTTCCATTAACTCTTCGCCCTTGAGTTCTACTCTTATGTTCATGAGTTTTTCCAGATAGACTAGGGGTTCTTTTCTTTTTGTCAAAAGATAATAAATTAATACAGCTTCTATGCTCTTTTTCTCAAAAAACTTGTATATTTCATAATTTGTACTTTTTAAATTCAAATCTCCCTTAAGCAGGGTGTTTTTGTCCGTAAAAATTTTCTTTTCCGGCCTTGTCAGGCAAAAAGCCTCTATGATTTCCGGTTTATTTAAGACAGTTCCGAGATAAACAAGCCATACATAATCCGGTGAATATTTGTCCACAAGAGTCTTTATTTCCAGACCTTTTACCGGTGGTTTCTCTCCATAAACAAGTTTGTATGTATCGTTTATAAGAAACATGTCATAAACTTTTGCATCATTCATGGAAAATGTCTGCTTGAGTTCGGATTTTATTCTTGTCCACGAGATATCATCATGGAGCTGGGTATTTATATATTTTTCCTGAAGTTCTTTTGTATATTCATCTCTGTGGAAATTAAATCTTGCTGCAAATTTCAGACCTCTTATTATTCTTGAAGGGTCTTCGTTAAAGCTGTTGTCATGCAAGACTTTTAAAATTTTGTTTTTAATATCTTCAACTCCGCCGACATAATCAATCACTGTGCCAAAGTCTTTTTCATTCAATGAAATTGCCAGGGCATTTATTGTAAAATCACGTCTTAGGACGTCTTCTTCAAGAGTGCAGCCGATTCTTGCGATTACGGGCAGATGACCTCTTTTGGGGTAAAACTCCTGTCTTGTTGAAGCAAAATCTATAGCAATATCGTTTTTAAACAGTGCTTTTACTGTTTTGAGTTCGTTTTGCACCTGCAGTATTTTACAGATTTTTTTGTCAGAAAGTGTATGACAAAATTCTGTAGCATTGCCTTCTACAGTAACATCAATGTCTATAATCTTTTTTTCGAGCAGCAAATCTCTGACTACCCCGCCGATAAGATATATTTTAAAACCGTTGTCATCTGCGGTTTTGGAACACAATTCCAGCGCATTTAGTGCTGCTTTGGGAAGTTGAGATTTTATTTTATCTTTGAGGTTTAGTGTCATGCGTATTATTTATTCTTTACGTAAATATTTCCGAACAATTTTACAAAACATTTGTTGTCTTTTTCAAGTTCTTCAATCCTTTTGATAAGAATTTTGTTATCAGAAATAAGTTCATCTATTTTTTGCAAAAGTATCTGATTGTCTTTTTTGTATTCTCCGAGCTGTACGGCATCTTCTATAAAATCCGTTTTCTTTATAAAATCAGCAACATCGTATGTAATCTTTCTGGCAATGGATTCTGCAAGCACAGCCAGTGTCTGGTTGGAAATGTCGAGTGTTACATTTTTCAGCTCGTTTTCGACTTCTTTGTTTACTTCATTCAGTATTGCAACAGGAAGTTCTGTCACTTCTTGCACCGGTTCTGCCTGTGCGACGGGTATGGCTTCTTCTTCGGGTTGTGATGGTTCCGGTTCTTGAGGAGTATTTTCCTGTTCATTTTGAGGCAGGTCAAAATTTTCTGCTTGTTCAGAAATTTCTACAGCCATGTCCACAGGTTTTATTTCATCTTTGTCCATGATATTTATTTCGCATTTTGGTTGTTTTTGTTTTATGCCGTTGCGAATTTTCTCTATGGCCATATCATCAAAAAACTCTGTGCCGTTTGCATCTTCATATATCGGCTCGATTTTCCAGTTTTTTATAAAAGCTTCAAGCAGAAAATTGTCTATATACAAATCTTCGCTGTTTAAAATTTCTATAATTTTTTCTTTGCTGAACATTGACGCCTCAATCTAAATTTTGTGCGGGTTGTTGTTTTTGTTAAAAAGGCTGTACAACCGTTATTTATAAAAATAATAATATATTTCCGGTCAAAAAGAAATAAATTGTAACAGAGTCTACAAATTTTTGGAAACTTTTTTTTCATATTGTCGTCATGGAAATTACAAGAGAGAGATTTATAAAAAATTTAATATAAGTTGAGCGAGGGATTGATGACAATGAATAGTTTGGCACAGGGTTTTGTGCTGGAAGATATTGATGAAAAAGAGAATATAGTGCCTTCAGAAGAGTTTGGGGCTGTTATAGAAACTTCTGATACTCGTGATGATGTTGAAAGTATCGAAACATTCAGCACAATTGTTAAAAAAAATGATATTTTACAAAACTATTTGAAAGATATAGGACGAATAAAACTTTTAAAAACAACAGAAGAAAGAGAGCTGGGCAAGACAATCAAAGAAGGCAGAAGAAAAGATGCACAGCTGGCAAAGAAAAAATTGGTACAGGCAAATTTGAGGCTGGTGGTGAGCATCGCCAAAAAGTACATAGGTCAGGGCGTGTTGTTTATGGATTTGGTACAGGAGGGATCTTTGGGGCTGATGAAAGCAGCTGATAAATTTGACTATACAAAAGGCTTTAAGTTCAGTACTTATGCTACGTGGTGGATAAAACAGTCTATTGTCAGAGCGATTTCCAACCACTCACGTACAATCAGAATACCGGTGCATATGACAGACAAAATAAGACTCTACAAAAAAGTTGCTGCAAAATTAGCAGCAGAACTGGGAAGAGAACCGACCGATGAAGAGATGAGCATCAGGCTGGGGATATCGGTAAAGAAACTGGACAATATAAAAAATGCCATATTTAAAGATCCGGTGAGCCTTGATACACCTATAGCAGAGGATTTGGTATTAGAGGATTATGTTGCGGATGACAGCTACAAATCGCCTGATTCTACTACACAGACAGCCTTTTTGTACAAAGATGTAATGTCAATGCTGGACTTTTTAAATCAGAGAGAAAAAACGATTTTGATAAATCGTTTCGGGCTGGACGGACACAACAAAAAAACACTTGAAGAAATCGGCAAAACTCTCGGGTTTTCAAAGGAAAGAATCAGACAGATTGAAAATATTGCATTGAGAAAATTGAAAGAAAAACACGAGATTACACATTTGAAAGAGTATTTGAACTGATAAAAAGCTTAGAAGACGGGGTAAATTAATGAGTCTTCTTTGGACATCTTAAACTCCTTAGTGACGCTATTTCAGCAAAATCCACAAAACGGATTTTGCTTTTTTTTGTTTTTTTACTACTTCAGAACTAACGGCTGCAGCCTGTATTTGCATAAAAAAGATTACACTTTTGGCTAAATAGTTAGCCCGGAAAAGCAATAAAAAATATTTTCCAAAAAAGATTGTAAAGATTATTGAAATTGTATACACAAAGAGTTATAATTAAAAAGCTGGAGAGAAAATGTGTTAGTAGAGAAGAAAGAAAGGAGAAACAATGCGCGTTAACTTAGCCACAAATGTTATGTCATGCCAACCTTTAAGAAACTTCGGGAATGCGGAAAAACCTCAACCCAAGGCTCCTTCTAATACTAACAATCCTGCTTTTTCATCTGCCACTGTTTCAAAAGAAGAATATGATAAATTAAATGCAAAGTATGATTTCCTTGCACGTATTACCGTTGCTCAGGTAGATCAGTACAATCAGCTTGCTGCAAAATATAAAGCACTTGCATCAACAAAATAGTTTTTTAGTTCAGGCTGATATTTTTAAGATGTTCAATTTTCGGGTTGTCCGGCTCGAGAACTGAAATGATGTCTATTCGATAATTTTTAAATTTTTCACCCGAGGTTTTTAAATAGTACAAACCTGCCTGAAAAATATGACTGAGTTTTTGTTTGTTTATTGCCTCAAACGGGTGGCCGAATGCGGTTGTGCTTCTTGTTTTTACTTCAACAAATACGATTGTGTCTTTTTCTTTTGCGACGATGTCGATTTCTGAAAGGCGTGAGTATCTAAAATTTGTTGCGAGAATTTTGTACCCTGACTTTTTTAGATATTCACAGGCAATGGCTTCTCCTTTTTGGCCGGTTATTTTGTTATTTTTTTTGTCAGGCATAGAGGTTTTCCATTTCATTTATGAGGTTGAGCATTTTTTCTCGCATAACGGTCGGGTATAGTATTTCACACGCATCGTAATATCTAATCAGTCTTTTTAGCAGCAAATCTTTATCCTCTATTGAGTTTGAAACTATTATAGAGTCTGTTTCATGCTGTATAACAATATCTCCTTCTTTTAGCACATAAGAGTGGGCAAGCCGTCCCGTGAGTCTAAATGTTACTGCACCGGTGGAGTTTATCATACTCAGCTGCGGAGTTTGTTTTGCATCAATTATATTTTCGAGCAGAAAAAGTTTGTATGAGTTTGAATAGTAACAGTAGCCTGTTAAAAAGGCTATTCCGTTTTTGTAGCTCAATTTTACAGGTGCTATTTTAAAACTTTGTTCTTTTGCCTCAGGATTTTCTTTGTAAACAATTTCAAGCTTTAATTTTTCTGCACAGTATTTTTCAAATTTTTTTATGTTTTCGTCTTTTATTACAACAGGAGCCTGAGGCAGATAGGTGCGTATTTTTTTGCTGCTTAAAAGAGCCAGCGTTCTGGGTGAGTAGCTTTTTTCAATAAGCTGAAGTGCCTCGAGGATATTTTCTTTCAAATGTTCGTGATGCAGGTTGGCCGCATATTTTTGTATGAACAGAATCAAGGACAAATCCATTTTGTCATATTCAATTGTTTCTATATTTCGTTTTATGGAATAGCGGTTTTTATTTTTTTCCAGATTTATGCCGAGAATTTTTAGAGTATTCAGGTATTTGTTTATGACTTCTTTTCTGTAAACGTTGTCTGTTTGTTCTTCGATAAAATACAGCAGTTCTCTTGCAGAAAGAGGCCTTTGGAACAATTCTTTGAGCATAATAAGCAGGCGTAAGCCGGCATTAGCAATTTTTTTGTTATTCTCCGGCATCATATCTCCTTTTTATTCTTTTTAGAGTGTCTACAAACTCCTGCTTTATTGTGTCAGGCGAAATAATCAGGCAGTCTGGCCCAAAGGAGAGAATCCGCTGGAAAAAGTTGAATTTGTTTGTTACATTCGCACTGATGAGCAAAGAATATTCGTCATTTTTATATTCTTGCAGAATTTTTTCGTGTTCATTTTTTGCATAGGTCTGTGCGCTGTAGCCTTTTAGTTTGTATTGCACACAAACTACTTCTTTGGGGAATTCTTTTGCTTTGTCTTCGTTTGTGATAAAAGTTGCCGAGTTGATTTTTATGATTCTGTCAACACGCAAAAAAGAAAATTCATTGTGTTTTTTGTTATGACCCCAGACATAGAGTTTTTCATTTTCAAAGGTTAAATATTCCGGTGCAAAATCAAAGTTTTCTTCTCCGTTTTGAGGCGAAAGATATGTTATGTTCAGCTTGTGATTTGTTTTTGCACAGAACAAAAGCTTGTTTATCAGTTTGTAGTCAATGTTTCTCAGAGGATGTTTGTTTAGGAGCAGATTTTTTGTTTCGTTGTCAGGTGTGAGCCTTGCTATTTTTGCATATAAATTGTTAAGGTAGATAAGCAGTTCCCAATCTCCGGTAGACACAATGTTCTCCCGCAGATTTTGAAGAGCTTCTGCCTGTTGGGTTGTCAAAATAGCACCAAAAGGGTGTGATTTCAGGATATATTTGTTTCCTGTTCTCAAGGTGGGTCTGCTGATTATACAACCTGCCAATCTCAGCGCATTGATTGTATTTGTTATTGTATCTTTTGAAAAGTCTTTTTTTGCAATAGGGTCTGCACTCAAACATTCGAGGATTTCATCTCTGGACAGAGGCTTTTCAATCAATTTCATTAATATAAATAATGCTCTGTACCCCGTTTTTGTAATGTTTACCTCGGGTGCTTGTGATTTGTTAAGGTTTGTTTGCATTTTTTTATTGTTTTGAAATTTCTATGCTGTTGGTTTTAACATTTGCAGAACTTTTTGCATTTTCATTAAGATTAATTTTATTTAAAATACTTGCACGTTTTTTGCGGAAAAGCATGTCTGTAAACGCTTCGATTCTGGTAATAAAGCCGGCTTCTCCTGTTTGTTCGTCAACAGAAAGATTGAGAACAGGTTTGTTGAATTTTCTTGCCGCACGGGAAATTCTTTCTACCATGATAGAATCAGGCCCGCATCCAAACGCATTGATTGTGATAATACCGTCAATGTTGTTGTCCTGCAGAAAATGTCCTGCAGCTCCTGTCATTTCATATTCATTTGCCCAGTAGAGTTTTGATTCCATGGAAGAAATGCCTTCTTTTAATTGTTCCATGGAAAGCTGCTCTGCTGTATAAGTTTTTACATCAAGGTGTTCAAGTTTATCAAAAATTTTCATTGAAATTCTGTCATCAAAAAGGTTGTAATTGTGTGCAAGAACAGCAACACTGATAGGATATGATTTTTGGTTGTTAACTATAACAACCTGTCCTTTTTTTGCATAACTCAATGCTTTTTCAAACGGTATGCCGGAATTGAGCATGATTTTAAAATTGTTCATGACCTTCCAGCCTTCTTTTGATGCCTGACGGATTCTTTTTTCGTCAGTGATTCCAAACGGGGCAACAGCTTCTTTCAAGAAGGTATAAAGCCCCTGGTTTTTTTGAGATTTGTCTAATGTTGCATCAATAATAGTAAAATCTTTTTTTACAACATTTTTTATTAAATCAGGAAGTCCTCTGATTTTTGAGCAGTTGTAGATTTTGTGGTCAATAGATTGTATTGAAGGAATAAAAATTTTGTCCACACCTTTTTCCAGCAGGTTGAGAATGTGACCTACATAAACTTTTATAGGTAGGCATGTTTCTGAAACAACCAGAGCCGACCCCTGTGACATGGTTTGTTTTGTTGTTTTGTCGGAGATTACAATTTTTATTCCCAAATCTTCAAAAAATCCGTACCAGAACGGGAAGTAATTGTAATAGGACATGGCTCTTGGAATACCTATTGTCATTTTGTTTTCAGTTTCGGTTGGCATTAATAGTTCCTTTATTCCTTCTGTTTACTTATATACAGTTAGATTATAAATCAAAAAAAATTTTTTTTGATAACTCAAAAAATGCTTCACATGATTTAACAAAGACAAAATCCTTAAAACTACTATGTATGTAGTGTTTTGAGGCAAAATTTTAACTGCTACATCCTTAACAATACTTAACAAAAGTCAAAAAAATAAGTGTAAAGGGTACACATATTTGTAAAATTATGTTAAAATATCCGTTACAATTAGCAATTTAAAAATATGTTTTGCTTTAACAGATATGTGAAGACTTTGGTAGGACTAAATGAAGTTAAATTCAGTAAATTACACTAGACAATATCAGCAAAATATTCAAACTGATAACAACAAAAAGACTAAAAATCCTTCTTTCGGTAATTTGGGTGTAGGATTTGCTACTTTTATCGAGAATAATGGTTTTTTAGGCGAGTTTTTAACAATAGATACTGTAGGTATGATGACTCCGAGAACAATTCAGGGTTATATGAGAAACCATGAAGAACTCGGTCATCCTAATTATAAAGCAGGCAGAGAAGAACTTGTCAGAGAATTGCTTTCCGGCCCGGCATTTTTCTATGTTCCGTTAGCAATGATGGCTGCGGTCGGTCTTTTGAGAGGGAAGTCTGCCAAAGTTACTACCGATGTTTTGTCTTCATTTAAAAACATCATGAAAAATACAACAGCCGACATTAAAAATCAGGCTATTAAATCAGATTTTGTTGATAAACTGACAGAAAAAGCTTTTGCCGGTTATGACAAAGAAAGAGGTCTTGTTGACAAACTGGCTGACTTGATGAAGAAAAACCTTGAAAAAGGTGCTAAAACAAAACAATTGAAAAAAGAAGCCGTAGCAACATTGACAGCTTTGAACAAAGCAAACGGCAAATTTATCGACGGTGCTGACAAGATAAAAATCGGCGGCGATAAAGAAGTTTACAGCATTTCTTCATTGTTCAGCGATATGAGAAACTATCTCGATGATTTCTCTAAAAAGGCTGCTAAAACAAAAGAAGACAGAGGCACATTTATTGATAAATTCCACAAGAAAGTTCATGATTTAAGACTTATTACAAATATCCTTGCTGTATCAGCATTGTCTGCTTTCTTGTTGATTATTCCAAAGCTTTATCAGACGGACAAAAAATTCCCCGGAAAAGACGGGTTGAATACCGGTGATGCTGCACCTGCAGCACAGTCTGCGTCAGCAAATGAAGGAAAGGAGGCTGTAAATGAAAATAAATAATGTTTCTACAGCAGCTTATTCTTCTGCTTCTAACGCATCAAGAACAAATTTAAATAATCGTAATGCTAACCAGCCTTCTTTTGGTTCAACTCAAAGTGCCGGCAGACAGGCTTTTGAATGGCTCGGCAAACACTGTAATATTGATTCCAACGGTTCTTTAACAAGAGCGGCATTCTTTGCTGTCGGTACAATGTTTATGCTCGGCGGCAGATTTTTTGAATCAAGAGATAACGATGAAAAACGTGAAGTTATTACACGTGACGTTCCCGCAGTAGCTTTGTCAGCAGGCGGCGCACCGCTTATCAACCGTGCTGTTGCTTATATGATTACAAAAAAATCAGGTGTACCGATTGTCACAAGCGGAAAGAAATTCTCTTTTAAAGACACTGCATTTACTTCTCAATCCCAGCTTGATAACTGGTATTCAGAATTGAAAAATGCTGACAATCCGCTCATTAATCTTTCTGAAATGCTGGAAAGAAACGGCGGTAACATCAGAAAAGTAATGAACAAGTTCGGATTTACCAAAGAGCTTGATGCTATTACTAAAGAAAAAGACAATGCAGGTATCTTAAATGCATTGAAAGATGCTCAGGCTAAAGGCACAGAAAGCTTTAAGGCTCTGGAAAATGCTGTTAAAAATGTTGCTAAAGACAACAAAGTTTTGAAGTTTGCTAAAAATGCACAGGCTTCCGTAAAACTCGGCGGTATAGGATTTATGGCTGCACTGCTCGGCTATTTCCTTCCTCGTTTGAATATTATTACAACAAAAAATAAATATAAAAAGAAACTTGAACAGGGCAAAATTGATCAAGCTACCTATGATATGAGAATGCAGAGAAAATCTCCTGTATTCCGTGTATCTAACGGTATTTTGAGTTTCCACAGAGCATCTGCTCAAAAAACTTTCAAAAATATGTTGAACATGGTGGAAAACTAAGGATTGAATTTCATCTGCTGAATTTCAATGTCTTCTATGTCGCATAGCTCATTGGCTATATCGACGCTGGCTTTGTCGTCTATAATTTCAAGCAGAATCAGTCCTCTTGGCGAACATTGGCCATGGATTTCTTCGTGGAGTCCTATTCTTGTTTTTATTATGCAGCCGTATTTTGTCAAAATTTCCTGAACCTGTACGGCGTTTTCTACTCTGTTATTTATTTTTATACCGATTATTGTTGTCATTAACGTTTCTCCTTTGCCGAGGCTTTTTTCAGACGGCTAAAACACTTTTGATTGTTCAGTGCTTGTATTTTTTACAAAAAAAATGATACTTACATTGCCTGCAAGTATCATTTTTTTGCGTCAATCGGATAAATTTGTTTTATTCCTGTATGGAAGTTTCGTAGTTTTTCAACTGTTTTTTCTTTAGATTGTGTACAACTGCATCAACAAGAAAATCGTATGATTTCATTTTTGTAATTTCCGGGGTAAATTCTCTAATCAAAGAAGCACGTACGATATCTTCCAGTTTGTCGTTGGCAGTGACTGTATCATTGTCAGAACAAATCATGTCTATGTATTTGGAATTGACTTTGTAATCTTGAATTTGTGAAAACATCAGCCATTTCAATCTTGGCTTAATAGAATTTAGCTGTTTTACAATCTTTAGATTTTTCAAATTAAACATATATATTTACCCCACCTGTTATAAATTTTGTTGGATATGGTATTTTCACACATATTAATAAAGTGTACTCAAAAATTAAATTTACTCATTTGACCCATGCTCTTAACAATTTGTTACTTGTGGTCAAAAGATAATAATATTGTCTGTTTTTTTGTAGATTTTGTCAATTAAAAGCCACAAAAAAACCGGCCGTCGAAGGCCGATTTTTTTAAAAGAAATATTCAATTTTTTAATTAAAGACTTTTTAGTCCCAGCACAATTTGTTTTTAAATTTCTTCTCCTTTTTTCTGTTTTTAAAACAATTTTTTTCATTGAACATGAGTTTGATGCCTTCGAGTTCGTTTTGAAGTTCTTCCAGTGCCATGTCTGATTCCATGTCTAAATACATGTTCTTTGTAATCACGAGTACGCCTCCTGTTATGTGTATAAACTTGAATCGTTTTACTTCACACTTACGATTCATATGTTGTATTACGGCATTTTTTTTCAAAACTTGAGTAAACTTTTGTTAAACTTTATAAAATATTTTCTTTTCTTTACAAAAGTGGATACAATATAAATGGAGGAGAATACATTGGAAAAGAATGAAATTATTTTTGATATAAACACTTTTTTGAAAAAAGCGGTAGAAGAGGGCGTCTCTGATGTCCATTTGAGAATAGGCGAAGTGCCTGTAGTCAGAAAAGACGGGAAAATTGTAAAAACAAATTATCCTGTTATTAATGAAAAGGATATTTCGCATGTTTTGAATGTTGTATTGCCGAAATACCTGAGAACAAAGGTTCAAGCAGCATTTGACCTTGATTTTTCTTACGAAATAAAAGGGGTTTCCAGATTCAGAATCAATTTGGCAAGACAGCTGGGGAATACTTCTCTTGTTTTCAGAATTATTCCTTACGAAATTCCTACTTTTAAAGAATTACGCCTTCCGCCTGCGTTGAACAATTTTGCAAGGTTCCACAGCGGAATCGTTCTTGTTACAGGGCCTACAGGCTCAGGTAAATCTACAACAATTGCTTCTTTGATTGATTTAATCAACAAAAATGAACGCAAACATATTATCACTATCGAGGACCCTATCGAGTTTATTTACTCTAACAAAAATTGTATCATTACCCAAAGACAGGTAGAGATTGATACTGTTTCGTTCCCGGAAGGTGTAAAATATGCACTCAGACAGGACCCTGATGTTATACTTATCGGGGAAATCAGAGATATGGAAACTCTGACCAGTGCTATGAAAGCTGCAGAAACAGGCCACCTTGTAATTGCATCTTTGCACACAAATGATGCAATCCAGACGGTGAGCAGAATAGTCGGCATGTTTGAACCTTCTGACAGAGATAATGTCAGAAAGCAGCTGGCAGAAACATTGAAAGCATGTGTTGCGCAAAAACTTTTGCCGCTTAAAAACGGACAGGGACGTGTTCCGGCATGCGAAATCATGGTGGTTACTCCTACTATCAAAGACTTTATTATTAAAGACGAACTCGAGCAGATTTATGACCTTGTTAAGAAAGGCTCTTATAACGACATGATTACAATGAATATGTCGCTGCTGCAGCTTATAAAAGAGGATTTAATCTCCAAAGATGTTGCAATCGAAGTCAGCGACAATAAAGTCGAGATAGAACAAATGCTCAGAGGTGCTTATCACGGTACTGTAGACAACAGCTTTAATATTCAGTTTTAGTCATGAAGGCTGTTTTTATAAGGCACAAGGTTTATAAAAGCCATGCAAAACTTTACCACTAATGCTATAAATTTGAAGTCTTACAACTTGTCAGAAACTGACAAAATTGTTGTCATGTATTCAAAAGACAAAGGCATTATAAAAGGTGTTGCAAAAGGTGCGAAAAAATCTACAAGCAAACTCGGCGGCAGGATGGATATGCTTATTGCCAACAAATTAATGCTGCACAAGGGCAGAAATCTTGATACAATCTGTCAGGCAGAGGCAATAAACACGTTTAAAAGCATAAGAAATGACATGGACAAGCTTTTTTATTCCATTTATTGCAGCGATGTTGTGCATAGCTTTGGTGTAGAAAACGACCCGAACAGCGAAGAGATTTATGAACTGTTTTACAAAACTCTTGAAGCTGTTTCAAAAGCGAAGGACAAGGTTTCTCTTTTGCTTTCTGTTTTGAAATTTCAGTTAAAAATAACGCACATTGCGGGTTATTCACTGGAGCTGGAAACATGCGCCTGCTGCGGCGGAAAATTGGACAAAGAAAATATCTATTTTTCTGCTCAAAACGGCGGCACAGTATGCCCTGAGTGCAAAAAACATACTATCAAAGCGGTAAAATTGCATTATAAAATAAGAGATTTTTTAAATACTCTTTTGCAGCTGGACTTTGATGCAAAGACAAGATACGACGAACTTGCAACGGAAAAAATTTGCGGGTTCTGTTTTGAACTTTTGAGCAGGCATGTGGAGCAGTTTTCACCAAAAAAAATAAAGTCTGCCCAGATATTAGAGATGACAAAATAAAGCGGAATAAGGATTGAGATTATGGAATTGGCAAAATATATAGAACATACCCTCTTAAAACAGGATGCAACCAGAGAAGAGCTGGTAAAACTTTTTGAAGAGGCAAAAAAGTTCGGTTTTTTAGGTGTGTGTATAAATCCTGTAAATGTTGCTTTGGCAAAACAGTATCTAAAAGATACTGATATAAAAATTGTTACGGTTGTCGGGTTCCCTCTCGGGGCAAACCTGTCTTCCGTAAAGGCTTTTGAAACACAAATGGCTGTAAAAGACGGTGCAGATGAGATAGACATGGTCATAAATGTTTCTAAAATCAAGGACAAAGATTGGGATTTTGTTCAAAAAGATATTGAAGAAGTAAAAAAAGCCTGTGCTGACAAACCTCTAAAAGTGATATTGGAAACTGATTTGCTCACACGGGAAGAAATCGCAAAAGCTTGTGAAATCTGCGTAAAGGCTCAGGCCGATTTTGTCAAAACATCTACGGGTTTTGTAAAAAACGGAACAGGTGCAAAAGCGGAAGATGTAAAGCTTATGGCTGATACAGTAAAACCTCACGGCCTTAGAGTAAAAGCCTCTGCCGGTATAAGAGATAAAGAAAAAGCACTCGCTATGATAAACGCCGGTGCGGACAGGCTCGGGACAAGTTCAGGTGCGGCTATAGTTTCTGGCTAAAATTTTTTTGGACAAATTGTATTTGACTTTATTTTTTAGTAATATTTTTTAAGTAGGCGTTGCCGGAATGAAATTCGGCCAGTGCGTGTGGATTTATGAAATTAACTTTTAATGACATAGTAAACGCTACAAATGCTCAGGTTTTGCAGTGTCAAGGCACTCCGGAAGAGTTGAATATTTCAACTGATTCCAGAAGTATTACAAAAAACGATGTTTACCTTCCTTTGAAGGGAGAACGTTTTGACGGGCATGATTTTATTGAATCTGCTCTCAAAAATGGTGCAAAGGGCTATATAACCGCTGATAAATCTTTGATATTTGATGGGGCCGGTTTTGTTTTGTATGTAGAAGATACTTTGAGAGCATATCTTCAAATAGCACAGTTTTATAAGAACAAAATTAATCCTATAACAATAGCAATAACAGGAAGTTCCGGCAAAACAACCACAAAAGAAATGATGGCCTCTGTCATGGCAGAGGGGTATAAAATCCACAAATCGCCTTTAAACCATAATAATGAGATAGGTCTTTGCCAGACAATGCTCTCAATGCCCGAGGATACTGAGGTTTTGATTCTCGAAATGGGAATGAGAGGGCTTGGCGAAATTGAACTCCTTTCAAAATATTCAACTCCTGATATTGCTGTTATTGTAAACACAGGCACAGCGCACATCGGCAGACTGGGTTCTGTAGAAAATATTGCAAAAGCAAAATGTGAAATAGCCTCTTATTTAAAACCTGACGGGCTTTTGATTGCACATGACACACCGTTAATCAGGAGCGTAAATCAATATAAAGGTCAGACTCTTTATGTCGGGCTTGAGTCTTCTGATTTAAGCAATATTAAACTGGAGCAAAATTCCAGCAGGTTTACATACAAAAATAAAGACTACACAATAAATGTTGAAGGTCTTCATAATATCCAAAATGCACTATTTGTAATCAATGCGGCTTTAAAACTCGGCTTGTCCAAGGATAAAATCGCAAAAGGACTGGAAAAATACAAACCTATTGAAAAAAGATGGGAACTGCTTGATATAGCGGGATATAGAGTCATAAATGACAGCTACAATTCAAATCCCGAGTCTTTAAAAGCTGCTATCAGCACTTTTTTGTCTACTCAAAAATCTCCGAGATGCCTTGTATTGGGCGATATGGGAGAACTCGGAAAAGACGAAGCAGAATATCATAAAGAAATAGGCGAATTTTTAAATAAATTTGAAGATTTAAAACTTATTACAGTAGGGCCTCTTGCAAAATATATGACACATGGTGTGAAACATGAGGCAAAGAGTTTTGAAAACAGTGATGGCGTTGCAGAGTTTATAAAAGCAAATGTACAGAAAGGCAGTGCTATTTTGTTTAAGGCGTCACGTTTTATGAAGTTTGAAGATATAATTAGGGAGTTAGGTGAACAATGATTCTGGCAATAGTTGCTGCTCTTGTTGCATTTGTATTGGCGTTGCTTCTCGGAGTGCCGTATATTGAATTTTTAAAGAAAAAAATGCTCGGACAATATATAAGAGAAGAGGCTCCGGAATCCCATGCCAAAAAAGGCGGAACTCCTACAACGGGCGGTGTTTTTCTTGTTGCTGCGGCTATACTGGCTTCTGTAATATCGTTGTTTATGGCGGAAAAAACCTCAACAGGCGCATTTTTGTTGTTGATAACATTTATATTTTTTATGTTTGCAGGTTTTCAAGACGATGCACAAAAATTTGCACACCATGACAACAAGGGGCTTAGCGCACGTGGAAAATTGTTGTTGCAAATAGCTATTGCGTGTTTGCCTGTAATGTTTGTGACAATCAGCGGCAGAACATTTTTGACTTTTGGCGAATGGACACTAAATCTCGGTTATTTGTATCCGATTTTTGGGATTTTTCTTATAACAGGTGTTTCTAATGCGGTTAACCTTACAGACGGACTGGACGGATTGGCTGCTTCCAACATGGTTATTTCTACAGCTGCTCTTGCTGTTATAAATCTGATAATGGGCAATGTTGATTTGGCTATAATTTGTGCCTCTGTAGCAGGCGCATGTCTTGGATTTTTGTATTTTAACAGACATCCGGCAAAAGTTTTTATGGGTGATACTGGTTCTCTTGCTCTCGGCGGGATACTCGGCACGCTGGCTGTAATGGGCAAATTTGAGCTTTGGCTTATTCCGATTGGTATTATTTATTTGACAGAAACTCTTTCTGTTATGCTTCAGGTGACAAGTTTTAAATTAACGGGAAAGAGAATTTTTAAAATGAGTCCTATTCATCATCATTTTGAACTTTGCGGATGGAAGGAAACAACGATTGTAAAAGTATTTGCGGGTGTTACATTCATTTTTAGTTCTGCTGCAGTGCTTTTATTCTGGTATTTAAACAGGTAGGTAGTTATGAAAAGAAAATGGTTTGATAAAAAGGTTTTAATACTCGGCTTGTCAAAAAGCGGTATTGCGGCTGCAAAGTATTTGAACTCCAGAGGCGCAGACTGTTTTATTACAGAAAAAAAACCGATGAGTGAAAAAGATGCACAGGTCGTAAAAGAGCTGAATGATGAGGGGATTAAAACCGAATTTGAAAACCATTCACAAGAGTTTATGCAGGATGTTTACCTTGCGGTAACAAGCCCCGGTATCCCGCCGAACTCTGAGCTTATGCTTAAATTAAAAGAAAAAAATATACCTGTAATCAGCGAAATTGAGCTTGCTTATAAAGAAACACAGGTTCCGTTTGTTGCAATAACCGGTACAAACGGAAAAACCACAACAACAGAGCTTACAAATTTTATCTTAAATAAAGAATTTAAAGCTGAAAAATGCGGAAATATCGGCATCCCGCCGTGTTCTTTGCTGGATAAAAAAACAGACTATTTTGTATGCGAGGTCAGCTCTTTTCAGCTCACATACAGCCCGAGTTTCAGACCCCAAATCGCTGTGTGGATGAATTTTACTCCTGACCACATCGACTGGCATGGCGGACTGGACGGGTATTTTGAGGCAAAGGCTTCTTTGTTTGCACCTCAGAAAAGACCTGCTTTTGCGGTATTTTGTGCTGAAGATGAAAAGGTACTCGAGTTCGGAAAAAATTATGCAGGTGAAAAATTCTTTTTTGGCAAAGAGTTTGAGAAAAATTGTTCTTATATAAAAGACAACGCTATCTGGTACAAAAGAAACCCTCAAAGCGAAGAAAAAATTATTGACCTGAAGGATGTCCCTCTTGTCGGAAATCATAATTATCAAAACGTTATGGCTTCTATAATTTGTGCAAAGCTTGAGGGTGTGAGCAGTGAAAAAATAACCGAGGCAATAAAAGAGTTTAAGGCACCTGAACACAGATGCGAGTTTGTCGGCAATATTCAGGGCAAAGATGTGTATAATGATTCCAAAGCCACTAACCCTGAGGCAGCTATCTTTGCATTAAAATCTTTTGAAGGAAAAACCGTTACCCTTATAGCCGGCGGTACGGACAAAAATACTGATTTGACAGAATTTTGTGAAACAGTAAAAAAATATGTGAATGATGTTGTTTTGCTGGGACTGGCAAAAGACAGATTTGCAGCAGAATTGCGTAAAAACGGATATGAGAACATAACAATGGTTGATGGAAGTTTTCAAGAAGGCGTGGATAGAGCTTTTGAAAAAAACAATCAGGTGATACTTTTATCTCCGGCATGTTCAAGTTATGATATGTTCTCCGGATACGAAGAACGTGGAAGAGTATTTAAAGACTATGCCTTATCAAAGAAATAGAAGAGTAAGAAGACGCTATAATAACATGCCTGCAGAACCCACTGATACAGTACGTTCTGACGTTGTTTTGTCCCCGCCTGATACTACTTTGATGGTGGTAGTGGCGTTTCTTGTTGTGATAGGGCTAATGGCGATATTTTCTGCCGGTGCGCCAAAGGCAATGGATTTGGGTCAAAATCCTGCTTCTTTTGCGCTAAAACAGTTTGCTTATTTGATAGTAGGCTTTTTCGGGCTGAAATATTTTATGAAACTGGATTACAAAAAATTAAAAGACTGGGCAGTTCCGTTTGCATGGTTTGTTATTGTAATGCTGGCTCTGGTAGACTTTACCCCGCTGGGTGTTACGGTCAACGGTGCAAAAAGATGGATTATGCTCGGGCCTATACAGTTTCAGCCTTCCGAGATGACAAAGTTTGCAGTTATTTTGCTGCTTGGCAATGCGTTTTATCGGGATGCGAATATTTTTAGCTCTACAAAATGGGCAAGGTATTTTATCCCTATTTTGATAATGATTTTTCTTGTTTACAAACAGCCGAACTTATCAATGGTAATTTTGCTTTTGATAACGTCAATGGTAATGTACCTTAGTGTAGCAGGTTCGGTAAAATATATGATAGCAACAGGGCTTGCCGGTATATCTGCTGCTGCGGCTACATTTATGCTGTTCGGGAAGAAACTTTTGCACGGATATCAGATGCAGCGTATACAAATATGGCTGAATCCTAATATAGACCCGTACGGTGCAGGATATAACATAATTCAGTCGCTGCTGGCTTTTGCTGCAGGCGGTTTTTGGGGCGTCGGATACGGAAACTCAAAACAAAAACTGGCATGGCTGCCAGAAGGGCATACCGACTTTATTTTTGCTGTTATTGCTGAAGAATTAGGATTTTTGGGCTGTTTTTTGATTATAGGTTTGTTCTGGACATTTATTCACCGTGGGATTATTATTTCATCACGGGCAAATGATATGTTCGGAAAACTTCTTGCAGTCGGTATTACATTATCGATAGGTTTGCAGGCATTTATTAATATGAGTGTATCAAGTTCCTTGATACCTGCGACGGGTGTTCCGTTGCCGTTTATCAGCTACGGCGGAACCTCTTTGATAGTGTCACTGTGCATGGTCGGAGTTTTATTAAATATTTCAAAGAAGAGAATTAAGAGGATAAGAAACTATGAGCGAAACTATTAATGATAATAATGAATCAAAAAAGGTATATTTTGTAACGGGCGGCGGCACAGGCGGACATATTTATCCTGCTGTTGCAGTAGGGTTTGCACTGCAAAAAGAATCCGATACACAGAAGGTATATTATGTGGGAAATCCTGATAATCTTGAAAAAAAGATTGCAGAAGACAAGGTTTTTGACTTTTTGCCGGTTGATATTACAGGCATGCCCCGTACAATGAGTTTTGATTTCTTAAAATGGGGATTCAAACTGACTCTTGCTACCATAAAATCAATAGGCTATATCTACAAATACCGTCCTTCTTTGATATTCGGAACGGGCGGTTATGTCAGCGCACCGATGCTGTTTGCAGGTATTTTGACAAATACTCCTATCGTTGTTCACGAATGTGATGCTGTTGCAGGCAAAGTGACAAAAGCGGTTGCACCTTTTGCAAAATCGGTTTCTGTAGCATTTGAGGCAGCAAAAGATGATTTAAAATCCAAAAATATACACTATAACGGCAACCCTATAAGAGAAGAGTTTTTAAGCACTGACAGATACCACGCAAGACAGGCATGGAACCTGAAAGACAAACTGACAATTATGGTTATGGGCGGTTCTCAAGGTGCAAAAAAGATAAACAGTGTGCTTGTTCAATGTTTGAAAAAACTGTTTAAAAAATACGATATCCAGATTATTCATCAAACAGGTCTGAAAAATTATGACGAAACAATAAAAGAACTCAAAAAAGTATATCCTAACTATACAGAAAATTCTCAATATTTAGTAAGACCTTATTTTAAGAAAATGTATCTGCCAATGCTTGCATCTGATATTGCGGTTTCCAGAGCAGGTTCTTTGAGTTTGTCAGAGATTTGTGTGTCAGGTCTGGCATCATTGTTGATACCTTATCCTTATGCTGCTGCTGACCATCAGCGCAAAAATGCACAGGAGATGGCAGAGCAGGGTGCTGCTTTGTATCTTGAGGACAAAGAATGTACAGCAGAGTCTTTTATGGAAAAACTCGAAGAAATTATTAACGATACACAAAAAATGATTGAACTGCAAAACAATGCAAAAAAACTCGTAAAATACGACGCAACAAAAAATATTGTTGAGCAGATAAAAGACGTGCTGAATAAATCCGAAAAGTAAGGCTACAGCCCAAAATAGACTGCAGAGCATGCCCGAATACTTGTCATTCGGGCATGTTGAAGCTATAATATTGTAACTGCTATACAAAATAGGGGTTAGACAATGAAGAAACCTGATTTGATTGAAAAAACTCAGGAAAAAAATAATAAACGAAAGAACAAAATTCGTTTTTATTATTCTTTTTTAACAATAGTTCTATTGATTTGTCTGGTTCAAATCGGGATAAGTGCCTTTAATAATATAACAAAGAGCATTAGCTATCACGGCAAAATCAAAAAAATGAAAGCTCTAAACCAGCAGGCCTATGCGGAAAATCAGAGATTGAAAGAAGAGCTGGAGGATTTTAGTTCTTTAAAAAGTCTGGAAGCTATTGCAAGGAACAATCTCAAAATGGCAGGCGAGGACGAGGTTCTTGTCATAATAAACAAACCTCAGGCTCCTGCAACAGAAACAAAAAAGAAAAAAACTTTGAAAAAAAATATTGATAAAAAGAAATAACACAAAAAAGCTCCACGGCCATCTGATTGCCTGAGGAGCTTTTGTTACAATGTTGCGACCTGGAAGTAAAAACCTTACTTCATCTTGCTTTTCAGCACTTTATAAAATCTAAGAAATTCTCTTGCGTTTACTTTAAGGCCACCAACTTTGCAGAAATTCCTATATCGGAGTTAATCATTTTTGCACTGGCAATAGCCATAGAACGTCTTTTTTTTGCACCTCTTAAAAGAAATGCTACTCCTTCACTTATGTTGCTTGTTGGTCTTTGAGCTTTTTTTATCATCTGATTGCACCCCTGAATATTATCTGAATAAGAATCTTTATCTATATTTGTTTTATCGGGAGAATTAAAAATTTCTTTAGGATTTTAAACAGTAATGTTACATTTGTTTACATTTTTATGGGAAATTTTAAAACACACGTTAAACAAACTTTAAATTTTGCTGAAAAAACGGGGCTTGTGTGGTTAAATATTTTGTAGGACGGTTTTTAATAAAACATTGCCTTTTTGGCTGTATAAAAGACAGGGGAATTTAATGCAATACGTACCGTTACACTTACACACCGAAAATAGCTTGCTGGATGGTGCTATTAGAATAAAAGAGCTATGCAAATTTGCAAAAGAAAATGACATGCCTGCAGTTGCTCTTACTGACCACGGCAATATGTACGGTGCAATACAAATGTACGAAACAGCCAAAGAAATGGGGCTAAAGCCTCTAATCGGCTGTGAGTTTTACGTGTACGACGGTGATATTACAGAAAAAAATCCCGCAAAAACTCATCCTTATCACCTTGTTTTGATTGCAAAAGATCAGACAGGCTATAAAAACCTTGTAAAACTCGTTTCTATAGCAAAATGCAAGGGCATGTATTACAAACCCAGAATCAACCACGAACTTATTGAAGAACATCATGAGGGTTTGATATGCCTTTCTGCCTGTGTGCAAGGTGAAATTGCACAGGGATTTATTCAGGGCAACAAAGAGGCTTCTTACGAGGCTGCAAAGTTTTATAAAGGGCTTTTTGGCGATGATTATTATATAGAGCTGCAGGATCACGGTCTGGAAAAACAAAAGATGTCAAATCCGGGCATGATAGAACTTGCAAAAGAACTCGGCATAAAAATGGTAATCACAAACGACAGCCATTATCTGAAAAAAGAAGATGCTGACTGGCACGATACACTGCTGTGTATCCAGACAAACGCTCTTAAGGAAAGCAATGACAGGTTCCGTTTTCCTAACGATGAATTTTATGTAAAAACACCGGAACAGCTCAGAGATTCTTTTAAGTGGATGGATTCCGAACTGTTTGAAGAATGTATAAAAAATACTGTAGAAGTTGCTGACAAATGCCATTTGATAATAGAAATGGGCAAATACCACATTCCGTATTTTGAATTGCCGCCGAACCATACATCAGAGTCTTATCTGGATTATATGTGTATGCAGGGCATAAAGAAAAGATACGGCGCTCTTACTCCGGAATTAAAAGAACGACTGGAGTACGAACTCGGCGTAATCAACAAGATGGGCTTTGCGGAATACTTTTTGATTGTGTCTGACTTTATCCAGTATGCAAAAAGAAATGATATCCCTGTAGGGCCGGGGCGTGGTTCTGCTGCTGGGAGTTTGGTTTCTTATGTATTAGAGATTACGGATCTTGACCCGATAAAGCACAATTTGTTGTTCGAAAGATTTTTGAATCCGGAACGTGTCAGCATGCCTGATGTCGACGTGGATTTTTGTGTAGAGCGACGTGGCGAGGTTATTGATTATGTAACCCAAAAATACGGTGCGGATAAGGTCTGTCAGATTATTACTTTTGGTACACTGGCTGCAAGAAACGCCATGAAATCAGTTGCAAGGGTTTATGATATACCGTTTGCACAGAGCAACCAGTGGGCGCAGCTCATTCCTGCAGAACCGAAAATTAAGATTGATGATGCTTTAAAAGACGGTATGGAGCTTAAAAAGCTTTATGACACTGATCCTACAGTTAAAAAACTTGTGGATATGGCAAAGGCAATCGAAGGTCTAAAAAACAATACAGGCATGCACGCTGCGGGTGTTATTATTTCTAAAATGCCGTTGTCCGATGTTGTGCCTGTTGAACCTTCAAAAGAAGGTCTGGTAGTTACGGAATATACAATGATAGAAGACGAGCATATCGGCCTGTTGAAAATGGACTTTTTGGGGCTGCGAAACCTTACTATCATTCATAATGCCTTAAAAATGATACAAAAAAGAACAGGCGAGTGGCTTGAGATTAATAAAATTCCGCTGGATGACAAATTAACTTTTGAACTTTTACAAAAAGGCGATACAGACGGTGTGTTCCAGCTGGAATCTGCGGGCATGAAAAAGCTTGTTAAAGATTTAAAACCTTCTGTATTTGAAGATTTAGGCGCTTTGGTTGCTCTCTTCCGTCCGGGGCCGCTCGGTTCAGGCATGGTTCAGGATTTTGTTGAACGTAAACACGGCCGCCAAAAAATTGAATATGCCCATCCTTTGCTTGAACCTATTTTGAAGGATACATACGGGACAATTGTTTATCAGGAACAAATCATGCAAATATTCCAGACCCTTGCTGATTATTCACTGGGTCAAGCTGATAATGTCCGCCGTATGATGGGTAAAAAACAGATTGAAAAAATGGCAGAGCAAAAGGGTCTGTTTATAGAACGTTCTGCTGCACACGGTATGACTGAAAAAGGCGCTACGGAACTTTTTGAACAGATTGAAAAATTTGCTTCTTACTGTTTTAACCGAAGCCACTCTGCAGCTTATGCTTTTGTTGCTTATCAGACAGCATATTTAAAAGCACATTACCCTGTAGAATATATGTCAGCACTTTTGTCCAGTGTTTCCAGTGATCAGGAAAAGACCCAGCTTTATATTTCCGAATGTCAAAAAATGGGTATAAAGGTTCTTGCACCGGATGTTAACAAATCAAATGCCAAGTTTACACCTGACGGAAACAATATCCGTTTCGGCCTTGCTTCTATAAAAAACGTGGGCGAGGGTGTTATTGAACTGATTGAAAAAGAAAGAGAATCCCAAGACGGTGAGTTTAAATCATTGTATGATTTTTGCACAAGAATAGATTACAAATCATATAACACAAGAACTCTGGAAAGTTTGATAAAAGCCGGTGCTTTTTCAAATATAGAAAAAAGCAGAAAACAGCTTATAGAAAATCTGGAACCGTTAATTGCATCAGCAAAAAGACAGAGTGAAGCAAAATCTCTGGGTCAGGCCAGTTTGTTCTCGGGTCTTACAACTTCTACAGGTGTGGATCTTGATACATATACTCTGACAGGCAGTGATGCCGAATTTGACGACAAGCAGATTCAGGCTTTTGAAAAAGAATATCTCGGATTTTACGTTACGAGCCATCCTCTGTCCAGCATAATAGACAAACTGCCGTTTTTGACCACACATAATATCTCCGAGTTAAAGGATATGCCAAATGATAAGCCAGTTACCGTATGCGGTTTGTTGACACAGGTAAGGCAAATCCCGACAAAGAAAGACCCGACAAAATTCTTGAAAGCGGGTATTATAGAAGACTTAACAGGCAAGGTTGAGTTTGTTGCTTTTCACAAGACTTTGATAGACTACAATTCTTTTCTTGAATCAGAGAAAAAGGTTATTATCTCCGGTAAAGTTCAAAAACGTGACGAGGAGCAGTACAGTATAGTTGTAGATTCCGTAAAATCGGTTGATAACAGCAATATTGTTACGATTTCTATCAACGATGAGATGAAATTCGAAGAACTTGTAGGGCTAAAAGATATGCTGGCTCATTTTAAAGGTGGCGATCCTCTTGTGATGAAAGTCAAAGAAGATGACGGGTCAGATTCCCGTATTTTGTGCGGCTCTCATTTTTGGGTCGATGCATCAAATGAACTGGTAAACGCTGTAAATAACAATTTTGCCAGCAAAGTAGGCATTTCCATAAAATCACTTGATGAATAGTGTTTAAAAACCATGGTTTTTGGGCATTATATACATGTGAGTGTAAAAAAGGTGTGTTTGTATGGTTATGAAAAATTTACTTGCAAAATTGAAAGAAGCATTTTTTATGGCAGCATTCATCTGCCGCAAAGGTCTGGCTACAATGTTCGGAACTTATTGATTTGCTGAGGTCGAAAGCATAAATATATCGAAAGTGACCCCATGCACTTGTTGACTGTGCCGGACTTATAAGCAATGAATGGACTTGATAAATGCACAGGCTCAACAAGTAGTCGGAGTCAGTTGACTATATGAAATTATTTTGTTAATTCTTTTACAAAGTTTGGCAGTGCAAAACGTGCGATGTGGTATTCTTTGTTGTAGATTTTGCACTGTTTTGTGATTTTTTCTGCTCTTGCTTCGTCGATGTAATCGAAGGGGCTTACTGTTTCGGAGCAGAAGCACCAGCTCCAGTATCCGCCGGGATATGAAGGAATCGGGCCTGTGTATGTATCAACAATCGGGAACACTTTTCTCAACAGCGGATACATTTTTTTCATTTCTGCCTGATTTATGAAAGGTGATTCTGATTGTGCTGCCATGATACCGTCTTTTTTGAGGGCTTCTTTTACATTTGTGTAAAATTCTTCGGTAAACAGTCCTTCTCCGGGACCCATCGGGTCTGTTGAGTCTATCAAAATTACATCGTATTGTGCTTTTTTGTCTTTGATAAATTCTATAGCATCTTCAATTTTAACTTCGACTTTCGGGTTGTCGAGTTCGCAGCCGATAGTCGGCAGATATTTTTTGCAGGCATCAACTACCATGCCGTCTATCTCGCACAGCACAACTTTTTTTACTGTGTCATGTTTAAGAACTTCTCTGATAGTGCCGCCGTCGCCGCCGCCTATAACAAGAACTGATTCAGGATTTTTGTGCGACATCATGGGAATGTGAGCAATCATTTCGTGATAATAAAATTCATCACGTTCTGTAGTCATCATCAGCCCGTCCAGTGTCAGCACACGACCCATGGATTCTGTATCAAAAATATCTACTTTTTGAAACTCGGATTGTCCGCTGAAGAGGGTTTGTTTTACGGTCATACAGCAGCCAAAGCCGTCTTTGCTGAGTTCACAGTATTTCATATCTAGCATGTGTATTGTTCTCCTGTTTTGTCTATCTGTTAAAGGTTAAGCTGTTTTCTTTTTAAAACACATTGGCAAACATATTGCTGCACAGATAAGTGCAGATATGCCCCAGAAGGCCAGCGCACCGTTCCAGCCGAATTTGTCTACCACAATACCTGTTCCGAGTCCGGAGAGCATTGCGCCGACATATCCGAATGTACCTGTAAAGCCTGTTACGGCAGAGGCAACTTTTTTGGAGCTGGATTCTATGGCACATACACCGCCTATCAGCATTTGTGGGCCGTATGTAAAGAATCCTGAAAATCCGATGAGAAGGATATCTATTACGCCGGAGCCGTTGATTTTTAATACATCAACCATTGATTTGCCAGTGATTGCATAAAAAGCGGAGTCAATAAAGTTTGTGCCTGTTCCGTTAAAATACAGACCTGTCATACAGATAATTACACCGATAAGGAAGATTACGTTAATCGGCGCTCTTGCTCCTTTAAATATTTTATCCGAAATCAATCCTGCAGAGATTGTGCCGAAAAATCCGAACAACGGCAGACAGGCGAGCTTCATAGAAGCAAGCTCCAGAGAGTTGTCTTTTGCTTCTACAAGGTATTTGATAATCCAGTCCTCTGTACCGAATCTTATTACATAAACAAAAACATAAGCCATGGCCAATGCCCATACGGCTTTGTTTGTAAGAACATTTTTTACAAGCACCTGAATATAGCTGAGTCCGTCATCTTCGGCTTCAGTTTTTGCAGTTTCTTTTGCTCGTTCGGGTTCTCTGTATTCTTCTATGTCCAGAAGACCTATGGATTGAGGTTTATCTCTGAGTCTGTTGAACATCCATAGTGCAATTATTATAGCCAGAGTACCGGGAATATAAAAAGCAGCCTGCCAGCCGAATTTTGCTATTGCAAAACCTGAAAGAATTACTGCTAAGAAAGTACCTGTCTGGTGTGATGTAGACCACATTGCCCATTTTGTTGCTCTTTCGGAATTTGAAAACCAGTAGGTTAAACTTTTTGCAACAGGAGGGAAACCCATGGACTGGAACCATCCGTTACATCCCCAGAAAAATGCCAGTACCCACAACAGTATAGTTGCAGAGGGAAGACCAAAGAAAGTGAATTTCCCCGGAGTAAAGACAAAAAAGCTGAGCGCAAAGCAGATATTTGCTAGCCCTGCAAGAATAAGTCCTGTCGGCAAGAATTTTCTTACGTCAGAGCGGTCTGCTATCATTCCGTTTACAAATTTGCCTATTGCATAGGTAAAGTATAATGAACTGCCAATGACACCCAGTTCCAGATTTGAATAACCGAGTTCTTTGCTCATTGACGGAAGTGCTGCTGCAATATTCTTTTTGCAAAGATAAAACATTGCATATCCTATAAAGCAGGAATAAAACATTCTCAATCTAAAGTGAGAATATGTTTTTTTAATTTGTTCCTCATCTTTAATCGGTTCAGCCGCTGCAGGTTCTTTAAAAAATTCCAGTATTCCCATAATTCCAGCCTCTTTCTGCTAATTCGTAATAAAAATTATCTCAAAAACAAGATAGTTTTACAAATTAAGTCTGTTGACTATACAAAAACATTTACAAGTCTTTTTGCTCAGTATAAAATTGAAATATTATCTTTATGGAGTTTATAAAATGGAACACCTTCACCAGTTTGTACAATCACATGCATTGGTTATATCTTCAGCAATTTTGATAGTTGCATATATTTTTATTGCATGGGAAAAAATATCCAAGGTCACTGTCGCAATGATTGGTGCGGCGATTACTCTTGTTCTGGGGCTGCTGGCTCAATCAAAAGGACATGATGCGGTAATAGACCCTCATTATTTTATAAATTTTGTTGATTTTAATGTAATATTTTTGCTTATAGGAATGATGATTATTGTCAGCATTGCCAGCAAAAGCGGTATATTTACGTGGGTGGCAAATGCTTTGTTGAAAAAAACAAAAGGGCATCCTGTAAAAATTCTTTTGGTACTCGGATTTTTTACTGCAGTAACCTCTGCTTTTTTGGACAATGTCACGACAGTTATATTGATTGTTCCGGTTACTTTTTTGATTGCAAAAAAATTGGACATAAATCCGATTCCGTATTTGATTACGGAGATTTTGTCTTCTAACATAGGCGGTACTGCCACTTTGATAGGCGACCCGCCGAATATTATTATCGGCAGCAAGGCCGGTTTTACTTTTATGACATTTTTGTTGGAGCTTACTGACATAGTATTTTTGATTCTTGTTGTTACTCTGTTTATTCTCTGGCTGTGTTTCAGAAAAGATTTGGTAGCGACAAAAGAAAAAATGGAAGCAGTTGCAGAGCTGGACAATTCAAAAAGTATTACGGACAAGCCTCTTGCAATACGTTCATCCGTGGTGCTGGCACTGGTTATACTCGGTTTTATTTTGCATGATGTTTTGCATATAGAATCTTATGTAATTGCGCTTTTGGGCGCAAGCTTTTTGATGATTTTTGAAAGTCCGAAAAGGGTATTAAACGGGATAGAATGGAACACGATTTTCTTTTTTATCGGGCTGTTTATTATCATTGGCGGTTTTGAGGCTGCAGGAGGGATTTCCGTTATGGCAAAGTGGATTCTTGATGTTACGCACGGAAACGAATCTGCTGCTGCGATGCTGATACTCTGGGCGTCGGGTATTTTATCCGGTATTGTTGACAATATTCCATACACTGCAACAATGGCACCGATGATTTATCAAATACAGCTTGTGGAAGGTGCGGCTTATGCGCATCCTCTGTGGTGGTGTTTGTCTTTGGGTGCATGTCTTGGCGGAAACATGACGATAATCGGTGCTGCGGCAAACGTTATTGTTTCAGAAACCGCTGCTGCTCATGGCAAGCCTATTTCCTTTATGAAGTATTTGAAATACGGTGTTCTTATCACATTTGTTTCGCTTGTGATGAGTTCGATTTATATTTATTTGAGATTTTTGCTGCCCGCAGCGCATGCATAAAGCAACACCTATCAAGACTTATACATTTTGCTGGAAGACTTTGTCTGGTTTTACAGACTCTGTCAAATACGGAGTATCAACTTCAAAGATATGAGCCTGAGCCGGACCAAGGTCAATTTCGATTGCATTATTTTCTGCTTCCCAGCTGCTGCCCGTACCGTATTTTGGAGCAATGTCTTTTAGTTCCTGAGTAGCTTTTAAGGTAGGAACTTCTACTTTAACTTTATGTCTTGAATTTACATCGTGGTTTGCAATGGTGATTAAAGTTTTTCCGTCTTTGCAGCGAGCGTATGCAATTACTTCATCGAGTTTGTCGCCGTCAACTTTTAATTCAATGTAATTGCCTTTTGTAATCAGGTCACCGTATTTCGGTCTTACACAGTTCATCAGATAGCCAAAGTGCTGACCGATTTCGGGATGGTTTCCGCTAGGTTTTCTTGATTCGTTAAAGATATCTACAAATTCTGAGTGGACATAGTGTTTGATATTGTCTTTTGTGAGCGGGAAGTCGCTCAAGAAATCGATTATACTATGATATTCCGGATCTTTGGCAAGGTCTTCTACTTTTCTGTTTGCATCGTTGCCGGAGATTAATTTTTTGAGTTTATCTCTGTCTTCAAACTTGCTTGTGTGGAGCAGAGAATTTACTGTGTCTTTGTACACAGGATTTTCTAACAGCTGGTTGAAAGTTCTGTCCACAAACTTTTTGCCGTAAGGATAAATATATCTGTCACCTGATTCGTAACCTGTAACAATGTAGGGGTTAGTCATAGGTAATGTAGTCTGGATAACATTGGTCATCATACAGTAGTCAGGGCCGCCGTTTGACATAGGGCTTTTGTCATCGTGTGTAGCAAATGAGCCTATAAGCCCTTTGCCTTTTTGATGATTGTATGACATTTTGAGATTGTCTTCTACAAATTTGTGGAAGTCTTTTGCTTTCCACATGTGGAAGATGTGATACTGTCCGTAGTATGTGTCAAAACCTGCATCCAGTGCTTCTTCCGGTCTGTCTGCCGGCATGTTTTTCATCGGAGAAGCATCTTCATAGGTGTAGCATTCTGCTAAGAACCCGAATTCAGGGTCTTTGCTTCTTGCATAAGATGTGATGATGTCCCAGAATTCCGGCGGTTTTGCTCTGCCTACATCGGCTCTGATACCGTCAATTCCAAGGTCTATGCACATATCAATGAATTTTTTGTGATAATCAAGAAGAGCGGGGTTCAATGTTCTTTTGTCTGCATCCTGCCACGGGTTGAACATTCTGATATCTTCCCAGCCTTCCGGAGTTTTTGGTTTGCCTTCGGCATCTGTAGCTCTAAGGTCAGGTCTTGCGTCATAGAGGTCAACAGACATGCAGCTCGGCAGGTCGAGCATAACTTTTATGCCTCTTTTGTGGCATTCGTTAATTGCATATTTTGCTTCTTCAAAAACATCTCTTGGATCTTTTGGGTCATCCAGTTTCGGGTCAATAGAAAGATAGTCTAATGGTGCATAAACAGAACCTGCACTGCCTTTTGCCGCAATTTTTCCCGGAGGGTTGATAGGCAGCCAGTGGAGTGTGTTTATGCCGTAAGATTTTAATTCATCAAGACGGTCAACCATGTTTGTAAAGTAGCCCGGTTCTTCGTTGCCTTCAATCAGGCCGTTTCCGTCTGTGTCTTTTGCATTAAATGTTCTTGGAATCATAGCATAAATAACAGCCTGATTGTTCTGGAACATTGAACGCAGATTGTTTTTGTAGCCTTCAAGTTTTTCTGTTTTAACAGGTGCTACAGCAGCAGCTGATTCAACCTGAGGTTTTGCTGCAGGAGTATGTGTTGCTCCTGTTTTTTCCATTAATGCAGCAAGAAGGCTGCTTTTTGTATATTTGTCTGCAACAGGTGTGCTTACAGGGATGTATGCAACATTTACCGGTTGTTTGTCTGTTTGAGGCATTACAGCAGAAGCAGCAACCTGAGAACCTCCTGATTTTTGCATCATTTGTGCTAATAATGATGCTTTAAAATTGGATTTTAGTGGAGATGTATAATTGATATTGCTGTTAATTATCATTAGTTACCTGCTCCTTGTTCTGTCTGTTTTGGCTCATATATATCTTTGTTGAAATAATTTTTCTTACCCATCAATGCTATTGTTACTGCAGAAAGTCCGACAGTACCGATGAGCAGACCATAAACGAGATTTGCCCATTTGCTTCTTGCACGGAGTTCTTGAGCTGCACCGGTAAAGAAGTCTGTAACATTTTTGCCCGTCATTTCTGCTATTGATCTGTTAGAAGCAAAGAAGTCCATTTTGCCTTTGAGATAATTTAATTTGTTAGTTTTCTGGTCACCGAATGCTTTTGCTCCGTCACGTTTGAAGGTATTTAAGATGCCTTTGCATTCGTTAAATTCTTCCGGAGTGATATTTGAACGTCTGTCTTCTAAAAGACCGGCAAGTCTGTCATACTGTGAAGCATCTCCGTTTGCAAACGCCTCTACTGCGCCGTGGAACCAGTTGTATGTAGTTGTGAAGGTTTTTGTTAATTCGTTTTCTATTCTTAAGAAGCGGGCTTTCATTGCCTGATTGTTTGTGTTGATTTTGTTAACAAAATCTTTGTCATTGATTATTTCTGCTGTGTCTTTGCACAAATCGCCAAGAATAGCTTCTGCAATACGTCTTACTGAATCAACAGAGAATTTGAATCCACGTTTTGTGCCTTTTACTTCGTGTTCAAATTTTGTTGTCCAGTTGTTTATGTCATTCTTTTGAAGAATTGCATCTTCAAGATATTCTTTCATTACTTTTTGAGCTTCTTCATAAGATGTATTGTGGAAAGTATACGGTCTTGATGCATAGTATTGTTCTTCCAGTGATTTTCCGGCAGGTGCATTGTATTCTTTGAAGAAATCAACAACAGCCTCATCAATGTGTTTGAAGAAATCAAGTGCTTTTATCGGTCTTACAAAGGAATCGAAAGTATTTCTGAATTTTCTTTGTACGCCTCTGAATTTGCCATCGTAATATCTTTCAAGAGAATTTTTCATCTCATGGCCAAAGTTTGTTTCTGCCGTAGTTTTCATAAGTTCTTTTATTTGTGAAAGAATGCCATTTTCTTCTATAGAACCGATGAGTTTGATTACGGCTTTTTCTTCTTTTGTTGCAGCATCTTTTGCAAGTTTTGACATTTCTGTAATTGCTTTTTTGTATTGTTCTGGATTTTTAGCAACTTCTTCCAGTTTTTTAGCAATTACTTTGCTTGCTGTGTTTGCATCGGCAGAGGCTATTATTGCGAGTTCGCCTTTGTTAAAGCCGAGGAGTTTTAAGTATTTCTTAGGCAGTACGCCCCAGTTGTTTGCTGTGATTGATTCAGAGATGTTTTTGATAGAAGTTTTTTCAAATTCATCTATTCTTGTTTTGATGTTGTTGTTTATTTCTGCAAATTTGAAGAGTTTTGTAACAGTGTCTTTAGGAACTACAAAGCGTTTTTGTTCTTCCCAGTATGCAGCTGTTTTTTTGTTGATTAATTTTTGTGCTTCTGCAGAAATATCTTCGAGCAGGTCTTCGTCAATTACACCGTTGAGTGAGTTTTGAAGATTTTCAATTGTTTTGCCTGGGATAGTGTTTCTCAATGCTTCGTGAGCGAACAAATCCATTGCTTTGTTTTCACCGGCATTCCAGGTTTTGTTTATCAGATTTGTTACATCTTGTGCGCTCAAACCTTCGTAGTTGATGAGCATGTCAGGAAGATTGTTTTTAACTTCCTGAGGAAGTTTTTCTACAGCTTCTTTTACTGCTTCTGATGTGATTTTTGTAATGTTTGTTTTGAGTTCATCAGATGCTGTTATAATAGGCTCTGACATTTTTAAGTTTTTAGACATAGCTTCATGTATAGCTTCGTAGAAGCCTGTACCCCAGAAGCGTTTTTCGAGGAATGCTTCTAAGTTTTTGAATTGAGCTTTTGTCATTTGACCGTTTTCTGTCAAAAGCGAATTGAATTGTTTTTCAGCTTCAGGAGATATTTTGACATTCAAACCTGTCATTATTTTTTCAACATCTTTTTCTCCTGCATCGAGCAGCGCACCTACCTGTGCATTTAGTGTTTCGAGTTTTGCTTCTTGTTTTTTGTATCTTGATTTTTCAAGGTGGTTTTTCAACGGATTTTGCAGAGCATCTGCAACAATAGATGATATTACAGGAGTCATAACGCCTGCAGTCAGCATCCATAAAGTTTTGCCCTGTACTGCAACCTGACCCATTTTGTTCATGGTTGCTTCGTTTCTGTTGTTAATATCTTTCGGGATACCGAGTTTGTTGCCTATTTTGTCAAGATATACATAGTCTTTGTCGTATTTTGCATTGTATTCTTCAGGTGTAAGAGTTCTGCCTTTTAAGTCAACGTGTCTGTATATATCCATCGGACGATACTGGTTGTCTTCGTAGACATATTTTCTTCTGCCGTAAGAATCAATATATTTCTGGTTTATATCTACACCGTAAAGAGCTTTTATCGGCGCACCGAGAATGTGAGGCCATACAGCCATAGAAGCAAACCAAGTGCCGAGTCCGATAAATTCCATGCCTTTTGCAAACGGGAACATTTTAGATGTTGCAAGAACAGCAGCTATGCCTAAAGAACCTGTTCTGATGGCAAGGTCATTAATTTTACCTACGGAATAGTCTGTGCCTTCGCCTTTAAATGCTGCCTTGTAGAAATATTTTACATAGTCAGCGTATGATTTTACCGTGCTTGCTGCAGATTGGAAAATATTTTCTTTTACGAGGTATCCTGATGCAGCCTGCGGTTTTACGCCTTTTGGTGTAGTATGAGGTTCACTCAACGGTCTTGCAGGAGCGTATGTGTAAGTTTGTAATTGAGGGAACGGGTTTTCCAGCTGCAAAATAGATTTTGGTACTGTTGTTTGTGCAGCAGGAATTTTTGCGGCAGGTGCTTGAGGCTGTTGTGCCGGTTGTTGAGGTCTGTAAACAGGTATTGAATTAATTAAGTTTCCCATCTATTTTTGCCCCTCATCAAAACTATTTGTTCCGGATACTTCTACTTTGTGTTTTCTTGCAGAAGTTTTGTGTGTAATAAGTCCTATTGCCGTAGCTGTAGCCAGTGCAGTAGACAGGATAACCGTTTTTCCTGCAATGGAGGAGGCTTTGTTGTGTCCTTTCCAGAACTGTACAAAACTCTGTCCGAAAGGCTGCAATATATAGTCATATACGGCAACTTTAAGGTTGTTAATTCTATCTTTTGCAGAAAGTTTTGAAACAAATTCACCCTGCTGTGCGGCTTTGTCTTTGATGTTTCTTCCGAATACACCTTTTTTGAGTGTTTCTTTAAATCCGTAAGCAGAGGTATTGTCCCATGCTTTCTGGTTTGCCATGCCGATTCCGAGAGTAACAAAGAATGCAGTCAGTGCATATTGCCATGCTCTTGCCATGATGATTGTCTTTTTCATCAATGGTTTTACTGTCTGGTCTACATCGTTTGTTTCTGTATTTACTCCGTATTTTTTGCCGTAGCGGGCGTATGTTTCGTTTATTTCTTTGGGGGTTGTTCCTTTTTTGTTGTAGAGCAAGTCTGTTCTTGTAAAGTCTGCGCTTTCAAAGACTGTATGATATTCAACATCTTTTTTGAAGGCACCTGTATGGTTTGTTGTAGTAGAAATAGCTTTTGCGTAAGGGTGTTTTAAATCCATTCCACGGCTGAGTTTTACAGTGTTGTTGATGATGGATTTTGCTACTGCAGCTCCGACATAATAAAGACCAACACCGAGAGCCATGTGTTTTGCTACTCTTTGTGCTGCTTCGGCAGATTTAAAGTTGTCTTTTTTTACACCTGCATAAAACAGTGCTGCCAGTATAGGACCGCCTATGTAATAAGGAAATTTGGCTGTTTGTAAAAATTCAAAAAATGTATAATCAGGCGCACCGCCAAGACCTCTCGGAAAATGAACGAGAGGGATATCAAGAGTTTTGTTTAAATTAATCCTCATGCGATTTGCAAATGTATTTTCAAGAAGGGTATCTTCTTTGTATTTGCGATTGTCAGCTTTTTTTGAGTCGCTGTTATTTGATTGAAAATTTTTGTCGATGTAAGCTTTGGCTGTCGATGTAAATGAACTTTGATAGGCAGGTCTGTTCATTTGACTATTTACACTATTTGATACAGTAACCATAGTTCCCCTTGAATCGCATGTAGTCCTATTTATTTAAGGACTGTCAAAAAATTTTTTGCTAGTTTGAATAGATGGAAATTAACCCAAATCTCTATAATCTAGTCTACCACAGCATTTTGAGAATTAAAGTCTTTTTTACATTTTGTAATATAATTTGTGCTGTTTTTGGTGTCGGTTGACTATATGATTTGTGGGATATTTATTTTTTTGTGGAAGTGACCCCTTGTTCTGTCTTGAAATCAGACGCTACGTCCCCCTGAACGTGGGACTACGCATGGGGCAAAGCCCCGTCTGATTCCGCTTGTTGCCTGTGCCGGACTTGTTGACAAAAATGGACTTGTTGAATGCACAGGTTCAGCAGATAGCCGGTGTCAGTTGACTATATTAAATATATTGACTTTTGATTTTGTATTATTAAAACATAATCATACAAACAGATGTAGTAATCATTAGGGCAATACTTAATAATTAATTAGTGTAATAGTAAATTAGCGAACCCCATGCCTTTTCGTTACAGACTCCAAAAAATACTGGATTTTAGAATCCGCAAAAAAGAAGAACAGCTCCAGAACGTTCGTAACGCACAGGCATTAGTGCTAAAAATAGAAGGACTGATAGACAGAAACAACAAAGAAATTGCATCAACAAGAATAAATATGAGGCAGGCTGATTTTTCTATGTACGAGGCCTATGACACATATCTCAAACATCTCTATGTCAAAGGCGAAAGTCTGGAAGAAGACCGGCAGAAAGCTCAAGAGGCTCTTGATGTAGAAAAAGATAAACTCAGAGAACTTGAAAAAGCGGTAAAGGTACTTGAAAAACACAAAGAACATTCAAGAGAAGCGTATATAGAAGAAGAAAAAAAAGCAGAACTCAAACAGCTATCAGAAGTTGCAATTCAAAAATATTTTGCAAAAACAAAAGCAAAACAAGAAGAAGAACTCGAAGAGTTGATGAAAAATCCCCTATACAATGATGAGTCAGGCGAAGGAATAATACAAGATGAATATATCAAGCAGTACCCAGACAACAGCAACTGAATCAACACAGACCCAACCTGTGGTGAATGACAAACAATCGGTATCAAATACCGATAAGGTTACTGCATCAAAACCTGAAGAAACAAAAGACGAAAGCACGACTGAAGAAAAACAGGATTTTAAAAAAGTTCTGGAAGAGCAAAAAGGTACTGACAAAGTCAGTATTGAACAACCTCAGCAAAACAATTTGAATCAGATGATAAACGAACAGTATGTAAACAAATTCGGTTTTGATACTGTTGCGGGTTTGAAAAATATAAAATCAATGTACAATTATGATTCTTTAAAAATTTCTAAAGAAGATGCAAAGTTTTTTGCGGATTTGGTGGATAATAAACAGTTTGCGATGCTGCAAAACGGTGACAAAACATCTTTAATCAAATTTGCTGATGAAATAGGACCAACATACAAAACACAGCAAACATCAAAAGTTCTGGCTGATTTGATTTCAAAAGCTTATAACGAACAAAAGCCTGTCCGTATAGATTTTGACAACAAAGTATCCGTAATTTTGAAAGTGGATACAAAAGGAAAAGTTTCTGCAGAATTTATTCCCGGCGACAAGGCTGTAGAAATGTATTTGAGAAATAATATAAGCTCTTTAAAACAGCGATTTGATGACCAGAATCTCCCTTATAACGACATTATGTACAGACAGGGCGGCAATGGCAGAAACAGAGAACGACAGAATCAACAAAAAGATAAAGGAGAGTAAAAAATGAATGATTCATTTGTAAACGCTCTAAATACTCAAAAATCCACCTCGGACTGGATGGATGCAATATCAGAAAACCTGACGAACATCTATACTCCCGGGTATAGAGAAACGCAGGCCTCATTCAAAACTTTTTTGAATACGGCTATTATAGACGGTTTTAATAAAAACACAGGTCAAGGTAAATCTACCCCAGGTACTTCTAACGAAAACGTCTTCTTGGAAGGCGAGGGCTATTTTACTTTGCGTAGAGAAGACGGCCAGATAGTTTATTCTAGACTGGGTGAATTCACTTTTGACAAAGAAGGTGTTTACAAAAACACAAGCGGATATACTGTTCAGGGTTATATCCTTAATGACAAAGGCGAAATCATGCAGGGTACAAAACCTATCGATGCAGATATATATGCAGAAACAGGTATAAAAGGCGGGGCTGTAAATATTCCGACTACAAATATAAAACTCTGGATTGACCCGAACAACGGAAAATATCTCGGCAAATACGACGAATTTGAATTCAAAGGCGACGGAATTTTGTACGGAAAATCCGACGGCGGTAAAAATGTTGTTCCGTTATACAAACTTGCTATTATGAATTTTCACAACCCTGAAGGCCTGTATGAAATTAAACAGGGCGAGTTTATCGAAACAGAAGAATCAGGACGTCCTGTAATCGGCCGTGGTGAAGTCAGAGGCGGTTTGTTAGAAATGTCCAACTGTGATTTTAAGGCAAATATTACATATTATCAACAGGCAAAAATGCAGATGGATATGGCGAACAAATTGATACAAACAAACAAATCCCTTCTGCAAGAAGTTTTGCAGCTGATAAGTTCATAATTTGATTCTGTTAATTATGAATAATGTGCATGTTGCACAAAACAAAGACCTAATTTATTAATGCCTTTGCTTGAATGAGACTGCAGAGGCTTTTTCTTATTGTTTAAAAAGTATTTCACAAACTTTGTTGAAAACAAGATTCGGGAAAGTTGTTGTTTTGTCGCCCTGTTTCAGGATTGTTGAGCCGTCTTCTGCTTTTATGTAAACATCATTGCGGCCTTTTGCGACATCTCTTATAATTTTGGGGTTGCCTTTTGCGTCACAATTCATGACTTTTAGTGTAATGCCTCTTCCTGCAATTTCATTTCTTAATGTATATGTGATATTACCGGATTTGCTTTTGTATTCACGCAAAACAGAGCCGTCGATTCTTGGTAAAGTACTGAGTAATGTCATTTGTTATTCCTTTCTTGTTCGGGCAAATATAATAAAGCTCAAACAAAAAATTAATTGCTAGTAAATTTTTATTTGTTAAAAATTAGCTACTTTCATATGACACAGACACACTGTAACTGTCCTCGCAGACATTTACAATTGCCCATCGAAGCGGTCTTATTCCCATCAAATTAAGTTCATTTTCAATATACGAACTTGTTAGATTTTGTGTTTTTTTTATTTCAAAATTGTTTGTCGTAATCATTACTCTACCGTAACTGATTTTGCAAGGTTTCTTGGCTGGTCGACATCTTTGCCTAAAAATTCTGCAATATAATATGCCAGAAGCTGTAATGGAACTGAAGCAATCACCGGTGAGAGGTATTCGTCTACTGCCGGTACTCTCAGAATGTATTCAAATACATCATTCAAATGCGCATCATGAGCGGATGTTAGTGCTATCATTCTAGCATTTCTTGCTTTTGCTTCTTCAGCATTCGACAGAACTTTTTCATATACAATGCTGCCGGGCATAAGTATTGCAAGTACCGGCATGGTTTCATCCAGCATTGCGATTGGGCCGTGTTTTAGTTCCCCTGCAGGATATCCAGTTGCATTGATGTAGCTGATTTCTTTCAGTTTTAGTGCGCCTTCCAGTGCTGTAGGATAGTTTATTCCTCTTGCTATATAAATAAAGTTTTTGTAAGAAGCAAAGGCTCTTGCACATTTCATGATATCTTCTTTGTGAGAAAGAATTGTTTCTATCTTTTGCGGGAGCAAAAGCATTTCGTGCTTGAGTTCTTTGATTTTTTCAAGGTCAAAAGATTCTTTAATCTCTGCAATGTACATTGCAAAAAGATAAAGCGCAATCAATTGAGCATTAAAGGATTTTGTCGCTGCTACACTGACTTCTATACCTGCATTTACGGGGATAAGGCTGTGAGCTTCTCTAGCCATAATAGAGTCCGGTCTGTTGGTGATGATTAGAACATGTGAACCAACGGATTTTGCCTGTCTGATTGCTGTAATTGTGTCAGATGTTTCGCCTGATTGAGAAATACCAATAACCAGAGTGTTTGCATCTGTTACGGTTTTTCTGTAAATATATTCGCTTGAGGCTTCTACATCCACAGGGATATTTGTAAATGCTTCCAGTATGTATTTTGCTACCATTGCAGCGTGCAAAGAAGTACCGCAGGCAATAATCTCTATCCTTTTTAAGTTTTTGATTTCTTCTTTTGTTAGTTTTACTTCGTCTAAGACAATCGGTTTGTTGATGTCAGGGAGTTTGCCTGACAGAACATTTCTGATTACATCGGGCTGCTCATGGATTTCTTTTAGCATAAAGTGTTTGTAGCCCAGTTTGCTCATAGCAACGGGTTCCCATGGCAGGATTTCTTCTTTTCTATCTATCTGGCGGCCTTCTATATCGGTAATGAGTACACTCGCAGGTGTAAGTATTGCGAACTGGTCATCGTCAAGATAGATAACACGTTTTGTGTACTGGATAATTGCAGGAGAGTCGCTGGCAAGATAATTTTCGCCCTGTCCGAGTGCAACAATAAGAGGAGCATTTTTTCTTGTGCCGACAAGGATATTCGGCTCATCCTGATGCATTACACACAGAGCATAAGCACCTTTGAGTTTTTTTGCTGCTTCTCTAACAGCTTTTGGCAGGTCGTTATGGATTCCGTATTCTTGTGCAATAAGGTGTGCAACGACTTCGGTATCTGTTTCGGATTTGAATTCACAACCTTTGTCCATCAAATCTTTTTTTAGTTCTTTGTAATTTTCGATAATCCCGTTGTGAACAATAGCGAGTTTTCCGCAATTGCAGGTGTGAGGATGTGCGTTTATTGTATTAGGCAGACCGTGAGTTGCCCATCTGATATGGCCTATACCTGCTGTTGTGTCCACAATTTCAGGTTTGTGTTTTTCAAGTAAATCTTTAAGGTTTTGGAGTTTGCCCTCTGCCTTATAAACTTTTATTTTTCCTTCGGAATTTATAGCAACACCTGCAGAGTCATAGCCTCTGTATTCGAGTTTGCTCAAGCCGTTAAGTAAAATATCAACAACAGATTTTGAACCTACATATCCGACTATTCCACACATTTTATCTTTCTCCCGATTAAAATCCTAGACTATTCATCGATTCTATTTCAAAAAACAGTTTTTGGGAAGTAGTTCTATATTAATATTTTATAAAGAATTTTTATTTTGTTTCTTGATTTTTAGGGGCATTTCTGTCCACGCCCATATCTTCTAAAGATTTAATAAAATTTTCTGCAGCAGATTTTTGGATTTCCGGCGGAACAACTCTTAAGAGTTCTACGGTTTTTGAAATTACCGGATCCTTGTCATACCAGCGGTTTCCGTTTATTGGTTTAACCATGTCATAAAATTTGTCAATAGTTTCTTTTGATACTTTTTCTTCAATTTTAGCGAGAAAAATTTCTGCCTGCGCTCTCAATTCGTCCTGATAATTGCGCAAGAGTTCAACAACTTCCATCAAAACCGGATCATGATCGTACCATCTTTTATACTGAGGCATTTAAGTTTTCCTTGTTAAGTTCCAAAGAAGCGTTAGCTAAAGTATCGCTTTCATCATTGTATCTTACTATATTTGCCCCCAGATTGGCAAATTTTGTTTCAAAAAGTTCATAGCCTCTGTCGATATGGTGCAGAGCTTCTATTTCACTTTTGCCTTCTGCCATTAGTGCTGCAACAATCAAAGATGCACCCGCACGAAGGTCAGAAGCTTTTACATTGGTGCCGGCAAGTTTTTCCACGCCTCTGACAAGAGCATGGTTTCTTTCCTGATGTATGTCAGCACCCATTCTTCTCAACTCGGGAACCTGCATAAATCTATTTTCATAAAGACTTTCTGTAATAATGCTTACACCGTCAGCTGTTGTAAGCATAGCCATTGCAAGAGATTGCAGGTCTGTAGGGAATCCCGGATAAGGCTGGGTAACTATGTTTACAGAGTTAAGACGCTGATTGCAGCTTACTTCAAGCACTGTAGGCTCGATGAGTTTTATATTTGCACCCATTTTTATCAATTTTGAATTGAAAAAAGTCAAATGTGAGGGCAAAACATTTTTGATAATCCCTTTTCCTTTTGTGGCAATGATTGCTGCCATATAGGTACCGGCTTCGATTCTGTCAGGGATTGTTGTGTATTCTATCGGGTGTAGATTTTCCTGTTTTACACCGTTAATAATAATTTCTGATGTACCAGCACCTGAAATATCTGCTCCCATAGCATTTAAGAAATTGGCAAGGTCAACAATTTCAGGTTCCTGTGCAGCATTTTGGATTCTTGTAGCACCTTCAGCCAGAACTGCAGCCAGCATGAGGTTTTCTGTTGCGCCGACAGACGGAATGTCAAGATAAATATCCGTTCCGACGAGTCTTTGTGCTTTTGCGTGAACATATCCGTTTTCGATTTTTATGTCAGCACCCAGTGCCTCAAGCCCTTTGATGTGAAAATCAACACGTCTTTCTCCGATAGCACATCCGCCGGGCAGTGCGACAATAGCTTCTTTACATCTTGTGACCAGTGCGCCGAGAATGATGAAAGAGGCACGCATTTTGCTTACCAGTTCATATTTTGCGGTTATGCTTGTGATATCTGTGGCATCGATGGCTACTGTTTTAGAGGCTTTGTCATACTTTGTTTTTACACCGAGTTCTTCTATAACACGCAGCATTATATTAACGTCAGTCAATTGAGGAACGTTGTGTATAATACTTTCACCCTGCGGCAAAATGGCTGCTGCCATCAATTTTAATACGGCATTTTTTGCACCGCTTATTGAAACTTCCCCGTGTAAAGGGTTTCCGCCTACAATTTTTAGTTTCTCTACCAAGATATCCTCCGGAGTTTTTAGTCCTTTCTTTTATAATAATATAACCAAGAAAATTTGTCGTATATAATTTAATTAATGTAAATTACTTAGTCGTCCTATTTTTTCCAGATAGATATTTTTTAAATTCCAATCGTAATAAGGAGTGTGTTCTTCCTGCTGGAGTTGTTTTTGTTCTTCTTGTTGTATTTCTTTTTGTTGTGCAGGTTGTGATTTTTGAACATTTGAAGCAGGTTTTTTAGCTTCTTCTTTTATAACAGGTTTGTCCAATGAGGGTTTTATGATAGCGGGTTCTTCCTGTTGTTTTACGGGTTTTAATTCGATTGCGGGTTTTGGTTCCGTATTTATCGGGCGTAATTCTTCCTGTTTTCTTGGTGCAGGCAGAGTGTTTGTCATATCGTCAATATTGTTTTCTATTGCATTGGAATCGATTGTGTCAAAGAGTCTTTGTTCCTGTTTTTTCTGTTTCCATTGCAGTCCTTGAGAGTCTTTTTGCAATGGTGATGATTGATTCTGGTTTTTAATAGGAACAATAAAGGACTTGTTTGAATTGGATTTATTTTTTGCTTTTGATTCAGCTTCGTATTGTTTGTTTTTAAGTTCGAGCTGTTTGATTTCTTCCATCTGGCGTTTTCTTTCCAGACGTCTGACGTTTTCTATGTGTTGTTTTTGTTTTCTTTGTTTTTGGTAATCGTTCCATTTCTTTTGAGTATCTGTTTTAAATTCGTTAAAGTTTTCTTTAACAACTTCGCCGTTTACAGCAGGGTAGTAAACTTTTGTGCCTTCGTTGACAAATCTGCTTCTCATCTCAACAGATTTGGGTTCTTCGGGCGGAACTGTCCAAGGGTTTACGACTTTGTCTATATTGTTTACCACATATTCTGACATGGTGTTTGAATATTTTTTAATTTTTGCCAGCTGAGGATAGCTTGGTGAAAATTGAGTGATGCCCAAATCCATATCATCGGCTTTTAGGCTTCTTTGATACATATCCTGCCATACAATTGAATAAGTCTTTTTGTCGATTAAGGTAAGCAGTGTAGTCAATCTGTATCTCGGTGTAATAGGGTCGCCTGCTGACCAGCTGATTTTTGACCACCAGTTTTCTTTTAAAAGCTGGCTCTGGGTATCAAGGCCGCTCGTAATCATAAGGATATAGTCCGCATTAACGTATCTGGTGATTCTTTTAAGATTTACAAAATCCACGTTATAGTTGTATTTGTATTCATTAAAGAAAGTTTCTTTGTAAAGACTGAAATTGCCTGAGGTTACTTTAGACATATTTTCGCCCAGAAGCGGTGCTTTAATGCGCCCTGTTTGGTTCAGACGGTTGATTATGTCTGTGGCAATTATATCAGAGGCAGCTCCGCAGATAATATATTTTGTTCCGTTTCTGTGAGCGGAATCTGTAAGAACTACGATTGTCGGCACTTTTCTCGCTGCAGCAAAAACACTGTTGCAAGACGGCATAAGCATAGTAAGTAAAGCTATTACCAGTATATAAAATTTCCTTAAATTATCCCAAATCATACTAATCCCCATTTGTAATTTTATTATCGTTGATTTTTTATTAAATTTATATCCCTTAAATATAGTATTTTTCACATATTCGGGTTTTAAAATAAAAAAAATATAGTAAAATAATAAATGCTTGTCACGAGTGATTTATAGGTAAAGGATTATGCACGACAATACAGAACTTTTGAATCTTGCAAAACAGGCTTGTGAAAATGCGTATGCTCCGTATTCCGATTTTCATGTAGGGGCGTGTGCATTGTATGACAGCGGGAATTATTATCTGGGATGTAATGTAGAAAATGCCAGCTACGGGCTGTCTTTGTGTGCAGAAAGAAATGCTATGTCAAACGCTATTGTTGCCGGAGAAAAAGGAAAGCTGGTAAAAATAGCTATATTTTCAAAAGACAGAGCAAACTGTATGCCCTGCGGTGCGTGCCGCCAGTGGATGGCAGAGTTTAAAAAAGATAAAAATCTGCAGATTATTCTCGAGAGCGAAGACTCAAAGTGTGCTGTTTTTACTATAGAAGAGCTTTTGCCTTACGGGTTTGAGCTGTAATCCCACTGATAAATCTGTCCGCAGTATCTGCAAACTGCATGGTGGTTCATAAAACTCAAGTCGGGAATAAAAGTATAACCGTCGACTGTTATTACTATATCGCCGTTTTTGTTGTATTCCTGTTTGTAGTTTTTTGCACCTTTGTAGTCCGGTGCAAACATTAGTTCAAATTTGTCAACAGATTTGCAGTTTTTGCAGATAAACATTAGTCTTCGTCATCCTCAATGTTTTTTCTTTTTTTGTTGTTTTTAGGTTTTTGCGCACGCTGGGCAAGTTTGTCTGCAGCGATTTTACCTGCATAATTCTTTTTGATTATTTCTTTATAAAGCTCCGTGCAGCACAGGCTTCTTAATGGCAGTGTAAATCCTGTTACGGCAAAAGATACTGTTGTAAGGACAATGAATTTTGCAATAGTATAGCTTTTTATTGTGTAATGCACGGGAGAATTTGCAAGGATACTGTTAAAATCATTGAGCGGCAAAAGTCTGATGTACTGTTCTACAGGATATGAGAAAAATCCTGCCAGATCCCCCTGCTCAAAGCCCCAGCTTATCAACCCCGGAATCAGCCAGTATGTTGTTGCACCCAGCATAATCAGCAGTATTGTTGTTCTCCAGAAGTTAAATTTAATCAGGCTTATGCTTGTTTTTATAGCTCCAAATGCGCTTTTGTCTTCTTCAAGAGCAAAAACCTGAAAACTCAATGCCAGATATACAAATACTATCGCAAGCAATCCCCACAAAAGAGGAAAAGACAACAAAAGATAGATGATTGAAATCAAAAGCAGGAACAAAATATAAGAGCCTGTTCTTCTTTTTATCAATTCTGAGTGTATGCCCAAATCTTCGAGTTCTCCGCCTTCGAGCAGTGTGCTGGCCATAGAGTTTAGAGAAGCCATTGCAATCAAATAATCCCAGAAGGCTTTGCAAAAGATGAAAAATCCTGGAAGTGTCAACAAAAGCAGTATTAAAAACACAAGCGGAATATTGTCAAAGATAGGGCTTTTGTTTGTCAGTGATGATACGTGCAGCGTAAAAATATACGATGCAAAAAATATCAATGAAATTCCTATAATCTGTCCAAAAATCGGGAAGGCCATGTATTTAAAAAATTTTTCAAAATTTAGAAAATACATTTTTATCCCGTTAAAAAATATTTTTGCTGTGTTTACAAAAACCGAATCTTTTTTTGCCAATGTTTTTTTCCTGCTGACACTATAGTTATGTTTATATTAACATGTAAAGTATGGACAGGCAAAATAAAAATACAAAAGATATCTTGAGGGGTTTGACGGCAGAGGATTTTGCACACGGTGTTGATTTGCACATGCATTCTTGTTTTTCTGACGGAAAATTGACACCGGAGGAGCTTTTGGAAGATGCGAGAAAAAAAGAATACAAACTTATTGCTATTGCCGATCACAATACCGTTGAAGGTTACAAAAAAACTGATATATTGAACAGTACCTCTCCTGAGGTCTTGCCTGCAGTGGAATTTGACTGCTGGTACAGGTTTGTGCTTGTACATTTGCTCGGGTACGGGGTGGATATTTATAATGAAGAGCTTTTGAGTATTTGTGCAAAGACAAAAAAAGAAACGGAAGCTGATGTTGTAAGGCTTTTAAACCACAGACATCCAAAAGATGTAATCAAGGCTATTCACGCTGCGGGCGGGGTGGCTGTGCTTGCGCATCCGGCATGCTACTGGGCAATCAATCTTGACCATTTTGTAAAAAGCCTTATCAATCTCGGGCTGGACGGGATTGAGGTTTATTACCCGTATCGCCGCCACAGGGGGATAATAAAGTTTCATACCGCAGCGGCTGTTAAAAAAATCGGTGAAAAATATAACCTTATAATGACAGGCGGGTCTGATTCCCACGGTCATATCGAGGGGATTGTTTAGTTTATTTTTGTTTGGATTTATAAAGCTATACTATACATAGTGTATACAGCGTATGATTGTTGACATTTGCGCATGTTGCACATTAAAATGATTAAAATAGCATAACAAAGGAGAATAATTATTAGCAGAGGTTTTTCAAACAGCGGCAGCAAAGATGCAGCCCTTATTAACAGGAATATAAGAAGTAAGGAAGTTAGACTTATAGGCAGCGAAGGTGAAAATTTCGGAGTTATTGCCACATCAGAAGCACAAAGAATGGCCGATGAAAAAGACCTCGATTTAGTTATTGTTTCTCCAAATCAGGAACCACCCGTAGCAAAAATCATGAACTACGGCAAATATAAATATGAACTGGAAAAAAAGGCTAAAGAAGCCAAGAAAAAACAACATACAGTTGAAATTAAAGAAATTAAAATCAGATATAAAATCGATGTTCATGATTACAACGTAAGAATTAAAAATATTAAAAAATTCATTGCTCAAGGCGACAAAGTTAAAATTGTCATCATGTTAAGAGGTCGTGAAATGCAGCATACAGAGCTTGCTTTTGATCTTGCGAACAGATTTATTACAGACCTTGAGGGTGAACCGATAAACGTTGAAAAGAAACCTTCTATGGAAGGCCGCAATCTTATTATTATTCTGGCACCGTCTAATTAAATTCGTTTTTTTAATACGGGCCTGTTTGCAGCTGCTGTAGTGCGGTTATGTGTTATACACGTACGTTATTTATTTCGTTATAGGCATTGACCAGACGATTTCTTAATTGCAGAGCCATTTGCATTGTGAGGTTTGCTTTTTGAGAAGCAATCATTACTTCATGTACGCTTATGTCACCGCCTGAGGCAAAAGTTTCTGCTGCTTCGTAGGCTGCGTTTTGTGATGCGTTTACGTCATTAAGCCCGTTAGAAAAAGCCTTTCCTACACTGTCTGCAAAACTTTCTACAGGAGAATTGCTTTTCTTTTTAGAAATTTCCGTGCTTTTTTCAGCAGCGTGGATATTGTCCAGTCTTTCCAGAGGAGAAACTCCCATATTCTCAAGTCCTACATTCATCTGTATGCCTGTGTTGATAATGGGGCCTTGAGGCAGGCTGTTTCTTTCCTGTATTTTGCTGTTCAAAACATTGTCGAATGCAGTCATTCCGTTTTTGTCAGCACTGATATTGAATGACTCCATTTGCTGTGAAAATATTTTGTTATAATTTGAAATCGAATTGTTTGCTATTTGATTAAATTGCAATTTTATACTCCTTTTCAGGGTTTTTTAAAGATTAGATTCTTAATGCAGCAGAAATCATACCCTTTGTAGTTTCTGCAGTAGTTACGTTTGCTTCATACGCACGTGAAGCTGATACCATGTTTACCATTTCTTCCACAACATTGATATTTGGCAGAGTAACAAAACCGTCTGCATCTGCTTCCGGATTTGAGGGGTCATAGATAGTTTTGTAAGGGTCTGCTGATGGTGTTATTTCTGCTACTTCTACCCCTTGAGAAATATCTTTTTCGTCATAGGAAATTCCGCCTTTGAGCATAACCATATTGTTTGTCGGACTCCAGTATGCATCGTGCTGCCCGTCAGGGAAAGCAGGAGTTGAGGATCCGAGTTTGTCAGCATAGATAGCTTTAAAGCTGACTGTCTTTTTTACATAAACCCCTGGTGTGCCGTCAGGGTTTCTTGTGGTGTTTATGTTTGCAAGGTTGGAGGCAATGTTGTCCATCATTGTCCTCTGTGCATACATACCTGAACCTGAAATATCAAATGCGCTAAAACTCATCTATTATGAACCTCCGCCTCTTACAACGTCAAGAAGATTGGACATAAATCTGCTTTCTACAGTGGCAATAACATTGTATTGTGAGCCTGTTTTTGCCATGTCCATCATTTCTTCTTCAACGTTTACGTTGTTGCCGTTGCCATAATCAATCCATCTTGTATCTTTGATTACTTCAGGGGCATAGTCATTCAGGTCTTGTTGCGTCTGCTGAATGTACATAAACTGCTCTTGAGGCAATCTCTGGGCTATGTTTTGTGTCATCGGGTTTGGCTGTTGGCTGTAACCTGTTTTATAGTTTTTGTCGTTTACATAAGATATGCTGTTTTGCATTCTGAGGTCACGTCTTATGTTATCTTTGCCGATGATATCTCTGAGCTGGTCTTCAAATGCTACTCTTTTTCTTTGATAATCAGGAGTCATGGCGTTTGCAGTGTTAGAGGCAATAGCAGATTGTCTTTTTACAAGCCCGTCCATTGCGAGTTTAGAAACTTCTATCGCTCTTACGTTGAACAAATCCATTTTTACCTCCTTCCCTTTTTTTAAACTTTAGATAGTGATACTTCAAATGTTGTGCCGTTTTTGTCGGAGTTTACAAGTATCAAATCTCCGTACTGTTCTTTCATTGCATCTTTTGAAATATACAGACCCAGCCCGCTGCCTGTTGCTTTTGAGGTGTAGCCTTCTTCAAAAACTTTTTCACACAGGTCTTTTTGGATACCGCAGCCGTTGTCTGTTATATAAATTTTCAGCATGTTGTTTTCGGCTTCGATGACGTTTATTTTGATAACGCCGTCATTGCCTTTTTCTTTTAGTGCGTCCAGCGCATTGTAAAACAGATTGATAAAGACATTGAGCAGTTTGTTTTCATCAGCAAGCACATTGCCTGTGTATTGATTTGATACTTCAAATTTTGTACCTGTTTCCATTGCTCTGGCCTGTACAAGGTTTATTGCGCTTTGCAGGATTTTTGAAACATTTATTGTTTCAAGTTTTACACCCTGAATTGTTCTTAGTTCTGTCAAAAGTTCTGTTATGGAATCTTTTGATTTTTTTATACTGCTCACCGCATTGAGCAGAGAATCCTGTAATTCTTTATTTGCAACATTTTCCAATCTTTTTTCCATAATTTTTGAATAAAGGTCGATTACGGAAAGATGATTTTTTATGTCATGTGAGATAATTTTTGATTTTGTAGAAATATATTCGTATTTTTTTGCAATATCATCGCTTTCTCCGAGCAGACCTGCTTCGGCCTGTGTAAGGGTAGCTTCTTCTACAAAGGAATCTGCAAAGTTGATAAATTTGTGAACGGCTTTGTTCAAGAGTTCATTGCTTCTTCGCTCAGGGGTATATTCCTGAGTGTATCTCATCAAATCAATTTTTGAGTTTTGCGAAATTATCTGAATTACATTGTTTACATCTTTTGAGTTGAGCAAATAATAAAGGCAGGAAGTGTCTTTGACTGTTTCTGTTGAAAAATCCCATAAAAGGCAGGCAGAGTATCTCGGGGATAAAATTACCAGAAATTCTGTATCGCCCCAGATATCTTCTTTTTGCAGATTTTCGCCTTTTGTTGCGTCATCAAAAGAGTAGACTTCTGCGTTTGTAAATTCCAGTCTTTTTAGTACGCCGTCCAACCCCTGTGTATCAAAAAGACGTACCAGAACCACGGCTTTTTGGGTTTGTGCCTCCAAAAGCGGTTCCAGCGCAAAACGGAACAAACCTTTTACGGTTTGTTTGTTTACCGGTCTTGTTTGACCGAGATAGATTAAATCTCTCAAGAGATTTTTTTGTCTAAAGTTTGCTCCGCTCATTTAATTTTTAATCTTACCTTTGTTAAATTTGTTTTTGCGGCCGCTTTAAAGCCAAGCGGCCCGTTGCTAAATAGCAATTTTAACTTTGCGTCTGTTCAAAAATCCGTTGTTCAATGCATACAAAACAGCCTGTGTTCTGTCATTGACCTGCAATTTTTGGAAGATGTTGTTTACGTGAGTTTTTACGGTTGTTTCTGAGATAAACAATTTTTGTGCTACACCTTTGTAGGTGATACCTTGTGTCAACAAGTCCAGAACCTCTTCTTCTCTTTGTGTGAGGTAGTTCAAGAGGTTTTCTTCATCAGAAACTGACTGAGTTTCTTCTTTGAAGGATTGCTGGAAGTATTCGAAGAATCTTGAGGACAAAGTTGCCGGAAGATAAATTTTTCCTGCTGCAACTTCGTCTATAGCATAGATGAGTTGAGCAGAAGCCATAGTTTTTAAAATGTAGCCTTTTGCACCTATTTTCATAGCTCTGAAAATTAAATCAGGATCATCGTAGCCTGTCAAAGCAATGATACGCACTCCCAAATCCAGTTTTTCAATTTCCGCAATTGCGGTCAAACCGTCTTTTTCAGGCATGTTGATATCCATCAAAACGATTTCCGGACGATACTTCTTAATAAGACTGATTGCAACACTTGCACTGGTAGCTGTTGCCACTACATCAAAATCGCTTTCAATTTCAATCAACTCTTTGATACCTGACAGATGATCATAATTGTCGTCAACAATAATGACTCTGGCTTTCTTTTTAAAATCTAGACTTCTTCTCATCTACTCCCCCCAAGATTCTTAATTTTAGTTATTGTTCATTCCGAGTGTAATAGATTTTCGGAATTTTGCTGCGATGCCGCATGTTTTTTGTACGTATTAATCGTGTAATTATATTATTTACACTCTGTATATTACCCCCAAACAGAGTATCCTCTCATCGACTGACAGATTGAAAATTTTTGTGTTTTTAATCTTCCGGAGGGTATAGACCATCTGGTCAATAAATAGTCGTTTTTTGCTGCTATATCAGGGTTTTGGGCTTTGTGAAAAGATAATTTATTAGTAGTATATGAAGAAATCTGCGTACGGGATTTAAATTAGTCGTAATGTATGATAAATTTAGAAAAGGAGCAGCCGGATAATCGCGCAGATGAAAAACTCTGTGAGGAAAGTCCGGGCATCCAAGGGCAGACCGCCTGATAACGTCAGGTGCGGGCGACCGTGAGGATAGTGCCACAGAAATGTAGACTGCCGATGATTCCTGATTTTTCAGCGAAAACAGGCGATGGTGCAACGGCGAGGTAAAAGCTCACCGGCAAGGCTGAGAGGTCTTGGCCAGGTAAACCCCGGTCGGATGCAAGGTTGACAAAAAGGTTAAGGTGACCCGCCGTCTTTTGACAAACCGCTGGAGCTTGCAAGCAACTGCAAGCCAAGACAGATGATTATCTTAAAACAGAACCCGGCTTATGAGCTGCTCCTTTTTATTTTTACAAAATAAATGTTCTGTACAAAAAGTATATTGTACCGGAAATCATAATACATATAGGAATGGTTAATACCCATGCCCAGACAATATTTCCGATTACGCCCCATTTTACTGCGTGTGCTTTGTAAGTTGTACCCACACCCATAATAGCAGTTGAAATTACGTGGGTTGTACTCAAAGGTACACCAAAATGAGATGCAGCAAGGATTATTGATGCTGCTGATGTTTCTGCTGCAAATCCGTTTATTGGTTTTAGTTTAATGATTTTGCTGCCCATTGTACGGATTATTTTCCAGCCGCCAGACATTACACCTAAACTCATTACCGTAGCACAGGCTAAAATTACATAAACTGGAATGTCAAAACTGCCCTGCGCATTGTGTTTTACAATACCGCCGGCTAAAAGCGCCAGTGTAATTATACCCATTGTTTTTTGAGCATCGTTGGAGCCGTGGCTCAGCGCCATCAACCCTGCTGAGAATATCTGGCATCTTCTAAAGCGTCTGTTGACTTTATCCGGATTTGCCTTGTAAAAAATTCTAAGCAAAACAGCCATTACAATAAGCCCTGTGACAAATCCTATTACCGGAGCCATAAACATTGGCGCAACTACTTTGTCCACAAGTTCCAAAAATCTTACACAGCCCCAGCCTGCGTTTACTACGGCTGCACCAATCAAACCGCCAATCAAGGCATGGGAAGAGCTTGACGGAAGTCCGAAAAACCATGTGATGAGGTTCCATATAATAGCTGCGCACAATGCACAAAAGATAACGTGCAGAGTGATTGTTGACGGGTCTACAATGCCTGCACCTATAGTTTTTGCTACGTGTGTGCCGGTCAATGCGCCTGTGAATTCCAGTGCTGCCCCGTATACAACAGCCTGACGAGGTGTCAAAACTTTTGTAGAAACAACTGTCGCAATAGCATTTGCTGCATCGTGAAAACCGTTAATGTATTCAAACACAAGTGCGCCGCCTACTACCAGTACTAACAATACTATTGAAACTGTCATATTCTTTTTCTTTCCCTCAATCCTGCTTTTGCAATACTATGATTGTTTTAAAACAACGTTAACAACTGCATCTGATACAGAAAAACAGCTGTCCAGTGCATTTTCGATATCTTTGTGGATATCTCTCAGTTTTATAACTGTCAGTGCATCATATTTTCCTGAAAACAATTCATCGATTGCGTGGTAGTGAATTTCGTCCCCGTGAGATTCAATTTCTTTCATTTTCAGGTTAGTTTCTGTCATTTCTTTAATAGAGCTGGATTTTTTAAAGTTGTGGATAATAATTTTCAGCTCTTCTGTTGCTTTATAAAGAGTTTCTGCCTGTTTTTGCATATTTTCCGTAAAGTTTTCCAGACGATAAACTTTAAGATTCAATGAGGCTTTGACTATTCTTTTTGTAATTTTATTCAGCAGAGATGCAATAGCCTGAATGTCTTCTCTATCTATAGGAGTAATGAGTGTAACATTCAACTGGTGCAGTGTTTCTTTTAACAAATCATTGCTTTTATGTTTGAGTCTTTTTGCGTTGATTACGTGGTCTTCTGTCAAAGAGGTGGTAACAATTTCTTTGTACAAATTAGCCACGTCATTGCATACCTTTGCACTTTCTTCAAAAAGAGTATAAAAAACTTTTTCTTCAGGCGGAAGAATGTATGCTAACAAATTGAATTTACTCATCTTAATCCCTTTCACATATCAGTGTTTTTTGTTTCGTTAATTTGAAACCTGTCATGGCTAAAAAGCCACACACAACCACTCTACCATAAAAAATGGTTTTTCATGGCAGTTGTAAAAGATAAAGTAAAGAAATTATTACAATTGATTATTCGGAATAGAAAAATTTGTATCCGTCGTTGTATGCTTTTACAATGCTTTTTGCAAATCTTTTTCCGTTAGACCAGTATGCCATGTGGGAAGAGAAAATATTTGTTCTGCATTTTACACCTGAGGCATCGTATAAAAATCCGTCATTGGGCGTGATTGTGCCGAGATTTTTAGAGTTTTGCAAATCCTTTAAAGTAGGTTTTGCAGCCAGAGGCATACCTATAAAATCGTTTTCGTAATTTACGACTAAAAAGAATACATCGTTTTCCACAAGATATTTTATAGCCAGCTGTAATAGCATGTTGCTTGAGGAGCCTTCTTTTGCGGCAGAAGATTCAAATATAGTAAGAGGTGCGCCAAATACAACAAACCCTTTTACAGAATCTTTGGGAGAGCAGTATTTGTCAGTATAAACATCCAGTCTGGGAAATTCTTTTTTCAAATAAGCAATATCCGGATTTGCTACAAATTCATCGTTGGCAGTATAAAAAAGTATCTTGCTTTCTTCCAGTGCATCCAGACATGTGGGTTTGAATTGTTGTTTTTTTATTGTGTTTGCAAAATATTTACCAACATAAGAATTGTCGTCTACATTTTTAATATCATTTATGTCAATTATCGGCATTTTTTGTGTAAGGTATTCTGATGCGAGCAGACTGCCTGCGCTGTATCCGTATAGAATAACCTGATTGCCTGTTGCGTATTCATTTTTGACAATGGTGTTGAGGTCATTTAAAAGCGGAGTGTAGTTAACCGGTTTGCTTATCCATATAGCATCGTGCAGCAGGTGTGACAGGGTTTCTCTGCCGAATTGTGCAATTATTGAGCCTACATTTTTTACATAAGCAAGGGCTTTGTCCAGCATTTTTAAATTTTCTTCGGTCTGGTCTGCCCAGAAAAAAATTATCTCTTTTTCGCCAATTTTCTTTTCACCGTTGTCTAAAAGTTTTTTGTGCATCAACGGGTCGTTTTGAATTTGTTCAACCATATCATCATGCACATTGCGTACGGATTTGTTAAAGGCGTCACGTGTTTCGTAGGCACCGTGAATATAAATTATATCAACAGGTTTTGCTGAAGGTGATATCGGGAGCTTTTCTTCTTTTGCCAATGCAGAATTATTGCAGCAAAAGGAGAGAATAATTACCGCTAAAAGTAAGATTCTGTTTATGTATTTCATACTCCGATTCTCCAGCTTTATTATTTTTATTGATTTATTTGATATAAGGTTTTACGAGTTCAATAACTTTTTCTGCAGCTTCTTCAGGCTTCAGAGTAGTTGATTCACCGGTTTCTCTGATTTTGAATTCGACAAGACCTTCGTTTATTGTTTTTCCGACAGTAATTCTGTAGGGGAAGCCTATTAAATCAGCATCTTTGAATTTTACACCGGCACGTTCATCTCTGTCGTCAAATACTACTTCTACACCTGCTGCCGATAGTTTTTCATAAAGTTCTTGTGCTACTTTCATCTGCAGTTCGTCTTGAATGTTTACAGGCACAATGTCAACGTGATACGGAGCTATGGACACAGGCCATTTGATACCCCATTCATCGTGGTGTCTTTCAACAGCAGCAGCTGCTGTTCTTGAGATACCGATACCGTAACAACCCATTATGAACGGCTGCGTTTTTCCGTTTTCGTCAAGATAAACAGCATTCATTGCTTTTGAGTATTTTGTTCCTAATTGGAAAATATTACCTACTTCAATACCTTTTGTTACATACAAAGGCTCACCGCAGTCCGGACATTTTTCACCGGCTTCTACAAGTCTTATGTCAGCAAAAATCGGGCCGTTTTCATTCACATTTTGTAAATCCGACCAGTTTACACCGACAAAGTGTTTGTCTGTTTCGTTTGCCCCGATGACAAAGTTTTTCATTTCTTTTGCTGTTAAATCAGCTACTACAGTGATTTTTTCTCCGTCATATTCTTCAGGGATTTTTACTTTTTCAATGTCTTTCGGCCCGACAAATCCTTTGCTTGCGCCAAAAATTGCCTCGAGTTCAGACGGGGCTGCGCTTCTTATTTCGTTTGCGCAAACCGCATTCATAACTTTTGTTTCTTCAAAAGTCTTGTCTGCTCTGATTAAAGCCATTACGATTTTGTTGTCTGCAACATAAATCATTGATTTTAAAATTATTGTTTGCGGAATTTTTAAGAAATTAGCGAGTTCTTCAATAGTTGTCGTATCGGGTGTGTCGACTTTTTTGAACTCATTAAATCCGAAGTCTGCACCGTCAACTTTTGCCGGCTCCAGTACGGAAACAGCGTGGTTTGCGTTAGCTGCATAGCCGCAGTTTTTATTTTTACAGAAGAATACATCGTTTTCTCCTGCATTGTTTTCCGTATCATCAATCAAAACCATATATTCATGTGATACAGCACCGCCTATTGCGCCGGAATCTGATTGTACGGCTTTTGTTTCCAGCCCGCAGCGTTCAAAGATTTTGTAATAAGCTTTTGCCATGTCAGCATAAGATTTTTCAAGCCCTTCTTGAGAAGAATCAAAGCTGTATGCATCTTTCATGATAAATTCACGTCCTCTTAAAAGGCCGTATCTGGGGCGGACTTCGTCACGGAATTTTGACTGTATCTGGTATAAGTTTACAGGCAATTGTTTGTAAGATTTGATACCTTCTCTTGCTACAGAGGTGATAACTTCTTCGTGAGTCGGTCCAAGACACATACCACGTCCGTGGCGGTCTTTCAGCCTCATCAGTTCTTTGCCGTATACATTCCATCTTCCGGATTCCTGCCAGAGTTCTTCGGGCTGAACAAACGGCATAAGCATTTCCTGTGCGCCTGCTGCGTCCATTTCTTCTCTGACTATATTTTCAACCTTTTTTAAAACTCTCCACATTAACGGCATATAGTTGTATACGCCCTGTGCAAGTTTTCTTATATATCCTGCTCTGACCAGCAATTTGTGGCTTATAACTTCTGCATCAGAAGGAAATTCTCTCAGTGTTTGTACAAAAAGACGTGACATTTTCATAGTTTTGGTACCTTTTACTTAATTTTTCTTTAATATTATCACAAAAAAACTTGATAATATTTTTTCAGCAATCTAAAATTTAACTACTTAGACAATTCTTAAGAAGGGAATGAAAAAAATGAAACAAGGTATTCATCCGGAATATAAAAAAATGAAAATCAAATGCGTTTGCGGTAATGAAATCGAAACAGGTTCTGTTGAAGAAAACATTACTGTTGAAATTTGCAACAAATGCCATCCGTTCTACACTGGTAACCAAAAAATTATGGATACTGAAGGTAGAGTTGAAAGATTCAAAAAAAGATACGAAAACAAATAGTTTTGGGTTTTGTTTTCAAATTAAGTTTAAAAAAGCCTCAGTTATGGGGCTTTTTTAGTATGAAATAATTTTCAGGACGTATAGCCGGCAGATTATGAATATAAAAATCATAGCAGTAGGAAAGTTAAAAGAAAAATATACAAAAGAAGCAATAGACGAGTTCAAAAAACGACTCGGTGCATATTGCAGCCTGTCTGTTGTCGAAATTCCCGCACAGGAGATTAAAGATGACAATCTTGCACAAAAATATATGGAAATAGAAGGCGAAAAAATTCTTTCTGCAATAAAGCCGGACGCTTATGTTGTGACGTTAGAAATTTTAGGAAAAATGCTTTCTTCAGAAGAGTTTGCTCAAAAAATAAAAGATTTGTCCAATGAAGGTCATAACGAAATTGTTTTTGTAATAGGCGGTGCAAACGGATTGTCTAAGGCCGTGAGCGACAGAGCCAATTTCAAGCTGAGCTTTTCAAAAATGACGTTTACGCATCAGTTGATAAGAATATTTTTGTACGAACAAATATACAGAGCGTTTAAAATTATTAACAACGAAAATTATCACAGATAAAAATTTTTTATTTAGATTAAAAAACCCGTGTTGTTTAAAACACGGGCTTTTTATATTGATTTGTTTCCGGCTTATTTGCTGCAAGCAGCGCATTCGGAACCGCAGCCGAAGTATTCTTTAACTTCGTCTACTCTTACTTTGATACGACCGTCAACGGCAATGCCTTCGCCGGTTTTTTCAGAAATAAGAAGCGGGTTGATGTCGAGTTCATCGATGAATTTGAAGTCGTTAACCATTTGTGACAATCTCAAGAGAGTTTCTTGAATTTGAGCCATGTCAGCAGGTTTTGTACCTCTTGCACCTTTCAAGAGTTCGTATGCTTTTACTGATTTAATCATTTCGTCAGCATCAACATCTGTCAAAGGAGCAATTCTGAAAGTAACGTCTTTCATAGTTTCGATGAATACACCGCCGAGGCCGAACATCATCATCGGGCCGTATTGCGGGTCTGTAGCAATACCGCAAACCATTTCACGGTTGCCTTTTACCATTTCTTGGATGATAACACCTTCCAGACCGTCAATAAGACCTTTTTCTGTCAATTTTGCGATGAGGTCTTTGTATTCTGCTCTCAATTGTTCTTCTGATTGGATGTTTACTCTTACACCGCCGACATCAGTTTTGTGAGAAGTTGTTTTTGAAGTCATCTTCATAACAACAGGGTAACCGATAGAGTTGCCGAGGTTTACAACTTCTTCTTCGTTTGTTGCAAGACCGTATTTGCAAGCTCTGATACCGTATGCATCGAGAACGTCAATAGATTCTAAAGTAGTCAATTGCGCACGACCGTCAGCAACAGCAGCTTTGATGATTTTTTCTGCTTTAGCTTTGTCAACGTCGTAAACAGGCATTTTGCCTTCCGGTCTTTCAATCCATTTTCTTTGCTGGTTGAGTCTGTTAAATCCGTCAGCTGCTTCTTCAGCGTACATAAAGAACGGCATGTTAACATCCATGTTAGAAAGTTTTGTAAAGAATTCATTTTTTGTCATGAAAATACCGATGATTGGTTTTTCAGGATATTTAGCTTTGATTTCCATCAATGCTTGAGCAACGTCAATGTCTTTCAAGCCGAGGAACGGAAGGTAAATAACACCAATCATATCAACATTTTCGTCTGCAATAACAGTTTCAAGTGTTTGTTTGTAGTGTTCGATAGGAGCGGAAGCAATCATATCAACAGGGTTTTTAACACTTGCTGCTGCAGGAAGGAAGCTTCTTAATTTTTCTTTAGTTGCGTCAGAAAGTTTTGCCATTTGCATACCGTATTCACAAACAGCGTCAGTAGCCATGATGCCCGGGCCGCCTGAGTTTGTGATGATAGCTACTCTGTCACCTTTCGGAATCGGAGAAGTAGCAAAAACTTTAGCTGTAGCAAAAAGGTTTTTCAAAGAGTATTCTCTGATAACACCTGACTGTTGCAATAATGCGTTAGCAGCTTTGTCAGCACCTGCCAAAGAACCTGTGTGAGAAGAAGCAGCAGAAGCACCTGCAGCGGAACGGCCGGCTTTGAGAGCGAGAATCGGTTTTTTCTTAGTGATTCTAGTAGCCAGTTTTCTAAAGTTTGCAGGGTTTTGAATAGATTCCATGTATAACAAAATTTGTTGTACATCGTCTTCGTTTTCCCAGTATTCGATAGCTGTTTCTGCGTTTACATCAGCCTGGTTGCCGATAGAAATGAACTGAGCAAAACCGAGGTTGAGGTCTTTTAAGATGTTTAAAATACCGCCGCCTAAAGCACCTGATTGAGAAACAAAACCGATGTTGCCTCTTTCAGGAAGAGATTCAGCGAAACATCCGTCCATTTTGATGTCAGGAGCAGTGTTTACAACGCCGAGGCAGTTAGGGCCTACGCATCTCATACCGTATTCTTTTAATTTTGCAACGAGTTCTTTTTCTGCTTTAGCACCTTCTTCGCCTGCTTCTTTAAAGCCTGCAGAGATGATACAAATACCTTTGATGCCTTTTTCGTGGCATTCGTCGATTGCGTTCAAAACGAATTTTTGTGCAATAACGATGATAGCCAAATCAACGTTGCCGGGGATTTCTTTTACGCTTGTATAAGCTTTGAAACCTTGGATTTCGCCGCCTTTAGGGTTTACAGGATAAATATCGCCTGTAAAGTTATATTCTTTTAATCTTTTCATGATGTCAGAACCGATAGTGTGGTCCTTTGTAGATGCGCCGATTACGGCAATAGCTTTTGGACGCATGATTTTGTCCATTTGTTCTTTTAGCATGTTTTCACCTTTCTTTTTGGGACTTATATTTCACGATTATTTTTTTTTAATCACGATTGTTGTAATCCATCAATATAATTATCGTACGAAAAAAATTTTTGTACAAATCCAAAAAGGGGTGTTAACTTTTGAGTAGAGTGTGAATTTGAAAAATTATAAACTTTTGTAAATTTAGTTGTGAAAAACCTAAAGATAAATAAGACCATATCCGATTAAGAAAATATTAGTATTAAAAAATAGAGGATATGTGTATGGAAGTAAATAATATTGAAATGGTGCCAAAACCCGCTCGTAACAATGCTTTTAGCCTTTCGGGGGGGGGGTATAAACCGCTAAAAACAAAGCATTTCGCCTGTTCGTTGACCCTTACTTTGACTCTTTCCCTTGCTCTTTCTTTTTCATCCGTGCTCCCTGCTTTTTCTCAGGAACCGGCAGATGACCACGCATATACTCTTACAAAAATAGAAGTCCAAGACCCCTCTAACCTTCCTGCTAATACAATTACAAAATACGAATGGAGCGAAACAGATAACAAACTCATTCCCGTGTATTATCGTGTGGATTTAAAACAAACAGACTATGGCCATACAACAGATTATGACGAAGTAAAAACTTTCACAGTAACCACGCCAAACGCCGACAATACCGGCAATGCCTTTGAATACGAAATCAACTACTATGTAAACAATGACCGTCTATCCCCTGACCGAATCACAACCGACCAAAATGGTGCTGATATAGATATGGATTTTGTAGGGTTGAAAGTTGAGTCATCTTCTTATGTCTATGGCGGAGCGATTTATAATGAAAAAGGAACAATCGGAGATATAACAGGCGATTTCATCGGTAACTATGCTTTTACTTCTTCTTCTAATAATGCGGCCTTAGGCGGAGCGATTGCTAATGGAGGAACAATCGGCAATATAACCGGAGATTTCATAGGCAACTATGCAAAATCTGAAAATAACTATGCCTTTGGCGGAGCGATTTATAATGTATATGGAACAATCGGAAACATAACAGGAGATTTCATAGGCAACTATGCAAAATCTGAAAATGGTGCCGAAGGCGGAGCGATTTATAATGCAGGCACAATCGGAAACATAACAGGCGACTTTATTGGTAACTACGCAAAATCCACAAACGGCATTGCCATGGGCGCTGCGATTTGGAATATGGGCATAATCGGCTCTATTAACCTGGATACACAAGAAATCACCTACGGCGAAATTAAAAATTCCTCATTCATAGGTAACTACGCAGAATCAACAAACGGAACAGCAATAGGCGGTGCAATATTTAGTACATCCCACCTAAATATCACAGCAGACAACGCTCAATCCGTCTTCTCCGGTAACAAAACAATCTCAAACGGAACAGAAGAACAAAACGCAATCGGCATGTATGGCCTTGTCGAAAAACAAGACGACAAATATGTATTTTCAGACCCGTTAACAGGTACTCAGTTAGACAAAAACCCTGCCTCTTTAACACTCAAAGCCGTAAACAACGGCGTAATAGTCTTTGATGACACAATCCGTGGCGGCGCAATAGACGGCGACTCTATGCAAATAATCGAAACCCCTGAAACAGCCTTTGACCTCGCCCTCACAGGCGACAGTTCAGGCTCCATCTACCTCAACAACTCAGTCATAAACGCAAAAGTAACCTCAGATAACATCAACCTCAACCTAGGCAAAAACAACGTCTTTGAACAATCCGACTTCACCATTAACTCAGGCTCTTTAGGCTTCATAAACAATATCGCAGAACAACAATCCATGAAATCCGCCAACATCAACGGCAATATAAACATGGCTGTTGATGTCGACTTAGCTAACAAGTCCATGGATACCCTCCCCTCTAATACTATTGTCTCCCCAGACGCCCATATCTCCGTCAACTACCTCAACCTCCTCAACGATGCATCCTCTGACTCTACTTCTATTAAATTCGCTGATGCTTCTTACTCTAATCAAGTATCTTACTCAGGCCCCTCCCCCATAGCCTACTCACCAATATATAAATACGACGTCTCATATTCTACTAACCCCGAAGATAACCTCGGCTACTTCTTCTTCAATAGAGCATCCTCTTCCTCAGGCAACCAGTCAGATGCCTTCAACCCCGCTGTCCTTACCCCATCAGTAGCCACCCAGGCAGGCGCATATACTACCCAGCTCCAAACCTTTAACTACGCCTTCCAACACTCAGACTCCTTCATGAATATCCCCTCTTTAGATAGACTATCTATCATCAATAACAATAAATATGCACTAAATACAACAAACTTCTCCCCACTCCTTACCCCACACTCCCACAACGGATTCTGGGTTAAACCCTACGCCTCCTTCGAGTCTATCCCCCTCAATAACGGCCCAACCGTCTCCAATATCAACTACGGCACCCTCATAGGCTATGACTCCGATATTAAACAAATTAATCACGGCTTCAATAGAGTCTTAACTGCATATATTGGTTACAACGGTGCTTCCCAAAGATATCAAGGCGTAGATGCCTACCAAAACGGCGGTATCCTCGGCACAACTACTACCTTCTACAAAGGTAACTTCTTTAACGCAACCACCCTCTCAGTAGGAGCAAGCGTAGGCGATGCAACTACCATGTACGGCTCAGAAAACTATACTATGCTCATGGCAGGTATAGGTAATAAATTCGGGTATAACTTTGAATTTAAACAAGGAAAATATATACTCCAACCCAACTTCTTAATGTCCTATTCCTTCATAAATACTTTCGACTATACAAACGCAGCAAACGTAAGAATCGAAAGTGACCCGTTGCATGCACTCCAACTCTCCCCCGGAATAAAATTCATAATGAATACAAAGAACGGATGGCAGCCATATCTCGCAGTAAATATGACATGGAATATACTGGATGAAACAAAAGTAACAGCAAACGACGTAAGACTGCCATCCATGTCCATCGACCCGTATGTGTCATACGGAGCAGGTATACAGAAATGCTTTAAGGACGATAGATTCACAGCATACGGACAGGCCATGGTGCATAACGGAGGCCGAAACGGTGTATCCCTTACAGCAGGATTCCGCTGGAGGGTGGGTAAGGATTAGATAGCAAGGATTAAGAAGGCGGGGATTAACCCGCTTTCTGTTCTTTTGTAAATATTTTATTTGCTTTGTTTTTGACCTGTTTTAAGAGGCTGATATTGTCTGTGGCAGCTTCTTTCGGGAAAAACTCTTTGTACCTTGTGACTGCACCTTTTGCCATTTCGATATAGCTTTCATCATCTATGTATTCCAGCTCAGGCATAGCAATATCTATACATTTTGTAAAGAAGTTACGTTTGTAGCCTTTTTGTGCGCTGACATGCAGCGGGTCGAGGCCGTCTTTTAGTTTGTAATAGAACAACAAATCAAACTTTTCGTCTTTAATAAATCTTTTAAGCGTTTTTGAAATACGTTTGACGACTTCTATTTTTTCAGGTTCCATATTTTTTGATTTCAAAAATATTTTGCCTTTAAAATTAATTTTTTCGCTGTTATTAACGATAATCATCTGTGTTTAACCCCTTAATCTCCCGTAGTCTGTCAGCCGGACAAGTTTTAGTAACCGTTATCGAGCCATGGCCTTTCTCTGAATTTTGCTCCCATAGCCTCTATTTGTTCTTTGCAGCTATCAAGATTAACTTTGTAATCTTTATAGCCGGTTACGATTGTGGCTGTAGTTTCTATGCCTTCTTTTACGCATTCTTTTATAAATTCTTTCATCCCTTCATAAGCATTTTCGAGCTTTGGAAGTGAGATTGCATCGTAGATTTGTTTGTTTTCGCCGTTAAAGCTGATTGAAACGCTGTCTATTAGCCCTTTTAGCTCAGGTACGATGTTTCTTTTATAGATTAAGTTGCCCTGACCGTTTGTGTTTATTCTTGTTTTTATGTGCGGATATTTTTCTTTAATATATTTGGCTACTTCTTTAAGTTCTTCGAGTTTTAAGATAGGCTCGCCATACCCGCAAAATACAATTTCTTTGTATTTGTCAGGGTCAAAGCTGTCGAGCTGGGATTTTACCTCTTCGACATCGAGTTTTTCTGTGTCCAAAAAGAGATTTGCTCCCACCACATCATCTTTTATTGCTCTGATACAAAAAACGCAGTCGTTTGTGCAGAGGTTGGTCAGGTTTATATAAATTTTTCCGTCTAAAAGGTATACGTAATTATTTTTTGTCATAGCGATATTTTTGCATTAAAGTAAAGACGAATCAACTGATTTTTTTACATAAAAACCAAGGCCTATCGGTTTGTAGAGGCTCAATTCGTTTTTTATGTTATAAACTTCTTTGTTCAACTCATTTATTTTGTAGCGCAGAGTTTCGTTTTCTGTTTTGCATCTGACAAGCTCAACAACAACTTCGTCCATGCCGTCGAGTTTTTCGTCCAATTTTTTTTCTAAAAGTTCAGAGATTTTGTCGGTCAGATTGGTTTCGATTTCTGAAAGTGAGTTTAAAATTTGTTCAAAAGAATAGGCTGGCGCAGGTATTTGTACAGGCTGGCTCATCACGACAGGAGCCTGTTGTATTTGCTGTTGTTGTTTGAGTTTTGCTTTCATTGCTGCAGCTGCAGACGGAATAGGTGCAGTAGCGTAGGCTTTTGCAGAGGGTTTTTGCTGCTGTGCTTTTTCGTTTATTTTTTTTGTGCGTTTTAAAATTTCAAGATCATCTCTGGTAAAATATGTTCTGCCAAACTGGTCTTTTTTCGGCATCATAGAAACCTGTGCGCACAATTTTGCAATGCCTTTATTATCTGTGTTTAAAATATTTCTGACTGTTCCAACGGAGAAATTTTGTGTTCCTGTTTGGGGCTGTCCGTTATATGCGTTAGTCAAGGTACCTTCCTCTTGAGCTTATGAAATATATATAATTTATAAGTATTATATTTTAAATGACCTGTTATTGAAACACAAAAGTCAAATATCTTTACATTATTAATCAAGAAAACGGGTTTTTGGGCTTGATTTTTGAGGGGTCGTTCTTTACAATCAGTCCGCATTTTGTGCAGGCAAGGGTTTGGCCTGTGCTGTCCACCGGCAAAAATGTATGATTGCATTGCTGGTCGTGATAGTCAATTTCCGGCGGCATCGGGCTTTTTTGTACATCTTTTTGATTTTTGTTTTTAATAAGTTTTGTTATTAATTCAATGATATACATATCTATAATTATACATACAAAACAAAAAGCCCTAAAGTTATTAGGGCTTAAATCTATAATAATGTTGGAGAAGTTAAAGCATCTGTTTCATACTTTTGCAATTAAACAACCATATTGGCTGCAATTTCATATTTTGCTTTGTCGGACAATCCTGCAAGTTCGTCCATACCATTGATTGCGAGCAGGCCTTTTGCTACCTGATCTTCAAAGCTTGTTACAAATCCGGCAATTCTTTGTGCTTGTTCCGGAGTAACATATTTTGCTACGTCATAAGTCTTTTGTGCGGCTTTCGGGTTTATTACTACTGCCGAATTTGCCATATATGTTAAAACATCATCAGGTTTTACCGATGGGTTTTTCGGTGCATTGTTTTGTACTTCGGGTTTGTTTTCTTCCGGTTTTGCTTCGCTGCCTTTTGCCTGATTTCCGTAAGGGTTTACTGCACCTGTGTTGATACCAATTCTGTTAATTTCGTTTGACATTTATCTTCTCCTGTTTATTATTTCCACATTAACTTTATCGGCTAACAGTTTAATGAACTTTAGGGAGAAGTCCGATTTTTTACGAATTTGTTTACATAAATTTACAAAATGGGACGAATTAAGAAAGTTGATATTCCAAAAAAGGCTTTTATAGCAAGTGGTTTAAACTATTTTTTAATGGCATCTAGTATGCTTTTGTCTTTAAAAACAAGCTTTAGTTCAACACGTCTGCTTTTTGCATAGTCTTCTTTTCCGTTTACAAAGACAGGTTCTGAGGGGCCTTTGCCTTCTACAGACAGGAGTTTGAACAGGTCTTTTTCGTATTTTTCTTTGCCTGAATAGTTGGAAAAGACTATATACTGTGCAACAGCAGAGGCACGTCTAAGGCTCAAATCCATATTTTTAAAGTATTTTTCTTCTTCTGTTTTTGCACCGGCAAAGGTCTGTGAGTCTGTGTGGCCTTCTATTATGATTCTGGTTATATTTTCTTTTATTTTTTCGTCTTTCATTATGGTGTTAAGATATACCGGCACAAACTTTGACATATAGGCTTTTCCCTTCGGGGACAACTCTGCGCTGTTCAGCGCAAACAATTCGAGGTCAGAGATTTTTATTGTTCCGGAAAATTTGTCAGCTTCTGCTTTTATATTGTTTTTTTGTAGCTCTTTTGCAATTTTTTCGGTTACTTCGTACTGTTTTTCCTGTTCGTTGACTTTGTTCTGTGTAAACCCTGTAATGGCAAAAACAAACAGCACAAGAAACACTACAACAAGACCGAGTAAAAGGTCGCTCATTGTAACCCAGAAAACATTATCATCTCCGCCCTGTGCGTCTGTTTTGTATTTTATATATTTCATAGTTTATTCTTCGTCATTATTTCCGAACAGGTCATCCAAAAGACCTTTTGAGTCTTGTTTTTTTATGTTTTCCTGCAATTTGTTTACAGAAAAAATCAAATTATCAAGATAAGGCACAAGACTTTCTTTCAAACTCTTGTCAAAAGCTGCTTTTATCTGTACGGGCAGGGTCTGGAAAGCCTGATTCAGTGCGTTGTTCTGGATTTTTGATTCTTTTAAAAGTTCTACAAGAAATTTTTCTGACGTAATGCTGTCAAAGAGTTTGTTTAATTCCAGCTGAAAAGCATTCAGCGGAGTTTTGCACATGTTTTTGTACAAAATTCTTTCTACAATCATAAACAGAATAGACGTTCCGACCGCTACTACAGAAATCATTGCTGCTATTTTCATAGAGGCGAGCAGTGAGGACACAGAGGCAATAGTTGCTTCTTGTGTGGCAAAATTAACTTTTGAAAATGCTATTGAAATGTGCAGAAAAGTAAATAAAGGCCCAAGACCCGTCAATATTGTAGGTACAGCCGAGATAAATTTGTAGTTTAGTTTGCTGTTTACAAGAGTTTCTTCATTAAAAAAGTAACTTGCATCTATTGTACACTGTATTGCAGAGGCGTCTGTTTTTGCTCCGTTTATTGAAATGCCTTCGTTAAAAACAAGTGTGTTTTTAAACTCAACCCAGTAGTTTGAAATAAAAGGGTTGTTTGAAAAAATATCATCAAGCTCCTTGAATCTGTATACAATATTCCCTTTTTTGAAGGAATGTAGCACCTTTGTGAGCGAAACAAGAGATTTGTTTATGTATTTTACTTTTGCAATAAAATACCCGAGAACGCCGATGAATAGAACTAAAATAGCCAGTATGACCGGATTTAAGAAAAGTTTAAAATCAAACATTATACTTCCTGTTTTTTATATTAATTAATTATATTTATACCATTTTTTGTAAAAATGGGCATATTATTTATCTTTTCCGCAGCAGTTTTTGTATTTTTTTCCGCTTCCGCACGGGCAAGGGTCGTTTCTTCCTATTTTGTCACCCTTTTGCACCGGTGAATGAGATGGTTCTTCATCTTCTGTCGGAGCTTTGAACTCCTGTGCTGCTTGAGAAAGCTGTGTCTGTATAACTTCATCATCTCTTCTGTTTACAATCTGTACACCGAAACGTGTTCTGAACAGATATTTTACTGTTTCGGATTGGATTTCGTACATCATGTTGTTAAACAGGTCATAGGCTTCTCTTTTGTATTCAATGAGAGGGTCTTTCTGTCCGTAAGCCCTGAGTCCTATGCCGTCACGCAGCATATCTATGTTGTGCAGGTGGTCTATCCATTTGTTGTCTACGACTCTTAAGAGGATATCCTTTTCTATATTTCTCATCACATTTGTGTGAGAGAAGGGTTCTTCCGGAACAAAGTCCTGTTCGTATTGTGTCTGTATGTCATTGTAGAAGCTGATAGTAGCTTCTTCGTGTTCACGATAAGCATCTATGGCCATTTTTTTGAGCTTTTCAAAGATAGATTCGTAGCTCAAGCCCTGTAAATCGTTTACTTCCAGATAAGAGAGCTGCGGGATAAGAGAGTGAATCTCTTTTACCATTCCGAGCATATCTTCGTAGATATATTCTTGAGGGTTTTGACCAGGAGAGATATAGCTTTTTATTATTCTGTCGATTTCTCTTTCTATCATGTAATAGATGTCAGGTGTAAGGTCTTCGCCTTTTAGCACACGGCGTCTTTGGCTGTAGAATTTTTCTCTTTGAACATTCATAACATCGTCGTATTCGAGTACGCTTTTTCTTATGTCAAAGTGATAGGTTTCTACTTTTCTTTGAGAAGCCTGAATCTGTCTTGTGATAAGATTTGATTCGATAGCCATATCCTCTTCAACATTCAGAGTGTTCATAAGATTGATGATATGCTGTCCGCCGAAGATTCTCATCAGGTCGTCTTCCAGTGACAGGAAAAATCTTGTGGATCCGGGGTCGCCCTGTCTTGCTGCACGGCCTCTCAGCTGGTTGTCGATACGGCGTGACTCGTGTCTTTCCGTACCTATTACGTGAAGACCGCCCGCTTGGACAACTTTTTCGTGTTCAGCCTCTGTAATAGCTTTGGCTTCTTTCAGCGCAGCATCTCTTTGTTGTTCATAATTCGGGCTTTCGGGGGTAATACCTTTTTGATCCAGCATATCTTTTGCCAGATATTCAGCGTTACCGCCTAAGAGAATATCCGTACCACGACCGGCCATGTTTGTTGCAATTGTTACCGCACCGAAACGTCCTGCCTGTGCGATAATGTAGGCTTCTTTTTCGTGGTGTTTTGCGTTCAGTACGTTGTGTTTAATCCCTCTTTTTTTCAACAAATCCGAAAGATATTCTGATTTGTCAATGCTTATTGTACCGACAAGAACCGGTCTGCCGAGGTTATGCATTTTTACTATTTCTTCTACAACCGCAAGGTATTTTTGCTTTTGTGTTTTGTAAACAACATCGGGCAGGTTGATTCTGATATCCGGTTTGTTTGTCGGGATTGTTGTAACTTCGAGGTTGTAAATCTTTCCGAATTCTGCCTCTTCTGTCATTGCTGTACCTGTCATACCTGCGAGTTTCGGGTACAGTCTGAACAGATTCTGGAAGGTAATGCTAGCAAGAGTCTGAGTTTCGTCTTGAATTTTTACCCCTTCTTTTGCTTCTACAGCCTGATGCAACCCGTCAGACCAGCGGCGGCCTTCCATCAAACGGCCTGTAAATTCATCAACAATTACAACTTCGCCGTCTTTTATTACATAGTCGGTATCTTTTTGATACAATTCTTTTGCCTTAAGGGCTTGCAGCAGATGATGCGCATACTGATTGTGTACGTCGAACAAATCCTCTATGCCGAGAAGTTTTTCTGCGTGGTCAATACCCTCTTCTGAAAGGATTACGTTTTTATTTTTTTCATCTACTTCGTAATCAAGGTCTTTTTGAAGCTGAGGAGCAATTTTTGCCATTGTTTGATAGAGCTGGGCAGATTGTTCCAGACGGCCTGAGATGATTAAAGGTGTTCTTGCTTCATCAATAAGGATTGAGTCGACTTCATCGATGATGGCATAGTTGTAAGGACGCTGTACAAGCATATCCATGCTGCCTGCCATGTTATCTCTCAGATAGTCAAAGCCGAATTCGTTGTTTGTTCCGTAAGTGATATCACACGCATAGGCTGCTTTTTTGCGTTCAAAGTCATCGTAGCCTCGTTCTTGGTTTGCGAGGATTACACCTACGCTGAGGCCTAAAAATTTGTAGATTTTGCCCATCCACTCGCTGTCACGTTTTGCCAGATAATCGTTTACCGTGATAACGTGTACACCTTTGCCTGTCAGCGCATTCAGATATGCAGGAAGTGTGGCTACGAGAGTTTTACCTTCACCTGTTCTCATTTCCGCAATGTGTCCGTTGTGCAGGAAAATACCGCCTATGAGCTGTACATCAAAATGCCTCATATTCAAGACACGTTTTCCGGCTTCTCTTACTACGGCAAAAGCTTCCGGCAGGATTTCATCCAGTGCTTTTTTCTCTAAGGCTCTGTCTTTTTTAAAGTCAGAGGAGAACTCTCTGTTTCTTAAATGTTCTTTAAATTCTTCTGTTTTAGCCCGAAGTTCTTCATCCGTGAGTTTTTCCATTTCCGGTTCGAGCTTGTTTATATGTTCAACTATGGGCATCATTTTTTTTACTTTTTTTGCATTAGGATCGCCCAAAAGTTTAAATAATAAGTCTAGCATTATATAAAAATTCCTCAAGTCTAATTTTCTTCATAATGATTTTATCACGCACAAGGGAATTTGCACAGTAATCTTTCATATAGTCAACTGACTCCTGATATTTTTTGAAAATTGTGAAAATATCGAAATTCGTATATAAAACCGGTTTAGCAAACGACTTTTTGGGGTATTATATAAATAAGAGCGAAAATAGGACAAATGCATGCCGGAAGAAAACATTTCTAAAGATAGTTGTGATTACGGGTTCAGTTTTAAATTAGACGATTTTCAAGAAGAAGCACTCTACCATATTAATAACGGCAAGAGCGTAGTAGTGTGCGCCCCGACCGGTGCGGGCAAAACCTGTATAGCCCAGATGGCTATACACAAAGCCCTCAGAGAAGGCACAAGAATTTTTTATACAACTCCTCTAAAAGCTCTGTCCAACCAGAAGTACAGTGACTTTTCACAAAAATACGGCGAAGACAGAGTCGGGCTTTTGACGGGTGACACTTCGATAAATCGTAATGCCCAGATTGTTGTTATGACGACAGAGGTCTTTAGAAACATGCTCTACGGTACAAACTTCGGCTCTGTTTCTGACAACCTGAAAGAAGTCCGATACGTAGTTCTGGACGAAGTCCATTATATGAACGACGAACAAAGAGGCACTGTCTGGGAAGAAAGTATAATCTATTGTCCGACAAATGTGCAGATTATTGCTCTTTCTGCTACGGTTGCAAATTCTCAGCAGCTTACTGACTGGATAAACACTGTTCATTCAAGAACAGAGCTTGTGTATACGGATTTTAGGCCGGTACCTTTACGATACTATTATTATGATTCTTCAAAACCGAACGATATTCTTCCTCTTTTGACACCGGAGGGTAGATTAAACAAAAAAATAAAACCCGAATCCAAAGCAAAGTATTTTGGCCGCAAGGGAAAAATGCCTCAAAGACAGGTCGCAAAAGATGTTGTATCCGTGCTGCACAAGAAAAATATGCTGCCTGCGATTTATTTTACATTTTCACGCAAAAAATGTGATGAACAAATGGAGAAATGCGCAGGGTTGTGCCTGACCACACCTGAAGAACAAAAAGAAATCAAAAAAATTGTGGATGATTATCTGGCAGAAAACCCGTACTTGTACAATAACAAACATCTTGAATACGTATTGTGCGGGGTGGCCTCACACCATGCAGGGCTTTTGCCGGGATGGAAAGTCCTTGTTGAAAAGCTGTTTCAAAAAGGGTTGATAAAGGTAGTGTTTGCTACAGAAACTCTTGCTGCAGGGATAAATATGCCGGCTCGTTCTACGGTAATTTCCGCTGTTTCAAAACGTACTGACTCCGGTCACAGAATGCTTACTCCGAGTGAGTTTTTACAAATGTCAGGCCGTGCCGGCAGAAGAGGTATGGATGAAATCGGTTATGTTACGATTGTCGGCACTGCATTTCAGTCGCCGGAAGAAGTTGCAGAGCTTGTGAAAAGTGATGCAAATCCTCTGGAGAGCCGTTTTACTCCTACTTATTCAATGGTTTTGAATTTGCTGCAGCGTTTTACTCTTGATGAAGCAAAAGAGTTGATTTTAAAGAGTTTTGGGTATTACACTTCCACAACAAGGCTCACTCCTTTGATAAAACAACAGGAAGAACTGAACAAAGTAATTGACGGCATAAAAGAGTTCAAATGTCCTTTTGGCCATTCAACAAAGGACATGTTCGAGTATTTAAAACTAAAAAATACTTACGTGGAACAGCGAAAAACAGCAAAAGTTTTGAGAAAACAGATGAACAAAAAAAATCCTGAAAATGTTGATTATGTAAAGGATTTTGAGTACAAGACAAAACAGCTGCTGCACAAGGTGCAGTCATACGGCTGCGATACCTGCAAGTTATATCGCAAACACGTAAAGGAAAATGAATTGCTCGAAAGATTCCAAAAACGTGCGATGAAGCTTGAAAAAACAATCGACTATCAAAAAGACGTGTACTGGCGTATCTTTTTAAATCACGTAGGTGTGTTGGAAAAAATGGGATATATTGAAAATGATTATCCTAACGAAAAAGGCAAAACTACAGCCGCAATAAGAGCAGAAAATGAGCTGTTTTTATCAGAAATAATCTTTAGCGGAATTCTGGATACATTGAAGGTCGATGAGCTGGCTTCTGTGATTTGTGCAATAACTACGGAAGATTTGAGAGCGGATGTTTATCCGGAAATTCCAATAAGCAAGGGAACAAGAAAGGCTCTTAACAGAATAAAAGATATCCGCCGGAGAGTGGCTATTGTTCAGCGTGACTATGAGATAGAAACTCCTATGTACATAAATTCTTATTACTCGCCTTTGATAGAATACTGGGTGAACGGCGGCGAGTGGGATGAGCTGATGGAGCAGATTCCCGCAGGCGAAGGAGATGTGGTAAGATGTTTTAAACGTACTATTGACGTGCTTCGTCAGCTTACCGTGATACCGAATGTGTCTGATGAGCTTGTTCAAAACGCAAGAGCTGCAATCGATGCAATAAATCGTTCGCCAATAGATATTGATTGATTTTGTTAAAATTTTTGAGGTTTTTATGTCTTTGGAAAAAGTAAAAAAGTTTTTTGAGTCAAAAGGGCTTGAAAATGCTGTTATGGAGTTTGATGTATCGAGTGCGACAGTGGAGCTTGCAGCAAAGGCTCTCGGCTGTGAAGAAGCCAGAATCGCAAAGACTTTGTCTTTCCGGATAGATGAACAGCCTGTGCTGATTGTGACTGCTGGTGATGTAAAAATAGATAATTCAAAATACAAAAAATTGTTCCATACAAAAGCTAAAATGTTAAAGTTTGAAGAGGTCGAATCTGTTATCGGTCACGGGGTCGGAGGGGTTTGCCCTTTTGCTGTCAATGACGGGGTGAAAGTTTATCTGGATGAGTCTTTAAAGCGTTTTGATACGGTGTTTCCGGCATGCGGCAGTTCAAACAGCGCAATCGAGTTGAATATTCTGGATTTGGAAAAATATTCCGGCTCTGATGGTTGGGTGGATGTTTGCAAAACCTGTGTGCAGCCTTAAACTTATTTTAACAAGTTGCTCAATTCGTCTTTTTGGTGAACAATAAACAAAAAGGAGTTTTTATGGACGGTCAGAAAAAGGGTGTGAGCAAAAAAGTTAAAAAGTTTTATATTGTTTTGGGTATGCTGTTGATTCTTCTTATCCCGATAGCTTTTATGAGCGGGATTATAAGGGACAGACAGTCTTATAAAAATGAAGCGGTCGATAATGTCAAAATTTCTTGGGCAGATTCTCAAACAATCATGGCTCCGACTTTAACATTGAATATTCCTTCTAAAAAAGGAATTGTTAAAGAAACTCTTGATTTAAATAATTATGAAGCGGAAGTGAATGTAAAAACTCAAATGCGTAAAAAAGGTATTTTTACTGTACCTGTTTATACAGCAGAGGTTGAGCTGAAGGGTGATTTTTTAAACAACTATGGAAGAATAAGAAACTTGACGGCGGATTTGGCTTTTGATGTTGCCGATGCAAAAGGGTTTGTTTCTCAGCCGGAATTTAAGCTGATGTCGGATAAATTTGTAACAAACAGTTCTAAAAAATATTCAAAAAAGCTCAATACAAATGAAAAAAATATTCCTTTTGAAATTAAATATCAGATAAGAGGTATAAATAAAATATATGTGGTGCCGGGCGGTATAAATAACGAAATTGAGATAGAAGGAGATTGGAAAAACCCGAGTTTTGACGGTGATTTTTTGCCTGAAGAAAGAGAGATTTCTAAAGATGCTTTTGAAGCAGAATGGAAAATACCTGCAATAGCTGCTTCATCGCTTATACAGCCAAAAGCAGGCGTGTCATTTTTGACTCCTGTAGACAGTTACAGAATGGCAACCAGAGCTGTAAAATATGCATTTTTGTTCCTGTCTTTGACTTTTCTTGCTTATTTTATATTTGAAATTGCTTCTTCTAAGAAAAGACCGATTCATCAGCTGCAGTATCTTATGATGGGCGGTGCTATGCTGATTTTTTATCTTTTGTTGATTTCTATCTCCGAGTTTTGGCCGTTTGCTGTTGCTTATATCATTGCGGCTTTGATGACAGTGGGTTTGATAGCAGCATATACGCATTTTGTAATTACCAAAAAAGAAAATATTAAATTTACATGTTTGATTACGGCAATTATGGCTTTGTTGTATGTGTTTTTATACATATTGCTTATGCTTCAGGATTTTTCTTTGTTGATTGGCAGCCTTGTACTGTTCTTGATAATAGCTGTTGTTATGTATTCAACGAGAAATGTTGAATGGAATAGTGATGATTAAGAAGTGTTAAAAAGAAATTAGTAAATAGCAAATTTTTTGTATTTTGTTCTTTGTGTAAACAAAGGACAAAAAATATGCTGATAAATAACAACACTAATTACGTAAACAGAAATGTAAGCTTTGGAAAACTTATTCCGATAAATAAATACAGTGGCCCTGTTTTAAAACTGACAAAAGATGATACGGAAAAAATAAATGCGCTGCAAGAAAATATTACCCGTTTGGAAGTTGATTTGTACAAATTTAAACGCTATTTTGAATATAAACGAGTGACTCCTCAAAATTGGGAGTATTATTCAGAAAAAATAGATATTATATATAATCAGATAGATAGATTGAGAGAAGCAATAAAAGAGATAAAAATAAACAGATTAAACATCCAAAAATGCTTAGAAAAATAATTTTGTGAAACAAAAAATATTTTGATAAATGGGGATATGATACTTAATACCGGCGGAAGAACTGATATTGTTCAATATTATAACAAATGGCTTTTAAAAAGATTTCAGGAGGGTTTTGTTTATTCGAGAAATCCTCTGTTCCCTAATAAAGTAACAAGGTATGAGCTGACTCCGGATAAGATTGATTGTGTTATTTTTTGTTCCAAGAATTACGAACCTATCTTGCAAAATTTGCATGAAATAACGGACAAATTCCATACATATTTTTACTATACAATAACGGCTTATGGAAAAGATGTGGAACCCGGAGTTCCTGCAATTGAAAAAAGTATTGATACTTTATTGAAATTAGAGGACATAGTCGGTTCAAATAAAATAGCGTGGCGTTATGACCCTGTTTTGTTAACAGAAAAATATACAATAGATTATCATTTAGAAACCTTTGATAATATGGCAAAACAACTATCAGGACATGTCGACAGGTGTATTTTTAGTTTTGTTGAAATGTATAAAAAGCTTGAAAAAAACATGCCTGAAATTATTCTTTTAACAGAAGAAAATAGAGATTTTATCGCCAAACACCTCGCTGAAATTGCCGGCAAATATGGTCTGCTGCTGCAAACCTGCGGGACGGATGAAAGTTTTACAAGATACGGAATTCATCTTTCGGGCTGTGTAACGCTGGATATTTTGGGCAAAGCTAACAATATTGTTTTTAAGGATTTAAAACATAAAGGTATGCGTCAGGGATGTCATTGCATAGAAAGCCGTGATATAGGTGCGTATGATACCTGTTTGAACGGCTGCAAATATTGCTATGCCAACAAAAATCCGCAAAAGGCTTTTGACAATTACAAATATCACAATCCTGATTCGCCTTTGTTATTAGGCAATATAAAACCGGATGATACTGTTATACAGGGAATGCAAAAATCTATGTTGAAATTTGATTTGTCCGGGCAAAACTCTATTTTCAAATAAATCTAATATAAACAGTTAAAAGAAGCTCCGTTAATTAACAGAAAACAGTCACTATTTAAAAATCACGGCTGACAGAAAAGTTTATTGCATATTCGTGACGCTATTTTGTACGCTTCGCTATAGCTCAGCGGCAAAAGAAGGCAAAACGCGCCCAAGAACTCTGTTTGAAAGTTGCCTGTGGCAAGTTTCAAATAGAGGCAAGCAAAGTCAAAAGCGAAGCTTTTGCGTGCTGTATAGAAATTAAAAGAATCCCTCCGGGATGTAAATAAAAATAGTAAAAGAAGGCAAAACGCGCCCGGAGGGATTCGAACCCCCGACCTTTTGGTTCGTAGCCAAACGCTCTATCCAACTGGGCTACGGGCGCATTATTTAATTGTCAAACTTGCGTTTGGTAGCCAAACTTTATTGGAATTCGCAAGCTATCCGCTTGCTTAGCCAACTGGGCTACGGGCGCATTTGTCTTGAATTATTGACGTTCACAAGGTATTGCACTCCGCTTTAATTTGCTTTGCAAATTACGCTTCGTCAACCTTGCTCACATGGCTGTTCACTCGTCTGTTTTGCAGACTCGATTCCACAGCCGTACAAAATTCGCTATTAAATTGTCAAACATATAAACAGCAACTACTGTTCACCTAATAATCATATATTATAAATAAATTTTATCAAGTTTTAAAAAAGCTCCCTGTATTAATTAAACAAGGAGCTTTGTTTTGTTTGTTATTCAGCAGTATATGATGGATAAATAATACTTCCGGGTTGTACAATTACAAATCCTTCTCCCTCAAATTTCATTTGGATAGAATCACCGCTGCCTCTGCCTATAAGTGTTTTTACGGAAATGTCTGTTTTAAAACTTGTTTTAAGTCCTGATGACCATGCTACCGTTGCAGAGGGGTCTGTCATTACCGGACACTCAGGGGTAACTTTTAGGGTCATTGGTTCATACATAGTTGTTATTGCAAGCATCCCCTGTCCTTGAATTTCTATATTAGTCAATCCTCCAGCCATCATTGATGTTAGTTTCATTAGTTTGATATCCCATTTTAATGATGGTTCAAACGCAAGTACATTTGACCCATTTACAATTAATGAGTCATTTTGAAGGTTAAGAATGGAAATCTTTTTACCTTCATCTGCAATGTAGACTTTTCCTGTTCCTTTAGCTTTTACAAGATTTCCGCTTTCTCCGGAAACAAATCTTTTTACAACGGTTTTTAGTCCGTGTTCAAAAAGATCTTCCATTGCAAATTTTACATTACCCGTGTATGCAATCATTGCACCTTTTTTTATCCATGCCAGGTTATCATTAAGATTTATCTCCATAATTCTGGCTGTTTCTTGTTCAAAAAAGCCTTCATTTTTGTCTTTTTGAGAGGTAGTGTTTACAAATTCTTCAATACTGTACCTTGAAATTACTTCAGACATAAAAAACTCCTATTAAAATAATCATAAAAATTTTATCATTGTTTTTGACTTAAGTAAAATATGGATAAGACACACAGCCTCTTTTGTGATAGATTAAAATCACTAATAATAAAAAATTTGCGAGGATATGTGATGAAAAAACGTGCAATCATTAGTGTATTTGATAAAACAGGTATAGTTGACTTTGCAAAAGCATTGCAGCAGCAATATGATTATGAGATTGTTTCTACAGGCTCAACAGCAAAACTTTTGAAAGACAACGGAATAGAAACAATTGAAGTAAGCAAACTCACAGGCTGCGAAGAAATGCTCTCCGGTAAAGTAAAAACTCTTCACCCTGTCATCCATGCGGGTATTCTTGCGGATGTTCAAAATATACACGAGGCAAAAGAAATTGCAGATAAAAATATTCAGGCGTTTCAAATGGTTGTTGTGAATTTGTATCCGTTTGAGCAGGTCGCCTCACAGGAACACGATGAACAGACACTAATCGACAATATTGATATTGGCGGGGTCGCTCTTTTGCGTGCCGCTGCAAAAAATCATAAAAATGTTACGGTAGTTTCTTCTATAAACCAGTACTCTACAGTGCTTCAAAATCTGAAAGAAAACAATGGAGAAACAACACCTGTCTTTAGAAGAGGGCTTGCGCTGGATGCTTTTGAAATTACTTCAAAGTATGATTCCGTGATTATGTCGGAATTGTCAGAAGAAAAAGATGCACACAAAACAATGTTTTTGAAAAAAGAAGGTGATTTAAGATACGGCGAAAATCCGCATCAAAAGGCCGCTCTTTATAAAAATGTTGAGTCAGAGTCAGTCGATTATGAATTTTTAAACGGAAAAGAACTTTCATATAACAATATCCTCGATATGACAGCAGCAATAAATATTGTGAGCGAATTTTATGATGTTGCATCTGTGGCTGTGGTAAAACATAACACCCCATGCGGCGTTGCGTTGGGAAAATCCATTAACGAAGCATATCTAAAAGCAATTGACTCAGACCCGATTAGTGCTTTTGGCGGGATAATAGCTTTTTCTCAGCCGGTGAATACAGAAATTGCGAAACATGCTTCTTCCATGTTTTTAGAGGTGCTTGTTGCTCCTGACTACGAACCCGAGGCATTAGAGCTTTTGAAAAAGAAAAAGAACCTGAGAATAATTAAATTAAATACTCCTCTTAAGGACTTCAAAAAGTTTTGTGAAAAGGATATCAAAGTCACTCCTTTCGGCACACTGGTGCAGGAGTTTGATACAAAAGAACTAGATAAAGATTCTTTTGAAGTCGTAACAAAGAAAAAACCGACTACGGAAATGATTGAGGATATGGTTTTTGCCTGGAAGGTGTGCAAACACGTGAAATCAAACGCAATAGTTATTGCAAAAGATTTTAAAACCCTTGCTATATGCGGCGGACAAACCAGCAGAATAGACTCAATGGAAATTGCGCTCAATCGTGCTTGTGACGGTGCAAAAGATGCTGTGGCTGCGTCTGACGGATTTTTCCCTGCTATAGATAATATTCAGGCTGCTGCTCAATGCCGTATTGCGGGTATTATCCAGCCGGGCGGAAGCATTAAGGACAAGGATGTAATTGACGCAGCAAACAAATATGATATGGTTATGATTACGACCGGTATCAGACATTTCAGACATTAATTTATTGGATTCGAACCAGTTTAAATAAAGGTTTTTAGTAAAATGGAAAATACGAATTTATCGCAGGAACAGTCTATGCAGCCGGAAAATAAAAAAGCTGTGGCGTGGTTGACGCTCGGGCATGGTATGGCCGACAGTTATTCCGGTTTTATAAATCCTATTTTGCCTTTTATTGTGGCTAATATTGGCGCAAGCCTTACTATGGCGACATGTGCAATGAGTGCATCACAGCTGTTTTCTTCTATGATGCAGCCTGTATTTGGCTATATTGCCGACAAATGGCAAAAAAGATTTTTTATTTTCTGGGGTATTATCATGGCCTCGGTATTTTTCTCTTTGACCGGTCTTGTGCATAATATCTGGCAGCTGGCTCTTTGCCTGATTCTCGGCGGGGTCGGGGTCGGATTTTATCATCCTCAGGCAACGGGTTTTGTCGTACGATACAGCGGCAAAAAACTTGCTGAATATATGAGCATTTTTATTGCTGCGGGAACAATAGGCTATTCTCTCGGGCCTATAATTTCTTCAACCATAACCCAGTTTTTGGGCGTAACAAAACTTCCTCTGGCTTCTGTGTGGGGGCTTGTGTTTGCTTTTTTGGTATTTGTTTGTGTACCTAAAATACAGGCAAAGAATTTTGTTAAAAACCAGAACTCTTTTAAAACTACGATTACAGACATTTTTAAAAATAAAACCGTGCGTATATTGATAATGGTTTCGGCATTAAAATCGCTTGTGTCTTCAAGTTTTAGTATTCTGATGCCGTTTTATTGGAAAAGCATGGGGTATAACGCTTTTCAGATAGGTCTGGCAGTGTTTCTGTTTTTGACAGTAGGGGCGTTTGGTACTTATATCAGCAGCAGATACGAAAAAGTTATCGGCTACAAAAATGTGTTTTATACTTCACTTATTGTGCCGTTTTTGCTGACTCTTGTTTTTGTCAGCCTTATAAAAATTACACCTTTGCTTTCATTCCTTTTGTTTGTTTTGACAGGTTTTGTGACAATGCTGTCTGTATCAATCAATATGGTGATGGCACAAAAGACAATGCCACAGTACAAGAGCATGATTTCCGGTTTTATAGGCGGATTCAGCTGGGGGATAGTAGGCGTGTTTTTACCTTTGATAGGGTATGTTGCGCAGAATATCGGTATAATTAAGACCCTTGTTATAATATCGTTTATACCGTTTGTTTTGTCTTATTTTGTAAGATTTTTGCCTGACAAACAGCCGGAAGCATAACCCTGCTATATTAAAAAATGTAACCTGTCATTTTTTCATGGTTGATTTTAAATCATGTTTTGAATAACATAATCTATACGAACCGCAGACAATGAGCGGAGTAAATACCACTCCTTAAAAAGTCAGCTCATCGAGGTCATAATTCAATAAGTATTTACCACAATGGTATTTTATAATTGATGTAATGATTTTGCGGTTTTCGTAAAATCATTTTTTGTATGAAAAATGAGCAAAAACAGTGGTACTCAGAGATTTGAGCATCACAGCGACATTAAATCAGACAGGTCGATACAAAATAAATATAAAAGGAGCAGATTATGGCAACAAAAGCCTTTAAAGAACAAAAAATCGCACATATCAAAGACTATGTGCAAAAGGCTAAAGTAGCAATTGTAACTAATTATACAGGTTTGTCTGTAGAAGAAATCACAAACCTGAGAAGAGCGCTTCAAAAAGAAGGTGCTGATTATACAGTTACAAAAAATACATTGGCCAAGATAGCAATGAAAGGAACTGATTTTGAAGTTCTGGTTGACTCTATGAAGGGTGCAACAGCTATTGCATTTGGTTTCGATGATGAAGTTTCTGCAGCAAAAGTTCTTGCAAAATTCATCAAAGATACTAAGAAAACAGAAATTTTATGCGGCGCATTGGACGGACAACTTCTGGATGCAAAACAGGTAGAAGCACTTGCTAAAACTCCGTCTAAAGAAGAGCTTTATGCAAAAATGCTTGGCTGCGTAAATTCACCTGCAACCGGTATTGTTGGTTCTATCAATGCTGTTATGAGCAGCCTTGTTAGAGCAGTTGATGCTGTTGCAAAACAAAAAAGTGCATAATTAAATAACTAACGAAAACACTGTAAAACACTAAACACAATACAAAATACGTACAAAATACACAAAATTATAAAAGGAGAAAATCATGAGTGTAGAATCTATTTTAGAATCAATTGAAAAATTAACTTTATTAGAAGCAGCTGAACTCGTAAAAGCTATGGAAGAAAAATTCGGCGTATCTGCTGCTGCTCCTGTAGCTGTAGCTGCTGCTCCTGCTGCCGCTGCTGCTGAAGGCGGTGCTGAAGAAGCTTCTGAAGTTAACGTTATCCTTGCTTCTGCAGGTGCTAACAAAATCGCTGTATTGAAAGAAGTTAGAGCTATCACTGGCCTTGGCTTGAAAGAAGCTAAAGACCTTGTTGATGGCGCACCTAAAGCTATTAAAGAAGGCGTTAAAAAAGAAGACGCTGAAGCTATTAAAAAACAACTCGAAGCTGCTGGCGCTACAGTTGAATTGAAATAGTTTTCAATCTTTATAAATTTTTTAAAACCCGTTGTTATTATTCAATTAACAGCGGGTTTTTTAATTTATTTTGTTAATCCAAGATACAATCTCAGGTTTTCAATATATTCTGCCGGTTTTACGGAAGAATACGGCTCAAAGCTCAATACATTAAGATATTTTTTTGCACGGCTTACGGCTACGTAGAACAATCTAAGAGCCTCCGCTGCCTCTCGGGGTTTTTGCCAGAGCTGTTTGTAGATTACGGATTTTGGAGTGGAATTGCCTTTAAATTTTGCCGCAATTATTCCGAATCCTGGCTTTTTGCCGTATTGCATATCAAAAAAGATGCTGCTTTTGTCCGCTGTTTTGGGGTTGGATGATATGCTCAAAACAAATACATAAGGGAACTCCAGCCCTTTTGATGCGTGAATGGTCAATATTTGTACCGCATCAAGCTCTGCTGTCGTGACAGACGGGAGTTCAAAACTTCTGTCCTCCTGTATTTTTTCTAAATATTTTAAAAGGCTGTTAACGCTTATGTAATTTTCGTTTTGTGAAAAATCGTCGATTATTTTTTCCATTACGGAGAGATTGTTGAGCGTTTTTTGTGTTTCAAATTCCTGATTAGATGGTTTGAACAGGGGTATTTGTTGTTTAATGATTTCAAAAATTTGCAGCAGATTAAGTGTGCTTTGTTTTTTTCTTATAGAATTTATCACCGTATAAATTTGAGATACTGCGGCTTCTTCTGTTGTATCGAGGTTGTCGGGGTTTAGGAGTATAAATTTTTGTGCAAGGTTTAGTTTTTTCAGCTCGTCTTTTTCTAATTGTTTTAGCAGTTTTTCATCGAGATTTTTTTTCAGAGCATAAATTTGAGAATCGCTTAGCGATGTTTTGAGCAGTCTGAAAAGAGCCTGCTCGTTTTCTGTATTTTTAATTAGCGACAGGGCGGATATTACATTTTTTATTACCGGTTCTTTGAAAAAGCCTGTGTTTACTTTTTTTATTGAAGGGATATTTTTCTTTTTCAATTCTTTTTCTATAATATCTGCCTGAGAGTGTGATTTTACCAGCACGGCAAAGTCTTTGTAGTGTGCATTATCACGTGCAATGAGGGTTTCTATTTCTTCTGCAATGTATTTTGCTTCTTGGATTTTTTGTTCAAAAGCGTTTTCAAATCCGTCTATTAACGTGACTTTTATATCTTTTGCAGTGTCAGGGAAGGTAATGTTCGGGTTTGCACTCAATGCTTCTTGAGGCAGGTTGAGTTCTTCCTGTGTCACATAGTTTACGGCATGCAGAACCTCGGGTGTTGAGCGGTAGTTGATAGAAAGATTTATCGGTGAATATTTTTGAGCGTATTTTTTTTCTACCTCTTGCTGCAGAACCTCAAGATTTTCCATCTGAGCATATCTGAAAGCGTAGATGGATTGTTTTCTGTCCCCTACAAAAGTCAGGTCAGGGTGCTGCGGATTTAGCAGCAGTTTTATGAGTTCCAGCTGCGCACCGTTTGTGTCTTGAAATTCGTCTACAATTATTTGTTTAAAATATTTTTGATAATATGCTCTGATGAGTTCATTTTCTTTAAAAATTTGGATTGTTTTGTTTATCAGGTCGTCAAAGTCTGCAATATCGTTTTTTTCAAGTTCCTGTTGATAAAGCCCGTATATTTCTGCAATTACTTTTGTCAAAAGGATTTCGTATTCTTGAATCGGTTTTATATTTTCCGGAAAACCTGTTGCCTGTCCGTATTCTATGGCTTTTCTTTTTCCGTTTTTATCAAGAATCAATTTTGTTTTTGCAATGTCATCAAAAACTTTTTCGTCTAAAACACAAGAGTCATCCGTATAAGCTTTGAAATGCTGCGACCAGCTGTTTGCATAGTCTTCTTTTGATTCGAATCTAAACGGTGTCGATTCCATGCAGTCAGAAAATTTTTCAACAGCCTGTGTTGATTGTGCCAGAAACTCCTGCGGAGAAACTCCGAGTGATTTAATCTTTTTTATAGTGGAATAAATATCCGCAAAAAGGCTGTCAAGGTCTGTGATTTTGGAGAGTTTTGATATATTTTCTATGGACAGTATTTCGTTTTCTGTTTCGCCGTATTTTATGTGTTTTATCAGATTGTCGTAGATATCTTGCAGCTGTTGTTCTTCAGCCATTTTAAAAGAAGGCGATAGTCCTGCTTCTATTGAGTATTTTTTTAAAATTTTTATACAAAAACTGTGAAAAGTAGAAATCCACAAATCCCCGCTGCCGTAAGAATCAATTCCGTTTGCTTCGAGTTCCTGTATTATTCTTTCTTTCATTTCATTTGCAGCTTTGTCCGTAAATGTGATTACAAGAATTTTCGATTGAGGGTTTTCTTCTCCCTGCTCCAGCAAATCAAGCACCAGTTTTAAAAATCTTTTTGAGATAATTTTAGTTTTGCCTGTGCCGGCACCGGCAACAATTTTTGTACAGGAATCGGCAGAATTTAGCACAGCCTGTTTTTGTGCATCGTTGAGGCCGTCTGTTGTGTTTAAGATTTTTTCACTCAGGCTTTTTGTGTTATTCATCTTCTTCCTCTTCTTCATCGCACAAAAATTTGTAAGCACAGTTGTCGCAGCTAAAACTTTTGTTCTTTTTAAACTCGGTTGTGTTTATGATTTTGTCCACAATCGTTTCTTTCAGGTTTTTTATAATACTGTCTTTGTGTTGTTCGAGTTGTTTTTTTGATACAAAGTCTGTGTCGCATCCGTTTTCTCTTGATTTCGGGCGTATATAGATATATCCTGCGCAGGACAGAGCGTCTTTGTATTGCGCAAGTTCTTTGCTGTAGCAGCAGGCAAGATAGTATATTGGTATTTGATAATCGTATGCGTTTTGCAAAACTTCTATGTTTGCCGGGTCGGAGCCTCGTGAAGTTTTAAAGTTTACGCCGTAATCGCTTATCAAATAGTCGAGCGGCGGTTTGTTTTTTCCTGTTTTGTAATCCACAATGGAGATGTTGCCGCTGTTGTCTTCAAGTATTGCATCTATCCTGCCGTCAAAGACAATTTCCGGCATTTCAGGAACGCTAAAAACAAATGATTTTTCACATAATGCGGTTTTTGGCGAGTGGTCAAAGCCTCCTGACATGTCAAAGTCTTCTATTGCATTTAAAAAATTCTCTTTCATTTCTGCGAGAGAAAGTTTGTCCGCAGCTTTAACAAGTTCTATATCAGTTTCGCTAAAGCCTGCACTAAGAGCTTTGGCAGAATCAGTTTCTGCCTCGAATAATATACAAGCAAGCTCTGCGGCTGTTTGTTTGTTATATTTGTCCAAAAATTTTGTATTTAAAACTTCAAAAACACAGTGAACAATGTTCCCGTAACTTGCTGCAAAATTTGACGGTTCTTTCAGGTTCAAAAGATTTTTGTAATAATATTTTTTCGGACAGGTTTGAAACGTGCTGATTGCAGAGGCATTGAGCTTTATTTGTTCTTTTGAAGAAAGCACAGGCTTTTTTTCAAACTCTGCTGTCACAACAGCTGTCTTCGTATTTTTGTTAATCTGATTTTCTGTTTTTGCTGTTTCTATTATTTGTAAGTTTTTTGGGTCATTTTGTGATAACAGTTTAAAAAATATGCTGGGCTGGGTTTGTTTTTTTGCTTCATAAGAATGTGCAGCAAGACAGAGTTTTTCTTTTGCGCAGGCCATTACATTGCAAAAAGCAAGGTATCTTTGTTGGAAATGGATTTCGTCGGTTTTTAAAAAGTATTCGAACTCCGGAGAGATTTTTTTGATTTTTTCTGAAAGCAGGTCATTTGTCTGCAGCGAAATAAAAGGATAAAAGCTGTTTGCCGCAGGGAAATTGTTTTCTGTAAGCCCTGCTATATAAACGTATTCAAATCCGTTTTTGGTATTGAAATCAGCATTGATTGAGGCTAGATATACAGCATTTTTGTTATTATCCTGCGGCAGCCATTCCATAATCTCTTTGAAAGAGTCAAATTCAGGTTTTGTATCTTCCAGTTTTGAAAAAAGGTGCTGAAGTTCATTAAGGCTCTTGATTTTTCCTGCGACTATATCTTTTATTTCTGCAGTGGATTGAAATTTTGAAAACTCTCTTTTTATCATCCCGCTGATGGCTCCGGCATAGTCTTTTATGCGGAAGGCTTCATAAAAATTTTTTATTGCGGAGAGTTCTTTTGCCAAAATTTCCATATCGCTTTGTGCAAGCAGGGTTTTTGAACCGTACAAAACTTCTATCAGCGGTTTGTTAGAGTTTTCGCTTTTGGAAAGCAGCCTGTCAACGGAATAAGGGTCTGTCAAAATCTCTGAAAGAAAACTCTTTAAGACTTCATCCAGATTGTTCAGGCAGATTTCCTTTTTTGCTTTTGATGAAATATTTATATTTTTAAAATTCTGTGAAGCAAACTCCTCAAGCCCCAGCTCTTCACAAATTTGGCTTATTTGCTGGTAGATTGAAATTTTGTATTTTAAGTTTTCATAATCTTCGTTATAAATACTGCTGACAACAGGCATGTTTTTTGCCTTCATAATATCCAGAAATTTTTGTCTGGCTTCGGTTTTGTCCACAAAAATTGCAAAATCCTGATACTGCAGGTCTGTTTGTTCAACAAGCGATTCAATTTCTTCCGTTATATAAATGGCTTCTGACTGTATATCCGGGAATTGCAAGTATTCTATGGCTTTTGTATTATCAAAATTTGTTTGAGTTTTTTGTTTTGTTTCAAAAATGCTTTTTAAATACTCTATTCTTTGTTTGATTTGTTCATTGCAGTTTTGATTATTTGTTTTTTTTAAAAAGAGAGGAATGTACGCAGGTATCTTAAACCCGTTTTGTTCCATGGTTTTTGTATATTCTTTATAGAGATTTGCGCACAGTTTTAATCGTTCTTGGTCTGTTTGAGAGGTTTGTACAGATGTTATAATTTCATAAAAATTTTCAGGTAATATATTGCAGTAAAAAAGCTCATTGAAGATATTTAAAAGGTCTTTAAAGAAAGTATCAGATTTTGCCAGACAGTCAAGAGCCTTGTTTTGCGCAAAGATTTGTTTTCCTTTTGCTTTTAATATATTAAAAGCAAGGAATCTGAAATTTGTTTTCGCTTCCTGTATATTTTCCGTCAAATCCTGCAGTATGTCTGTCATTTTTATTCCTTAAAGAAGGTCATTGTCTGTGATTACTCTAAATACGTGTTCCGGTTTTACGGATTTCATGCAGGGGGTGATTTGTTGTCTTTTGAAATCTTTGAGTTTGCAGCGGCGTCTGTTGCAGGGGACACAATACATGTCCGAAGAGAGTGCAAAATGGTTTGTTCCCCAGGGGCCTGTTCTGCCTACGGGCATGGAACCGTAAATGCCTATACAAACAGGTTTTTCAAAAGCTGATGCAATATGTAAAGGCCCTGTGTCACCGGAGATAAAAACATCGCACAAAGAAAATATTGCAGCTGATTCCAAAAGGCTGAACTGTCCTGCTATTATGTGAACATTTGGTGAAATCTTTTTGAAGATTTTTGCCTCTTTAACATCTTCTTTTGCGCCTGAAATCAGGATGTTGCAGTCATATCTGTCCAATATTTTTGTGCAAAGCTCTTTGTAATATTCAAGCGGCCATCTTCTGCCATGGCGTGCAGGGCTGGCTGCATAGTTCATTATGACAAGTTTTTTTTCTGTCAGATAAGGAAGTTTCTTTTTTACCTGTTCAACAGTTTCTTGTGGTATTTTTAGCCTTAAGTCATTTGGATTGTGGATTTCTTTGTAGACTTTTCTGGCTGTTTCAAAAAAGTTTTCCACTGCATGCAAGCGGAAAGTTTTTTTGTAGTTCACTGTTTTTTTAGGTTTGCATAGTGCTGCCAGTACCTTAAATCTTATTGAAGGCTGAAGATTTATTATCAGGCTGTAGTTTTCTTTTTTAAGCTCTTTGGCAAGCTGGAAAAGATAAAAATAATTTTTATCCTTTAAAACTATTACCCTGTTGAGCCTCGGATCATTCTGCAAAAGCGATGCCGGCAGTTTGCCTGTCAGGTAGTCGATTTGTGCGTCAGGAAATGTTTCTTTTATGCTTCGAAAAACATTTGTTGTATGGACAACATCTCCTATTGCGCCCTGTCTTATTATCAGAATTTTTTTCATTTTATCTTTCTATAATCTAAATTCGTATATATAATCATCCATTATATAACCGTTGCCGATATCTGCTTCTACAGAGTCTATGCGTTTGAACCCGAGTTTTTCATAAGCACAGAATGCGGCAAAATTGTATTTGTTTACTGTCAGCTGTATTGCCGGCAGTTCACGTTCTTTTGCTATTTCTACAATCGCATTAATAAAGGCTTTTTTGCCGTAACCTTTGCCTCTGTGGTCTTTATCTATGTATATTTTTGACAGAAACAGGTAGTCTTTCTTTGGCTGTATCGCAAAATAGCCAAAGTTTTCACCGTCTTCTTCCAAAAAATAATATTGATAACGCTCAAAGTTTATCTGGCTTTTTACAACCTGCTCGGATTGAAATTTTTCGAGCATGTAATCTATTTGTTCCTGAGAAATAAAGCAGATAGAATATTCATTCCAGATTTTTTTTGCAAGCTCACAAAGCTCCTTTATTTGTTCATCTGTTTCTACTTTTACCCAATCGAACATAGATTTTCCTTTATTAATGATAGATTGTTTGCCGGTCGATTATTTTTCTGCAGCAAGTTTTTCTCTTACTTTAGCTTCGACTTCTTCAAGCACTTCCGGATGAGCTTCAAAGTATTCTTTTGCTTTTTCTCTGCCCTGTCCGAGTTTTTCGTCATTGTAGCTGAACCATGCTCCGGCTTTTTTCACGATATCCATATTTACTGCAACATCGAGTATGCAGCCGAGTTTGCAGATACCTTTTCCAAAGATGATATCAAATTCGCATGTTTTGAACGGCGGAGCTACTTTGTTTTTAACAACTTTTACTCTTACTCTGTTACCGATGTCTTTGTCATCTTTTTTGATAGAGTCGCATCTTCTGATATCAAGACGTACGGAAGAGTAATACTTGAGCGCATTACCGCCTGTAGTTGTTTCAGGGTTTCCGTACATAACGCCGATTTTTTGACGCAGCTGGTTGATGAAAATTACTGTTGTGTTTGTTTTGCCGACAATACCTGTCAATTTTCTTAAGGCTTTGCTCATCAAACGTGCCTGCAGACCCATTTGCTGGTCTTCCATTGCGCCTTCGATTTCTGCTTTTGGTACAAGTGCTGCTACAGAGTCTATTACCACAACATCAACTGCAGATGAACGTACAAGTTCTTCTGCGATTTCAAGAGCCTGTTCACCAGTGTCAGGCTGTGAAATTAGAAGTTCGTCTACGTTTACTCCCAAAGCTCTTGCATATTCAGGGTCGAGTGCATGTTCTGCGTCAACAAATGCTGCAATACCGCCTCTTTTTTGGCATTCTGCTACAATATGCTGTGCCAGAGTGGTTTTACCTGATGATTCAGGGCCGTAGATTTCTATAACACGACCTCTTGGTACACCGCCTATACCGAGAGCTATATCAAGAGCCAGTGCGCCTGTCGGTATAGCTTCACATGCTACGGCTGTTTTGTCGCCGAGCTTCATGATAGAACCTTTACCAAAATCTTTTTCTATTTTTTCAATCGCTAATTTTAGCGCTTTATTCTTTTCTTCAGAAACGGCAACAGTTTCTGCATCTTTTTCTTTTACTGCCATTAGTTTCTCCCCATTTAGCATTTTCCTGTAATAATGCTATTTTACCTTATTTTGGCGTTTTATACAAATGGTTTGTGAATATTTTATATAGTCAACTGACTCCGACTACTTGTAGAACCTGTGCATTTGGCAAGTCCGTTTTGTTAAACAAGTCCGGCACAGGCAACAGCGAAATCAGACGGGGCCTTGCCCCTTGTGAACGGAAACGTTCAGTTTTCGTGAACGTCTGATTTCAAGACAGTGCATGGGGTCACTTCCGTAGATATAAGCGAAGCCGCCTCAGACAAAATAATAAAAACTGCCTCGAAAAAATTCGAAGCAGTTTTTAATTTTTTATGCGTTGTTGTGACTAAGCAATAATTTTGTCAACAACACCAGCACCAACTGTACGTCCGCCTTCTCTGATAGCGAATCTCATACCTTGTTCGATAGCTACAGGAGCGATCAATTCAACGTCCATAACAACGTTGTCACCAGGCATAACCATTTCGCCGTCAAATTTGATAGAACCAGTTACGTCTGTAGTTCTGATGTAGAACTGAGGTCTGTAACCAGGGAAGAAAGGAGTGTGACGTCCGCCTTCTTCTTTTGTCAAAACGTAAACGTTAGCTGTGAATTTTGTGTGAGGTGTGATAGAACCAGGAGCAGCCAATACTTGACCTCTCTGGATTTCAGTTTTATCGATACCACGGAGCAATGCACCGATGTTATCACCTGCAAGACCTTCGTCTAACAGTTTTCTGAACATTTCAACACCTGTAACAGTTGTTTTCTTAGTTTCGCCGAAACCAACGATTTCAACTTCTTGACCAACTTTAACTTTACCTCTTTCAACACGGCCTGTAGCAACAGTACCACGACCTGTGATAGAGAATACGTCTTCAACCGGCATCAAGAAAGGTTTGTCTAAGTCACGTTCAGGAGTTGGGATGTAAGAGTCAACTGCATCCATAAGTTCCCAAATTTTGTCAACCCATTTGTCTTCGCCTCTTTTGATGTTCGGGTTAGCTTGAACAGCTTCGAGAGCTTTAAGAGCAGAACCTTTGATAACAGGGATGTTATCGCCATCGAATTCGTAAGAAGACAACAATTCTCTTGTTTCCATTTCAACGAGTTCGAGAAGTTCTTCATCGTCAACCATATCGCATTTGTTCAAGAATACAACCAATCTAGGTACACCAACCTGTCTAGCTAACAGGATGTGTTCTCTAGTTTGAGGCATAGGACCATCTGTAGCAGCGATAACGAGAATACCGCCGTCCATTTGAGCAGCACCTGTGATCATGTTTTTAACATAGTCAGCGTGGCCAGGGCAGTCAACGTGTGCGTAGTGTCTAGATTCTGTTTCGTATTCTACGTGAGCAGTAGAGATAGTGATACCTCTTGCTTTTTCTTCAGGAGCAGCATCGATTTCATCGAATTTTTTAGCTTGAGCTTGACCAGCTGCTGCCAATACAGAAGTGATTGCTGCTGTTAATGTAGTTTTACCGTGGTCAACGTGGCCTACTGTACCAATGTTAACGTGCGGTTTCGTACGTTCATACTTTTCGCGTGCCATGAGATTAATCTCCTTTTTCGTTAAATTATCTACTACTTTTCTATTGTCTTTCAAATAGTGCGGCCAATTAGGTTGGCATTTAGGGCAGAATATGCCCTTTTATTATACTAATATTATATGCTCATTCGAAAATGTCAAGCGGATTTGTGCGGGGGCTGGCTGCCAAGAAAATTGACTTTTCAAAATAAATTATTAATTACTTATTGTGAATAGTTAATGTACAGAGGGTTGCAAGTGTTTTTTCACAGAAAAAAAGAATGTACACATTCAAAAGTTACGCCGGACAAAGATTCTTGCTATTGTCCGGATTGCGGCAAATATATAGAAAACAGATGGTATCTCACACGTTGCAATTGCTGTAATATCAAGCGCAAAACAATAATAAAATTCGGCCAAATTATTCCGGAAACACGTTTTTGTCCTAATTGCGGCTCGGAGCATTTTCATATTGAACAGGTGAAGTCTATAAACTTTATTGATATAAATTTTGCCGTGCTTGTAAAAGAAGTCAACGAGCAAATGTCTAAAAATCGTTCTCAAAGCTGGATTGACAGAGAGGCAGAACCCATAAAACTTCTCGGATTTAACCTTAGCGGGGCATTTAGTTAGCTGCTGGGCTTTAATCGTCATGGCGGACTGATATTATACTTGTTAAATATTAAGTATTGTAAAATTATGAAATTGTAAATATTCAAAATTTTCATGTTAGCCTTTTAAGGTAAACAGATACAAAAAACTTTGAGGAAAATATGAAAGTTACATTAAGAACAATACAGCCTCCGATGAACGATTATTTTGAAGGAGTGCAAAAGACAGTTAATCCAAGACAGCTTTTAAGAAAAATGGTTGCAAACCCTGATTTTGAAAAATTTAAATCCATTCAGAGAAGGGCTGACAGAGGCGACGTTAGATTTCATTTTACATTCCCTGAAGAATCAGGCGACAAAATCAGATTGAGCATTGCAGACAGAAAAAATCCGACAAGCACTGATGTCGGCGTTGTTCTGGACAATATGTTTAGAAGCAAAAAGAACAGAGAACAGCTGCCGACAATGTCTACCAAAGAATTTTTCGGATTTTTTAAAGATGTTTTCAAAGGCGTGTTCTCACCGAAGGCTGTCTCTCATTATCCTGTCAAAAAGGTAGAATTTAATCCGTCTGAACCTTATGCTGAAAAAATCTCTACAGCGTTAAGAGAATTTGCAAACGAAAGACTCTTTGGCGTTAAGTAAGAGTTCTTATTGCTTTTCGTCAAATAATTTTTGGAGTCAGTTGACTATATTAAACACTTGATAAATCTCCTTGTTTTGACTACGATTCTTGAGTGAATTGGTACAATAAAAGGAGATTTATTATGTCAAGAAGACCCGTTATTGCCGGCAACTGGAAAATGCACAAATTGCAGGCAGAATCTGCTCAACTGGTTAATGATTTGATGGCAGAATTGAAAGATATGGATAAAGCTACAATGCCGGAAGTTGTTGTTGCTCCTGTTTTCACATCTTTGTATGCAGTAAACAAAGCAATGACAGATTGCGGCTGCGGCAGAGTCAGACTTGCCTGCCAGAACTGCTACTTTGAAACACAAGGCGCATTCACAGGCGAAGTTTCTGTAGAAATGGCTAAAGACGCAGGTTGTGAATATATTATCATCGGTCACTCAGAAAGAAGACAGTACTTTGGCGAAACTGATGAAATGGTAAACAAAAAAGCTAAAAAAATCCTTTCAGAAGGCCTTGTACCTATTATTTGCTGCGGCGAATCTCTTGAACAAAGAGAATCAGGCGTAACAGATACTCACATCGCTTCTCAAATCAAAGCTGCATTGAACGGTTTGACTTCTGAAGAAGTTGCAAAATCAATCATTGCTTATGAACCTATCTGGGCTATCGGAACAGGCAAAACTTGTGATTCTGTAGAAGCTAACAGAGTAATCGCTATGATAAGAGGCGTTGTAAAAGAAGTTGCAGGTGCAGATGCTGCTGATAAAATCAGAATTCTTTACGGCGGAAGCGTAAAACCTGAAACTATTGAAGAACAAATGGCACAATCTGATATTGACGGTGCATTGGTCGGCGGCGCAAGCCTTAAAGCTGACAGCTTTGCAAAAATCGTCAGAGGTGCTTTGAAATAAATAATCAAATAAATTGTAAAAACGCTCTCTTTGATAAAAAGAGAGTGTTTTTTTATGTTTCTGATAAAATCTTATTAATAACTTAACTAATAAGTGTCATAGACGGCTTTAGAATTTTGGCTGCTAATGGCACAGGATGGGGGATAGAGATTTATGCTGGATACAATACTCGGTCATTTGATAAGCTTTATAGAGCATGTTATTACTGCAATGGGGCCTTTGGGCATAAGTTTGTTAATGGCGATAGAGTCATGCAACATACCTTTGCCGAGTGAGGCAATTTTGCCTTTTGCCGGATATCTGGTGTCCAAGGGTGTTTTTAATTTTCATGTTGCCGCATGGGCAGGGGCTTTCGGTTGTGTGCTGGGATCTATTCCTTCTTATTATATAGGATATTTTGGCGGCAGAAAGTTTGTTGAAAAATACGGAAAATGGTTTTTGGTCAGCAAAAAGGATTTGGACGAGGCTGACAAATGGGTGGAAAAATACGGTGACTGGGCATTTTTTATCTGCAGAATGCTGCCTGTTATCAGAACATTTATTTCTCTGCCGGCCGGTATATTGAGAGCTAAAAAAAGATTCTTCTTTACTTTTACATTTTTAGGTTCTCTTGTTTGGAGCTATCTTCTTGTTTATGTTGGGGTAAAAATGGGGCAGAATCTTGATGCTTTTAAACATTTGTGGCACAAGTTTGATATAGCGATAGTTGTGATATGCTTTGTCCTCGGTGTTGCTTATCTTTACAAACATTTTAAACATTTGAAGGATGATTAATATTAAGTTTTGTCACCCTGAAGTTATTTTAAATACTTTAAAGTAATTATATTTTGCTATATACTCTTGATAAGAGGCCGAATTAAAATTCGGTGCGACGGAGAAAAATGTCAGGAGTTAGTATTTATGGCAGTCAGTAATGTATATGCAGTTATTTTAGCAGGCGGCTCAGGCAGCAGACTCTGGCCTTTGAGCAGAGAGCTTCATCCAAAACAGCTTATGAAAATAGAGGGAGATTACACTCTTTTTCAGTCTGCTTTTATCAGACTTGTAAACTGTGTTGATGACAAAAATATCTTGAGCATTACCAACGTAAAACTGGAAAGTCAGGTAAAAGCCCAGCTTAAAGAAATGCAGGAAAAATTCTGCCGTAAATCAAGCTATCGTGTTATAACGGAGCCGGAATGCAGAAACACTGCACCTGCTATTGCTCTTGCTATTAAATATATAGAAATGCTGCAGCAGGACAAAAATATAAAAGAAGACCCTATCATTGTTGCTGTTCCTTCTGACAATCTTATTACCGATAATGAAAAATACTGCAAAGCCGTATCAGCAGGTATTGAACTTGCAAAAGAAAATTATATTGTTACTTTTGGCGTTAGACCGGACAGACCTGACACCGGACTGGGTTATATCAGAGCAAAAAATAACAGAAAGATTAAATCTATTGTTCCGGAAGGATTGAAGGTGGAATCTTTTGTTGAAAAACCGGATTTGGAAACAGCAGAGGAATTTGTTGAGTCTGACAAGTATTTTTGGAACAGCGGAATGTTTGTTTTCAAAGCATCTGTGATGATGGCAGAGCTGAAAAAATACGAGATGGATATTTATAACATCATGAAATTTGCGGAAATTTCTTCTCAAACTCCGACAATTCCTTATCAGGATTTTAAAGATATGCCTGATATCTCTATAGATTATGCTGTAATGGAACATACAAAAAAACTCGCAATGATTCCTCTGGACTGCGAATGGAGAGATGTAGGCTCATGGGAAGCTATATATGAAATTTCCGAAAAAGATGACAACGGCAATTACATTATGGGCAATGTCCTTGACTTGGACAGCGAGGACTCTATGGTGTATTCGACCTCAAAATTGATTACCACAATAGGGCTGAAAGATACTGTTGTTGTAGAAACGGAAGATGCTGTTCTTGTGTGTGACAGACACCGCTCACAGGACGTTAAGAAAATTGTCAACCACTTGAAAGAACGCAATGATTCTACCCAGTATACGCATAAAACTGTCTACAGACCGTGGGGATACTATCAGGTGCTGAATGAGGGTAAAGGATTTTTGACAAAATGTATCTATGTCAATCCGGGTGCAAAACTCAGTGTGCAGCTGCACCACCACAGAAGCGAACACTGGGTCGTTGTTGAAGGCAAAGCACTTGTTCTGAAAGGAGAAGATTACTTTGAATTAAACTGCGGCGACAGTATAGATTTGGCTGTGGAAGAAAAACATTCACTGCAAAATCCTTATGAAGAACCGCTGAAAATTCTTGAAGTACAGCAGGGTGATATTCTGGATGAAAACGATATTGTCCGTTTTGAAGATATGTACGGCAGAGTATAATATATGCAGGTAGCTTTTATACTTTTTTAATTAAACAATAGCACCTTCCGAAATTTTAAATATTTCTACGTCTTTTAGATACTCTTCATCAAAATGGAGAGTATCTACTGATGTAATAATAGTTTGTGTTTTGTCGCCGATTGCGTTTAAAAGGTAATTCTGGCGAATATTGTCGAGTTCTGCCAGCACATCATCCAAAAGCAGAACAGGGGTATCATCGATTTTTTGTTTTATGAGTTCGAGTTCTGCCAGCTTCAGGCTCAGTACAATAGTACGCTGCTGACCCTGTGAGGCGAATTTTTTTGCCTCTATATCATTTATAAAAAATGAAACATCGTCCCTGTGCGGGCCGACAAGGGCCTGCGCACGGATAATTTCTTCCAGCTGGCGTTCTTTGAGTTTTTGTTCAAACTGTTCTGCAATTTCTTCGACCGTAAAATCGCTTTTGTTAAAAAAGTCGACATCTCCTGTTACTGTTGAGTTGTAAACGGTAGTTAAAATTTCTTGTTGAGCAATTTGCAGATGTTTTTCCATTGCTATTTTTTGAAGTTCTTTTAAGAATTTTATGCGTAAAAAAATTATATTGCTGCCTGCAACTGCAAGCTGTGTATTAAAAACTTCCAAAAGGCTTTTGTCTGCGTTGATGTTGCCTTTGATTTCTTTTAGATGATTGTTTTTTTGGATTCTGATTTTGTTATATTTTGAGATTCTGTCCGGATAAGCAGGGTAAATCTGACTGATAGCCATATCCAGCCAGCTTCTTCTGTCCTCCGGAACTCCTCTTAAAAGCAGCAAATCATTTACCGAAAAGGATACAACAGAAAGGTTTGTACAAAATTCTGCGGACTTGCTCTTTTTTACCCCGTTTACTTTTAGTTCTTTTCTTTTGGGCGGATTTATAAGGACGTCGAGTTCTTTTTCCATGTCATTTTTTTCAACAACTGCTTTTAGGTGTGCAAAATTTTCCTTCCATAAAATTAACTCCCCGTCAGTCTTTGCCCGGGCAGAATTCAGGCAGGAGAGATAATAAATTGATTCTAAAAGATTTGTTTTCCCCTGTGCATTTTTGCCTATTAAAAGAATTTTGTCACGTGAAAAATTAAGGCTTAAATCCTTGTAGTTTCTGAAGTTTTTGAGTTCTACCGATTTGATAAACATAGGTTTATTATAACATCTAATATTTTTGAATGTTACTATTGCACGTTTTGTAAGGTAAAATAAAGAGTGTTTTATTGTAGTAGTGGAGTTTTTATGCAATCTGTTCAGGAATTTAGAAAGAATTTTAACAACATATTTTTTAAGAAAATTTTTAATATGATAGCACCATACGAACAGGAAAGAAAAAGATGTTTTGTTTTTTATTCCGTATGTCTGGCAGTGCTTGTCGGGTCTATTATTTTAACATATATTTCTCTGATGAATTTGAACAATCTTCCTGACGGAATGGATAGTGATATTGCTTTTTATATGTGTTTTTTACCTGCTGTTATCGGTATATTGCTCTTTTGTGTTGCTTACAGTGCAGCAAAAGGTTTTGAATTAAAAATAAAGAGAATCATAATGCCGATTTTGCTGCGGGGTATAGAGGGATTTATCTGGACAGAAAGACAGACTGTGGATGATGCTCTTATCAGAGATTCTGAACTTATAGGCAATTATAATGCGGTAAAAGTTGATGACAATTTTACCGGCGAATACAAAAATGTCGGCGTATCAATAAGTGAAATTGAGCTGGGAGAATGGCGACACAGCTATGTAGGAAGAAAGAATAAAACTTATGAAAGAAAATTTAAGGGTGTAATTGTAGCTTTGTATCCGGAAAAAGAATACAAATGCAAAATACTTATAAAAAAAGATGGTCTGGTGGATTTTGTGCCTGGAGGACTGGAAAAAGTGAACCTCGAGGACCCGGAATTTGAAAGAAAATACAACGTGTATTCCAATGACCAGATAGAGTCCAGATATGTTTTGACAACGGCTTTTTTAAACAGATTTAACAACATAAATCTTGCTTTTGATGCATCAAAGATAGAGGCATCTATAAAGGATTCCCGTATAGTTATTGCTCTGTCGACAACCAAAGATATGTTCAAGGTCGGTAGTTTGCACAAAGCTGTTTGTGACTATAGGCAGTTTAAACAGCTTGCAGAAGAGTTTGCATCTATACTTGAACTTATTGATGAATTGAAGTTGAATCAAAATATCGGATTGTAGATTTATGCAGCAGTGAGCTGTTTGTTTATAAGATTTTTGATTTCTTCATAACCTGTGTTCAGGACAGGACTGTATTTTTCATAAAAAGCACCGCCACGTTGAACAGCTTTCAGGTCAGCTTCTGCAAGAATACATTCCATTAAAAAATTGTTGCCGTCTTTTAAAATCTGTGCAAACTCCTGTGCAGAGGTCTGCCCTTTGTTGTATCTTTCGAGCCAGTCGTGGTTTCTTATTATCAGGCAGATTCTATTTTTTACTTCTTGAGAAATATCGAATTTGTTCAGAATAAATGCAGCATCTTTTGCAGAGCATGCCGGATGAGATTTGTCTATCTCTCCTTCTTTTTTTGTTATGTCATGCATCAAAACAGCGATTTGCAAAACCCTTTTATCTTCGTTTGTGAGATTTTGATACTTTGGATTTTGCATTACGCCTTGCAGAACTTTTAATGTATGAACATCAACGCTGTAGCTGTGTGTTTTGTGCTGGAGTTTGCCTATTGTAGTTAAAAATTCCGGAAAAGCTTTTGTTATTGCATTAAAGCATACTGACAGCCTGTAGTTGTCTTTTACAACAACTTCGTTTTCGTCACAAAAGCTTTTTACATAGTTGTAGACTTTTGCTGATATGTTTGACAAATCTTCTTGCTGAATATTTGTGACGGAGGGATAGCCTTTGAGTGTGCAAAGACCGTCTTGTTCATCCAGAACAAAACCAAAAAAGCTTGTAATATCTGTTTGTTTGTCCTGTTCATAAGACGAGAGCAGCCTTTTTATGTCAGCGATAAATTGTTCTCTCGGGTATTTCAATTCCAGTTTGAAATCATCAGCCTCAAGATTTGCCGACAAAAAAGCACTGTCCGGCTTTTCCATTTCTTCTATTGCTCTATAAAAATCTAATTTTATGTTTTTATCTATCATAATTATATTTTAATTATTAATTATTTAATAACAAGGAAAGATTTAAGTTTTCTTGCGCTGGCTTTTTTGTCGGAAATAATTTCAAAGTTTTTGTATTGCGGATTGTCTGTTCCTTTGTAGTTTAAGGAGGTTGAGCCGCCGCCGTCAAAGTTCATTGCTTTATCGAGGTTCAGGTCTTTGCAGACTTTGTACATTTCCGGCAGAGTACGTTTGTGATAAATATTGGCAATAATGATATAAATATCGCCGTCTTTGAGTCCTATTATCGTTCTTGCACATTTTTTGAGTGCTGTTATGGAATCTCTTGTGACTTTGCCGTCTTTGTCTTTTGCAACAAAATATTCTCGTGAAAGTTTTAAATCAGGGTAAATCATAGGCCCTGCCTGAATAGAGTGTACTATTTTGCATCTGAAATGAGGTCTTGTATTGTGTGCGGCAATATCGTATTTTGTTTCGTCCCCGCAGTCCAGTACTCTAAATTCTGTTCTGTTTAAGATTGTTTTTAAGTGGGGTGCTACCTCTTTGTTGGTCATAAGGTCTTTGTTCGTTGTGGGGTCGAGGATAGTCTGCCCGTCTATCACTACGTAAGAAGAAGTTTTGTGGTTGTTCGGGTCAAAATATCCTGCATTGATTACGAGTTCTGCATCTGTTTTTTCAAAAACATCTTTGTTGAAAGTGAGCAGTTTTGTTACGTAAGGATAAACTTTGTAGTTTTTTTCTTTAGGGATTTTTATTATATAAAGACCGTTGTTTGTTGTAATTTCTATTTTTTTTGCACAGGTTGCTGCCAGTGCAAAACCGGCTGCGCTAACAAAACATAACGCCAAACACAGCATTGTTATTGATTTTTTCATGGCTTCTCCCAAAGATTACATATCTTTTATTTTTTTGAATATAAATATCGCTATCAATATCGCAATAGGCTGAATCGACGACGTGAGATAAGGACTCAACAGTCCTTTTTCTGCACACATGTCAAAAAACGGCAGTGTAATATAATAACCGAAAACAATACCTATGCCTATAACAAAGTTGACCAGTTTTTGTTCTCTCGGTTTTGAAAAACCTAACAAACATCCAAGCACCGCAAAAAGCACACAAATAGCAGAATGAAAATATCTCTGCAGATATTTGTTGAGCATAAACCTGTACTCATCTTTGAGATTTTCTTTCTGGAGCATGCTGATGTATTCGGTGATTTCGGTATTGTTGAGTTCTCTATCTCTTTTTGTTGAATAGGCCATTATTTTGTAGGCAATGTTTGCTTTTTCGCCTTTTAAAATTTGGGTCTGTTTTAAATTTTCTATACGTTTAAACACCCCGTCTTGTGTGAGTTCGTATTTTTTTACATTGTGTATGACCCAGCTGTCTTTTGTATAAACAGCATATTCTGATTGCATAATACTGCTTAGTACACTGGTGTCTTTGTATTGAGAAGAATCAAAATTCAATACCAGCGGATGGCTAATCATATCATTGTAGTATCTCGGAACAATGAGAATTTTTTTTAGCTGATCATTGTCCGCTTTTACGGTGTATACAAAATGTGTTTCATAGCTTTCATGTTTCAGGTCGTTGATTCTTTTTTCACTGTATGGAATAAGTGTGTTGTACAGTGAAAAACATAGTACAGAAACAAATATACTCAAAATTATAATAGGATAAACAATACGCCAGAAGGTTAGGCCTATGCTTCGTAAAATAGTAAGCTCAGAGTCCTTGCTCAACTTGTCAAAAGTAAAAAGCGTACCTAAAAGAAGCCCTACGGGCAATGCTTTCCCTACGATTTTCGGTACTTCGTATGCAAGAAGCTGTATGGCTACCCACGGTGTGTACCAGCCTGCGAGCGTTCTTTTTATGACTTTTAGCAGGGTTTCCGGCGCAATCCAGATTACAACAAAAAGAAATATACAAACTAATGTTGCTGAAAGCACCTGTTTTGTAATGTATCCGTCGAATATTTTGAAGGGTAATTCAATCTTTGGAAATTTCATTACAATGTGAAATCCTTTCCTAGGTAGAATTGTTTTGCAACAGGGTCGTTTGCAACATCTATGCTGTTGCCCTGAATTTTAATTTTTCCGTCAAAAATGACATAAGCCCTGTCTGTGATAGAGAGTGTGGCTTTCGGGTTGTGGTCTGTAATAAGAACACCGAGGCCTTTTTCTTCGGACAGTTTTCTGATATTGTCTTTGATTTCTCCTATCGCAATAGGGTCAATACCGGTAAACGGCTCGTCAAGAAGAATAAACTCCGGACTGGCTGCCAATGCTCTTGCAAGTTCGACCCTTCTTCTTTCGCCGCCGGAAAGAGAGATTGCTGAAAATTTTCTTTTCTTTTCCATACCGAACTCGTTGAGCAAATCTTCGAGTTTTTGTTTTTTCTCTTCGGGATTTAGTTTGTCATTCATTTGCAAAACAAGTTTTATGTTGTCTTCTACGGAAAGTTTTCTGAAAATAGAAGCCTCCTGCGGAAGATAGCCGATACCTTCTTTTGCACGGATATTCATCGGGACTGAGGTAATATCTTTGTCCCCGAGGTAGACAGAGCCGCCGTTTGCTTTAACAAGTCCAACTACCATATAAAATGTAGTTGTTTTTCCGGCCCCGTTAGGGCCTAAAAGACCTACGACCTCGCCTTGATTTACTTCAAAGCTGATATCGTTTACTACTGTTCTGTCCCCGTATATTTTTACAAGATTTTTTGCAATAATTTTCATTGTTTGTGTTCCATCTTTATTATTAATAAAGATAGCACAAAACTGATGAAAAATTAATCAAAAATTATGCGTTTTTGTCTAAAATCTGTGTTTTTTCTTCCGGTGATTTTGCTTCTTTGGGTTCACCTTTGAGGTGTAATGCGTTCATAATCGGGTGCAAAATCAAATGGCTGATTTCCGGTGCAAGAATCGTAAGCCCTACAACAGAGCCGATGATAGAGGACAGCTCTATAGAACCTTTTGCGAGTTCAAACATTTTGCCCTGTTTTTCAAGAGTTTTTTTGTGAAGACCGCCTTTTTTATCGGGGCCTAACAGGTAATCAATTAATTTTGTATTGTTATCTTTTGGATTTACAAGATCATCAGTAATTAAATCTCTCAGTTTTTGAATCTTTTGGTCAGGCCGCAATCTTTCTTCCGGCGTCATGTGTGCCAGATCATGATATGCCAGCATCTGTTTGGCATTTTTGAAGGCTGGCAGCCCTTCTTTTTTGAAAATCTTTTGTGCAAGTTTAAAACCGCCTTTTTTAAATATAGGAGGAATAACTGCGATGTATATACCAAAACATAAAACCTGATAGATAAATTCTTTTACTGCTGCGTATTTTCTTGTTTCTTTGTCAGTATGTTTGTCCATCAAAGTAAATGCCGGACGTCCTACTGCTTTTAGTCCTGTTTCTATTTTTACGCACGCATCAGTATTTTGTACGATGGATTGGAAGGTGTTGCTTGTGATTGCATTAACAAATGTGTTTATCATATCTTAGCCCCCCACCTTCATTGAACTGTTCGCAACAACAGGAGTCTTCACCATAGCAAGAAGTTTTTTGCTGTTTTCTGACAGTTTTGGTGAATATACGGTCGGAACTGTTACGTTTTGGACTACGTTTTCTTTTATATCAAGTTTTTGAGTTTTATCTTTTTTGTTTTTATTCATGACTTTGGCAACCCCGTCCATAACGGGTTTTAGAACAACATTGCATACAGCCGGAATAATAATGCCCGCTGTCAAGCAAACACTCAAAAGCGAAAGACCGTTTTGAACTTTTCTGACACTGACATTAGGCAGTTCTTTCGGTCTGTTTTTATTCACATACTTTGCTAATCGTACGCCCTGAGGCAGTATTAATTTGTGTGTTGCAATATATGAACAAAAGGCAATAGCTTCTGTCAAACCTTCTCTAAAAGCAGCGTATTTTTTTGTGTCTTTATCAGATTCTTTGTCCATCATTGTGAAAGTAGGACGCATTATGCCTTTGAACATTGCGATTGCAAGCACGGCATAAAGTGCATCATTGTGTTTCCCCAATGAAAGACACAGCTTTTTTAAATTGTCGTAAGCAAAGCTTTTTATTGTCATCTGATTTTTGCTTTCTTCACACGGTTATGAATGGTTTTCATTTACATGAAGTTCAAACATGAAAAATAATGCTATGTAATGGCCAGTCTTGTTACATTTTTTCATAAAAGTAAATAAAATACAAAAGATTGTTAAAACAGTGTGTTTATGGTTCAATAAACTTGAAATGGAGGAAATTAATGGATAGAACATTTGTTGCAATCAAACCTGACGGTGTAAAAAGAGGTTTAATCGGAAACATTATCAGAAGAATTGAACACAAAGGCTACAAAATTGTGGGTATGAAAATGCTCCAGCCTACTTTGGAAATTGCTGAAAAACACTATGCAGAACACAAAGGCAAGCCCTTTTATCCTGAATTGATTAATTATATTACATCAGGCCCTATTGTTGCTATGGTCGTTGAAGGCAAAAACGTAATTGAAGGAATGCGCCACATGATGGGTTCTACAGTGCCGAATGATGCACAGGTAGGTACAATCAGAGCGGATTTTGCACAAACAAAAGAATGCAACACTATCCATGGCTCTGATTCTTGCGAAAGCGCGCAAAGAGAAATCGATATTTACTTTAAACCGGAAGAACTTTGCAGAGATTGGAAATCCATGATGGATTATGTCTGGGAAAGTATGCCTTCTGAATAGGATATTATGAAATCAGATTATTTTTCATACGAATTATTAAAAGAAGACAAAAAGACCGGAGCAAGAGCCGGTCTTTTGCATACGCCTCACGGTGATATAGAAACACCTATTTTTATGCCGGTGGGTACAAATTCTGCTGTCAAAATGCTGACAAATAATCTGTTGAAAGAAACAGGCCCGCAGATTATTCTGGCAAATTCTTATCACCTTTCTCTAAGGCCCGGGAACAAACTGATAAAAGAATTTGGCGGACTGCACAAATGGATGAACTGGGACAAGCCGATTCTTACTGATTCCGGCGGATTTCAGGTGTTTAGTCTTGCTGATTTGAGAAATATAACAGAAGACGGTGTAAAATTTAAGGACGCAAAAACAGGCACTGAGTATTTTATAAATCCTGAAATTTCCATGGAAATACAGCAGGATCTGGGTGCTGATATTGCAATGGCTTTTGATGAATGCGCACCTTATCCGTGTTCTTATGAAGAAGCAAAAGCCGCAATGGAGCGTACTCACAGGTGGCTGGAAAGGTGTTTTAAAGCACATACAAGAGATGATCAGGCTTTGTTTCCTATTGTGCAGGGTGCATTTTATGATGATTTGAGAAAAGAAAGCGCAGCTGTTATATCTACATTCGATGCTGTGGGATATGCAATAGGCGGTGTCAGTGTCGGAGAGCCTGCAGAGGTTAAAAACCATTTTGTAGAACTGACAGCACCTTTGCTTCCCAGATTAAAACCCAGATATCTTATGGGTGTCGGCACTCCTGAGGATTTGCTCGACGGCATTTTAAGAGGTATAGACATGTTTGATTGCGTATTGCCTACGAGAAATGCCCGCCACGGCTCATTCTTTACACGAGATGGCCGAAAAATTATTAAAAACAAAGAGTTTGAAAGAGATTCTTCTCCGCTGGACAGCGAATGCACCTGTTATGCCTGCAGAAATCATTCAAAGGCTTATATAAGACATTTGTTCAGGGTAGGAGAGGCTACTGCTGCAATACTTTTGAGTATTCATAATATTCAATTTTTGCTTGACCTTGTAAAAGATGCAAGAAAAGCAATTCTCGAAGACAGATACGAAGAATTTTATTCTCAAAGAATGAGCAGACTGTTGAAATATTAAACAGTTCCTGGGATTTTTATAATAAACTCGGTACCGAGATTTTTTTGTGAAACAAAATCTATTGTGCCGTTGTGTTTTTCTATGATTTTTTTTGATATAGCAAGCCCCAGCCCTGTGCCTATGCCTGCTTTTTTTGTGGTTGTGCCTGCAGCAAAAATCCTGTCTTTAATTTTTTCGTCAATACCTGTGCCTGTGTCTTTTATGCTGACAGTCAGGCTGTTGTTTTCAAAAAGCGTCGAGATAGTGATTGTGCCGCCTTCCGGCATGCTCTGGCATGCGTTTATTAAAATATTCATAAAGACCTGATTCAGCATATTGGGGTAGCATTTTATACTCGGGATTTCGTTGTAATTTTTGATTATGGTTATTTTGTTTTTTGTTTCGTGTTTGATTAGCTCCAGTGTTAAATCAAGTTCTTTGTTTATATCCGCAAACTGCAAATCTGCCTCATCCAGTCTGACAAAACGTTTCAGCCCCTGAACAATGCCTGTGATTCTTTTTATTGCCTCTTTATCTATGTTGTTAATGTCTTTTATGCTGTCTACAATCATTTTGTTGTCTGTCAGCGGTTCCAGTTTTTTTATGAGTTTTGTCAGCATATCGTTGTTTGCATTGATAGAGCCTAAGGGGGTGTTTATTTCGTGTGCTATGCCTGCAACGAGCTGGCCAAGTGAGGCCATTTTTTCCGAATTTATCAGCTGGAGTTGTGTTTCTTTAAGTTCTTTTAAAGTATTTTCGAGTTCCTGATTTTTTTGTTTTACCTGAGAGAATAAAGATGCCTGTACAATTGCAGAGGCAAGCTGTGATGCTATTGACTGCAGCACATCATTTTGTGATTCTTCATAGAATTTTTGGTTTGTATAAATAATCAATATACCAAGAATCTCATGCAGTCTGGAAACAGGCACTATAATGCGGTTTGTGCTGCAGGGGAAAGTTTCTGTACTGTTTAAAAAATCTTTTACACAGGGAGAAACTTTTATTTTCTTTTCTTGTATATGGTTTTGAGTATCCAGTGAAAATTCTGCAAGTTCGCCTATTTTTGCTTCAAACTTTTGCGGGAAAACATTTTTTATAAAAAATTGATTGTTATCTTTTTGAGCATAATAGACTTTTGTTGCTCCGAACAAATTGAACAGTTCTTTGAGGGTGGAATTAAGAATTTTTTCGATATCCATGGACTCTCTGATTACATTGGATACCCTGTGCAAAATGCCGAGTTTTACTGTCTGGGTTTGTGATTGCTGCTGCAATGCCGCAAATTGTTTGTTTTCCTGTGCAAGGTTTTTGTATTGTTGTCTTATAAAATTATATTTTTTTTCTGTTTCTTCAAAGAGAATTTCTGTTGTTATATTGTCAAAAACCAGCAGTTTGCAGTCCTTTTCGTAAAAGGATGTTATTTTGTAATAAAAAAACTGTTCTTTTGTTTTTTGATAAACAGCACTGGCTGTAAAGCTCTCTTTCGAATCGATGGCATAGTTTAGCGGATTTGAGTTCAAAATGTCATCAGAATCAAGCACGCAAATATCAAAAGAAAAATAGTTAGAAAATTTTTCAAGATTTTTTACGTTGCCAAAGTTTTTTATAAAAGCAATATTTTTGAATACGATTTTATTATCACTGTTTAAAATTAAAACAGAGTTGAAAAAATTGTTGTACAAACTAAAATCAGTATCTGGCATGTTTAATATTTTAGCACGCTATTGGAGAATATAAAAATGTATTATGTAAGATACAACAATCCCCAAAATAGCACCCATAAAAACTTCAAACGGGGTGTGACCCAAAAGCTCTTTTAATTTTTCGCCGGCAGCAGAAGGTCTGTGGGCGTAAAATTCTTCCATAACACGGTTCATAGTTGCGGCAATTTTTCCTGCAGAGCGTCTGATACCTGCAGCATCATACATTACTACAAAAGCATAGCCCAGAGCCACCGCAAAAATGATGGAGTTCAATCCCTCGTTATACCCCACAGTCATTGATAATGCTATTACTCCTGCACTGTGAGAGCTGGGCATACCGCCGGTTGTGGTAAAAATTTTAAAATTAACTTTTTTATGAACAATCAAAAAATATAAAAATTTTAAAATTTGTGCGATAAGAGCAGAAATACAACCGTTACCAAGAACTTCGACTGCTGTGCCTGTTTCGTACAACATTAATTAACCCTCTCTGATATGTTTTTTGCGATTTCTTTTAATATGTCCGAATCAATATTGTTCTTTTCTAATATATCACAAGCCTCGCTGCAAAGTGAAGAAAGTTGTTTTTTTGATTCTTCAAGTCCGTAAAAACTTATGTAAGTGACTTTCCCTTCTTTTTCATCTTTGCCCGGAGTTTTGCCCAGTTCTTCCAGTGTAGAAGTCACGTCCAGTATATCGTCCATAATCTGAAAAGCAAGACCGAGCTTTTCTGCGTAATCCGTGAGAGCTTTTAGTTTATTTTCGTCAGCTCCGCCGAGGATTGCGCCTGTTCTCAGCGACAATTTGAAAAGAGCTGCTGTTTTGTTGTCATGGATAAAGTTTAGGGTTTGTTTGTCTATTTGTTTTCCTTCTGATGCAATATCCACAACCTGACCGGCAATGAGTTTTTCTGCACCTGCGCTGACTAAAAATTCTTCGAGTACCCGTAAGATACTTTGCTCGGGAACTGTTTTTGGTGTTTTTTGAATAATAATCTGAGGCGCAAAAGACAGCAGGGCATCGCCTGCCAGAACAGCTGTAGACTCGCCAAAAACTTTGTGGTTTGTCGGTTTTCCCCGTCTATAGTCATCGTTGTCCATGCAGGGCAAATCATCGTGAATCAAACTCTGAGAGTGGAGCATTTCTATTGCACATGCAGTGGGGATTGCCTGTGTATAATCTCCTGATAACACTTTGCAGGTTTCCAGACAAAGCACCGGCCTCAGCCTTTTTCCGCCGGCAAGTACTGAATATCTCATAGATTCCCAGATTTCTTCCGGATATTTTACCGGAATGTATTCATCTAGTTTTTGTTCGATGATTTTTTTGTAGTCTTCAAATACAATTTTTGTTTTTTCCTGCATTTATGCATCCTCTGTTGTTTCTTTATGAATGGACTGATTGCTTTTGCGTCTTGAGATTTGACGTTTTTTGCTGCTTATTTTTGTAATTTCTTTATTATGAACTATTTTTGAGCGGGTTTCTGTTTTCTTTCCGCCGTAGGTTATTTGTTTTTTATATTCTTTTGCTTCTTTTATGAATTGAAGATAGCTTTTGTATCTTGTTTCGTCAATCAAATCAAAATGTTCTGTTATACGGCAGCCTGTTTCGTGTTCGTGTATGCAGTCGGAAAATTTGCAGGCTCCGTATTTTTTTTGAATATTAATAATTTCTCTAAACAGCAGCCCCACTTCTGCAGGCATTAAAAAATCAAATTTCAGCTGGCTGAACCCCGGTGTGTCCACAATTTGAGAATTTTTTGCAACAGAAATAATTTCGCAATGGCGTGTTGTGTGGGTGCCTCTTTCTGATTTTTGGGAAACCTGTTTTGTTTTTAGCTGCAGCCCCGGACAGATTGCATTTATCAAAGAAGATTTTCCCACTCCGGAAGAGCCGCATAGCACTGTGATTTTGTTTTTTAACAGTTTTTTAAACTCATCTATTCCATTGCCCTCAAGAGCAGAGGTAAAGAGTATTTTGTATTTTAAAGGTTCGTAGATTTTTTTTATCTGTGCGATGATTTCTTCTTCACCTTCAAGGTCGTTTTTGTTGAAGCACAATACCGGTGTGAGTTTGTAATATTCGCAAAAACAAAGGTATCTGTTCAATTGTTCAAAATCCAAATCAGGTTCTTTGATTGCGGATACTATAACAATCTGGTCTATATTAGCAACTTTAGGACGGGGGATATAGGTTTTTCTTGGCAAAACTTTTGAAACAAAAGCCTGTTTGGAATTTTCATTTATTTGTTCAAGCTCTACAAAATCCCCGACAACTATACTGTCTTTGCGTTTTTTTAAAACATCTCTGATTTTGCACTCATAGACATTGTCCGGTGTATGGATATAGTAAAAATCAGAATGTATTTTAAAAATTTGACCTTGCATGCATTAGATTATAGCCCAATTGTGGTTTAGGGTAAATAAAAAAATAAGTTTGCTTTTTTCTTTTAGTGATATACTTGGATTGTAAAAAAGAATTTTCCCTTTTAGCGGCATCGTCTAGGGGTCAGGATAGCAGATTCTCATTCTGTTGACACGGGTTCAAATCCCGTTGCCGCCGAATTATTATAAAGTAATATTGATGTGATTGGGGATTTTCACGACAAATTTATTTTTATAAATTTGCGGTTCAACCTCTCGCAAAACAATTCACCGGATTGTTTTGCTCGGCAGAGTCGTTGCCGCCGAACTTTTGAAGTGACAAAAATTACGAGGCTTGTGCCTCGTTTTTTTTTTACGAAAAAGGTCTATTTATCTTTTATTTTTGCTCTTTTGATGATTTGGATTTCCGGCCTGTTCAGGATTTCTTTTGTCAAAACAAAATCCTCTACAGTATTTGCCAGCTTTGGTGCAGGTATATTTTTTTGCGCCAGGTTTAATTGAATTTCTGTTGGGATAAACCTTGCATAATTCATATGATATACCTTGCCGTCTGTATCAATGAGCCTGTGCATGATATAGTTGTGGTGTCTTCCTTTTTCTTTTAAGTCTGCAAGAACTTTTTTCATTGACTCGTCATATTCCAAAAGCGGTGCTTTTATATTAAATTCCTGCATAAATTTTTTCATTCGTCCCGAAGAGTTCAAACTTGTATCAATCATGCCAAGTTTAAAATAGAGATTAACAAGTTTTGATTCCAGCATGTTAGGATTTTTTATATATTTTTGTTCTCCTGCCATATCATCTTTGCACATACGCTCAACTTTTTTATAAACTTCTTTTATAAGAGAGGTCATTGCTTTGTCATTAAAGTCTTTTGCATTTTTTGCTTTTGATGAATCAAAGCTCCTTATTAAAATATGGAATTTTGGCTGGTCTGCAAGCGGTATAAAAGTAAAAAGAGTATTGGCCATATTATTGATATAGCGTTCTTTGAGCCGTTGAGCCTTTTGAGTGTCACCTTTTTTGAGAGCTTTTACAGAGGCAATATAAGATGCATTAAAAACATTAAAGGAAACGTTAAAGGCGTTCAGTTTTTTCATGTTTTCGGGTTTGGAAAAATAATCCGTGTATTTTTCCGCTCTTTTTTGCATAATCGGATTGTTTTTATACCACCCTGATGTATCAAAAGCAGTGCGTCTGCCGGTGGAGTTGTAGAGTTCCGTCGCAAGCTCGGTAAAATCGTATAATTTGCCTTTTTTATCTTTTACTGCAATATTCATGCAATCGGAATCATAAAAAAGCTCTGTTGTTCTATACAAAATATCCTCTTTTGAAATCGGAATATTTTCCCCGAAAATATCAAGCCCCAAAAAACGTTTTCTTAAAGTTTTCAGGCCTTTTGTTATTGTTGTAAAATCCTCCCACGACATTGCTTTTTTAGATGGTTTTGCATCAGCATAACAGTAGCCGCACATGTTTTTGCAGCCTCTGTTTACAGCTATAACGTGAAGATTTTCGCACAGGTATTGAATCTCTTTCATTGTCATACCTTTAAAGGCTTTTATCCCGTACTGCAGCCCTTCAAATGGCTCCATGGCAAATTGTCTTAGAACAAAAGAATCTTTTCCGTCTGTTGCATCTATATATTTTTTTAAATCAGAAACCTTCTTTTTGGCATAAAGAAATTTTGCAGCATTTTTAATTTCAACAAGGGGATTGCCCTTAAAGTTTATATTGTGTACATCTGCTTGCTTCAGTTTATTCTGAGGTAAAATTTTTGTTTGCAAGTTTTTATGCTGTGAATTATTTATTGAAATCGGTTTGTAATTTGTCTTATATGATTGGATTTTCATTGTTATAAATGTCTATTTTTTATTGATAACTACATCTTTATACATATTATTTTTAGGGGCATTATTAGAGAGTTTTATTATTTTTTCCAGGGCAAATTTAAAGAGATTTTCTTTTCTTTTACTCTCAAAAAGAGTTATCTTTGTTTGTTGATAATCGTCCATCGACATAGCAATATTAATATTTTTTTTAGGCTCAAACCTTGTAAAAGTAATAAAAGAAAACCCTTTTTCATTTATTCCGGTATCCACACGCAGCCTTGTCAATAGACACGCTGAATCTATATTTTTTCGTGCTTGATTGAGTTTATCAAACTTGTTATGCTCAACAGCATAATCAGCTATCTGTTTTAATGACTCGCTGTGCAAAAATTTTGCCCCAAAGGCCGGCTGATAATTTTTTGTATATGTTTGTTGTATTTTCATTTTTATTCCTCTCTATGTGTAAAGGATAAAAAATGAAAATAAATTTTTTTGCGTATCTATTATAAGTTTTTTATTTTTGATATTTTTTACGCAGTAATTTTTTTAAATCTTCTGAAGTATGATTGCTGTTTAATATTGCATCAACTATTCTATTTACTATATTTTCAGGAATATTAACAGGAATAGACTCCAGTCCTTTTTCCCAATCAATAATATTGTCAGCCAGTTCTTTATATGTTTTATAATTGGATGATTTTATATTACAATCTATGTAAGATAATTTATCTAATGGGGGATTATATTCGTTATCTTTAATAACGACTATGCTGTTTGCTCCGTTATCATCATTTCTATAAAACCTTGCAATATAATCAATTTGGCTTGTTATTGTGTTCAATACACAATATGTTGAATCTTCAATCCTAAATGCTATCCAATATCTGAACTTTGGAGTTTTATGAGTTTTATCCTTAAATCTTACAACTTTAAATTCTAATAATGGAATAGTTGCAAAAGTATTTACAACTTTAGTTAGTGGTTTTTCTTTTTGAGAAAAAAGATTTATTCCCACCGTTAAAAATCTCCGTAATAAATAGCTGCAGAATTTTGAATAGTTTCTTCATCTATATATTTAGACAATAATTCATCATTTAAGAAAGTTTTATCTTCAAATACATCTTTGCAATCAATCTCTTCTGCAATTGTATCGTCTAATAATGCATCTTCATGCTTTTTCCATTCGTTAAAGGAATGAGTATAATTGCTTAATTCATTGTATGAAAGTTTTCCAAATCTTTCTATTATAATATCAATTATATCCATTTCATTTTTTGATAAAGATGAAAAATTATCAGGCAAATTTTTTGCAAAAAGAGTATGCACTTTTTTGGTATGTGGTCTTTTTGTTACATCATAAACATTTTTAAAAGTATCAATAACTTTGTCTTCTTTATCTTCAACGTGGTCTTTATCCATATCTAATATAGCAAGTGTCTGTGAACAAGCAGGTCCACGTTTAAACGCCATTAATTTATCAGAGGTAATAGTGCATCCATATTTTAACAAAAATAATTTATCTGCTAAATATACAAGTTTTATAACAAATTCTTTAGACAATTCTTGTTCATTAAGCTTATTAAAAATATAATTAATAACTTGAAGCCTTTTTTTATTCCTAAAATTTAGATTCATAAAAATTCTCCGTCTTTATGCGGATATAATATTGAACATATATCATTTACTCTAAAATAAACATTTATGTCAATAATAATCCGATAATAACTTTATTGGTTTAATGTTACTGTTTGTTTTTGCATAATAAATCAACTATTTTTACTATTTTGAAAAAATATATTCATAAATGATTTTATAATTTTGCGAAAAATGGGATATTATAATACTTGTATTATAACATAAAAATTGTAGCCATTTGGATAAATTTTTGCTATTAAAAATTACAGGGCAGAGTTAAGTCTGCCCTGTAAATCTATTATTATAACCAACTTTACTTCAAAGTTTCGATTAGCTCATTTATTGCTTTAATTTGAGCCTCGAGTTCGTCAGCACGGGCTTGAGTTTCTTCAATAAGTTCTTTTGGTGCTTTTTCAACAAAGTTTTTGTTTTTTAGTCTGCCGTCAAGACTCATTTTTTCTTTTGTAAGTTTTTCGATTTTTTTGTTTTGTCTGGCAATTTCTTCGTCAAAATTAATCAAACCTTCTAAAGGAATGATTATTTTTGAATTGCCGACAACAGCAGAGGCTGATTTTTTAGGCATCTGGGTATCTTCGCCCTTGAACTCTACGCTTTCGATTCTTGCAAGACGTTTGAGATAAGGAACAACAGCCTCAAAAATCGGTTTTTCATTGCTGCTGGCGAGTACTGTAATATCCATCTGCGCACTCAGCGGGATGTTCAGGCTCTGGCGAACATTTCTCAACGACTTGATAGTTTCAAATACGAGTTCCATTTCTTTGTTTTCTGTTTCAAAAACAAACTCTTTTTTGTAAGTCGGGAAAGCTGCTTTTATAATGCCTACAGCTTCTTTTTCCTGAGGAATCAACTGCCAGATAGCTTCTGTAATATGCGGCATAATCGGGTGCAGCATACGCAGTGCCATATCCAATACATATCTCAAAACTCTCTGAGTATTGGCTTTTTGTTCGGAATCTTGAAGCTGAATTTTTGCAATTTCAACATACCAGTCGCAGTATTCATTCCAGAAAAAGTCATACAGAACATGGGCTGTTTCACCGATTCTGTAAGTCTGTATATTGTCATTGACAAGTTTTGCTGTTTCATTGAGTCTGTGCAAAATCCATCTGTCTGCAATTGTCAGGTTGTCCATATCAATTGCTTTGTTGTCAACGCCTTCAAGGTTCATAAGCACAAATCTGGAAGCGTTCCAAATCTTGTTGGCAAAGTTTCTGCCGTATTCAAATTTGTCTTCGCTAACTTTTATATCCTGACCGCCGTATGTACACATGGAAGTCATTGTAAATCTCAATGCATCACAGCCGTATTTGTCGATTACACCGACAGGGTCAACAGTGTTGCCTTTTGATTTTGACATTTTTTGGCCTTTTTCGTCACGGATAAGGCCGTGTATGTACACAGTAGAAAACGGTGCCTTGCCGGTAAATTCCAGCCCCATTGTTATCATTCTTGCTACCCAGAAAAAGATAATATCAAATCCTGTAACAAGAACGGATGTCGGGTAGAATTTTTTGAAATCTTCTGACTCTGTATTTGGCCAGCCCATTGTGGAAAACGGCCACAACCCTGAAGAAAACCAGGTGTCGAGTACATCAGTTTCCTGTGTATAATTTGCAGGATCAGGGTTTTCTTTTGCAACAACCATTTCTCCTGTTTGGTTGTGGTAATAGGCCGGTATCTGATGACCCCACCACAACTGACGGGAAATACACCAGTCACGGATGTTTTCCATCCAGCCGAGGTAGTTCTTTTCCCATTTTTCGGGTACAAATTTTATATCGCCTGTTTTTACTGCTTTTATTGCGGCTTCTGCAAGAGGTTTCATTTTCACAAACCATTGCTCTGAGAGTAACGGCTCGATAGTTGTGTGGCATCTCTGGCATTTTCCGACATTGTGTTCAAGGTCTGTAATCTTGACTAAATCATTGTGATAACGAAGCATATCAACTGTTCTTTTTCTTGCTTCGTCACGGTCGAGTCCGTGTAGTTCTTCAGGAACTTCCGCACAGGCTTTCATTTTGCCTTCGCCGTCAATAACCCAGATTGGTTTTAAGTTGTGGCGTTTTGCAATCTCATAATCGTTAGGGTCATGAGCCGGTGTAATTTTTAGCGCACCGGTGCCGAATTTTTTATCAACATACTCGTCTGCAATGATAGGAATTTCTCTTCCTGTCAAAGGTACGACAACGGTTTTTCCTATCAAATCTTTATATTTGTAATCTGTCGGATTTACTGCCACCGCTGCATCACCGAACATTGTTTCAGGTCTTGTTGTAGCTACAACGATTGCGCCCGGTTCGTCTTTTAGAGAATAGCTTATTTCCCACAGGTGGCTGCTTTCTGTTTCGTATTCCGTTTCTACATCAGAAATTGCAGACTGGCAGCGTGGACACCAGTTTACGATATATGAGCCTTTGTAGATAAGCCCTTTTTCGTACAATCTTACAAAAACTTCTTTTACTGCATCTGAGCAGCCTTTGTCCAGTGTAAATCTTTCTCTTGTTCTGTCAAAAGAGGCACCGAGTCTTTTGCACTGGTCTAAGATTGCGCTTTTGTGTTCATTTGCCCATTCCCATGTGCGTTCTAAAAATTTTTCTCTGCCGAGTTCGTGGCGGTTTGTGCCTTCGGCTCGCAGCTGTTTTTCCACAACGTTTTGTGTTGCTATGCCGGCATGGTCAGTACCCGGAACCCAGAGAGTTTCGTATCCTGACATTCTGTGGTATCTGACAAGAATATCCTGCAGGGTTTCGTCAATGGCGTGGCCCATGTGCAGTACACCGGTAACGTTCGGCGGCGGGATGACGATTGAAAAAGGTTTTTTGGGAGATTTTGCATCTGCTTTAAAGCATTCGTTTTCTTCCCAGAATTTGTAAATCTTTTCTTCTGTGGATTTTGCGTCATAAGTTGTCGGCAAATCACTAAAATTAATCGTCTTTGTATTTTCCATTTAATCTGCGCCTCTCTTATTTTTCGGTTGATTATAAGATAGCACAAAGAAAAGACAGAATAAAGATAATAAAAAGGGAAACCCTCAATGGATTTCCCGTCGAATCTTTTTTGATTCCTCGTGTGTAAGTAAGTAGTAAGTGTGTAGGTTAGTAGTGTGGTAGGTCAGTGTATGTATGGTTATTGAAAATCTTTTCTCTCTTTAATTCTCTTTTTTATCTCTCGTATATATATAAAGTATTTACAAGTTAAATAATTGCCTTTTTTAGAAAAAGTTGTCGGTATTTTCTTAATGTTTCTTAATATTCTATCGAAAAACTCTGTGGTGATGCGGGTTCTGGCAAATAGAATTTTTGACGGGCAAATTTACGCTCTTTTTAAATAAAAGGTGTAAGATGTTTGCTTCGGAGTGACTACGAAGGAGGGACGACGAAGTAAATATCTTACACCTTTATTAATAATAATTATCCGTTTGTACATTGTTGTGTGGACAGGACGATTTCGCAAAAAAAAGGGAGTTGTTAAAAACAAACCTCCCGTATTTCCCCATTTCTCCGTATATTTACGTTCGATTTCTCGATACGTTAATATTCGATACCTTGTCTTGCCATTACACCCATATCAAAGTAGTGTTTAATCGGCTTCATCTCTGTAACAAGGTGAGCCAAAGCAATAAGCTCAGGATGAGCATATCTGCCTGTCAACACTATTTCAAGGTTTTCCGGCTTATTTAATAAAACATCTTTTACTTCTGAAACTTTTATCATATTCATTGCTACGCAAATGTTTAATTCGTCCAGAATAACAAGCTGGTATTCACCGCTTTGTATAGCTTTTTTAGCTAATTCCCAGCCTTTTTTTGCTTCTTTATAATCTTCCATACAAACATTGTGTTTGTAAACAACTCTGTCCATACCAAATTGATGTACTTCGAGGTTCGGTAAAAATTGACCGGCAGAAGCAATTTCGCCGTAAGTTGTTCCGGAGTCGCCTTTTGTAAATTGGATAACAAGAACTTTCCATCCATGACCCAAAGCACGTAATGCCAAACCTAATGATGCTGTTGTTTTACCTTTTCCATCGCCAGTGTAAATCTGAATGTAACCGTGCTCTAACAAAATTCTTTCCTCCGTTTGATGAAATTGAGATTCTTATCTCATTCATCATTATAAATGTCTTTTGATAGTTTTTCTTCGATTAAATGGAGTAATCTTCTCCGTATTATGTTCCGGAATTTAGGGTATTTTTTACACTTATTCTATAAAAAAATTTATATGATAGCGAAACGCTATCCCCCTAAAATTTAATCTCAATTTTATATAAAATAAAACTTAATTTTTTAATTTCCGAACTCATCGAATTTGTATATTCAATATTAAAACAAATTTTTATCGCATGGGCAATTTTTGGTCTTTCCATGCTTTTTCTTTTACAATTTTACTTATGTAGAAGTTCTGGAATCTCTCTCTATTCAACAATTTCAAGTAGGGTTTTGAAAGTTTTACATTTATTTTTGTATTAATTCTTAAAAAAGACTTGAAACCATGGCGGCTGTAATATTCCCTTTTTCTTTATAAAAATAATTTTGGTTAAAGTTTTGTAATTATTTTGTCTGAGATAATGAAAATGCAGCCTAAATAATATCAAAAAATTTGTGTACCTGTCCGATTAGCCTTGTATTGTGGTACAGTTTTGTAAATTTGTTGAAGGTGTTGACAATATCATCATGCGAAACACAAATGTCTTTGCCATGCATTTTTGGCTGCAATACGAGTAGTATGCCGTATTTTTTTGCAAGCGACACGCATTCATTTATTTCAAAATCTCTTAGCGAGTCATCAAAAACCAGTTTTGCAAACACTTCTTTTTTATTTTTTACTGCAATATCAAGAAACATGTCATGGTTTGTGTACAAATCTCCTATTTTTGCGCTGGAATCGAGTTTAAAATCCATGGATACAATATCTACACAATCAATAATTTTATTCAAAGATTCCGGCAGTGTTCCGTTTGTTTCCAGATAAATTTTCAGTCCTAATTTTTTTAATTCAGGCAAAAATTCGCTCAAAAATTCATAATGAATCAATGGCTCGCCGCCTGTAATGCTGACAGAATGCACAGCCTGCAGGTCAAATGTTTTTATTTTGTCAACAAGCTGTTTTACTGTGTATTTTTCTCCTTTATCAAATTCTGTGTCGCAATAGTCGCACAGTATGTTGCAGCCGCAAAATCTTATAAAAATTTGTCTGCAGCCGACATAAGGCCCCTCTCCCTGTATGGAATCAAATATTTCGGAAATTTTTGCAATTTTGTCAGTCATTTAATAAATTCTCCCTGATTTTGTGGCTGGAAATATTTTTCAGCTGTTCATAAAGTTTAATCTCTTCAGCGGACATTTCTTTTGGCACCTCGATTTTTACGGTAACAATCTGGTCGCCTTTTTTCTTTGTTTTTTTGTCTTCAACACCCTGTTCTGATAATCTGAATTTTTGTCCGGTAGAGGTGTTTGGCGGAATTTTCATGGAAACTGTTCCGCACAGAGTGGGTACTTCGATATTTGCGCCGAGAACTGCCTCAAAAGGTGTGATAGGTATTTCACAATGGACGTTTGTGCCTTCGTAATGGAAAAATTTGCTTTCTTCTATATCAATAAAAAGATACAGGTCGCCGTTTTTTCCGCCGTTGTAACCTTTGTTTCCCTCGTTTGCTATTCTTATTTTTGCACCTTTTTTTATACCTGCGGGGATTTTGACGTTTAGTTTTTTGTGGATGGAAACCTCTCCGCTGCCTTTGCAAAGAGGGCATTTTGTTCCGTTAATAAATCTTCTGCCTTCGCATTTGGGACAGCGTTCGCTGTGCAGAACATTGACTGTTCTGTGTGTTCCCGAGATTGCCTCTGACATTTTTATGTTTACATTGAGGTTTATATCTCTTCCGTTTTCAGGCTTTTGTTTTTTTTCTTTTGGTTTTTCTTTTGATTTTTGTGCGGAATTTGATGTAAACAAGCCGTCTAATATATTTTCAAAAACCTGAGAAAAAGAGCTTTTGTTGTCATTTTCAGTCTTGTTATTTTTTGTGTAGCCGCTTTGTGTCTGATGAGTGGCAGTTGTTCTTTCTTGTTTTGTGGCGGTATTTGATTCTTTGTAAGCTCTTCTTGCTTGAGATTGGGTCTGTGCTTTTGACGCAGATGAAGAATAAGAAGCCTCTCTTCTTATATTAAATCCTTTTATTATGTCATACTGGCTTCTTCTCTGTGCATCGCACAAAATTTCGTAGGCTTCTGTAATTTCTTTAAAACGGACAATGCTTTCAGGCGAGTTGTCATTTACGTCCGGATGCCATCTGCGTGCCTGTTTTCTGTAAGCAGATTTTATTTTTGCCTCGTCACAGTCAGGCGAAACTCCTAAAATGGCATATAAATCTTTTTGATAGTACTGGTTCACTGGTTTGTCCGTTTTTTGTCACTGTCTACACCAGATAATATAATGAAGATTGTAAAAATGTCAGATTTTCTTTTTGTTTATTTTTCCGAATCCAAAACATTTTTAATTATTTCAGGGATTTTTTCTACCTCTTCAAAACTTATATCTGCTCTTAATGAAATTCTAACCCGTGATGAACCTTTGGCAACAGTCGGATGGCGGATTGGTAAAAGGTAATATCCGTTTTTGATTAATTCTTTTGATACTTTAACAGCTGTTTCGTTGCTGCCTAAAATCACAGGTACAATCTGACTGCTGCCCGTTGTTGTGAGTCCGTATGCCTGCAATTTTTCACGCAGTTTTTGTGCTGTTACAAGGAGTTCTTTTCTTTCTTTTTTCAAATTAGGAATTATCTCCGTAATCATGCAGTAAGAAAATGCCACGTTGATATCAGGCAGTGCCGTAGAAAAAATTAAAGGCCTGCATTTGTTGATAAGATAATTAATCAAAACATCATGTCCTGCGCAAAATGCGCCCACAGAGCCGACAGCTTTGCCAAAAGTAGCGATAAAAAGGTCAATATCTTTTAATACTCCCTGTTCTTCCGCAAGGCCGAGAGCCTTTTCGCCGAACACTCCGAAGGCGTGCGCCTCATCCACAAGCAATATTGCATTGTATTTTTTCTTTAGCTCTACAAGTTTGTTTAAATCCGCAATATCTCCGTCCATGCTGAAAAGAGATTCGCTCACAATTATGGCTGTGTCATATTCGTCCCTGTGTTCTTTTAAAAGAGTTTCCAGATGATTGTAATCCAGATGTTTGTATCTGAACATTTTTGCTTCAGACAATTTTATTCCGTCTATTATGCTGGCATGGTTCAGTTTGTCTGAAAATATAACATCATTTTTGGAAGCAAGTGCTGATAAGATACCTGTGTTTGCGTGATAACCGCTGTTAAAAATCAGGGCTTTGTCTTTACGCAGCAGTGCTGCCAGTACGCATTCGAGCTTTGCAAATACATAGGAGCTTCCTGTGAGGAGTCTGGATGAAGTTGAACCCAGAGAAAAATCCGCTATCTGAAAAAATTTGTCCAGCACATCTTTATTTTCTGCTATGCCAAGATAATCGTTGGATGAGAGGTTGAGATACTTTTTGTTTTCTTCAAATATATATTTCCCATCTTTTTTAAAAGATATCAGTTTTCTGCTGCAGGATTGTTTGTGCAGTTCGTCCAGTTCTTTTTTATATCTTGCAAACAAATTTTTCATATTAATTCCCTATGTATTATATAAAAGACAGTGCTAATAAAAGGCTGATTACCAGTGTTAAAATCTGAATATTTGTATATAAGTGAACTTTTTCATAAGTGGCAAAATGTCCGATAAAAAACGGTAAGAATAAAAATATCGGGAAAATCGCCGCATAAACAGTGTTGCCTCTATACAGACTTCCTGCAGAAAACCACAGAATAGATATAAAATACAATACAAATAATGCGCACATCAACACAGAAAAATACGCAAAGAATTTTATTGCATCTTCAAATTTGTACAGGACAATTTTTCCTATCACAAAACCGAAAATCAACAATGTGTTTGTTACAATTATCGAAATCAGTGACAGGGGCAGTCTGTGGAAAATTTTTAATATCAATGTTGTATCTATCATTTTACACACCTGCCGTTTCTGCTAAATCGTCTTCCACAGGCGGTTGTTTTGATATTTTTGGCCCGTATGCCGAAAGGCTGTTTAAAAATTCTATTGATTGTTCAAAAACAAAATCTCTTTCATTATCCATAACAACAAGATGGTAGCTGTTTTCCAGACGGATATATTTTTTTATTTTTGAGCCGATATGTTTGTAAACAAATTCTGCACTTTTGGGGCTTGTTAGGTCATCCTCTTTTGCATGTATTAACAAAACAGGTGCCTGAACTTTGAACATATTTTTTTGCGCCCATTTTGAAAGTTTTAAAAGTTCATAAATGCACGACATCGGGTAGTTGTCCAGTGCTTCTGTGTTGCGTTTTTGCAGTGCAGCAATTTTTTTTCTTAATACTTCATTTTTAAGCCCGTAAGGTTCTCTTTCCGGAAAAGAATAATAATACCTCAAAATAGTATGTACCCCGACAGGCATCAAAAAATTATACCACGGGATAGTCCACCCGTCTAAAAACAGGGTCGTTGAAAGGGATAAGATTCCTCTTACTTCTCTGTATTCGCTGGCAATAGCCAGTGCAAGCACTGCACCCATACACAAACCGCCGAGGTATACTTCTTCATACTCCTGTGTAAGATTGCGGTAATGCATGGTCGAATCTGTGTACCAGTCTTCCCAGCGTACTGTTTTTATATTTATGGGACTTGTGCCGTGTCCGGGCAGGCAGTAGCAAAAGACATCAAAGTCTGCATCATAAAGAGCTTTGCCCATTTTTTTCATTTCATAAGGGCTGCCTGTCATTCCGTGAAAAAGCAGGACTGCTCTTTTACATTTATTATCATGTACAAACTCAAAGTCTAAACTTTTACCCAAGGGTCTTTTCCTGTCCAACTATCCGGCATGTGGAATTAACCGGCTGTCTTTTCCATATAAATATCAAACAACTGATCCATAAGTTCCAGTGCCATATCTATTTCTTCATCAGAAATATACAGCTGAGGAACAAGAGTAATAATGTTTTTGTAATATCCGCCGTTGTTGAGAATCAAACCGCAGCGTTTGCCTTTGTAAGACAGATTGCCCTTGAGGCCTGCTTCGATAATTTCGTCACAGAGTTCTCTTGCCGGAGTGTAGCCGTCAGCTTCTGTTACTTCTACGCTCAACGCAAAACCAAGACCGTTTACTGTACCGATGTTTTTGTATTTCTTTTCGAGAACTTTTAATCCGTCGAGGAATTTTTTACCTTTGCGTGCGATTTCTGTTTCGAGTTCTTTTCTTTCTTCTTCAAAAATACTCATAACTTCATAACCCGCACGTGTACCTATCGGATTTGCCGCATAGGTTGAGTGAGTTCTTCCTGCAGGGAAGACTTTAGGGTTAATGAGTTCTTCTTTTGCCCACATACCGGCGAGCGGATTCATACCGTTTGTGATTGATTTTGCAAAGGTCATTGCATCCGGTTTTACATCAAAGTGTTCCATTGCCCAGAGTTTTCCTGTTCTAAAGCAGCCCATCTGGACTTCGTCTGCCATAAAGAGGATATTGTATTCATCAAGAACTTTTTTCAATTCTTTAAAATATCCTTTTGGCGGAACAATATAACCGCCTGTACCCAAAAGCGGCTCTGCAATAAATCCGCCGAATTCGCAGTCTTTTGTTTTCGGGTCATAGACACCGTTGTATTCACTTTCGAACAGTTTTGCGAACTGTTTTACGCAGTACATATTGCAGGATTCGCATTTTTTGTCATAAGGACATCTGAAACAATACGGGAACGGAACAAAATGAGCTGTGTCGGAAATGTGGCCGAAATGCTCTCTGTATCTGTAGCTGGAAGTTACAGCAGTGGTGCCGATTGTTCTGCCGTGGTAGCCGCCCATAAAAGCAAACATTCTCGGTTTTTTGGTATAGTTTCTGATTAATTTGAGCATATCTTCGTTGACCTGTGCGCCGCCAACGTTGAATTGTACACGGCCTTTTATGCCGTATCTGTCGATGTTTGCTTTTGCTATTTTTTCTGCAAGCAGAGCTTTGTAATCATAAACAAATCTTGAAGAAATTTGAGGCATTGTCTGGTACTGGTCAAGAACTGCATTCAGCACTCTTTTGTTTTTGTAGCCGAGGTTGCAGCTGGAGTACCACATCTGCAAATCCAGATAAGGAGTGTCTTTGCTGTCGTACATGTAGGAGCCTTCACAGTTTCTGAAAATTGTTTGTTCATCGTGGTAGTGGACTGTATCACCCCATGAGCAATACTCTTTGTCTATTGCTTTAATTTCTTCATCAGAAAGCTTCATTGTTGTACCTAGCATTTCTTTCTCCTTTTTAAAAATTTTCTATATAATTTTTTATTTCCTCAAATGTCTTAAAACCGACAAGGTCAAAACCATTCCCTCTATTAATTTTAGTATTTTTACAATACTCCAACAAAGACCCTTTGGCAAACAAAACATCAACTTTGTCGCTGACGCAAAAGTCTGACATCCCGTCCCCTGCGTACATTACGGGTTTTGTAACAATTCTGTTTAAATTTAAAACATTACATTTGCACACGCCTGATTTTCGTTTGCAGGCGTCATAAGAGTATGGAAAATATGTTTTGAATTTTCCGTTTTCAAACTCAAGTTTGTTAGAAAAAACTCTTACATTTTTTATGTTGTTTTTTTTGAGAATTCTTTCTATAAAAAAATCAAACCCGTCAGATACAATGGTAAAATCAATATTTTCGGATTCCAGATATTTTAAAAAATCGGGAAAAGTTTCGTCTATTTCTATTGAATCACCAAACTCATCTATTGTTTTTTGATTCATTGGAGGGAAGAGCTGCATTTGTTCTTCAATGCACTGCTTTGACCCGATTTTTCCGTCGAGCCACTTTTGTTCAACTTCCAACCATAAATCAAAAGCGTAAATCCGTAGAAATTTGTTTAGTGTATCTTCTTTTGTAATTGTTCCGTCAAAATCACAAAAGAACTGTAAATTTTTCATACTAAAAATTTTACAATAAACAAAAAATTAAATGTACTGCTCCAGCACTGAATAAAGCTCTTTTCTTTCCTGTTCATCGAGTTCAACGAGCGGACGTCTTACATAATTTTCGATTATGCCCATTTTTTTGAGGCATTCTTTAACAGGAACAGGGTTCGGTGCCATAAAAATCTTTTTGAACAGAGGATATAATTTTAAATGCATTTTTGTGGCTTCTGCGACTTTTCCTGATTTGTACAGATTGAGCATTTCGTGCATTTGTTTGCCTATAATGTGAGAAGCAACAGAAATTACACCGTAAGCACCAACAGAAACCATTGGCAAAGTGAGGCTGTCATCACCTGAATAAATCAAGAAATCATCCGGACAGAGTCTTCTTGTTTCGGTAATCATATCCATATCAGCGATACTTTGTTTTACTGCAAAGATGTTTTTATTTTCTTCTGCGAGCTGTGCAATTGTTTCAGGTTTCATAGTTATACCTGTTCTGCCCGGAATATTGTATAAAAGCACCGGCAAATCAGTTGATTTTGCGATAGTTGAAAAATGTTCAATCAGCCCTTTTTGAGAGGGTTTGTTGTAATAAGGAACAACAGAAAGAACGGCATCTGCGCCGCATTCTTTTGCATTGTTAGTAGCCATTACGGCTGTTGCAGTACAGTTTGAACCTGCACCCATGATAAGTTTTGCACGGCCTGCTGTTACTTTTTTTACAAAATTGAAAATTTCGACTTCTTCATCGTGAGTAAGAGTCGGAGATTCTCCTGTTGTACCAGCAACTAGGATACTTTCTGTCCCTGTGGCAATAAGGTGTTCTACGAGTTTTTCAAGCGCATTATAATCAACTTTTCTGTCTTTATCCATCGGCGTAATCATTGCCGTAATAATTTCACCCGCATCAAACCGCATAGCCATAAATTAAATTTCTCCTTGAATTTGTAATAGTCCGAGCATTTTACGTTCAATTAAATTATATAGTTTATTGAACGTAATCGCAATAACCTTTTTCTATCAAATGTTTGCTCAGGCTTTCATCTCCGATATAAACATCTCCGACAAGTCCGCCAAAAAGCCCGTAGCCCTGCGGTGCAAGATAGATGTTGCCTTCATTTTCTTTCATCAGTTTTTTTACATACAAAGAAGGTTTGTCAGTAATGCGCACTGTTCTTTGTCTGTGTCTTACATAGGTCTGGCCTGTTGTGCTTTTCAGGGTATAGCTTCTTGTAAATTCGTGGCAAATGAGATTGGGCATATAAACAGGTGTGAGATTGTGTTTGTACACAACGTTAAAATCCAGAACATCATCAATGGATACAAATCTCACAGGCTCTTTTTGCCCCCATATCATTGGATTCTTTACTTTTAGAGCAAAGGCAGGCTGCATTATGCAAAAAATAACCGTTAATATTAAAATTTTTGATAATTTTTTCACTATGATAATTTACCTCGAAGATGCCATGTGCTGGCTCCTGTAATTTCTACATTGCAGAATGTTCCGACGAGATTTTTGTCCCCTTCAAAATGGACTATTTTGTTGTTTGGCGCACGGCCGGCGAGGATAATTTTTCCGTCTTTGTCTTCATAAGACTCGACAAGTATCTCAAAGGTTTTGCCTATGCATTTTTTGTTGGATTTTAAGCAGGCCTCTCTGTTTTTTTCGTTCAATCTTGAGAGTCTTTCGGATTTTGTTTCTTCGTCAATAAATTTTTCTGTCCATTTTGCTGCTTTTGTTTTTACACGTGGCGAGTATGCTGCAGTGTTTGAATAGTCAAGTTCAAACTCATCTATTGCGCTCAGTGTATCCAAAAACTCTTCTTCTGTTTCTCCGGGGAAACCGGCAATAAAATCAGAAGTGATAGCAACATCTTCAAAAGTGTCACGGATTTTTTTAACTATTGCTCCGTATTCTTCTCTGTTGTATCTTCTGTTCATTTCTTTCAGAACTTTTGAGTTGCCTGACTGCATGGGAATGTGGAAAAATTCACAAACCTTGTCGCATTCTTTGACGGCTTTTATCAGGTCATCTGAGATGTCCGTCGGATAAGATGTTACAAAGCGGATTCTAAACTTGCCGTCGATTTTGTTCAAGTCACGAAGCAGGTTAGCCAGCGTAACCGGTCTGCCGTCGTAATCTTTTTGTGCATCAAGATTTTTGCCGTAGCTGTCTACGTTTTGCCCCAGAAGGGTGATTTCTTTAAATCCTTCCTGTATGGCTTTTTTTGCTTCTTCCAGTATTTCTGACGGTTTTCGGCTTCTTTCTCTTCCTCTTGTAAATGGAACTATGCAATAGGTACAAAAATTGTTGCAGCCTTCCATAATCGGAATCCATGCATTAAAGCTTTTTGCACGTTTGATTTCATATTTTGCTTCTTCTTCACCGTCTGTGAATTTTTTCGGAGTTTCGTTTGTTGCGCAGACTCTTTCACCTTCGTTAATTCTTTTTATTAAGTCAGGAAGCTCATAAACATTGTTTGTTCCAAAAACTAAATCTACGTACGGAAAACGTTTCAGCAGTTTTTCTTTGTCCTGCTGGGCAACACATCCGCAAAAGGCGACTTTTATTTCTCTAAAAGGTTTGCCCTGCTGTTCTTTTTTGCGCTCTTCGTCTTTCCATTTTCCCCATACACCGACAAGGCTGTAAGCTTTGTCCGCAGAAAGCTGGCGGATTGAGCAGGTGTTTACCATGAGCAAATCAGCTTCTTTGGGTTCTTGTGTTTCCTCATAACCAAAATGAGATAGCATACCGAGGATTCGCTCTGTGTCAGATTTGTTCATCTGACAGCCCATTGTTTCGATATAAACTTTTTTATTAAAATTTTTATTTTCCATAAAAAAATTATAGGTGAAACAAAATTTTTCACATAGTCGACAGAATCAGAGATTATTTTTGTTAAAATGTAACAAAATTTTAACAAATTATTTGTTTGTGGCAATTTTGTTTCTTCATCCTCTTTTTAGTGTTTACCATACCATAAGGAAGAAAGGATTTAGTATAATGTTTCAAATTACAAGATTAGCTGCATCTATGACAAAAGTTGCCCGCAGTACTGTAAAGCAAGCTGCAAAAAACAAAATTGATTTAAAAAATGCATCAGATACTTTTAAGGTAATGCATGATATCGAAACAAAAGCCGCTCCGTATTCAAAAAATATTTTTAAAAGAGCTTATGTTTGGACAAAAGAATTTTTTGCAAGTTATAAGGTTTTGAACAAAGGTTTAAAAGAAACTCTGAAAACACAAAAAGAAGCTTTTGGCGAAAAATATACTAAAAAAGAAGCTAAATTTTTCAAAGATGCTTTTATAGACGGCATAAAAGAAAAAGTTAATGCTCTTAAAAATGAATTAAAAACATTGACAACAAAAACAAAAACTGAAAAAACAGGCAAGTAATTCCATTCACCTAAAAACACTCAAAACAAAAGCCGATTTGTAATAATGAACAAATCGGCTTTTAATTTTTTATTTGTACTTTGTACAATTTTTATACATCATGCGGCTGGCGTGATTCTTCGACACGTTTCATAATTGCTTCAAATTCTTCTTCATCAAGAGTTTCTCGCTCGAGGAGTTCTTTTGCAATTATTTCGAGCATATCACGGTTGCCGAGCAAGAGTTCTTTTGCGAGATTGTATCTTTCGTCCACAATCTTTTTAACTTCTCTGTCAATATCAGCAGCGATTTCTTCCGAATAATCTCTTGAGTGGCCGAAATCTCTGCCCATAAATACGTGTTCTTCGCTCTTGCCGTATGCCATATTACCCATTTTAAAAGACATACCGTAAGTTGTAACCATATTGCGTGCTGTTGCAGTTACTTTTTCGAGGTCATTTTGTGCGCCTGTTGTAATAGAATCAGGGCCGTAGATAATTTCTTCCGCAACACGTCCGCCAAGAAGCATTGTTATTCTATCCAGCAGCTGTGATTTTTTCAAAGTGAGGTGGTCTTTCTCCGGCAGGGTCATTGTTACGCCCAGAGCCATACCTCTCGGAATAATTGATACTTTATGAAGCGGGTCCGTATTTTTAAGCAGTTTTGCAAGAAGTGCGTGGCCGACTTCGTGATAAGCTGTGTTTTCTTTTTCTTCATCAGAGATTATTCTGCTTTTCTTTTCAGGTCCTGCTATGACTTTGTCTATTGCTTCTTCCAAATCCGGCATGTCGATTTTATCTTTGTTGTGTCTTGCTGCGAGCAGAGCTGCTTCGTTCAACAGGTTCTGCAAATCAGCACCGGTAAAGCCGGGTGTTCTTTTTGCAAGAACTTTTAAATCCACATCATCAGCCAGAGGTTTGTTTTTTGCATGGACATTCAGGATTTGTTCACGGCCAAGAATATCAGGTCTGTGAACAACAATCTGTCTGTCAAAACGACCCGGACGCAAAAGAGCGTTGTCCAAGATGTCAGGTCTGTTTGTTGCTGCGATTACGATGATGTTTGTGTTTTCATCAAAACCGTCCATTTCAACAAGCAGCTGGTTGAGGGTTTGTTCTCTTTCGTCGTGGCCGCCGCCCATGCCGGCACCTCTTTGACGGCCTACTGCATCAATTTCGTCTATAAATATAATACAGGGCTGGTGTTTTTTAGCCTGTTCAAACAAATCTCTTACACGGGAAGCACCTACACCGACAAACATTTCTACAAAGTCAGAACCGCTTATAGAAAAGAAGGGGACACCTGCTTCGCCTGCAACGGCTTTTGCCATAAGAGTTTTACCTGTACCGGGTACACCTACGAGCAAAACACCTTTTGGAATTTTTGCTCCGAGCTTAATATATTTTTCACCGTTTTTGAGGAAATCTACAATTTCTTCGAGTTCTTGTTTTTCTTCGTCAATACCGGCAACATCTTTGAATGTTACTTTTACTTTGCTGTCCAGCATAAGTTTTGCTTTGCTTTTGCCAAAAGACATTGCCTGAGAGCCGCCTGATTGCAGAGTTTTTGCCATCAAAACAACAAAACCTATTATCAAAAGCAAAGGCAGAACAGTAGACAAAATAGCCAGCATTTGTGAAGAATCACTCGGCTTTTTAACATTTACGTCTACATTGTTTTGTTCCAGTTTTTCATACAGGCTCAGGTCGTTCATCGGAACCATTACTCTGTATTGGACTGTTACAGGATGTTTTGAGTTCATCACTGTAGTGACAGTTTCTGCTTTTTCGCTTTTTGGTTTTGCAATCAGTGTATCTTTGTCTATTTGTACGGATTCTATTTGTCCGCTTTTTACCTTGGATAAAAATTGAGAATAAGAAATATCCTTTGTGCTGGTTGTTTGACCGGGGAACAGCATTGAACCCAGACACAATACCAGCAGCACTACAACTATCCAGATTCCTGTAGATTGGCTTTTATTCATTATTTTTTCCTCTAATTGTATTCAATCTTCTATTTATAAGATTATATCATGTTTTGTAAACTTATGTAAATTATAAACTAAAAAAACTAAAGATTCCACAAAACTATACCGATATAAAAAGTACAAGCAATAAGGGGTATGGCAAAAATGAGTCTTGGTCTTACAGCAATAAACAACAATAGAAATTACATCGACACTTCAGCAATCAACGAAGTTGCAAAACAAATTTTTACAAAAGCAGAAAGCAAAGCAGCTTCTTTTGATACAAATGTTGTAGATTTATCAAAATTCAGAAGACCTGAAGTAGGTATCGATTTATACAGCCAGAGAACAAATATGGACACTGCAAAGTTTGTTGCAGTAAGAAATGCAGGTCTTGATATCAACTTAAACCAGAATTTCATAGCAAATGTTCAATACCTCAACACAATGGCTGCTATGAATACAGAAAAAGTTCAAAAAAATGTTGAAGGCAAATTGATTGCTCCTGTTGCAGAAGGCGAAAAATCTGAAGTTAAAAATATCTTCAATCTCCCCGGAACAATCGAATTGTCAAATTCTAAAAATCTTGATAAAGACAAAAGAGGTTCAAATCCTTTCTCTTTCTTCTCAATGAATGAAAACAAAGGCAAAGAAAGACAGCACGAAGAAAAAGTTATCAACATCTTTGCTTAATAAACTATTATAAACCATATACTCATTCCCCAGTGTAAATACTAATTATTGCTTGATTATTAACCGGACATTATATCCGGTTTTTTATTTATTCAGTAAACGAAAACAACAAATCACCCAGCACGAGCTGCGGTTTTATATAAGCTTGGGCCTGTTTTTTTGCATGCTGCAGTTTTAGCATATCCTGTTTGATTTTTTGAATCAAAACCTTGCTGCCTGCACTGCCTGTATTGATGTTTCTTTTTATCATCTCAACAAGATAAAACTCCATACAATCAAGAACCTGCTCCAATTTCAGGCCTTTTTCCTGCATAACGGACTCCAGCTGTTCTACAAGGTTGAAGACATTTACTTTTTTTATTGCAGGATAATCCGCAAAAATGCTGTTTAAAAATTCACAATCACACCCCGCATTGTTATAAGAGGATGCAGGAGGTACATAAAAACACTGCGAACGGGAGATTATTGTTTCTATAATATCTTCTTTGTCCTCTGTCAAAAACAAAAATAATGTGCGTTCAGGAGGTTCTTCTATTGATTTCAAGAGCGAATTTGCAGAAGCTTCTATCAAAACATCTCTATTTAGAGGCAAAGGCAGCCAGTTTTCCTGCGGAAATTTAAAACGCAGTCCTTCAAATTCTGACAGATGTTTTTGTTGTGCTTCTGATGGCGGTTCCAGTTCAGAATCACAGAAGATAAACACCCTGTAATAGTCTGATGTGTTCACAAGGCTGCTGTTAATAGCAAGAGTTTGTTTGATAGATATTACCTTGCTTGAGGTATCATCAGAGGGTTTGTTATCGTTTTTTGAAATAGTCAAAACAGCCGGATGCTGGTTGTTTCTTATCCAGTTGCAATTTATGCAGTCACAGTCATAGGCACCGTCTTTTTGGCAGTTTAGCTGTCTTGCAATTTCTGTTGCCAGATAGTACTGTGCAATGCTGTCTTGTCCGTACAAAACTATTGACTGGGCAAAATTTCTTCTGCCTGTTTGTTCGCTTTTTAGTGCAGCGTCAAAATAGTTTGTGAAATATTCAAATTTTCTTTTTAATATCGGATGAAACATGTTTCCCTTTGTTTTAAATATTCTTGCAGGTATTTTTCAAACTGTTTAATTTAACAATGCCAGCTCTACAGGCAGTTCATAAAAAGCCATTTCGCCCGTTTTTACTCTGTATTCCGCCTCGAGGAGGTTGTGTCTTATTTTTATCAGTCTGTCCATAGGAACAGTGCGGAGTTTTTCCAGCTGTTTTTTTACAATGAATTCCGGCAGATGTGTTTTTGCTGCAATTTCAAAAGAACTTTTGTCCACGGAATCCACTTTCATCTGCGCCAGTCTTGTAAAACTTGTCTGCAAAACAGCAAGAATTTCAAGATAATGTTTGTTTGTACAGAGTTTTTTGAATTCCAGAAGTGCTTTGTCTTTTTCTCCTTTCAGAATGTAATCCGAGAGTAAAAAAATGTCTTCTGTTGATGTACAGACATTTTTTATGTGTTCTTTTTTTACATTTTTGTCAGGATAAATTGCCAGCTTGAGTTTTTCAAGTTCGTTATCTATTACCCTTAGATTTGTGCCGAGCCTTTCTATCAAAAACTGTACAACGTCAGAAGACATTATCATGTCTTTTTTCTTTACCTGTTTTTGTATCCAGACGGCAAGTTCTTTTTGATAGGGTTTGTACTCTGCAAACTCTGTAACGGAAGCGTATTTTGAAAGTATTTTATAGAGTTTTCTTCTTGTATCTATTTTTTTTGTGCTTCCACGTTCTATTTTGCACACAAACACAACATACAGGCTTTCCGGCATGGATTGGAACAGGTCTTCTATGACTTTAAGTTCTTTGTCATCAAAGTTGATTTTGCCTTTTCCGTCAAAGAAATACCTATCGCAATTCACAACACACAACACATTGCCGAACATCAATGACGGCGTGCGAAGAATGTCCTCAAGCTGTTGAAAATCAGGATTGTCATACACTCTATAATTTGTGGACAAAAAAGCCTTATCCACGACTTTTGATTTTAAAGTCCGGAGTTCCTGTTCGATATTGAAATCTTCCTGTCCGTACAAAAAATAGAGCATAATTAATACGCCTAATTGTCTATTAAAAGGCTTGCTCCGATAAGGCCTGCTGTGTTGCCAAGCTGTGCGGGAACAACCTCAACGGCAGCTCCTTGAATAGGCATTGCACGGTGTTTGAGAGTAGCTTTTAAAGGCTCAAACAATATATCGCCTGCGTCAGCTACACCGCCGCCTATCACAATTCTTTCCGGATTCAAAAGGTTAACCACGCTCGAAAGGCCGATGCCGAGGTATTCGCCCATTCTTTCAAAAATCTTTTTGGCTACAACATCGCCTTCCTGTGCTGCCTGACAAACAATCGCCGGTGTGATTGCAGAAGTTGAGCCTGCGATTTCTCTAAATTTTGCGCTTTTGCCGCCTTTTACGTATTCTTTTGCCATAGCAACAATGGAAGGCCCTGATACGTAAGCCTCAAAACAGCCTGTATCACCGCATCCGCAGAGCAACCCGTTGTGCATTTCCATTTTGATATGTCCGATTTCGCCGGCTGCGTTGCTTGCGCCTCTGACGAGTTTGCCGTTGATAACCAGACCTGAGCCGATACCTGTGCCGACTGTGATACAGATAAGGTTTTTGCAGCCTGCGCCTGCTCCGTAATTCAATTCTGCAAGAGCCATGCAGCGTACATCGTTGTCCACTTTTACCGGTACATTAAATTCTTTTTGCATGATTTCGGCAATAGGTACATCAATCCATCCCGGTATGTTAGGCAAAATTCTGACAATACCGTTGTCGCAATCTATCTGTCCGGGGAAACCAAAGCCAATGCCTTCAATGTCGCCGGTAGAGAGGTTTGCTTCTGCCAGTACGTCTTTTATGCATTGTGTAATATTTCCGATAGTGTATTCATAGCCCATTTCTGCACGTGTTGGAACGGTTTTTGGGTGAGAAATTTCACCGTTTTTGTCCACAAGAGCAATTTTTACGTTAGTTCCGCCTATGTCTACACCTATTCTGAATTTTTCAAACATGTTTTCTTCCCCGTCTAATTCTCAATTCTTATGTAATATTTATAATATCACGAGCGTACAAAATGTGGTTATTTTAACAGCATATTTTTGTCTTTGCTTTTTCTCAACTGGTTAAAACCTGTGATTTGTGCGAGAATATCGTTTCTTGTTTCTTGTATTTTTGCACGGAAATTTTTTAGAGTATCAAGAGTTTCTAGTATATTGAAGGGGACTTTTTTGCTCTGGAATTTGTAATCTCCTATTTTTAAGTTTGAGGTAACAAAAAAATCTCTGTTTTCATTTGAAATTACATCAATTGTAAATTCTTTTTTTGGTCGAAGTCTATTAATAAGTTTTTTCACAAATTTTTGCTCGGGTTTTTGTGCCGGATAGTCATTTTCTACACTGCGTATGGATTCCAGTATCAGCCCTGTCCAATCATCGCCGTATTTGTCACGGCAATTTTTTACGACATTTTGTGTGATATTTATTCTGGTCGGTTTGTTTAATACTTTTAAAATTCTCATCTAATTTCCTTTGTTATGTATGCGGATAAAAAATATTAATGCATGGACAAAAGCCGTGCATTAATATTTTTGTTATTTTATTAAGTTAAATTTACAATCTTAAGGAGTTAATCTGTCCATCAATCTCGGGAACGGGATAGTTTCTCTAACGTGGTGCAAACCGCATATCCACGCAACGGTTCTTTCAATACCGAGTCCAAAGCCGGCATGTTTGCAGCTGCCGTATCTTCTTACATCGAGATACCAGTTAAAGACTTCTTCCGGCAAGCCCTGTTCTTTTATTTTTGCCTTGAGTTTATCGATATCTTCTTCACGCTGTCCGCCGCCGATGATTTCGCCGTAGCCTTCCGGCGCAATCATATCAACGCAGGCTGCTTTGTCGCCTTCCTGTTTCATATAGAATGCTTTGATAGCCATTGGATAGTGGTGAATCATAACAGGTTTGTCAAATTCTTCGGAGATAAGAGTTTCTTCATCACCGCCGAAATCTGCACCCCATTCTGTATCGTTGCCTTTTTTGTGGAGAATTTCAATTGCTTCGTCATAAGAAATTCTCGGGAACGGACGTTTGATATTTTCGAGTTTTGAAATATCTCTTTCAAGAACTTCCAGGTCTGCTCTGTTGTGTTTTACAACTTCCTGTACAATGTATTCAACAAATTCTTCCGCAAGATCCATATCGTCATAAATATCAAAGAAGGCAACCTCAGGTTCTACCATCCAGAACTCTGTTAAGTGGCGTCTTGTTTTTGATTTTTCAGCACGGAAAGTAGGGCCGAAACAATATGCCTTGCCAACAGCCATTGCTGCTGCTTCCATATACAGCTGGCCGCTTTGTGTGAGGTAAGCATTCTGGTCAAAGTAATCAACTTTAAACAGGTTTGTTGTACCTTCACAGGCATTCGGCGTAAAAATAGGCGCATCTACCAGTGTAAAACCTTTGTTGTCAAAGAAATCACGTACAGATTTGATGATTCTGTGGCGGATTCTTAAAATTGCTTTTTGTCTTAAAGAACGCAGCCACAAGTGGCGGTGTTCCATCAAAAAGTGTGTGCCGTGTTCTTTTGGTGTGATAGGGTAATCAACAGATTCGCCGATTACTTTTACATCTGTGGCATCAATTTCGTATCCGATGCGTGAACGGTCGTGTTTTTTTACTGTGCCTGTTACTTCTATGCTGGATTCCTGTGTGATTTTGTCAGAAAGAGCAAAAACTTCATCGGAAACATTGCCTTTAAAAACTACAGCCTGAATCTCTCCTGTGCCGTCTCTGAGCTGTAAAAAATGAAGTTTACCGCTGGAGCGTTTGTTGTATAACCATGCCTGCAGGGTAATGGTTTGTCCTTCGTATTTTGCAATGTCTTCGATGTAAATTTTCATATAACTTCCTCGTCCTTCTTAAAACATCTTTCTTTATACATCTTTTTCAAATGTAAAATTATTATACTATCAAATCCAAACCATTAACAGTATTTAATTTATTAAAATATTTGATACAATTATTCACATGGATTATTCAAAAGCTATAGCTTTAATAAAACAAACTGCCACCTACAATCTGGCAAAAATGCTCCTTGAACAGGCTCAGGATTTTTTTGAAACACTTGGCGAAATGGGAATACGGGCATGTCAGGTTTTTAGATTGATTGTGCATGACCTGATAAAAAGAGAAATGAACTGGAAACTTTTTATTGAACAGTGTTCCCGCTTTGCCGTGGATTCTCTGCCTATTACGCTGACAATTGTCGGGATGGTTTCTGTCATTGTGTCTATGCAGGTCGCACCGGAAATGGTAAAGCAGGGCGGCGAAAAATATGTTGGCATGCTCATGGGCGTGGTTATGACCCGTGAGATGGGGGCTATTATGGCGGGTTTTGCCATAATTTCTATGATAGGTTCTTCCTATGCGTCAGAAATAGCTACAATGAGGGTAACAGAGCAGGTTGATGCGCTGAAAGTTTTAAAGGTCAACCCTATCGAATATTTGTTTGTACCCAGAGTGCTTGCGGGTTTTGTGATGATGCCTTTTGTTGTTGTGCTGGCATCGACCTTCGGCCTTTTGTGCGGCGGTATTGCTGCATATTTGAGTGCGCATGTGAGCAAACTTAATTACATCAGCTCTCTGTGGCAGGGGCTTTATATTAAAGATATCAGTGTCGCTCTGGGCAAGTCTGCATGCTTCGGGGCTGCGATTGCTCTGATAAGCTGCACCTGCGGATATCTTGCATACGGCGGTGCCAAAGGTGTTGGTATTTCTACAACAAAAGCGGTTGTGTGGTCTTTCGTAGCCATTTGTATAATTGACTATATTTTTGCAACCATATTCTTTTTCTAGAGGATTTAATAAATGAGCATAGAAGTTAAAAATCTGAAAAAATCATTTAAAGGCAAGACAGTTCTTGAGGATGTATCCTTCAAAGTCGAAGACGGAGAGATTCTGGCTGTTGTGGGCTTGAGCGGTGCAGGCAAAAGTACAATCCTGAAACTTATCTGCGAATTGACAAAACCCGACAGCGGAGAGATTGTTGTTTCTCCGGGTGATATAGCTATGGTTTTTCAGTATTCTGCGTTGTTTGATTCTCTTGATGTTTTTGAAAATATAGCTTTTGCACTAAAAGAAAGAAAAGAATTTAAAAATAAATATACAGAAAAACAGTTGAGAGAAATAGTCGCACAAAAGCTAAAACTCGTAGGTCTGGAAGGGATAGAGGACAAAATGCCTCACGAACTCTCCGGCGGTATGCAAAAACGTGTAAGTTTTGCGAGAGCAATAGTTACCGACCCGAAAACCATCCTCTATGACGAGCCGACGGCCGGTCTTGACCCTGTTTCTTCTACAATGATTGAAGATTACATAGTCAGACTGAGAGATGAATTCAATCCTGCTTCTGTTATTGTAACGCACCAATTATCCACCATTCAAAGGTGTGCTGACAAAGTTATTATGTTATATAATAAAAAAATCGTATACTCGGGTACGCCTGATGATATGATACACAACGGCAATGAATACACAAAACAATTTATAAACGCCCGAATAGAAGGGCCTATGCAGGTGGCAGGCACGAATACGGAAGGTAATTAGCAAAAATCACTGTCGTCACTATATAAATTAAAAAAATAAAATCCTTATTTCACGGTATACTAACAAAAGAATTGGAAGAAATAAAATGCGTTTTTCATCATCATTTAAAGTCGGAATATTGACCCTCACGGCATTGATTATACTAATCTTCTCCATTCTGTGGATAAAAGGCAGAGCGTTGTCTACAGGAGAAAGACTTTTTGTTGATTTTAAAGACGTAAACGGCATAAGAGCCGGCTCTGCAGTACAGCTGATGGGTTTTAGAATCGGGCAGATAGAAGAAATTACGCCACAGCTCTCAAATCCTGAAGACCCTTATGTTCGAATAAAATTTGTTATCACAGAACCTGATATAAATATTCCGGATGCTTCCACAATTTCTATACAGCAGTCCGGTATCATCGGCGAACAGTTTCTTGAAATTACACCGCCAAAATTGAGAACAATTTATCTTCCGATAAACAAAAAATCACTTGTGCTGCATGCAAATGATAATGTACAGATGATTTTGAGCAACAAACCTTACGATATAGGTAAGGTTAAAAAAATAGAAATTATTGAAACAAAAACACTCCCTATAAATATTCAAGAAGAGATAAAAACACCTTCTGCATACAAAGTTTGTTATATTGTAACTTTGCCGGGGCTGCAGCTGCCGGATAGAATGCAGGGTAAAATCAAAACAGAAAACAAAAAACATTATCTCAGCATAAAACCGTATACAAAAATGGAATTTGCATATCCTCAAAGCACTTCCAAGTTTACCGTCATAGAGCCTATAAGACTTTCTGACTTTATGGATTTGCAATACAGAGCAGCAGCTTCGCTTGCTGAAACAAATGAAAAACTGAGCGCAATACTTTCTGATGATGTGATTGCAGACCTCAAAAAAATCGTCGGCAATGTTGACATCTTGACTGTAAAAGCTAATACCACTCTGGATAAAACACAGATACTTATAGATTCAACAAAACAGGATCTTGACAGATTGATGGATACTACAGACGAAGTTTCTGCCAAGGTTGTTGTATTGACTGATAATATAAATGCTATTATCGGGGACAAAGAATTTAAAGAAACCCTTATGTCCACAACAAAATCTATAGACAGATTGTCTAAGAATCTCAACACAGTACTGGAAGATCCAAAGACAAAACAAACTCTGGAAAATCTTGAAGTTGCAAGTAAAAATATTTCAGAAATTTCTCAATACGTAAATACAATGACAAAAGATCCTGCGCTCAAGGCACAGATTAACACAACAGTTACAAAATTCAATAAAGCACTGGATGACCTGTCCTGTACGCTGGAAACAGTCAACGGTCTGACAACAGACAAAAAAGAGGAATTGAATGATACAATAAATAACGTTGCAGAAACTTCTAAGAACCTTCGCAAGTTCTCGGAAAAATTGAACAAACGATTCCTTCTGTTCAGATTAATGTTCTAAAAATAAAAGGCCGGTAAAACACAACGCCGGCCCTTGATATAAAAATATGAAAGACCTAAAAGTACTTTTAACAGATTTTCATTATAAAAAAGAATTTACACCGGTAGAAAAAATCACTGCCGGTGTACTTTACACTGTGCTGGGTCTGCCTTCGGCAGTTTACTGGGCAGTAGCAAAGACAAGAAATTTTTTGTATAAAAAACGTATTCTAAAATCTTACAAATCGCCTTTGTACACAATTTCTGTCGGGAATATAACAACCGGCGGAACGGGTAAAACTCCTATTACTGCAGAAATAGCGAACTATCTGGCAAAAAAAGGCGGGTTCCCTGCAATATTGTCCAGAGGTTACGGCGGAAAACTTAACAACAAAAATGTAAACGTAATATCTGACGGACTAACAATAAATCATACGGCAATAGAAGCAGGTGATGAGCCTTTCTGGCTTTCCAAACACTGTAAAAATACTGCTGTTTTGACTTGCTCCAGCAGAGTAAAATCAGCAAAATTTGCAAAGGAAAATCTTAATTGCACAGCATTGATTCTGGATGACGGATTCCAGCATTTGAAACTGCAAAGAGATTTGAATATCCTTGTTGTGGACAGTGAAAAAAAATTCTCAAACGGATGCATACTTCCTCTGGGTGCGCTTAGAGAGCCTTTGTCTTCGATTAAAAGAGCGGACAAAATTGTTGTTGTGAACAAGAGCTTTAATGACAAAAAAGCAAAAGCTTATGCAAGATTTTTAAGGAAAAAATACAGTATACCGGTCTTTGTTTGTTCGATGGTTCCTGATGAAATTTATAACCTCAAAACAAATGAAAAGCTCTCGGACTCTGCTGCGGTAATTGCTTTTAGCGCAATAGGCCAGCCGGAGCAGTTTTACAAATTCTTAAGAGGGTATGATGTGGTTGGCACACAGGATTTTCCCGACCATCATATTTATACAAAAGAAGATTTGGATACACTTTATAAACTGAAAGAAAAATACGTAGCGCAGGCTCTTATCACAACAGAAAAAGATGCAGTGAAGCTAAAAGAAATTGCTCCGGAAAATACGGACATATATGCGCTGAAGCTAAAACCCGTACTGGACTTGAAAGGACTATTGGAATCTGATGAACAATAATGAAATAAAAAAAATTCTCGTAATGAGATACAGATTTATAGGCGACACTCTTTTGACCATTCCTTTTTTAAGAAACCTGAGAGATGCATATCCTGATGCGCAGATAGATATGCTCGTGGCTCCCGTGTCCGGCGAAATTATAGAAAAGTGTCCCTATGTCGACAATTTTATATATTTTGATACAACAAAAAAACACAGATACGAAAACAAAGACGAAAACTCAGGAAAGAAAAATTTCTGGAGCTATGTAAAACTCTTAAAAAACAACCATTATGACAGAGCGTATGTTCTGAAACGTTCATTTTCCAGCGCATTTTTGGCTTTTGCTGCAGGAATAAAAGAGCGTGTTGGTTTTGATACAGAGATGAGAGGCTTTCTTTTGACAAAGAGAGTTCCGTATGCGGAAAACAAACACGAAATAGAATGTTTTCTCGATGTTTTAAGAGCGGACAGAATACAGGTAAAAGACAATTATCTTGAAAATTGGCTCGAGCCTAAAGAACTCGATGAAGTAAAAGATATCATGCGTCAGAAAAGAGTACATTTGAATGACGGTGTAAAAAAGGTCATTGTCCATGCAACCAGCGGAAACCGTAAAAAAGAATGGGATAAAGAAAAATGGGCAGAAATAATCACATGGCTGAGCAACGAAAAACAGGTTCAGGTTGTGTTTAACGGTTCAAAAAATGATGCCGGAACTTATGACGAGATAATGTCTTATGTCAAAGGGAATTTGAAATTTACCCCGATAAATTTTTGCGGCAAATTCAGCCTGCGTCAGACACTCGCTTTTACAAAGTTATGCGATTTGATAGTGGGCTGTGACAGCGGGAATCTTCACATTGCTGCTTCTGTTGAAACTCCGGTTATAGGCATTTACGGCCCTATGAATACGGAAAAATGGAGAGCTTTTGCCCATGATGCTGTTGTGTTGAAGACAAATCTTCCATGCCAGCCGTGCAATTTAAAGAAAAAATGCAAACGTAATTACCAATGCATAAAAGATATTACTGTAGAGCAGGTAAAAGAAGCTGTTGAAAAATTTTTATAGTATTCGGAGTGTGTCTGTTTTTCAATTATAGCTTGATTCTCATACAAAAGGTGTAGTTTTTGTCCAATCTCTTAATTTTTGCGAAAAAAACTCGTTATATTAAATGTAAACCTGATTTTAAAATTTTAATTTCCCTGAACAAATCAGATATTAAAAAGATAAAAATATAAAGAGAATAGCAGAGAATTAGCAGAGAATTTATGGCTGATACAGAATCATTATACGGACAAGAAATCAATCTCAAAGTCGGAAATTACAGACAAAGTATTTTTGAGGCAATTGATGAAGCAAAACATTTTATCTCACACAATCACTGTCCGTTTTTAAACGTGGACATCTCAGGACTCAACCTTATTGATGCTATCAAAGTATGTGTTTTGTCCACAACTTTTCATTATACAAAATACTGTAACGGCAAAATTAAATGGCTCGTAAAAGATACAACAATAAAAGAACAAATCGAGCTTTTAAAACTGGATAATGCACAAATTGTCATAAAACAGCCCAGACAAAATTTCAACGACTCTACGGAAAACAGAGCAAAAAAACTCCGTCTGTGCAAATAATTTGTCTGAGGAGAATGCCTGCCTGAGTAAAATCTACAAAAACTGTGACAGATAACAGGTTTTGTTGTAATATTTATTTTATGAGTCAGGAAAATATCATAGAAGTTTGGAATGATGTCTTAAAAATTTTAGAAAAAAATGTTGCGGAATCAACTTTTACAACATGGATTCTTCCTCTGGAACCGCAATATTTTGATGAAACGAGCTTTGTCCTGCATACGGGGCAGGCAATAGCAGGCCATCTTTTGCGCCAGAATCATTACAGTGCAATGGCTGATGCGGTAAAACAGGTCTTGAACAAAAATCTTGATGTAAAAATAATTTTTGATGAAGAGCTGGCAAAAAAAATCTCTAAAAAATCAAAAGCCAAAGCAGCCCAGCCGGAATCAGCAGAATCTCAAACTCCTCAAAGGCCAAAGTATGACAGCCTGACTCAGATGCAGTCTTCAAATTTGAATTTAAAATATAAATTTGAAAATTTTGTCGTAGGCTCAAACAACAAACTGGCCTATGTCGCAGCACAAACAGTTGCACAAAAACCTGGTGAAAAATACAACCCTCTTTATATTTATGGCGGCCCGGGGCTTGGGAAAACACATATTATGCAGGCGATAGGCCACTATGTAATCAAAAACAGACCTGATTTAAAAGTCCTTTTTATTACAGCAGAGGATTTTGTCAATGATGTTGTAAACGCTCTTGCAAGAGGCGATGAAAAAACAAAAAACATGAACAAATTCCGTAAAAAATACAGAGAAGTTGATGTTCTTTTGATTGATGATATACAACTCATTGCAGGAAAAACAAGAACGGAAGAAGAAGTCTTTAATACCTTCAATACCCTGCACGGCGCAGGAAAACAAATTGTCCTGACTTCTGACAGAACCCCTAAAGAAATCCCTTCTCTGTCTGACAGGCTCATCAGCCGTTTTGAGTGGGGGTTGATGGCTGATATCCAAATTCCTGATATAGAAACAAGAATGGCTATTTTGTCCAACCTTGCAAAAGATTCAAATATAGAGGTTCCCTCAAATATTATAGAGTTTTTGGCTACTGTATATTCCAGCAATATAAGAGAACTCGAAGGTGCTTTTAACCGTGTTACTGCTTATGCAAGCATAAACGAAGTGCCGCTGACCATTGAAAACGTAAAAAATATAATCGGCTACAGTGAAAAAGAAAAATCCTATACTTTTGACGGCATCGTTGATTCTGTTGCATCGTATTACAATATTTCGCCAAAAGATATAAAAGGCTCGAGCCGCAGTGCAAAAATTGCGGAAGCAAGACAGGTTTCCATATACCTGTGCAGAGATTTGACAAAGCAGAGCTTCCCTGCAATAGGCGATTTTTTTGACAAAAAACATACAACTATTTTGTATTCTTATGACAAAATAAAAGCAGAATTGCAGACAAACAATGCTCTGGCGCATACTGTCACAGCAATAACAAACCAGATTTGTAAATAACGGAGTTTATAAGATGAACAAATTTAGATTTTTAACCTCGGGTGAATCTCACGGAATGTGCCTGAATGCAATTATAGAAGGACTTCCGTCAAATCTTTTTATTGATACGGAATTTGTAAACTCCGAACTGGCTCGTCGTCAGCAGGGTTATGGCCGTGGCGGCAGAATGCAGATAGAAACAGACAAAGCCATGATAAAATCAGGTGTGAGATTCGGCAAAACAACAGGCGCACCCGTTTGTCTGGAAATTGAAAACAAAGACTGGAAAAACTGGCAGATACCTATGTCTGTTGAACCTCAGGATTTATCAGATCCTGATATTTTAGAGGCTGTGAATGCAAAAAAAATCACCCGTGTCAGACCCGGACACGCTGATTTTGCAGGAGCAATAAAATATAACCACAACGACATAAGAAATGTATTGGAGCGTTCCAGTGCCAGAGAAACAGCAACAAGAGTCGCTGTCGGTGCAGTGGCAAAATGTCTTTTAAAAGAATTCGGAATAACAGCATCATCAAGAGTTTTGCAGATAGGAACTGCCTTTGATGAAGATGCTATGAAAAAACAAATAGACGAAGCAAAAGAAAACGGAGATACTCTCGGCGGTAAAATAGAAATAAGCTTTAAAAACCTTCCTGTAGGTCTGGGGTCTTTTGTAAACTGGGACAGACGTTTGGATGGCAGGCTCGCGCAGGCTTTGATGAGTATCCCTGCAGTAAAAGCCGTAGAAATAGGTGCAGGAACAAAAGCAGCAGAGCTAAACGGCTCAAATATGCATGATGAGATTTTTTATGACTCAGAGTCCAAAAAATATTACCGCAAAACAAATAACGCAGGCGGAATCGAAGGCGGAATGACCAACGGTGAAGATATTGTGCTGACAATAACAATGAAGGCTATCCCTACGATGAAAAAGCCGCTTCAATCAGTAGATATTGATACAAAAGAAGCGATAAGCGCACATTTTGAACGTTCCGACACCTGCGCTGTCGAGGCCTGTGCCGTTGTCGGCGAGGCAATGGCAGCAATTGTTCTGGCAGATGCTTTTCTGGAAAAATTTGGCGGTGACAGTATTGAAGAAATAAGAAAAAATTATGAATAATTCTTCTGATAACAAAAAAAATATAGTATTAATAGGCATGATGGGTGCGGGCAAAAGCACCATCGGCCACCTGCTCGATGAAAAACTCAAGGATTTTCAGTATCTTGATATTGATAAAGAGATAGAAAAACTTGCTCAAAAACATATACCGGAGATTTTTGAACAGCACGGCGAGGCTCACTTCAGGCAGCTTGAACACGAAATGATTTCTAAATATTCAAATTACCACAATCAGGTAATATCTACAGGCGGCGGAGTGGTGGAAAATATGGAAAACATGAAACTGCTCAAAAAAAACAGCGTGATTTTTTATCTCAAAGCCTCAGCAGATGAGCTGTTTTCAAGGGTAAATAAGGCTTACTTAAAAGACAGACCTATGCTAAAACACCCGAATCCGAAAGAACGTTTGAGCGAACTTATCAAAAAAAGAGAGCCTTTCTACAAACAGGCGGATTTTGAAATTGATACGGAAAATAAAGAACTGATACAAATTGTAGATGAGATTTTAGAAAAATATGGAACAATTGCTTAACGTAAAAGTAAATATACCGGTAAAAGAAGCCTCTTGCTATGATATTTTGATAGGCACAAATCTGCTTGAGAAAGCAGACGAAATAATAAAAAAATATACAAAAGCCGACAAATTCCTTGTTGTTACGGACAAAAACACGGCAAAATTGTATAAAAACAATTTGAACATAAAAAATGCACACTGGCTTGTGCTGGAAGCCGGCGAAGAATACAAAAATATAAATACTTTAAAAACAATACTGGATGCGGCAGTAGAACACAGACTGGAAAGGTCTGATTGTATAATAGCTTTTGGCGGCGGCGTGATAGGCGATATGGCAGGGTTTGCTGCGGCGAGCTATATGCGTGGTTGTGATTTTATACAGATTCCGACCACTCTTCTTGCGCAGGTAGATTCTTCTGTCGGCGGCAAAGTAGCAATAAACCATGAACACGGAAAAAACTTGATAGGGGCGTTTTATCAGCCAAAGCTCGTTCTTGCGGATATTACAACATTAAAAACTCTGGATATAAGACAGCTAAAAACAGGACTGTGTGAGGTTTTAAAGTATGCTTTTATTGAAAAAACCTGCAATGCACCTTTAAATTACAGGCTGTTTGACTTTCTAAAACAGCATAAGGAAGAGATTTTTGACCTGAATCCTGCTGTTGTTTCACAGCTGATAAATATTTGCTGTTCTTTAAAGGCCAGTGTGGTAAATCAGGATGAAACAGAAAAGGGAATAAGAGCTATTCTCAATCTCGGTCATACTTTTGCGCATGCTATAGAGAGTCTTACAAATTACACTGTATACACCCATGGCGAGGCTGTTGCACTCGGGATGAAAATGGCTTTTAAAATGTCTTTGCAAAGAGGGTTTATTGAAAAACACTATTTTGAACTCGCAAACGAGCTTTTGGATGAGTATGATATAGTACCTGATTTTGCAGGGTATGACAGAGAAAAATTATATCCCGAAATGGCACTGGACAAAAAAGCCAGAAACGGAAAACTCCGTTTTGTTTTGCCAAACGGTTTTGGTTCCGTAACTGTGGCAAACGATGTTACAGAAGCTCAGGTGCTTGAGAGTGTTGATATAAATTAGAAGGCTCTCCTCTAATTTATCAAAGCGTCGTTTAAAATTTGATATGATTCATTTATTGCTTGTGTAATTAGTTTGTATTTTTCCTGCTCTCCCTGCGGAGCTTTGTCAGGATGGTATTTTAGGACTAATTTTCTGTAGATGTTTTTTAGTGTTTGTTTGTTGATTTTGTTGTCGTCAAAGTCTGCAATATATTTTTTTAGCTCGGCAATAGAGTTCATATAAGATTTAAAAGTGTTTTTTGCATTTTTTTCTTTTTGACTGCTCAGGCTTGTTGTATTTCCGCTGTAGCTGTCATAGTTTTTCTGGTAGGAGTTTGTTTTTTCAAAATGTTTTTCGTGAAATCTCTGGAATTTTAAGTTGAGATTTTCCCAGTTTGAATAGTCCGGATGAGTTTTTTTCAAGTTTTTAAATTTTGCCCACACCCTTGCTTTGAATATTGTGCTTTTTAATTCCCAGGCTGCTTTTTCCGCTTTATTGTCCCCTGTGATTGAATAAAGATTATTCATTGCTTCATTAAAGGTACAGAAAATGGTATTAAAAGCCTTTTCGTAATCAAATATGCTTGAAAAAATATTGTCGCATACATTTTTGTAGGTAAAATCAATTTTGTCTATATAGAGTGAATTCAATCTTAAGCCGAAATCTCTGTCATGTTTAAAAACTTTTTTACCTTTTTCTATCAGTTGATTCGATAGAAATTTCATGCGGTGATATTCCGGATTTGGATTTATTTTTAGTCTGTCATAAATTTGGCAGGAAAGCTCAAAAGTGCTTTTTTCTGTGTCAAAAATTTTATATGTTTTTGAAGAATTGTTGATGGTACATGTTAAAAGTCTATCCAAAAATTTGTGTTCATCAGATGTATTGCGGAAATTGTAAGCCGCATATTTTTTAGAAAAGATTCTGTCAACAATATACAATTCATCGTCAAGACTGATTTTGTCATCAGAGATAATTTTTATAAAATCTTTTGTGCTTTCCGCATCGGCAGGGGAGTCTGTGAACATTCTTATAGAAAGTTCTTGTTTTAAATTTTTTACGCTGCTTTTTGCGGTTTTTAGATTTTTAGAAACATATTCAAAATCTTTGATTTGTACATCTTTGATAAAATCCAGAAAATTTTTAACTGTATTTTTGGAAAATTTTTGTGCCTGTAGTTCCAAAAGTGACTGCAGCACCTGCAGTTTTGTTTTGTCTGATGCATTTTTGTTGCTCAGTATATGTGTTTTTATAAAATTCTCTTGCAGATAGTGAGGTTTTGCAGAAATTTGAACGAGATTGTTTATTGCAGTATTAATTTGTTCTGTAGACAATTCGTCAGAGTTTTTTAAATTCATGACAACATCAAAAAGGTCGCCTGCTGCTTTTTTGTCAAATTTTAAATTGTTGTTTTGGACATTGTCTATCAGCACGCTGGCTGCATCGAAGGTTTGGACATCATCTTTTGACGCAAATATTTTTTTTGCATCATTAAAAACTTCTTCTATTTTTTTTGAAGTTTTGATTTTGTTTTTCAGATAATTTAAATCAACAATGATATCACTGCCTCCGGCTGTTGATTGGGCGGGCAGGCCTTTTTTTACACTGCGTTTTGACACAAGGCTGATTATGGCCAGTGCTGCAATGCCGCCTGCTATAATATAAGCTCTTTTTTTATTTAATTTTTTTTCGGGGTTGGTTTGTTTTGTCTGTACGGGGACAGTTTTTTTAACCACCGGCATGGTTTTTGCGGTTTGCGAAGTTTCTGCCTTTTGCGGCATGGGGATTGTATTTAGCAGGCTTTGTTTAAAAGATATTGTGTTTATTTTAGAAATCATTTTTTGCAAAAAATTGTTTTATTACACTTTATTATAAGTTCAAAAAAAATTTTTTTTGCTGTTTTTATAGGCTGCTGATTTCTTTTTTTGTAAGAAAAAAGCGGGTTTTGCCCGCTTTTTAATTATTCTTTTTAAACTTTTTTAAGAATACATTTGTTCAACAGCAGCTTTGACACCGCAGCCCAATTCAAATTTGTATCCCAGTTTGTAAAGACTTGCCTCGAGTGAAGCAACTGCAGCCAGAACATCTCTGTCGCAGACAAAGCCCAGTGTACCCATTCTAAAGATTTTGTCCTTGAGTTCATTTTGGCCGTTTGCAACAACGATATCAAAATCTTTTTTCAAAGTGCTTCTGATATCCGGAACAGAAATTCCCTCGGGCGGGAAAACGGAAGTTATTGCATTTGAGGCAATTTTGTCATCTTCGACCATGAGTTTTAGCCCGATAGCTTTTATCGCAGCACGCAGAGCTTTTGCATGTTTTTCGTGGCGGGCAAGGATATTTTCCAGTCCGTCTTTTTTCATCATTTTTAAAGCTTCGTTCAATGCAACAATAAGGTTCACAGCTGGTGTATACGGCGTTGAATTCGCTCTTACAGATTTTCTGTAAGCACTCCAATCAAAGTAGAAAGAAGGATGTTTGCATTGCTCATGCATTTTAAAGGCTTTTTCGCTCGCTGCAAGAAATGCCAGCCCCGGCGGAATCATAAAGCCTTTTTGTGAACCTGAAATAAGTACATCAATGCCCCATTCATCCATTTTGCATTCTATTGCGCCGACTGAGGTTACACCATCCACTACTGATACGGCTCCGTGTTCTTTTATCAATGCCACGAGTTCTTTCAGCGGATTTGTTACACCTGTTGCTGTTTCGTTATGGGTAAGTGTAACGATTTTAATTTCTTTGTTAACATCGGCCTCAAGTCTTTGTTTCAGTGCTGCAGGGTCAATTGCCTGACCGGCGGGGACTTCAATTTTTTCTACATCCGCACCCAGCGAGGCTGCTATTTTTGCCCAGCGGTTGCCAAAGTTTCCTATGACAAGAGAAAGTACCTTGTCCCCTTCATTTACAAGGTTTGACAGAGCTGCTTCCATTGCTCCTGTTCCGCTCGAAGTATAGATAAATACATCATTTTGGGTTTGAAACAGCCATTTTAAATCTGCGTAAGTTTCTTCAAGTATTGCAGAAAATTCGCTGCTTCTGTGTCCTATAGGGTGTTTTGCCATTGCCAGCAAAACGCTTTCCGGTACGGGTGTCGGCCCAGGTATCATCAAAAAACTTTTATCTTTCATTTTTTATAACTCCTCAAACTATCTAAACTTATTTCATATAGTCAACTGACTCCGACTACTTGTAGAACCTGTGCATTAATTAAGTCCATTCATTATAAAAAAGTTAGGCACAGGCAACAAGTGCATGGGGTCACTTCCGTAGGTACAAGCGAGGCCGCCTTACACATATTAGTGGCAGCTGTGTCCGCAGGAATGGCCTTCGCCATGGTGATGCCCGTGAGAGTGGTCGCCGTGGTGATGTGAGCAGTTTGCCTCTGAAGTTTGGACAAGGTTTCCGCTCAATAAATCTTCTACTGCTTTGTCCGCATTGCCGGAAATCCCTGCAAAAATTTCGATGCCTGCTTCATTCAAGGCTCTTACTGCACATCCGCCTATCCCTCCGCAGACAATTTTGTCTACATTTTCGTTTTCAAGAAGGTTTGCCAGTGCGCTATGACCTTCTCCGTTTGAGGTTAAAATTCTGGAGTTAACTATTTTATTGTCTTCAACTTCGTAAATTTTAAACTGTTCTGTGTGGCCAAAATGCTGAAAAACTTCTGCATTGTCATCATAAGTAACGGCGATTTTCATTTTTATACCCCTTTTCTTTTAAAAAAATCTTATTTATCATACAATATTATAGAATAAGTTTCAAAACATAAATATTTTTTCAGGGTAGTTAAATAATGCAAAACAATAAAGAGCAGAAAATTTTTCTGGTAATAAATCTTTCGTATTTTGGCGATGTTCTTGTTACAAATGCACTGTGTCAGAATATTAAACTTAATTATCCTGATTCAAAGATTGTTTTTGTTGTTAACAAACCGTTTTACGAAGCTGCAAAATATCAATATTGTGTGGACGAAGTCCTGTGTCTGGACAAAAGAGGCAGCCACAGCGGATTTTTAGGTTTGTTAAAATTTGCGTTTTCCTGTCCTTACAGAGGGAAAATTTTTGCATCATTTATTTGTTATGACAATGACAGAGGGATTTTGCTTTCTTATCTTTTGGGAGCAAAAAGACGTATTGCCGGTAGAAACAGCAATTTTAAGTTTTTATTAACGGATGTGTGCTATTTTAAAGAAAATTACAAGCAGATGAAAGACAGCACTGCTAACATGATATCGGTTCTTACTGACAGACCGCCTGAAATACTGCCGATAAAATATTTGACAAATCCGGATCAAGAAGAACTTACACAAAAGCTTTTGTCTCAATATAAGGATAAAGAAATAGTAGGGCTTTGTACTGTGGGAAAACACAAAGAAAACTACATGCCTGTCGAAACAGCTGTCGAGTTGATAAACAGAATAAATGAAGACGGCAAAATCGTTTTTTATTTTGGTGCTGGCGATGATACAAAAAACTATGCAGAAGAATTGAAAAAATACGGCTGTACAAATTTTGTAGATTTAACCAACAAAACGACAATCTATCAGCTGGCTAATGTCATGAAAATTTGTAAAGCTATAATAACAATAGATACGGGTACAATGCATCTGGCTTATGCAACAGGATGTCCTACAGTCTGTATGTTTTATCGACCGTTTATGGCTGCAACATGGGGGCCTTGTGTGGATTTGTATCCTAATACAATAATTGTTGATTCAAATTATACGGCGCAGAATATTTATGACACAGCAAAAAGACTCTGGCAAAAAGATCTGCAGCCGGTTTAGTTTTTGAAATAAAATTTTTTTATTTAACTATTTCTTTCTTCACTTTTTCAACAAACTTTGTGACATCAGTCAAGGACTCTTGTACTGTTTCAATATCAGGGGTATAACCAAGGTCATAATCACTCTTTTGTCTAAATTGATATAATTCATTATAAATTTCTATCATTTCAGGTTCAAAAACCTTGTCCTCGTATATAAATTTTTTATTAAACCAACCTTTTAGCTGACTGTGTTTTGAGGTGATAAAATCATTTTTATATGCAAGAGCCGTAACTATATAAAATAATGCATAGTAAATTCTATTCTGTGCTGTTTCAAGGTTGTTGTTTTCAATATTATCCTTAGCTGATTTTATAGCTTGATTGGATTTTTCAACCGCAATTTTTATTAAATCTTCTTTATGCAGCGTCATAGAACAACCCTTTTTCTACAACCTGATTATGAAAAACAGTATTTTTCTCCAAACTTTCTTTTGTCATCGGGTGTAAATCTATACTTACATCAAAATCATACTCGATTTTAGAAACAATCCGCCATATCAAACGGCGTTTTTCTTTATTTTCTTCCTTAAAAACAGCAACTATATCAATGTCACTGTCTTTATTAAAATCTCCTCTTGCTTGAGAACCGTACAAATACATTCCCTCAAAATCATCAAATGATGAATTAAAGGCTGTTTTTAAAGCTGTAATTACGTTTTGTACTATTTCTTGCATAAATCTATTATACATTATTTGTTAAAGATTTTAAATATAAGCAATAAAAAAAAGAGCCGAAAGGCTCTTTTTTAATCTTAAAAAATGGTACTCCCAAGGGGATTTGAAAGCGGAATTCAATAAAAAAAGCGAACAATCCACATCAATATACAACAAGCTAAAACCAGTAATAGCTTGAAAATTTATGTTTTTTAAAATTTTTTATTTTTCGGGATTTTTCTTAATTTTTCGCATTTTTTGAAAAAAAGTGGGACAGGATTGGGAAAAAATTTATTTAAAATAAATTATAGATTTTCTACATCGAAGAATATTCCATTTTCTACCACCTGATTATGAAAAACTGTATTTTTCTCCAAACTTTCTTTTGTCATCGGGTGTAAATCTATACTTACATCAAAATCATATTCAACCCTAGAAACAATACGTCATATCAAACGGCGTTTTTCTTTATTTTCTTCCTTAAAAACAGCAACTATATCAATGTCGCTGTCCTTGTTAAAATCTCCTCTTGCTTGAGAACCGTATAAATACATACCTTCAAAATCATCGAATGATGAATTAAAGGAGGTTTTTAAAGCTGTAATTACGTCTTGTACTATTTCTTGCATAAAAATCATTGTATATTATCTATTGATGATTTTAAACATTTGTAAACAAATTCATAACTATAATAAAAACAACAGAATAATTTTCAACAAAATTTAATCAATCCTAACACTAAAACACAATGCTGGCTTGATTTACCGCCTTTTGAGATTTTATAATTTTAAAACTTAAAAGGAGACAAAAATGGCACAATATAAAGAACATACAACCAAAACAGGAAAGAAAAAATACGTAGCGTATATAAGAATAAAAGGTTATCCTCATACCAGTCGTACTTTTGACCGTAAAACAGACGCTAAAACTTGGGCAGAAGAACTTGAGGCACAAATGCGAAGAGGACTTTATATAAAAGACAATGAGGCACGTAAACACACACTGGCTGAATTAATTGACCGTTATATTGAATATGAGTTACCCAAAAGAGAAAAAGACCGTAAAAAATTAGAAACTCATCTTTTATGGTGGAAAGAAAATTTAGGTTATACTCTTCTGTCAAATATTACAACCAAAGTCCTTGCCGAATGCAGAGATAAAATCGCAAGTGAACCTTGCAGAGGAAGCAGAGCAGGTAAAAAAAGAAGTGCCAAAACAGTGAATTATTTTTTGGGAAGTTTATCCGTCGCTATGTCAACAGCTGTTAACGAGTGGGAGTGGTTAGATGAAAATCCTGTTTTTAAAGTAAAAAAGTTAAAAGAACCAAAAGGTCGTGTAAGATTTCTTTCAAAAGAAGAAAGGGAAAGACTGTTTACTGCCTGTAAAAACTGTGGAAACGATTATTTATACCTGCTTGTAATAATCGCAATATCAATAGGTGCAAGACGTGGTGAGATAATGGGTCTGAAATGGTCAAATGTTGATTTTGAAAATAAAATGTTTTATTTTCTTGATACAAAAAATGGAGAAGACAGAGGTGTGCCCATACCAAAATACTGTTATGAACTTTTGAAAGATTTTTATCAAAGACGACTTCCAAATACAACATATGTATTTGCAACAAAAGACGACAGGATAATGGATTTACAGTGGTTTTGGGAAAAGGTGCTTAAAGAAGCACAGCTTGAGGATTTTCGTTTTCATGATTTAAGACACACTGCAGCGAGTTATCTTGCGATGAATGGAGCCAGTTTATTGGATATAGCGGAAGTTTTGGGACACAAAACACTCGCAATGACAAAACGATACTCTCATTTAACCCCAAAACATACTGCCAGTATTCTTGAACGTATGTGTAGTAAACAGTTTGGAGAAAATAATTCAAATGGTATTAATTAAATTTTTAAAATTTTCAAGTGCTGTTTCAAAATCCATTTTTTCACTGTCTTTTGCATAAGATAATGCCTGTACATAGTCAGTATATTCTTTCATATAAAGTCTATCCGACTTTAACTTTTTATAAGTATTTAATGCAAAATCTTTTAAAGACAAGTCTGTAGTGACAGAACCTCTACCTTTATCATTAACAAAAGAAATTTCTAAACATTTTAAAAATATCTTTTTATTTAAATCATTACACATAACAGAAATATCATACAGGTGTCTTATGATTGTCGGGTCATTTTTACTGCTATATATTTCAGCCTCTCTTTTTCTTGCTTGGACTCTCCACATCAAAGCACTAAATTTGTTTGCAAGCACTTCATTATAATTAATACATTTTATTTCTGTTTCGGGATAATCAAAAGAATATTCACCCATTAGAGTTTTTATTTTATGTGTTTCATAAGGTATTATTAAATTTTCAAAAGTAAATTCCAATTTTATATTTGGGCGTAATGATGAATGCTGATGAAAGTATTTTTTGTATTTCAGTTCAAGACTTAAAAATTTATTTTCATTTGCTTTTACTATTGTTGAGTCACATACAGTTAAAAACTCAATATTTTTTATTTCATCCAAAATATATTCAAAAAAATCTTTTCTTTTTGTACGGTTAAACTCTACTTTTGTATGTAACCTAAAATCTATATCTTCCGAAAATCTTTTAATTTTTTTGTAAGCTTTAGACAAACAGGTTCCACCCGAAAATATTATTTCAATATCAGGATAATTAATTTTAGAAAGATAGTCTAAAACAAGAACAACATAAATATCTTTTTCAATAAATTGAGGGTCTATGCCAAATTCATTTGAAAAATCACTAATTTCTGTAATATTTTTCTGTATTTCTAACCTGTTCATAAGTTACAAAATTATCATTAAATCCAATTTTACGGTTAATTCTTCCAACTACAGCAACAATACGTCCAGTAGGTATCTGTGTGGATTTCCCTTCATTATACCACATCTCATACTTGTTAGGGATAACAGTGTTGTTCGTTTTTTGAGCGACTATTTTTGCAATTTCTGTAATATTAATAACAGGAATAATTTCTCCGCTAAATTGAGAAATCCTTGCTTTAACATAGACCCCTTTACCTGTTTTTATTATTAAATTTTTTTTAATTAATTTTCTTAATGCCCTGATTATTTGATCCCTGTCTGATAAATCAAGAAAATCTTTCAGCATAAAAACAGAAGCCTTTGACTTCTTAATTCTGTATTGTATTTTCTTTTCTAATGTTGGAGAAATAATCATAACTAATTTTCTACAAAAATACGACACTTATATTTACAATTATACGACATATAAATGAAAGATTAAAGTCTATAATTGCTTATATATTAAAGAATATTTACATAAATATTAAATTAATGAAATAATATTATTATAAGTAATGAAAAATAAAAACTCAATATTTTTTGGACCTTTTTTATTGTTTTATTATTTCTTTTAATTCTTCTATTTTATGTTTAAAAATAGGATTACTACCTAAATTTTTAATGATTATGCCTGCTACTTCTTTTTTTACATCCTCGTTATTTTCTTTATTTATTAATATATTATTATCGGCAGTTTCTTCCATATTATTCTGTAATTCTTCTACTGTTTGTGCGTAAGAATTATTCCTACCTATACTTAAGTGACAACACAATTTTAGAGTAACTTCATACCTTAAACGTTTATATTTTTTATTCTTTTTTATAAATCCACTTCTCTCAAGTTCCTTGATAGCCTGAAAAACAGAAACATTACTTAACCCAGTACATTCCGATATTGTCCTTTGTGTAGGATAAGCATAACCAAGTTTATTATTCCAAAAGTCAACAATACATCTCAATACAAGCTTAGCTGATGTTGAAAGCTTAACCTTTGAAAACATTCTGCTTGTTGTAATGAGTTTGTTTAATTCAAAACTACTTTTGTTTATCTTAAATTCTGATTTCCTCATCAATTAGCCTTAATTGTACAGGTTCACCACTTTGTACTTCTTCAATTTCTTTAAATTCTTTGAGTCGTCTGTAAAACCCATTGATAAAAAACATCGGTGTGTATAATGTTTCTTTTACCTTCAGTGTTAAACTGTCTCCAAGTTGGACTTTTGCGGTTATTCCTAACAAAGACAGCTGTAAATAAGCCATTTTATAACATATTTCTTCAATATCCATTGCCTCTACATATAATTTCTGTTGAAAATTTATTCCTTCCTCTTTCATACAATCCGCAAAGGCAATAACCATACCGCCACTACCACAACACGGTTCACACATTGTGATAAAATCTTTGTTTTCAATATCTACCTTTAGATTTATGCAGTGTAGTCTCCCCATTAGTTTACTGACATGGTATGGTGTGAAAAATTGACCTTTTCTGTGTTCTCCAAGACTGTTCATATTAAACATTTCACCTAAAAAATCTTTCATTCCCATATCAAGTGAAATCAAAGTGTAAGCGTTCATTGCAGCAAAGTAATCAAGCTGTTTTCTGGAATATTTTTTAGCCGTGTTTAAATATTTTTCTTCAATAATTTGTGACCTGTAAAAAGGTTGGGCTATTGAGTAAATTGATAACGTCAAAAAATCATTAAAAATTTCTGACACTGATTTTGAGGTATCAACCTCATGTAATAACCTGTTAAATTCCTTTGGTATGTTAACCCGTTTGTCTTTCATCGCTCTTATCCTATTTTTATACCTTTAAAGATATATTCACCCGACAGGAAAGGAATATCACCGATGAAATAAACTTACATCAGGTTTTTAAATAACGATATAAATTACCTGTGCTTGTTTGACACTCCCTCGCAATAATTGTTTTAGGTACGTTCAAACCCACTAAATACAGTATTTTTTTCCTGTAAACATCAAGCTTTGACTTTCCTTTCTTACCTTTTGGACGACCTAACTTCACACCGCTTGCTTTCTTCGCCTGTAAAGCTTCTTTCGTTCTCAAACTGATTAAATCCCTCTCTAATTGAGCTACTAAAGCAAATATTGTCGAAGTTATAACCGCAGTAATACTTTTGTCATTACTCGCAAAATTTTCTTTTAACGAATACAAAACAAAACCTTTTTCTTTCGACAAGTTCAGTATTTCCAAAATCTGTGTAATCGACCTCGCAAGTCTCGACAATTCAGGCACAATCAAAACATCATCAACGCCCATTTTCTCAATCAACAACCCCAGCTCACGCTTACGAAAATGCAGCTTGCCTGTAACTTTTTCCTCAATAAACTCAACATTCCCTAACCTTTTGTCATTGGCGAACTTCAAAATCTCGAGCTTGTTCTTTTCAGTGTCCTGTTCTAAAGTACTGACACGGAGGTAAGCGTAAACGGTCATAGGCTTGTCCTTTCATTTCTTTTTTTATTTTGACGTGTAAAAATAAGGCAATTAAGAAATTAACTGCCTGTAAACGAAAAATATATATTATCCTATAAATACGTATAAATCTTATTTTTATTATATAAATCCATACACTAAAACTCACCCGTTTTTACTGTATGTATTCATACAATGTAAACGAACGGTTTAAATGTAAAATAAAGTAATAAAATATTGTATTTATTTGCGCTGTTCATTATCATGAAAAAATAAGGTAAAAGAGAGAACATAATATGAGTTTTGACAATGAAGCAAGTTACTTAATTGATTCAATATATATTGAAAACCTATGGGGAAAATACAATATTTCTACGAAATTAGATAAGGATGTAAATATTTTTATAGGAATAAATGGTTCTTATAAGACCACATTGATAAAACTAATTTATAATCTCTTAACTTTAGATTTTGCAAAACTAATTGATATAGATTTTGATTCAATTAAATTAAAATTAAGAAATGGAAGATCAACTAAAACAATACTATTTTCAAAAATTTTAACAGAAAGTGGTTACAAGAAATATGTATTTGAAATAAAAGGCATAAAAAAAATTTCATTGTCGGAAAGAGATATAAGAATATCAGGTCGCTTTATTTATGATAATTATGAAGAAGATTTTGATGCTGGTTTTAGAATACACAATTCCCAAAGTTCAACTTTAAAATCAAAATATATACCAATTAAAGCAGCACTGTCAAAGCTAATTAATATAGATTATTTAAATATAAATAGATATTCAATTAACAAAAGTAGAGCGTATTTTGATGATAATGAAAAATACTCTATTGAATATGAAATAAAAAAACTGGTAAATAATTTCATAAGATACCAATCAGAAGTGAAAACAGCAATTAATAATTGTTCAAACAATTTTTTAAAAAAAGCATTTATTGTTTTATTAAAAGAAGATGTCAGTAAAATATTCAATGGTAAATTAACTATTAGTTCAAAAGATTTAGAAGATTATAAAAAATTATTAACAAAAATGTCTAAAGATGAAGCATATATTGCAATGGAAACAATTACTTTAAAAAACAGACTTGATGAAATTTATGTAATAATTGATAAAGTTATGAAAAATTTACTTCCGATACAAGCCCAAAAAAGAGTAAAAAAATCAATTTCCATAGAAGATATAATGAGGTCTTTAGAACAAGATGAATTTTTAACTTTAATTAATAATTTTCCTTTTCTTGCAAAAATTCAAGCACTGTTGGAATTATACAAAGTAACAGAAAAAGAAAAACAAGAATATGAAAGACCAACAAAATTATTTATTGAAATATCTAATGCTTTTCTAAAATCAACTCTTTTTCCTCAAAAAAAATTAATTATAACAGAAGATGGGTCATTAATGTTACAAATAGATGAATCTCACATTGTTGATTTGAGAAGTCTTTCTTCTGGTGAAAAACAATTATTAATATTACTTTTGCGAACACTTTTACAAAAAAATAAAAAAGGTGTATATATAACAGACGAACCAGAATTGTCATTACACATCAATTGGCAAGAAAAACTAATTGATGCATTGAAGAAAATAAACTCAAATATTCAATTAATTTTAGCTACTCATTCCCCAGATATAGTATCTAAATTCAATAATAATATTATTCAAATGGAAGATATTTTAAGTAATGGCTAAATTTACTAGATCTAATATTTCAAAATTAAATGAACGTCATTTTAGACTTCATGACAAAGAGTATACTGTTTATGTAGAAGGTGATATTGACAAATCATTTTGGGAAAAAGTTTTTCCTGTTGTAGAAGAATGGAAGCCAAGAATTGAAGTTTTAAAGACGACTGATGGGGAAATACTTGGGGGTTGGAAAAATCTTGTAAGTTATCTTGAAGAAGAAATAAAAAAGCAAAATAAAATAGACTTTATTATTGCAATAGATGGAGACTACAATGAAATAATTAAGCATAAACCAAATTATAAAAACGTAGTAAAAACTAAAAAGTATGCTATAGAAAATTATTTATTTTGTCCAAATAGCATTAATAAGTATATGAAAATACTCTCTCGTGAAACATTTGATAATGTGAGATATGTAAAAACTAAACTTGAACAATTTGCATTAATTGTAAAAAATTTAATAATTTTAGATTGTATAAATGAAAAAAACACGCTAGGCATTAAAGTGTATGATTTCAATGCAGAAGAATTATCATCATTTCGTAAAATCAATAATTATGTTAATGAATTAACATTAAAATACAAAAGTCTTATCGAGCAGCATAGACATATACTTGATAATTATAATATACTAGACTATATAAGGTGGAAAATTTTTATTAAAAAATTAAATGATATTATTTCAGAAGAGATCAACGAAGCAATAAAGCAAGAAAATAGCCAAAGGAAAAATAACAAAATAAAACTTATAAGAAAAATAAAGGCAGATGAAAGATTATATTTCTTTTGTCTCCAAAATTGTCAATCTTGTATAGGTTGTAAAGACTACGAAGATTTAAAAATAAAAGCTAAAGCAGCTTTTGACAGTTTAAAACTTGTTTCATAAGCTTTACTTCAAATACCCGAAAATCAGCTTGTGTATTCTTTGAACGTCTTTTTCTGATGAGGTTGAGAGTTCTGTGTTGATTTCTTTTATCAACTCTTCTTTTGTCTTTAAATGCCCGAAGTTAAATAAATCAGCCATTGTGACATCAAGAGCGTTTGCCAGTTTTTCAAGGTTTTCAAAACTCGTGAAGTAGTACCCTGTTTCTATACGGCTTATTGTCTGTAAATCCAGTCCCACCTTTTCAGCCAGTCTTTCCTGTGTGAGTTTTTTTCTCTCCCGAAGTTCTTTTATACGTTTTCCGAATACTTTATTGCCCGATGACATAAATGCTCCTTTTCTCTCATGCTATCGGACAAACTGTCACACAAGAATACAGTCTACTGTATAAATATGATGTCTTATTATGCGTTATATGTATAATAAAATAGTAAAACGTATAAAATATTATTTGTTTTTGTTGTTTCCCTAATAAAAAGGTTGATAAATGAAAAAAATACTTATTCCGTTATTTATAACTCTACTGCTTCAAAAGGCTGTATTTGCTTATTATGAAGTTGAGATAGAGGGCTTGAATATGCCTTTGAGAAATTACAACACAGAATATCAGGAACATACTCGACCTCAAAAAACAATAAAACCAAAATCCCCAAAACAGGCATGCCTTGATGAATTAAAATTGTTAAAGGTTGTTCTTTCTTATGATGATTTTTCCGCTCAAAAATCTAAACAGGCATGTGACCATATATGCGGGAATATTAGACCCTGTTACATTATATTTCAACGAGTACAAAAAGGTCTAACAATTTCTGATATTGGCTCAGATATTGAAAAATGTTATTACCGAACTATGGGGTATGACCAAAATACTGCATACAAACAACATCTCGAACGGGTGAAATGGAGAAAAGAAAGTTTAAAAAACAGCGGTTATTACGAACAACAAAAACAGGTTTGCGAAAGTATGAGGAATTAAAAATAAAAAGAAAGCAGGTAAATATGTATTGTCCAAAATGTGGTTTTGAGTGTACGGAAACTGACAAATTTTGTAAAAATTGTGGCAACAAGTTAGTTGAATTACAAGACACAGAAAAAAATATAATACAATCTGATGTTAACGAATACAGAGACGATGAGAATAACGAAAGTATGATAAAATGTCCGTATTGTTATTCTCCAGTCCCTAGACATGCAAAGAAATGTCCGAAATGTGGCGAATGGTTAGAAAGAGATACTCCTCTTGGGTGTTATACAATTTTGTCCATAATTGTTTTTTTGAGTTCTTTAGGTATCTTAAACAGTGCTTTACAGGACGGGTTTACTGCATTTTTAATGTCATTAGCTATAGTTTTTATTTTATGGATATATTTTATTCCTGCTTGGATTGCAGAAATAAGAAACAATCCGTCAACAACAGCTATCTTTGTTGTTAATTTATTTTTTGGTTGGAGTTTAATTGGTTGGGTAATTGCTTTAATTTGGGCGTTATCAGGTGGCAGAAGGTAATTTTAATATGATTTCTAATCATAAAAAGAAAAATATAATTATAATTGTGTTTTTTGCTTTAATTTCCGCACCTGTGATATTTTACCTGTGTCTTGTGCTTATAGATTTTGGTCTTTCTTCTGTTGAAAGTTGTTCATCAGAAAAAGTTCAAAACTCTTTAGCCATTGCTTTAAAAAATCAGTACTCAATACTTTTAGATAAAAACCTTGTTTTTAACAATACAGAACAAATTTTTTCGACAAGTGACGCTTTAATGTGCAGTGCATTTGTTTATAATACTGGAGATGAACACCCTCCATTATTTTATTATCAATATGACAGAAAAAACAAAACAGTTTCAAACGTAAAAATATCCGTTTCACCCTGTGATGGAAATTTAATTAAATTTTTTGTCCTAAATAATTACCTTGATACCGCAGGAGTAAAACAAGAAGATTATGATTCCTATGTTAAAGCAGCGAAGTATCATAAATACTTAAGAGTTTTTGAAACAACTATGGGGATTTATCCTGATATAATAGGCAAAACAATTACAAATATTGAAACTTTGAATAAAGACATTTCTCATTATTATTGTAAAGCTGATATTATTTTCTCAATTAAAGACCGTGCTTTTACTAAATTAATCTGTCCTGTTGAATATGAAATATTTACTTGTACAGGTAACTTTTCAGAATGTTATTCTATTTCGGCAAATATAAATTCTTGTAAAAAGGAAGGTCGAAATGAGAGTTCATACCAAAAGTATTACCAATTAAACAAAAACTATGAGGATTAAAAATATGATTAAAATAAAATTGAAAAATCTTGTATTAATTGTTTTAGCATTAATTTTTTTAATTTTTGATTTTGTACTGTTAACAGACATTATTAATACGAAAAAAACAGAAAACAAAAAAAATAACTTTGTTGAATTTTTATCTACTGACTCAAAAAAAATACAAGAAAATAAGTTGTATCCTGTATATAAAATGAAAAAAGACAAAGTTGTATTTATAAATAAATACGGAAAACCTGTATTTGAAGTGGATAAAAAAGAATATGTTATAATTGGAGAATTTAACGAAGGGTATGCTTTTTTAGGCAAAGCACTTACCACACTAGATGATGAGTTCAATACTCCCGATATAATTCAGTACACAATATTTGATACCAATGGAAATCAAGTAATGAGACTAAAACCTTTTAAAAATTTTATTCCAATGGAAGGAACATCAACTCCAGTCTTTATCGGAGGGAAAGCATTTATTACAATTGCAAATAGCGACAGAAATATCGATGATGATATAGCCGAACAATTTTACATAACTATAAAAGGTGAAAAGATTCCTTATCAAGAGCCTGAATCATCGCTAAACACTTCACCATCACTTTCTCTCGGAGAGTATCCATACCATGAAGGTGTAAAAAGATTTGATAACAGTGATACAACAAAATATGGATACATAACAGAAGACGGCAAAATAATTAAAGAGCCAATTTATGAATGCCCACCTCCGGGATTTAGTTACTGGAGTCCTGATTTTGCTAATGGTGTAGCTCTTGTAAAATTGAACGGAAAGTTCGGTTACATAAATAAAAAAGGGGAATATATTGTTAAACCAACTCTTGAGTATGCACAAAGCTTTTCAAATCAAAGTTTAGATTATTCAAGTTTTGGTTCAGCATATCTTGTAAATGATCTAGCTTATGTTGTTTCTAATACTCGTGAAGGATATATAAACACAAAAGGTGAGTTTGTCTGGTCAATACCAAAACAACAATACTAATATCCGTACTCACTCATAAGAATATCAAGACAACGAATAATTTGAGCCGTTGTCATACCTTTACGGTCAAATTTTTCATACAATCTTTGATAAAACAAAACTTTTTCGTTTGCCTGCCTTGCGTTTTCAAGACTTTTCTTTAGTGCTTGCATGCGATTACGGTGACGGGTTTGTTCTTGATCTATCTGATTTTGTATGTTGACAATTTGTTGTGAATTATCCACTTGATTTTCTCCTTTATTTTAATATAAAAACAGTCATAAACCTCGATAGCAAGCGAGTTATGAGGAGTTTTGTGTTCTTTATACAGGTTACGATGCTCTCTGACATTTCCGTTTGTTAAAACCGCATATAAAGAAAACCCGTCTGAAAAGACGGGGGAGGAGATTTTCAAAAAAATCTTTTTAAAGCGTGTGAAATATCGAAAATTTATGAAATTTCAACTAACATAAACGTTTTCCGTGTTATCAACAGGGGAAATATGAGAAATTTTACAGTTTTCAACAGGTTGAACCTTATCCTTTAATGTTATTTTCTGTCCGATGTTGTTATGGAAGAAATTTGATAAGACTGTAAAACCGTTCATATCAGCTATTTCTTTGACAACAGAAACTATCTCATCAAAATCTTTTCTTAATATTTTTCTGCTAAATCCCGTTTCTGAATAATATTTTGTGATGAGTTCTGTTTTGGCAAAAGCTTTATTTTTGTTTCGTTTCAAAAACTCAAAGAACTGCTGGTACTGGTCATATTTTTGCGGTGTGTAGTTAATAAATTTTTCAAGGTCAGTACTTAAGTATTCTACCGTCTCAATTGCTTGTTTTAAGTCTGTTTCTGTAACAACATTTTCTGTCGGATGATTTAAAACCGCGTAGAGGGAAGCTATATTTAACACCTTTAAAGGTCTGTCTTTTATCTCTTTTTGCAGGTGAGGATTTTCCATTGTTTCTGATTTTTGTAAGCAGTTCTGTTTGTATTCAACAAATATGTTGTCGTAGGCTGTGTTTGAAACATTAAAAACCCCCTCGTACGGTAACTTATCAATAATATCTTTGACTTCCTTTGAAAGCCTTTCTGCCTTGTCTTTTGCGTGTTTTATTAAATTTCTTTCAGCTTGGAGAAATTGATTTTTGGGTAGTGTTGGTTGGAAAATTAAAAAAGTTCTTCTTGCCAGTCCTGTCGCTAATAGAGCGTTAAAGTTTACGTTTGTGTTGTTGAAAAACCGTTCAGGGTCAGAAAAGCCTAAAAAACTGATAGAGATGTTTTTAACAGCCTCACCTTGATTGTCAGCTTTAATAGACTTCCCTGCGATTTTACCGTCATAACATCCTAAAAGATAATACAACAGCTCAACCCCCTTACTGCCTGAAAAAATATATGCTAATTCAGAAACAAACAGGAAAATACCGCCGAAGTCTTTAGTATTTAGGAAATCTGCAATTTTTTTTAGCCCCTCAGGAGTTGCATTCTGTGACTCCAATGCGATGGGAAATATTTTGTTAAGCTCTGATTTTGGTATTTTTTTGCCCATGTACATCTGCTGTAGCTTGTCGTAGTCCTTTTTATATTCAGCTTTTGATTTTTCGCTGAACTCTTCAAAAATTGAGTTAAGAATAAAATTTTCAAGATTTTTGCAGGCGAGGTCTTTTCCTCCACCGCTTGGGAGAAAAACAAGTGCGAAAATATTTGTTATTCTTGTCCCAAAGCAGGTGTTAAATCTAAGCCTTTTGTAACTTAAAGCCTGCATAAATTTAACAATAGTCAGCAGTAATGCGGCTTTGGAATACAAATTTGGCTGTAAAGTTAAAAGAAAATTTGTGGTTTTTTCAATAATAATAGGTGTTTTAGGCATGTTCATTTTATTCTCCAATCTTTTTAATTAAATCCTGTACAATTTTTTGATACCTGAAAAAATTTTTATTTTTAGATATTTTTTCTTTCAGTTCCTTTTTAAATGAGGCTATCACCGTGTTTAGTGTGCTGGGTGAGGAAAATTCACACTCGAGTTTTAACATTTTTCTAACAGCACTTATGTCATCGTCAAAATTGGTCAAAATTGTCCTCATCCCAACTTTTTTCAAAAATTTTTGAATTTTAATTTTCATCAAAACACCTCATTCCCTGCTGTAAACCAGTCATCCTCGTGGCTTGATGTAATTTCACAGAATTTGTCTTTCACTGGATTTCCTTTAGAGTAAAGAATTTCATCCAGTCTGATTTTTTCAGTATCAATCTTAAAAGCTTTTCTGATGTCTTTGAAAGTTCCAAGGTGACGCTCCAAACGAACAGTGTTTTTAATCTTTTCAACAGCTTCAGCACCTATTTTTTCAATATATAATTGGTTTTTTGGTGATTTATTGCTGATTATTTCCTTATATTTCAGGTATATAGCCAAGCTGTCAGACACGCTTTTTGCGTGTGGCTTTATGATTAAACCTGAATTTTTGAATGGTAAAATTTTATTTTTGTGTTTTCTTTGAGTGGCGAAAAGTTCAATAGCTGTCAGAGTTTCAAGAGGATTTTCCACTTCGACATCTTTTGTCACGTCAAGGTATAAAACCTGAGAGTCATCAACAGGCGAACCATTAAACCTTAAAATTCCGCTGTCTTCTACTTTTTCAAAGACCTGTTCGATATTATTTTTATGGATTAAACCTAAATTGCCTTTGAATGCTGTGATTTTCCCGCTGACATCTAAAAGGAATGAATTGTTTATATATGTGATTTCACGTACACCGATAACATTGTTTAAAATTTCTTTTTTTACAGTGATTTTATTACTGAAAGTGTCAAAGGTATTTTCATTTACATCTGTGACCTTATTTTCTGGCACCAGTAAACGAACTCTGTCGAGCGTAATCATTATTTTTTCTCCTTATCTTACCTTATTCTTTGATTGTTTTTTGAATGATTGATTGGAATAGATATAAAGCTGGCGCCGTGCGTTATACCCTCATATCGATTGGTCATTCAATATAGTTTTTTTGTTGTTATTGTCCGTACTTGTCCAACCAAACATAAAATTCATCTACATTTATTACAATCCTGCTGCCTATGCGACGGATTACCTTGTTAAAGCCGTTTTTATGAGCATTAAAAACAAGCGACCGCAAAGTACCTAATTTAGGATAATCGAAGTATTTGTTCCAGTCTGTAAGTAGGATGTAACGACCATACTTTTTTTCCACACTTTCCTTAAATTCATCAGTTTTCATTTTGTGTCTCCTTTCATTTGATAATAAAAGAGTTTACAAAAGATCAAACGACAAATATAAAAAAAAGAACGTGTTGTTACTCAACTGTGAGTCTGATGTTAAAAGAATTAACATAACCCGTTTATTTATGTTTTTCTATTTTATATGCGGTCGTTATATCCAGTCTATAGTTATCTTTTTGACCGATGGACTCTAAAAAGTCATAAACTCCGGCTCTTAAAAAAGCTTTATTTATATCACTTTTCATCTTTCTTAATGAACCATGTGTTTTGTACACATTTTTGATTTTCTGCATAACATCATCATTTTTAGATTTATTGTAAAGAGTATGTATAACAAACAACTGATTATAAGTCAGTTGAATAATTTGATTTTCGTAAACAATTTGTTTAATTTTATCATCTGAATACATTTCAAAATGTATAAAATCATCATTATAAAAATCAGCTTTTTTGTCTGTAATTTTAAGATTTTTTCTTTTTACTTTGCCTACAGTAACATCAAATTTTGTAATTCTGAATGGGCTTGTTGACATCTCACAATCAATATTTCGTATATCTAATTTTAGACGTTTTTTTGACAACCAAAGAAAAACAGGCAAATTATAATCTTCGGGTTTTTCTATACTTTTATTCAAATTTAAAATACTGAAAGGAAAACCTTCTGAATTTTTGAAGGCAAGCTTTAAAATTTTATTAATTACAGAAAAATGTTCTTTTTCATCATAATGAACAATTCTGTCTAAGCTGTTGCTTTCATATGATTCAGCATAACTGGTTAATTTTTGTTCAAGAATTTTTGGTTCAGATAAATAAATTTTCACAGATGTTCTTTGAAGAAAAAGTTTATCAGCCGTTTTTATCAAGGTATCTGGCATATCCTTTTGGTCAGTATCTTTTAAAAACAATGACGAACGATATTTTATAAAAATATTTAAAATCGAGTCCGTATCAGAAAGTCTTTGACAATCATCAATTATTGATTGATAAGCCTCTGCTGCTAAAAAGCCCATACCGATTTCTTGAGTAGTCGCTTCAATAAAATCCGTCTTTATATTCAAAGAGACTTCACAACCAAAATTCAACCGAAATGTATCTAAAATGTCGACAATTTTTCTTCTGTATTCAGAAATTTTATCCCAATCTGTTGTTGAACAATCCTTTGTGTACAGGATTTTTTGTTCATCTAAAGACAAAAAATCTCTTATACAATCAAGTTCAATAAGGTATTTTTTTTCTTGCTGTTGATTAAAGAGAGCATCAATAATCAAGTATAATATACGTTTGTCTGCAACTTTCATTTTTGTTGTTCCTGTTTGTTCTGTATTGTTGGGAGTTTTCGGGATTTAGTGGGATAAAAATGGGAAAAAATATTTTTGTCAAAAATTCGACCACTGAAAACGCAATAAAAAAGAGCCTTTCGGCTCTTTTAAATGGTACTCCCAAGGGGATTTGAACCCCTGCCGCATCCGTGAAAGGGATGTGTCCTAGGCCTCTAGACGATGGGAGCGTGTTTTGTATCACCATACATTCCGTGTGTGTGACCCAGTAAAATTAATAATATCTAAGACATAATTTGATGTCAACAAACTTTTTATATTTTATTTACAGATTTGAAAAACAGTATTATTTATAGTAAGTTTTTTTGTAACGAGGGGAGCAAAAAACGCTATATGTCAAAATCAGAAATTAATTTTATAAACAGTGCGGATGTTGATATAAACGAAGCCACACCAATGCTAAAACAGTTTTTGGAAATAAAGAGAAACAATCTTGATGTTTTGCTTTTGTACAGGCTCGGTGATTTTTACGAAACTTTTTTTGAAGATGCTCTCACTCTTTCAAAAGATTTGGAAATTACATTAACAAGCAGAGAAGGCGGGCCGTTGGGTCGTATTCCTATGGCTGGTATCCCTGCAAAAGCTATTGACAACTATTTGCCAAAACTTCTTGAAAAAGGCCACAAAATCGCTATATGTGAACAGCTGGAAGACCCTGCAACAGCAAAAGGTCTGGTCAAACGAGATATTACAAGAACTATCACTGCAGGTACTTTAACGGATGTTAATCTCTTAAAATCAAACGTGAACAATTATCTTGCAGCAGTGTTAAAAGATAAAAAGACAGATTTGTACGGGCTTGCGTATACTGATATTTCGACAGGCGAGTTTAAAGTTACGCAAACGGATTTTGAACAGCTGTTGAGCGAGCTTGCCAGAATAAAACCTTCGGAAATTGTTGTCCCTAAAATTTCTCAAAAAGTTCTGCCTTTTCAGATAGTGGGCAATGAGAGTATTGACCTTCCGGAAGAAATTACCGTAAATTACAACTGTTCAAAGATGAGCTATATGGCTTTTGACGAAGACAGAGCAGAAAAAAATATAAAAGAAGTTTTTAAAGTTGAATCAGCGGAAATTTTTGGATTTTCTCAATGTCCGGCAGGTTTTAGGGCTGTCGGGGCTATTTTGGAATATCTTTTTAAAACGCAAAAAGAAGATTTTCCGAAATTTGAAAAAATCGATACCTATAATCTTACACAGTATGTTTCTATAGATTCAAATACAAGACGTAATCTCGAGTTGACAGAAACTTCGAGAGATAAAGCAAAATACGGCTCTTTATTGTGGGCTATCGACAACACAAACACAAACATGGGCGCAAGACAGCTTAAAAAATGGATTCATCAGCCTTTGAAAAATATCCAAAAAATTGAAGAGCGTCAAAATGCCGTAGAAGAGTTAATTAAAAATACGGAAAGCAGAATAAAACTTACTTCTTTGCTGGAAAAAGTCTATGATATACAGCGTCTTTCCACCAGAATAAGTAACAACAGTGCAAATCCCCGTGATTTTCTTGCTTTGCGTGACACTATTTATCTGCTGCCGGAGTTTTGTAATGTGTTGCAAAATTTCAATTCAAAAATTTTGTCAAAACTTGCACAAACTCCAAAAAATCTTCTGGAGTTTGCTGATATTATTAACAAAACAATTTCCGATGATGCACCGATTATTGTCAAAGACGGCAATGTCATAAAAGAAGGCGTTTCCGGTGATTTGGACTATTACAGAGATTTGCTCAAGGGCGGCAAAAACTGGCTTATCGATTTTGAAAACAAACAAAAAGAAGAAACAGGCATTAAATTTTTAAAAGTTGGTTTTTCAAAAACTTTTGGATATTTTATCGAAGTTTCAAACTCAAATCTTTCTATGGTTCCGGATTCTTATATAAGAAGACAGACTCTTACTAACGGAGAAAGGTTTGTAACTGAAGAACTCAAAAAACACGAGGCAGATGTGCTTTCTGCGCAGTCAAAATCATCAGAACTCGAGTATAAAATTTTTACTGATTTAAGAGAATATTCAAAAGAGTTTGTTGATCCGGTAAGAGAAGTCGCACAGTCAATTGCCGATATCGATGTTCTTGTTTCTTTTGCAATTACGGCTATAGAAAACAAGTATGTAAAACCGCTTGTTACAGACTCGAACGAACTGTATATAAAAGAGGGCAGACATCCTGTATTGGAAAAAATTCTGCCTATGGGTCAGTATGTGTCCAATGATTTAAAACTCACAGCCGATGCATATACAGGCGCAGACACTCAGTTTATGGTGCTGACAGGGCCGAATATGGCCGGTAAATCTACCTATATGAGGCAAAATGCACTGATTGTCATACTTGCACAAATCGGCAGTTTTGTCCCTGCTGATGCTGCAAAAATAGGTATTGTGGACAAAATATTTACCCGTGTCGGCGCAGTGGATGACCTGTCACTCGGGCAGTCTACTTTTATGGTAGAAATGAACGAAACAGCTTTTATTCTGAACTCGGCAACTGAAAAGAGCCTTATTTTGCTTGATGAGATAGGCAGAGGCACAAGCACCTATGACGGTGTTGCTATTGCGTGGAGCGTGGCAGAATATATTGCCACAAAAATCAAAGCAAGAACCATCTTTGCCACACATTATCACGAGTTGAATGTAATGAGTTCTCTGTTCCCTCAAATCAAAAATTACAGGGTAACAATATCTGAAAACAACGGTGAGATAATATTCTTGAGAAAAGTAATAGAAGGCTCAGCAAGCAAGAGCTATGGCATACAGGTTGCCAAAATGGCGGGTCTGCCCCAATCCGTAATCAAAACCGCAGAAGATATGATGACAAAGATGCAGTCTGATTATTCAAAAGACCTTTCAGCAAACAAGCGTAAGAACAGAGTTCCTACGCCTGATGTGCCTCAATTATCTCTTATTTTTGACAGTGAAAAAGATTAAAAAGTCTGTTAAAGACCTCTTGCCAGTTTCATACCTTGAATAAGGTTTTCAAGTTTTATCAAATCGTCATTGTTTTTCAAAGCTGTCAAAGAAAGTTTGATAAATTCAGATGCTGCTTTGTCATTTGCTATCTTTTTAAATTCTTTTATCATAAAGTTCATGTTTTGCTGGGCAATCACATTTATATTATCTCTAAGAACTTTTTCTGTTCCGTTTGGATAGTAAATGACGATTTTTGATGTTTTCTTTTCATCAAAATATTCGACAAGTACAGGTTTGTTCATTGCTTTTGCAGTTTTTGCCATGCTTTCATCCGTACAGGTCTTTTTAATTTTTGTTTCTTTTCCGTGTTTGGGAAAGATTTCGTATACGTTTTTCGTGTCAGATGCACTGACCTGAAAAGCAGCTTGATTGTCTGTCCCTGTCAGCACGCCTTCGTTTGCATCAACAAGAAATTCAAAATTGAATAATTCCTGCGGATTTACATCAAGGGCTATACAAATTTTCTCAAAAGTTTTGCAAGAAGGAAAATGTTCTCCTGTTTCTATTTTGGAAAGTTGTCTTGCGTGGATGCCGATAATTGCTGCGAGATCTTCTTGAGTAATGTTTCTTGATTTTCTGATAAGTTTGATGTTGTAGCCAACACCTGCTTTAAAATTTGTCATAATTTTTTCCTTTCGTTTAGTATATACGCATTAAATAGCTGACTAAACGTTGTAAAACACTGATAAAAACTATAACAAACAAAAGGTATAGTTCTTTAACAATCTATTGAAAAAAAGAATACAATGTTAAACATTATATCCGGCTATGAGCGGGAATGATAAAACTTTATTCAAAAATTTTTTTAACATTAATAACTTATAAATAATAAACCGTAATTTTAGCCTGTGGCAGTATGATACTCAAAATTGTCTTTTATACCCTTTTAATATCACATAAAGAAGGAAAAAGATTATGTATAAATTAAGAGCGAGAGAAGACCGCGGCAAGACAATCACAGACTGGCTGAAAAGTGCGCACAGCTTTTCTTTTGCACAATATTATGACCCTTTTAATATGGGATTTAGTGATTTGAGAGTAATAAACGATGATATAGTGGAACCTGACGGCGGTTTTGATACTCATCCGCATGCAAATATGGAAATTATTACAGTAATGTTGTCCGGAGAGATTGAACACAAAGATTCTACAGGCCAAATTCAGACTCTTCAGGCCGGACAGGTGCAGGTTATGAGTGCCGGCTCGGGTATTTTGCACAGCGAGATGAATCCCTCGTCTACGACTCCTGCGCATCTGCTTCAGATATGGATTTTGCCTAACAAAAAGAATACACAGCCTTATTACGAAACAAAAAAATTTCCTCAAGAAAAACTCTTGAACAAACTCAGACTAATCGTTTCCGGCAGCGGAGAAAAAGGCTCGCTCAAAATCCGTCAGGATGCAGAAATCTATCAGTCTGTTCTTGAGGCTGACACGACGTTGCTCTTTGATATTCCGGAAAACAGAAAACTCTGGCTGCAAACTGCAAAAGGTGCGATAGAAGTGAATTCAAATATATTAGAAGCCGGTGACGGGTTGTCTATCGTGAATGAACAGGGTGAGCTGGAAATTACCGGTGTAGAAGAACAATCGACTTTTTTAATCTTTAATTTAAGAAACCTAACTATTTAAGAATGTAACAAATGATTAAATTCTGTTCTATTATGGATGTAATATTTGCTCAATAGTATAAAATAAAATTAGAATTTAAATTATAACATGAGGAAGTATAGATAATGAAAATTTTGGGCATACCTGCGGTTTCTTTTAATAAAAAATCAAACAAAAATATTACAAATCCTGTAACCTATTCACAAAATATTTATTCAACACCCCTAAAAGCAGATACAGTATCTTTCAAAGCTAAAGAAAAAGAAACTATCTGTGATGACTTCGGGCTGTTGAGAGCAGCAAACTGCGAAGACGAAGATTTTAATATCAACGACCATTTTAATGCAACAACAAAGTATAACTCTGATGAAAAGGTTGTGCTGGACAAGTTTTCTTTGAACCTTATTCAGAAAAATATCGGTTTTTACGGCGATGAGAGAGATCTTGCAAGAGCATTGAAAACAAAGCAGGAACCTGCAGAAGATTTTTCTGCAGCCTCTGATGACAAATATAATCTGATTTCTTATGTCAAAGACGGCGTAAAATACAGCCTGAGATATGACAAAAAATCTCACGAACTTGTAAAAGGCGTAGCTGTTGTAAAAGATGAAGAATCTAAGACCCATCAGGAGTTTGGTTATGTAAAAATTGCCAGAACACAAAGCGGCGAGTATTTTTCAAATTATAAACTTATGATGGATTCTAAAGGCGAAACAGCTATAGAAGACAGCTATATAATATTTGATAAAGATATTAAAGTAAAAACCAGCACTACTAATAAGGAATTTCGATATAGCGACGGTGCAAGAGAATCACAAATAATCGAAAGACAGTATGATGCCGAAAACGGCAGTATTGTGTCAGAAGAAATAAGCAATACTTCCGAAAGTGACGACTAAAACAAATAAACTGCCAGTACTGCAAAAATAATCAGCGGTATGTTGTAGTGCAAAAACGTCGGAATGCACGTATCCGTAATGTGATTGTGCTGTCCGTCAGCATTCAGCCCTGCAGTAGGGCCTAAGGTGGTGTCAGAGGCTGGTGAGCCTGCATCTCCGAGTGCCGCAGCAGCAGACATCAGAATAACGGTAGCAGGAACAGAAAGCCCGATTTTTGCGCATATAGGTACAAACAAAACTGCCAGTATAGGTATTGTGCCGAAAGAGGTTCCTATTCCCATAGTTATAAAAAGCCCGATAGCGAGCATAATCGTGGCTGCCAGCAGTCTGCTTCCGCCCATAAATGCTGCACAGGCGTGTACAAGCGAGTCTATTGCGCCTGTCTGCTTTAATACAAAGGCAAATCCTGCCGCAACAAGCATTACAAAAGCAACATAACCCATAAGTCCTATGCCTTCATTCATCAGTTTGTCCATTTTTTTGTGGTCAATTGCTCCTGTTCCAAAAATCACGGTCAGCCCGACCAGCGCACCTAAAGGCAGAGAATTTGTCCACAATTGTACACCCAGCGTCACAACAGCTGCAAAAAGTGTCAGGTAGTGGTTTTTATTGAACTTTAAATCCTCTGCTTCTTCCATTGCCGTATCGGCACTTATTTCTATATCTTTATATTCTCTCGGTTTTCTGTAAGTAATAAAAAGCGCAATCAATAGCCCTGTGAGCATTGCAAGGGCAAGAAACCAGTTTGATTTCCATATATCGCCGACAGCAACTTTCATTCCGTTTTGTGTCAAATTGTCCGCTATCAACCCTTGAAAAATCAAGCCGAATCCTGCAGGAATGGCAATATAAGGGGTTTTTAAACCAAAGGCTAAAGCACACGCAACAGCACGTCTGTCTATCTTTAATTTATTCATAAGATGCAATAGCGGCGGTATTAGTATCGGAATGAAAGCAATGTGTACGGGTATTAAATTCTGTGACATTATTGCAATTGCCGTGATTATGGAGAGCAGGATATATGCTCTGCCTTTAATAATTCCTGCAATTTTTTTTGCCAGTACCGGTGCAAGACCCGTGTGGGTCATTGCTGCAGCAAAAGCTCCAAGAAGTATATAGCTCAGGGCTGTTTCTGAATTGTCACCCATTCCGGAAATAAATGTATGCATAATTGTTGTGATATCCATTTTTGCACACAGGCCGGCTGCTATTGCCGATACTATAATCGCAAGCAGGACATTTATCCTTGCAACGCACAAAATACACAACAAAATTACTGATACTACTACCGGATTAAAAATTATATCCATACTTTACTTTCTTTTTACCTGACATGATTAACCACAATAACACAAACTTTATGGTACTTAATACAATTTGCAAAAAATTGTAAATAAGAGCCTTGACTTAAAAATATGTCAAAAAGATAATTAATTTAATAATTATTATTTGATTCCCTAACTAAAAATAAAGAAAGAATATAATATGTTAAAAAGACTATTTGCCCTTTTGTTACTTGTGCTTATGTGCATAAATTACACAGGCGTTTTGGCTTATGCTGCTGCAGCAACTGCACAGGGTCCGAGTTATGAAACACTTGTGCCTAAAAAGCTCGAAGCAGAAATGAAAGATGCAATCGTACATATATATGGCAAAGAGCAGGTAGATACAATTTATCCACGGATAGAATCCATCATAAAAAAAGCAAAATTTGAAAGACGTCCGGATTTATATGAGGACGATATAAAAAGAGATTCTGACTGGTATAAAGACGAAGTTGTCTATATGTTTTATCCTGACCAGTTTGGTGTGGATGATTCCGGAAAACCGGCAACATTTAAAACTCTTATCGGAATGTTGGATTATCTCAAAGACCTCGGGGTAACAACGATTTATATACTGCCGTTTGCTGATTCTCCGATGAATGACTCCGGTTTTGATGTTAGAAATCCGCAAAATGTCCGTGCTGACCTCGGCGGAATGGAAGAGTTCGGCGAGTTTATGAAATCAGCAAGAGAAAAAGGCTTTAAAATAAAAGCTGATTTGATACTGAACCATTTTTCTGACCAGCATGAATGGTTCCAGCAGGCATTAAAGGGTGATATAAACAAGCTAAATTACTTTGTCGTAAGAGAAGACATGCCGGAATACCGCCAGTATAAAGATGAAAAGCTCGGCTACATGGTGGAATACAAAGAAAAAGACGGCACAATTTCAAAAAGACGTCTTATTTTCCCTGAAATTACGGACAACCACTACAGAAAAGTAACAATAAAGGGCAAAGATTATTATATATATCATACTTTTTATCCTTTCCAGCTGGATGTAAACTGGGAAAACCCTGAAGTGCTTTATTATATGCTTGATACAATTACATTCTGGGCAAATATGGGTGTGGATATTTTCAGGATGGATGCTATCCCTTATCTTAGTAAAGAAAAAGGAACAAGTGCCGAAAATCAGCCAAAAACCCACTATGTTATCCAGCTGTTGAGCGCATATCTGCAGACAGTTGCGCCACGTTCTGTTATTCAGGCAGAGGCCTGCCAGCAGCCGAAGAATATACTTCCATACTTTGGTACGGAAAGAAAAATAGAGCATAATATAAAAAATAATTTAAAAGAAATAAAAAGAACAAACGAAGTCCAAATCTGTTATCATTTTCCATACATGCCTGCTATATGGGCATCTTTGATTACGGCAGACAATTCATATTTTTGGAAAGCTTACAGAAGCACCCCTCAAATCCCTGAATCTGCAGCGTGGGCAATGTTTTTGAGAGTGCATGATGAATTGACTCTCGAGATGGTAAACGAAAAAACAAGAGAGCTTCTCTATGACGGGCTTGCACCAAAGGGCGCAGCTTTTAGAAAAGGTTACGGTGTTTCCGGAAGACTGGCCAGTTTTCTTGACAGAAATCCTGACAGAATAGGTATGGCTTTTTCTATTCTGCTTTCTTTGCCGGGGGTTCCGATTATCTATTACGGTGACGAAATAGGTATGCCTAACAACTACGCTAATGCAAAGCAAAGTGCAAAACAAAGAGAAGCAAAACAAAAGGCGCAAAAGAAGAACAAAACAAAAATGCTCAGCTATTTTGACAGCAGGGATATAAACAGAGGCCCGATAAAACAAAAAGTCTTTTATGACGCTATGAAAAACTCTGAAACATACAGCCACAAGGTGTATGCCAGAGTTCAAAAGCTTATTAAAGTCAGAAAACAATACCCTGTTATGACACGTGGTACTTTTGTTGAAATGAAAACAGAAACACCTGAGGTGTTCGCTTATGTAAGGGAATACAAAGACGACAGAATCATTGTAATAAACAACCTTTCTGACAACAAAGAAAAGGCCACTGTTATTTTTACAAACGATAATTTTGGCAAAAAATCAAAAGATGTGTATCTAAAAGACCTTTTGACAGACAAAATGGTCAGAGCAAGAGTCCAGAACAAAAAGCTGACAGTCAGACTCAATCCTTATGACGCTATGTGGCTCAAGTTGTAAATTAAACAAGTAGTCAACAAAGATAAAATTACTGTGCTTCGTATTCGGAGTATTCTTTTGACTCTTCTTCCCATTCTGTGCGGTCAACTTTGTGTGCGTGTGACCAGAATTTTTCTATGGCGTAGGTTTCTCTTTCTTCTCTGTGCAGGATATGCACGATTACATCGCCGTAATCAAGAAGATTCCATCTGTTTTTGAGGTCATTTTCTTCGCCAGAGGGGATGCGGTCAAAGATGTGTTTGATTCTATCTCTGACATAGCCTGTGAGGGCTTTTACCTGTGTGTTTGTGTCTGCAGAACAAATTACAAAATAATCTGCCAGAACTGAAACATTGCTTATATTCAAAATTGTTATGTCTTTAGCCAGTTTGTCATCCAAAATTCTTGCTATTACACTGGCGAGTTTGTATGAGGTTATATCTGCCAATTTTTTATTCCTTATTTTTCGGTGATGTGAAAATATTTTACCACAAACGAATTTTGATTTTTCAACCTGAAAATACAGATAATTATTAAAAATCGACCTGCTGCGCTTTTCTTGCAGCAAAATTTAATTTTTCAACCTGATACTACGCTTCTACATCAACTAATCAAAACTCAAGGCTCGCAACTCGGGCTGTCAAAATAGATTTTCTAACAAAGAATAAAAGTGTTTGTTATAATTACCCAGCCCTCAGACACACTCGCCCTGCAGATGTTTTGATAAGTTGTTGTACAAAGCTTCGTAAAAGGTTTCAAAATCAAATTTCACTGCTTGAATAAGAGGTGTAAGATGTTTGCTTCGGAGTGACTACGGAGGAGGGACGACGAAGTCGGAACGAAGAAGTAAATGTCTTACACCTCACTTAATTGAAAACAAAAAATATCAATTATTTTCTGTTTCATTTACAAGGTAAACAGTTCTTTGCGGGAAAGGTATTTCTATTCCTTTTTCATCAAATTTGTCTTTTATCGCTTTGTTAAAGGCTCTGCCGACTTCCCACTGTTTTATCGGAATAGTTTTCAACCTTGCTCTGACAATAACAGCAGAGTCATCGAGCTTGTCCACCCCGAGAATCTCTAAAGGTGCAAGGATATGCTCTTTTACTGTCGAATTGTTTCTGAATTCTTCATCCAGTTCTTTTAAAACATTTATAACATTGTCAAGATTTTCTTTGTACGCAACACCTATATCAAAAATATAGTAAGAATAATCCCTTGTGTAGTTTACTATCGTGTCAACCATACCGTTTCTGATATAGTGGACACGCCCCTGCAAATCACGAAGCTGTATGAGTTTTATGTCCACTTTTTCCACAACACCCTGATGGTCAGCAATTTCTACATAATCGCCGACTCTTATCTGACCTTCCAAAATCAGGGACATGCCTGTGATGATGTCTTCAAAAAATCTTTTTGCACCAAAACCTACTGCAACACCCAGAACCCCTGCTGCTGTAAGTATCGGTCTGATATCAACACCCAGAGTGTTTAGAATATACATTATGGCAAATACAACGATTATCGTATCAACTATGGATTTTATGATGGATTTTAGAGTAATAAGCTGTTTTTTAAACTCAAAATCGTCTTTGATTTTGATTATTCTTACGAGAAATTTTTCTATAAAAAAGTTTGTGATTTTAACAACAAAAGCAAAGAAAATTATATGAAAAACAGTCAGAACCCACTTGTTGTGCAAAAATTCAGGTAATACATTAAAAATAAAGTCGTGATGATTGTCCACAAATGCAAACATAAATTACTCCCCGTATAGTGACTAAAATTATTATAAATTATTTTTTCAAAAAACAATAGTAGACAAAACAGTTTAAGTTTAATTAAGAATTGGTCTTAAAATATGATTGAATATAGAATAGTACTATGTTGAGTATGAGATATTGGGGAAGTATGAAAAATTTTATAAAAATACTGGGTGCAATGCTGGCAGCATTTTGCACAAACACAGCAGCCCACGCTGCCGTGGCTTTTCCGACAATCACTGTCGGGATGAATCAGGCTAATACGCCGCAGGAGTTTACACAGGGTGTACAGATTCTTATCCTGTTGACAATCCTGACCTTAGCTCCGAGCATTTTTATTATGTGTACGGCGTTTATAAGAATTATTATAGTACTTGCTCTTACCCGTCAGGCAATAGGTACTTCCACATTGCCGCCCAATCAGGTTCTTGCAGGTCTGGCATTGCTTTTGACGTTTTTTGTAATGGCTCCTACGTTTAATAAAATGAACGAAACTGCTATACAACCGTATATGAAAAACCAGATTACCCAGCAGGCCGCACTCGACAAGGCTATTATTCCGTTAAGAGAGTTTATGATAAAACATACGGAAGAAAAAGAACTCGGGCTGTTTTTGAGTATGGCAAAGATTGAAAAACCCAAAAACTGGCAGGATGTCCCGACTTATACGCTTTTGCCGGCTTATGTATTGAGCGAGCTAAAAACTTCTTTTAAAATCGGGTTTGTTATATTTTTGCCGTTTCTTGTAATTGATATTGTGGTGGCAAGTATCCTTGTTTCAATGGGTATGCTGTTTTTGCCGCCCACTACCGTTGCGATGCCGTTCAAACTTATTTTGTTTGTAATGATAGACGGTTGGTATCTCATCACAAAAACCCTGCTCGAGGGATTTATTACATAATAAAAAAGGAAAATAAAATAAATGGAAGACTCAGTCTTTTTGACATTAATGCAGAATACTCTGATACTAATTTTGATAATATCCACACCCATCCTTGTTATAAGTATGGTCGTGGGTCTTTTGATAAGCGTGTTTCAGGCAGTGACACAGATACAGGAATCCACACTGACTTTTGTGCCAAAAATTATAGCCGGCATTTTGACTTTGATAGTGCTTTTCCCGTGGATGCTCAACATGTTTGTTTCCAGATGTACGGAAATGTTTGATTATATTCAAACAATGATAAAGTAGAGATAAGGACGGAAATATAAATGCAGCCAAATCTTTTGACATTGCTTTCACCGTCTAATATCGTTATTTTCGTTATAATTTTTACGAGAATAAGCGGTATGATTTTTACCATGCCGTTGATTTCTACCTATCCGATACCCCAGCAGGTAAAAATTTGGCTGTGTGCAATTGTTGCTTTTATACTGTTCCCGATGGTGGCTGCTAACAGTTCACTCATCGTTCCTCAGAGCATGCCGGAGCTTTTGCTTTATCTGTTTAGAGAATTTGCTGTGGGCTGTATTATTGGCTTTTGTGCGACATTTCTTTTTGCAGCGGTACAAATCGGCGGTGAATTTGTGAGTATACAGATAGGTGTGTCTATGAGCCAGGTGCTTGACCCTACCACAGGAGAAAGTACTCAGATTCTTTCACAAATGTATACGTATCTTGCCACAATGGTTTTTATCGGTTTGAATGCTCATCAGTGGCTTTTTGCAGCTTTGTATAAAAGTTTTACAACACTGCCGCCGGGGCTGGATTATGTTTTTACAGGCAACATAGTATCTCAGGTTCTGCACATGTGCGGCTCAATGTTTTCTATAGGCATAAGTATGATTTTGCCTATATTCTGTGTTATGTTTGTATCAGAAGTATTGATGGGATTTATGTCAAAAATGATGCCGCAGATGAATATTTTTATGGTGGCAATACCTCTGAAAGTCTATGTGGGTATAATATTGATGCTGATGTTCTTGTCACCGACAGTCAGCTATCTTATAGGTGTGACACAAAATTATCTGAAAGGTATCCTTAACCTTGTGATGTAGGAAATTATTATGGCAGACGAAAAAACGGAAGAGGCGACCCCCAAGCGGCGGGAGGACGAGCGGAAAAAAGGTAATATAGCCCGAAGTCAGGATATGAACTCTGCATTGACAATGATTGCAGGGATAGGGATTCTGTTTGTTCTTGCGCCGATGATTATGGAAAAGCTGAGAAACCTCTTGTATTATACTCTTACCCACCTCAATCCGGACGAAATCGAAGTAAATGATATAATAGGACTCTTTGCTCCGTACGCAAAAGTTACGGGCGAAATGCTTTTGCCTTTTATGCTTGCGCTGTGTGCAGCTATCGTTATAATTTTGAGAGTTTTAAACGGGCCTATTTTTACAGCGGAAAAGATAAAACCAAAAATTGATAAACTTACCCCGAGCAGCATTGTTCAGGGGTTAAAAAAGATGTTCAATCCCTTTGAACCAAAAAATATGGTCGAAATCGGCAAGTCGTTTTTGAAAATGGGTATTGTGGGATATGTTGGTTTTTCTACTGTAATGGGCAGAAAAGATGAAATTCTCGGGCTTCTCGGTGTGGATATTCCGACGGCATTTGCTGTTCTGGCAAGCATCTTGACCCAGATGATTATAAACATCTGTATTGCGATGCTGATTATCGGGTTTATTGACAAAAAATATCAGGATTATGAATACAATAAATCCATAAAAATGACAAAGCAGGAAATCAAAGATGAATGGAAAAATATGGAAGGGGATCCTATCATCAAATCCAAAATCAAGTCTGCACAAATGCAGTTTATGAAACAAAAAATGATGAGTGCTGTCCCCAATGCCGATGTTGTAGTCGCAAACCCGACACATTTTTCAGTTGCGCTGAAGTATGACAAAGACATCGCTCCTGCTCCTGTTGTGGTTGCCAAGGGTGTTGATTATATGGCTTTTAAAATCAGAGAAATTGCAAAAGCCAATAATGTCCCTATTGTAGAGAACAAACCTCTGGCACGTTCTTTGTATAAATTGGTGCAGGTGGATCAGGTTATTCCTGCAGAGCTTTATGTCGCAGTGGCAGAAATCCTTGCCTTTGTATACGGCAAAGACGGCCCGCCGAAAATGCGCATAAACAATCCGAACTTGAACCCGAACCACAACCCGAATGTTTCTCCGGGTCGAAGATAATAATTATTTTAAATATTGATTTAATTTGCCGGAGTTTATCAGTTCTTTGAGTTCGGAATACCCGCCTATATATTTTCCGTTTATAGCAATTTGAGGTACTGTTGCTCTTCCGGAAGGGATTTCGAACATCTCTGCCAGTTTGCGTCGCAATTCTTCTTCGTTATGGGAAATATCGTATTCCGTAAAGTCCAGATAATTGTCCTTTAATTTGTCTTTTGCCTTCTGGCAAAACGGGCATGTCGGAATTGTAAAAATTTCTATATCATTTGTAGCCATAGTGCTGTTATTATGCAGCCAAACAAATTCTGTAACATTGCCCGAAGGTGTAAAATTACATGTTAACAAAATGTGCAAAAATTGCATTTGCAATGTCTACAAGAGTGTTTGCAAGAAAAACAAACATCAAAAGTATAGCAAACCATTTTTGTATATCTTTAACAAGGATTATTCTCTTTTTGGAACGTCTGTCTGTGAGTTCTCTGTATTCATCTCTGTTGGGGGCTTTGGGAAGGTCTTCTTCCAGTTTTTCAATTACGGAATTGTATTTTATTTTTATTATAGAAGCGTATGCATCCTGATTGGAAATCCACATTATGCAAGAAGCTATACCAAAAATTTCTAAACCAAGAAGTAAAAAATACTGGTGAGGCGTAAACATTTTTGCAAAAATCAGTGAAAACAAAAATATCGCTGCCAGAATCATGAAAAATCTGTTAACCATAAAAGAACGGTCAATAAAACGCTCTTTCATCTCGTTGTATATTCTGTACTGTTCCAGTATCAAATGTTTTTCATCCATAAAAACTCCTTGCGGGCAATTGTGTCTGATTTTGCGTCAGTTAATTATATGAAATATTTTAACATAATAAAATAAACTTATGTTACATTAATGCGTCAAAATAGCAAAAAAATTTATTCAGGTGTTTTATACTTGTAGTTAAAAAGGAGTGCGTAATGATACAAGCAGTAAATTTTTCAAATAATAACTATTCAACAAAAACAAACACAAACCCTTCTTTTGCGCAAAAAGCAGAGCCGGGTTTTGTAGATTACAGAGCTGATGAATTTGAAAAGCCAAAGAAAAAAAGTAAAGCAGCAAGATTCTTCGGTTATATCGGCATGCAGTTTGCAGCAGGCGCAATAGTCAGCGGTATTTTTGACGGTTTGACAAACGCTTTCCGTGCTATTAAAAAGAACCACCCGACTATCCCTCTGAAAGATATGGGTACACGTGCAGCGTTCACAGGTGCTGCTTTTGCAGTTATCGGTCTTGTTTTTAACGGTATTGCTGCTGCATTTTCAAAAAAGAACAAAGACTAAACAAACATTTATAAAGGATTAAGAAAAGCTCATCAATGTGACACAGCACAGCGGTGAGCTTTTTTATATGTTTTGTTTGTTGTTATTCTCAACAATACTTAAATTTTTCCTTTAAAATTTTTCATTTTTATGCAAGAATCTACTTAAGATAGCTTTTTGCTGTCTAAAAAAAGTTGTCACAGAATAAATGACAAATAATTAAGTAGTACTAGTTAAAATAAAAAGGAAAATCGAAATGCCTAGACAAGTCCCATTGGAAAAAGTTAGAAACTTCGGGATTGCAGCTCACATCGATGCCGGTAAAACAACTACAACAGAACGTATCTTGTTTTATACAGGTAAAACTCACAAAATCGGTGAAGTACACGATGGTGCAGCAGTTACCGACTTTATGGATCAAGAAAGAGAACGTGGTATCACTATCCAATCAGCTGCTGTTACAGCTATGTGGAAAGGCCACCAGCTCAATATTATCGACACCCCCGGCCACGTTGACTTCACTATCGAGGTAGAACGTTCTTTGCGTGTACTTGACGGTGTGGTTGCTGTTTTTTGTGCAGTAGGCGGTGTTCAGTCACAATCTGAAACTGTATGGCGTCAGGCTAACAGATACGAAGTTCCGAGAATGGTTTTCGTTAACAAAATGGACAGAACAGGTGCAAACTTCTACCGTGTAGTTGACCAGTTGAGAAACAGATTGAACGCAAATGCTCATCCTATCCAGCTGCCTATCGGTGCAGAAGACAAATTCACAGGTCTTATTGACCTTTTGACAATGAAAGCCGAAATCTATACAAACGACCTCGGTACAGATATCAGAGAAGAAGAAATACCTGCTGATATGGTAGAAAAAGCTAATGAATACCACGCAGCACTCGTAGAAGCTATTTCTGAATTCGATGATGATTTGATGATGAAATTCTTAGAAGGTGAAGAACCTACAGTTGAAGAACTCAAAAAAGTTTTGAGAAAAGCTACTTGCGAAAACAAAATTGTTCCTGTTTGCTGCGGTACTGCTTTCAAAAACAAAGGTGTTCAGCTGTTGTTAGACAACGTTGTAAACTACCTGCCTTCTCCTGTAGATGTAAAAGCTATCGAAGGCGAATTGCCTGACGGTACAAAAGTAGAAAGACACTCTTCAGAAGCTGAGCCTTTCTCAGCACTGGCATTCAAAGTTATGACAGACCCATATGTTGGCCGTTTGACTTTCTTGCGTGTATATTCAGGTAAATTGACAGCCGGTTCTTATGTTCTTAATGCTACTAACGGCAAAAAAGAACGTATCTCAAGACTTGTACAAATGTATGCTGATCAAAGAAACGAAATTCAAGAAGTTTATGCAGGCGACATCTGTGCAGCTGTAGGTTTAAAAGACACTACTACAGGTGATACTCTTTGTGATGAAAAAGCACCTATCATCTTAGAAAAAATGTCTTTCCCTGAACCTGTAATTTCTGTAGCTATTGAACCTAAAACAAAAGCAGACCAGGATAAAATGGGTATTGCTCTTCAAAAACTTGCAGAAGAAGATCCTTCTTTCCGTGTAAAATCTGATACAGAAACAGGCCAGACAATCATCTCCGGTATGGGTGAGTTACACTTAGACATCATCGTAGACAGATTGTTAAGAGAATTCAAAGTAGACGCTAACGTAGGTAAACCGCAGGTTGCTTACCGTGAAACCATCAGAGGCAATGCTGATCAGGATTCTAAATTCATCAGACAATCCGGTGGTAAAGGTCAATACGGTCACGTTAAAATTCAAATCGAACCGGCTGAAGAAAATGCAGGTTTTGTATTTGAAAACAAAATCGTCGGTGGTGCTATTCCGAAAGAATACATCGAACCTGCAAGAAAAGGTATGGAAGAAGCTCTTGAAGGCGGTATCTTAGCAGGATTCCCGATGATTGACGTAAAAGTTACACTGTATGACGGTTCTTACCACGAAGTTGACTCTTCTGAAATGGCGTTCAAAATCGCAGGTTCTATGGCTATCAAAGAAGGCTGCAAAAAAGCTAAACCTTGTATCCTTGAACCTATGATGAAAGTTGAAATCGAAATCCCTGAAGAAAATACAGGTGATATCGTAGGCGACATCGCTTCCAGAAGAGGCCGTATCGAAGGTATGGAAATTATCGAAGGTACAGGTATTCAAAAAGTTAGAGCAATGGTTCCGCTCGCTGAAATGTTCGGTTATGCTACTGATATCCGTTCAAAAACTCAGGGCCGTGGTACATTCTCTATGGAATTTGCTAAATATGAGCAGGTTCCTGCTAACGTTGAAAAAGAAATCATTGAAAAATCAGGCGCAACTGCTTAGTTTCAATGAATTCATAAAGTTAAAAACAGGTTCTGAATTTTCAGAGCCTGTTTTTTTTTGCAATACTTTAAATTTAGATAAATTCAAGATGTTTAATTTTCAAATTTTGAAGAATCAAAACGAATTACAGCTTTACCCTGTGTCAAAATTTTTAAACATTTTGCAAAAACAAACGGGTACTTTTTCATATATTCTTCTTTAAATTCCCCTTTGTGCAGTTTATCAACAATTACATCCATATATTTTTGCATGTTTTTTGCTACAGGAGGATGTATGTCCAGCCAGTGCATAATGCTGTAGTTTGTTTTTTCATTGTTGCAATTTTTGCACATTACTACATAGTTTGCAATATTTTCCCAGCCTTGTCTGTTTTTTGCGACAAGATGGTCTATAGTTGCAATTGAGCCTTTAAACATATCCTGTGCTATAACTTTTGAAATTGAGCCGACTTTTTCTATTGTTTCTTTATTCGGGTATAACAGCCCTTGTCTTGTAAACGCTTTTCGTATAGGTTCTTTGAATTGATATCCGTGGATAGTTTTTATTTTTTCACTTTCTACACAATATATTGTGCGTTTAATAAGATTATTGTATTTGTTGTATGGAAACAATTTATTGTCATAGTTTTCACAAAAAGAGGTTTTTGCTTCTTGTATAAATTGCGTTAGCAGTTGCTGGTCATTAGAAGAAGCCTCCGGAACAAGATATTCTGCGAGTTTTATAGCTTTATTGAGTTTATTTTTTATGTTTAGTGCTTCATATTTTCTTAGTTCGCTTATGAGTTCGATTTCTGAGATTTTAGGGTTTTTGACTAATATAAGGCCAATTTCTCTTAAAGTGTCATAATATTTTTTCCCAATATACTGTTTGTTGTTGCTTAAAAGTTCATACAGCTCTTTTAAATCTTTTGTATTTTCAACTTGTTTATAAAGCTGTAATTTTTGTTCATGCGTGATAGTCATATTTCCGCAAGAAGCACAGGGGATACCTTCATGGTTTACGGGTTCAAAATCAATTGTGTTTTTGTAATCTTCAAAATTTTGAATTTTTAATTCTTTTAAAACAGGATTTTTGTAAATATCAACTTTGTACTTATTCCCGGATGTCTTTGACACAAGATTAATAAGACCGAAAGGATATTCAGAATGGCCTGTTAGTTGATGGTTAAGAATATTTTTGCTTATATCTTCCAAATATGTAATAAAATTTTTTTCAATATCAGGCTTGTCTTTGTGGTATGAAAAAAACACCCCGTCTTTTGGTATTTTACATTCGTTGCAGGTTAATACATAGTTTACATCTATATTTTCTGTAGAATTTTTATAATTTATAATTTTTTGAATATTAGAAGATGATGGAGTAAAAAGTTTTTGCAAAACTATATCTTTGTAAGGAATATTGCTTTTTTTGTATAAAAAATCATTAAAAAAACTCTGGTATTCAGCGACAGGAAATATTTTTTTTATAAGTGAATTGTATAATGGTTTTTCTGATTCGTTTTCTAAGTTCCCGATTGTTTCTATAAGTATATTTTTTATAGGTTTTAAAATTCCTTGAGTGCTTTTTACATCAAAGTTGTCGAGTCTTATGTAGCACTCTTCTAGCAACACATTGTCACTATCAGAAAACTTTTTGGTATTTTGAGCTTCTTCAATTATTTTTTTCATTTCATCGATAGTGTTTTGCGAAGCAATGAAAGCAGATTCTTGCATATTTTTGAGCAAATCATCTATGCTGTTAGTGTTAAATTCTTGTGAATTTCTTTTTGCAGATTCAACAAATTTCCTATATTTAGGGTTGATATTGTCTTTGTTTTTTTCCAGCCAATCGCAAAACATTGTCACATCTGTGATTTTTTGTCCTTGTTTTAAAAGGCGTTTCATTTCATTTTGCGACAGCATTTTTACCCCGCATACAGGGCAATGGATGTTTTCTAATTGTTTTAATTGTTTTTCTATATTATCCGTATCGCCTTTAAAATTTATAGGGAAATAATAACCGGCTGGAAGTAGTGCCGGTTTTTGTTGTAATTGTAATAACAGAGTATTTTTATTTTTGTCATTTGTATATAAATTTTTGTGGTGAAAATCTATACTTATATTAGGTTGTGTTGTCAAAATTTTCATACATATAATCAAAACACGTAAATATTTTTTTTGCTACTAAATTTTTTCAAATGCATAAATTTTTATGTCCTGATTTTCGCTGTAATATGTTCCTAGATATTTTAGGTGTTTTGAACAAATAATTTCGAGATTTTTGAGGATTTTTGTATATAACATACAGTATCTTGCTGTTTTTTCCAGTTCTGTCAGGTTTTTGTTGTCAACATTTAGATTTTTTAGCATTCCGGGATATAAATTGTCGGGAATAATCAGGAACAAATAGCTTTCTACAAAAAACAGTCTTTCTCCTTTTTTCATTTTGGAAAAATAATTTTTTACAAAATATTCTTCCAGTTCATACGGGGGATAGGGGCTTGATACATAGGATGAAAGTTTGTAATCTCCGTCATCTCTTATAGAAAGGTTGAATGTTTCTTTAAAAAGAGGCGGATTTTTTTTCATCAACAAATCTTCGAGTCTGTAATCAATCATCCTGCCTTCCGGCAAATATTTATATAAAAATCTGCCAAAATAAGGCATCAGGATATAATCGGTATCTTTAATATTTTCTTGTTTTATTGCTTTTGCAGCGTAGTAATGAAACGATGCATTTCTAGTAATTGCAGAATTTTTGGCACTAAAAAGATAAAAAGCAGAAATTAAAATTAATATTATTACAGCCGGGTATAATATTTTTTTGTTGAGTTTTGCCAGACCGGCGCAGGCGCACAGCATCAGTATCAAATGCACCGGCATGCAGTATCTTGTGATTAACGGTATAATATGAAACTGTGCCAGCAGCATTAAACTAACTATGAATAACACAGAAATCGAAATTAAAAGCAGTGATTTTGTTTTATTTTCTTTGATACTGATGATAAATCCTGCACCAAAAGCCAGCAAGAACAGGATAATAAAAATAATAACGCCAATTATATGCAGTTCTTTTATGTTTTCAAAAATACTGTAATTGAGGCTGTTGTTGCCGAGATTGTCCAATACCGGCGTAAAAAAGTTCTGTATAAGTGCATTTACAAAACCCAAATCAAAATGGAATACATTAAACAGGCTGCAGATTCCTGATTTTGATGACGCCATTGTTTTTATTTGAAAATAAAAATAAGGTAAGTAAAAAATAAATATTGAACAAAAACTCAAAACAAAATTTTTGACCGATTCTTTTTTTTCTGCTGTCTTTGAAGCCAGCAGGTATAAAAGTCCTGTTACAAACTGAACAAAAGAAAAGATTATCCCGAGATTAAATGTGTAAATCAGAATAATATTGGAAATTACAAGCGGGATAAAGTTTTTCAACTTCGGCTTTTGCAATGTTTGTACAAAATAATATGCACAAAAAAGCCCGAGCAGAGGGAGCATAGAATAGAATTTTACCTCTTGAGAGTAATTAATCTCAAGTGCGCTGAAGGTGCAAAAAGCAGCAAATATAATAGCTGTCTTTCTGTCAAAAAGTTTTTCTGCAATCAACGCTCCGACAGGTATGCTGGCAGTGGAAAACAAAACAGGCAGCATCATAAGAGCAATATCTGATGAACCGAAAATTTTTATCCAAAAATGTAAAATTACAAAAAATAAAGGAGCGTGCAAATCCGTTGTTAATGTTGTTTTGACAACTTCAAAAACAGATGCGTGATTTGCTATATCAAAACAGTACAGCTCATCTATCCATAATTTTGAATATGTTATAAATAAAATTCTTAATATAAAAGCAAATATTGTAAGTAACGCTATTGCACCGTAATATAATTTTGTTTTTTTATCCATCTAAATATCCATACAGTTTTCTGACTTTTTATTATTATATTACAGTTTATTTTACAGAAACAGGCAATAATTTTCTTTGACATGTTTTACTTTCAGTAAAAACAGGAGAACAGCCATAGAAAATATCAGTTTTAAATCCAGAATAAAACCTGTCACCATAAACGAATTTGGCAGCATAGCAGGGCGTATGGGCAATAGCAATGCTGTAAAATTTCCGTGGACAATAGCTGACAGCGTTAAGGCAAAAGATGTTTATACTACAGGGGTTATCGATTGCAGCTCCTGTTTGATAACTGACGGCAGTGAGGCTGTTTTGCTGCATCTAAAGCCAGATTGTGAAGCAAACCACGCTTTTTCAAATGTGCTGGCTTATTTAAGAGGGGCTATAGATTTAAAAAATGAATACCTGCAGGCAGTGCTGCTCGGTTCAAAGAATACTAAAAAAAGTCAGGATATTTACACAAAGTTTCAGAAACTTTTGCAGCAGCTAAACATACCCTATTCGGAGTTAAAAAACGGAAAAACTCCGACGTCTGTTGCTTATCGCAGTGAAACAGATGAGGTTTTGATATCTAACAAAACTATTGACACTATGCTCAAAAAAGGCAATTCACCAAAAAATGCTCTCGAAACAGGTTTTGAAAAGGTTTCTATTGCAGATTGTGATGAGATATTATAGCCGGTGGCATATTTGTGATATGTAGCGAGGACATCGTCGGAGTCAGTTGACTATATGAAATTTATTTCATAAGACCGGCAAGGTATGCTATGGTGCGGGGGAAATACTGCTGCCAGTAATGTGAACGAATTGATTGTATATCATTTTTGGGGCAAGTATTTAGAATTGTATTTGTTTCCGCAATACCTTCTTGTACGGAATTTGCCCCCAGATAGTGGTAATCTGCAGTAAAATATTCTATTTTGGAAAGTTCAGAGTCCCCAAAATGTTGGCGGTAGGCACTTTTTTCTTCATTAAAAATCTTTTTGAGCATTTCATCTTTATTTATTTGTTCGGCGATTTCTTTAAACATAAGTTCGTCTTTTGCGTGTCCCAATTCGTGTAAGAGAATTGCACTGTCAAGATATTTTGGCTTGAACATAATAGTGTGGTCTTGACTGTTGTATGCGGCATTATTTACTTTTTCGGTTGCAAACAAAGCTTTTAAATCAATCTCTTTTATTTTAAACAATTCATCACCGGGAAGAGTTTTTAATACTGGCAGCACAAGTTCTTTTGTGTCACGTGTAAAGCTTTTAAGCTCAATAGTTTTTGTCTGTTTTGTTTTTAAATCCTTAACAACAAGGTCGTTATCCTGTATTTTTATATCGAATTTTTTATTGTTGCGTGAAGAAATGAAATGGTTTTCATCAATCACTTCAAAAGTAATGGATTGATTCAAAAGTTTTTTGCCGTTTTTATCGGTTATTACATAATCCAAAATTCTGTTGCCTTTCGGGTCATCTTCATAGCGGTAGTATGTTTTTGTGCCGTCAATAGATGTCATATTTTTTTCTATAATTTCATTGCCGTCTTTAGTTTTTGAGGCAGTGCTTATTTTTTCAACCCTGCCATCGGGATATGTTCTTGTGATATCAAAAACATGGGGGATAGCGGATTCTTTTATTTGTTCTTCATAAACCAAATTGTTGTTTGTATCAAATTTTTTTAAAGATTGGGATTCCAGTCTTTCGTAATCGATATAGTTTTCTCTTTCAATACGGGAGCGAAACTCCGTAACCGTGTTGTTTTTAAAATCTTTTTCTTTTCTTGTAACACGGTTGTCCCATTTGCATTCATGAATTTCTGCTGTTGGCTCGCCTTTTCTTATGTCATAAAGCAGTTTTTTCTTGTCGTAATCAGGTCCGCTTGTCAGTTCAACAATGCTTGATATATTGGGATTTAGCTGGATATCGACTGATTTAATATTTTTATCTTTAATATAGTCTTTTACGTATTCTTTAAAGCGCAGCAATTCTTCTGTGGTTGCTGATTTAAAAATTCCTGAGGAAACTTGACCCGTTTTAAGCCCGAGTTCCATAAAGTCAACTTTTTCCAACTTTTCAATAGTATCTATATCCTGATAAACAAGAAAATTTTGAAAAGCATCACGTGAGGACATAGGCAGCTTCATTGTCATAAGTTTGTTTAAATTGTCCAGAGCTTTTTTGTAACATTGGCGTTTGGGAACACCATTATTTTCCATACAACACATACGGAGTATAAAATGCAGCGTACGTCTGTCCAACTTTTCGTTAGCACTATATTTGCTTTTTGCCGGCCATTCTAAATTATATAATTTGGCAAAGGTATTTAGTGCATAATCATCTTCTTCAAGCGCAAAACACTTTGCCATATATTCAATATCCGAAATCGGGTTTAAATAAAGATTTTTGTAATAAATATCAAGATAAGTTTTAAGTGTTGATGAATCAAATTTTCCTTTATTCTTGCCGGCTTTTTTTATTGAAGCGTTGATAAATGTTTCGATATTTTCTTTATCAATACTAAAGCACAGGTCCTTTAGCACTTCTATATCTTTTGGTGAAAATGCATTGTAGGGCATTCCTGTTTTTTGAAGGATAATAGCTGTTTTGTCCAGAGCTTGATATCCGGAATTTTCCATTTCTCTTAAAAAATCAACGGAAGCTTTGTTAAATTCAAGGGCAGAGTTTGCGTTTTCACCGGCTTTCATATTTTTTATGAAATTAAATATTTGAGAAAAATCCTGCTCGTCTTTCATAGATTTTGCAAGCTCTATAAACGTATCACGCTCTTTTTTCTTGTCTTTGGGGAAAGAGAGTGCGATTTCTTGTACGTAATTAATTTGCCATTCTTTAAAAATTTGTGACAGATAATCATTAAGTTCCATTATTTCATAAGAAAAATTTCCGTCCTTGTCTCGTGCGCTGTAAAGTTGGGGTATAAGCTTTTGCAATTTTTCTTTTTCTGTTAATTTTTTATCGGCATAATCAAGTGCTTTTAAGTCAAAGTCCCCGTTATTGTGTTTTAATGGAGCAAAAGCACTTTGCGGTTTAAAGTTAAAAAGTTTTTTATAAACGTCAGAATGTTTGATAAAAAATTTCAGTGCATCTTTATTAAACGAGCCGTCTTTGTTTTTTATGCCGTTTAAAACTTCGCAGAAGTAGTCTTTGAGGTAAAAAGCACCAACATCCCTTGGCTCCATTATTGAATCAATAAGTTTTAATGCTGCATAATTGATTTTTTCATTTTCTTTTGCTGCGTTAAAAATCTTTGATGAGATAATTATAGGATTGTTTTTTGCTTGAAAACTTTTTAAAAAATCAAAACTTAATTGAGCAATTTCTCCGTTTTCATCCTCTAGAGATTTGAGTATTTCCGGGTATAAATTTTCATTTTTCATACCGGTATTTTTTAAAAACTCCACAACCTCTTTTGGTGAAACTTTTTTGTTCTTATTTTCAATACCGGTATATGCTCTTAATGTGTCGGCTGAAACATCGACTGTATTTTGTTCCGGTATATTTTTATCTGTTGAACATTGTGTCTGCGCCTTTTGCGCAGGCATTTCCATTTCTTTTTTAACAGATACTATGTTGGAATTATTAATAATCATATTTGTATAACGTTTGTCAGCGTTATAAATTTACAAATTTTGGGGAAATTGTTACAAATTTTGGTAGTTTACAATTTGTCTGGTTTGATTTGCACAAACTGGGGGACGTTGCAGTCTGTCCTGCTTTTTTAGAAACAAAAAAACGAGGCACAAGCCTCGTAATTTTTATTTCTAAAAAGTTTTTTGGGTGAGGTGGGACCAAGCATCGTTTACGATGCGATTATGAATTATCCCACGTTCGTGGGTTCGAATAGTGCAAAAAAAGAGGGTGTAAACCCTCTTGATTATTAGTTTTGGGTGAGGTGGGACCAAGCATCATTTACGATGCGTGTAATTTAACACTCAGAACAAGATTAAATTAACTATATGATGGATATTTACTAGAAATATTTATCAATGTCGAAATATCTCTAAAATTAAACTTCTAAGATATTCATGGTATAATTGCTTGCAGAGGGAAGTATGTGTATTCCTACATCAGAAAATCCAAATAGCTATTTTGGGTATGTAATACAAACTCCTAGAGCATTACATTACCTTCTTGAAGGTGCGAAAATAGTTTCAGTCGAAAGTAAAGATGATATATCTGCGGTTGATTCTGATGATAAATTAATTGTTGTTGAACAAATTAAAGATAAAGAGACAACTTTTTCAAACTATTCTGCAGATTTTTGGTGTACATTTGCAAATTGGATAAATAGATATAAGGAAAATGAAGATAAATATACAAATAGAACTCAATTTATAATTTTTTCAAATAGAAAACAACAATTAAAAAAAGATAGTTTTATTGATATATGCAATAATGCTAATAACGATACAGATAGTAAAAAATGTATTGAAATAATTAAGAACAAATTTTCCTCTAAAAACCAAAAGATTAAGAAATGTTTTGAAGTATTTAAGGATGAACAAAATGAGACTATTGTAGTAAATATAATAAGGAATTTTTCATATAAAACCTCTAATATTGGTCTTTTTGAAGATGTAAAAAATAAAATTCAAGAACTTTATTCGGAAAACAGAGATATAGAAGAATTAAGAATCAAAATGCTTGGTTGGATAAATGAAAAAATATACGATAAAGAAACCGATAAAATAAGAAAGTTTGACTTATTGCAAACTGATTTTAGAAATTATTTGGATAATAATAAAAACTTAAAATTAGCACTTATTGATGATGTGTCAGAATTTGATATAGAGCAAGCTCATAAACAATATTTCTATCATCAGCTCAGCTTAATAGAACGAGAAGAAGAACTTAAACAACTTGATTGCAGAGATTACCATAGATGGTTAATAACAAAAGCTAAAGAAGAAGAAAAAGGGAAATTTTCCAAAAAAGAATTCGACGACATGTACAGAACCGTTTATGAAAAGTGGCTTGAGGACAAAGATTTAGTATTTTCTATAAATAATACGGAAAGTGATGTAATTAAAGGTAAAAGACTTTATAACTGTAGTATAGAGAATAAGTTTATAAAAATTGGTAATACTGCATTTGACAATAATCATCAAGAAGTCGCAAGGGGAGTATGTAATTTTTTAGCAAATAATAATCCTGAAACACAAAATTATAGTATAGGTTGGCATCCGGATTATAAAAGATTGCTTAATGAGGTAAATAATGCTTGATATATACAGTAAATATTGTACGAGTATGCAAAATCACGGCTTGGGAGCATTTGTAATAGTCGCTTTTATAAGTGGTTATAATTCTATTAATGCAGAATATCCTAAATGGTTTGATATTTTTCTTGTACTACCGATGATTATGAATGAACAGGTAAGAGAATTAATTAAAAAATCTTCAGGACGTGGTGGTGCTACAACAATAGAGACTTTAATCTCAAGCAGGATACTTAATAAAAAAGAAAAATATGGAGCATTTCATAATCTTATTGATTCATTTAAAGAATATACAATAACTTGTATAATATTTGGTTTACGAACTAAATTAATATCACAGATAAACGATATTGAGTTTAAAAGTAACGTATTATTTGAAAAAGAAAAATTTAATAACAATATATATTTAGCATCATATAAATTGGGAGAATTATATGCGGCTGATAAAGATGCTTTTATGAAACTAATTAACTCAACAGGAGTGAATTTATAATGAATGTACAACTACAACAATTTGGAATATATTCAAAAGATTTAAAAGAACACAAATTTATTTCTTTTCAAAAAGGAAAGTTAAACATTATACATGGAGCTTCTCAAACAGGAAAATCTGCAATAATACCTATCATTGATTATTGTTTGTGTTCTTCTCATAATAGAATTCCAAAAGGAATAATATCAAATAGTTGTGGTGCATACGCAATAAACTTATCACTTGATGAAAACAATCTATTAATTAAAAGGTTTTCTGGGGAAAAATATAAAACAATTCATTACTCTTTATCTTCAAAAAGCCTTGATGAGATAGATGATAATGAATGGCAAATTACTGATACTGATAAGTTCAAAATCTATCTAAATAATTTGTTCGGAGTTTCATTTTCTGAAATAGCAGATGAGCATGAAAATAATAAAGGTAATCCAAGCTTTAGAGATCTCATAGCATTTAATTTTCAAACACAAAGTATTGTAGCGAATCCTAATTGTTTATTATATAAAATGGATCTTGCAGAATATCGCTTTTATTTAAGAAGGATTTTTGATTACGCTATTGGAGCAATGACTTCTGAACAATTATATGCTGGCTTAAAGAAGCAAGAACTTATGGAAAAATTAAAAGAGCTTCAAAAACAAAAAAGTAGACATGAATCATATATACAAAGAAGAATAGAAGCAGCAGAACCTTTATTATATAAAGCAATTGAATATGGTTTAATTTCACAAACAGAAATAAACATTTCAGATACTGTAAATATAGAAATTTTATTGAAACAAATTTCTGAAAAAAATATTGGAGATATAAAATTTAGTGATGAAGCGAATGAAAGAATAGCAAATAAAATTCACAATTTAATAAACCAATTGGATTCTTTACATTTTGAAGTTCGTGCACTCAAACAAGAAAGAAACAATATTGAAGAATTGTTGGGTATAGAAGAACAGAATAAAGAACAACTAAAAGAAAAGTGTTCTCGCTTGGAAATAGCAGAATTTATAAGAGATTTTTGTAAAAAGAATTCTTCTGACACTGATGTAATAGACGATGTTGATAATTTATATAATAATTTAAAAGTTGTTCAGGATAAACTTATTGATGCAAACATATTTGGGAAAGGCATATATGAATCAAAATTAAATAGGATAAGGAAACAAATAAATGAAAAGACCGAAAAAATAAATATTTTAACCAAGAATAAAGATATTTTAGAAGAAAAAATTGGAACCCAATCCCTTATTGAAGATTTGTATGTAAAAATTATAGGTGGTGCAAAAAAAATAATTAATGAAATATCAGAAAAAAATGATTTAGATCAACAAATTGAAGAATTAAATGATGAAATTGCAAAATTTAATTTTGACATAGATGAACTAAGGCAAAAACAATTGACATCTATTGTTAATAAATCGAATAGTTATGTACCTAATTTCGCTGAATTTGATGAAATTGCATCTTTTTCAAAAGAAGATTTAACAGTTAAAGTAAAAAATAAATATTCATCAGAGTCATATTTTTTATGGGAAACAGGAAGTGGTTCTAACTGGGTAGCTTACCATATTGCAACGATGTTAGGTCTTCATAAGCATTTTATCTACAAAAAAACACCTGTTTTTAACTTTATTATCTTTGACCAACCGAGTCAAGTATATTTTCCTAAAGTTAATTATCAACATACAAAAGATTTTGATTTTAATGATGAGAAAAAATCCAACAATATTGATAAGGGGTTTTCAGATCTTGAATGCGTTCAAGAGATGTTTAAAATTATGAGTAAAGCAATAAGTGATAATAAACTGAAGAAAATAGTTACAAATGTAGCGGAAGATGGAACTGAATACGAAACAGAAAAAGTATTTGATAGTAATTTACAAATAATAGTCCTTGATCATGCTGGACCGGATGTATGGAAAGATAAAGAAGGTATAAATGATATTAATCCGTTAAAAGAATGGACTTTAAATAACAGATTAGTTCCGCAAAGCTGGATAAAAGAATAATATTTTTGTTAATGCTATAATTATCTAATGATAGATACAGATGAGTTTTTAAAAATTAAAAAATTGGCTTTAATATCATTGGTTTCTAATGATATTTTAATAGATAAACTTGTATTAAAAGGCGGTACATGCCTTGAACTTGCCTATAAAATTCATTGTCGTTCATCAAAAGATATTGATTTTTCTATTGATAATGAATTTTCAGATGCAGAAATTAAACAAATCATGAACGATTTGCCTGAGATATTTAACCAGAATTTCTACAAAATAGGTTATTATGCTTTTGATTTTAGGATAAAGAATAAACCTGTCCATATGCCAATTGATATAAAAATGACCGGTTATAATTTGTCGTTCAAATTGGTTTCAACAGATGTTTATAAACAGTTCAATAATAATATTGATAAATTAAGAAATCGTGCATTATCCCTTGGGCAGTCTGATAAAAAAGATTTTATTATTGATATAAGCAAATTTGAATACACACAAAACAAGGAAGAAAAAGAAATTGACGGACATAAAATATATGTTTATCCGCCGATAATGATAATTTGCGAGAAATTAAGAGCAATTTGTCAAAAAATGAAAGAATACCGAAATAATCCGAAAGATATAGATTTACCCAGAGCTAGAGATTTTTGGGATATTTATTTGGTTCAGGAAAATTTGCAAAAGGCGGATTTTAAACTTCAAGAAAATAGGGAAATTTTAAAACATGTTTTTGATGCAAAAGATGTAGATATGAACTTACTATTAAAACTTGAAGAAAAACGCCATATTCACGAAAATGACTTTAGAAATGTTCAATTAACAGATGCTGCTAACAAAAAATATCCAACTCATTTTGATTTTTATTTTGAGTATGTTTTGGGCTTAATCAATGATTTAGAGAAATTCTGGATAGTATAAATTCCACCTTTCACTATATTTTCGTTCTTTTTCTTTAAGTTCTCGCTGGACAAAAAAACGCAGTTCTTTATTGTGGTCAAATAGTTGTAAATCAGCTTCTTTGAACCCAGCTTTTTCTAAATAAAACCCAATAACTTGATGATGCGGGTAAATATAATCCAGCTTTATCAACATATCATACAGTTTTTGAATATTTACTCTTCCCCTTGCTTTTTTATAAACATTCAAAACCTCAAAACAGCCACCGCAATAATACGGACTTACTGTAATATCAATTAGTGTACGTTCTATATTAGTTATATTAATTTTTGCATTATTATAATTTGTTTCTATTATACCTAATTTATTGCTGTATTTGCTTTGTAATAGATTTATTGAATAGATATCTTTAATTGTAAGGTTTTTACTAATTCTAGGCGGCATATAAAAAGCTCTATTGATTTCTTCTTGAATAAGTTGTTTTTTAGGTAGTTCTTTTAATGGTTTTGATTTTTCTAATGATATAAATATTGTTTTGGGAATGTTATTTGTCAAATTATGGTATTCCACTGCTGAATAATGGCTAAAATATGCATTTGGGCTAATAGTTTGTATTGCTCTATATAAACTCGGTTTTTCTACAAAATATCTTGTATATGTTTTTGACGGAAATTCTAATATAAATTTTTCTTTATAAACATTGTTATGAATTAAAAATTTTTGAAAAGCAGTAAAAGTTGTTACAGAATAAATATACTTTTTATCGATGCATTCATTATAAATCTTTCTAAGCTCGCGGATCTTATAAAATTCAACTTTTTCATTAAAAAATGAAAGAATATTTTCTTTATTCTTTTCCATTTTTAATTGAGTTGTCGATTTATTCTTATTCATTCTGATTAATCGGTATTATGTATAATACCGATTATAACATATTTTTTATTAAAATTCAACCCCTCTTAAGAATTATTTTCAATGATTTATTTCTGAATTAAAAGTATCTTGCAAGATACTTTTAAAATAAAAATGAATGGATTTCAATGACCCAAAAGGATTATTTTTGCATTATCTATATTTATTTTCTATAATAATTACTTTTAAAATTTACGGACTGTCTTTATATTGTTGAATAAAAGCTTTCTAAAACATTTAAGATTTGTATTTTCATGCTATTATTAAACTTGTAAGGAGTAATATGGCGGAAGTAAAGCAACGTACAGCAGCAAAAAAGTTTGTTGAAGATTGGACAGGAAAAGGCTATGAAAAAGGTGAAAGCCAAAAGTTTTGGATTCAACTTTTAAGAGAAGTTTTGGGTGTTGAAAATCCTGAACAATTCATTTCTTTTGAAGACCAAGTTCACCTTGACCATACGAGTTTTATTGATGCAAGAATTCCTGCAACAAAGGTTTTGATTGAACAAAAAAGTTCTGATAAAGATTTATATAAAGCAATTAAACAATCTGACGGTAGTTTGCTAAATCCTTTTCAACAGGCAAAAAGATACATAACAGAATTGCCACTGTCCCAACATCCCCGCTGGGTTGTTACTTGTAACTTCCAAAAATTCTGCGTTTATGATATGGAACGTCCGAACGGCGAACCACAGGAAATTTTACTTAAAGATTTAGAAAAGGAATATTACAGACTTTCATTTTTGGTTGATACAGGCAGCGAACATCTCAAAAAAGAAATGGAAGTTTCTATAAAGGCCGGAGAGATTGTTGGATTATTATATGATGCACTTTTAAAACAATATAAGGACTGTACAAATGAAGAATCATTGAAAAGTCTAAATATTTTATGTGTAAGACTGGTATTTTGTTTGTATGCAGAAGATGCGGGAATATTTGGCAAGCACGATATTTTCTTAGATTACTTGCGGCAGTATGATGTTTCAAAAATGAGAAAAGCACTTATTGAACTTTTTACAGTATTGAACACAAAACCTGAAGACAGGGATCCTTATTTGGAAGACGATTTAAAAGCTTTTCCTTATGTAAATGGTGGGCTTTTTGCTCAGGAACATATTGAAATCCCGCAATTTACAGAGGAAATAAGAACTTTGTTGTTAGAAAAGGCAAGTGCAAACTTTGACTGGTCAGAAATCAGCCCTACAATTTTCGGTGCAGTTTTTGAAAGCACGCTAAATCCTGAAACTCGTAGAAAAGGCGGGATGCATTACACCTCAATCGAAAACATTCATAAAGTCATAAATCCTCTGTTTATGGATGAACTAAATGAAGAATTTGCCGAAATTAAAGCATTACCGGAAAATAAAAACAGAGATAAAAAATTTGCAGAATTTCAGAATAAAATTGCAAACCTAAACTTTTTAGATCCTGCCTGCGGCAGCGGAAACTTCTTAACAGAAACTTATATCTCGCTTCGTAAACTCGAAAATGAAATTCTGTATGAACTTCAAAAAGGCCAAGTTACGCTAGGAGCGGTTACAAATCCGATAAAAGTTTCGATAAAGCAGTTTTACGGAATTGAAATAAATGATTTTGCCGTAACAGTAGCAAAAACGGCATTGTGGATTGCAGAATCCCAAATGATGAAGAAAACGGAAGATATTGTTCATATGGATTTGGATTTTCTGCCATTAAAAACTTCCGCAAATATAGTTGAAGGTAATGCTTTACGGATAAATTGGGAAGATATAATTCCTAAGGAAAAATTAAATTACATAATGGGCAATCCACCATTTGTTGGGTATTCTTTGCAAACAAAAGAACAAAAGGATGATATTTTATCTCTTTATGTTGATGAAAATGGTAAATCTTACAAAACTTCAGGTAAAATAGACTATGTCGCGGGCTGGTATTTTAAATCTGCGGAATTAATGCAATATACAAATATAAAAACCGCTCTTGTTTCGACAAATTCAATTACTCAGGGGGAGCAGGTTGCAGGGGTTTGGAAACCATTATTTGACAGATTTAATATTCATATTGATTTTGCACACAGAACCTTTAGATGGGATAGTGAATCAAATTCAAAAGCTCATGTCCATTGCGTGATTGTAGGTTTTAGCTGTACACCGAATAATAACAAAAGAAAATTGTATACAAATGAGCGAATGCAGCTTGTTGATAATATTAATGCTTATTTATTAGCATCAGATAATATTTTTGTAGAAAGTCGTAGTTCTGCCCTATCTAATATTCCTGAAATTTGTAAAGGTTTTCAAGCGACAGACAATGGCTTTTTAACACTAAGCTTAGAAGAAAAAGAACAGTTGCTCCAAAATGAACCTGCTGCTGAAAAGTGGATTCGTCCATATTCAATGGGAGTAGAATTTATAAATAATATTCCTCGTTTTTGTTTATGGCTAAAGGATATTTCCCCACATGAATTAAGAAATTTACTTGAAATAAAAAAACGAGTTTCTGCATGTAAAGAATGGCGTGAAAATGCACCAATAACTGGTGATGCTTATAAATTAAAAGATATTCCTCATTTGTTTAGACCCTGTAAGCTTTTTAAGAATACTTCATATATTGCAATTCCATTAGTTTCTTCATCTAAAAGAAAGTATATGCCAATGGGGTATGTAAATAATGGAATGATTCCTGGTAATAATTTATTCTGTGTTTTTAATGCTAATTTATATCATTTCGGCATTTTAAATTCAAATGTACATATGGCTTGGATAAGAACTGTTGGTGGTTACTTAAAGAGTGATTGGCGTTATTCAAAAGATATTGTCTACAACAACTTCCCCTGGTGCAATCCTACTACAGAGCAGAAAGCAAAAATCGAAAAAACAGCACAGGGGATTTTGGATGCCCGTGCCTTATACCCTGATTGCTCACTTGCTGATTTGTATGATGAACTCACAATGCCGCCTGAACTCAGAAAAGCACATCAGGAAAATGACAAAGCTGTTATGGAAGCATACGGATTCCGCATAAAAGATGAACAAACCGGCAAATTTCGCTGGCTGACCGAATCCGAAACCGTCGCCCGCTTAATGCAAATGTATCAGGAATTAACAAAATGAACCAGGCTAAATCTGTCAATATGGAGAATTTAAAAACAGAATTAATTAGACAAAAAGAACTTTTATGTAGTATTTACCAACAGAATATTAAACCAAATACCCCTATTTATAAAACTGATTTTATATTTATGGGTGCAACAAATAAAGCTTTAGCCAATATCTCCGCATTTCTTAATTTAATAGAAAACGAGAATTATTTGGTTGCTTTTGCTATTGTTCGTATGCAATTAGATGTACTGCTAAGATTTTATGCAGCAATATTGTTAGATGCAGATAGTAGAACGAAATATTCTGATACCTTTCTATCAGGAGAAAGAATTGATAAATTGCAAGTTTGGATAAAAAATAAAAAAGGTAAAAATATTAAACAATTTCTGACCGATAAGTTCTTATGTGAACAATTTGAAAAAACATTTGGAGTTGACTGGGTACTAAGAGTATATCAGCAAACATCTAAATTTATTCATATGTCTGGAATAAGTTTTCTTTGTATGATAAATAAAACTGAAAACAAGGGTAAGGATATAAAATTTAGAATTGGATTACATAAAGATGGTAAGATACAAATAGAAAATGAACACTTAGTCGACTCAATTTCATGTATTATAGATATTACACAGCATATTTTGGCTTGTTTAGATATATGGTTGAAAGAAAAAGAAACTTAAATTTTTTTCTCAATATTATTTTAAGAATGATATTTTTATATTTTTAATAAATTGAATAATTTTTTGTAGCCAGCTCATAGTATTATCTGATATACTTTGTTTAATAATTTTTGTTTGGGTTTCCATAGTAATATCTTGGTTATTATCTTCAAATATGGTTATTACTTTATGAGTATTTTTGTCATAAGGAATTATATACCACGTATTTTGAAACTTATAACGGTATCGGGTAACTCTATTGGATTGTCTATCCAGAAAATAAAAATTTTCACTAAACTTTTGTTCTTTGATATGCTTTTGAATTGCTTTCCTATCTATTTGTGCCCCCAATCTTTCATCACATCTTTTTTTGAAGTGATAAGTTTGATTTTTTGCTTTAGATATACGGTGTTTTTTCATTGCTACAAAACCTATAATTTGCATCTCTTTATTGCGTATGTTTTACTAAACTTCTCAAATGCTAATTCGCAGAGTTCACTTTAATTAAAAAATCCTGTTAGCCAAATAATTGCATTTATCCCATCTCCTACCTGAGGTTTATATTTGCCCAAAACATGTTTTGAAACATATATATTGCAATATAAGGATTTTTCATTTTCATGATGTTCAAGATTTACTTTTAATTGGACAATTTCTTCACCAAGTATTTTAAAATATTTTATATTTTCAATTTGAGTTGCTATTTCATATTCACAGGCATATTGTTTAGGTATAAGCATCCTGAAATGATCTGCCTCTAGTTTTACAACCGGCGGTTCAAAATCTTGCTCAGTTTTATCCGGATTCTCTTTTAAGAACTCATCTCTGGAAACATTATAGAACTCGCCTTTATCAATAACAAATTCTTGCTCTTTCAGTTTATCTAAACTATATGCAAGTCCGGCAAGTGATATTGTTTGGGTCTTATCTGTTTTAAAATTGGCTTTATCGATCGCATAAAACGGATCAAAGAAATTTATAACTCTATCATCTCCTGCTTCGACTGCGAATTCACCTTCTCCTCCATTTTGCCAGCAATAGTCTTCCTTAAGTTTTACCTCGTTATTAATTCCTATTAATAAAGGATATGCGGAAATATATTCATTGCAATTTTCTTTTAATTCTATCAAACTTAACACAGATAATAATTCATTTTTTGGATAGACTATTCCTGCAAATTTTTTATTTAATATGTTTTCTTGTTTAAAAATAATATCGCCGGAGGTGATGCATTTCTTCATGTTTTCTACTGTAAATTTTTCGGTATTGCCCCAAAGTGCAACCCATTTATCACCGTGTCCTTCAAAGTGCTCTCCGTCAAAATAGCTTTCTCCACGAGAAATTTTCCTTATATTAATTGCACTTATCGGCATATCTTTATCCATAATTTTTATCCTTTCTTTACTCAATTTTCAAACCTTTTACTCCGGTAATACCGTCAATACCATAAAAATCTACAACTTTTCCTTTACGGAAGAATATTTTATATTGTATTTCACCGGTTTTTTCTTCATAACTTATAGACCAGCTGTCGCGTAAACCGTTTTTGTAATGTCGTTCATAACTTAATTGACCGTTATTATAATATCGTTTTTCTATTCCATGTTTTTTACCATTTTTATATTCACATTCAGAGCGAATTTTTCCATTATAGTGATATTCTTTACATATTCCATGTCTCTTGTCATTTTTATAATTGTAATCAGCTTCTATTTTTCCATTATCATAATAATATTTGCCATTGCCACATTTTTTACCTTTATTGTATTTTCTTTCACTTTTTAGTTTTCCGTTTGGATAATACACTAATTCAATGCCGGTATCTCTTGCAGGAATTATGGCTTCTAATGTACCATCTTCATAATATTGGTATTCATCAGATATGCATGAACCATTTTTATATGTAGAAATGGCTTTAATTTGTCCGTTTTTATGATAAGTAATTCTTTCTCCATCACACTTATCATTTTTCCAATATGCAACAAGTTTTAATTCTCCGGTATCATAATACCATTTGGTTTCTCCATCTTGTTTCCCGTTTTTAAAATATGCTTCCTTTTCAATTTGTCCATTAGGGTAAAATTTAATGGATTTCCCGTTTTTTGCATTATTTTTAAACATCTCGGAATATTCTAAAAACCCTTCTTGATTATATGTTTCTTCTATGCCTTCTTTTAGGCCATTAACAAATGTTTCTGTTACTCTTAAGTTTCCATTTTTGAAATAACTTCTAGAAATTCCGTTTAGTTTATTTTTTGTATAATTTTGTTTCCAATCAACTATTTTAGTATTTTCAAAGTAACATTTTGTCATACCATCCTTTAAACCATTCTTGTAAGATATTTCTAAATACAAATAGCCTTCAGGTGTATAAATTTTTGTGACACCGTTTCTTGGTGGTATGTACAAATTTGGAATAAATAAGTTATCTTTACTATAATAAAGTTTATTATCGGGTAAAAAAATGTCATCTAATTCCAAAAAGGATGAATATATATTGTCAGAGAGGTCATCAAATTTATATTTTATGTTGTGAATATCAGCAAAGTGTATTAAATCACTACAAGCACTCGCTGTATTGAATTTGGCTTTAAGTTCATATAAAAAATCTGATTTATTTTCGGCAAAAAATTTTACTAATTTATTACTTTCTTTTTTTGAAAAGATATAAAGATAATCTAATCTGTCGTAAGAATCAATATTGTTATAGTGAACCAGCTTAATTAACAGCTCATTTTTCTCACAAAATTCCGCAGTAATATAGCGAGTTTCCATTTTGTTATCAACACAATATAATAAAATTCTATCAATTTTTTCACGTTTTTGATACTTTTTCATATCTATAATTTTTGTCATATTATCACCTCGATTATATTTTAATTTCACATTGCGACAAAAATGGTCATATTGGTATATAATAAATTTAAATCAGGAGAAAATTATGTCAGACAAACCAAGATACTCAAGAATATCAGATATTTTAGACCTTGCAATTTTTATGTCATCAAAAATTCAAGGAGTTACAATTTCGGAAATTGCTGAAAGGTATAATGTTTCTCGCAGGACGGCTGAACGTATGCGGGATAGTCTGACCTGTATTTTTCCCTCAGTCGACGAAATTGAAACAGATGACAATCAAAAACACTGGGGTTTTATAAATTATTCCATTTCAAACCTTATTTCATTTACACCGAAAGAAATTGCAAATATTGAACAGCTTCAAAGACGGACAACCAATAAAGAAATGAAAGAGGAGCTGGGTAAAACCATCGAAAAACTAAAATCCCTGAACAAAAAACATTCTCTGCCATTAGAAAACAATATTGAACTTTATATGCAGACAGAGGGTTATGCCGTCCGTCAGATGCCGCAGTACAAAATTAGTCTTGAATCATTAGAGGTTATTCGGGAAGCTGTTCAGCACTCAAAAATGGTTACAGGAATTTACCACAACAAGGAGAGGTTGATTGAACCTTTGGGAATGATTTACGGTGAGAAAATTTATCTTGTTGCAAGAGAAAAAGCAAAAGGTGACGGGATATACAACTATCTGTTGCATAAGTTTGAGAATTTGAAACTTACGGACAAAACCTTTGATAAGGGTAATTTTGACTTGCAAGAATATACAAACTTATCATTTGGAGTTTACCACGGTGAAATTTTAGAAGTAGAACTTTTGTTTTCGCAAGAATTAGCACAAGAGGCAAGTCAATTCAATTTTCACCCCACACAATCCGGTAAATGGAATGCAGATGGAACATATACAGTAAACTTTAAAGCAAGCGGAAGTAAAGAAATTATCTGGCATGTATTCAAGTGGGGAGGCGGATGTAAAATAATTGCGCCAAAATCATTGCAAGATGAATATCGAAAATATTTGAAAGAAAATTTGGATAATTACTAATATATATAGTCTTCATCATCGTCTGCTAAATCATTTGAAAGATATTTTTCAAATAAGTCAGATAATCCAATAGCTTTACCATCTGTAGACATTTTGACAATTTCAAATGCTCGCTTGTTAAAACAAATTGCTTCATCTTTACCGTTTAGGACAGTAATACGTTTGCAATTATTTTGTTCCAGACTGGTCATAAGATTTGTGTGAAAAACAGTGCTTAAATTGTAATCTTTTATTTTAGTTAGATCAAAATCATACATGCCAAAGTTTTCTGCACGGGCACGAATTGCATTAAATCCATATTCCAGTCCGTCCATATTCCAGTGAACAAAAATCGGATTATTTAAATTTTGATAAAAACCCACAAAATCTTTAAGCATCAGCTGCTCACTTTCTATCAGAGATTTACCCTGTACAAGGTAATTATTCAGAGCAAAAGAGTGCAATTCTTTTGTGGCATAATTAATCAACGAGATAGTACATATTGCTGGTGCATAAGCTCCGCCGTTATAAAATCCGTCGCAAGAGTAATGAATTGTGTAAGTATCGTGTTCTTTACCTTTGATTTGTAATTTTATTTCGTCCATATTTTGGTCTCCTTTGCGTTTGCATAGACATAATAAATTACGACTACGACAAATATGGACGAAAGACTATTGAATTCCTAAAATGTATTTTTCAATATATTTTATATATTCCGGAGTAAATAAATCTTTTACTTTCTGTTGCTTTTGTTTAGTTTTCGAAATTTTAAATTGTTTACTTATAGGAGTATTTTTTAAAATATTCAAAAAGGAATAAACCTCTGCTTGTGAAAACGGTATATGATTATCTATATCTTTTGAAAGTTTTTTTATGAATTTTTTAGTAAAATCTAATAGTTCCTGATTAAAAATTTCTTTATTATGCTTTTTCTCAAAGTATGTTTTATCCCATTCGTATTTCTTTTTCCAGTAAAACAAAGTTCTTCTGGAGATATTAAGACTTTGAGAAATAACATCAATTGGTATATTTTCCTCAATATACATAGTTCTCGCTTGTTTATAAAATTTCATTTTTGTCATATTAATTCCTATCTGCACATAGAATTTTTTACACCATAGTAAGGGTTATGCTTAATTAAGCCTAGCTCAAACGCATATTTTAAAATGCTTCCAAGCAAAGTAACACCATTGCTCGCTGTTTTAGGTTTATGTCTTTCTTTCATTTTCTGCATAAAATCAACAATCATTTCATAAGTAATTTTACTGATTTGAATATCGCCAAAATACGGCAGAATATTGTATTTTAACTGTGATTTGTAACCCTTAAGAGTATCTTTTGTTAACTTTTTATTTGTAATGTAGCTCAATGCAATATCTTGAAATAAGACCTTTTGGTTTATTTTTAATTCTGGTTTTGGGTACAATTCAAACGTCTTTGCTTCTTGTTTCTCTACATATTTATACTGACCTTGTTCAAAGACTATTTTACCCTCGTTCAAAAGCTGTTCAAGCTCTGCTTTGCAATCACACTCAGCAATTATCTCAATTTCATCAAGGGTAAATTCTTTTAATCTTTTTGCTAATTTTTCAATATTCATAATATATGCTGAATTACCTCCAAATTAATCTCGGTTAAATTATTATCTTTGGCAAATATTTCCATTTGATTTATAAGCTGAACTATTTGTCTGAATCGGTTGTATTTTTTGTGGATATATTCTATCGAATCAGGGGTAAAAGTTACTTCGGATAATTGCCCTATAATTTGCCCAATATCATTTACCCCAAAGGTTTCAAATTTTACAATCTCGCTAAATCTGTCATATAAATGCTTGTAGCGTTCAAGTTTTCTGTGAGCCAAGCCCATTCCGACAAAGACTATCGGGCAATCGGTTTCATCATGAATATCCCGAAGGGTTTCAATAGATTTGTAATTGTTCATTAAATAATCAATTTCATCAATAAAAATTATCTGTTGATTTTGTTTTAGCTTTTTAACCACTAAATTGAAATTATCGGAAGTTAAATATCTTGGTATTTCGTCTAATTCTTTAACTAATTCTTCTAACAGCCAGCGACCTGTCATCAAATTAGTTGCTCTTAAATATGTCACATTATATTTATACGCAAGCCATAAAGCCGTTTGAGATTTTCCAAGCCCCGGTTCGCCATATATAAGTCCCATTTTAGGGATGTTTTTGGATTTATTTTGCAAGTTTTCTACAAGTCCGATAAAATTTTTGACGTTATTTGTTTTCACAAAGATTTTACGCATAAAGCAATTCATACTCCTTTGTCTTTTTAAATTCACTTATCCAAGGATTGTCAGGGTCGTTTTTTATCAAATATTCGTATTTTTCTGAATTGTTTTTAAAGATAGGGAGTGATTTTTCTCCGTTGTTTATTTTCTGAACACCATTTGAATGAGGCTTGAACTCTTTTTGAAAATTGTTAGAATTTTCCATTTCTTCTTGGTTCGACCTTGCTTCAATTAGTTTTATTTCATCATTAGTCAATAACTTTTTAACCGAGTTTATCGTTTTCCGTTTCAGTTTTTGTTGTTTTTGGATTTTTTGTTTGTAATCCTCTAAATCCTCAACAGTTCCTAAAATCTTTGCCATCGGGTGAGTTTCGGTTACTCGCTCTGCGGTACATAAGTATTCACCTTTCGGGGTAAAAACTTTTACACTTGTCAAATCAAACAGGTTGTATTTTATCAGAACTTTTCCTCTAAGCCCGTATAGTCTTTCGTCAAAGTAGTCACAATTTAAGAACCTTACGCCATTTCGCTGAATAGTTTTAACTTCAGTTGCCAGCATCAAATCGTCAAGCAAGGTTTTATTAATATTTTGTTTCTTTCGATTTTCTAAAACCTCTGTGATTGTCATATTCGGTGCATTTGTACAGGGCTGAGAGTTCTTGAACTTAAGCCACATATCAATCATTTTGATTGTTTCTTCTATGGTAGGAACATAATCTTGGTGTAAGTTTTTATGAAAATTTTCGTTTCTTTTCAAGTATGCAGGTTTGTTGTTAATTGATGAGCCGACATAACTTGGCATTAGTTTTTCAAATCCTTCTTGAAATTCTTTAAAGAACCTCTCAATAACTTTTGACCTTGCGTTATAAGGTCTTGCAAATACCGTTTCAATCCCGAGTTTTGCATAGAGTCCATAAAAGCCTAATTCTCCGAACCCTTTATCATCTGTAAAGTATTTTGCTCTAAATGCTCTGCCGTTATCTTGATAGACAATTTTGGGTATCATATCAAGGTTTATTATTGCGTTTCTTAGGGCACTTGCAATACATTGGGTGTTTTCTTCAAGCATAATTTCATAACCGACCAGTGCTGTTGATTTCCAATCCAAAAATCCAACTAAAGTTGCCCGACAAGGCTTGCCCGTAAACGGATTAATCACTTGAAACGCCAGTTTATGCCCGTCTGCGACTAAAATATCCCCGACATCAAGCAGGCTAGCATCTCGTTTAATATAAGGCTCGACCTTGTCAGAAAGTGCCTTTTCTCCGTCTCGAGCAAGTACCCATTTGTCGTAATTATTGTCCTTAAACCATTTTGCATAGCGTCTAAATGTAATATCTGCGGGTATGAAACTTTGCCCTTGCTCTTTTAGCTTGTACTTGGTTAGAGCGGTTGCCTTGCCTATTGAAATACGATTAGGGTGCAAAAGCAAGCTCATAAAGATTTTTATTTCTACGTCCGTCAAAACCGTTCTATATTCGTCTGCTTTAGAATATTTGTACTGAGGCAAAAGTTTTGTATAATCTTCTGTTCCGTTTAATATCGTATGCCAACGATGCAAACTTCCTCGTGATATTTTCCCTAGAATTTCAAACAAATGAGAATTTGAAGTATTATGCAATTTTACAAAATCATAGTCCGCTTGAAGTTTGTTTACTGCTTTGCGGCGGAACTCTTGCCATTTGTGGATTAAATCCAATCTTGCGAGTGCTATTTGTTTACATTTCTCGGGTGTAAATTGAATTTGATTAGACAGGGAATTCATCTTCAATCTCCTTAATATAATCCAAGGCTATATCATATCTTTTGCCTTGTTTATCAACACAGGTTACAAAATTAACATCGCCATCAGCAAACTTATTTTTCCAAACACAAATTAATAGACCAATTTCTTGTGTCTTCAAATTAAAAATTCTTGTTCCATATAATTGATAGTCTTTCTCTGTCAATGTATGCTCCTTTTGTTTGCATTGACATTAATCGCTCTCTTTTTGAAAAACATCAAGTGTCTTGTCTCAATCTCAGAGACATTTCGACACATATCAAACCAGAAGCAATTTTAAACCGGACAATTTTTGCACTAAAAGTATCAGGGCTAAAACTCAAATTCCATTGGAGATAGATGCCAAATTAAATTTAATATTCCAGAATATCAGTAAAATTTAGTGCAAAAATTGAGACAAAAGTGCAAGAAAAGACCACCAAATCTCAACAATATAAATTAGCCTCAAATTCCCTACAACTTTGCTCTTTTGGCTACAAATACCTATCCAAAATGTCCTGTTAAACTATAATGCGATTATGAATTATCCCACGTTCGTGGGTTCGAATAGTGTAAAAAAAGAGGGTGTAAACCCTCTTGATTATTAGTTTTGGGTGAGGTGGGATTCGAACCCACGACCAATTGATTAAGAGTCAACTGCGCTACCACTGCGCCACTCACCCGAGATATTATTAGATTGTCAACTGCGCTACCGGCCTCTCCTCAAAATGACATTTAGTCATTTTTCGTCGGCAGAGTGCCACTCACCCAGATATTATTAAATTGTCAACTGCGCTACCGGCCTCTCCTCAAAATGACATTTAGTCATTTTTCGTCGGCAGAGTGCCACTCACCCAGATATTATTAAATTGTCAACTGCGCTACCGGCCTCTCCTCAAAATGACATTTAGTCATTTTTCGTCGGCAGAGTGCCACTCACCCGAG